>CAIWCD010000013.1 GCA_903911145.1 uncultured delta proteobacterium | reverse complement strand
CCCGTTCCCCATCGCGCCAGCGCTCCCGTTCGTCATCGCGTTCGCTTGCCTGTGTCCGGGAGATCTGGCTAGACTTAGTTCAATCAACTTAGTCCACTGAGGCGGCCATGGTCACCGTCAACATCCATCAAGCGAAAACCCAGCTCTCGAAGTTGGTCGATCAAGCCGCGAAGGGTGATGCCTTCGTGATCGCGAAGGCGGGCAAACCGCTGGTCAAGGTGGCAGCGCTGGATAGGCCCGTGACCCCACGACGGCTGGGATTCATGAAGGGCGAGATCGACGTGCCTCGCGATTTTGACCGCATGGGCGAGACCGAGATCGCCGCGTTGTTCGGGACCGAAGCATGAAGCTCCTGCTCGACACCCACCTGCTGCTCTGGGCCGCTGGCCAGCCGAGCCGGCTCTCGGCCTCGGCCCGCAAGCTCCTGAACGACCCGCGCAACGAGCTCCTCTTCAGCGCCGCAAGCCTCTGGGAGATCGCCATCAAGAAGACGCTGGGCCGAGAAGACTTCCGGGTCGAGCCTCGCCTGCTGCGTCGAGGCCTGCTCGACAACGGCTACACCGAGCTGCCCATTTCCAGCGAACATGCCGTGAGCATCGACAGCCTTCCTCTGCTGCACAAGGATCCCTTCGATCGCATGCTTCTCGCCCAGGCCTTGCACGAAGGCGTCACCCTGCTCACCAGCGATGCGCAGTTGGCCCGGTACGCGGGGCCCGTGCGCAAAGTGTGAGTGCGGGCACGACGCAGCAGGAGGGATGCGTGCACGCTGGCGTCACGGGCTGCGCTCGTCTTGACGAAGTAAGGAATAATCCTTACAGTTGCGTCGTTCGAATCACGGAGGCGACATGGCTGTTCTTGAAGAGGTCAGCACGATCACGGCGAAAGGGCAGACCACAGTTCCCAAGGCCGTGCGCCAGGTCCTCGGCATCGACTACGGCGGGCGAGTTGCGTTTCGCGTCGAGAAGAATCACGTCACGCTTCACGCCGTCGAGGAAGCGCACGAAGATCCGGCGCTCGGCAGTTTCCTGGAGTTCTTGGCGAAGGACATCGGGCAGCGTCCTCAGGCGATCAAGCCGCTGTCGCGAGAGTTCGCGGCTCGCATGGCCCGGCTGACCAAGAGCAAGAAGATCGACCTCGACGCAGAGATCGACGGCGCTGTGGATCTCTGACGGATGCAGGTCAACGGCTGGGAACTCTTCGCGCATCCGCTCCTGCTCGATCAGCTCGACAAGCTGGTTGGTGCGGTTGAGAAGCTGCGAGCGAAGAAGCCCAAGGACTACGAGGGCAGTGCCAACTTCAAGGTGCTCGCCTCGCTTCGGCAGCTGATGTTCGTCACGATTCCCGCCGATCCAACGCGGCCTGAGTACCGGCAGGGAGCGACGCTTGGTGCCGGCGGCAAGCACTGGTTTCGCGCCAAGTTTGGCGGGCAGCGATTCCGGCTCTTCTTCCGCTTCGACTCGAGGGCGCGGATCCTCGTCTATGCATGGGTGAACGACAGCGAGACGCTGCGAACCTATGGATCCAAGACCGACGCCTACGCCGTCTTCGCGAAGATGCTCGCGAAAGGGAACCCTCCCGGCGACTGGAATGCACTCGTGCAGGCGGCAAAGAGAATCGCGTCAAGCCGTCCATAGGGCAGCGCAGAGATCGGCCAAGAGATCGGCCAATGTGCCTCGTGGATGCGGGTGACATCGAGACGAGATACGTCGTCAGCGCCGCAGTGAGCACCGCACCAAATGGATCGGCCAAAATCGGCCTGCGCTGGATGCGCGGCAGCTCACCGCGAAGGGTTGGTGCGGCTCCGCTGGACCTTCTTGGCTTTCGCCTCCTCCACTGCCGGCAGATGCGCGCGGACCAGCATCGGGTTCTCGGCTACGCCGAGCGTTGCGTAGAATTTCTTCGTGGTCGCCGGAGACATGTGCCCGAGGAACGTTGAGATCACCGGCAGCGGAGTTCTCGCGTTGTACAGCCACGTGGCGACAGAGTGACGAAACGCTCCCGGCGTGACGGCAGGCTGCACTCCATTGGGAAGCGGCGCCGTCGGACCATCGTGGTCCTTGGCGAGATTCTTCTTGCGGCAGAGCCACGCAAGTCGGTTCGTCAGGCGGTTCAAGTCGAGACTTCCACGCTGCTGAAGGCGCTCAGCGATCTTCGCGACTTCAATGTTCACCATGGTCTTGTGCAGCTGTCCGCCCTTGTGGCGCGTCACCAGTACCTTCGAATCGACGGGGACCGCGAGCTCGACAGCGCGCTTGCTGCTGGTCACCGCAAAGCCCATCCCGTAGGGCAGGGCACCACTCGGTGGATTCTCGATCCGTCCCGCCTCGCCCTCCTTGCGCACGAACGCGAGCAACTCCGTTGAGTGCCAGCCGGTTGCGGCCAGCACGTCGCCAGCGTCCTGCATCCACGGCGACAGGTGAGCTCGCACCGCGAGCCAGCTCTCGAAGGAAAACCAGCGCGCCTGCGAATCTTGCCGCGCCTTCGTCTTCTTCCTCGGCTGGTAGTCGATGACGCAGCGGCCTTCTTCGCGGACGAGCCGCTGCTCTGGCTTGGGTCCGTTCTCGGGGTCGCGCAGCCAGCTGATGAAGTGCTTCAAAACCGCGGTGGCGTGCGGTCTCCCCGCGCGATCTTTGAGATGGGGAAGGACGTGCTTCTCCATGTCGAGTTCGCGCAGATTCACAGAGCGCAGCGCATCGGCCCACGCGGCGAGATAGCGACTCTTCTTCGCGTACCAGCCCGGAGAGTTGCCGCAGTGACGTGCCGAGTAGCGGAGGTAGTCGTCCTGTAGCTCGCCGGTCAGAAAGAGTGGCGAAGGGCCCGCTGGTGCTTCCGGCGGCGCATCCGGCAAGGGAGCATAGCTGTGCGGATCGTTCTCAAACCGTCGGAACTCAACGATCGCTGCATCGGCGACCATCCGGCGCGTGCTGACCTCGAACTGTTGGCCGCCGATGCGCTTGCGGATCACGTAGGTCGAGACGGCGTTCTTACCGATGCCGACGACGCGGATGAAGCCCATCCCAGGCCAGGGCAGCCGCTTGATCTTTGCCATTCCAAAACCCCTCAGCCGAGTGGATAGTGAGTGGATGAATAGCGAAAAATGGTATGAACAGCAACCATTCTCCTCTGAAAAAAGGCAAAACAACAAGGGCCTGCAAATCCCTCATACATCGGTTCGACTCCGATCGGTGCCTCCACTCAATTCCGTCCCGAAGAGCTGAATCAATCTCCGCTCTAGCGGGATGTCGGCCTGCGCGCAGTGGCCACTCGCCAAGCAGCCCATTCGGAGAAATCCCTTGGCCCAGCGTGTCTACCTCTTCGGAGCGTCCACAAGGCTGCTCGAGCAGGTGCAGCGCTTTGTGTCGACTCCAGGTGACCGCGAGCGGATCTGCGTGGAAATGGGCAAGAGTGCCGAGACGCATCAGAGAGCCGTCGCTGCCAGCGAACGGGTGATCGCGAGCATCCACCGCAAGGTTCGTGATGCCGACCAGAACACAGGGTTCGCCTACGCGGCCAACGCGCTGCCTTACTTCATCGCGGCGTCCGATGTGGAAGGCGTGCTCGCTGCGATGGATTGGTTGGAGCAGCCGAGGAAGGATCCGGAACTGGAGGCGTTCTTTTCCGCTCAAGGAGCCGCTCTCGGTCTCTCATGCGGGCAGCTCCGTCGCGACGAATACGCCGCGCGAGGGGCCATCGAAATCGCGCAGGCCGTCGCGCACTATCTCGAATTCGTCGCGGCTCAGCATGAGGCCGCTGTACTCGTCGCGGAAGAAGCGCGTCCGAATCTCTGGGAGCGCATCGCGGCCACAATCAAACCGAAAGTCGAGCGCGGCGCGGGCGCATCCGAGCAGGACGTGGACAACCAGCTCGCCAGTTATGGCGCAGCAATGTGGCGCGCGCTCGGGATGCTGCTTGGGCGACTCGGTCCTGCGTGGTGGCAGGGTCGAGACCGTTGGCTTGGCTACCTCGCCTACCGAGAAGATTTCAAATACCGGCACGTGACGATGACGGAACGGACACCAGGAAATCCGCAATCCGTCTCCGTGGTGCCCGCTGCCGCAACAGTGCTGCCGGCTTCGGAGGCAGCGGGCGAGCTGCGACGGTTGCTTCGAAGCACAAGCTCGCTCGCGCCGGCACTGGCATTCCGCGAATGGGACCGGCGACTGAAACCCAGTGGCGATGCAAACGGCACGTGCGGATTCCTCGATGCAGCGGGCGCGAGGACACTTGCATCTCGATTGGATGGCGAGCGATGGAGCGCGCTCAAGTCTGATGCGGTCGCGTGCTTTGGTACCGAAGTCGAAGACTGGCGCATCACGGTCTGCGCAGCCGCGCGCTGGGCGGAGAAGCGCGGGCTCTACCTCATCGAAGGAGATGAGATCTTCGACAAGGCTTACCGGTGGCCGCCGCTGTAGCTGCTCGAGGCAAGGAACGGATGGTTGCGGCGTCGCGCAGACTGCACTACCCGAGCGCGTGAATCGCCCATCCTGCGCAAGCCCCGCCCAGCACGAGCCAGCTCGGATTCAACTTGAATCGCAGCAGAATCGCGAGCGCCGCGATCGCAAGCACGATCGACGGAAGATCGACGAGCGCCGCCCGACCAAGCTGGGCGCCGACGACAGCCATCAGCGAGAGAGATGCAGCGTTGACTCCATCGAGAAATGCGCCCGCGCTCTTCGATGCGCGCAGCCGCGGCACGAGCGGTCCGCTCAGCGCGACGAGGATGAATGCCGGAAGGAAGATCCCTGCGGTGGCAACGAGCGCACCGCGTGGGCCGGCGAGGATGTAGCCGATGAATGTGGCGGTCGTGAAGACGGGGCCGGGCGTGATCTGGCCGATCGCGATCGCGTCCATGAGTTGTGATTCGGTGAGCCATCCGAGGCGCTGCACGAGGTCCGCGCGGAGAAACGAGAGCAGCACATAGCCGCTGCCGAAGAGCACCGCGCCGGTCTTGAAGAAGACCCAGAAGAGCGCAGGCAAGGTCAGCGCGCTCACGGTCCCGATCGTCGCCGCGCCCGCGCCCAGAGCGGCCTGGCTGACCGCGGCGGGAACTGCTGCGCCGACCTGTTGAAGCGAGTCCGATGCGTTCGTCGGCGACTCCAGCTTGCGCGTGATCACCGAGAGCGCGCCCGCGGCGCAGAGCAGGCCGAGCGCGTTGACGCCGAGCGCAGAGCCCACCGCGGCAGCGAGCGCGAGCAGGCGCAGATTGTTCGTGCGCGCGGCAGTCGGCAGCAGACCAACGACAGCCTGTGCGATCACCGCGAGGATGACCGGCTTGACGCCGCCCATCAGCCACTGCGCCTGCGGCAGGCTCCCCGCGCGCACGTACGCCCAGGCGACGCCGCCCGTGATCAGCATCGCCGGCACGATGAAGCAGAGACCCGCCACGATGAGACCCGCGAGACCGCGACGCTGCCAGCCGATGTGCAGCGCAAGCTCCGTCGAGCTTGGCCCCGGAATCAGATTCGCCGCGCCGAGCAGATCGAGGAATCGCGCCTCGCTCATCCAGCGCCGCCGCACGACTGCCTCGTCGCGCATCATCGCGATGTGTGCGGGCGGCCCGCCGAAGGCAGTCGTGCCGAGGCGGAAGAAGAGCGCCGCCAGCTCGCCGAGCGATGTCCGTTCGTCGGGATTCACCGCGTCGCCTTACCGCAGTTTCCGCCAGCCATTGAATTGCATCTCGCAATCCGCGGGAGATGCTGCGTTGCGAATTGCACGGCGCACCCGCTCGACCAGAGTGGCGCTCCTCGCGGCGCGCTGCCCGACCGCGGCACGCGACCTGCATCGGCAACGCGGCACTCGCAGTTCATAGGAGACTGAAAATGTCCGTCCGCATCGTTCTCTTCGCCGCACTCATCGCGGCCTCCGCTCGCGCAGCCGAACCCGCGGACGTCGCGCCCCTTGACGCTGGTGTTCCCACCGACGGCGGCACCGTTGCCGAAGCGCCAGCATCTGACCCGTTCGCGTTCGCCGACTTCACCTGGCTGAATGGAAATCCCCGCACCAGCGAATCGCCGATCGATACCAAGTACTTCACCGGCGAGTTCCGCGTTGATACCAGCTATATCGACGACCTATCGCATCCGATCGACCATACGCTCGGCGGCACGTCGGAGAGCGGCCGCACCGATGAGTTCCAGGTGCAGATGCTCGGCATCGGCGGCGACTTTCATTACAAGGGAATGATCGGTCGTTTCATGACCCAGTTCGGCATGTATTCGACGATGACTCCGCGCAACGACGCGAGCCCGACGATCGGTCAATGGTCGCTCTCGGATGCCTATCGATATGTCTCGGAGGCCTACGGCGGGTATCACTTCGACGTGATGCACGGCATTAACATCGAGGCCGGTATCTTCATGTCCTATGTGGGTCTATTCAGCTATTACAGCTTCGATAACTGGGCCTATCAGCCGTCCTATGTGTCGTCGAACACGCCGTGGTTCTTCAACGGAATGCGAATCCAGTTCTTCCCGACTGAGACGTTGAAGATCGAGCCGTGGTTGATTAATGGCTGGCAGTCGTACGGCAAGTTCAACAATCGGCCCGGATTGGGAATGCAGATCATGTGGCGTCCCACAGGATCGATCTCCGTGGTTTCGAACAGCTATGCCTATGGCACCGATGCGGTCGGCCAGCCGAGCCGCAATCGCTGGCATAGCGACGATAGCCTCCAGATCAAGTACTACGACGACCCTGCGAAGTTCCTCACCAAGATGGCCTTCTCGTTGACCATCGATCTCGGCTGCGAGAACGGTGGCGGCGTGGTCTGCGCGGGCGGCAACTCATCGCGCCCGGATCAGTACTTCGCTGGCTTCATGCTCTACGACCGCCTCTGGTTCTTCCACGACCTCTTCGGTGTCACGGTCGGCGGCGGAGCGATCAGCAATCCGGGCCGATACCTTGTGCTGATGCCGCCGATCAACGGCGCGACTGCGGCGACCGGCACGCCGTACTTCACCGAGAATCCGGGCGACAAGTTCCTGGCCTGGGATGGCACGCTCACGCTCGATTGGATGCCGGTGCAGTTCGTGACCTTCCGCGCGGAATACAATCACCGCGCGGCGAGCGTTCCGTATTTCTCGGGCCACGGCGGAATGACGCCGCCGGGCGCATCGAACACCACGACCGGTTCGTCGATGACGGTCGGCGGACCCGGTTCGCTCGTCCCGGGATGGTCGCCGGACCTGCGCACGACCGAGGACCGCTTCAACCTCTCTCTGCTCGTCAAGCTGTAGCCGGCGCGCAGCCCGAAACGAATGAAGCCCGTGGACGCGCCTCGACGGCGGCGTTCACGGGCTTCTTCATTTCCAATACCGCGGAGGATGCGCTTCAGCGCCGCTTCGCCGCCGGATCGTCGTCGAGCATGTCGTTGGGCGAGGGGATCCTGCGCAACCCCGCCTTGCCGATCTTCCACGACTGCTGCACGACCCAGGAGAGCGAGCGATCAAGACGCTGCGCCTGCTGCTGGATCTCCAGCAACATCTCCTCGGGGAAGTAGAGGCTCTGCTTGCGCGCGTCGTTGATCGACATCGCCTACTCCCGGTCGTCGTGGTGGCGGGCCGCGTCGCCGCCGATCACGTCATTCACAGAGGGGAATCGCATGATTTCGCCGCGCGCGATCTTCCACGCCTGCTGCACGATCCACGAGAGCGAACGATCCTGCCGGTTCGCCTCTTCTTGGATCTCCCGCAGCATGTCTTCCGGGAAGTAGAGGCTTTGCTTCCGCTTGTCAGTGCCCGCCATCGACGCTCCAGGGTGTCGAAGAAGGTCGCGCAACGCGACCGCTTCGAGTGGGACATCTATGTCCGCCGCGTCTGTCAGGTCAAGCCAGAGTCGCGCGCAGGAGGCGCCGCTGAGACCTCCATTCGTCCGATGTGCGGGGCGCTTGCAGAGGCGTATCCGGCGTCACGCTCGACGAACGATGGTGCCCGAGCGTTTCGAGGTCGACCGTGATCTGCGGAGTGATCACCACCCGAGACGTCCTGCGCCATAGCGCGGTGATCGTCCGTGAGTTCGGCGCAGGGGCCTATCTGCGCTGCTTCGTCGCCCTCCTCGCGCGCCGCCGCACCACCTTCCTCGACTGTGTCTGCCGCATCGAGGGTGCGCAGGTGAGCGGTGTCGCGAGCGACCGCAATTAGCCATCGCGCGACGCACGCGCTGTGCCGCCACGGACACACGCCATGAGCCGCGGACGATGAACGAGCCGACCGGAGTTGCGCCAACTGCTGGCGAGATCGACGCCGCGCTCGAGCGGGCCTTCACGCAGTTGCGCGCCGCTCTCGACCCGGCCGGAGCGAGCCGCGTCCAGCTGGTTCCTCCGGGGAGTTCGGTGCTCGTCGCCTGCTCTGGCGGTGCGGACTCGATGGCGCTCGCGGCCGCGCTCTGCACGCTCCAGCAGTCGCGGCCCGAGCTGAATCTGCGAGTCGCGCTCGGCCACGTCGATCACCAACTGCGCGCCGACTCGGTCGAGGATTCGGAACGCGTGCGCGCTCTCGCGCAGACGCTCGAGGTGCCGTTCTTCGTCGAGCAACTCGACCTGCCTGCGCTGCAGAGCGCAATCGCGCGGCAAGGTCTCGAGGGCGCTGCGCGCGAGTTCCGCTACGCCGCGCTCGAGCGGCTCGCAGTCCGGGCCGAGTGCGAGCTCGTCGCGACGGCCCACACGCGGCGAGATCAAGCAGAGACGGTGCTGCTGCGCCTCGCTCGCGGCGGCGGTCTCGGTGCGCTCGCCGGCATTCGAACGTCGCGCGCTCTCGGTTCGCGCCGGCTCATCCGCCCTCTGCTCGGCGTCTCCCGCGCGGCCACCGAGGCCTACTGCCGCGCGCGATCCCTTCCCTTCAGCGACGACCCGCACAACCGTGACCCGGCTCGCACGCGCGCCCGCGTCCGGACTGCATTCGCGACGCTCGCTGAGTTGCTCAATCCGCGCCTCGAACAGGCTCTCGCGGCCTCCGCAGCGATGGCCGCCGAGGAGGACGCACTGCTTGACGCGCTTGCGCGAGCGGCCTTGCTTGCCGCGGCCGTGCAGTTGCCGGATCACGTTGCACCGAGCTCGACGACTCTGCGGGTCTCGGACCTTGCGCCACTCCCGGATGCGATTCTGCGCCGCGTCCTGCTTCTGTGCGCGAACGCTGCCGGCACGCATCCCGAGCGCGTGCATGTCGAGGCGGTCACCGCGCGCGTGCGCTTTGGGCAAGGTTCGCTCGAGCTCCCCGGTGGACACGCGGCGCTCGCTGGCGGCCTCCTCTCGTTCCATCGCGGTCGGGCGCCAATCCTGGGCGCAGACGAGGTCCCGGCTGCGGCGCCGCTCGTGATCGAAGGCCGGGGGCATTTCGCGTGGGGGCATTTCACCCTCGAGGTTCGCGCCGACGTGGACGCCTCGATCGCTGATGCGCCGATCATCGATCTCGCTCGCGCGCCGTTTCCCTGGACGCTGCGGGCGCACGCAGCGGGAGATCGCTTCCGCCCCGCTCGCGGCCATCTGAAGAAAGTGAGCGATCTCTGGATCGACGCGAAGTTTCCGCGCCAGCGACGCGCGACCGCACCGCTGCTTGCCGACGCGACCGGCGCGCTCTTCTTCGTTGCCGGCCTGCGCGCGGGAGAGGCGTCTCTCTCGCCGCACAAGGAGCCGCTGCAGATCGTCTTGCGGTCCGCGGAGGCGTCGGAAAAAGCTGCGCCTGTCGGTCCTGTTTGAGCAGCGTCGTCTGGACCCGCGTGCTACCATTCACAAATCGGCCGACGAGGAGTCACGGTGAGCCAGTCCTACAAGACGTTCTTCCTCTGGGCAGTGATTCTCCTGCTCGGTTTCTCTTTCTACTCGATCATCAATCGCCGCGGCGTTGGCGAGCCGCATGAGATTCACGCGTCGCAGTTCTACGCGGACGTCGAGCGCGGCGATGTCGCGACCGTGGCCGTCAAGGGTTCGATCCTGCAGGGGACGCTCAAGGACCACAGCGAGTTCCGCACAGTCTCCCCGCTCGATACGCAGCTGCTCGAGAAGATGCGCGCCAAGGGTGTCGAACTCTCCTTCGAGAAGGAAGAGGGCGCATCGCTCTGGGCGCAGCTGATGGTGACCTGGCTGCCGCTCGGCGTGCTCGGCATCCTCTTCTTCGTGCTGATGCGCCAGCTGCAGGCGGGCGGCGGCAAGGCGATGAGCTTTGGCAAGAGCAAGGCGAAGCTGCTCAGCGAGAATCACAACAAGGTGACCTTCCTCGATGTCGCGGGCATCGACGAGGCGAAGGACGAGCTCGAGGAGATCATCCAGTTCCTCAAGGATCCGAAAAAGTTCACCAAGCTCGGTGGACGCATTCCCAAGGGCGTGCTGCTGATGGGCGCGCCAGGCACGGGCAAGACGCTGCTCGCGCGCGCGATCGCGGGTGAAGCGGGCGTGCCGTTCTTCTCCATTTCCGGCTCTGACTTCGTCGAGATGTTCGTCGGCGTCGGCGCCAGCCGTGTGCGCGACCTGTTCGACCAAGGCAAGAAGCACGCGCCCTGCATCATCTTCATCGACGAGATCGACGCGGTCGGACGCCACCGCGGCGCGGGTCTCGGCGGCGGACACGACGAGCGCGAGCAGACGCTCAACCAGCTGCTCGTCGAGATGGACGGCTTCGAATCGAACGAAGGCGTGATCCTCATCGCCGCGACGAACCGCCCCGACGTGCTCGATCCCGCGCTGCAGCGGCCGGGTCGTTTCGACCGCCGCATCATTGTCCCGCGGCCCGATGTGAAGGGGCGCGAGGGCATCCTGCGCGTGCACACCAAGAAGACGCCGCTCTCGACCGACGTCGACCTCGACTCGATTGCACGTGGCACGCCTGGCTTCTCGGGCGCCGATCTCGAGAATCTCGTCAACGAGGCGGCGCTGCTCGCGGCCCGGATGAACAAGGAGCGGCTCGACAAGACCGACTTCGAGGCGGCGAAGGACAAGGTGATGATGGGCGCTGAGCGGCGCTCGATGATCATCAGCGAGAAGGACAAGCGGATCACCGCGTATCACGAGGCCGGACACACGATTCTCGCGAACCTGCTCGCCAACTGCGACCCGGTGCACAAGGTCACGATCATTCCGCGCGGACCCGCGCTGGGCCTGACCCAGATGCTGCCGAAGGAAGATCGGCTCAACTGGGATCGCAGCTCGATCCTCGATCGAATTGCGATGGCGATGGGCGGTCGGATCGCGGAGGAGCTCGAGTTCAACGAGCTGACCTCGGGTGCAAAGAGCGACATCGATCACGCCACGCAGTTCGCGCGGAGCATGGTCTGCGAGTGGGGCATGAGCGAGAAGCTCGGGCCGCTGGCGTTCGGCGAGGAGCAGGGCGAGGTCTTCCTCGGGCGAGAGTTCGGACAGCGCTCGCGCAACTTCTCCGAGGCGACGGCCATCGACATCGACGCCGAGGTGCGCCGCATCGTCACCGAGCAGTACACGCGGGCCCGCCAGATCATCGAAGGCAATCGCGAGGCGCTCGCTCGCATCGCCGAGGGGCTGCTCGAATTCGAGACGCTCGACGGCGATGAGGTCGGGACTCTGATGAAGGGCGGGACGATCACGCGCGCGAAGTTTGTGCCGCCCTCGCGCGATGGGTCGAAGCCGAAGGTCGAGGAGAAGAAGGAGAAGAGCAAGATCCTCGACGCGCTCGGCGGGTTCGCGGTGCCGCCGATGAAGCAGGAGCCGGGCAAGGCCTGATCTCTGCACAGCAGTCCTGGATTGAATGAGGGCCGACGGTGGCAGAACGCCGCGTCGGCCCTTGTCATGTCCAAGAGTCTGTTTCACCGCGACGGTCGTGTGGTAGGCGATGGTCGTGCGCGTGCGACTGCTTGAACTCCAGACCGAGGCCGATTCGCTGCTCGCGACGCGAGGCATCGGCCGCGCCGCGCCGGACCCGAATCTGCGCGGATGGGGTGCTCTGTTGCCGCTCGAGCCGGCCGCGCTCCTCGAAGGTTGCAAGCAGGCGGGTCTTCCCGTTCTGCGCGGAGCGACCGGTGCACTCGCGATGGGAAGTCTCGCGCAGCTCTGGGCGGTCGGGCGCAGCCTCGCGGATGGATTCGAGAAGGGCGCGGGCAAGGCACTCGCTGTCGAGTTGATGCTGCGCGCGGCGGCGATCGAGTCGAACTCCGGCAAGGCGGGGCTGGGTCATGCCTCCGGGCGCATGGGGGACCACGAGCCGCCTGGTTGGGTGCTGCCGCGCCGTGCGCTCACCATCGGTCGCACGCTGGTGATGGGAATCATCAATGTGACGCCCGATTCATTCTCCGACGGCGGGCGCACGTTTGACGCATCGGCCGCCGTCGAGCGCGGGCTGCAGCTGGCCGCAGAGGGAGTCGACATCATCGACGTCGGCGGAGAGTCGACGCGGCCCTCGGGCGCGCAGCCGGTCTCGATGCAGGAGGAGCTTGCGCGCATCGGTCCCGTCGTCCAGCGGCTCGCCCGACAGGCGAACGTGCCGATCTCGATCGACACGATGAAGTCCGAAGTCGCGCGCGTGGCGCTCGACGCGGGGGCCGAGATCGTCAACGACGTTTCTGCTCTCGCGGCGGATCCCGCGATGGGAGCGCTCGTCGCAGAGAGAAGCGCAGGACTTGTGCTCATGCACATGCGCGGGACGCCGCAGACGATGCAGACGCATGCCGAGTACCGCGATCTGCTCGGCGAGGTGATCGACGAGTTGGCTGCGGCCCTCGCGCGCGCGCAGCAGTCGGGAATCGCTGCCGAGCGCATCTGCCTCGACCCGGGCTACGGCTTCGCGAAAGAAGCGCAGCAGAGCTACCAGTTGCTGCGCCGCCAGAGGGAACTCCTGCAGCTCGGTCGGCCGCTGCTCGCGGGCGTCAGCCGCAAATCGTTTATCGGTCGCGCGGTCGGGCAGGGGCCCTCCGAGCGGCTGCACGGCACGCTCTCGGCGGTTGCACTCGCGGTCGCCAACGGTGCCGCGATCGTCCGGGTGCACGACGTGAGTGCAGCGCGCGATGCCGCGCTGGTGGCCGATGCGCTGCGCACCGATGGCGCCTCACTTCCCTAAGCCGCGCGTCAGTTGCCGCATGACCTCACGGCGCTTCGTCCGCTAGATCGACACCATGACCACCACGCGCAGACTCTTTGGCACCGACGGAATCCGCGGCGTCGCCAACGTCGCTCCGATGACCGGCGAGACAATGTTGCAGCTTGGCCGCGCGGTCGCTCACCTCATCAAGAAGGGCGAGCATCGCCATCGCGTCGTCATCGGCAAGGACACGCGGCTGTCGGGCTACATGCTCGAGACGGCGCTCGCATCAGGCCTCTGCAGCATGGGCGTCGATGTGCTCATCTGCGGGCCGCTGCCGACGCCGGCGATCGCGAACCTCACCGTCTCGATGCGCGCGGACGCGGGCGCGGTGATCTCGGCGAGCCACAATCCGTACCAGGACAACGGGATCAAATTCTTCGCGCGCGATGGGTTCAAGCTGCCCGACGCGACCGAGGCGCAGATCGAAGCGCTGCTCACGAACGGCGAGCTCGAGGCGCTGCGGCCGACCGCGGGGAACATCGGCAAGGCGTTTCGCATCGACGACGCCGCGGGTCGCTACGTCGTGTTCGCCAAGAGCACGTTTCCGAAGGAGCTGACCCTCGAGGGGTTGACGATCGTCGTCGACTGCGCGCACGGCGCGGCCTATCGCGTGGCGCCGCTCGTTCTGCAAGAACTCGGCGCGAAGGTGATCACGATCGGTGCGTCGCCGGACGGCACGAACATCAACGACGGCGTGGGCGCGCTGCATCCCGAGCACGTCTGCAAGGCGGTGCTCGAGCACAAGGCCGACCTCGGCCTCGCACTCGACGGAGATGCAGATCGGCTGATCGTTGCCGACGAGAAGGGTCGCGTGATCGACGGCGATGTCGTGATGGCGATCTGCGGAATCGACATGCTCGAGCGCAAGCAGCTCACCAAGAAGACGCTCGTCGCGACCGTGATGAGCAACCTCGGGCTCGATCGCGCGATCGAGAAGGCGGGCGGAAAGGTCGTGCGCACGGGCGTCGGCGATCGCTACGTCGTCGAGGCGATGCGCAAGCACGGCTACGTCTTCGGCGGCGAGCAGAGCGGCCACCTGATCTTCCTCGACCACGCGACGACCGGCGATGGGACCGTGGCTGCGTTGGCGCTCTTGCGCGTGATGGTCCAGCAGGGCAAGCGGGCGAGCGAGTTGGCGCGCTGCATGGACGTCTATCCGCAGAGCCAGCTCAACATGGCGGTGCGCGAGAAGCCTGCGCTTTCGACGCTGCCCGGTGTGATGAAGGCGATCGCGGACGCGGAGAAGAAGCTGGGCAAGGATGGGCGCGTGCTGGTGCGCTACAGCGGCACTGAAGCGAAGGTGCGTGTGCTCGTCGAGGGGCCGGAGAAGAAGCGCATCGATGGATTCGCGCAGGCGATCGGCGCTGAGCTGAAGAAAGCGATTGGCGCGTAGGGGCGAGTCGCTGGTTGCCGCGCGCTCGTGCTTGCTTGCACAGGTCTGAACACGCTAGACGTCACGACTTCGCCGTCGCTCTCTCGCAGGAGGCAGTTCATCAATGCCCCGCTCGATTCTCCTCGCGGACGATTCGGTCACCATCCAGAAAGCGGTCGGCTACTGCCTGGCCGGAGAAGACGTTGCGCTGACCGTGGTCTCCGACGGTGACACCGCGTTTGCACGTGCGCGCGAGCTGCATCCCGATCTGATCCTCGCTGACGTGAGCATGCCCGGGCTCGATGGCTTCGCGCTCTGCGAGCGGATTCGCGCGGACGCCGCGCTCTCCCACGTGCCGGTGCTGCTGCTCGGCGGCGGGCCGAATGTCGAGCCTGCGCGCGGGCTCGCCGCGGGCGCGAATGGGCAGCTCGCGAAGCCGTTCGATTCGGCGCGTTTCCTCGACTGCGTCAAGCAGCTGCTGGCGAATCCCTCTGCGGTCATCCAGCCGCCTGTGCCCAAGAGTGCGCCGCCTCCCGCGCTCTCGCGGCCGCCACCTGCGGCAGGGGCGATGTCGAAGCCTCCTCCGCACGCGCCGCCTGTGCCTGCTGTGCGGCCACCGCAAGTTTCCGCGCCGCCGCCTCATGCTCCAGTGCAGCCTTCAGCGCCGCACTCGCCGTCGATCGGGGCTCCAGCTCCATCGCGTCCGATCACGCAGCCGATCGTCGCGAAACCCGCGCCAGTCGCGGCTCCGCGGCCTCCTGCTCCGTCTGTGCCTGCACCGGTACCTCCGGCTTCGCGGCCTCCCGCTCCGTCGCTGCCGCCGCGGCCCGTTCCCGCGGCTCCTGCTCCGGGCGCGTTCAAGCCCGCGCCGTCTCTTGCTCCGCCGCCGCGTCCCTCAGCGCCACCGATGGGCAAGCCCGCGCCGGTTGCACCGCCGAAGCCTGCGCCGGTGGCAGCGCCCAAACCCGCTCCCAGCGCGGCTCCGCGGCCTCTCTCGCCGCCGCTACCCGCGAAGCCTTCGCTCGTTCCGCCTCCGCGGCGGCCACCACCTCCTGCGCTTTCGCGTCCTCCTCCGCCCGAGGAGTTCGACACTGACGACGAGATCCCGATGGATCTCGACGACGACCTGCTCGACGAATCTGCGCCGCCCGCGCCGCCCACGACACCGCCCGCGCTGCGCGCTGTGCCGCCGCCGAAGCCCTCGGTCGCTCCAGCGCTCTCGGTGGTTCCGGCCCCGCCCGCGTCGCAGCCGCCTCTTCCCGCGAAGCCTGCCGCGCCGTCCGACGGAGGCGAGTCGCTCCTGCGCGAGGCGCTCTCTCGTGCGTCGCGCGAGGTGATCGAGAAGATCGCCTGGGAGGTCGTGCCGGAACTCGCGGAGACGATCATCCGCGAGGAGCTCGCACGCCTGCTCAAAGAGCGCGGCGGAAGCTAGGCGCAACCTCATCGCGCGCACGTCTGCTGCGTGCCGTTGTGGTATTGAATCCGCGCTTTGTCTCGAGGCACGGAATGCCTCGCGGGCAAGAGCGCGCAAGAGCGCTTCGCAAGGGCGCGCATGAAAGGCATGAGTTCGCGATGGCGGATCAGGTGGCGGAACTCGAGGCAAAGAGCAGTGGCGCGGCAGGTCCCTCGCTCGACAAGGGCTACGAGCCTGCGCAGGTCGAAGCCCGCTGGGCCGCATTCTGGGAGGAGCACGGGCTCTTCCACGCCGAGGACAAGTCCGACAAGCCGGCCTTCTCGATCGTCCTGCCGCCGCCCAACGTCACGGGCAGTCTGCACATCGGACACGCGCTGACGGCCACTCTGCAGGACGTGCTGATTCGCTGGAAGCGGATGAGCGGCTTCAACGCCTGCTGGCTCCCCGGCATCGATCACGCGGGCATCGCGACGCAGATGGTGGTCGAGCGCGAGCTGCAGAAGAAGGAAGGCAAGAGCCGTCACGACCTCGGACGCGAGGAGTTTCTCAAGCGCGTCTGGGCGTGGAAGGAGCAGTCGGGCGGGCGCATCGCGCAGCAGCACCGCGCGCTCGGCGCATCGCTCGACTGGGCGCGCGAGCGGTTCACGATGGACGAGCAGTCATCGAAGGCCGTGCGCGAAGCGTTCGTGCGCCTCTTCGAAGACGGCCTGCTCTATCGCGCGGAGCGGTTGATCAACTGGTGCCCGCGCTGCCGCACCGCGCTCTCGGATCTCGAGGTCGAGCACGAAGAGGGCCACAAGGCGGAGCTCTACAAGTTTGCCTATCCGCTCGAGGATGGCTCGGCCGAGATCATCGTCGCGACGACGCGTCCTGAGACGATGCTCGGCGACACCGCAGTGGCCGTGCATCCGGACGATCCGCGATACGCGGGCATGATCGGCAAGAACGTGCGCCACCCGATCACCGGGCGGCTCTTCCCGATCATTGCCGACGGCGAGTTGGTCGATCCGAAGTTCGGCACGGGCGCGGTGAAGGTCACGCCTGCGCACAGCTTCGAGGATTTCGAGAGCGGCAAGCGGCACAACCTGCCGATGCTGAACATCCTGAACCTCGACGGCACGCTCAACAAAGAGGCCGGGCCGTTCGAAGGACAGGATCGCATCAAGGTGCGTGCGGCGTTGAAGGCGCGCCTCGCCGAATTGGGTCTCGAGCGCGGCAGCGATCCGCATCTGCTCGCATTGGGCAAGTGCCAGCGCTGCGACAACGTCGTCGAGCCGATGCTCAGCAAGCAGTGGTTCGTGAAGACCCGCCCGCTCGCCGACGCAGTGATCGCGGCGGTCGAGGACAAGCAGATCAAGTTCGTGCCCGACCAGTGGGAGGCCGAGTTCTTCCGCTGGATGCGCAACATCCACGACTGGTGCGTCTCGCGCCAGCTCTGGTGGGGTCACCAGATCCCCGCGTGGTACTGTGTGACAAATCATGTAACAGTGTCACGCGAGACGCCGCTCGTCTGCGCAACCTGTGGCGCGGGAAATCTCCGCCAGGATGACGACGTTCTCGACACCTGGTTCAGCTCGGGGCTTTGGCCGTTCAGCACATTCGGCTGGCCGAATATGACCGACGCCCTCGCGACGTTCTATCCGAACGCCGTGATGGAGACGGGCTTCGACATCCTCTTCTTCTGGGTCGCCCGGATGGCGATGATGGGCCTCTACTTTCTCAAGGAGGTCCCGTTCAAGACGGTGTTCCTCCACGCGATGGTGCGCGACGAGAAGGGCGAGAAGATGTCGAAGACGCGCGGCAACGTCATCGACCCGCTCGACATCACCCAGCAGCACGGTGCCGATGCGCTGCGCTTCACGCTCGCCTCGATGGCGGCGCAGGGCCGCGACATCAAGCTCGCGGTCGATCGCATCGTCTCGAGCAAGGCCTTCGCGAACAAGATCTGGAACGCATCGCGCTTCATTCTCTCGTATGCGAATGATTTGAACCCCAACGATCTGCCGGGGCCGGAGACGGTCTACGATCGCTGGATCCTCTCGCGTCTCTCGCGCTGCGCGGATGCAACCAACGCGGCGCTCACCGAGTTCCGCTTCAGCGACGCCGCTCTCGGCATCTACCGCTTCGTCTGGGGCGAGCTGTGCGACTGGGCGATCGAGCTGTCGAAGCCTGCGCTCTACGCGGGCCGCACGCGCGATGCAGATGGCAACGTCGACGAGAGCATTCCGGCGACGCCCGAGCAGGAGACGTTGCGGCGCGCTGCGGCCGCTTCGCTGCTGCGTGCGCTCGACGGTGCGCTCAAGCTGCTCCATCCGTTCATGCCGTTCGTCACCGAAGAGATCTGGCAGCGGCTGCCGAAGGCGAGCGGCGCGCCGGTGTCGATCATGGTGAGCGCGTTTCCGGGCAGCACTGTCGCGGGCGCGAGCTTCTTCGATGCCGAGGCGGAGCGCGAGATGGACATCGTCTCGCGTGCGATCGACGGCGCGCGCTCGGTGCGCGGCGAGGTCGCGCTGCCGCCGAACCAGCGTGTACCGATCGTGTTGTTGCCGCACGATGAGTCGGTGCGGGCGCTGCTTGAGAAGCATGCGCGCGCGTTTCAGCAGCTCGCAAACGCGGCGAGCGTCGAGCTTAGAAACGCGGGAAGTCCGCGCCCAGCGCAGTCCGCAGTGCATGTCGAACCGGAGGTGGAGGTTCACCTGCCGCTTGCTGGGCTGATCGATTTCGCAGAGGAGCACAAGCGCGTCGACAAGGAGATCCTGCGCATCGAAGGCGAGCTTGCGGGGCTCTCGAAGCGGCTCGACAACGCATCGTTCGTCGCGCGTGCTCCGCCCGAAGTCGTGGAGAAAGATCGTGCCCGCGCGGATGAGCTGCGCGGGAAAAAAGAGAAGCTCGCGCGTCATCGTGCGCGCATTTCGAATCCGGAGGACACCATGCAGGAAGACAAGAAGCAGGGCGAGGCGGCGGCGAACGGGCAGGCCAACGGCGCGGCGCATACGGCGCAGACGCAGACGATCCCGCAGGCGATCGTGGCGGCCGAGCAGGCGGCCCACCATGCGATCGCCGAAGTCCAGGCGGCAGCAGCGCCGCTCGTCGCGGCGGCGAAGGACGCGGGCGCGGCGATCGCGCACAAGATCGCCGAGGTTCGCGAAGCGGTCGCGCAGAGCGTGGCGGCCAAGCCGGTCTCGGCGAAGCCTGCGGCACCGAAGGCGGCCGCGGCGAAGCCTGTCGCGAAGCCCGCAGTGAAGGCGGCCGCGAAGAAGGCAGCCAAGCCGGCGGCGAAGAAGATCGCGAAGAAGGCAGCGCCGAAGAAGGCGGCGGCGAAGAAGAGCGCGAAGAAGCTGGCGAAGAAGGTCGCGCCGAAGAAGGCGGCGGCGAAGAAGGCCGCGAAGAAGCCGGCGAAGAAGGTTGCGCCGAAGAAGGCGGCGGCCAAGAAGGCCGCGAAGAAGCCGGCGAAGAAGGCCGCGCCGAAGAAGGCGGCAGCGAAGAAGTCGAAAGGCAAGAAGTAGCCAGTGGCTGCGCACGCGCCAGCGCTGGCGGCGGCTCGCGGGCTCGACCTCGGTCGGCCCGACGACGCTGTGGGCAGGCTGATTTCGCTCGCGCTCGACGAGGATGTCGGGCCGGGCGATCTGACCACCGAGGCCACTGTCTCGGCGCAGGCGCAGGGGCGTGCGCGGATCTTTGCGAAGGAGCCGCTCGTCGTCTCGGGTGTCTCGGCGGCGGCCCGCGTCTTTCGTGCGCTCGATCCGGACTGCTCGCTCGAACTGCTCGCCGATGAAGGGGCGGCTCTCGACGCGGGCGCAGGCGTGCTGGTGATTCGCGGAAAGATGCGCGCGCTGCTGACGGGAGAGCGGACGGCGCTCAACCTCATCCAACGCCTCTCGGGGATTGCAACGGAGACGCGAAAGTGGGCCGCCGTGCTCGCTTCGACGCGCACGAAACTGCTCGATACGCGCAAGACCACACCCGGCCTGCGCGGGCTGGAAAAAGCGGCGGTGCGCGCGGGTGGCGGCGGGAATCATCGCGGCGCTCTGTTTGATGGAATACTTGTCAAAGACAACCATTGCGCTGCCGCTGGTTCGGTCGGCGAAGCGGTGCGGCGCGCGCGGGCTGCGGCCCATCCTCTCGTGAAGGTGGAGGCCGAGGTCTCGACTCCCGCGCAGATCGACGAGGCGCTCGCTGCCGGCGCGCAGATGCTTCTGCTCGACAATCTCGACGACAAGGAGCTTGCCGCAGCGGTCGCGCGGGTGGCGGGCCGCGTGCCCACCGAGTGCTCTGGCGGCGTCACGCTCGATCGGCTCGCCCGCATCGCGGCCTGCGGCGTCGACTACGTCTCGGCGGGCGCGCTCACGCACTCGGCGCGCGCGGTCGATCTCTCGCTGCTGATCGAAGAGGCACCGGCAGCATCTGGACCGCGCGGAGCGTGAGCGCGGACGTACTCGATCGGGAAGAGTTGTCGTCTCTGCTCGCGCGGCTCGGCTGCACGCAGCTTGGGCGCACCATCTTTCTGCACGACGAGATCGACTCCACCAACGACGAGGCGCATCGACTCGCCGAGCGCGGAGCTGCGCACGGCACGGTCGTGATCGCGGAGGCGCAGACGAACGGGAGGGGGCGGCGCGGCCGCGTCTGGACGACGCCGAAGGGCAAGGCGCTCGCGATGTCGATCGTGCTGCGGCCCGCGCTGCCAGCGGTCCGGGCGCCCGAGTTGGCCTTCGTCGCGGCGCTCGCGGTCTGTGAAGCAGCGCGCGCGCTCGGGGCGATCCACGCGCAGCTCAAGTGGCCGAATGATGTCCAGTCCCGCGGTCGCAAGCTCGCCGGTCTGCTCGCCGAGATGCGGGCGCAAGGCGGGTCGCTCTCGCATGTCGTGCTCGGCATCGGGCTCAATGTGAATGTCGAGGCCAGCGACTTGCCGCTCGAGTTGCAGGCTCTCGCCACGTCGGTTGCAATTGAAGTCGGTGCTCCCGTGTCACGCACGCTCGCCTGCGCACAGTTGCTCGCGTCGCATGAACAGTGGCTCACGCGCCACGCGGCGGAGGGTTTTGCGGCGCTTCGACTGCGTTGGATGGAACTCTCGTCGACGCTCTCGCAGCGCGTGCGCATCGACGGCGGCCAACCGCTCGTCGGGATCGCCGAGGGAATGGACGATGACGGTGCGCTGCTGGTGCGCGACGACGCCGCGGTTCTCCATCGCGTCGTCGCCGGTGATGTCGAACATCTCCGCGCGATATCTTCAGCCGACACCGCGCCAGGCGATTCCCCGCGATAGCCGCACCCGCGAGGAACTATCCCCGATCTCGATTACCTGAAATCGGGTGTGTAATAGATGCCTCCGGGCAACGTGCTGGTATCCACGCTATAGGTGACTCCGCTCTCGAGCAGGTCGCCAGGCAGGGTCTCGATGACGCAGTTTCCATTCGCCATCGTGCCGCCAATCGTGCACTGGCCGGTGATTGGCGCGTAATAGACCGTGGCGGTCGAGCTATCGAGTTGATAGGTCACTCCCGAACGCGTTTCATTCGGTGCGAAGGCACGGACTTCGCACCGTGCGCCCGACTTGGTCCCTCCGTTCGGGCAATCTTCGTTTGCCGCCGAGCAGAACGCTGGATATCTCCCATTCGATATCGACGGCGTCGATATCCCCGCTGGGCAGTGCAATGGCTCGCTGTGTCCCATTGTGCATCCATTCGATTCGCTGAAAGCCCCGCCGCACGGGCAGAAGTCGAGATTTCGCGTGCAGTGCGCATAGTTCTTCACGTAGTCGAGCAGGAACGTCTGCGTTGGCCATCCTGATTGATTCGCGGGCGCGACATAGGTCGAGTGATTCAAGATCCAATAGAACGGCTGCGTCGGGAAGTTGGTGGATTCATACTGGTCGAGGCTTGCGGGCGCGCTGGTCGGGTCGATTGCCGCGACGTCTCCGATGGATACCGAGCCCGTGAGCGAATTGTTCACATAGTAGGCGATATGCCCGTCGGTCCATTCGGCGGAGAAGACGTGATCGCGGGTGGAGAATTCATCGAGGCTGCGCTGGTTCTGGGTATGGCCGAGGCTCAAGTGGACACTCTCGCCACCCTTGTTGGCGCAATCTCCCGGATCGGTTGCAGCGATCTCCGCGCCGGTTGAGGCGAGATAGCATTTGCCGTTGTGATAGGTCTGAAAGACCTTATCGGCTGCGTCGCGCGCTTCGAGGACGTCGATCTCTCCGCCGTTGTAGGGCCAGCCGCCGGACGTCGGCATCAGCCACGCCGCGGGAAATGCGCCAACCCCTTTGGGGATGCGGGCCTTCGCTTCGAATCGGCCCTCATATTGAGCAAAGCCATTGCCGTGCTTGATGCCCGCCGGGTCCGCGACCGGCGTGGTCGCGGGGTTGCTCATGATTGCGCCGTCGAGGATGGGACAGGTCAGATTGCGGAAGCCGAACGTGGGCGAGTAATCGATGTTGTCATAGCAACGATAAGGCTGGTTCGCATAGTAGACACCGGGCCAGCGAACGTCGGAATCGACCCAGTAGCTTGGCCCGTGCTCATCGAGAACATGAGCGGCAAAGCTGATGACCAGGCAATTCACGCCGGTATATGTCCCGCCGTTCGGGCATTGGCCGTTTGTGGGTGCATAATAGACGCCCGGCCAACTCGGGTTGGGATCAGCCCAATAGCTGACCGAGGGAGAGAGGACTCCTGCGGCAAATGAGTGGACCGCGCAGTTGGGTCCGCCGAGCGTGCCACCGTAGACGCAGTCATATTTCACGGGCGCCGCAGTCGCCGAGAGTTCGAGATATCCCTTGCCGGCAGGATTCACCGTCACGCGCGTCGGATCGAATCGCGCCGAATAATGACCGCTATAGTCGGTCGCCATCCAGTTGATCATTTGATAGACGCTCCAATTGCACTTATTGAGGTCCTTGGTGCGCTCTCGCACGAGCGATACATAGGCAGCGCGGATATCCGCCTCGCTCGCGCTATTCCAATCGGTGCCCGGTTCGTAGAGCGCCAACGCCGCAGCGAGGTTTGCAGCGACCGGGGGAATCATCGTCGGGTCGGCAACGTTGGATAAGTCGCAGTCGTGCTGATCCGCTCCCCAGATGGTGCACTGTGCGGGCAGTTGATCGAAGCACCAGTCGTCGTCGGAGGCGCCGGTCTTGCCACGGAAATCGTCGACGAAGGTTAATCGCCAATAAGGAATGCTGGTGGTTACCGGACTATCGGGAGTGAAGCCGCCATCGAGTGGCCCCGCATCGACTCCCGCGTCGACCCCCGCGTCGATACCGGCGTCGGTACCAGCATCGACTCCCGCATCGATACCGGCGTCGATCCCTGCGTCGCTGTGCCCGCCATCGGTCCCGGCGTCGGTCCCGGCGTCTCCGGTTCCGCCGTCGCTTCCTGCGTCGGCGCCGGCGTCGCTTGGGTTACGGCCGTTCGCGCAGCCCATTGCGCACAGGAGCAGGGCGCAGATGCACGACAAACCGGCGGACGTTGTTCGAGTGATCATTCGGCGACTCAATGCGTGTTTGCGATATCGACGTCAATGGGAGTTCCCCCAAGACAGGCGAAACTCTCTACGGCAGCGAAACCTGCTCGATGCCGCGCTTCATATCGTCCTGGCCGAGGAGGCGGAACTCGGCCTGCTCATTCGGGTGGCTATGATAGTTCCCGATAATCGTTGGTACCGACACGATGCGCTTCTTGCGCTTCGCCAATTCGCGCCAGAAGAGCCAATCGCCGAGCGACTTGATTGGCGTGCGATCGTCGAACCGCCAGGGATATCTGGGCAGCTCGCTATGCAGCGCGAGGCGCCACAGGCAGCTCGGGCCATAGGTGTCGCGCTCGACGCCGCTGCCGAGACGCGAGCGGGTATTGCGCGGGAGAGGCCAGCCGGAGACGAACGGAAGCCCGGAGCGCGGGTGGCAGGGCACAACCGCGTCGGTCTCCTCCTGCGAATAACAGATGCGCCAATCGCCGCAGGCGAGATCGGCGCCAGCGTTCGCGGCCTCGGTGAGCTTCTCGATTGCATCGGGTGCGAGGCGATCGTCGAGGTTGAGGTTGAGCACGAACGGAGTTCGCACCAGAGAGAGCGCGACGTTCCAGGCCTCATAGAGCGCGAGCGATGCGCCGACCGTGACGCTGCAGTTCGCGAACTCGCGCGGCGGTTGGTCCCCCGCGTCGAAGACATAGATCCGCTCGACGGCAACGCTCTGCTCGTCGAGATTTTTCCGATGCCCGGCGAGCAGTGCATGTCGCGCAGGATCGCCGTGCCAGACAGCGCAGATCACGGTGGTCTCAGCAGGCGTGCGCTTCATCGTCTGCCCAGCGGTCCAAGGATGTCCGCGCCGCTCGGCAGCAGCAGGTTCTCGCGGACGAACAGGAAGCCATCGTAGGCATGCTCGTCATCCTCGAAGCGCACGTCGCCGAGAGCGATCTTGAGATCGACCTCTGCGTGCGGAAGGTAAAGCCCGGCCTGCGCTGCCATGCTGCTCCTTTGAGAAACGCCGCCTTGAACAACGGCTGCAGATCTGCGGACGCCGAACTCTACGCACGTGCTCCTGCCGACTCTTCGGCCGCGACGAGCGCGCGATCGTAGCGGCGCACGAACGGCCACCAGAGCGCACAGGCGATCACGAGATTGCCTGCTTGCAGCAAGAGCGCGCGCTGGTCTCCTCCGGTCGAGAGAAATGCTCCGATGGGTGCAGGCAGCGTCCAGACCACCTCGGCGATGGGCAGCGAAACCAACCCGGAATGCATCGCCGCCCAGGTCGTGCAGGTCATCAGAATCGGCGCGACGATGAAGGGCAGGGCGAGCGTCGCGTTGAGCACGACGGGCGTTCCGAAGAGGAGCGGCTCGTTGATGTTGAAGAGCGCCGGCACAAGCCCCGTGCGGCCCACGAGCTTGAGCTGCTTGCTGCGCGCGAAGAGGAGCGCGAAGGCGAGGCCGAGCGTCGCTCCCGAGCCGCCCTGCCAGACGAACCAGACGAAGAACTCCTGCGTCGCGAGATGATGCGGCTCTCCTCCCGCCGCGATCGCCTGCATGTTCTCCGCGAGCGCGGCGAGCCAGAGCGGGCGCACCGCGGCGAGCACCGAGAGGCCGTGGATGCCGATCATCCAGAGGCAGGAGTCGATCAGCACGATCGCGAGCAGTGCGGGGAGCGCGTCGGACGCGGAGAGGAGCGGGGCGCAGAGAGCAGCAAGGCCCTGCGCGAGATCGAAGCCGAAGAGATGGACGACGATCCAGACGGAGACGACGCAGGTCGCGCTCGGAAGCAGCGCCGCGAATGAGCGGACCACGACGTCGGGCGCGCCGCCGCTCAAGGCGATGCCCCACTTGCGCTTCGCGAAGAGAGAGAGGGTTTCGACCGAAAGGATCGCGGCGGCGAAGGCGGGAAAGAGGCCTGCTGCGCCGAGGACGGAGAAGGGGATCGCGAGCGGCCCGGCCGCACCAGTGGCGGTCGCGAGCGCTTGCGGGTGCTGCGCGACGAGGAAGACAGCGAGCGAGGTGGTGACGGCCGCTGTGATGTCGACCTCGCGCCGCCGGGCGAGCGCGATGCTGCACGCGGCGCAGGCGTAGAGCGAGACCGCGCCCGCGCAGGCGCGCCAGGCGGCCTTGAGCGCATCGGCCGGCGGGAGAAAGCGTGCGACGCCCGGCCACGGCGGCTGCGCAAGCAGAAGAAAAAGGCTGCCGAGGAGAATCAGCGGGAGCGCACCGACGACGCCGTCGCGGATGGCGTTGAGATGGGGTTGCCTCGCCATCCTCGCGCCGAGGTCGACGATGCGCATGCGGATGCGATCGGAGCGCGCGGCCGCGCCAGGAGCGGTCGGGACTGCTGCAGCGCCAACATCGCCGCGGGATGGGTCGGCGCTCGCGCGCTCGCTGCCAGTGGACACGACGCGCATCATCGACGAGGCCGCGCGCGTTCACCAGTAATCGGCGTCTGCGTCCGTGCGGTTGTGCTCGATTCGCTTCGCGACCGCATTCGTTGACTCGCGGGGCCTCGGGCGCTAGGTAAACCGCCCCATGCCAGCCACCCAAGTGTTGATGCCGCAGCTCGGGGAGTCCGTCGTCGAAGGAACCATCGTCCGCTGGCTGGTCAAGCCCGGACAGAGCGTTGCTCGAGACGAATCGCTCGTCGAGGTCGCGACCGACAAAGCGAACACCGAGATCCCCTCTCCGTCGAGTGGCGTGGTCGGCGCCATCTCTGCTGCCGAGGGCGCGGTGATTCCGGTCGGTGGTCTGCTCTGCACTCTCGACGCGGGCGGTGCTGCGTCGAGCGCCACTGCTCCCATCTCGGCAACTCCGGCGGCGGTCGCGCCTGCTGCTGCTCCCGTCGCGCTGGCCGTGCCTGCCGCTGACTCCCACGCGAGCGGCGCACCCGACGCCAGCCCCGTCGCGCGCAACGTCGCGCAGGAGCACGGACTCGATCTCGGTCGCGTACAAGGGACGGGCCCCGGCGGCCGCATCACCAAGGCCGATGTCTTCGCGCACATCGACAGCGCTGCAGCGCCTGTTCCTGTCGCGCCGCTCGCGAGCCAGCCTCCGCCGCCGATGAGTTCGCAGACCGCAGCGCCGCAGCGCACGCTTCCTCCGCCTCCCTCGCCGAACTACGGTCCCGGCCCCATCGCACTGACTCTGCGTGTCTACAAGCCGCCGCGGTACGCACCGAAGGAAGGCGATCAAGTCCTCCCGTTCGACCAGCGTCGGCGCCTCATCGCCGAGCACATGGTCTACTCGAAGGCGACCTCGCCGCATGTGCCCTGCACGGCCGAGGTCGACATGACCAACCTCTCCCGCCTGCGTGAAGAGTGGAAGAAGGCGAAGGAGACGGGCGGCAAGGCGCCGAGCTTCCTCGTCGGGATCTGCCGCGCGACGGTGCAGGCGCTCGCCGAGTTCCCGCGCCTCAACGCGGTGGTGCAAGACGAGTCGCTGATCGT
The DNA here is from genome assembly GCA_903911145.1 of uncultured delta proteobacterium. Lineage (GTDB taxonomy): Bacteria > Myxococcota > Myxococcia > Myxococcales > 40CM-4-68-19 > CAIWCD01. The sequence continues at coordinate 464,458 of CAIWCD010000013.1, read as the reverse complement.
GCGCAAGGACGTGAACCTCGGCGTTGCGGTCGAGACGGAGAAGGGCCTGCTCGTGCCCGTCATCCGCCGCGCCAATGAGAAGAGCGTGCTCGGACTCGCGCGCGCGATCGACGATCTCGCGGCTCGTGGACGCAGCGGAAAAGTGACCGCCGATGAACTCTCCGGCGGCTCGTTCACCGTCTCCAATCCGGGCCTGAAGGGAAATCTCTTCGGCGCGGCGATCATCAACCAGCCGCAGGTCGGCATCCTGCGCATGGGTGAGATCGTCAAGCGCGCGGTCGTGCGCACGGTCGACAACCAGGACGCGATCGTCATCCGCCCGATGATGTATCTGACGCTCTCGTACGACCACCGCGTGATCGACGGCGTGACTGGCAACGGCTTTCTGCACCGCGTGCGCGAGCTGATCGAAGCGGCGCAGTTCGCGCTCTAGCCAGCTTCAATTCGCATCCATTCGCGCAGCTTCACGCGCACAGAGGTGTCGCCATGCGGCTCGGTGTGAACATCGATCATGTGGCGACGCTTCGTCAGGCGCGGCGCGGCCGCTATCCCGATCCAGTCGCTGCAGCAGCGCTCGCGGAGCTCGGCGGCGCGGAGCAGATCACGCTGCACGTTCGCGAAGATCGCCGCCACGTCAACGAGCGCGATCTCTCGCTGCTGCGCCAGACCGTGAACGGCGCGCTCAATCTCGAAATGGCCGCGACCGACGCGATGCTTGCGATCGCGCTGCGCGAGAAGCCCGACACTGTCACGCTCGTGCCGGAGAAGCGCGAGGAGCTGACCACCGAGGGGGGCCTCGATGTGGTCGGCCAGCGCGCGGCGATCGCGCGCGTGACGAAGGCGCTGCAGGCCGCGGAGATCGAAGTATCGCTCTTCATCGATCCCGAGATTGCGCAGATTGAAGCGTCGAAGCGCGCGGGTGCGACGGCGGTTGAGCTGCACACGGGAAGCTACTGCGAGGCGAAGAGCGCGAGCGCGCGCAAGAAGGAGCTCGCGCGGTTGGTGCGCGGCGCGAAGGCTGCGGCGAAGCTCGGGCTGCGGGTCGCTGCGGGACATGGTCTGGACTACTGGAACGTCAAGCCCATCCTCGAGATCGCAGAGATCACCGAGCTGAACATCGGCTACTCGATCGTCTGCCGCGCGCTCCTCGTCGGCCTCGAGAACGCGGTGCGCGACATGAAGGAACTGATCGGATGAGGCTCATCACCGCCGCGGAGCAGCGCGCGCTCGATCGCTTCGCAGTCGAGGCGCAACTGCCGACGCGCGTGTTGATGGAGAGCGCGGGCGCGGCAGTGGCACGGGAACTCCTCGCGCAGCCTGCAGCGCGCGTCGCGATCTTCTGCGGCCCGGGCAACAACGGCGGCGACGGATATGTCGCGGCGCGGATCATCCGCGAATCACGCAGAGCGCCGCCAGAGCGGTCGGCAGATGCGTTGGCGCAAGCCGATGGTGCGGCGGCGGAACTCTCGCTCGCGGAAAGTCTGGAATCCGAAGAGGTCGTCTGCATCGCGACAACTCCTCTCGCGCAGCTGCGCGGCGATGCGCACTCCGCTGCGATGGCATGGCAGGCAAGCGGCGGGCGCACCTTGTCGCTCGATGAGCTGGGCCGCGCTGGTGGCCGCTTTGCGATTCTGTCGCAGGGCGATGCGGTGATCGATGCGGTCTTCGGCAGCGGTCTGTCGCGCAATCCAGCCGGCGAAGAGGCGCGCGCGATCGAGCAGCTCAATCGCGCAAGTGCGCGCGGGGCGCGGCTCATCTCTGTCGACGTCCCCAGCGGCCTCGACGCCGACAGCGGCGCGCTCACGCCCATCCACGTCGCTCACGCCGACGTGACCGTCACGTTTCATCTCCCCAAGCGCGGCCTCTATCTCCATCCCGGCACGAGCTGCGCGGGCCGGATTTCCGTCGCGCCGATCGGTTTGCCGCGCGCCCTCGAGGCGCAGCTCGATGGTTCGTTCTGCGAACTTCTCGACGAAGCGTGGGCGCGACGCATGCTCGAGCCTCGCGCGCAGACGGCGCACAAGCAGAACTTCGGACATGTGCTCGCGATCGCGGGTTCTCTCGAGAAGTCGGGTGCAGCGGCGCTCGTCTGTGAAGCGGCGATGCGCGCAGGTGCGGGCCTCGTCACGCTCTGCGCCCGACCGGAAGTTCTCGAACGTGTCCTGCCGGGCATTCCCGAGGTGATGGGCGCGCCGCTTCCCGCGCCACTTGGCGATCCGGGTGCGCCGCTTTCGCTCTCCGATCTTCCTGCGTTGCGTCGTGCGCTTCGCGGCAAGACCGCTCTCTGCGCGGGCCCGGGCATTGCGCGCGGAAGCGAGACCGGGCCGCTGTTCGGCGCTCTGCTCGCTGAACTCGACCCGAGCATCTCGTGCATCCTCGACGCCGACGCGCTCAACGCGCTCGCTGAACATCGCGATCAGATCAGCAGTTGGTGCGGTCGTCCATCGCAGCGCCCGGTGCTGACGCCGCACGTGATGGAGTTCTCGCGTCTGACCGGCGAGTCGATTGAGCTGATCGAGTCGGATCGTCTCGCGGCCGCGTCCCGCGCGGCTTTGCGCTTCTCGTCGATCATTGTGCTCAAGGGCTCGCGCACAGTTGTCGCCGCTCCATTCGGTGCGCTCGCGATCTGCGGCGCAGGAAATCCCGGTATGGCGACGGCTGGATCCGGCGACGTGCTCACGGGCATCACCGCGGCGCTGCTCGCGCGTCGCAGCGGTGCAGGCAGCACCTTCGAGCGCGCGCAGCTTGCGGTCCTGCTCCACGCGCTCGCTGGCGATGCAGTCGCAGCCGAGCAAGGAGAGATCGGCATGGTCGCCAGCGATCTCTCGCGCATCGGTCTCGGCCGCGTGCTCCACCGTCTCGCGCAGCCAGCGCTTACGCGGCTCGGGTGATGGGCGAGGAGCTTCTTCTTCGCTCTCCGCTCGCCACGCGCCGCCTCGGTCGCGCACTCGGCGCGCTGCTCGAACCGTACGACTTCGTCGCGCTGCGGGGCACGCTGGGCGCGGGCAAGACGCTCTTCGCTCGCGCAGTCGCAGAGGGCGCGCTCGTTCCTGATGAGGAGCGCGCAGGCTCGCCGACGTTCGCGCTCGCCAACGTCTATCGCGGCGGCCGCGTGCCCTTGCTGCACCTCGATCTCTATCGTCTCTCGAGCGCCGCCGAACTCTTCGCGATCGGGTTCGATGATCTCCTCGCCGAACCGGTCGCTGCGCTCTGCGAGTGGCCCGAGCGCGCCGGCGATGCTCTCCCGCGCGAGCGCCTCGACCTCTCGTTTGCGCATGCGGGCGCGACCTCCCGCAAACTCACGCTCGATGCGGTTGGGCCGCGCAGTGAGCGGCTCCGCGATGCTTTGCTGAGGTCATTGAAGCCGCGCGCGATTCGCCGCACGAAGCGCTGATCACTCTGCGTGGTCGAGCGATCCGCGGTGCAGCCGCAGGTCCGCATCGACACCGATCCAGCTGTCTTCTTCGAGGGGAATCCAGTTGCCGCGATGCCCAGCCGTGCCCGCTTCTGCGTTCCCGTGCGGATGTTCGCTCGAGAGCGCAAGCCACGCGACGCGCCCGTCCGCTCCTGGCGCGGGCACGCACGCATGCAGCGTCCTCCCTCGGCGACACGCGACCATGGCTCGCCCATCGGTGAGCAGGAACGTCGTGCTTGCCGCCTCCTGTGCATTCGGCTCGGAGGCAGAACGGACGAGCGCCACAGTCTGGCGCAGAGCAAAGACCGTCTCGGCGAAAGGCGCGTCCTGCGGATCGCAGCGCCGCGCAAGCAGCGAGAAGAAAAGCGCCGCGCACCTTTCGCTGTCCGTCTCTCCCACGAGCGCGCGCCGCACCGATGGCTCAAGCTGCTCGTCGATCGCAGCGCAGCAGCGCTCCCAGTTCGGGATGGTTCCGTTGTGCACGAAGAGCCACCGCCCGAGCTGAAACGGATGGGTGTTCTCGAACGCGATGCGGCCGATGCTGGCCTTGCGCACGTGCGCGATCACCGTCTGCGCGTGCAGCAACTCGCTCTCTTCTGTGAAGCGCAGGTCCGCGTGGGCCGGTTCGACCGAGCGCACGACGTGTGGCGAATCATTGGTGTACCAACCAATTCCCCAGCCGTCCGGATGCGCCACGCTCTGAACCCGGAGGGCATTTTCGGCGCGCACCAACTCGCGAGCGGCGCGTTCGGGCTCTTGTGAGCGGGAGCCAAAGAGGCGGCACATAGGCGCGGGAACGTAGCAGCAAACGCGTCTGCGTTCTGGGGGCCGAGGTGAACAGCGGGTGAGCGGACTTGAGAAGTGGGGCGACTCTCACGATAGTGCGCGCCATGCACGCACCATGGCGACGAGCCGCACTTCTTGGCATCACTTGCTTCGTGTGGACGCCGCTCGCGCTCGCGGCCCCGGAGGCAAAGTCGACTCCGCGCGCGATCGCATCGACGCCAGCGGCGATCCCGACGGTGCTGTTCCCTCTGCGCTCACTCGGGGTTCCCGCCAACGAAGCGACTGCTCTCGAGACGACGCTGCGCAATGAAGCGGCCTCTCTGCCCGAGTTGACGATCATCCAGCCGGGCGACGTCGCGGCAATCGTGGAGCGCGCGCATGAGAGCGACTGTCTGGCGCGTCCGGCCTGCGCTGCCGATGCGGCGAGCAAGGCGGGCGCGAAGCAGTTTGTCTCCGGCACGGTGAGCGCGCTCGGCGAGGACGTCCTCGTCGATCTCAAGCTCGTCGACGCGCGCACTGGCAAAGAGGTCCGGCGCATCACGCATCCGGTTGCAGGCCGCCAGGAGTTGGTCATCCAGGTTCTGCACGCAGCGGCAGTCGAGCTTCTCGCACCGGCGAGATTCGTCGGACGGCTCGAAGTGCGGCTGGTGCAGACCTCCGCCGGCAATGGGCCGCCCGTGCCGGTTGCGCAGAGCGATGCGCGGGGAGCGCATCTTTTCGTCGACGGCAAGTTGGTGGCCGATCTTCCTCTCGCGCATTCGGTGGATGGGATCGAGCCGGGCAGGCGCGCCGTCCGTGTGACGAAAGAGGGATTTCACGATGCCTCCCTCTTCGTCGAAGTGCGTTTCGATCAGACGACGAAGGCCGACGTCGATCTTCCTCACGGCGAGTTGGCCGGCGTCGCCTATCTGCGCGCGACCGAGTCGGCAGCACCAGTTCCGGTCGTCACCGCTCCGGTCGCCGCGACGCTTGTGCAACCTGAGCGCGGCCCGTGGCTCAGGATCGCGGGCTGGTCCGCGCTGGGCGCGGGTGTGATCGCGGTCGGCATTGCGACTGCGATGCAGCTCGAGGTCAACGCAGACGCGTCCACGCTGAATCTGTATCTGGCTGGAACGCCGAATCCGAACACAGCGCAGCAGATGCTGACGAACAAAGAGAACGAAGTGCGGAACACGCGCATCGTCTTCGGCATCAGCGGCGCGCTCGCGCTCGCGGGCGCAGCGATGCTGATCTCGGATGTCGTTCTCTCTCGCAAGCAGAGCGCGGAGTTGAACGCAGCGCCCGTCGTGGTTCCCGGCGGTGGTGCCGTCGCGCTCAGCGGAGAATTCTGAGCGCGCCCGATCGAATGCGCGACTACTGCGCTTCGATTTCCTTGCCGCCCCACGCCTGCCCAGCCGCGATCGACCAGGCCGGATCGAGGTGGGTCTTGAACGTCATCGTCAGCGGGCGATTGTCTCCGGTGACCGTGCGCACGGCGGCCGAGAGCGTCCACTCAACCATCGCCGGCTCGCGCGGGAAGAGGCCGGGCTCGTAGCGCAGCACGACCACACCGGGGGGCGCGTCGTGCACGAGGCGCTCGGGAATGTCGAGTCGCAGGCTCGGCTCGCCCTCGAGAGGCATGCCAGCAATCTCCTTGCCCTTCTCGTCGTAGAACTTGATCGAGAGGCCGTGGAACGAGATCGGGACCGAGGCGTGCTGCTGGCCGTGGCCGTTCGGCTCCTTGCTCTCCTCGACCTCCAGCTCCTCGGGCGCACCCCACACCGCGACGTCCACCGCAAGCTTCGGCTGGCCCGCGATGCGCGCGACCCGCAGCACATCGAAGCGCAATCCACCCGCCAGCCCGCTGTGGACCAGATCGAACTTGCCTTCGCGCCATGTGCCGATCGTCGAGGCGGCGAGCTCCTCGTACTCGTGCAGATCGCCGCCCTTCACCTTGGGCGCGGGCGGGATGAACGGGGCCGCGTTCGCGCGCTGCGACGGCCAGCGATTGCCCAGTTCGGTCTGCTCGGCGAACCAGGAGCGCAACAACTGGTGCTGCTCGTCGGCGTAGCGCGCGTCATCGGCTCCGCGGACCAGCGCCTCGTGCTGAATGAACTGGCTGCGGGAGTGCTCGACCGCGAGCTGCCGCTTGGAGATGTCATCGGCTTCGGTCCACGCGCGCGACGCGAAGAGCGCGACACCGGCGATGAACAGCATGGGCAGGGCGTATTTGATGAGGCGCATGTCGTGATCCCTCAGCTCGGAAGTGGTCCGATTCATCATGCGGGTTGGAAAAGGGCCATCGGTCGGCTGGCGTGCTAGCTTCCGCGCGCCTTTGATTGCAGAGGAGGGTTGACCTTTGGCGACGCAGCGAACGGTGCAGGCAGTGCGGATGGTGGGGCTGATTTCGCTCCTCATGGGAAGCGCTTGCCACAAGCGGCCGAAGGGACCGAGCGAGCACTTCGATCGCGGCGCGGCAATCCACAGCGAGCTCTATCTGGCCAGGATGGATGAGGCCTATCTCGATCCACACATGGACGACGCGGTCGCCGAGCTCTCGAAGGTCGAGGCGGATTCGGTGAGCGCGCAGCCTGCGCACGAGCTGCTTGCGCGCATCGAGAAGGGGAGGATCGAGGCGAAGCTTGCGCGAGACGCGCACGCGCGCGAACTGGCCGCGGTGCAGCGGACGATTGCGATCAACACCTCGCAGATTCTCGCGGCGGCAGTTCCGGCGGCGCCGGCAGCGGCTGCGGGAGAGGATGCGGGCGCGGCGGACAGCGATCCGTATGGACCTGGCGCGTCGATTGCCGAGATCAACAAGGCCTCGGGCGGCTGCCTGGTGGCGAACGCGCCGTTTCGCGAGGAGGGCGGCGGCAAGACAGGCACGACCTACAAGCTGGCCGAGGATCCGACCTGCCGCAGCAAGCTCCCGGGCTTTGTGAACCAGGTGGTGCTCGCACTCGATGGACGGATCTATCGGCGCATTCCTGCGAGCGATGTGAAGTTCGAGAAAGTCGCCGAGACCGCTCCTGGCGCGGCCGCGGACGCTGGTGTTGCTTCTGGTGTCGCAGCGCAGACGAACGCCGCGCGCGCCTCTGCTCCGCTGACCACGCCCTCCACCGCCGCGGCGACTCCGACGGTTCCCAATGTCGCGAAGGAGCAAGACGCGACTCCGCAGGCGCCACCGCCTCCAACGGTTGCTGCACCGGTCAACGACGCGACACCGCCGCCAGCCCAGTAAGGGCGCTGGCGGCGGCGTGGTGCTGCTCAACCTTCGCGTGAAGAGGCAGCGTGCTGCTCAGCGCTGCCATCCGGGCGGCGGCGCGGCGAATCCGCGATCGACTGTCGGGAAGGGGTCTGCGGAGAGGCGCGCAGTCTGCTCACGCATTCCATCGACGTCGATGCCGAGCGCGATGAGACCTGAACGGTCGTTGTAGCGGCAGCCAATCACCGTCGAGGGGCGGGTCGACCCGCGCTCGAAGGAGACCTCGACGATGCGCGAGTTCACCGCCTCTCCATACTCAGTGCCGAGTCCGGGCCGGTTGCGCGGCGCGGCGCTCTTGGCCTCCGAACGAGCGCTCATCGACCCGAGCGCACCGGCGCCCGCGTTGCCCCCTGCCTCGTCCATGTCCGCGCGCAGCGACGAGTCCTGATCCCTCGGTTGCGAAGGCGGCGCCGCGGCAGGGGCCGGAGAGGGCATCCGCGGCTCTTCGCTCTTCGCGAGATCGCGCGGCGCCGCATCCAGCCTGGCCGAGCGCGACGGCTGCGCCATCTCCCCCGCGCCTCCACCGAAGTTGCTGCAGCACGACTGCGGCCCGGGCGCTGGACTCTCCGCGATTCGCGCGACCGGCCGCGGCGCGCGCTCTTCAAACACGGCCACTCCGATCACGCCGACTTCCCGACCGCTCCCAGTGCGGGCCGCGTAGGAATTGGAGACGGCCGAGAAGCGGAACGCCGCCGCCTGCGCCTGCGAGATGCGCCACCCGTCGATGTCGACCGAGCCGTATGCCGGCACGAGATAGCCGCGCTTCTGCACATCTCCGGGAAGCCCGTCGATGACGTCGCGGCCGTCCACGCTCACGACTGCCTCGATGCGCCGCCCCGAGCGGTTCTGCACGCGCAGCGTGTAGCGCGCGCCGAGCTGTCCGAGCACCCACGTCTCGCCGGTCTGCGAGAAGCTGCGCGCGGGCTGGCCGTCGACGAGGACCTGCAGTTCGTAGGGTCCCGTCTGCGTGCGCAGCATGGCGGCCTCGCTCGTGGTGGCGCAGGCAGTGGTGAGAAGAAAGGCGAGGGCGGCGGCGGTCGTGCGGTCCATGGTGTTTCCTCCTGCCCCTCACAACGCGCAGGTCGTCTCGGCGATCTGTGCGGTCCGCGTTTTTCTCGAAACTCCAAAAGTCCAGCGCGCGCGCCCGTTGTCTCGCCCGCCCCTCTCTGCTAACCCCCGCACCCCATGTCCGAGCTCTCGCACACACTCCTCTCTCTGCTTCCCAAGAACGCACTCAGCCGCGCAGTCGGCGCCGCGTGCCGCATTCCGGGGCCATCTCCTCTCGTGCGATTCGCGATCCGCCGCTTCGTCGCGGCCTACGGTGTCGACGCCAGCGAGTCGGAGCTTCCTCCCGAGGAGTACCCGACGTTCACCGAGTTCTTCACGCGCCGGCTCAAGCCTGGCCTGCGTCCGATCGCTCCGGGAGAGTCGCTGCCGGTCTCGCCTGTCGATGGCACGGTCGGCGAGTGCGGCGTCATCACCGGGGGGAAAATGGTGCAGGCGAAAGGCCGCAACTACACGCTGCCCGAACTGCTCGGCGGTCCCGACGCCGACGAGATGGCGCGACGCTTCGAGGGCGGCACGTACGTCACCATCTATCTCGCGCCGTACAACTATCACCGCATCCACTCGCCGCTTGCCGGTGAGATCGTCGGCTACACCGCGGTGCCGGGACACCTCTGGCCGGTCAACGCGTCGGGCCTGCGCAACGTCGACAAGCTCTTCTGCGTCAACGAGCGCCTTTCGACCTTCATCGAGACAGCGCGCGGCCCGTGCTGCGTGGTGAAGGTCGGCGCGACCAATGTGGGTCGCATCCGCGCGCTCTACGCCGACGTCGTGACCAACCTGCGCCGCACGCGCCTCGTCGAGCGCAAGACGCTCGAGGTACCGGTGCACGTCGAGAAGGGCGGCGAGCTCGCGATGTTCGAAATGGGCTCGACGGTCGTGCTGCTCTTCCATCCCGCGTTTACTCTCTCTGCGAAGATCGTCGCGGGCACGCCCATCAAGCTCGGCGAGCCGCTCGCGTAGTTCGTCTGAGAATCATTGGCATTCAACAGATTATCGAAAATTACCGAATCGATCAGATTCGATAACGCTTCCTCCGAGGTCGTTCGATGGGCTCCAGGATTCCGCCGGTCAAGGGCACCCGCGATGTGTTGCCACTCGACATCTACAAAGACTCCGACGAGCCGTGGCTGCGCATCGGGCACTACCAGTTGATTGAGAGCGCGGCGCGCACGACGTTTCCGCTCTACGGCTATCGCGAGGCGCGCACGCCGATCCTCGAGCGGACCGAGTTGTTCGCGCGCGGCATTGGTGAAGCGACCGACATCGTCGGCAAGGAGATGTACACGTTCGACGACGGCGCCGAGGGGAAGTCGGTGAGCATCTCGATGCGGCCGGAGAACACGGCGTCGCTGGTGCGCGCGTACGTGCAGCACAACGTGCAGCAGAGCGAGCCGGAGACGAAGTGGTGGTACCTCGGCCCGATGTTCCGTCGTGAGCGGCAGCAGAAGGGGCGGTATCGGCAGTTCACGCAGATCGGCGTCGAGGCGTTTGGCTCCCAGGGGCCGCGCATCGATGTCGAGCAGATCGAGATGCTCCACCGCTGGCTCACGGCGCTGGGCATTCCCTTCGCGATGCACCTCAACACGCTTGGCGATGGCGAGACGCGGCCGCGCTGGAAGGCCGCCCTTCAAGACTATCTGCGCGCACACCAGGCGGAGCTCACTGCCGACAGCGTGGCGCGCATCGAGACAAATCCCATCCGCGTGCTCGACTCGAAGTTCGACAAGCCCGAGATCCTCGAGGGCGCTCCGAGGATCGACGCGTTCCTCAGCGACGCGGCGCGGGCCCACTTCGACGGCGTGAAGGAGGGACTCACGCGGCTCGGGGTTCCGTTCGTCGTCGATCCGCGGCTCGTGCGCGGACTCGACTACTACACGCGCACCACGTTCGAGGCGATCGCGACGGAGGGTCTCGGCGCGCAGAGCACAGTCGCGGGCGGCGGACGTTACGACGGGCTCGTCAAGCAGCTCGGCGGTGGCGATGTTGCGGGCGTTGGCTTTGCGGCAGGTGTCGAGCGGCTTGCGCTGCTCTGCGCGGCGGCGGGCCGGGAGGCGTCGTCGCGGCCGGTGCTCTTCATCGCGCCGCTCGGCGAAGCAGAGGAGAAGAAGGCGGATGAGCTCGCGCAGTCGCTGCGTGCGGCGGGCCTTGGCGTCGAGGTGAGCCTGCGTCGTGCGAACGTCGGCAACATGATGAAGCGCGCGGATGCGCTCTCGGCGCGTTTCGCGCTCGTGCTCGGAGGAGACGAGATTACGAGCGGACGGGCGAAGCTCAAGGAGCTCAAGACGGGCGCGCAGCACGAGGTGTCGCTGACCGATCTGGTGGCAGCGCTGGGGCAGCTGTCGTGAGAGCGCGGAGAGCCTTGTCGGTGGCGATGCTCGCCTTGATATCGACGGCCGCAAACGCAGCGGAGCCGCTCCCAGCGCGGTCGGGAGCTGCATCGACGAAGACTGGAAAGCCCTCGGCAGCCGCGAAGCAGAAGACGGCGCCCGCGGCAACTCCTGCGGATGCGCACGTCCCTGCCGTGGTGGCGGACCCTCCCGTGTTGCACGTCGGTGATGAGGCCCCGATGTTTTCCGCGCTGCTCCACAATCCGGCAGAGGCGGGCGCGGCCTCGGTCGACCTCTCCTCGCTCGTCGGCGCCGATGCTTCGGACGATGGCTCGCGCGTCTTGCTCGTGACGTTCTTTGCGACCTGGTGCGGCCCCTGCAAACGCGAACTGCCGCTGCTCGTGCAGCTTGCGAGCGACTACCGTTCACGCGGCCTGCGCGTCATCTCCATCGCCATCGACAAGAACGAGGCCGACTGGCCGCAGATCGAGATGCTTGTCAAAGACAACCATGTGGCGTTTCCCATCGCGAAGGATCGCTACAACCTGATCGCGCGGCGCTGGCTGGGAGAGAAGACCGCGCTGCCGTCGCTCTTTCTCGTCGGGCGCGACGGGCTCATCAAGCTGGTGAAGCAGGGCTATACGACTGGGGCCGAGCAGTTTCTCCGCAACGAGATCGACCAGGCGCTCATCGCCGCCGCGCAGCAGTAGCGGCGCGGCGAGACCATCCGCTACTTGCGGCTCGTCTCGCGCAGCCGGTGCGAAAGCACCTTGATGACGCCCATCGCGATCTCGGGGCGCTCGGTGAGGATGTCGCGAAAGTCGTCGCGGCCGATCTTCAGCAACGCGGAGTCGGTCATCACCGACACGCTCGCCGAGCGCGATTCGCCGTCGAGCACGGCCATCTCTCCGACGACGTCGCGCACGCCAAGCAGCGCGATCTGCTTCTGGCTCTTGTGCACGCGCACCTGGCCCTCGACGACCAGATAGAGCGCGTCGCCCGGCTCGCCCTCGGCAAAGACCGGATCGCCCGCGACGAACTCCTGCTCCTCGGCGATCTCGGCGATCTGCGCGAGCTCCTCGGCCGGCAGCGCGCGGAAGAGATCGATCGACTTGAGGAACAGCACTTTCTCAACGGTGGTGAGCATGGAGATGTTCGCTATAGCAGCGCGGGGATGGATTCGTGCGGATCGAGCTCGGCAAGCAGGCGGGCAGAGGTGCGGCGTACCGAGGCGGCCGGGTCCTTCGTGAGTGGCGTCAATCGCTCGCGCAGATCGGAGATGCCTGCGTGCGCGAGAGCGACAGCGGCGGCTTCGCGCAGCGGCGCGGCGGGGCTCACCAGCGCGACCTCAAGCCCCTGCATGATTTCCGTTGGGCTCGCGGCGCTGTTCGGATCGAGCGACCATCGCACCGCGCAAGCAGCGACCCAGGCGCTCGACTCGCCGGCTGCCAACGCGCGGCAGACGTCGGCCGCGGGCCGCGGGTCGGGCGTGACCAGGTCTGCGCGGCGCTTCACCTCGTCGAGCGCCGCGAGCACCAGATGCTTCCACGGTTCGGGCAGCGCGTTGTCGAGCACCTCGATCGCGTTGCCGCGCGCAGCCGACTGCTCGCTGCTGAGATTCTCCGCCACCACGTCGAGTCGCACGCGCGGCAGGATCACCTCGAGCAGGCCCAGCGCCTGCAACACGCGCGCGTCGCGCTCTTCGAGGAGCGAGAGGCCGAGCAACTCGGCCGGCGTGCGCGGCGCGCGACCGACATCGGGCACAGGCAACTGCAGTCGCTTGATCGACGCCAGCGCCTGGCAGGCCAACTCGAGTTCGAATCGGACAGCCTGCTCGACCTTGCCCACCTCGATCTGGACGCGCGCGCGGCGAGACATCCTCGTGAGCGCGCGGGACGCGGCCTTGCGCACCGCGCCCGTCTTCGAGAGCAGCACGGACGTCAGCACCACCGCCGCTTCCTGCGTCTCGAGGCGACCGAGCACGAGCGCGATGCCGCGTCGACAATCGATGTGCGCGTGCTCATCGCAGATCACTGCCGTCAACTGCGCCTCGATGCCAGGTCCGTACGCGGTGAGCGCGGAGGCCGCTTCCAGGGTGGTCTGGCGCGACTTGAAGGCGTCGATGAGCGCAGGGATGAGTTCGGGCGTGCGCAGCTTCCCGGCGGCGCCGAGTGCGCGGCGTCGAACCATCGGATCGTGATCGCGCAGGAACGCGAGGAGCGGGCGGTAGAAGCCGCGCACGCCGATGTTGCCGAGCGCGTCGGCAGCGGACGCGCGATCGCGAGGGTCTTCGGCGGCGACGAGCGCCTTGAGCGGCTCGGCGGCGGCGAGCACTCCATCGAAGCCGGCGTGGCGGATGAGCGCAGCCACGGCCGCCGCGCGCACGATCGCCTCGGGCGCATGTTTCGGATCGAGGAAGGGCAGCACCGTCGGGACCGACGACTCCTGCTCGATCGAGCAGACCGCGCCCAGTGCGGCCGCGCGCACTTCTGGCGCTGGGTCCGAGAGGAGCGTTCTCATCTGCGCGAGCAACTCGGTTGCGTGCAAATCTCCGAGCCTCTCGACAGCGACGGCGCGGATCCGCGGATCGGGGTGCGAGAGGAGCACGCGCATCTCGGCCGTGAACGGCGCGCCGCCGATCTGCTGCACCAGCGTGAGCGCGTGCAGGACCGTGCTCGCATCTCCTTGCATCGCCGCCCGAAGCGCTCGCAGCGTTGCCTCGTTCGATGCAGCCAGCGGCGTCGCCGAGAGATCGAGGTGCCGCCGCTCGAGAGACTGAACGAGGCTGCGGACATATTCGGTCCGCGCCCGCACCAGCAGCGCGATCCAGAGGCCGATGCAGAGGAGCACGGGGATGGCCAGCGCGCGGTGGTTCCCGCCCGAATCCTTGAAGAGGTAGAGCACGCCGCCGGTGGCCGCGATCGCCAGTGGTCGCAGAATGCCGTCGATGAATGCCTTGGCTCGCCCGCGCACGTGCGTCGGCACCGGCACATAGAGCAGCTGCATCGACGCGTCGTTGATCGTGTAGCGGAAGATTGTGTCCGAGCCCTTCGCGAGGCTCTGCACGAAGAGGCTCGGGTTGGGCACCACTGTCGCGAATCCCGAGCCGAGCGCGAGGCCGACGGGCAGCGGCAGGAGCGACGCGAGAATGCCGTACCGTTCGAGCATCCAGCCGGTCACCCAGAGTTGCACCGCGAACGCGATGCCGCCGCAGATGCCGTAGAAGCGGCCGAAGTATCCCGCGAGATCGTTCTGGTTGAGCGCGGCCGCGGCCGCAGTCTTGAACTGGAAATCGACCACGGTCACGGCGACCGCCGAGACGGCCGCGATCGCTGCAACCAGCGCCAGGTGCGGGTTTGCGAAGATTGAAGACAAGCCGGCGCGGGTCAGTGTGCGCTTGCCTCGCCGTGTGCTCGGGGCGGTCCTCGTGATCATCGACGAGCCGGCAGCGAAGGGCGCGGCGCGCCTGGCGAGGATCGCGCAGAAGGCCAACTGGACCACCATCAGCCAGAGCAGCTCGTTGGGTCCGAACTCGAGCGTCTTTCCCCCGAGGTGGATCGCGGGGTGATGATCGTCGATGAAGCGCGAGTAGCGTGAGATGAGCAGACCGAAGACGACGTTGGCGAGCGTGCCTCCGGCGCCGATGATGCCGAAGAGCCGCTTGGCTTCTCTGGCGTGGAAGACATCATTGGCCATCGTCCAGAACTGGATGACGACGAGCGAACCCATCGCTTCGACGAAGATGTAGAGCGCCGGGTAGACCCAGCTGCCTGCGCCGAGCGTGAGCAGTCCCCAGGCTGCCGCGCAGAGTGCGCCGCAGACGAGTGCGCTGGCTGCGTTGAGCGTTCCACGAGGCACGCGATCGGCAACGCGCGCGTAGCTCCAGCTGACGGCGACAATCACCAGCGAAGAGATGATGTACATGCCCGCCAGGCCGCGAGCCGGGCGGTTGGCGAGATAGAGCGCGTCGCGAATTGAGCGACCCACCACGACCGCACCGATGGCGTTCGCGGCGTAGGCCGCCATCAGCGCCGTTCGGTGCTTCTCGCCCCGACGGACGCGCAGGCCCGCCTCGAGCGCTCTCTCCAGCGTGGTGGTCATCGACGCGCCAACATTACATGCTGGTCTGTGCGGTTGTGGACGGGAGTTCTCAAAAGATTCCCCCCAGCGTCGTGTAGCAGTCCCAGATGGTTTCCGGCGACCGCGTCACGCCGTGCGCGCAGCCAAGGCGAAACGTCGAGGGCAGATACCAGCCGAGTACCAGCTCTGCGCGAAGTTCTGCTCCCGCGCCCGCATGCAGTCGGAAATCGTGCCGGCGCAGAGTGAACGCGTCGCCGGCGTCGCTGAAGATCGCGGCATGCAGTCGACGCAGATAGACCGGCAGCGTCCAGGCGCCACGCTCCACGTCGAGCAGCGGAAAGCGGTACTCCAGCGTGCCGAGCGCATAGGCCTCGCCCGCGAAGGCACCGGGTATGAAGCCGCGCAGGACCGTCACGGGAGCTGTCGTCTGATTGATTAAGGTATCGATCGGGTTGCTTGCGCCGAATCCCCCGAGCGAGAAGAGGTGGCGATCGGAGAGATCTCCGCGCGCGACTCCGCCCGCGAGGCGCAGCGCGAAGGCGTGGTGCAATGGTTCGCCGTTCCACGTCCAGGGCATTGCCAGATACTTCGTGAATGCGCCCGTGAATTGGCGATATGCGAAGTCGCTCCCCAGCGCGGGGTCTGCGACGCGGAAGGTAATGGCGAACGCCAATCCCCTCTCGGCGGAGATGCTATGCGCGAACCTGAATGCATTGCTGTAGGCAAGCTGCAGCGTGAAGCGGCTGATTACTCCATCGGGTGGATGTGCATCGGGGCCTCCAATCGAGGCGAGATGAATCAGGTCATATCCAATCCCCAGCGTCCACGCCCGTTCATATTGATCGAATGGGAACGCCGCGAAGAGCCCGACCTGGTCGTCCCTCTCGAGGTTGTCGCTGAATCCTGGAGGCACGACGATATCCCGCGAACTGGTCACGGATATATCTGGATAGAGCGTGTGGTTGGTATATCGAAGGCTCCAGCCGGGCGTGCGGCCCTCGACGCTCCACCAGGCCGTCGCAGCATAGTCGTGTCGACCGACCGCATCGCTTCCCGACGTCACGATGCCAAAGATGCTGCCCGTCGCGTCGAGGCCGGCATAGGGAAGCCACCATTTCGGCAACAGCGTTGGAATGGGATTGTATGGCCGCGACGGATAGAGCTCTTCGGGCGGAGCCGGAGTCGGCGGCGGGCGATCAACCCCAGCGCCCGCGGGCGTCTCGAACGGCGCGAACCGCGATTCATCGAAAGGCATTCGCGCGATGTCATATCCGCGCGAGGAGTAATGCACGAATGCGAGCTGCGTCTGGTCGGGCGAGAGGGCGGGCTCGAATGCCCCTGTGACAGCGTTGGTGATCCCGAACAGTTTCCGATCGTCCAATCGCAGCGCATAGAGATTATAGATTCCGCTGCGATCGCTCGAGAAGAGGATATATCGGCCATCGGGACTGAACGACGGATCGCGATCGAATGCGCGGCCGCTCGTTAATGAGGAGAGGCCGACTCCATTGCGGCCGATCAGGCGGAGATTCCAGCTTTCGTGATGCTGCACGAATACAATCGCGTTTCCCGACGGTGACCAGCGCGGCGAGGCGACGGCGTCGTGCTCGGGCGATTCAAAGACGATCTGCGGCTCCGTTTCTCCAGGAGCGAGAATACTCACTGCCGTGCGGCCTGCCGGGAGCCGTTGAATGAAGACGATCGTTCCGTCCTTCGCGATATCCGGCTCACTCGCGCGCACTCCGCGCGTGATGCGTGCCGAATCTCCGGTGGCGGGATCGAATCGATAGAGATCTTCTATGCTCTCGAACTGCTGGAATAGTTGCGGCCTCGAATAGACAATCGAGCCATCGGGGCCAATCGATATCGAGCCGTCTCCATAGGTTTCGAGAATGCGCTCGTCGTCGGAGGCGGTTTGTCCGTCGGGCGTATCGCCGGGATGATTGCAGCACGTTCCCAGCGGAGTGCGGCGCAGCTCCGGCAATCGATCGGGACCGGTGCTGATATAGAACAGAGTGCGTCCATCGGAACTCCAGCGCGGACTGCGCGTCGTCTCCCCCAGGCGGCTGAGCAGCTCGAAATACGTCGCGACCTTGAACTGCTTGGTCGTCGCGTCGAGCGCATGCGCCTTCTCTTCGGCCTGGTATTCACCATAGAGATCGATCCAGCTCTTCCCCAGCGCGTGTTTCGCATTCAGATTCATCGCGAACGGAATCAGCCGGCCTGCATAGTCGTATGACAGGTCGCGAATCGCGCCTGCTCCGTAATGGCCGTCAATATAGTCGAGCAGCCGTCCGCCGATCGTATATGCGATATCGCCGCGCGGATACTTGAGCGTCGGATTGGAGAGTTCGTCGATCGACGGAAAGACGCCGTCTGATATCATCGCGCGGACCGACATATCCTCCAGTGTCGAACGGATGCGGCCACCCGACGTGACGCGGCTCTCGGAGAGCACCGCCATTCCTTCGATGAGCCAGGTCGGCTGCACTCCATTGGGGATCCAGAGCTTGCCGAAGACTTCATTGGAAAGTGCGGGTACACCGCGCACGGTGTCCATATGAAGGATATGGGTATATTCGTGGCTGATCAGCTGCCAGATTGGATCGTCGAAATCCGAGAGCGTGCTGCGCGGGTCCGGCGGCGCGGCATAAGCGTGGATTAGATTGTAGAAGAGCGGTGTGGCATTTCCGTTGGCGAAGTCGGTATCGTCCTGCAGGACCAGTTGGCATCGCTCCACCGGTTCGTGATCGAGAATCGGCGCGAGTCGTCGATGTGCCTCCTCGGCCAGGCGCGATAGTTTCAGCGCGAGGAGATATTCCCCCTGGTGGTAATGGATTTCAAAGTGCGGGGTATCCAGCGTCTCCCAGACAAAACGAGGATCGGCACGCACCGCAAGCGCGCCATTCGCGACGATGAAGAACCACGCAAGAGCGATTTTCAGGCGTCGCAAAGGCGCTGCTATACCGTGCTCGCGCGCGCCTGCTGGGCGGGCGCGGTGAGCCGATTGAGGAACTTCTCCAGTCGCAACTCGAGCAACTCTGGGTGCTCGATGGGCGCGGTATGCGTGCCGCCGGGAATCGTCAACAGCTCGGAGCCGGGGATATGGTCGTGCATCTCTTCGGAGAGCCAATGCGGAGTAAAGCCGTCCGCGGTTCCCGCGACAATCAGCGACGGCACGCGGATATGCGGCAGGTGTGTATAGGCCGAATGCTCACTCGCGTTCTTGAGCATCGAGAGGAAGAGCTGCGGATCGAGGCCGGCGAGATGATCGAAGTAGGGCGCGAAATCCTCGCGTGCGATCAGCCGCCCATTCACCTCGAAGTGCGTCGCCAGTTGGTAGGTGAGCTCGTTGCTGCAGAGCGTGCGCCAGGCGGTTTCGACGAACGAGGGAAAGCGCACAGCAGTGCGCAGCAGCGCGGGGACGACCGTGCGGAGGATATTCGTATCGTGGAAGGTATCGAGCGGATATCCGTGGCTGCCGCAGATGAGCACCAGCGCCTTGACTGCATCGGGATGGCGGCGGTGATATTCGAGGCAGACCTGCACGCCCATCGAATGGCCGATGAAGATTGCAGTTGGCGTATGCGTCGCCTTCATCACTGCTTCGAGATCGCCGCAGATATCGTCGAATGACGTGCGCGTGCGCTCGTGCGGAAGTCCGCTGCGGCCGTGCCCGCGGTATTGCCAGTGAATGATCCGATAGGTCTTCGAGAAATGCGCGGCGAGATACTTCCACGCATATCCATCGCAGCCGATGCCATCGCTGAGCACGAGCGTGTCGGCGGGCGCCACCCCGTGCGGTGGCGTCCAGATTTCATAGTGGATGCGAGTGCCGTCTGCGCCGTCGGTAAAGCCTTCGGTCGCGGGGCCGTGGGGGGCGAACGAGATCGTGCTCATGCGGGCAAGAGTAACAGCAAACTCGCGCCTGCCCGCAATCGCGAACTTGCGATGCAGCCCGGCTTTGCCCATCATCCCCACCAATGAGTCGATCCCGAGCCAACGAAGACCCGCGGCACCAGCACGGGAGCGATCATGACCACGATCATGATCACGACCACGGACATGCGCACCATCATGGCGGTGGCCATGGGCACGGACATGCGCACGCGCATGGCGCTTCGCGCGCCGGTGAGTCGCGGCGCCTCTGGTTGGTCCTGTTCGTTGCGCTTGCTGCGGTGGTCGCCGAGGGCGTCGGCGGCGTTCTCTCTGGCTCGCTTGCGCTTCTCTCCGACGCGGGCCACGTCCTTGCGGACACCGGCGCCATTGCGCTCGCGCTTTTCGCCGCCTACGTCAGCGCGCGCCCCGCCGATGCGCGCCGCACCTACGGCTACTATCGCCTCGAGATCCTCGCCGCGCTGATCAACGGCGCCGCGCTGATCGCCATTGCGTTCTTCATCGCACTCGAGGCCTTCCAACGGTTCGGGAATCCAGCGCCAGTGCGGGTCTCGCTGGTGGTGGGAATGGCGCTCATCGGCATCGCGCTCAACGCCATCGGCATGTGGATTACGCACGCAGGGGAGGGCGCGAGCATGAACATGCGCGGCACGTTCCTCCACCTCGCTGGCGACCTGGTCAACTCGGTCGGCGTCCTCATCTCCGCTGCGATCATCCACTTCACGGGCTGGCAGCAGGCCGACCCGATCATCAGCTTCGCCATCGCGGGAACCATCGTCTGGAGCGCCGTGCGTCTCTGCCGCGAGGCTGTCGATGTCCTCCTCGAAGGCTTCCCGCAGCATCTCGCATTCAACGACGTCACTGCGGCGCTCGCGAAGATGCACGGCGTGCGCGCGGTCCACGACCTGCACGTCTGGACGATTACCTCAGGGATGGTCGCGATGAGCTGCCACCTCGTCGTCGAATGCGACGGTCCCGGCTGCCGCAGCCACGATGAGATCCTCACCGAGGCGCGGGCGGTGCTGCGCGATCGCTTCAACATCGAGCACACCACCATCCAGTTCGAGAGCATCGCCTACCGCCACGACGAGCTGGTTCATTAGATGAGGATCGTCGGAGGCGAAGCGCGCGGGAGGCCGCTGCGCGCGCCCGCGGGAGATGCGACGAGGCCGACCGCCGATCGCATCCGGCAGAGTCTTTTTGATCGGCTCGGCCAGCGCTGCGATGGGCTCGCAGTGCTCGATCTCTATGCGGGAACCGGTGCGCTGGCGCTCGAGGCTCTCTCTCGCGGGGCCGCGCGCGCAGTGCTCGTCGAGCAGGCCCGGCCAGCGCTGGAGGCCATCGAGAAGAACATCGCGACACTTGGCTATGCCGATCGCTGCCGGCTGGTGCGCGACGACGTCAAGCGCGCACTGACAGCACTCGCCGCGCGACACGAGACATTCGATCTCGTCTTCTCTGATCCTCCATACGCGCTGCGGGCCGCGCAATCCACGCTCGACCTCCTCTCCACGCTTGGCCTTCTGGCTGTTGGCGCGCGCGTTGTCCTCGAGAGGGACAAACGCGAGCCCGCGGCGACTCCTCCGGCGGGGTATGCGCTCGTCGACGAACGCAGCTACGGCGATACGTCGGTCGATCTCTTCGAGCGCCAGATCGCGTGATAGCTTGCAGCGCGTGATCCTGCTCTCGACTCTGCTGCTGCTCGGCGCTGCTCCCGCGCCCACGTCCCTGGCGGGGACATGGCTGGTGAACGGTTCTCGCCTCGAGCTGAAACAGGACGGCGCCACGGTGGTCGGCACGCTTGCCGCGGTTGGCGGCCCTTGCGCAGTTCCCGTCGGCACTGAGCTTCTGCGTGGCTCGCTCCTCGACGACAGCCTCGCCGCGCAGTTGCATCTTTGCCTTGTGCAGCCTGCGTGCGGTGCCGATTCTGGCTCGGCGCTCGCGGTGTTGCTCGTCACCAACCAGCTGATCGGCGGCGTGCACGCGACGGCTGCATGTGCCGCCGACGTCCGCTCAATCTCTCTGCATCGACCGGGCGCGACCGACGAACCCGCGGCCCCATCAAGGACGCGAGACTCTCCGCGACCGCCGCGCCGAAACATCGCAAGACCGCTCCTGGATCGGCCGGGAGCGCTTCGAGTGCGATGCCGATCGCCGACCGCGCCCACCTCCCGACAACGGTCACGAGCACCGCGCTCGGGCAGATCGCGGGCTATCCCGTCGGCGCCGCGAGGCAACCTGGCTACGACGCGCGCGACGCGCGCGGCGATCGGCCAGCCGCGAAGATCCGCGCCGCTCACGAAGGGCCGGATGAGCTGCTCAAGCGGGGACTCGCCGAGCTCAACCAAGGCCGCTTCGAGCCGGCCCGCCAGCTCTTCCTCGACGCGCTCGCGCTCGATGCCCATCGCGCCGAGGCCTACAATGGCGTGGGCGTGACCTTCTATGCCCGCTCGGATTTCGACGAGGCGCTCGCCTGGTACAAGCGCGCGCTCGAGGCCAATCCCTCTCTCGGCGACGCCTACTACAACATCGCCTGCATCTACTCTCGCGAGGGAAAGAAGCCGCTGGCGTTCCGCTACCTGCGCCTCGCCGCGCTCAATCACTACACGCAGAGGGAACAGATGCAGCGCGATCCAGATCTCGCCCCCTTGCAAGGGGAGCCGCAGATGGCCGAGCTCTTGACGCAGATGTCTACTGCCGTTGCGGCGCCCGCTGCCGGGGCCCACCGATGAGCACGGGACCGCAGAAGAGCTCGATCCGCTTCGGCAAGTTCGAGGTGCTCCAGCTGCTCGGCCGAGGTGGCATGGCCGAGGTCTACAAGGCCCGCATCGTCGAGGGCCCGCTCGCCGGCCAGCTCGTCGCGCTCAAGCGGCTCTCCTCGAAGCTGTGCGAAGACGCCGAGGCGCTCGATCTCTTCACCGGAGAGGCCGACATCTCCCGCCTACTGCACCACCCCAACATCGTGCAGGTCTTCGAGACGGGCGTGGTCGGCGACCTCTACTACCTCGCAATGGAGTACGTCGAAGGCCGCGACCTTGCGCACGTGCTCGCCCGCTGCCGCGAGTTGAACATCCTCGTGCCCGTGCCCTTCGCTGTACACATCGCGCGCGCGATGCTTTCGGCGCTCGCCTACGCACACGCGGCTGTCGGGCCGAACGGAAATCCACTCAATATCGTACACTGTGACGTGTCTCCTTCGAACCTCTTCATCTCGCTCACCGGCGAAATCAAGCTGGGCGACTTCGGCATCGCGAAGGTCCGCGCGCACGGCGATGGCGATCTCGGCGGAACGCTCTGGGGCAAGCTCGCCTACCTCGCGCCCGAGTTGCTTGACCGCGCACCGCTGACGCCGCACGCCGATCTCTGGAGTGCCGCGGCGGTGCTCTACGAGTGCCTCGCGAGCCGGCGTGCGCTGCAGGCGGCGAACACCGAGTTGCTCAAGGAGGCGGTCCGCACTGTCGACGTGCCGCCCATCTCCTCGCAGCGGGACGATCTGCCGTTCGGTCTCGACACCGTCGTGCACAAGGCGCTCGCGAAACGGCAGCGCGATCGATACGCGACCGCCGCCGATTTCTACGAGGCTCTCGCGCCGTTCCACGACGAGGCGATCGGCGGCGCGCTCGGGGTCTCAAGCATGGTTCGCGGACTCTTCGGCGTGACCAATCACGGTTGACGCGCGCTGGCCCTGCGTGCCCGTTCGAGCACCGCAGGGAGGAGCTTCGCGACGCTGTCGATCTCGTCCGCGGTGTTGCCGCGCCAGAGGGAGAAGCGCAGTGCACTGCGAGCCTGCTGCGCGCTGAACCCCATCGCGAGCAGCACGGGCGAGGGCGAGAGCGATCCCGAGCTGCACGCGCTTCCGGTCGACACGCAGACTCCCGCCTGATCGAGCGCGACGAGCAGCGTCTGTCCATCGCAACCGTCGAAGAGAGCGCAGGTCGTGCTCGCGCCGCGCAGGCCTTCTCGCGCGATGATGCGCACGCCCGCAAGCGAGAGCAGCGCTGCCTCGAGCCGCTCGCGAAGTTCATTCATCCGGGCCGCGCAGTGCGCGACTTCACGCATCGCGAGTTCAAGCGCAGCACCCATCCCGACGATGCCCGCCGCGTTCTCCGTTCCTCCGCGCCGCCCGCGCTCCTGGTGTCCGCCGGGTTGCACAGCGCGCACGGGAATTCCCGCTCGCGTCCAAAGCAGTCCAACGCCCTTGGGCCCCTCGAGCTTGTGCGCCGAGAGCGAAAGCAGATCGACCGGCAGCACGCGAACATCGATGCGGGCCTTGCCTGCAAGCTGCACCGCGTCGGTGTGCAGCAGCACCTGGCGCGTGCGGCACAGGCGCGCGATCTCCTCGAGCGGAAAGAGCACGCCCGTCTCGTTGTTCGCCGCCATCGCGGAGCAGAGCAGGGTGCCGGGCACCGTGAGCGCCTCGTCGAGCGCGCGCAGATCGAGGGCGCCCGCGGCATCGACACCGATGCGAGTCGTCTCGACTCCAAGCGCCTCGAGCTCCTCGCAGGCGCCGAGCACGCATGGATGCTCGACCGCCGTGATCACCACGCGCGGCTTGACCGAGCGCGCACGCCCCGCTGCGAGCAGGCCACGAACAGTTCCTGCGATCGCGAGCTGCGCTGCCTCCGTCCCTCCCGACGTGAACGTCAGCTCTTTCGGCTGTGCGTGGAGCGCCGCTGCACACTGCTCGCGCGCGCGATCGACCGCGGCCCGCGCCGCCTGGCCGATCGCATGCACGCTCGATGGATTTCCGAACCTCTCGCCGAGAAGCGGCAGCATCGCGTCGCGCGCGCTCGGATTGAGCGGCGTCGTCGCGTTGCCGTCGAGGTAGATCAGCGCACGCGATGGTTTCTCTGCGCTCTGGCTGCTCACGGGACGAGCGGCGCGCCCGGCCCTGGCTCGAGATGGAATGCCCGCAGGAACGCCGCGAAGAGCAGTTGGGCCATCGGCTCGGCCATCCGCCCCCGCAGAGGAATCCTCGCGCCCGCCATCGCACCGTGCCCGCCCGCGCTTCCCCCGAAGGGGGCGCAGACCTGCCGCACGAGCTTGCCTGCGTTGAATCGCTTGTCATTCAGGCGCAGCGAAAAATACAGCTCATCTCGATACGCGCCCGCGGCGATTGACCAGCGAAGCCCATCGAGGCTGACGAGCTTCTCTGCCACTTCGGGGACGATCTCGGGAACGTAGACTTCACCCATGTCCACCACGACTGCGCTGCCACCGCCGTGCAGTCGGGCCCGCTCGTAGGCGCGGTGATACGCGGCGAAATAGGGAGCCGGCACACTCGGGTGCTCGATGTGCGAGAGGGCAGTCTTGTCGTAGAGCGGAAAGAGCCAGGCGTAACTCTCGAGATCGCTGCGATCGACCTCGCGCCCGAGATCGCGCGTGTCGCTCTTGATGCCATAGAAGAGTGCAGTCGCGAGCTGCGGCCCCGGCACGAGCCCCGCCGCGCGCAGATACTGGGCGATCAGCGTGCTGGTCGCCCCCGTCGGTCCGCCCACGTCGTGATACGCGCAGAGCGCCGAGGCTGGCCGAGCCGGATGGTGATCGATGGCGACCTGCAGAGGCCTGCGCTCGGGATGCTCCACTGGCGCCGAGTAGTTTCCCACCTCGGGCTGCGTATCGACGAGGCAGAGCAGGTCATGCTTCCCGCGAACGCGAGCAACCGGCTCAATCGGCAGATGGAGCACCTTGAGCATCGCCTTGTTCTCGGCCCGCCCGATGATCCCTCCATACGCTGCCTGCGCTTTCACTCCAGCGCACTCGCGCAACAACCAGGCAAGCCCGCACGCCGATGCGACGGCATCCGGATCCGGATTGTCGTGCGTCAGCACCAGCGCGCGCTTCCTGGTGCGCGCGACCGCGATCAACCGGCGAACCTTGTTCACCGACGACAGCGAACTGGGCTGGATGGGGCGCGCGTCGTGAGGCGAGCGCGCTGAAGGAGCGTGACTCATGGGAGACGTTCGAGCCTAGCCCCGCGCCTTCGCCCGCGCAACGCCCGACTTGCCGGATGGCGCCGACTTGGACGCAGTGCGTGATCGCCAACCGCGCATCTCCTCGAGGCAGCCGAGATTCATCTCCGGGGGCAGCTCGAGAAATCCGGGCACCTGCGCGAAACGCTCATCATTGACGAGTCGCTCGAAGGCACCCTGCCCGATGCATCCCTTTCCGGGATGTTCGTGGCGGTCCACGTTGCATCCAAGCGGCTTCTTGCTGTCGTTGAGATGGAACGCCTCGATGAGCTTGAGCCCCACGACCCGATCGAACGCATCCATCGCTTGAGTATATCCATCGACGGTCGAGAGGTCGTAGCCGGCCGCGAAGACATGGCAGGTGTCGAGACAGAATGACACCCTCTCGCGCAGCTTCTTCGGTACCGTCGCACGCATCAACGCGAGCTCCTCGAAGCTGCGCCCAATCGCGTTCCCCTGGCCAGCCGCCGTTTCGAGAAGGACGCGACAATCGCCGCCCGCCTCCTCGAGCGCCGCTGCCAATCCTGCACCGATGCTCTCGCAGCCGCGCGCTGAATCCGCGTGCGAACCCGGATGGAGCACCAGCTTGTCCAACCCCAACTGCGAGCAGCGACGCAGCTCATCTGCCAGCGCCGCGATCGACTTCTCGCGCCCCTCGCCCGCATCTGCCGCGAGATTGATCAGATAGCTCGCGTGGACAGTGCACGAGGCGAGCAGACCAGCCTTCTCGCCCTCGACGCGAAAACGCGCGGCGTCCTCGTCGAGGATCGGCTTGGCCGCCCACATCCGATTCGACTTGGTGAAGACCTGAACCGCTTCAGCCCTGTCAGAAACGGCACGGCCGAAAGCCTCGTGAAGGCCTCCGGCCGTGGACTCGTGCGCGCCGATGAGCATGCGCGCTTATACCGCCAATCGAACTGGCTGGGCCGCGAACCTATTCGCTCGATGCCTTGCGCCGCGCGGTCTCGTCGTATGCGGGATTGAACGCCTTGAAGATGTTGTCGTGCGTGTTGTCCATCGCGTCCATGATCACCGCGCCGAACTGCGTCGCGGGCAGCCGCAGCCCCTCGTAATACCGCTGCCGATCGCTCGAGTGAACGATCACGGGCAGGTATCCGCCGCGCAGCAGGATGAGGTTCATCATCATGCGCCCGACTTTCCCGGAGAGGTCCGAATACGGGAAGATCTCCATGAAGCGGTGATGGGAGAAGGTCGCCTGCTTCACCGTGTGCATCTTGCGGAACTCTTCCGACGCCATGAAGTCGAACAGCTGCTCGAGACCGGGCTGGATCTGGATGGGCTGGACGATGTCGTGGAAGTAGGTCCGGTGCAGCGGCATGTCGCGCCGGAACGTCGGCGGCATCCGGTTCGGCAGATCCTTGTAGAGGATCTCGTAGAGCTTCTTGACCAGCGTGAGGTTGTACTTGGTCGGCGTCTTGCTCTTGGCCTCCGACTTGATGAAGTCGATGGCGTCCTTCTGGTTGCGGATCTCCTGGTACGTATGGACCATGGACGAGTCCATGATGCCGGTGGGCTGGAACGCCTGGAGCAGCTCGGCGTGCGTCAGCACCATGCCGTCGATGGCGTTTTCATGGTAAACCCATGAAAGCTCATACTTTTCCATGAAAGTCTTGGCGTCGCGGGGGCGCTCGCGCATCAGCTCTCGTGCGTCTTCGTTGCGATCGTCGAGGTCCAGGTAGCGTGTGCGGCTCACGTGCAGGCTCCTTTATGCATACAATTCAAGAAGTTAGCCTTCGTGCAGGGCGCGGAAGGTAGCAGGCGCCGATCAGACGGTCAACTGAAAATCCTGCGAATCCGAGCAGGAACTGTTCCGGGGTTCAATAACGAACGGTTGAGAGCGGCGCTCATCTTGTTTTGCCGACTCTTCCGATCGTCGTACGGCCACGGCGCGAGCTTGTCTATGAGGTACGCGTGGAGCGGGAAGAATATTCCGGGTGCCAAGACAGCAGCGGCGCGTCCCAAACGTGTTGGGCGCGCCGCGACTGGGTTCAAGGCGGATGTCCCGCGTCGGGACCCGTTTGCGACTACAGATAGGTCAGCCACTCGTTGTATCGGGGTTCCTGTCCGCGGACCGCGCGGAAGAAGGTCGCCTGGATTTCCTTGGTGGTCGGGCCGGTCTCGCCCTGACCGATGCGCCGTCCGTCGACTTCGCGGATGGGCGTGATCTCCGCCGCCGTGCCGCAGAGGAACGCCTCGTCTGCACAGTACAGATAGTCGCGCGAGAAACGCCGCTCCTCGACCTGCAGACCCTTGTCTTTCGCGATGCGCAGGATCGTCTCGCGCGTGATGCCCTCGAGAATTCCGCCGGCGGCAGGCGGCGTGTAGAGGATTCCGCCGCGGAGCAGGAAGAGGTTCTCGCCCGTGGCCTCGCCGACGTAGCCCTGCTGGTCGAGCAGCACCGCCTCGTCGTAGCCGGCGAGCAGCGCCTCGCGCTTGGCGAGCACCGAGTTGAGGTAGTGGCCGGTGACCTTCGCTCGCGTCGGATCCGAGTTCATGTGCATGCGCGTGTACGAGCTGACCTTGACGCGGATGCCCTTCTTCATTCCTTCGTCGCCGAGGTACGCGCCCCAGTGCCAGGTGGCAACCGAGAGGCGGACCGGGTTGACGGCGCCCACGCCCATCAGGCCTTCACTGAAGTAGGCGATGGGGCGCAGATAGCCCTCGTTCATCTTATTCGCGCGCATCACTTCCTTGCACGCCTCGAAGACCTGCGCCTCGGTGTACGGCATCTCCATCAGGCAGATATGGGCCGACTCGAACAGGCGCTTGACGTGCTCGCGCAGGCGGAAGATCGCGCCGCGGCCATCGGGCTGCGCGTAGCACCGGATGCCCTCGAAGACCGCGACGCCATAGTGGAACGAGTGGGTGAGGACGTGGATCTTCGCGTCGTCCCAGGGGACGAGCTTGCCGTCCATCCAGATCACATCGGACTTCTTGATCGGCTCGGGCTGCTTGGCCATGGACTAGCCTTTCTATCGAGGGTGGGCGCGCCCATAGCACGATGCGGAGAAGGGGCCAAGCGATGCAGCGTCGCAGGGGCTCGCTTCAGAGTGCAGGGATCGGTTCGAGCAGTCGCTGGAGCACCGGCAGTTCCTCGAGCAGCTCTTCTTTCGCCGACCGGATGATCTGTTCGAGCGCGCGCGGGCTGGGGAGGATCTGCAGCGGAGAGAGAGTGCGCTCGAACGGATGGTAGACGTGCGCGTAGTTGCGCGTGCGCGAGACGGACGCGGCGGCGATCTGCTGGAGCGGAAGCCAGAGCGGCGTGCGAAGCCGCGGCGCGAAGCAGTCGAGCGCGAGCGTCACCGTGTTGCGGCTGCCGGAGCCAGGGAGACCCGCGCGCTGGACGAATCGCCACGCTGAGCGGGCGGGCACGTTGTCAACCACACCGCCGTCGCAGAGCCGGAGGAGGTCGTGGCGCGCGAGCAGCCCGGTGAGCAGCTCGTGCATGCGCGGATCATCGCGGAGCACGTCGTAGTGGAGCACGCCGGGCACTGACGCCGAGAAGCCGACCGCATCGAGCGCATCGGCCTGTCGTGTCTCCTCGCTGGCGCCGAAGACGAGCTTCTGCGCGACATTTGGAATCTGGATGAGCTCCGTGAAGGCCGCGACCATCCCGCGCATGTTTGCAGCAACCATCCCGAGTCCCCACTTGCTCGGGTCGGGATCGGAGATGCGCACGAGGCGCTCGTACTCCTCGAGGGGGCGCGGGAGGCGGCCGCGGCGGATCCCCGTGACGGTGACGAGCAGCGGGATGGCGAGTTCGGACAGGCGCAGCGGGCTGCCATCCGGATGGAGAAACCAGTGGCCGACCGCCTCGCGCAGGCGAATGCGCATCGCGCCGGGCAGGCCGTACTGCGACGCCTGCGGGGTGATGCGGAAGATCTTGCGATAGGTCAGCTCGCTGAGGATCTCGGGGATGCGCGCGAGATCGAATCGCTTCTCGCGTGCGCGAAAGAGGCCGAGCACGGCGCCCATCGAGCTTCCTGCGATGAGCGATGGATGCAGGCCGGCAGACTCGAGGAGCGCGAACGCCGCGAGGTGGACGTAGCCGGTGCCGCCGCCGCCGCCGCAGACGAGCACGAGATGACGCTCGCGGACTTCGCGATCGAGCGCAGCCGCGGGCAGGCGATGACCGAGGTCGCGATCAAGTTCGGTGAGCGCGGTGCGCGCGAGCGGCCCTGCCACACGGGCCGAGGCCTGCAGCTCGAAAGCCTCGGGAAGGCGGGTGCGATCCGAGCCGAGCAGCGGCGCGAGCAGGTCGTGGAGTCGGGCGCGATACGCACGAAGATTTCCCGAGACCGCGACGTCGCGGCCGTCCGGCGCGCGCACGAGCCACACGCGCGCAAGAGAGAGTGCATAGCGCAGAGTCGCTTCGTCCTTGCGATCGAGCCGCCCCATCGCGGCGATCGTGGCGCGCGCCAGCCGCAGCTCCATCTCGTGCAGCGGCAGCAACTCGGTGAAGCGGCTCTCGAGCAGGCTCATTGGCGCGCGAGCTTCAGTTCCCGCAAGGCCTCGGTGCAAGCAGGATTGCAGTGGAGCGCCTTCTCGAACTCCGCCTCCGCCTTGCGCGTGTTGCCGCGCGCCTTCTCGATGTTGCCGCGAAAGACGTACGCACGATCCATCCGCGGATTGAGCTGCAGCGCGCGCGCCAGATGCGTCTGCGCGACATTCTCTCCCGCGTCATCGCGTGCCGACGACAGCCAGCTCGCCCAGCCGAGGCAGGCGTGAAACTCGGCCTCATCGGGATAGAGCTTGGTGGCCTCGACGAACGCCGAGCGCGCCAGCTGCGGCTTGCCCTGCTTGAGCAGTTCCTCTCCCTCTCGGAAACGCTGCTCGGCAGCGAGAATCCGGGCGACGTCGTCAGAGTCGCTGCGCACGTTCCCCTGTCCGAGTTCCGCGTCGTATTTTGCCCGTCGCGCACTGTCCGCGAGAACCTCGTGCGCGTGGACCACCTGGCCGAAGATCTCCTCTGCCAGGCTGCGCATCTCCGCGGTCGCGTCGGGGCCGAGGCGATGCGGATGGTGCTCCTTGGCCTTCTCTGCGTAGGCCGCGCGAATCTCGGCGTCGTTCGCGTTCGTCGCGATCGCGAGCGTGTCGTAGAGAGAGCCACGGCGGAGATCCTGTGCCCGTGCGGCAAGCCGTTCGACCTGCTGGCGAAGCGCGAGCTCGGGCGCTGGCAATGCGCGCTCGGGCATCTCGCCGATCGGCGGTGGTACCGGAGTCGGCACCGATCGTGCCGCACCTGGCGGCCGCGTGCCGCCTGCCGCCTGGTTGCTCGCCCGGCCCGCCGCACCGAGCTGGATCATGTTCGCGCACTTGAGCGCGAGAAGAAGCTTCTGCGCCTCGCCCGTCGGCAGAGTCGCGAGCGCGAGCAACTCCCGCACTGTGCGCCGCCCATCGATCAACGAGTAGAAGCGCGCGTGATCGGCCTCGAGGCCCATCTCCTGAAATCGATCGAGCGGCTCATCGGAGAGGCGCACCGCAGCTCCCTCAGCGGCACCCAATTCCTGCTCGGCGCGTTCGGGCTCATAGGCCCGTTGGATTCCCTCGAAAAGCGTCCGTGCGCTCGTTCCCTCGAGAGCGATCAGCGACGGCGGCGCCTCCGCGCGTGGATTGAAGTTGTACTCGCCCTCGCGCCACGCAAAGAGATCGTAGAGCTTCGTCTCCTGCTGCAGCTGCAGCGCGTACGCGAGATTCGCCGGCGAGATGCAGCCCATCTCGATGAGCACAGTGCCCTGCTGGCGCTTCTGCGCCGCCATCTTCTTGAGCGACTGCGCGCACTCCTCGAGCGTGATCATCCTCTCGCGCACCAGCACCTGCCCGAGGCACTCTCCGAGGATGTTCGAGCGCACGAAGAGCGGCGTGCCCTCCTTGACGTAGACGATCTTCTTCATCGGCCCGCAACGCAGCAGGAGCGCACCAGTGGCTCGCCAGCGGTGCAGCTGCGAGAGGACCTCGGCAAACGGCGTGTCGCGCAGATCGCCGCGCACCAGTGCTGCGCCGCGGAAGCGTGCCTGGCTTTCATCTTCGACGCCGCTCGCCTCCTCGTGATCGGCATCGGACGCGAGGCGGGGAGCCTGCGACTTCGATGCGAGCCGCTCCTCTTCGCGTCGCCTCTTGCGCTGATCGGGATCGGTCTGCTCGGGCGTGAGCTTGAGCAACTGCTGGCAGAGCGCGACGAGCTGGCCGGGCTCGAACGGCTTGTCGAGCCACTCGAGCGGGCCGCTCGCGCCGAGCTTCTCACTGAACTCCCGACGGCTGCGCGCGCTGCGCATCAGTCCGGTCGAGATGACGATCGGCAGCTGTGCCCCGCGCGGTGACTTGCGGATCTCCTCGGCGACAAGCAGTCCCCCCTTGCCGGGGAGGAGCATATCGAGCACCGCGAGATCGACCGGGCGCTGGTTGAACGTGCGCAGCGCCCACTCGCCGTCACGCTCAGCGAGCACGGTGAAGCCGGCGTCAGTGAGCGCCTCGGCCATCGCGCGCTGCAACGCCCGATCATCTTCGACGAGCAGGATGGTGTGTCCGGCGAGCGGCTCACTCACGTTGAGCTTTCGGTTGCGGCGGGCGGCAGAAATCGGCCGATGACGCGGAGGAAGGCCGCGCGCACCGAGGCGGTGGCGCGGGCGTAGTCGGAGAGCAGGGCGCTTGTGGCCGCATCGGCTGCTCCGCTGTAGCCGAGTCGGCGCGCGAGGAGAACCAGCTCGCGCCCCTCGGTGGGCAGATGGTCGATCGGCCGATCGCGAACGATGCGCAGGCGGCTCTCGAGTCGCCGCAGGAAGCGCCAGCCGCGCGCGAGAGGATCGGCCTCGGCGGGCTCGAGCAGGCCTTCCTGCGCAAGCGACTGCAGCGCGCCGGGTGTGCTCTGCATGCGGATCGAAGGATGGGCGTGGCCATGGATCAATTGGAGGAGCTGCACCGCGAACTCCACGTCCACCAGACCTCCGCGACCGACCTTCGAGTTGTATCGCGCGTGCGACTCAGCGGCAATTTCGCGCTCCATTCTCTCGCGCATCGAGAGCAGCTCGCGAGCAGCCTCGGCGCGGGCTGGCGCATCGAGCGGACGAAACAGGCTCTGCTCGAGGACCTCTCTTTCTGCTCGCGCGAACAGCCCCGCATCGCCCGCGACCGCGCGCGCCCGCAGCAGCGCCTGCCGCTCCCAGAGCCACGCGACGCGCGGAGCACTCTCTCCCGCACCAGCGATCTTCGGCGTCTCGCTGCGCTTGCTGGCGTCGCTGCTCGAGGGGGCGCTGTGGTAGCGCGCGAGCGCATCGAACGAGATCACCAGCGGGCCCGCGCTGCCGCTCGGCCTGAGCCGCGTGTCGATGCGGTAGAGGATCCCCTCGGGCAGCGGGATCGAGAGGTGGCTGATCATCCGCTGCGCGATGCGCGCGAACTGCTCGTGCGCGCTGGCGTGGCGCGGCCCGGAACTCTCGCCGTCGCCTGCGTAGAGAAAGATGAGATCGAGATCGCTGTGGTAGCCGATTTCTCTGCCGCCGAGTTTGCCGAGCGCGATCACGACCAGACTGGGCGCGGGCTGCGTGACATCGGTACGAACGAGCGCGCCGTCGCGCCGCTCGATCTCCATCGTCGCAAGTGCCAGACACGCCTCGACGGAGACGTCGGCGAGGTCCGAGAGTTGCGTGCCCACGGCCTCCGGCTCGAGCGCGCCAGCGACGTCGTGCAGTCCGATGCGCAGCACTTCCTCATTGTGAAAGCGGCGCATCTCCGAGAGCTGGGACTCGACGTCGTCGGCCGGATGCGCAGCGAGTCGCGCATGGAGCGCTGCGCGCAGTTCGCTGCGTTCGCGTGACAGTGGCGCCGAGCCGCGATGGACGAGTTGATCGATCAGCTCGGGATGGCGCAGCAACGAGCGAGAGAGAAAATCGGACGAGCCGAAGAGGGAGAGCAACAGCCGTGCGGTGCGCGGGGAGCTGGCGAAGAGACGCGACGTGGCCTGCGGCTCCGCGAGCTGTCCGAAGAGATCGGCGAGGTGGCGCGCGGCGCGGTCGGGGTCGGGGACCTTCGCGATCTCGGCGACGAGCCAGGCCGCGCCCGCAGCGAGTTCGGGCGGTGCCGAGGGCGAGAAGGGCGTTCCACGGCGCTTGCGCATCCGCGCGAATTCAGCAGTGCTGCTCTCCGGATCGGCGAACCCCAGGCGCCGCAATGCTTCGGTCAGGTCCTCGGCAGAGACCAGCGGGTCGGCCGCGATCTGCGCGCTGTTGTCGACTGGGTCGGGCTCGCCGCCCGCGACGCGAAGCAGATCAGAGAAGCGGGCCTGCACCTGTGCGCGATGGCGGGAGAGTTCGGCCTCGAGCGCCTGCGCCGAGAGAAAACCGCTCCGTCGTGCGAGCCGCTCGCGCTCCTGCGGTTCGGTCGGCATCTGGTGCGTCTGCCTCTCTGAGACCATCTGCACGCGATGCTCGAGCTTGCGCAGGAGCAGGTAGGCCTCGGAGAGCGCGTCGCGATCGCGCGCGGTGATCAGGCCCGCGTAGAGCAGCCGGTCGAGCGCACGCAGCGTATTCCGCTCTCGAAGATTCGCGTCGCGCCCACCGTGGAGCAGCTGCAGCGCCTGCGCGAAGAACTCGACCTCGCGGATGCCGCCAGGGCCAAGCTTGAGATCGAGCCCGCCACGCTTGGCCGACTCGCGCTCGGCGCGGGCCTTGAGCGCGCGCATCGCCTCGATGGCCTGCAGATCGACATATTTGCGATAGACGAACGGCTGCAGGCGCCGCAGCGCCTCGTCGCCCACGCGCAGCTCTCCTGCGATCGGCCGCGCCTTGAGCCAGGCGAAGCGCTCCCACGCAGCGCCCTGCGCCTCGTAATAGATCTCGAGACCGCGCAGCGAATTGACGATCGGACCGGCGCGACCCTCTGGACGCAGATCGAGATCGACCCGGAAGACGAATCCTCCGTCGAGTGCCGCGCCGACCGCGCGGGTTACGTCCTCGGCGAGCCGCGCATAGAACGCGAAGTGATCGAGCGAGCCGGCCGGGCCTCCCTGCGTCTGGCCGTCCTGCTCGTAGAGGTAGAGCACGTCGACGTCGGAGGAGAAGTTGAGCTCCTCGCCGCCGAGCTTGCCCATGCCGAGAATGCAGAAGCCGCTCGCTCCGTCGGCGGTTCGACCTTGCGGCGCACCGTGCTGGGCGCAGAGACGACGGTAGTGGAATCGCAGCGCCGTCTCGAACGAGGCGGATGCGAGGTGCGCGAGTTCGGCCGCGGACTCCGGCAGCATCGCCCGGCCAGAGAGATCGCGCAGCGCGATGCGCAGCACCTCGCGAAATTTGTGCTGGCGGAGTCGAACGTGAAGGCGATCGATGTCGGTCGGGTCGCTCGGATTCAGTCCGCGCAAGAGCTGGAGCGCGGCCTTCTGTGCGCTCGCGGCCGAGCGGGAGAGCCTGGCGAATCGAGCCTGCGCGAGCAGATCGAGGAGCCTTGGCCGCGCAGCCAGATGGATGGCGAGAAAGCGCGAGGCCGCGGCGATCTGCACCAGCGCCTCGAGGGCACTCTCTCGCGCCGGGCCGCCGAGCGCCTCACGCCGGGCCTGCAGTGCGCGCGAGGCGCCGTGGAGCGCGCCATCGGGATCCGCCGAACTGGCGCAGAGTTCCTCGAGCCTTCGCAGCGCCGTTTCGCCGAGCCCCGCCGTCTCGGCGAGTCGCTGCACGACGCGCTGCGCCCGCTCGGGCTCCTCGTAGCTGTGGAACCGCGCGCGCTCGTTCACGTCTGCACTCTCGCCGACTGCGAAATCCGCAGCGAACCATGCGCCGGGTGCGGCCGCGACATCAACCGCGTTTGCCTCGGCCCCGCCTCGTCGCTATCGTTGCGGCATGGAGCGATCGACTCCAGCGCCGGAAACGTTTCGCACCCGGATGCTCCTGCGCGCGCTGGTGCTGGCCGCCGACGCGCTCTGGATCGCGATCTTCTGCATGCTCCTCCAGTATCGCGGCGCAAGCGGCTCGACCTTCTGCTCGGCCGCGTTCTTCATTCTGCTCTTCAGCACCTGCGCCTGGTTCTACGGACGGCTCGCATACACGGTCGGCGAGCGTGGGCTCACTGTCCGCACCATCGGCGTCGAGCGGCATATCGCGTTCAGCGAGATCCTCGGCGTCGACGTGCATCCGAGTCTCGTCGGTACCAGCTACGCAGTGCGGACCCGGCGCGGCGCCTTCCAGTTCACGAGCATGCTCGCGGACCACGAGCGACTCTGCCGGTTGATCGTAACGGCGGCCGGACTCTCGGCAGAGTAGTCGCATCGCTCGGTTGAACGTGGTTCACGGCGTGCGGGCGAGAGCGCCCAGCGTGTCGAGCGCGGCCGCGACCTCCTCATCGAGACGGTCCAGTTGCGGGACGAGCTGCGCTTCATCCGTCGCGAGTTCGATCGAGCTCGCGGCCTGGCTCAGTCTGGGCAGCGCGAGGTTTGCCGCAGCCCCTTTGAGCGAATGTGCGGCGCTCACTCGCGCCGAACGACCAGGCGCTGTCCGGATATTGGCGACGAGGGTCGGCAGCTCCGTGAGCCCCAGCTGCGCGAGCTCCTTGATCAGCGCGCGATCGCCGCCGAGCGCATCCAGCGCGGCCTGCAGGTCGTGGACCGGCCTTTCTCGAGTCGCCGTTCGCGACGCTTCGTCGAGGTTGTTCGCGACGGCCGTCAGCGCGCCGAGCAGTGCGCTGCGATCGAGCGGCTTGGTCAGGTAGCCGTCCATCCCGGCCGCACGGCACTTCTCCTCGTCGCCGGCCATCGCGTGCGCCGTCAGTGCCCAGACCGGCGTGCGCGCAAGGCCTGCTGCCGCCTCGTGCGCACGGATCTGCACTGTCGCGTCGAGACCATTCATCACGGGCATCTGCACGTCCATCAGCACCAGGTCGAACCGCTCGCGCGCGCAGGCCTCCACCGCGGCCCGTCCGTTGGTGACCATCGTCGGCGCGTGGCCGAGCGTCTCGAGCAGCCGCCGCACGTAGAGCTGGTTGACCGGCTGATCCTCCGCGATGAGCACATTCAGGCGCACGCCGATCGCGGCGCTGCTGATCGCCTGCAGCCTCTCGAACGAACTCGGTTTGCGCGACACCATTCCGCGTCCGAATGCGACGACGAACGAGAACGTGCTCCCTTGTCCGGGTTCGCTCTCCACCTTCAGCTTGCCGCCCATCTGTTCGACCAGGCGGGAGGAGATCGTCAGGCCCAGACCGGTGCCGCCGAAACGGCGCGTCGTCGAGCTGTCGGCCTGCGTGAACGCCTCGAAGATCTGCTGCTGCTTCTCCTCGGCGATGCCGATTCCCGTGTCGCGCACAGCGAAGCGCAATCGCACGATGTCGCCCGCGTCGCCATCCATCGGTGCGGGCGAAATCGAGAGCACGACCTCTCCTCGATCGGTGAACTTGATCGCGTTGCCGAGCAGATTGACGAGGATCTGCCGCAGCCGCAGTGGGTCGCCGGTCAGCGCATCGGGCACCTCGGAGTTCCAGCCGAAGCGCAGGATGAGTCCCTTCTGCTGCGCGCGCACCGCGAGCGTCCGCAGCTCCCCCTCGAGCGCGTCGGAGAGAGAGAACTCGGCCTTCTCCATCGTCATCCGGCCCGCTTCCAGCTTGGAGAAGTCGAGCACGTCATTGATGACGCCGAGCAGGTTGCGCGCCGATGTCTTGATGAGCTGGAGATATTCGCGCTGCTCGGGCGTGAGGGTCGTGTCGAGCGCGAGGTCGGTCATGCCGAGCACGCCATTCATCGGCGTGCGGATTTCGTGGCTCATGTTGGCGAGGAACTCGCTCTTCGCGAGATTCGCCGCCTCCGCCGCATCGCGCGCGCGCCGCAGCTCTTCTCCCTGCTGCTTGAGACTCGTGATGTCGGTGTGCAGGCTGACCAGACCACCGTCCTGCGTGCTGCGATCGCTGATGCGAATCCACCGTCCGAGGTGCTGCTCCTCGAGCTGCTCGCGCGGCTCGTGACGATGCTGCGCCAGGCGCCGCTCGATCCAGGCCTCGCTCGTCTGGCCATCGGGCGCGACGCCGCCGAGGGAGGCCAGCCAGCGCCGCGAGATCTCCGAGAGCGTTTCTCCTGGCTCCATGAAGGGCGCGATGTCCGGATAGAGCTCGCGGTAACGCCGATTGCAGACGATCAGCCGCTCATCCGGACCGAACATGAGGAAGCCTGCGTCGAGCGAATCGATCGCATCGGAGAGGCGCGCGCGTGCACGGCGCAACTCGGCGGCCCAGGCCTGGAGCGTGCTCTGGGCGGATTCGCGCTCGGCGACGAGCCGCTCGACGAGGTCGCCCGCGCTCTCCGCTTCATCCGCACTCGGCAGCGCAACCGCGTCGGGCTCGCCCCCGTCGGGCATCGGGAAGGGGTTGAGGGACGGTGGCGGTTGACTCTTCGGCGCAAGCCAGCTGCTGAGCTCCTCGAGGATCTCCTGCTCGACATCCTTGGCGCGCGACTGCACTCCCGCGCCGGGCTCTTCGCGTCTCCTCGCGTCTGCCCGATCGAGAGACTCGCCGATGGTGCGCAGGGCCGCAACGAGCTCCGGCCCGAGTTCGCCCGCCTCGGCCGCAGCCTTGAGCGTTTCTCGCGCGCGATCGAACTCGCTGCGCGCCGCTCCTCTCTTTCGCCGATCGCCTGGCACTTCTTCCGCCTCGCTTGATGTGCGACCTGCTCCGCCCAGTTCGCCGTTGCGTCTCTAGCAATCCTGCTGCTTGAGGCGCGCGCAAAATCGGGGCAAGGTCTGCCGCGATGATCCTCTTCCCGCGTCCCCTCTCCGCTGTGCTTCCTCCCCTCCGTCGAAGCCCCGCGCCCGTCCTCACGCTAGCATTTTGTGCGCTCGCTGCGTGCGCCGCGAAGCCGCCAGGCGACGAGACCTATCTCGTCCACCGTGCGCGCGGACCGATCGTTGCGGACGGATTGCTCGATGAAGCATCGTGGAGCCGCGCGGGCAGGGCGGGTCCTCTCGTGCGCAGCATGGATGGACGCCCGGCCACCGCGATGACGGAGGCGCGCATCCTCTGGGACGACGAGAATCTCTACGTCGGGTTCACGTCCGAGGACACCAACATCGCGACACCGTTCTTCAAGGACGACGAGCAGCTCTACACGTCGAACGTCGTCGAGATCTTCATCAATCCGAGCGGCGATCTCAAACGCTACGCCGAGATCGAATTGAACCCGGCGAACGCGCTCTTCGACGCGACCTTCACGGGCCGCCGGCAGGGAATGGACCTCGCCTGGTCTTCCGGGGCGCGCCACGGCGTGCATCTCGATGGAACGCTCAACGATGCGCGGGATGTCGACCGCGGCTGGTCTGCCGAGTTGGCGATCCCGTTTGCGACCCTTCCGGGCATGCCGCGGCCCCGCCCACAGGCGGGCGATGAATGGCGATTCAATCTTTATCGGCTGCGCCAGGGGCCCGGGCAGCCTGGCGAGGGACAGGCGTTTCGTCCGCCGTTGATCGGCGACTTCCACGCTGTCGATCGATTCGGGACATTCCGCTTCGTCGAGTAGCGCGCCGTCTCGGGTTCACGGCAGCGCGAACGAGTGGACGCGAAGCACCCGGCCGTCGCTCTCCGCGATCACGGCTCCCTGATCGGTTCTCATCGTCCGCGCCCCCAGCGCCTCTGCGCGCGCGACCACGTCCGGGTGCGGGAAGCCGAACGGGTTCTGCGTTCCCATCGAGAAGACGACAGTCGCGGGTGCAACAGCGCGCAGGAATGCGTCGGTGCTGGACGTACGGCTGCCGTGGTGACCGGCTTTGAGCAGCTGCGCGTGCAGCGGCCTTGTCCCCTGTGCAAGCTGCGCTTCGGCGAGCGCTTCCACGTCTCCCGCGAGCAGCAGCGCAGTCTCTCCGTGGACGACGCGCAGCACGAGCGAGTTGTCATTCGTGCTCCTCTCCGTGCGCCAACCAGGATCGGGCGCGAGCACTTCGACCCGCGCGTCTGATCTCGTCCAGACTTCTCCTGGCCTGGGCGTGCGCACGGGGACTCCTCGTTCGTTCGCTGCGCGCGCGAGTCTGCCGCCGATGTCAAGCGGGCCAGGCTCGCCGGTCAGCCAGAGTTCGCCCACCGGCATCGCGCGCAGAACAGAGAAGAGGCCACCGGCGTGATCGGGATGCGGATGCGAGAGCACGATCACATCGAGCCGGGAGATCCCCAACTCGGAGAGTGCGGGAACGACGTCGCGGCTGCCCGGATCAATTCGCGCGAGCCCCTCGGGCGCTGGCAGGTCGCGCAAGTCCCCGCCTCCGTCGACGAGCATCGCGCTGCCGTCGGGGAAGCGGACGATCGTGGCGTCCCCCTCGCCGACTGAGAGGAAGATCGCATCAAGGCGCCCCTCCGCTTGCGCTGCCGCATGCCTCGCGAAGACCACGCACGCAAGGAGAGCGAGAGGGACGGCGGCGCGAAGGGCGAGCGTTCGCGGGCGGGCGGAGAGCGGGTTTGCGGTTACCGCCCATGGCGCCGGGAGACCAGCGAGCAGTGCGAGCGCGAGGATCCAGAGGCCACTCACGACGATGCCGGGCGCGGGCAGCGCAATCGCCGCAACAGGCAGCGAGGCGAAGGCGCGCGCGAAGAAGAGCACAAGGCCAGCGAGGCCATCGGCGGCCCAGACCAGCGGAAGGGCGAGCGGCAGGTTGAGCGCGTGACCGAGGCTCTCCAGCGGAACCGCGAGAGACGCGAGGGGCAGAGCACAGAGCCCGGGCCAGAGGCCGACGGCGTTCGCGAGCGCGGCGATCAGCGAGACCCGGTGGAACGAGGCGGCCATGATGGGCGCGGTGCAGAGCGTCGCCGCGGCACTCGCGCAGGCGAGTCGGATGAACTCCTCTCGCGCGACAGCGATCGGATGGGCGCGCAGAGTCGCTCCCGGCGGTGGTCTGCGAAGTGGAATCATTTCGCGCAACCGTGGGGCGAGGAGGATGAGCCCGAGTACGCCGGTGAACGAGAGCAAGAGGGGCAGTCCCTCGACCGAGGCAGGTTCGAGAGCACCGCAGAGACAGATTCCGAGCAGCAGGCCGGTCAGCGAATCGAACCGCCGGGACAGCAGGGGTGCGGTGAGCGCCAGCGCCGCCGCAAGTCCCGCGCGCAGGGCAGGCCATGGTGCGCCGAGGAGGAGAATCTGCGCGGCGATGAAGGGGAGCGCGAGAAGCGCGGCGAGCGACGACGCTCTGCGCCGACGTGCCCATGCGAACTTCAGGAGCAGCGCGCGCAGGAGACTCGCCGCGAGCACGGTCGCGACCGCGAGGTGCAGGCCCGAGGACGAGAGCAGGTGGATGAGTCCGCTGTCGACGAGCGCCTCTTCGGTCACGACATCAAGGCCGGCGCGATCGCCCACTCCCAGCGAGGACACCAGCGCTGCTCGCTGCGGCGACGTGCAGATCTCTGCGCATCGCTTCGCAAAGTAATCGCGTAACTCATCGAGCATTCGCCAGAGAAGGGGACCGGGCGCGAGCACCTCGATTCCATTCGCGTCAAGCGAACCGACCAGCGCGATTCCCCGGTGCCGCAACTCCGTGCGCAGGTCGCGACCGCCTGGATTCCGCTGCGGCTCGGGCCGATGCAGGCGGGCGAGCACGCGCACGCGATCCCCTCGGTGCAACGAGCGCGGCCCCGACAGAATCGCACGCAGCCCAGGCGCAGCCTGCGTCAGCGCGCTTCCTGGGTTTGTCTCCCGCCGCTCGATGAGAACGTCGAGCCGCGCGCCCTCGGGGACGAACGTGCTCTCTTCGATGAGCCCCTCTATCGAGAGCGGCTCGCGACCGCTCTGCGCCGCGCGCGTGTCGTCGAGCCAGGCGAAGAGCGACGGGTCGTCGGCAGCACGGGGCGCAGCAGCTCCGCGCGCAAGCCCCAGCGCGAACGCGAGGGCGAGAGACGCTACGGTCCGCGCCCAGCCTGCATCCTCTCGCGACGCCAGCCGCCAGAGCGCCGTCGCAAGCAGCAGGAGCGCCACGGCGGCCACCCCGAGTGCAGAGAGATTCGTCGCACAGAGACCCGCCCACGCGCCGGCCAGAAACAGCGCCGACGCGACCGCCAACGGCCGCGCGCCCATCTTGAACTTCCTTGCTGGATGTGGCGGGTCTCGCGCGCGGGCGGAACGTTGGTGGCGCAGGCCTCGTCAGGCCCCCT
Organism: uncultured delta proteobacterium; assembly: GCA_903911145.1. Lineage (GTDB taxonomy): Bacteria > Myxococcota > Myxococcia > Myxococcales > 40CM-4-68-19 > CAIWCD01. The sequence goes on along the minus strand of CAIWCD010000013.1, from coordinate 423,556 downwards.
GCGCAGTCTTCAAAGCGAACCCCGAACCCGCAATGCTACACCCCGCTGGAAAGCTCCGTCAAGAGACTGAGTTGACGCATACGGCCTCACCGTGTTATTCTTCAAGACATGCAGACCTTTAACGTTGGCGACAAGGCTGTTTACCCGGGCCAGGGCGTTGGCGAAGTGATGGGAATTGAGCACAAGGACATCGCTGGCCAGCGCCAGTCGTTCTATGTGCTCAAGATCATGGAGAACGGGATGAAAATCCTGATCCCCATCAACAAGGTCGGCTCTGTCGGCCTCCGCTCGCTCATCGACGAGAAGGCCGTGGTCAAGGTCTATGGGATCCTTCGCCAGAAGGACATCTCGGTCGACTCGGCCACCTGGAACCGCCGCTACCGCGAGTACATGGAGAAGATCAAGACCGGCTCCGTGTTCGAGATCGCGGAGGTGCTGCGCGACCTCTACCTGCTCAAGTTCGACAAGGACCTCTCGTTCGGCGAGCGCAAGATGCTCGACACCGCGCGCAACCTCCTCATCAAGGAGCTGTCGCTCGCGAAGGGCGTGAACGAGGATGCGATCGAGTCGGACCTCAAGTCGATCTTCAACTGCTGAGTCCATCGAGATTTTGGATGTAGTCTACTCAGTATCGCGGGCGTGAACCTCTATGGTTCGCGCCCGTTTCATTTCGGCGGTAGAGGAACTTTCATGGCCGACGCGAAGCCGCAGAGCGATCACGATCTCGATGAGCTGGCTCGCCGATTCCACGACGGGGAGGCGCCCGCGGTCGTTGCTTCGGGTTCGGCGGCGACGAGCGCTGGGGCGAATGCGGACGCCTCGCGCGACGGGCTCGCGGACGACGAACTGAGTATCGAGGAGCTCAAGCGGACGGCGCTCGGGCAGCGGCTGGCGCGGCGGCGCGGCTACGCGGTCAGCGCGCGCGAACAGAAGACGCGCCATCTGCTGAGCGCGTGGGGCCTTGCGGGCGTGATGCTGCTGGCGGCCTGGTCGGTGGGCTCGCTGCTTCCCGAGATTCGTTACTGGACCTCGAGCGCGACGCCGATCGACCTCGGGCATGTCGGTGGCTACCAGCTCGACCAGGCGCGAGACGGCGCGTTCGCCCGTGTCGAGGGAATCGCGTCGCCCACGCGCGGGCACTACTCGAGCATGTTCAGCGAGCACGAGCTGTTTCCGCTGATGGCCTCGCGCATCCTCGTCGATCGCGCGCGGGCACCAGACGAGTCGCTGCGCGGTTTCGGCTTCCGCTACGCGGGCGATGGACGGCTCGTCCGAGCGGAAGCGGGCAGCAAATGGGACACGATCCGCCGGCAGTTCACCGATGCCTCCGAGCTCTCGCGCACGGGAGACATCTGGGTGCTCGAGGACGGTGTCTCTCCTCGTCGCGGGTGGCGGACCCCGGTCGAGGTCGGGTTCTGGTCTGCGCTCTTTCTCTCCTGCGCGGTGACGCTCGCTCTGCGCGCCCGGACCAGGCTGGGCGCGGTCCAGAGTTGATTCTCGTCCAGTGGCAGCAGCGCTCGGCCGACAAGTCCGATCGCATCCACGCGGGCAACGAGTTTCCTTTGATATGGACGAGAGCAGCCGCGACAACGGTGCGCGGTATTCGGAGAGAACAAGATGTTCCACTTGACATCGCAGCGCGGGTTGAGCTACCTAGCGCCTCCCCGAAATTGCTGGGGGATCGTCTAACGGCAGGACGTAGGACTCTGACTCCTACTATCTAGGTTCGAATCCTAGTCCCCCAACCACCTGCTGGTCCCGCCTGTCAGAGGTGCGGGAAAGAAGAAGTGAAGACTACGTTGCGCAAAGTTGGCCCCATCGTCTAGTGGCCTAGGACGGAGGCCTCTCACGCCTCAAACATGGGTTCGAATCCCGTTGGGGTCACCATCTCGGGCCCGGCTGTGTGAGACAGCCGGGCCTTCTTTTTTGTCCGCGCTTGAGCGCGATCGTCGGATTTGAGCGGGCCGAGCCTCTGCGCGCACTGCGGGCAGGCGTATCCGCGGTTGCGCACGAGTCTTAGCCCATCAAGGCGTAGCGCTGAGTCAGGGAGCGGCGGCGATCAGCGCGCGCAGAGCCTGGGCGCGCTCGTGCGCAGGATTCGCCGCGAGCAGCTTGTCGAGTTTCTCTCGCGCGGGGCCGAACTGCTGGCGTTCGACCTCGATCGCGGCGGAGTCGTAGAGCGCGCGCAGCAGGTGAGGCTGGGCCTCGCGCGCGAGGGCGAGCTGGGCGAGGCCTTGCTCCTGCTTCTCTTTCGATGGGCTCCCGCAGAGCCAGAGCTGCGCGCGGACGTAGTTCGTCAGCCCATCCGTTGGATTCGCATGCGCGGCCTTGTCGACGAACCGCGCGCCACGCTCGGCCGCGTCTCCGTATGCGCTATAGAGGCCCATCGCGCGAAGAGCCGCCGGCTCGTCCGGATCTTCCTCGAGCGCGGCCTTCGCGGCGGAGAGCCCCTGCTGCTCAAGCCGATTCGCGTCGCGCACGTGCGGTTCGCGCTGGCTGTCGAGTTGCTTGGTCTGGTCGATGAGCGCCGCGACCCTTTTCTCCCAGCCGTCGGCCTTCTCCGCTTGCTGCTTGACGATCGCATCGGCGATCTTTTTGGCGCGGCTCTCGGCGCGGTCGGCGAGATCCTTGTGTGCTCCAGCCAGGAGCATCAGCGCGAATGCGCGTTCGCCCTCAGGACGGGCTTCCCCGGGCGCGAGACGGGCTGCCTGCTGATCGAGATCCGCCGCGGCTTCGAGGCTCGCGGCATCATCGAGGAGCAACTTCTCCTGCGCCTTGGCGAGCTTCGTCTGCGCGGCCGCAGGAATGCCGCCGAATCGCTTGCGCAGCAGTGGCACAGCGAGCCACGCGCTGGCGATGACGGCGAGAACCACGACTCCTGCGATGACCTTCTTGCGCCGCGCCGCGCGTTCGCTCATCGCGCGTGTGTAGGGATCGTCATCGGCGCTCTCGTCGGGGCGCTTGGGCTTGAGCGTGCGCGCGAGCGTCGCGCTCGTGGGTGCGCTGCCAGCGGCATCGTTCGCTTCGCTGGCGCGGCTGGTGGCTGCCCGCGACTTCGAGGGCGTCGGCGCTGGCGTCCTGCGGCTGGGCGGAACCGAGTTGCCGCTCGCCGCCGTTGTGGCCTGAAACGTCGCGCCGCAGCGGCCGCACTCGACGGCAAACGTCGCGGGGATCTCCCCTCGCGCTCCACGCACGACGCCGTCCTGCAGCGAGAACTGGGCGAGGCACTTGTCGCAGCGGATCAGCACGGGGGCTCCTGACAGTGCGCTTGAAGGACGCTGCGAACTATCCGCGCTTCTGGTCGAGCCCGAAGGCCGCGTGCAGCGAGCGCACGGCGAGCTCCGCGTACTTTTCGTCGATGAGGCAGGTGATCTTGATCTCCGATGTGGAGATGACGCGGATGTTCACGCCCTCATCTGCGAGCGTCTGGAACATCTTGCTCGCGACGCCTGCGTGGTTGCGCATGCCGACGCCGACGATGCTCACCTTCGCGATGTCGTTCTCGACTTCGATCGCGCCGATGCCGAGCTCCTTCGCGAGCGGCGCCATCATCTCTCGCGCCCGGTCGAGATCGATCTTCGCGACGGTGAAAGCGACGTCCGTGTGCCCGCCATGCGAGGGGGTCTGCACGATCACGTCCACCACGATATTCGCCTGGGCGAGTGCGGTAAAGATGCGCGCAGCCAGGCCTGGCCTGTCCGGAACGTCGCGCGCGACGAAGCGGGCCTCATCTCGTTGAAGCGCGATGCCGCTGACGACGACGTCTTCCATGCCGGGCTCCTCTTTGCAGACCAGCGTGCCGGGATCGTCGTTGAAGCTCGACTTCACCCAGAGCGGGACCTGGTACTTCATCGCGAATTCCACCGAACGGATCTGCAGCACCTTGGCGCCGAGCGAGGCGAGTTCGAGCATCTCCTCGTACGCGATGCGATCGAGCTTGCGCGCGCCTTTGCAGAGGTTCGGATCGGTGGTGTAGACGCCGTCGACGTCCGTGTAGATCTCGCACGCGTCGGCCTTGAGGGCGGCCGCGAGCGCGACGGCGGTGGTGTCGCTGCCGCCGCGTCCGAGCGTCGTGATGTTCCCGTGCTCGTCGATTCCCTGGAAGCCCGCGACCACCGCGATCTCGCCGCGGCCGAGGCTCTCGCGCAATTTCGAATCGTCGATGCTCTTGATGCGTGCGTTCGCGTGGGCCGAGTCGGTGAGAATGCGGACTTGATGCCCGAGGAAGCTTCGCGCGCTCGCCGATGACCCGCTCTGCGCCTGGATCGCCAGCGCGACGAGGCCGACAGCGACCTGCTCGCCGGTCGAGACGACGACGTCCTGTTCGCGTTGATCCGGGCGCGCGGAAATCCCATTGGTCAGCTTGAGGAGCCGGTTGGTCTCGCCCGACATCGCCGAGACGACCACGACGACATCATGCCCGGCCGCACGTGCAGCGAGCGCCCGGCGAGCGACGTTGCGCATGCGATCGAGATCACCGACGGACGTGCCGCCGTACTTCTGGACGATCAGTGCCACGTGCGGATTAAAAGTGGCCGGCGAGAGCGAACGCTGCTCCGCCCTGCACAGGCGCGGCGCCGACCGAGAGGTTCGAGACTGCAGGCAGCGGTGCCGCGGGAACCGTGTCGTTCTCGCCGCTGAAGCCGCTGTCGTCATCGCTGTGCTTCGGCTTGCCGGGCTTGGTCGTACTGCTCTTGTTCTTTGCGCCGCTGTCAGACGCGCTGTCACCGTTGAGCATCGGCTCGACGAAGAAGAGCGCAACGCCGCCCGCGAGCAGCACCGCGCCGCTGATGGTGAGGATCGTCGCCTTGGTGCCGAGCGAGGCATTGGCGTCGTACTGCGCCTGCAGTGCCGAGGGGTTGGTCACTTGCGACGAGCCGCCGCTGCTGCCCGAGCCCGCGAGCGCCTGCTTGTAGGCATCGTCGGCCGACTTGACCGCGAGTCCGGCGACGAGCCCGCCGGTGAGAAGTCCGAGTCCAACGCCGCCGACGACCCATGTCCAGGTGCGCCCGCTGCTCGAGGAGGCGACCGCGCCGCCGTTGCCCGGCTTGGTCGACGGGCCAGGTGCGACGGGACCGGTCGAGCCGCCGTTGTTTCCCGACGTCGGCTTCGTGACGACCTGCGGAGGAGGCGGCGGTGCGGTCTCTCCGAGCGTCAGCTTGAACGGACCCTCGGGATCTCCCGCGCGCGCTGGGCCGTTGCCGAACTCGTCGTATGCCTCGATGTAGAACTCGAGCTGATCACCCTTGTACGGGATGGTCGCCTCATACGTGTCCTTGCCGCTCTTGGTCTTCTTCATGTCGAGAGCCTTCTCGAACTTCCCGGAGCCCTGGCGGAAGAAGACCTGTGGGAAGAACTTGCTCTCGTCGGTGATCTTCGCCGTGACGGTGAACGCGGCCTTCGGCAGGCTACCCGAGGGCGGCGGCGTGTAGACGATGACCGGCGCGGCGGTGTCATCGGCGCGCGCGGCGGGGGCGAAACAGAGTGATGCGACTGTCGCAACGGCACCAGCCAGCAGCGTGAAAGACGCCCGCATGAACGACTCCTAGAAAGAGACGGCGCGCACAGTAGTACAGGCATCCCGATCTTTGCCACCGCCAATCGCAACCTTTGGTGCAGATGATGTAGAAGGCGCGGCCATGCACATCGTCCTCGATGGAACGCGGCTGACGCTCGAGCAACTGCAGGCAGCGTGCGAGGGGCGCGCGCAGGTTGAGATCGCGCCCGGTGCGCGGGAGCGGCTGCGCGAGGCCCGACGCCTGGTCGATCGGATCGCCGAGAGCGGCGTGCCCACCTACGGCATCAACACCGGCTTCGGCACGCTCGCGGAGGTGTCGATTCCGAAGAATGAGCTGCGGCGTCTGCAGCGCAATCTCATCCTCAGCCACGCGGCGGGGACGGGACGCCCGATGAGCCAGCGTGAGGTGCGGGCGCTGATCGTGCTGCGCGCCAACGTTCTTTCGCGCGGGCTGTCGGGCGTGCGCGAAGAGGTGCTCGATCTGCTCCTCGAACTCTATCGGCGCTCGGTGCTGCCGGTTGTGCCGGAGAAGGGCTCCGTGGGGGCGAGCGGAGATCTTGCACCGCTCGCGCATCTGGCGCTGGTGCTGATCGGCGAGGGCGAAGCGTTCGCTGGACCAGGCGGGGCGCGGATGAGCGGTGCTGCGGCTCTTTCTGGCGCGGGGCTTTCGCCGCTCGTTCTTGAAGCGAAGGAGGGACTCGCCCTCGTCAATGGAACGCAGGCGATGCAGGCGGTGGGCGGGCTGGCGCTCGTCGAGGCCGAGCTCATCGCCGAGGCCGCCGACGTCGCCGCGGCGATGACCATCGAGGCGCTGATGGGCTCGCACAAGCCGTTTCTCCCCGCAATCCATCGCGTGCGCGGGCACCGCGGCCAGAGCGAGGTCGCGGCTCATCTGCGCAAGCTGCTCGCGAACAGCGAGATCAACGCGAGCCACCAGGGCCACTCCTGCGAGAAGGTGCAGGATCCCTACTCGCTGCGCTGCGCACCGCAAGTCCACGGCGCTGTCCGCGACAGTCTGCGGTTTGTGCGCGAGACGCTCTCCATCGAGCTCAACGCGGCCACCGACAATCCGCTCGTCTTCGCGCGCGGGCACGGTCACGACGATCTCCCCGAGGAGCTGATCGTCAGCGGCGGGAATTTTCACGGCCAGCCGATTTCCCAGGCGCTCGATTTTCTCGCCATCGCGCTCACGCAACTGCAGACCATCAGCGAGCGGCGCGTCGAGCAGTTGGTCAATCCCGCGCTCTCGGGGCTGCACGCGTTTCTCACGCAGAACTCGGGCCTCAACTCGGGCTTCATGATCGCGCAGGTGACGTCGGCGGCGCTGGCGAGCGAGAGCAAGATCTACGCGCATCCGGCCTGCGTTGACACCATTCCCAGTTCGGCGGGCCGCGAGGATCACGTCAGCATGGGCATGGCCGCGGCGCTCAAGGCGCGCACGGTGGTGGAGAACGCGCGCACGGTGGTCGCGATCGAGCTGCTCGTCGCCGCGCAGGCGCTCGATGCGCGCGCGCCGCTGCAGGCTGGCGAGGGTGTTTGCGCGGCCCATGCGGCGCTGCGCAAGCACGTCCCGCACATGGACGAGGATCGCGAGCTGCACAAGGACATCTCGGCCGTCAGCGCGGCGCTCGACGAGATCGTCGCCGCCACACGCGGATAGTCGCTTCCGAGCGGAAAGCTGCTTCCTTCTTGATATCCGCTTCTGTTGGGATGGCGACTTCCGAAAAGAAAGTCTCTATCCGCGCGAGATGGATCCTCCGCGCATCGTCCCCGTCGGGAGTCAGGGTGTCGCAGGCGCTGCGGGTGAATCTGGTCCGAGCACGTAGACGCGGACCTCGCCGCGCGCTGCCTCGTAGAGATTCACGCCGGCCCAATCGTCGCCCGACTTGGGGTTGACGATGTGGATTGCGCGCACGCCGGTCTGGTTGCGCAGCACGTGCCGCGGATACTTCGGCGCTGGATAGGTGCTGCGATAGAAACGCTGCACCTCGTCCCAGTTGCTCGGAAGACGGTAGCGATCCTCATCGATCTTGACCGCGCCGCTCGGCAGCGTGAAGCCGCGCGCTTTGAATTCGCCGGCCGCGAACGCGGGTCGAACAGGAAGTGCCATCGCGATCAGGAGCGCGCCGATGAGGCCCGAGCGTTGGATGAGCGTGCGGATCGTCATGCGCCGGTTCCGATGCGAGCGAGCGCCGCGTCGATGCGGGCGAGCGACTCCTCGCGCCCGAGCAGCACGATGGTATCGAAGAGCGGCGGCGACACCGTGGTGCCGGTGACCGCGACGCGCACGGGCTGCGCCAGCTTGCCGAGACCCAATCCCTGCGCTGCTGCTGCGTCGCGGAAGGCCGCCTCGAGCGCGTGGCCACCCTCGGCGAAACGCGCGTCGATCAACGCCCGCGCGCTCTCGAGAATCGTCTTCGCTTCTGCGGTCAGGTGCTTCTTCGCCGCGGCCTCATCAAACGTCACGCCGCGCTCGAAGAACGTCACCGCGCCGTCGGCCATCTCCAGCAGCGTCTTCGCCCGCTCGACCATCGGAGCGAGGACCAGCGCCAATCGATTGAGATCGAGGTCGGGAGTGATCTTGTGACTGTGTCGCGCGATCATCAGCGGCTTGACCTGCGCGGCCAGTTCATTGAGCGGCGTCTTCTTGATCCACTGCTGGTTCAACCAGAGCAGCTTCTCGGGATTGAACACGCCCGCCGTCGCGCCGACGTGATCCCAATCGAACTTCTCGACCAGCTCCTCGAGAGTGAAGATCTCCTGATCGCCGTGCGACCAGCCGAGGCGCACGAGATAGTTGACCAGCGCGCCCGGGAGATATCCGTCGTCGCGATACTGCAGCACGCTGACGGCGCCGTGACGCTTGGAGAGCCGCTGCTTGTCTGCGCCGAGAATCATCGGCAGATGCGCAAACGTCGGCACGGGAAATCCGAGCGCCTGGTACATCAGGATCTGCCGCGGCGTATTGACGACGTGATCGTCGCCGCGCGCGACGAGCGTGATGCCCATCTCGACATCATCGACGACTGCGCCGAAGTTGTAGAGCGGCACTCCGTCGTTGCGCAGGATCACCTCGTCCTGCAGCTCCTTGTGCTGTGTCGTGATCGCGCCCTTCACCAGATCATTGAAGGTCGTCGCGCCCTCGTCGGGCATGCGGAAGCGGACGATCGCGCCGCTGGTGTCTTTCGAAAGCTTCTTCTCGCGGCAGATCCCCGGATACTTGAAGCCGCGCTTCTCGCGCTGCGCCTGCTCGCGAAGGATGTCGAGCTCCGACTTCGTGCAGTTGCAGCGATAGGCCTTTCCCTCTGCAATCAGCTTCTCGGAATATCGATCATAGGTGCTCAAGCGCTGCGTCTGGAAGTAGGGCGCGTGCGGGCCTCCGCCGATCTTCCGGCCGTCCATCTGCACCTCGGGGCCCTCGTCCCAATCGAGGCCCATCCAGCGCATGCCGTCGAGGATCGCCTGCACGCTCGCCTCGGTGGAGCGCTCGCGATCGGTGTCTTCGATCCGCAGCACGAACGCGCCCTTGCCCTCGGCGCGAGCGCGGCGAGCGAAGAGCCAGTTGAAGAGCGCGGTGCGGGCGCCGCCGATGTGGAGATAGCCGGTGGGCGAGGGAGCGAATCGGACGCGGGGCAGGGTCATGGCGCGCTTCGGGTAACAGAGGTGGGCGCGCAGTTCAATCGGGACGCGAAATCGGACGGTGCTGCCGGTTGACAAACGCGGTCGTCTTGACTAGTCCCGATCGCTGGTATATTCAGTGGCTCAAGACAACCGGTCCCCGCTTCGCCGCACACGCGCCGCTTCGAACAGCGCCATGCGGTTTTCTTGAGGGCCGAAGGAGCAACACAACATGACGTTTACGGAAGCCGCTATTGAAGTCCTGCGTCGCGCGGGCAAGCCCCTCCACTACAAAGAGATCGCCGAGGCTGCGGTGCGCGAGAATCTGCTCTCGCACGTCGGGCAGGATCCCGACACGACGATGGGCCAGCGCCTCTCCGCGATGGCCAAGCGAGAGGAAGAACGGCACGTCGTTGCCATCGCGCCTGAGGGTACCTTCGCGCTGACCGAGTGGAGTGTGCCGGCCGAGTTGGTGGTCGAGGCCAAGCCTCCGCCGCTGCCCGACGAGAGCAACGAGCCGCCGTATCGTTCGCGCGAGCGGGAGCCCCGTCCGATCCACTCGCAGGCCCGCCGCCGCATGGAGGCGATTGCGGCCGGAGAAGAGCCGGGCGATGCCGAGCGCCGCGAGCGCCAGGAGCGCGATCGGGAGCGCGACAAGGATCGCGACCGCAAGCGCTCGCCGGTTGCCGCCGAGGCGGTCTTCGATTGGCTTGCACACAAGCAGTCCGGCGCGCCGCTCTCGGAGGTCGCAGCGGAGCTCGCGGCCAAGGGCGCCATCACGGAAGCGCTCGCTCACGATCTTCCTTCGCTCACGGCAGCGCTGCTCGAGGACAATCGGCGCCGCACCGAGGCGGGCCGCAAGCCGGCGTTCATTGTCGATGGCGAGCGCGTGACGCTCGTCGAGTTTCCGCCGCCGTCGCAGCTTGCGGAGATGGAGCGCTCGCCACAGAGTTCGCTCGGACGCCCCGCGACAGCAGCGGCGCTCGTGCAGGAGGGCAAGCGGGCCTGCGTGCGTGCACTTCGGCAGCGTCTCGCGGATCTCGAGACGGCCGGGTTCGAGCACGTCTGCGCTGCGCTCCTCGAGAAGATGGGCATGCGCGATGTGCGCGTGGCCAAGCGGAGCAAGGACGGACCTATCTATCTGGCGCGCCACCGCTGGGGCGTTTCCGATCTGCGCGTCGCGGTTCGCCTGGTGCGCGGACGTCGCGAGATCTCCCGCCAGGATGTGCTCGAGCTGCGCAAGGATCTCGCGCACTACTCGGCGCAGATGGCGCTGTTGCTTGCTCCTGGTGAAGCCGGTCGCGAAGCGCGCGCGGAGGCCTCGGCTGCGGCCCAGCCGCCCGTTGCCCTCTACGCGGGCGAGGCTCTCGCGGAGGAGTTGGTCGAGTTGCGCGTCGGCGTGAGTGTGCAGGTCGTCGAGATCGCCGATGTCGACGAGGCGTTCTTCGCAGCCGCGCGCGCACTCAAAGGTGGCCGTGAGAATCGCGGTCCGCGCGAGGGCTCGTCGCAGGATGGCCGCGCGAATGAGAGCGGTTCGGCAACGATGGCTGCATCGTCGGAGGGCGTGCAGTCGGACGCCGCGGGCGCAAGCCCGACTCCTGCGAACGAGAGCTCGACCGCGCCTGTGGCGGCTGCGAGCGAATCGGCAACGGTTCGTGCCGAGGCGACCGGAGCGAGCGCACCTGCCCGCGCGTCGGAAGAGTCGCGCGATGGTCGCCGCCGTCCACGTCGAGATCGCGAAGAGCGTCCGAAGATGGCGACGCCCGCGGATCAGGCCTGGGGCCAGCCCGCGGGCACGCTGAAGAAAGGCGCACTGTCGGCCGAGAGCGCACCCTCTCCCGTCGCGGGAGATCCGGCCTCGACGTCGAGCGAAGCCGCGCTTGGCGCGGTCGGGACGACGACCGACGCCTCCTCTGCTCCGGATTCGGCAGCGACGACTGCCACTGGATCTACGCCTGCACCCACGGCGGCAGGCGAAGGGGTGATCGCACAGGGCGCGGCCGAGGCCTCTTCCCTCGAGACCCCAGCCGAGGGCAGTGCAGGAGCCGAGAGCGGCGGGTAGACTTCGCGCTCCGTGACTCATCTGGCTCCCATGCCTCTCGCGCTGCTCCCCAAGACTTCGCTGCTGCGATGTCGCGCTGCTGCCCTCCCGATCTTACTCGGCGCGGCTCTCTGCGCTCTCGCCTGTCACCGCCCCCTGTCGGAGTCGCAGCTCATCTCGACTCTGCAGGTCAGCGACGCCAATCTCGCCGCTTCTCCCGAGTTGGGGACGTCGCCCGAGCAGGTCCGAAAAGCGCTGCAGAGTGCGCTGGAAGCCACCCGCAAGTTCACCGTGCAGCTCGACAGCAAGGGCCCGGCCCGCGCGCAGGTGCGCCTCGAGATCGAGGCGGCGCGACGGGTCCTGCTGCCCACGACCCCGAAAGTGAGCGACCACGAGCTCGCCGAGGTCCTGGTTTCGCTCGAGCTCCTGCTCCCGGATGGGCACGGCGATCTCGAGCGGCTCGTCGCGGAAGGTGGCGCGCGGCGGCCGACGCAGGCCGATGCTGCGGGAGGCCCCGATCCGGACGCGCGCAGGCAGGCGTTCGAGGATGCGCTCTCGGCCGCGATGCTCGAGGCCTCCACGGCGCTCTCCTGGCAGGTCGAGGCTCGCCGCAAGACCGATGCAGACCTCCAGCGCGATCTCTCCGCTGGCGATGCGCGCGTGCGCGACTACGCGGTGCGCGCGCTCGCGGAGAGGCGCAACCCCGCTGCGGTGCCGCTGCTGCTGTCGCGTCTCGAGGATGAGAGCCCCGAGGTCGTGCGCCGCGCGATGGGCGCGCTGGTGGCGATCGGAGATCCGCGCGCGGTCCGGCCGCTCATCGACCTCACGCGCAAGCGCTCGCCGCAGTTCGTCGCGGAGGTCCTCTATGCGATCGGCAGTCTCGGTGGCGGCGAGGCCGAGGCCTATCTCTACACTCTCGAGAGCGGATCGCCAGACGAGGAGGTCCGCCGCGCGGCTCACGAGGCGCTCTCGGATCTTCGCCGCCGCCGCGAAGAGACCGCAGCTGTTCCGTCGTCGCCGCACCCGCAGGTGACGTCTCGACCTCCGCTTGCGAATCCGCGACCGCCCGCGACGACGCCATGATCCGCTCCTTTCGACGTGAGTGATCGCCGATGATCCTGACCGCCTCCAGCCTGCGCTTGTGCGCTCTCGCGCTCTGCTCCCTGCTGGTCGCCTCCTGCGCGGCGGCACCGCGGGTCGCCACCTCTCCCTCCGAGCCAGCCTCCGACGCGGGCGCCGAGGTCTCGCGCTACACGGCGCTCTCGATCGGAAACGCCTGGACGTTCCAGGTCCGCGCCGCCGGAAGCACGAGCAGCGACACCATCCGCATCGTCGGGCGCGACGGACCCTGGTTTCTTGACGATCACCGCGGTCGCCTCCGCATCGACAGCCTCGGTCTGCGCGACGGCGCGAGATATCTGCTGCGCGGGCCGATCGCGGTCGGCAGGAGCTGGAGCTCGGTTGAAGAGATGGCGGTGCAGCGCTTCGAGATCACCGCGACCGATGCGCAGCTCGATACTCCGGCGGGCCACTTCGAGAAGTGCGTCGTGGTCAGGAACCAGCAGCCCGTCGAGGGGGGCGGAATCTTCTCGACCGAGTGGACCTACGCGCCCGACGTCGGGATGGTTCAGCTGCGCACGCGGACGGTGTCGACTGAAGGCAAGGCGCAGGAGCAGCTGCGCCTGACCCTTTCGAAGTTCGAGAGGGCCGCGCCATGAGCGGGCCTGCGGCGTCGAGTCCGCCCGTCTACACGCACCGGGTCCTCTACGGCGACACCGACCAGATGGGCGTCGTCTACTACGCCAACTATCTGCGCTTCTTCGAGGGAGCGCGCAACGAATGGATCCGCAGCCTCGGACTCGCCTATCGCGAGATCGAAGCGCGCGGAATCTTCCTCCCGGTCCTCGAGGCTTCGGCGCGCTACCAGCGGCCCGCGCGCTACGACGATGTCATCGAAGTGCACCTGCGCGTCTCTCACACGCGCGTGAAGATCCGCTTCGATTACGTTGTGAAGATCGTCGGCGATGGCGAGGCCGTGACGGCCTGCCTCGGACACACCGTGCATGCCTGCATCGGCAAGGATCTGCGCCCCACGCGCGCGCCCGACTGGCTCCTTGAAGCGCTCGCGCCCTCGTCCCGATTGAGCCGCACGATCGAGACGCTGGTGATGCCGGCACCCGCTCCTGGCGCGGACGAGAGCGATTCCGCGCCGGAAGGCACGAGCAGATGATTCGGGCCGCCGCGCAATTTGCGAATGGTCAATCCCGCCGAATTCGATAGTCTCCACACCTCCGAAGAACCGCGCTCCAGAATGCGAGCGCAAGGGAAGGGTCCTCGATGGATCGCAACATCGGTCTCGAAGCAGTTCGCCTTACGGAAGCAGCCGCCATTGCCAGTGCGCGCCTGATGGGTCGTGGTGACGAGAAGGCGGCCGATCAGGCGGCCGTCGATGCCATGCGCAAGCAGTTCAATGAACTCGCCATCCGCGGCACGATCGTCATCGGAGAGGGCGAGCGCGACGAGGCGCCGATGCTCTACATCGGCGAGAAGGTCGGATCGGGCGAGGCGGACGATCCGGCCGTCGACATCGCGCTCGATCCGCTTGAGGGAACCACGCTCTGTGCCACGGGCGGCCCGAATGCACTCTCGGTGCTCGCGATGGCCGACAAGGGAAACCTGCTCAACGCGCCCGATACGTACATGGAGAAGATCGCGGTGGGGCCGGGCTCGCGCGGTGTGATCGATCTGCGCAAGAGCCCGACGCAGAACCTTCGCGCCATCGCCGACAAGAAGGGCGTGTACATCGAGGACCTGACGGTCATCATCTTGAATCGCCCGCGGCACGAGAAGCTGATCGCCGAGGTGCGTGCGGCCGGCGCGCGCATCAAGCTCATCGCCGACGGCGACGTCTCGGCAGCGATCTCGACCTGCTTCCCCGAGAGCGGCGTCGATGTCCTGATGGGCACGGGCGGCGCGCCTGAGGGCGTGATCGCGGCGGCCGCGCTGCGCTGCTGCGGAGGGGACATGCAGGGGCGGCTCGCCTTCCGCAACGAGCAGGAGATTGAGCGCGCGAAAAAGATGGGCATCAGCGATACGCAGAAGATCTTCGCACTCGAAGAGATGGCGAAGGGCAACGTGATCTTCTCCGCGACAGGCGTGACGTCCGGAGACTTCCTCAAGGGCGTGCGCTTCTTCAAGGGCGGCGCTGCGACCTGGTCGGTGGTCATGCGTTCCAAGAGCCAGACCATCCGCTACGTCGAGGCGCAGCACAGCTTCGAGCACAAGCCTGGATTTGCGGGATAACCGTGCCGGACACTCAAACACTACCGCTCGTCACGCAGAGCATCGACGTCGCGGTGCCGCCGGCGCAGCTGCTCGCAGTCATCCTCGATTACGCCCGCTATCCCGAGTTCATCCCCGAGGTGAAATCGATCCGCGTTGAACAGCGAGGCGAAGGCCGCGTCGCGGTGACGTACCAGCTCGACGCCAAGCTGTTCCAGGTCGACTACACGCTCGAGCACGTGCAGGTTTCGCCATGGAAGATTGAGTGGCGGCTCCTGCGCGGCGAACTGCTGCGCGCAAACTCGGGGAGCTGGACTCTCGAGGCCACAGCGACCGGCACTCGTGCGATCTACGCGATCGCGCTCTCGGCCAGCACGATGCCGGCGAGCTTTCAGCGCGCGCTCAGCGAGACGGGCCTGCCTCGGCTGCTGGCGAATTTCAAGGCCCGCGCCGAGTCGCTCGCGCAAGCGCGGTGACGACACGGAGCTGATTCGTTCGCCATCGGAATGGCGTCAGATCTTGTCACCGCGACAGCCGTGTCGTGGCGCGCGCGGTGGCTCCGCTGTAGGTGATCTGGCGCCGTCGCCGAAGAATTGACCGTCTCCGAATCGCCCTGTTACAAGAGCGGGGAAGGCAGGTTGCAGCTTCTGTCGTTCGATGAAATCCGAGCTGTCCGAAAGATCGACGGGCGGTCTGAATCGTTGGACTTCATGTTGCATCCGATTGGAGTAGACGCAGCTCGACGACTCGGAGGTGGTCCATGCTCGACGCATTCATCATCGAAGAGATCCGCCGCAGAGAGCAGGAGCGCGACGATCGTCGGCCGCGGCTTGAGTTGCCGCTGGGCGAGCAGCCCGCTTCGCGCCAGAGGCAGAACGATCGGTCCGACCGCGATGAAGCGCCGCCGCGTGGCGTGGTGATCATCGACTACTCGGTGCCGGTGGCCTCCTAGCGCTGCACTCTGCACCCGGCGGTGACGACGTGCCGCGAAGCAAACGAGGGGACCTCGAGCGATCGCTCCAGGTCCCCTTCGCTTTTTCAGCTCGAGAGTGGTCTCGACCCGCGCGCTACTTCGCGATCTCCGCCCAGCGCTCCTTGAGCTCCGCGGCGCTCCAGGTCGAGTCGCCCTTGTGCGTGGCTCCTTCGGTCTCGGTCATCTTGTAGAGGAACACCTTCGGGCCATGCACGCCGACGATCTGCCCCGTGATGTCTCCCGCGAGATCCGACGCGAGGAACACCGCGACCGGCGCGATGTGCTGCGGGCCCATCTGCTCTTGCGTCACGCCCTTCATCATCTGGAGATCCTGCGTCATGCGCGTGATGGCCACGGGCGCGATCGCGTTGACCGTGACGCCCATCCGCTGGAACTCCATCGAGCTGGTGCGCGTGAGGGAGTAGATGCCGCCCTTGGCCGCCGAGTAGTTGCCCTGGCCGAAGTTGCCGAGCAGGCCGGAGAGCGACGTCGTGTTGATGATGCGGCCGCCCTTGCCCTGGACCTTGAACGTGCGCGCCGCGGCCTGCAGGCAGAGATAGGTGCCGCGCAGGTGGACGTCGATGACGAGATCGAAATCCTGCTCGCTCATGTTGAGCAGCGTCTTGTCGCGCAGGATGCCCGCGTTGTTGACGAGGATGTCGAGCTTCCCGAACTTGTTGACCGCGCTCCAGACGAGGCCGTCCGCGCCCTCGCGCGTGGCGACGCTGTCGTAGTTCGCGATCGCCTCGCCGCCGGCCGCCTTGATGTCGGCCACGGTCTTGTCGGCGAGCTCGCCGCCTTTGCCGCCGCCGTGGCGATCCGAGCCGAGATCGTTGACGACGACCTTCGCGCCTTCCTTGGCGAAGAGGAGCGCGTGCTCCCGTCCGATGCCGCCGCCTGCGCCGGTGATGATCGCGACCTTGCCTTCGAGCAGACCCGCCATGAATGCCTCCGCTTGCAGAGTGGAAAATCGAAACGGGCGCTTCCTAGCAGGAGGATGCAGCGGCGGCAACGTGGCACATCGTCCGCAGTGCCCGAATGGCTCCGTCGTGACGGGGCGCACATCGCACGCTGGGTGATTGGCGCAGGATTCGCATCAGAGAGGGAGTCATGGGCCGAGCAAATTCCATCGGAATGGGCCTCGCCGCGCTGGTCGCGTTCGAGGGGTGCCAGGCCGACTGGAGTCTGCGCGGCCACGTGGTGCGTATTCCCGCGGCCTCGGTCGATGCGGAGGAGTCGAGCCCCGCGCTGGGCGCAGTGCCGTTCGCGACGATCGTGCTGCGGTGCTCGGGCGAGCTGGATCGGGCGACGCAGGCGGACCACGCCGGTGCGTTCGAGTTGACGGGGAGCGGGGCAGGGCCTCGTCTGGATTGCGTGCTGGAAGCAACGGCGCCCGGCGCGCTCCGTTGGTATTCGGCGGTGGATGCATTCTGTGCCGACGCGGACGATGCGAATGGCGAGCTCGCGGGTCGTTGCGCGAGCGGCGCCGTGGTCGCGCGATTGTCACCGGGAAGCGAATCAGGAGACGAGCCGACGCAGCGTTGACCTTGCTGGGACTGAACCCGCGAGCTTCGTGTCCGAACGACACGAAGATAGTGTAAAATGCACACTAAGTTGCACGCGGCGACGTCGCGTGATAGCGCCGCCCGCATCTCTTTGACGGAGGGCGCATCGTGACCGAAATCGTCGACGTCCAGGCTCGGGAAATCCTCGACAGCCGCGGCAATCCCACGCTCGAGTGCGAGATCACCTTGTCGTCGGGCGCGATCGGCCGCGCGGCCGTTCCCAGCGGCGCTTCGACGGGTGAACACGAGGCGTGTGAACTTCGGGATGGGGACATGAAGCGCTACGGCGGCAAGGGTGTTCTCACCGCTGTCGAGAATCTGCGGACCAGGCTCGGGCCGATCCTCGTCGGGATGGATGCGGCGGATCAGGCGACGCTCGATCGCGCGATGATCGACGCGGATGGGACGCCGAACAAGAAGGCGCTCGGGGCCAACGCGATCCTCGGCGCATCTCTCGCGGCGGCGCGCGCTGCGGCCAATGCCCACGGACTCCCGCTCTATCGTTATCTCGGAGGCGTCGGGGCCCGCACGCTGCCGGTTCCGATGATGAATATATTGAATGGCGGCGCGCACGCCGACAACAACGTCGACGTCCAGGAGTTCATGGTCGTGCCGTTCGGCGCGCCGACCTTCTCGGACGCGCTTCGTGCCGGCGCCGAAGTGTTCCACGCGCTCAAAGGTGTGCTCAAGGCGGGCGGGCACGCGACGTCGGTTGGCGATGAGGGCGGCTTCGCGCCGAACCTCCGTTCGAACCGCGAAGCGCTCGAGGTGATCTCCGAGGCGATCGGGAAGGCCGGCTACACGCTGGGCGTCGACATTGCGCTCGCGCTCGACGTGGCCGCGAGCGAGCTGCTCGACAAGAAGAGCGGCAACTACACGCTCGAGGGCGAGAGCAAGACGCTCGATCGCGCCGGGCTCGTCGAACTATATACTCAGTGGAGCAACGAGTTTCCCATCGTCTCCATCGAGGACGGCTTCGCCGAGGACGACTGGGAAGGATGGGCCGCGCAGGCCAAGGCGCTCGGCGGCAAGCTGCAGTTGGTCGGCGACGATCTCTTCGTGACCAACGTTGAGCGCCTCGCGCGCGGAATCCGCGACGGCAGCGCCAACGCGGTGCTCATCAAGCTCAACCAGATCGGCACGCTGACCGAGACGCTCGACTGCGTGCGCATGACGCACGAGAGCGGCTGGCGCACCATCATCAGCCACCGCTCGGGCGAGACCGAGGATTCGTTCATCGCCGACCTCGCCGTCGCGTGCGGCTCGGGGCAGATCAAGACGGGCAGCGCCTCGCGCAGCGATCGCATCGCCAAGTACAACCAGCTCCTGCGCATCGAGGAGGAGCTCGGCGTCGGCGCGCGCTACGCGGGCATCGGGGCGTTCCCGCGCTATCCGAAATACCTGCTCGAGTTCGCGCAGGCCAAGGCGGGCGCGAAGGTGCCGCAGGCATGAAGCGCTCCTCAATGCCGACGATGACTCCTCCTCTCTCAGTTCGCGTCGGCGAGAAGAGCTCGTCCGTCGTGACGCTGGGCGCGGGTGCCGCATGAAGAGCTGGGGTTGGTTGTTGACTCCACTCTGTGCAATCGGCGGGTGCGGGATCGGCGGCATCGTCGGCGCCGGTGGCTCGGGTGCTGGCGATGTCTTCTCGTCTGCGGACCGCATGGGCAACGTGGGGAGCGCGGTGCTGACTGCCGGCGTTGGTGGCTTTCTTGGGTTACTCGGTTTCCTGGCCGGCGCGCTCATCGGTACGTTCGCGGGCGGTGCACTCGGAATGTTCATCGCGTCTTCGTTGCGCCCGTCGCGCAAGAAATAGGACAGGCTCGGTGCTTGCCTCGGCGTCGCCCTTGTGCTAGACGCCGCGTCCCTCGAAAAACCGAGGCAGCAACACCTCTGGGTCCAACGACCCTCATCCTCCGGCAAGCAGCATGCCGCGATGGCGCATCCAGCGAGAGGCAGAGCGAAGGAGTACGCAATGAAGGGTCTCATCGGTAAGAAGGTCGGCATGACCACGGTGTTCGGCGAAGACGGCAACGCCTACCCGGTCACCATCATCGAGATTCAGCCCAACACGGTCTTCGGGCATCGCACGCCGGAGAAGGACGGCTACTCGGCTCTCCAGCTCGCCGCGTTCGAGATGGGCGAGAAGGGCGAGAAGCGCGCCACCAAGCCGCTGCTCGGTGATTACAAGAAGCGCGGCCAGAAGGCGCACAAGGTCATCCGCGAGTTCCGCGTCGACACGCACGAAGTCAGCGCGCACGCGGTCGGCAGCCAGATCACGGTCGAGATGTTCAAGAAGGGCGAGAAGGTCGACGTGACCGGCGTGTCGCGCGGCTTCGGCTTCGCGGGCGTCTTCAAGCGGCACCACATGAAGGGCGCCGCGCGCGACTCGTCGACGGCCCACGAGCTCCACCGCCACATCGGAGCCGTCGGACAGCGCAAGACGCCAGGTCGCGTCTTCCGCAACAAGCGCCTGCCGGGCCACATGGGTACCGACACGCGCACCATCCAGAACCTCGCGGTCATCGACGTCATCGCCGAGAGCAACCTGCTCCTCGTCGGCGGCGCGGTTCCCGGCCACCGAAAGGGCATGCTCACCATCAAGCCGGCGGTCAAGTAGTTCCAGTTCGGCCAGCAGCGTGATGTTCCCGGGAGCGCCCGCGGCCAGTCTGGTCGCCGGCGCTCTCGACGTTTGGGGCGCGGTCGGTCGATCGACGGAACGGGAAAGTCTGATCGATATTCAATGGCGTACGGCAGCCCGTTCCCCTCGAGAGAGTGCGTGCGCATCAGGGAAAGTCCCATTCCCCCTGCCGCCGCCGGTGGGTGGCCGGTTGACTTTCAACTTCTCGAACACCTACATAGCCGCCCCTCGGTGAATCTCGACCGAAGTGAACCGACCGGAGCCACGCGGTGCCGACCATGAACGATGACGTTCGCAAGCTCTTCGAGTCGATCGGCTCGCCCGAGCTCGAGTATCGCGAAGTCGCGGCGGGTGAGCGCTGGCAGGCGGCGGCGCAGCGGTGGCCGATCCTGGCCCAGACCAACCGACTCATTCAGGAACGGCGGCAGGTCCAGATCCCGCGCGAGACGACACAGCGCTCGCGAACCGGGCGCTGCACGACCATCGCGGTGGTTTCGCTCGCTGGCGGCACGGGACGCAGCACCATCGCGGCGAATCTTGCGGCGACGCTCGGGCAGAATGGTCGCGCGGTGGTCGCCGCCGACCTCGATCCGCAGAACGCACTCGGCCTCCATTTCGGACTCGAGGGTGGTGAATCGTTCGGCCTCTTCTCCGCGAACCTCGCGCCTCAAGAAGTCGCTCTCTGGCTCGCGCGGTTTCGCAGCGCTGCTGCTGTACTCCCCTTCGGCCCGCTGACTGGCGCGCAGATCGCGGGTCTCGAGGCGGCGTCGGCGCGCGAGCCGCAGTGGCTGCAGAAGCGTCTCGCGGCGTTCGTACCCAACGAGACGGAGTTTCTCGTCCTCGATACTCCCGCGCGCGCGTCGCCGTGGCTCAAGCAGGCGCTCACGCTCGCTGACACGGTGCTGGTGGTGCTCGGCCCCGATGCGGCCGGCTATGCCACACTGCCAGCGACCGAAGCTCTGCTTGACGAGTGGGTTCCGGGCGGCCAGGGGCGCCGTCGCGCGCGCTATCTGGTCAACAAGTTCGACGCGCGCCGTGCTCTCGATCGGGATGTGCTCTCGTCGTTGCGAGGCGTGATCCCCGAGCGTACGTTCGCCCGCGCAATCCACGCCGATGAGGTCGTCTCCGAGTCTCTCGCGCGCCGCCGCCTGGTCGTGCGCGAAGGCCCCGAGTCGCAGGTCGTCGCTGAACTCTCCGCTCTCGCCGAGTGGGTCGAAGTCACCGCCGCCGAGATGCGCAAGGCCTCGCCGCTTCCCCTCGTCTCCGTCGGGTCGAGGTAGCGCTTGTCCTCGCAATCGCCCGCCCGCACCGCGCCCGCGAGGCGCGGAGTTCTCGCCGCGCTCGCTCGTCTCGGCTGGGTCCTGCTCGCGCTTGCTGGCGTCGCCTGCCTTTTGCTCGTCGTCGTCACTCCTCTCGATCTGCGCGCGCAGATCCTCCTCGGCGCAGGCGTCTTCGCGGCCGCGCTGCTGCTCGGCTGGTCGAGCGAGGGCAGTGTCGTCACGCTCGCGCTGGTCCTCGTCTCGCTCACGGTCTCGACGCGCTACCTCTTCTGGCGATTGACCGCGACACTGCTCCCAGAGCGCACGCTCGAGTCCGGTCTCGGCTACGTCCTCTTTGGCGCCGAGCTCTACGCCTACGCGATGCTTCTGCTCGGGTACCTGCAGTTGCTCGGCCGCTTCCCTCGCAAGCCGCAGCCGCTTCCCGCCGACGTCGCAAGCTGGCCGACTGTGGACGTCTTCATCCCGACCTACAGCGAGCCGCTCGAGGTGGTGCGCACGACCGTGCTCGCAGCGAAGGCGCTCGACTGGCCCGCCGAGAAGCTGCGCATCTTCCTCCTCGACGACGGACGCCGCGGCGCCTTCCAGTCGTTCGCGGCCGCGGCTGGTATCGGCTACATCGTGCGCTCCGACAACGCGCACGCCAAGGCAGGCAATCTCAACCACGCGCTCACCAAGACGCGCGGCGACTACATCGCGATCTTCGACTGCGATCACGTGCCGACCCGCTCGTTCCTCCAAGTCTGCATGGGCTGGTTCCTCAAGGACCCGCGGATGGCGCTGGTGCAGACGCCGCACCATTTCTATTCGCCCGATCCGTTCGAGCGGAACCTCGGCCTCTTCAAGAAGCTGCCGAGCGAGGGCGAGCTCTTCTACGGTCTCATCCAGCCGAGCATCGATCTCTGGAACGCGAGCTTCTTCTGCGGCTCGTGCGCGGTGATCAAGCGGGCCGCGCTCGAGGAGGTCGGCGGGATCGCCATCGAGACGGTCACCGAGGACGCGCACACCGCGCTCAAGATGCACCGCAAGGGATGGAACAGCGCCTTCCTGAGCATCCCGCAGGCGTCGGGCCTCGCCACCGAGAGCCTCGCCGCGCATGTCGGGCAGCGCATCCGCTGGTCGCGCGGGATGGCGCAGATCTTCCGCCTCGACAACCCGCTCTTCGGCCGCGGCCTCACCATCATGCAGCGCGTCTCCTACGCCGCCGCGATGCTCCACTTCTTCTACGGCCTGCCACGGATCATCTTCCTCATCGCGCCCATCAGCTATCCGCTCTTCGGGCTGCACATCTACAACGCGCTTCCCTTGATGGCGCTCGCCTATGCGCTGCCTCACCTTGCGCATTCGGTGCTGACCAACTCGCGCGTCGCCGGAGCCGTGCGCCACTCGTTCTGGAACGAAGTCTACGAGACGTGTCTGGCGTTCTACATTCTGATTCCCACCACGGTCGCACTGATCGCGCCGCGTCGCGGGAAGTTCAACGTGACGGCCAAGGGCGGGCGGATCACCGACCCCTACTTCGAGATGAAGATCGCCGGTCCCTATCTCGTCATCGCTGCGCTCAATCTGATCAGCATGATCATCGGCGTCGTCCACTACCTTCACGGCGAGGCCGAGCCTGACGTGCTCGCGCTGACGCTCGGGTGGAGTGCGTACAATCTGGTGATCCTCTGCGCGACGGTGGCGGTGGCGTGGGAGCAGCGGCAGGTGCGCGACAGCCCGCGCGTGAACGCGCAGTTGCCCGCGATGCTCGCGCTGCAGGGCGGACGCACGATGCGTTGCAAGACGATCGATCTGGCACGCGGCGGCCTTTCGCTCACGGTTCCGGCGGGGCGGGAGTTCACGCCGAAGGAGCGGATGAGCGTCTCGATCTTCACCGCAGCCGATGAGCTGCCGCTGCCGGCCGAGGTGGTTGATTGCCGCGGGAACGTGCTGCGGTTGCGATTTCTCGCGCTCTCGCTCGAGGAGGAGGCCGTGCTCGCGCAGACGATCTTCTCTCGCGCGGATGCCTGGGTGCGCTGGACCGACGGGCGCGCGCACGATCATCCGATCAGCGCGTTCCACTCGATCACGATGCGCGGTCTGAGCAACGTGCGGCAGATGGTCCGGGCGCGTCCTGCACGCAGCGCTGGCGCCGCAACTGCGACTCCTGCCCCGCCGCCCAGCTCTGTGCCTCCGCCAGCCGCATCGACTCCACGCCCGCCAGATGCGCCGCGAGGGACATTGTGACACTTGGTGTAACAGTGTCACATGCCGGGTTGGCGTCTCGCCGCATGCTTCCGTCGGTGCTCGCCTGCGCGCTGCTTGCGCTCGCCGGATGCCGGGAAGCGCCGCGCGAAGCGGTCGAGCAGCGACACGGAGAAGGGCGCGCGCGCACGGACGAGCAGGGCCGCGTGCACATCTCGCTGGCGGAACTCGGCCTCGCCGATGCGCAGCGGTTCAATACGCAGCCG
Source organism: uncultured delta proteobacterium (assembly GCA_903911145.1). Taxonomy (GTDB): domain Bacteria; phylum Myxococcota; class Myxococcia; order Myxococcales; family 40CM-4-68-19; genus CAIWCD01. The sequence continues at coordinate 400,191 of CAIWCD010000013.1, read as the reverse complement.
ACGCTCTCGTTTCCCTTCGCGACGCGTGGTGATCAGGTCTTCACCGCGGCGACGCTGCAGTTGCGCTTCGCTGATCGCATCGATCCAGCCTGGGGGGTTCGTGGCCTCGACGTGCTGGTGAACCAGGAGAAGATGGCCTCGCTCGGGCCGGACGCGATCCACGCCGATCTGCGCGGCCACCCGACCGCGACGGCGAGCGTGTCGATCGATCCGAAGGCGCTCGGCGACAAGAACACGCTGACGTTCGCGCTGGCGATGGACCGCCCGCCGACGTGCGGCCGCGTTCTTTCCGACGCCTGGAATGTCCTGCGAGACGGCGAACTCGTCCTCGAAGCCGCGCCGTTGCCGCTGCCCGATGAACTCTCGCTCTTGCCGCTGCCGTTCGTTGATCGCGCCTTCGATCGCGATGCGGTGATTCACGTCGCGTTCGCGTCGCAGCCTTCGCTCGCGACCGTGCGGCTCGCGGGGATGATCGCCTCGTGGTTCGGCATCGACGCTGGTGCTGAAGCGCGCTTTCCCGTCAGTGAGGGCTCGCTCCCGGACGCGAGCACGGTCGTGCTCATCGACAGCGCCGAGAGCGCCGCCGCGCTGGGCCTCGCCGCGCCGACGGGGCCGGCGATCGAGATGCTCGATCATCCCCGCCATCCGGGCGGCAACGTCAAGCTGCTGGTGCTCTCTGGCCGGGATGCTGAAGAGCTTCGACGCGCAGTCGAGACGCTCGTCGATGGCTCTGCGGGCCGCTTCCATGGCGCTCGCGCGGAGGTTGTCGAGGCACCGATGCCGCGGGTCTACGCGCCGTATTCCTCGCCTCGTTGGATGGTCGCTGACCGCGAAATTCCCTTCGCGCACGCGTTCTCTCCCGAGCAGTTGACGCACGTCGGGATGACGGGTGGCAAGATCGCGCTCGGGTTCCGACTCCCTCCCGATCTCTGGGTCTGGCCGAATGAGTTCATCGACCTCGATCTCGGTTACGCGATCACGTTGCCGCCCGGAACACCTGCGCCACGGCTCGACCTTCAGCTCAACGGAGTCTTCCTCACCACGCTGCCGCCGCTCGATCCCGCGCGGGGCGAGAACAATCGGCGCCTGCGTCTGCGCGTGCACCGCACCGTGCTTCACGGGTTCAACGAATTGGTTGTCTTCGTCAACTATTCGGCAGCAGAGGCGCTCTGCCGCAGCGGAGAGACAAATGAGTTCCGCGTGCAGATCCTCGCCGACTCGACGATGCGTCTCGGGCCGTTCACTCGTTTCGCTCCGCAGCCGGACCTGCGCCTGTTCGTCAACGACGGCTTTCCGTTCACGCGGCTGCCCGATCTCTCGGAGACCGCCGTGGTGCTCTCCGATGTCCCGCGCAGCGAGGAGATCTCGACGCTCCTCTCCACGCTCGATCACCTCGCGACCGTGACAGGCGTGGTCGCGCGCCCCTCGCTGCTCACGGCCGCAGAGGCGCTCGCGCCGGAGCAGGCTCCGAAGGATCTGCTTGTCATCGGCGCGCTCGAGAACAATTCGCTGCTGCAGCGCTGGCGCGACCGTCTCCCGCTCCTCTCGGGGAACGGGCCGGCCCATGTCCAGACCCCGAGCACGCTTCACCCCCTGCTCGATCTGCTCGCGGGTCGCCGCGGCCACGAGGAGCTTGAGCGGCTCAGTCTGATGGCGAGCGGTGCGTCGCGATTGGTGGATGTCGTCGGCTTCGAATCTCCGCTCAATGCCCGGCGCAGCGTCGTCGCGATCACGGCGTCGACCTCTGCAGAGTTGCCCGCCTTCGCCGCGTTCTCAGGTCCGGCGCAGAGCGCGCGTGAGAGCGGAGACCTGCTCGTGCTCCTCGGTGGCCAGCGCGGACTCTTCGAGATCGGCGAGCGCTACGGCACGACGCAGCTCCACCGCTTCTCTTCGCTGCGTTGGTTTCTCTCCAACCACGCGCTCATCCTCGTGCCGTGTCTGTTCCTCGGCGTGCTCGGCCTCGCGTTGCTCCTGCGCGGCATGGTGGTTCGGCAGATCCGTGCGCGCCAGTGGACCGACGAGCAGAGCGCGCCGATCGGAGATGAGCCGCCCGCCGATCCTCTTGCGAGTGGGTTGGAGCCGCAGCCGTGAATCGCGCGTCCGCACGCTCCGGACCGCGCTGGGCGCGGGAGGCCGTGGTGTCGCTCGCCTTCGCGGGCTGCGCAGTTGCTCCCTCCGGTTGCGCGGGGAAGAAGGCCGCAGTCGCCGCGTCGGATGCACAGAGAGAACATGCGCGTGCCGATGCGCGATGCTCCGCATGGGCCGATTGGGACCGTTACGCCGAGGCGTTCATCGAGGCTGACGGCCGCGTGGTCGATCGGACGGCAGGGGCACGGACAACGTCAGAGGGGCAGGCCTATGCGCTCGCGCTCGCGCTGGTCGCGGGAGATCGCGCGCGCTTCTCTGCGGTGCTGCACTGGACCGATGTGAATCTCGCGGGCGCAGCTCTGGGCGAGCGGTTGCCTGCATGGCTCTGGTCGAGCGGCCCGAAAGGGTTTGCCATCGCCGACGCGAACGCAGCGAGCGACGCGGATCTCTGGCTCGCCTGGGCGCTTCTCGAGGCAGGCCGCCTCTGGAATGAGCCGCGCTACGAGGCACTCGGCGATCGCCTGCTCATACAGGTGCGCACGCTCGAGATCGTCGATCTCCCCGGACTTGGCCTGGCGCTGCTGCCCGCTCCGCACGGCTTCCTCTCTCCCGAAGCTCCCTCCGCGGACGCTGGCAGCACGGCCGCGCGCGTCGCTCGCCTCAACCCGAGCTACGTTCCTCTCCCTCTGCTGCGTCGCTTCGCCGACCGCGATCCTCGAGGCCCGTGGAGCGCCCTCGCCCAGAGCTGGGATCGGCTGCTGCATGACGCTGCACCCAACGGCCTCGTCCCCGACTGGATCGCGCAGTCCAGCAGCGCCGGCGTCTTCGTCGATCCCGTGTCGGGATCGGTCGGCTCGTACGACGCCATCCGCACAATTCTCTGGGCAGCGTTCATCGACGAGGCCGATCCGCTCCGCGCGAGTTGGCAGCGATCGACGCGCGGTCTGGCGGACTGGTATCGCGCGACCGGCAGGATTCCTGAGCGCGTCGATACGCGCGCGCCCGCGCCCAGCAAGGACGGGAGCGCTTCTGCCGGCTCGGTCGATTCGCGCGGATTGAGCGGACACGAAGGGCCCCCGGGATTCTGGGCCGCGATCCTTCCCTCCCTCGCCGCGCAAGGAGACGTCGGCGGCGTCGCGGCGCTGCGCGAGCGGCTTGAGCATTCGCGCGGGCCGAGCGGCAACTTCGGCGAGCCTGCGGCCTACTACGACCAGAACCTCGCGCTCTTCGCGCTCGGCTTTCTCGACGGCGCATTTCGGTTTTCCCGCGACGGCCGCCTGCAGCCCCGATGGACCTCATGCGCACAACCCTGATTCTCCTCTGCGCGCTTGCGCTCGCCTCCGTCGCTCCTCTGGCGTCCGCGCAGACGCCGCCGAACGCGGTTGAGCTGCTTCTGCGCAGCGCGCGCTATTGGCAGGCGCGCGGCCGCGAAGATCGCGCTGACGAGGCCTACGAGAAGGTGCTGCGTTCTGACCCGCGCGACATCGAGGCTCTCGCTGCGCTCGGCGCGCAGGCCGCGCGATTGGGCAAGGCGGACAAGGCCCGCGAGTATCTCTCGCGGCTCAACTCGATCGCTCCCGGCTCTGCCGACGCCCGGTCCGTCGAACGCGCGCTCACCATTGGTGCGGAGTTCGATCGGTTGCTCGCGCAGGCCCGCGCGTTCGCGCGCGATGGAAAAGCTGACGAATCAGTCACGATTTATCGCCAGCTCTTCGGAGAGTCCGGTCCGCCGCGGCACCTGAGCCTCGAGTATTACGCGACGCTGGGAGGCACCAAGGATGGCTGGAAGGAGGCCTCCGACGGACTGGCGAAGCTGCTCGCAACGAGTCCCGGAGAGCCCGCGTATCGCATCGCGCTCGCCCGGGTGCAGACCTATCGCGAGGAGACGCGGCGCGACGGAATCGCGGCGCTGCAGAAGCTGATCCTCGAGGGCGTTCTGGCCGATGAGGCCGATCCTGCGCAGCGGCAGGCGCTTCTCTGGCTGCGTCTCGCGTCGACTGACGATGCGCTTCTCACCCAGTATCTCGCCCGCCACCCGGACGACGCGGAGCTCAAGAAGCGGCTCGCCGAGCCGCGCGCCGACCCTCACGGCGCCGAGGTTGCCGCGGGCTTCCAGGCGCTCGAGCGCAGCGACGTCAAGGAGGCCGAGCGCAACTTCAAAGCTGCCGCGCGCTCTGATCAGAATGGCGACGCGCTCGTTGGGCAGGGCCTCGTCGCCTTCAAGCGGGGCGAGTTCTCGAAGGCGCGCGATCTCTTCGCGAAGGTCCGTGCGCTCTCGCCCGACAAGCCGGAGATCTGGGAGCGGTCGCTGCGCTCGGCGACGTTCTGGGCGCTGATGCAGGACGGCCGCGCGGCGCAGGCAGACCATCGCCTCGATGACGCGGAGGCGCTCTTCGCGCAGGCGGCGAAGAGCGGTGCGGTCGAGCGCGGCTATGCCGAGGTGGTGCTCGCGCAGCTCTCTCTCGAGCGCGGAGAGCCGGAGAAGGCCGAGCTGCGGCTGCGTGCGCTGTTGCGAGAGCGACCGGACATGCCTGAGGCCTTGCGCGGGTTGCTCGAAGTGCTCATCCGTCTGGGCCAGCGTGAGGAGGCCGAGAGCATCAACGAAAAGCTCGCGCAGTCGTCTCCGAAGCTCGCGCTCGACAAGGGTGCGCTCGAGGCGACGATGCTGCGTGCGAACGCGACGTCTTCGATGGAGCACGGCCGGCCCGATCTCGCGCGGACCGCACTGGTGGCCGCTCGCGCTGCTGACGCGCAGAACGTCTGGGTCCTTCACGATCTCGCGAACGTCGAGCTTGAGTTGGGCGAACTCTCTGCGGCAAGGAGCGACGCGGCGCTGCTGCTCAAGCTCGATCCGGGCATGGTCGAAGCGCGCATCACCTGGGTGCGCGTGCTCGCGAACGCTGGCGATCACGAGGCGGCGCTCGCTGCGCTATCCGCGTTGCCGCCCGAGGCGATGACGCCCGAAATGCGTGCGCTCAAGCCGCTTCTTCAAGTGCGTGGCGAGGCCGAGCGGATTCTGCGGCGCGCGCCGCACGAGAAGCGCGAACTCATCCGCGACGACCTCCTGCGCCTGCAGCAGCGAGTGCATGGCCAGTCGGCAGCGGCGTCGGCGGTTGCGCACGCGTGGATTGTGCTCGGCGAGACGCAGCGCGCGGTCGAATTGATGAACCAGACGGTGGCGAGCAACCCCGACGCAGCCGCCAGTCTCAAGCTCGATCTCGCCGCCGTGCTGCTCGGCGCTGCGCAGGATGGACCGCTCCTGGCGCTGCTTTCCGAACTCGAGGCTGACTCGCGTCTGACTCCGCGCGATCGCCGTGGCCTCGTCGATCTGAAGACCTCCGTGACGGTGCGGCGCGCGGATCAATTTCGCGAGCGGGGCGATCTGCAGCAGTCGTTCAACACGCTCGCCGGTCCGCTCAACACGCTCCCCGATCAGCCGCGACTGCTCTGCGCGCTCGGGCGGCTCTTCAACGACGGCGATCGCGCCGCTGACGGGCTCGCGGTCTTCGTGCGCGTGCTCGAGAGCGATCCGGACAATCTCGAGGCGCGCGAGGGCGCGGTGCGCAGCGCGGCCAAGCTGCACCGCATCGGTGATGCACGACGTTTCGTCGACGAAGGACTCAAGCGCGCTCCCCGCGACGCGCGCCTGCGCCTGCTCGCGGCGAAGCTCGATGTGCAACTCGGAGACGACGGCGACGCGATGGGAAATCTGGACGAGGCGCGCCAGCTCGTCGCCAGCAGCTTGACCGCAGAGGAGGCCGCGCGCGGTGCACAGCTCACCCGCGAGAGCTCGGTGCCGGAGATCCTCGACGAGGGACGCAAGCAGTTTGGCGATGCGTCTCATCCTGCGGCAGAGACGATCGAGCTGCAGGACCAGATTCAGCGCGAGATCGACGCGATCCGCGAGCGCCATGCGGCCTACGTATCGGCCACCGCAGATCTTCGCGCGCGCGCTGGTGAGGCCGGCCTCACGCAGTTGGTGGCGTTCCGAATCCCCCTCGAGATCGGCCTGCCTCTCGGCTACCACGGGCGCTTTCTCCTCACGGCCACTCCCACGCTTCTCGACGTCGGTGCACTCGCGTTCGCAAGCCCCGATGTTGCGCACCGCTTCGGCTCCGGCGCGCTGCCGCTCAACGCACGCCCCGATCTCCAGATCGGAATGCGCGCTTCCGGCACCGAGTTGCGCGCGGGCTACCAGCAGGGCGGCCTCGCGCTCGACGTCGGCTCGACTCCACTCGGCTTCCTGCTCAAGACGTACACGGGAGGCATCCGCTACCGCTCGCAGGCGCTCGGCTTCGGCTTCGCGGTCGAGGTCTCGCGGCGCCTGGTCGAGGACAGCATGCTCTCGATGGCTGGAGTCTACGATCCGCTCAGCGGCGTGACGTGGGGACAGGTCACGCGCAACGGCGGCCGACTCGATCTCGGCTACACCACAGAGAGCACCACCTACTATCTCTGGGGCGCGTACGACGTGCTCCTCGGCACACACGGCGTCTCGGCCAACAGCGAGAGCTCCGGCGGACTCGGCCTCGAGTGGACGGTGCTCAAGTCGACGCTCGCGAATTTCGGCTCGGGCCTCTCGGTGACGGTGCTCGGCTACCAGAACAACCTGCGCTACTTCACGCTGGGGCAGGGCGGCTACTTCAGCCCGCAGGGATTCGTCAACGCGAGCATCCCGTTCCGGCTGCATGGAGAGATCGGCAAGCTTCGCTGGACCGCGCAGGTCAACCCGGGGCTGAACTGGTTCACCGAAGCGCGCACGCCGTACTTCCCCCGCGACCCCTCGCGCGAGTTGGCCCGCGAGGCTGCAACCGATACGACCGGCGCGCCGCTCGTTGCCTTCTATCCGTCGAACGCGACGACAGCGTTCGCCATCGACGCACAGGGTGACGTCGCTTTCCCTCTCACCGAGCATCTCGAAGGCGGCATGTATCTTCGCATCCACCACGCCCAGGATTACGACGAAGTGCAGGGCGGCCTCTTCGTTCGCCTGAACTTCCTCGGCCGTGAGTCGCAGCAGAGCAGCGCTGGCGAGCTCGTGCGCACCCCTTGGTCCACCGCTCCGGAGCGATAGTCATGGCGCGATCCCCACTCTCTTCTGCTGCCAGCGTCGCCTGCGCGCTCCTCTCCGTCGCGCTCTCTGCCTGCGTGGGCGAGGACGTCAATCAGAACTATCAATCGCAGAGCGCCACGCTCACCATCCACGTGACGACTCCGCCGGGCGTTTCGACCGAGTTGGTCCTGACCGGACCGAACAAGTATGCGCAGACGATCGATGCGGGGAGCGTGATCCTCGACGGTCTCACGCCAGGCGCCTACTCGCTGACGGTGCCGCCGATCGTGATTCCAACGTCGCTTGTCGACACGGTCTGGGCCGACGATGCGGCCGCCGGCACGTTCACTCTCTCCGCGAGCCAGGCGATCACCAAGGAGGTTGCCTATGAGGCGCGGCTGGGTACGGGCTCGCTCTGGCTCTCGCAGTTCGGTGACGCGCGCTCCCTCGGAAGCTGGCCGGTCGCTTCGCTGATGGACGGGCTCAATCCTGCTGCGCCAGCGCAGATGCTCACGAGCTACGCCGCGCAGGCCGGGCTCGCGCTCGATGGCCACGGGAGCATCTGGCTGCTCGCCAACGATCTGCAGACCAGTTCGTTCGTCGTCTTCGGCGCGTCGCAACTGGTGAACGGCCAGTCCCAGCCGACGCCACGGCTGCTCCAGTCGGGCGGGCGTCTCGATGCGTTCTGCCTCGACGCGGACGGCGGCATCTTCGGCGCGAGCCAGACGGAGAAGAGCCTCGACTACTGGTCGCCCGCGACTGTGGCGAGCGGAAATCTCCTCGCACCGGACATCACGCTGCAAGGGGCCTCGGGTGCGCTTGATGCTCCGATCGGTCTCGCCCTTGACGCCACGGGGAGTCTCTGGGTTGTGAGCGCGGGCACCGCCAACGCCAGCGGCTCGCTCGCGCGTTTCGAGCCGCGCCAGCTCGCAGCGTCCGGCTACTACCTCCCGACGGTCCAGATCTCCGTCGATGCACCCGGTCCTCTCGCCTTCGACGCCAAGGGCAATCTCTGGATCATCTCAGGCGGCAACAGCCTGCTCGAGTACGAGGTGGCCCAACTCGGCGGCACTCATGCGGAGGCCCCGGCACTTGCGCTTGCGCTGGACGCTGATGCGACCGCACACGCGCTCGCCTTCGATGCGATCGGCGATCTCTGGATTTCGCTGAAACACGCGGTCGACAACTCGAGTGCGCTGGTGATGCTCACGCCCGGCCAGTTGGTCAAGACGGCAGCGCCCACGGCCTTTGTCGCGCTGCAAACCCAGTCTGGGCGCGGAGGCGCGTCGCTCCTGCTCGTCGACCCGACTCCGGCTGTGCTTCCGCTCGCTGGCGCACCGAAGTAGCCCGCTCGCGCCGTGGCCGACGAGCTTCGGCGGCAATCAGGGGATCGGCGGAGATCCCCATTCTTTCAGTTGGACGGCATCAAACTCGATGGTAGAGGCATCGCGATGTTTCCTCGTGCCCTCGGCCTTATGCGCGCGAACGCTGTCGACAGGCTCGTCCTCGGACTCGGGGGGCGCGCGTTCGGCGCGGCTTTGCTGTTCGCGGCGCTCATCGGCGTTTCAGCTTGCGGCAGCAGCACGAATCAGACGGCGAAGGCCGGCCTCGGCGCCAACTGCCTCTCCGCGCGCAACGACGGCTGCAACTCGGATCTCTGCCTCGTCCTCGACACGAGCACGGCCTACTGCACGCAGCCTTGCCAGGGCCAGACCGACTGCCCGACAGGATTTCTCTGCCTCTCGTCTCCTGCCGGGATGGTCTGTCAAGCGCGAGGCGCAGGCGGCGTCTGCGCGCAGGACGTCGACTGCTCCGCGGGGCTCCAGTGCGACACGACGTCGGCCCGCTGCTACATCGCGGTCACGCGCTCGGCCTGCGGAGTCTGCACCAGCGACAAGCAGTGCGGCACCGGCGGAACCTGCCACAACGAGGGGGACGGCGATGGCTTCTGCGCTCCGGCGTGCGGCGCCGGTTGCCCGACCGGATTCCTCTGCGGAGCTGTCGCAGACGGTGGAAGCGCGACCGGATGCCTGCCCGAGAAGCCCGGCTCGCCATCGACCGTCGGAACCTGTCGCGGCGGGCGCCCGCTCTGCGCGGCCTGCACCGGAAACGTCGAGTGTGGCGGCCCGGGCGATCTCTGCGTGCGCAACCTGATCTCGGGCGAGGCGTTCTGCGGTGTGAAGTGCGATCCCTCGGCTGACGGCGGCAATCCCTGCGACACGAATTTCTCCTGCACCGATCTCTCGGGACGAGGAAGCGGGCCGTACCAGTGCGTTCCGAACAGCGGGACCTGCTCGGGCTTCTGCGACGGAACCGACTCGGCCACCGTCGCGCGTGAGTGCGGCCTCGGTTCGACGTGCAACCTCGCCACCCACGCGTGCCAGCGTCGCACCGACGGCGCCCTCTGCGCGGCCTGCAACAGCGACGACCAATGCGCGATCGATGGCGGCACCGCGCGCTGCGTGGACAACCGCACGGCAGGCTCGCCCTTCCTCGGCGAGACGTTCTGCGGCAGCGACTGCTCTACCGGTGTTTGCCCGGGTGCTGGCTGCGGCAAGAACGCGGCGCTTTGCCCTGCAGGATTTGAGTGCACCGGCATCGGCGTCGGCGGCGCATGGCCCTACCAGTGTGCGCCCGTGCGTGGCTCCTGCGAGGGCGGATTGCAAGGCCTCGGCGAGTCCTGCGCCGCGCACGGGGCGGATGATTGCATCTCTGGAGTCTGCGCCCAGTTCGGCACCGAGCAGGAGTGCACGCTCGCCTGCTCACGCGACTCCGACTGTCAGGACTCGCGCTGGCACTGCTGCGACGCGGTCGGGAGCACCGCATACGACTGCTCGAAGGCACCGAGCCCGCACGGGGTCTGCGCGCCCGTCGGCGGCTCGTTTGGCGACGACTGCTCGCCCGGCAGCCCTCCTTGCCAGAACGGCATCTGCCTCGATCTCGGCACCGCGCAGATCTGCTCGCAGACCTGCGGCAGCACCAGCGCAACCTGCCCGACGGGTTTCTCCTGCGAGCAGGGGACGACCGCGGGCTCGATCACCCAGAGCGCGGACGGCGGCACCAGTGGCGACTCCATCTCCGTCTGCTTCCCGAATGGCGGCGGCGGCGTTGGCGCCGACTGCACGTTCGGTCCCGCGGCGTGCAAGAGCCACCTCTGCCTGAAGAAGGATTCTGGCAACGTCTGCACGGCCGCCTGCACGCTCAACTCCGACTGCCCCGCGTCTTGGAGCTGCCTGCCTGTCAACGACGCGACTGACAACAACCAGAGCAGCGTCTGCGTCCCGCCGGGGACCAATCCGTGACGATGCCGGACACGCGACGTCGGTCGAAGATCCGAGTTTCGCCTGGCAGGTTGACGCGCAAGAGTGCCGGCGTGCGTCGTTACCTTCCCTGGCTCGTCATGCTGGTCCCCCTCGCGATGGTCGTGGCGGGCGCTTGCGGCCAGGATCGTCTCCAGCGCGCGAACGACAACGTCTCCGTCGTCACGGGGACTCCGACCGTGAGCAGCGGACTTCCTGGCGTCTCGTATGGTGCAGCGGACGGAGGCGTCTCGTACGGCTCCGCCGCGCCGTTCCAGGTCGATTCATTTCGCCAGCAGAGTGTGCAGAAGATCGACATCCTCTGGGTGATCGACAACTCCTCCTCGATGGATCTCAAGCAGGCGCGCGTGAAGGCGAACTTCGTCTCCTTCATGCAGTTCCTCGTGCAGCAGCAGATCGACTTCCACCTCGGCGTCGTCACCACCGACATCTACGATCCGAAGCAGAGCGGCCGTCTGGTGAATCTCGCGGGGCTTTCTCATCCCTGGATCGCGTCGAGCGACCCCGCGCCGGCATCCGAGTTCGTCCTGAATGCGTCCGTCGGCACGAGGGGCAGCGGCGACGAGAAGCCGCTGCTCGCTGGAATGCTCGCACTGACCGCGCCGCTCTCTCCCGCTGTTCCCGCGCGGCCTGACGCCGGCGCCGCGAATTGCGCCGCGCTCGCTGACGGCGGGGCCGAGTGCTTCCTGCGCGCTGATGCACAGCTCTACACGATCGTTCTGAGCGACGAAGAGGACTCCTCCTGCGCGCCGATCTACTCCTCGGGCGCGAACAGCGGCGAGGGCTGCAACGACGCGCAGGCCAACCTGTCGGGCTTCGGCAGCATCGACTACTGGAGCCGCTTCTATACGGGTGCTGTCGGGGCAACCAACACGTCCCGTCTTGCAGCGATCGTCGCCAACGAGGACACCCAGCACGACTGCGCCACCGTCTTCGCCCATGACTGCGACCGATTCGGCGTGACTGCCTCCTGCGGCGCCGGGACGAATCCCGCGTGCGCCCCCGGAGATCAGCACGCGTGCTGTGTCGCGCTCAATGCCTGTTACAGCGACATCCAGGGCAAGGCCCAGTGGTGCGCGGCCCATTTCTCGGTGGTGCACGATCCTGCATCGCAGGCTGTGGTCGCGCCCTACTATCAGCTGAGCGGCGGCTGGACGGGCTGCGTTGCATACGCGTCCGACGGCGGCGTCGATTTCACCGCGTTCTCGGCAGACAGGACCGCAGGGGTTGCGACCGCAACTGGCGGCGTCGCGACGAGCATCTGCCAGAGCGACTACACGCCGGCGCTCGCGAATCTCGGACTCCAGGCGGCCGGCCTTCGCACTGACTTCCCGCTCTCTCGTGCTCCCGTATCCGGTTCCATCTCGGTGACCGTCGGAGATGCGGGCGTTGCCTCGGGCGCGGGGACCTGGAAGTACGTGCGCTGCGCGGGGGCGACGCCGGTCAACGAAATCGAATTCACGTCTCCGCCCGCTGCTGGCGTCGATGTCGTCACCAATTACTACGTGGACGTTCGCGGCCTGGGGACCTGTCCATAGATCAATCCCCGCTGGCGCTCGGCGTCGTTTTCGCCCCTTTGCACTGGAACACAGCCTCGTTCGAGAGGCCCTGACCGGACCTCGGAAGACTCAACATGCGATTGCAATCAACAGTTGGACATCGACTCCCGCGGGCGGCTCTCCTGGCCGTGCTGTCGCTCGTGGCTCTCGGAGCTGGCTCGGCTGCCGCCGAGGACGTCATCTACGGACCGGATGGCGCACCGACGGTCGTGCAGCGAAAGCTCTACCCGATGAGCAATCGTTGGGAGCTCGGCCTGCGCCTGCAGACTTCGGTCAACACGCCGCTCGTCACGCAGGACGGTGCGCTGCTCGACGTGAGCTACCACACGAACGAGTGGTTCGATATTGGCGGCGAGGTCTTCTACAACTACACCGCGCTCGCCAATCTCGCCGAGGTGATCCGCGAGAAGCTGCCGCAGCGCAACTCCACGACGCCGAAGGATGAGATCGCCAACGCCGATCAGATGCGGTTCGGCGCAGCGATCGTCGCGCGCATCGCGCCCATCTACGGAAAGCTCAATCTTGCGAGCGAGCTCAACGTGCACTTCCAGACCTACCTACTGCTCGGCGCGGGCGTGACGCAGCTGCATCACGAGTCGGTCAACCTCTGCGCGGTCGGCGGAACCGGTGCCTGCCCCGACGGGAGCTTCCTCACCACCGACCAGTTCACGTTCGTCGGCGAGATCGGCGGCGGCTTCCGCTTCTACTTCTCGGATCACTGGAGCATGTCGACCGAAGTTCGCGCCTATCTCTATCCCGCCCAATACAAGGCGGATAACGACCTGACCAACCCCCTGAGCGGCGTCTCGACCACCTATATGGGCAGCATGGTCTCCTTCGCTCTCGGCTTCGCGAGGCTCTTCTAGCCATGCGCACCCACGCACTCATTGTTGCCGCGCTCGCCGCATTTGTCGCCACGGCGTCCCGCGCAGAAGGTCCCGTTGCTCCAGTCGCGCCCGCCGCGGCTACGGAGGCTGCGCCGACTGAAGAGTCTGACGTCCAGGCCGTTCACGTCGTCGAGAAGCGCCCGTTCACCGAAGGCGGTCGCGGCGAGTTGAGCCTCTTCGCGCCGATCCAGGTCAACACCAAGTTCACCACGCACATCGGCATCGCGCTCGAGGGCGCGTACCACCTTCGAGAGAACGTGGCGCTGCAGATCGGGGCGATGTGGAACCCGGTCGCGCAGCAGAGCACGCTGACGGAAGAGCTGGTCAACAAGGTCAACCAGCAGCCGCTCGCGGCCGATGCGCTTCTTCTACAGGCGGGTGGCCTCATCGGGCTCGAGCTGATGCCGGTCTACGGCAAGCTCAACATCTTCGACGGCAAGATTTTGAAGATGGGCTTCTATATCAACGTCGGCCTCGGCATCGCGAAGACGGAGCTGCAGCTGCAGAGCTCGACGTCGCAAGAGGGCCGCACCTACGGCGATACGGGTATCCGCCCGATGGCCGGCCTCGGCGCAGGCTTCCGCGTGTTCCTCAACGACCGCTTCACGCTGCGCCTCGAGGTCCGCGATCTCGTCTATTCGGCCTACGTTTCGACGGTGAACGGCTGCACCTATACGGACACCAAGGCCATCTCGGCCCAGGGCACGAGCGCGTCGGTCTCGAGCGGTTGCAGCATCGCGGCCTTCGGGGCCAATCCGAAGGGTGACGCGGCGGTCGCGGCCGCCCAGATCGCGACGCCCTCCGCGGATGTCGTCAACAACATCACCGTCTTCACCGGCCTCAGCTTCCTCTTCTAGGCGTACGACTTTTTGGTACCGGGATATTCGCGATGACTCGCTTCGCACAGTTCGCAACTCTCGCCGCCGCGCTCCTCTGCGCCTACGCCAATCCGGCGCGGGCCCAGTCTGAGATCGACGTCCTCAATCACGCCATTGAGTCCTACAACGACGGCAAGAATCTCGCCGCCGCGCAGGGGTTCTACAAGATTGAAGAGGCCGGCACCGTCGCCGACAACCGCTTCAAGTCGGAGTATTACCTCGCCCAGTCGCTCAATAAGCTCGGCCTGGGCTTCGGCGCGTTCTTCTATTACGGCCAGATCATCAAGGTCGGTCCGAGCCACCCTTATTACTTCAAGGCGATCGAGGGCGCGCTCAACGTGACCGAGCAGTACGGCGACGAAGTGCTCGGGCCCAACGTTCTCAACAAGGCCTACAACGAGCAGTTCGCGCGCCTGCCGCCCGACGTGCTCTCGAAGATCAACTATTACATCTCGCTGCTGGGATATCGCTCGGGTCGGTATGCCGAGGCGGCCCAGTTCATCCAAGGCGTGCCGCCGGTTTCGGCGGCTTATGCGCAGGCGCAATACCTTCAGGGACTGCTTGCCCAGCGCGCGGATCCCGAGAAGGCCGTGAAGATCTTCGAGGGCATTCTCGCGATGGACGGCTCGAAGAACTATCACGACCTCGCGGAGCTCAAGGAGCTCTCCGAACTCGCGCTCGGCCGCACCCTGTACGGTCTGCAGCGATTCGCGCAATCCGCGGATCACTACAGCCGCCTGCCGCGGTTCTCCCGTCACTGGGATGAGGCGCTCTTTGAAGGCGCTTATGCCGACCTCTTGAACGACGACTCCGGTGGTGCACTTGGTCGCCTGCACAGCCTTCACTCTCCCCACTTGTCGGATCAGTTTGCCCCTGAGTCATTAAACCTGACGGCGATTATCTATTTCCAGAACTGCCTCTATCCCCAGGTTCGTGAGTCGATTGCCACGTTCGAGCGCGACTATGTTCCGATGCGCGACGCAGTGAAGGGGATCGTGGCATCTAATCCTCCGCTGGAAACCTGGTGGGCGTTGGTGGCTGGTACGCAGCCGGGATTGCCCGTGGCGGTGCAGCACCACCTGCAGAAGAACGAGCGCATCGCGGCGATGCTCAACTATATCGGCAAGCTCGACGCTGAATCCGCGCGGCTCAACGCGAACAGCGAACTGGCCGGAAGCGCGCTGGGCAAGGATATCGCGGACCTGATCGTCAAGCAGCGCAACCTCGTCGTGCAGGTCGCGGGCAAGTTCATCAAAGGTCGTCTCATCGACCTCGCGCACCTGATTGAAGTGCTCGACGGCGACAAGGAAATTATCGGCTTTGAAACGACGAAGGCCGAGAAGGATCTCCTCGAAGGCAACGTCAATGTCGGCGCGCGCCTCGCTGGCCAGGCGCTCTATCGCCCGGCGATTCCCGAGACCGGTTACGAGTATTGGCCGTTTGATAACGAGTATTGGCCCGACGAGATTGGTTATTACAAATACACGCTGAAGAACGCGTGCGCGCAGAAGAAGGGCGAGTAATGAAAGCGCAGCAGATGAGGTTCGCGGCGGCCGCCCAGCAGACGCGGCTTGCAGGTGCAATCGTTGCGGGATTGCTTTTCACCCTGGGTTCGAGCGCGTTCGCCAAGGAGGCGCCGAAGGACACCAAGGAGAAGAAGCCGGACGTCCTGAAGATGAAGGTGCCGGGCGATATCGAGACCGATAAGGCCGGCCCGTCGAAGATGAAGGCGCCTACGTCCGAAGAGGACGTCGCACGCGACTCGGCCGCCGACCTCAAGCGCGACAAGCTCATCGAGGATATCAAGAAGATCCTCGTGCGACTGCAGGACAACGCACCGCAGAAGGCCGACCTCTATTTCCAGCTCGCCGAACTCTGGTGGGAGAAGTCGCGGTACGTCGCGCTGCAGGAGTCGAAGAGCTACGACGAGACCTATGCAAAGTGGCTGCAGGAGGTCGATAAGAAGGGGCAGAAGGGCGCCGGCCCGGAGCCGAAGATGGCCACTGCCACCAGCGACAAGTTCCGCAAGGAGGCTCTGAGCAACTATCGCGTCATCCTCGAGAAGTACCCGAGCTATCCGCGCAAGGATGAAGTGCTCTTCGTCGTCAGCTACAACCTCTACGAGAGCGGCCAGAAGAACGACGCGCTTGCGAACTACAACACGCTGATCAAGCAGTTTCCCAAGAGCAAGTTCGTCCCTGACTCCTATGTGCAGATGGGCGAGCATTACTTCAACACGAACGACCTCACGCGCGCCCGCGCTGCGTATGAAAAGGCCGCGTCGTTCAAGCTGCCGAAGATCTATGCCTTCGCGCTCTATAAGCTCGCCTGGTGCGATTACAACGCGCAGGACTATACGGGGTCGATCGACAAGTTCAAGAACGTGATTACCTACGCCGAGAGCCAGGCGGCCATCGGCGGGGCGCGCGACCGCGTTCAGTTGCGCAGTGAAGCGCTGCGCGATCTGGTTCTTGCCTATGCGCAGGTCGACGCGATCGACAGCGCGATTGCCTACCTCAAGGATAAGGCCGGTAAGGATAAGTCGCTCGATTACATCAACAAGCTGGCCGGCACCTACTTCGAGAGCGGCAAGTTCGACCAGGCGATCCGCGTCTACAAGCTGATTGAGGTGGAGAATCCGACCAACGTGCGCGCGCCGGCGTGGCAGCAGAAAATCCTCATCTCGTACGACAAGCTGAACAAGCGCGACAAGGTCGTGTCGGAGATGAAAATCCTGGTTGATAACTTTGGTCCGAAGAGCGCGTGGGCAACCGCCAACGCCGAGCAGAAGGGTGCATTGCAGGAGGCCACCGAGCTGGCCGAGAGCGCAATGCGTGAACTGGTTCAGGACTATCACCAGGAGGCGACGAAGACGAAGAGCGTCGCGACCTATAAGCTCGCGCGCGATATCTATAAGCAGTACCTCGATACCTTCTCGACCGAAGAAGCTGCTTATTCAATGCGCTTCTATTACGCGGAAATCCTCTACGCCCTCGAGCAGTGGCCGGATGCGGCGGCGCAGTATGAGCAGGTCGTTGCGCTTGACGATAAGGGCCAATATTCCCAGCGCGCCGCTTATGACGATATCCTTGCGCTCGAGAAGCAGGTCGCGATCGAGAAGGGCCTCGCGAAGAAGAGCGATCTCTCTGACGCGTCGAAGATCGACGAGAAGCGCGCCAAGGGGCAGGTCGAGCAGAAGCGCACCATCCACGAAGAGAAAATCACGAAGGACACCGCTGAAGAGGCGATCCCTCCGACCGAGGCCAAGCTGCTTGCGGCTTGCGACAAGTATCTCGAGGTATCGCCCAAGGCGAAGGACGAAATCGTCATTCGTTACAAGCAGGCGTTCACCTATTACGATCACCGTCATTACGTCGATGCGGCGAAGCGGTTCGGCGAGATCATCCTCCGCTGGCCGACGGATACCTGGTCGCAGAAGGCGGCCGATCTCTCGATGAACATCCTCGAGGTCAAGGAGCAATGGCAGCCGCTCTTCGAACTCGCGCAGAAGTTCCGCGAGGACAAGCGCATCGCTCCGCCCAATGGCGAGTTCAACAAGCGGCTCGCGAAGATCGCCGAAGGCGCCCGCTTCAAGTACATCATGGAGATCTACGAGAAGCAGAAGAACTACGAGTTGGCGGCAAAGGAGTTCAAGGATTTCGTTGCGGCATATCCGAAGAGCGAGCACGCGACGCTCGCGCTCAACAACGGAATCCTCATTGCCGAGAAGGCCGAGCAGCTCGACCTCGTGATTGCCACTGCCGGCCAGCTCATCCACGACTATCCGAAGACCGAGGAGTCGATCCTCAAGCCGGCGATGCGCTCGATTGCCCTCGCATATGAGCGCGCGGCCCGATACCCCGAGGCGATTGCCGCATATCTCTCGTATGCAGATAAGTATCCGCAGGACGAGAAGGCGGCGGACTTTGTCTTCAACGCTGCGCTCTGGAAGGAAGGACTCGGCGACGACGCCGGCGCGATTGCCCTCTGGAATCGATATATCAAGGCCTATTCGGGCCGCTCGGACGTCCCGCGCATCGGGTTCAGCCTGGCGCTGATCATCCAGCGGCAGAAGGATTGGAAAAAGACGGCGGATACCTGGGCGTTCTACCAGCGCGATTACGCCAAGAGCGCGACGCCCGGACAGCTCTTTCTCGCTCGTTACAACGAGGCGATGGCGCTGCGCGAATTGAAGAAGGACGATACAAACGTTCCGATTATCCTCGCGGAGCTTCTGCGGCGATTCCCGGGACTGCCGGCGGCGGAGCGCCTCTCTCCGGTGATCGACGCGGCCGCGCACGCCCGCTTCCTGCTGCTCGAGCCGGCGTTTAATGAGTTTATCGCGATTAACTTCAACTACACGCGGCAGAAGGATCTCATCTTCGTGCTGAAGGTGAAGAACACGAAGATGACCCAGTTGACGGCGGCCTATACCGAAGTCATCAAGTTCGGCAGCCCGCTCTATTCCGAGGCGGCGCTCTGCCGGCTTGGCGAGGCCTACGCGAACTTCAATCACAAGCTGCTCGATGCGCCGATGCCGCGCGGACTCACGCCGGATCAGGAAGACCTCTACCGCACGACGCTCGAGAACCAGGCGTTGCCGCTCGAGGACAAGGCGGTGGATGCCTTCGACAAGGCCGTCTCGACCTCGTCGCGGACGGGCGTCTATTCGGAGTGGACGCTGCGCGCGCAGGACCAGCTCAAGTCGTACAAGCCGGACGCATACGGCGAAGTGAAGAAGCCGCAGCCCGTTGGCAGTGAGGCTCTCGCGTCGGTGACGCCGCAAGGTGTCGGTGGCGCTCCGGCCACGCCTGCACCGGCGGCCGCACCCGCAGCAGCTCCCGCCGCAGGTGCCGTCAAGCAAGCCGGTTCTGGTGGAGGTGCGCCGTGAGGTCGTCATTGCGCTGTGCGAAGTTCTTCCGCAGTGCGGTCAAGGGTGGCGCAGTCGCCGCCGCGATGGCTGTTGCTGCGTGCGCTCCTGCGGAAGTAAAGCCAACTCCCGACTCGCAGATGCAGGCGCCCGTCGAGAAGACGCCCGATGAGCTCTATCGCCAGGCGCACAGCCAGCTGGCGTCGCGCGACTTCGCGGGGGCGCAGGCTGGCCTCGATGCGACGCTGGCGCGTGACCCGAACAACGTCGAGGCGCTCTTCGAGTCGGGATGGATCGCCGAGCAGCAAGGGAATCTGCCGCACGCGATCGACCTCTATCGACGCACGTTGACGGTTGCGCCCGATCACCTCGGCGCGGCGCTCAACCTTGCTCGTCTGTATCGCCTGCGCGATGCACTGCCCGATGCGGATCAGACGGTTCGTTCGGCGCTGCAGAAGCGCGAGGGGGAGCCGAAGCTGCTCAGCGCACTCGCGGGGATCCTGCGTCTCGAGAAGAAGCTCGACGAGGCGGAGGCGATGGTGCGCCGCGTGCTGGTGCACCACCCCAGCGATCCGGATGCGTACAAGAACCTCGCGCTGATCTACCTCGATCGCGGAAAGCCGCGCCTGGCCGAGACGGCGCTCATCAATGCGCGCAAGCTCGACGGCAAGGACCCGGGCATCTCGAACAACCTCGGCGTGCTCGCTTGGAATCGCGGGGAGCTCGTCGGTGCGCGCGACCGCTTCAATGAGGCGCTCAAGCTCGATCCGAATTGCGCTGCGGCCTGGGCCAATCTCGGCGCGCTTGCGCTCAGCTATCGCGACTATCCGGCAGCGGCGGATGCCTATTCGAAGGCGACGGTGCTCGATCCCGCGCGGTGGGACGAGGAGCTCGCGTACGGCTGGTCGCTCGAGGGATTGAAGAAGTCGGTCGAGGCGCAGGGCGCCTACGAGAAGGTGCTCTCGCTCAAGCCGGGCCAGGATGACGCGCTCTACGGCAAGGCGACGACGCTCAAGGCGCAGAACAAGCTGCCGGAGTCGATGGCTGCGTTCCAGTCGTATGCGCAGCTTCCCAACGCGACCCGCTTGAAGGATGCCCAGAACCAGATCGCGCAGATCGATCTGCGATTGAAGAATCCTCCCAAGGTCGCGCCGCCGCCCGAGCAGAAGCATGAGAACAAGAGCGCCGGCTCGGACATCTCGGCGCTGGCTCTGCCTGCAGGTGCTGCGGGCTCGGCGACCGACGCTGCGCCTGCACCTGTTCCGGCGCTCAATACGGACGACGCGACGGCGATTCCTCCGGCAGGCGTCGCTCCTGCCTCGACTCCCGCGACTGCTCCCGCTCCGTCGCCCGGGCCTGCTCCGACGGCTCCTGCGGCGGACGCTCCGCCCGCTTCCGCACCGGCCGCTCCGCCAGCTTCTGCGCCGGCCGCGGCCGCGCCGGTTGACCAGCCGGCAGCGCCGACGGCTGCACCGGCACCCGCTGCGGAGCCGACGAAGTGATGTGCAAGGTAGATCGAGAGTGCCGTTCGAACGTCGATCGGCTGATGGATGCGACGCCGGTGCTCGTGCTAGCGCCGATAGGAAGCAGCTGCAGGAGGTTGCCATGAAGCGAATCGTCATCGTTGCTGCACTCGCACTCGCGTCGTTCTCGGCGCAGGCCGCGGGCACCAAGGCCGCTCCCGCTGAGGGCGAGAAGCGCGTCGTGCAAGAGGCCGACAAGACCATCGTGCGCAAGCGCACGGTCATCGACTTCGGCGACGTGAGCGTCGAAGGCGAACTCACCAAGCCTGAGGGCAGCTACCTCTTGAACCGCAACAAGACGCGGTTCCAGTCGCTCATCAAGCTGCGGGACAACTTCAATCCCGAACTGCAGAAGTCTGCTGACAACCTGTAACGCCCGCTCCTGACGAAGAGGTCTTCGATGGCGAACGACAACAAGAAGAGCAGGGCGCACGCTGACGACGTGACCGATCCTCGGGCTACGATGGAGGAGGATCCGGAAGGCGCGACGCTGAATGACGCGGTCGGCGCGATGGCACTTGCTCCCGCACCACGCGCGCCCGCTCCTCGCGCCCCCGCTCCTCGCGCTGCCGCTCCAAGCGCGGCAACTTCTTCCGCGCCTGCTGCGCGCGCACCGGCTCCTGGTGCGGCACCGCGTCCCGCGTCGCGCGCTGTTCCTCCGGGGCGGGTTGCCGCTGCCGCGAGCCGATCGCATCACGCAGGCCACGAGAGCGCACCGCTGGCCTCGCATGTTGCCGACGCCGCGGCCGCACAGCTGCTGCTCTTTGACACGCTCCTCGATGACGAGAAGCCGCGACAGGATGATCGCGTGCTGCTCGTCGGGCTCGTCTGGGGCAATGAGACGCTGGTCGAGCTCGAGCAGATCGCGAAGGGCGGTCACCTCAAGGTCGGCGAGATCTTCGATTTCCCCTCGACCGACCTGCCGAAGAACTTCCGCATCGTCAACGCGGTCGGCAGCGAGCTGGTGTTCACCATCCCGGCGAATCTCAACAGCGAAATCCACCACTCGAGCGGCAAGGGCATTGATTCCCTTGAATCGCTCTCGCGCACGGGCAAGGCGCAGCGGGTCGAGGCGCCATTTTCCGGCTACGCATACACGGTGCAGTCGGACGATCGCATCGTCGTGCAGATCGCACCGCAGCTGACGCTGATCGCGCGCTACGTGCGGGCGGCTCGCGCGCCGGACAAGGGCCTCGTCGAGATGGTCGACGTCTCGTTCACCACGACGCTGCTCATTGCGATTCTCGCGCTCGGCCTCTTCTGGCTCATCATCCAGATCACGCCGCGCTTCGACGACATGCTCGGCGACGACCTCTCGCGCAACCAGGCGCGCTTCACGCAGTACCAGGTGAAGCCCGAGGAGAAGAAGCCCAAGTTCAAGGAGCTCTCCGGCATCAAGGAGGGCGCGAAAGCGAAGGGCGACGAGGGCAAGTTCGGCAAGCAGGACGCGAAGAAGAAGGACGCGGACCCGAGCAAGAAGGGCGCGCCGATCGTCGATCCGAACAAGAAGGAGAAGGATCGCCAGACGGTCATGAAGTCCGGTCTGCTCGCGGCGCTGTCCAAGCTCGGCGTCGGCGCGCAGGGGGCGGCCAGCGACGTGCTCGGGCCTGGCGGTCTCGGCACCGGCATCAACAATGCGCTCGGCGGCATCAAGGGTGGCGCGGGCCAGGGTGATGCGTACGGCGCCGGCGGTCTCGGCTCGCGCGGCAATGGCAGCGGCGGCGGCGGCACGGCGCTCGGCCTCGGCGGCCTCGGCACCGGCGGCAACGGTCGCGGTCGCGGCGGCAACGGCACGATCGATCTCGGCGGACGCGGCAAGGACGAGACCGAGTTCATCCCGGGCAAGACCAACGTGATCGGCGGTCTCTCGCGCGACGTGATCAACCGGATCATCCAGCGCCACTACAACGAGATCAAGTACTGCTACGAGAAGGAGCTCACGAAGGACCCGGGCCTCTACGGCAAGGTCGCTGTGCTGTTCGTCATCAGCGGCGACGGCCGGGTCGGCGACGCGCTCGTGCAGCAGACGACGATGTCCAGCGAGACGGTTGAGAGCTGCATGCTCAACCACATCAAGCGCTGGGTGTTCCCCGCTCCTGCGGGCGGCGGAACGGTGCAGGTCACCTATCCGTACGTCTTCAAGGCGAGCGGTCAGTAGTTCGTGAGGCAACAAGTGTACGTCAGCGAGGAGCGCACGATGCGGTTCGTAGCAGTGGCGATGGTTCTTGGTGCGGTCGTCTCTCTGCCCGCGATGGCAGACCAGAAGGTCGCGCCGGTCACCTTGCAGGATCAGCCTGCGCCGGTTCCTGCGAACGGCGTCGATCCGGAGCCGCGCCACGGTGCGTTCGCTGAGGCCGGTCTGGGCGTCTTCACGACGCTCGGCGGCTCCGCGGGTCTTTCGAACGCGCAGACCTATCTCTCGATGGTCGTCGGCGGGACGGTCGGTGACCACGCTGCCATATTCGGCGGACTGGGGATCGGCTCGGTCTCGTCGAACTGCTACGCGAAAGTAACGGGTGTCGGCACCTGCACCGCGGCAGACTCATTCGAGTCTGCGTATCTCGAGCTCGGCGGATCGTTCGGTGGCGAGGTTGCGCACCGGCTGCAGCTGTCAGGAAAGATCGTCGCGGGCCTCACGCAGCTCGCGCCCGGCCCTTTGCTCGACGTCTCGACGAATACGGTGCCGGGCAGCGCGCTCGGAATCCACGTTGGACTCGGCGTGACGCTCGACTACGCGACTCACCTCGATCACTTCACCGTCGGACTTGAGTTGATGGGTCGCTACACGCTCGCGTACATCAGCCAGTCTGGTCCGAGCCTGCTTTCGATCGCGATTCTGCCGCGCGTCCGATACGTCTTCTAGTGCGCTGCGGGCCGGCGGAGGGTGGCCGCCGTGCTCAAACATGCATCCGCGGCTGACGCAGAACTTGCTCGCTGCGGGGATGATTGCGGCCGCCCCTGAACTGCGCGCGGCGGCCACCCTCCGCCGCCCCGCGCTAATTCCGGTCGAAAGAAACAGCGCTCGCTGCGTCGTTCCAATACTTGTCGAAGACAACTAAATGGTGGCGCTGCGGAACACGCTCGCCTCGCCTACTTCTCTTTGCCGCGCATTGCCTTGAACATCTGCTTGACGTTGTCGCGGTCGTAGTCGGTCGCGTAGCTGAACTCGCCGCCGTTGCGCAGCCACTCACCGCCGTCGACGGTGAGGCAGTCGCCCGTGACGTAGCCGGCGCCGTCGGACATCAAGTAGACCGCGGCGTTGGCGATCTCGAGCTGCGTACCGAAGCGCTTGAGCGGGACGCGATTCTTCGCCATCTCGAGCAGATCTTCCGAGGGAAGGAGGCGAGAGAAGGCGCCGTCCGTCGGCACCGGGCCGGGCGCGATGGCGTTGACGCGGATGCCGTAGCAGGCCCACTCGACCGCGAGCGAGCGGGTCATCGCCAGCACGCCCGCTTTTGCGCACGCAGACGGCAGCACGAATGCCGAGCCGGTCCACGCGTAGGTGGTGACGATGTTGACCATCGCGCCACCCTTGCCTTGCGCGATGAGCTTGCGGCCGAACGCCGACGTGCAGTTGAACGAGCCGTTGAGCACAATGTCGATCACCGTCTTGAAGGCATTCGATGAGAGGTCTTCCGCGGCGGCGAGAAAATTTCCCGCGGCATTGTTGACGAGGCCATCGACGCGGCCGAGCTTCTGCACGACCTCGTCGGCGACTGCGCTCACCTGTGCTGCGTCGCGCACGTCGCACGCGAACGCGCTCGCGTGTCCTCCTGCGGCGGCGATCTCTGCGGCGATGCGATCGAGCTTCTCCTTCGTGCGACCGAGCAGCACAGGATGCGCGCCGAGTTCAGCGAAGCGGCGCGCCATCGCGGCACCGAGGCCTGAGCCGCCGCCGGTGATGACGAGGACTCGATCCTTGAGGAGATTGGCTGCGTACATGGATTCGCTCCTGGAGTTGCTGCGGTGTACTCGTGCCTGCGGAATTTCTGCTTCGCTGCGCGATGTGACAAATCGCGCGAGTTGTCACAACCGATTCGCCGCCGCGCGCAGTGACGCCGCCGCTCCCGCGTCGACGATCTCTCCGTGGCAGGGAACAAGGCGCACAAGATCGGGCGCGTCGGCGAGCGCAAGCAACTGCGCCTTGAGCGCGGCCGCGTTCTGCAGCTGGAGCAGACGGGCGAGACGCGTGACGCGCAGCTCTCCCGCCGAGCCGATCAGCTTGAAGATGAAGCCTTCAAGTCCCGTCATGCGGGTCAGGTTCATCACGACGTCGCTGAAGCAGAGGCTCACGCGCGGGCCGCTTCTGACCTGGAGGATCGGCTCCGCGTCCTTCCATCCCTCGGCCGCGTGAATGGCCAGCGACGGGTCGGTCGGGATGAGCGAGAGATCCCCGTCGATGCGCACGGCCTCTTCGACGCTCGCGCGACACGCCGGCGGGCAGACGAACTTCGCGTGAGGAAATCGTTCGCGCCACGCGTGTGCATCAAGTCGGTGAAACCGATTCGGCACGATCACAAACGCGATTTCACCCCACGCCTGCAGCTCGCGCATCGCCGCATCGTCGAGACAGATCCCCGGATGCGCGACGATGGCGCCGCTCGAGAGCCGAACGAAATGCGCGCGCCGCTTCATCTGCGGCGAGCGCGGCAGCTCGGCCTCGACGGTCCAGAGATTCTCTTCGAGCTTCTCGAACGGGCCGTGCGGCAAGACCAGCCACGGTCGCGGCGCCTTCGTCATGGGCAGCTCTATAGCAGGCGGCCGAGTTGCTCGCGCGCGTGAGCAAGAATGTCGCGATCGGCAAGCGATGGCGTGTGCCGAGCGCGCTGCTCGCCCGAGTTGGTCTCGCTCGCGCCGGCTTCAGAGTCAGGGTATGGGACCCGTCATGAAGATGCGTGTTGGATTGGCCGCGCTGGTCGGCGTGGTGATGACGACAGTCGGAATCAAGGCGGTGGGCTGTCATCCTGCTGCGTTCTTGCAGTTCATCCCGCTCCTGCTTGTCTTTGGGTGCGCGGCTGGCGCGCTCGCCATCGCGTCTCGACGCACGCGCGACTCGCTTGCGCTGCTGATGGCTGCGCGCAACGGCGCGCTCGCTGGCGGGGTGGTCGGAACCCTCATCGGTGCTGCCGCGGTCGTCTGTTTCTTCAAGGATACGAGCAAGCTCGGCAGTGGTGTAGCGAGTGCGATCATCTCGACCTTCTATCCGTTCGCCGCGCAGGCCCTCTTGCTTCTTCCCCTCGAGGCCGCGCTCCTGGCTCGAGACTCGACTGCGACCGAGCTGCCGCGCGCGAGGCTTGGCGCCCTCGCAACCGGGTTGATCATCGCAGTCACCGCGGCGTTCTCCACCGGCGTGGTCGCGGCACTGGCAGGGGTCGAAGGGCTTCCTCGGGATATCCTTCCGTTCCGTCCCGTCTTCCTGGCCATGTTGCTCGCAGGGCCCGCCGCGCTTCTCGTCGCGGCTCCTCCTCACCACGTGGGCCCAAGCTTCGGAAAGCTGCTCAGCGAATCATTCCTCGCGTCCAGCGGGCTCGTGCTCCTTGCGCTGATCGTTCACGTCCTCGAGAACCTGGCCTCTCCTGAAGGCGTGTTCAACAAGATCGCCGGAGGTGCGCTGCTCATCCCGGTGGGCATCCTCTGCGCGATTCTCTCTGCTGCGCTGTTTCCCTCGGAGGCCGGTGACGCCAAGGAGGCGCGCAACGAGCGCGGCTCTTTCGCTCCCTACGCGGCCTATTTCGCGGGGATGCCGTTCATCCTGACGGTCGGGATTCTCGGCTCAGTCGTCGACAATCGCGACAACCAGTTGTCTTGGAAGAAGACGGAGCCGGCCGCCACCGACGTCACGATCCCCTTTCCCAGCGCGGTCGATATGTCTGCGCAGGTCTATCGACCCGACGGTGCCGGGCCGTTCCCCGTGTTGATCTTTCTTCACGGCCGCGCACCCAAAGAGAGCGAGCGCCGCGCGATGCGGGAGGGGATTTCAGAAGGCCACGCGCACTACTGGACTCAGCACGGGTTCGCTGTCGTCGCGCCAATTCGCCCCGGATATGGCGCGAACGGTGGCGCCGATCAGGAGAGCAACTCAGGCCCGAGCAACCAGTTCTGCACGCAAAAGTATGACTATCGCAGCACCTCCGACGTTGGGGCTGAGGCTGCAGTGAGCACGCTCGCCTGGGTCGCGAAGCAGCCGTGGGCCGATCCGAAGAGCGTCATCATCGAAGGCCAATCGGTGGGCGGAGTCGCCGCGATCAACGCGTGTGCGAAGCATCTGCCGGGTGTGATCGGTTGTGTGAATTTTTCCGGCGGCGCAGGCGGGAATGCGGCCACCTCGCCCGATCACAGCTGCCAACCGCAAGCGCTCAGCGAACTCTATCTGCAGATGGAAGCATCGTCCGCGCCGCCGTCGATCTGGCTCTATGCGCCCAACGATCACTACTGGGGCGCGGAGATGCCGCGCGCCTGGTTCAAGGCCTACGAAGACGGCGGCGGGCATGGCCAGTTCATCGAGACCGAGCCGATCTCGACGGGCGAGGGCCACGATCTTTTGCGCGTCGGAGGGAAGCTCTGGTCGGTTCCGCTCGACGGATTCATCAAGTCGCTCGGGCTATAGGCGCATCCATACTGAACAGCGCGACGTCTCTTCCGTCCGGTCCTCACGATCGAGCGCACTGCCTTCGTCGACGTGCAAGAGGCGCCGGAGGCGGCGGGAGCGGGACGGCGAACATTTCGTTCAGCCCATCACGCTGCACGGCGTTCCGATCGCGCCTCTGGTTTCGCCAGCGCCCGGCTCCGTGAGCAAAAGGCGCGCTCCACGCCTCGAAATCCTGATCGCGTCCCCGGGCCGAGCAGAGCGTGTTCGCCGCTGAGCTCCCCGCCGCCTCGGGCGCCGGGAGCGTCACGACACCGCGTCGCTAGATCAGCCCGTCAGCCCGCTTGCGCTCGCGGTCGAGGCGATAGCGATCGCCCGACTGGAGGATCTTCTTGCGCAGGCGCACGCTCTTGGGCGTGACCTCGACGAGCTCATCCTCGTTGATCCACTCGAGCGCCTTCTCAAGCGACATCTCGCGCGGCGGCGAGAGCACGACGTTCTCGTCCTTGTTCACCGTGCGGATGTTGGTGAGCTTCTTCGCGCGGCAGACGTTGACGTCGAGATCGGTCGGGTGCGCGTTCTCTCCGCAGATCATTCCCTCGTAGACGGGAACGCCGGAGCCGACGAAGAGATCGCCGCGCTCCTGCAGATCGAACAGGCCGTAGGCCACCGTCTCGCCCTCGCGGTCCGAGACGATCGCGCCGTTCGAGCGCTTGCCGATCTTGCCCTGCCACGGCTCGTAGCCATCGTTCTGCGACGACATGATTCCTTCGCCGCGCGTGATGGTGAGGAACTCGTTGCGGAAGCCGACGAGGCCGCGCGCGGGGATGCGGAAGTTGAGGCGCACGCGATCGGAGCCGATGTTCTGCATCTCCGTCATGCGGCCTTTGCGCGGACCCATGCGCTCGGTGACCGCGCCCACGGCGGTCGCGGGAACGTCGCAGACCATGAGCTCCATCGGCTCGTGGACATCGCCGTCGACAACCTTGGTGAGCGGGACGGGATTGCTCGCGGTCAGCTCGTAGCCCTCGCGGCGCATCGTCTCGATGATCACCGCGAGCTGGAGTTCGCCGCGGCCGATGACGCGGAAGGCGTCGGGCGTGTCGGTGTCGAAGACGCGAATCGAGACGTTGCGGAACGCCTCGCGGTGGAGACGCTCGCGCAGGTTGCGGCTCGTCACGTACTTGCCTTCGCGCCCGGCGAACGGCCCGTCGTTGACCTTGAAGATCATCGACATGGTCGGCTCGTCGACGTGGATGCGCTCCATCGCGATCGGCATCTCCGGATCCGCGATGGTGTCGCCAATGGTCAGCTCTTCGATGCCGGCGAGCGAGATGATTTCGCCTGGGCCGGCCTCGTCGATCTCGATGCGCTTCAATCCATCGAAGGCGAAGATCTTGGTGACTTTCGAGCGCGGCTTGGTGCCGTCTTCCTTGCAGACCACGACGGTCTGCCCGACCTTCACGCAGCCGGAGGTGAGGCGTCCGATCGCCAGGCGGCCGACGTAATCGTCGTAGTCGGTGTTGGCGACGAGCATCTGCAGCGCGGCGCTGGCCGGCTTCACATCGGTCGCGGGCTTCATGATCTCCGCGGCCTTCGGCGGCGGAATCACCTCGAGGATCGCGTCGAGCAGTGGCACGAGCGTGCGCGCGCGTGCGCCCGGCTCCTCGCCTGCGTGCGGCTTCGCACCGGGAGCCGCGGCCTGGCCGACCGGGAGATCGTCGAAGTCGGAGAGGCGCGTCGAGGCCCGGCCCGCGCGGGCGACGCAGTAGACGACCGGGAATTCGATCTGGTGCTCGCTCGCGCCCATGTCGATGAAGAGCGCGTAGATCGCGTCGAGCACCTCGGCCGGACGCGCGTCGCCGCGGTCGACCTTGTTGACGACGACAACGGCGGGCAGGCCGAGCGCGAGCGCCTTGCCGAGCACGAAGCGCGTTTGGGGAAGCGGGCCTTCGGCGGCATCGACGAGCAGGAGCACGCCGTCGACGAGGCGCAGGCCGCGCTCGACCTCTCCGCCGAAATCGGCGTGGCCGGGCGTATCGACGATGTTGATCTTCACGCCGCGATACGTGACGGCCGTGTTCTTCGCGAGGATCGTGATGCCCTTCTCGCGCTCGAGATCGTTCGAGTCCATCGCGCGGTCGGTGAACGTCTCGTTCGCGCGGTGGATGCCGGTCTGGCGGAGGAGAAAGTCGACGAGCGTGGTCTTGCCGTGGTCGACGTGGGCGATGATGGCGATGTTGCGGAGCTGCTCGCGGGGAATCATTGTTCTCTTTCGTCTCGTTGCTGCGGGGACTGCGGAAAGGTCGCGGCTCATATCCCGTCGGCCGCGCCGGCGCAATCCGTGCGCTGGCGAAGCGCATCTGGCCGAGCAGCGAGGCATCTGAACTGCCATGACGACGCAAGCCTCGACTCCGCTCCGCCAGCCCGTTCTCTTTCTCGGCCACGGCTCGCCGATGAACGCCATCGAAGACAATCGCTGGAGTCGCGCTTTCATCTCATTGGCGGCAGAGCTGCCGCGGCCGCGCGCGATCCTCTCCATCTCGGCTCACTGGTTCATCGCGGAGACGGCGCTGACGGATGACGTGCGCCCGAAGACGATTCACGACTTCGGCGGCTTTCCTCCCGAGCTCTACGCGATGCAGTACCCGGCACCTGGCGATCGCTCGCTCGCGGCCCACGTCGCGCAGGAACTCGGCCCCGATGCGCAGTTGCTCACCGACTGGGGCCTCGATCACGGGACCTGGTCAGTCCTCTGCCATCTCTTTCCCAGGGCGGACGTGCCGGTCGTGCAGCTCGCAATTGATTCGCTCAAGCAGCCCGCGGAGCATCTCGCGCTCGGTCGCAAGTTGCGTTCGCTGCGCGACGAGGGGGTGCTCATCCTCGGCAGCGGCAACATCACGCACAACCTCAAGCACGCGTTCCAGAGCATGCACCGCGGCGATACGACGACGCCTGAATGGGCTTCTCGATTTGATTCCGATATCGCCAATGCCATCAAACAGCGCGACGACAAGTTCCTCCTGCGTGCGCTCTCGACGCCCGATGGTCGCCTCGCACACCCGTCGGCCGACCATTACCTTCCGCTGCTCTATAGCTATGGGGCGACCGACGAGAAGGATATCGCGCGATATCCGATTCAAGGATTCGATTTCGGCTCGCTCTCGATGCGCGCAGCGCTCTGGGCACCCGGAGGGGATGATTAATCAGCTCCCATCTGCCAGGTATCGACGAGCTTTTCCCAGAGCCCGCTCGAAATGATGGCGCAGAAGAAGAGGCCGCAGGCCTGCAGCACGCCGAGAAGCGCCTGGCCTGTTCGCGCGGGCCCTCGAGGAGGATGCGCGCGAAGCCACGCGCCATTGATCCAGAGCAGCGCGATTGCGCCGAGCGAAAGCGTGATCACCCCGCGCGCTTCCGCCGGCTCCTGCTCCGCGGCGGCGACGAGAATCACCAGCAGCGCAGGCAATGGATAAGCGAGTTCATTCGGTAGCGGCCAGAGCGCGCGCAGACCCATTCGCGCGATGCGCGTCGCCGCGATGAGATGGAGCGCCGCGACGATCGCGATGAAGGAATAGAAACGCGCCCGCTGGCTGCGCGCATCGTCCCCGGCGGTCTTGCCGATGTAATGCCAGTACGGCGAGGGCAGGGCGGCCAGACGATCATATGTCTCGATAGCTCGACGATATTGATGGATATCGAGGTCGAGATCGGCGAGCTGCCTCTCCGCATTCAGCGCCCACTCCGTATCCGGAACTTCGCGCAGGATGCGCTCAAGCAGTGGCCGCGCCGCTTCTCCTCGGCCATCGCCGCGCTCCAGCACTGCGATCCAGAGCAGGCCGCGCGCACACTGTGGATCTCCCTGATGTGCTTCGATCCAGCGCAGCATCCGCGCGCGCGCGTCAACATGGTTCTGCTGTGTTGTTGTCGAGACGATCGCGTCGAACTCCCCGTCCAGCGCGGTCGCGGCGTGTATCGGCCGCGCGACAGCAAGCAGCGCCAGCAGGAGGAACAGAGAGACACGCCCGATCATTCTTCCAGCTATGGGATCGGTTGGGTCGTGGCCGCAAGTCGGTGGAGCAGTCGCACTGCTTGATTGGCCTGACTGGGGCGTGTCTCCAATCACCGCGAACTGAAATAGAGATGATCGACTGGGTTGCCGGTGCCACCGGTGCTGCCACCGGACGCATTCAGATTGATGACGAAGCCAGCCCACGTCGTATTCCCGCTCGGCGAAGTCACCCAGCATTTAACGGTGTTGCTGCCCGCCGCGACCGGCGCCTGCAACGCGATCTGCACCGTTGCCGACCCTTGCGCGTTCAGCACGAGCGCGGCAGGCGAAGGCGTGCCACCGAGGCAATCAACGCGCAAGCGATGGGCCGTCGCATCGGAGTCGGTCAGCGTTGCGGTCGCGGCAGCCGGAGCGATGCCGACAGACGCGTTGACCGTCTGCTGCAAAGTCGCAGCGCTGATATCTCCGGCAACCTGCCTGCCGAATCCCTCTCTTCCTTCTGCGCGGCATTGGCCCGCCACGCAGAGATCGCTCGAATCACACTGCGCGTCGGCATTGCAGTTGAGCGGCTTCGATCCTGCGCAACCAGCGAGCGTGGCAGCTGCGAGCGCGAGCAGGAGCAATGAAGTGGTTCGCCGCATCGGAACTCCTCGCGATGGAATCGCAGGATGATCTTTCGGGTTCGACCAGCACCAACGCAACTGTGCGGCTCATCTCGTTCATGCCTGCGCGCGACCCCCGCGCTCCTCGCACAGAGGAGAAAGGGCTTGAGGTAGGAGTCGAACACATCGGTCAGTTGGTGCCGAAACCCTGATCGGACCTTGGGCGCGGCAATCGTGAGGCCGCTCTCATTCAATTCAATCGTGATACGCAGGAACAATGGCTGAGGGGGCATCGATTCTTCGGGTCCACGGGCATCACCACCTGGCGATCCAGGTGCGCGACCTGCCGCGTGCAGAGCGTTTCTACGTCGAGGTGTTGGGCCTCTCCGTGCTGCGCCGCTGGCCGTGGTCGCCGGAAGATCTCGCCGCGGGCAAGAAGGGCGAACGATCGCTCTGGATCTCTGTCGGCGCGTCGTCGGGCGACGAGTTCATCGCGCTCGAAGCCTGCGAGGCCGAGCGCCCGTTGACTCCCTTTCGCGATCCGCACGGAGGCCTGCATCTGCTCTCGCTGCGCATCGACGCCGCTTCACGCGCGGATTGGGAAGCGCATCTCGCTGCGCAGCACGTCGAGATCGTTCATCGCACGCGCTGGACGCTCTATGTCCGCGACGACGAGGGAAATCGGATCGGCCTCTCGCACTACCCCGAGGAGGCCGCGTAGATGCTCTGTCCGCTGTGTGAATCGGAATGCGCGGAAGATGCGCTCGACTGCGCCCAGTGCGGGAAGCAGTTGCTTGTCGAGCTCATTCCCGACGACGCGCCGGAGATGCTCGCAGGGCAGGAACACACGCAGGTCGGCGCGGACGATCTCGATACCGCCTTCGCAATGGCAGCGCTCGATCCGGCGACGATTCCTGCGCTCGATGGAATTGAGCGCACGCAGCTTGCGGAGCCGACGCTGCAGGTCGCGATCGAGCCGCTGCAAGTCGATGGCTCCCAGCCCGCCGCTTCCTCTGCGCCGAGCATCTGGACTGCCGAGTTGCTCGAAATTGATTCGGGCCGCGACGAAGATCTCGCGCCGCGTACACCCGAGCCGGAAGAGACGAATATCTGTCCGTGGTGCGGCGCGCCCGCCACTGGCGCGGTTTGCAGTCATTGCGGTCGGAGACGTCGTCGCTTCACTCGCGACCCCTCGCGCCCGATCGCTTCAGCAGGAGAGACCACGCTCTGCCCCGCGTGCTTCTCTCGCGTCGCTGCCGACGATCGCTGCGCCCAGTGCCATGCGCCACTCCCGCGCTCCGAGTCGCTTTGAGTTGACTTGAATCGCGGCGCAGGAAGGCCTAATCACCAGCGCGTGAGCGCTCCTTCGCAGACCCAGGTCCTCGTCACGCTGCATATCAATGGCGAAACGCAGTCGGTCGCCGTCTCCTCGCAGGCAACGCTGCTCGAGGCGCTGCGCGATGGGCTGGGCCTGACTGGCACCAAGCAGGGATGCGACAAGGGAGACTGCGGCGCCTGCACGGTGCTCGCTCGCCCGCTCGATGAGAACGCGGCGCGCGCGTCGGGAAGCAGTTCGCGTGGCGAGCCGATTCTCTCGTGCATCACGCTCGCGCAGGACGCGCAGGGACTCGCGCTCACGACGATCGAAGGTCTCGCCGGAGCGCAGGGCCTCGATTCGATTCAACGCGCCTTCGCTGATTGCGGCGCGCTTCAATGTGGCTTCTGCCAGCCTGGGATGATGCTCTCTGCGCGCGCGCTTCTCGATAGCAATCCGCAGCCGTCGCTGCCGCAGATTCAAGCGGCTCTCTCCGGCAATCTCTGCCGCTGCACCGGATATACAAAGATATATGAAGCTGTGCAGGTTGCCGCGGGGATGCGCATGCCGAGCCATGCGCGTCCCGTCCGCTCTGAGCCTGCTCCGGGCGTCGATGGTCCCCGCGTCGAGGTCAAGGAGATCGCGACGTGAGCAATACCAACGGATATCGCTGGCACGATCCGATTCATGCACCCGGAGGCGTCGGCGCGCGCATTCCCAAGAGCGACGGGGCGGCGAAGGCGGATGGCAGCGGGATCTTCACGGACGATCTCTCGTTTCCGCGCATGCTGCACGCAAAGCTGTTGCGCTCGCCGCATGCCCACGCCCGCATCCGCTCGATTGATACGTCGAAGGCCGAGGCGTTGCCGGGCGTGATTGCCACGCTGATCGGCAGCGAAATGCCAGCTCGATATGGCGTGATTCCCTGGACGCATGATGAGCAGGCGCTCGCAACCGATCATGTCCGCTTCGTTGGAGACGAGGTCGCCTGCGTCGCGGCTGTCGACGAACGCACGGCCGAGGCCGCGCTGCGGTTGATTGAAGTTGATTACGAGGTATTGCCCGCGCTGCTGTCGCCGCAGGACGCGCTCGCGCATCCCGAAATCAAGGTGAATGAACGAGCGAAAGTCGGGAATATCACCAAGCACGTCAGCCTGTCGTTCGGCGATGTCGATGGCGCGCTCTCTGCGGCGACGGCCCGTTCGCACCATACCTACGAATATGCCGGCAATACCCACGCGGCGATTGAACCGCATTGCGCGGTCGCTCGGGCGGACGCCGACGGAAATCTTACGGTCTGGTCGAGCACGCAGATTCCCCATTACGTCCATCGCGAACTCTCGCGCGTGCTGGGGCTCGCGCCGGCGCGCATTCGCGTGATTCAACCGCTGCTCGGCGGCGCGTTCGGTGGAAAGAGCGATCCCTTCTCGCTCGAATTCTGTGTGGCGAAGCTGGCGCTCAAGACCGGTCGGCCGGTGAAGTTGCTGTTTACTCGCGAAGAGGTCTTCTATTCCCACCGCGGCCGCCATCCCATGACGATGGACGTGCAGGTCGCGCTGGATGCGGACGGGCGGATTGCAGCGGTCGATAACAAGATCCTGATCGATGGCGGGGCCTATGCCTCCTTTGGTCTGGTCACCGCCTACTATTCAGGTCAACTGCTGACCGGGCCGTATCGATTCGGGAGTTATCGATTCGATAGTACGCGCGTCTATACCAACAAGCCGCCCTGCGGGCCGAAGCGCGGACACGGCTCGGTGCAACCGCGCTTTGCCTTCGAGGTCGCGCTCGATGAGGCGGCGGCGCAACTAGAGCTCGATCCCATCGAGGTGCGGCGTCGCAATTTCATCGGCGAGAACGTCGACACCGTGAATGGCCAGCGCATTACGTCGAATGGCTTTCTCAAATGCCTCGAGTTGGTTGAATCCGCGAGCGGCTGGAAGGAGCGCCACGGCCGCATGGGGCGCGGGCGCGGGTTGGGCGTCGCTGGTTCGATGTATATCTCCGGCACGGCATATCCGGTCTATCCGAATGAAATGCCCCAGAGCGGAGTGTTGGTGAAGCTCGATCGCTCAGGGCGCGTCGCGATATTCTCCGGCGCGAGTGATATCGGCCAAGGCGTGAATACGCTGCTCTGTCAGATCGCGAGCGAAGAGCTTGGTTGCGATCCGCGCGATGTCACGGTCGTTGCGTCGGATACCGACTTAACGCCGGTCGATCTCGGTGCCTATAGTTCGCGCGTTACGTTCATGACTGGAACGGCAGCGCGCGAGGCCTGCGGCAAGCTGCGCACGCAATTGAAGTTGGCCGCGGCCGATAAGCTTGGCTGTGCGGCCGATCAAGTTGAAATCGAGTTGGGAACGATTCGCAGCGCGGCCGATGCGGCGAAGAATGCATCGTTCATGCAGGCCTGCCAGTGGGCGGAAGCCCGGGAAGGTCGGCCTCTCGCTGAGACGGGCGGATATCGAACCAAGGATATCGGCGAAGGCAAGCTCGGCGGCGAATATCGCGGTGGCACCATCGGCGCTTCTCCCGCATATTCATTTACCGCGCATATCGCCGAGGTCGAGGTCGACGAAGAGACCGGGCTCTGGCGCTGCACCAACGTCTGGGCGGCGCACGACTGCGGCAAGGCGCTCAATCCCACGCTGGTCGAGGGGCAGATCGAGGGCTCGGTCTATATGGGCGTCGCCGAGGCGCAGTTGGAAGAGATGAGCTATACGGCGAGCGGCCAGCATCGTGGGCCGTCGCTGCTTGATTATCGGATACCAACTTCGCTCGATACTCCGCTGATTGGCGCATCGATCGTCGAGAGCGGAGATCCGAATGGGCCCTATGGCGCGAAAGAGGCCGGCGAGGGGCCATTGCACGCGGCAATACCCGCAATCGCGAATGCGCTCTTTGATGCCTGCGGGATCCGCGTTCGCGAGTTGCCGTTCACGCCGGCGAAGGTGCTGGCATTGATTCGCGCGCGCGATGAAGCGCAACGCGGTGCCGCATGCTGACCCTGCCCATGCTGGCGGTCCACCAACCCAAGAGCGTCGATGAGGCGGTCGCGCTCCTGCGCGATATTCCCGGGGCGAGGCTATTGGCAGGCGGCACCGATATCGTCCCGAATCTGAAGTATGGGATGTATGAAACGGGCAATCTCGTCGCGTTGCGCGGGATATCTCGCGAGCTGCGATATATCCGCGAAGAGGAGAGCGAGTTGCGCATCGGCGCGATGTGCTCCGTCGATCAACTCGCCAACCATGCACGCGTGATTGAACTCTTTCCGTCGCTTGCCGACGCGGCCTCGCAGATCGCCGGGCCGCAACTGCGGCGGATGGGAACAGTGGGCGGGAATCTCTGCCTCGATACCCGCTGCGTCTATATCAACCAGAGCCATTTCTGGCGCAGCGCGCTCGGGTATTGCCTGAAGAAGGACGGCACCGTCTGCCACGTCGTTAAAGGCGGGCAGCGCTGCGTTGCCGCGGCGTCCAATGATACTGCGCCGATTCTCGTCGCTCTCGGCGCGATGGTCCGATTGGTCTCGCCGAGAGGCGAGCGAATCATTCCCCTCGATGATTTCTATATCGCGGATGGGGTGAAGAATACGCAGCTCGCGAGGGACGAGCTTCTGGTTGAAGCGCGCATCCCTCTCGCGGCGGCGCGTTTGAGGCAGGCCTATGGAAAGCTGCGCCTGCGGCAGGCGATCGATTTCCCCGCGCTGAACTTCGGCGTCACGATTTCCGTCGAGGAGCAGAAGGTCGCGGCGCTCCGGCTCTGCGTCGGCGCGCTTGCAGCCCGGCCCGCGCTGGTGCGGCACGTCGACGAGCTGCGCGGGCGCCCGGTCTCGACGCCCGAGGAGATTCGCGCGCTCGGCCAGGAACTCGGCCTGCGCGCGCAGAGGCAGTGCAAGCCGCTGACGAACATCGGGGTCGATCCCGAATGGCGGCGGGAGATTCTGCCCGTGCTGGTGCGCCGCGGAGTCGAGCGCGCGCTGCTTTCGTGAGCGAACGAGCCTTCGAACAGGAGACGCAATGAGGACGCACGACGACATTCAAGAGCTGCGCGCCGCGCCCGAGTTGCTCGCGAAGTGGGCGCTCGAGACGCGACCCGAGGCGCAGGTCGCGACATATCGCGCGCTCGCATTTCTCGCCCGCACCGAGCACGCGGCGGTGACGCTCCTCCCTGTTCCCGAGCTGCTTCTCTCCGAGGCCCTGCTGCAGGATCCCGATGGATTCCTTCGTCTCGCGCGGGGGCCGATCGAGCATTTCCAGACGCGTTCTCGGCGCGCGGCTGCGTGGATGGATCAGCTGGTCTTCTTCCGGGAGCGCTTCCCGCGCGCTTGTGAAGATGCGCCGCCCCATGCGCTCTTCTCGTTTGCGCGCTCGTTCACGGACCACGGCGATTCGCTCGAGGCCGCTGTCGATCTTCTGGTGCGCGAGTGCGTGCTGCCCGAGGTCGAGACGCTGCTGCAGAAGGCGCTCCCGTATCCGCCGCTGCAGAGGCTGCTCGGGCGGCTGCAGGATGGCGAAGCGCAGCGCAGCGGGCAGGCGCGCAAGCTCGCTTCGGCGGTGCTGGGTGAACTTTCTGGAGCGCGTCTGTGGCGGGTGCGGCGGCGTCTGGCGCGGAGCGCGGGGCGTGCGATCCTCGGCTCGCGTCCGCTCCTCGAGCAGCTCGAGCAGGCAGGTCTGCCGGTCGATCGCGCGCGCGCGGCAAAGGGTTTCGCGCGGCGTCTCGAGGAGGCCATCTCCGAGTTGGCCGGCAAGCGCGTTCTCCCGTCGGTGCTGGTCACGCGGCTTGCAGAGGCCCTGCGCGGACAGCATGCCGAGGCCACCGCCGAGGTCGCGGCCGCAGAGGGCGCGGCGTCAGATGAAAGCCACGACTAAGAGGGAGCGCCGGTGCGCGCATCGAAGGCGTCTCTCTCGCGCGAACGCGCTGATTGCGCGCTAAGGTCCGCGGCGCATGCCTGACGACGCATCGACCCAGATTGGCCGACTCGCAGTGGAGCGCGGGTTCGCTACGCAAGCTGACATCGACCTCTGCCTGAAGGTGCAGGCGCAGCTCGGTGGGCGGCACAACCTCGGCGCGCTGCTCGTCCATCGCGGACTCGTGACCGATGCGCAGTTGCGCGAACTCCTGGATCTGCTCGAGATGCGCAAGTCCGCGCCCAGTGCGGCTCCCGCTGCGCGTCCCGTGAACTCGTTGAGCGCGCGGCCCGCGGCAATCTCCTCGCCCGGACGCCCGGCGAGGACGTCCGCGCCTCCGCCCCCACCTCCGCCGCCAGCAGACGACTCGACTTCCCCCGAGCTCGCGCCGGTACAGTTCAGCGCTCCTCTGCCTCCAGCGCGGCCCAGCGCTCCTCCGCGCCCCGCCGCGATCAGCGCGCCCCCTCCGTCTGCGCCCGTCTCTGTTCCTCCCGCGGCCTCACGGATCGCACCCGCGGGCGGCCCAGGTGCGGCCCGCATTCTCAGCATCCTCGAAGCGGCCGAGAAGCGCGGCGCCTCCGACGTGCACTTCCATCCCGGCTCGCCGCTTGCGCTGCGCACGGGCGGTCGGCTGCTCACCGGCACGACCGCGTTGCTCGACGCGCGCGAACTCGATGGACAGCTTCGCGAGTTGCTCACGCCCGATCAGCGCGCGCGCTTCGACACCGAGATGTCCTTCGACCTGCTCTGCACGACGCCGAGCGGTCTGCGCGCGCGCGGGAATCTCTACGTCACCAACACGGGCACCAACGCGACCTTCCGTCTGGTGCGCCGGACCGCGCCCAGCCTGGCTGAGCTCGGTCTTCCCGAGCAACTCGCCTCGTTTGTCGAGTACGCGCAGGGGATGGTTCTGGTCACGGGACTCGCCGGCAGCGGCAAGACCAGCACGCTTGCCGCGCTCGTCAATCTCATCGCGCAGGAGCGGGCCGAGCACATCCTCTGCCTCGAGGATCCGGTCGAAATTCTCCACTCGCCGAAGATGGCGCTCGTCAACCAGAGGCAGGTCGGGCGCGACACCAACTCGTTCGCGCGCGCACTTCGCGGGGCGCTGCGCGAGGATCCCGATGTCATCGTCGTCGGTGATCTGCGCGACGCCGAGACGATCTCTCTCGCGGTCACCGCCGCGGAGACGGGCCACCTCGTGCTCGGCTCCATGAACACCGCGTCCGCTGTGCGCGCCATCTCGCGCATCCTCGGCGCGTTCCCTCCAGCGCAGCAGACGCAGGTCCGCTCGATGGTCAGCGAGTCGCTCCACGGAGTCATTACGCAACGGCTGGTGCCGACGATCGATGGCGGCCGCGCGATTGCACTCGAGTTGCTCGTCATCACGCCGGCGATCGGCAACCTCATCCGCGACGACAAGATGTTCCAGGTCCGCTCTGCGATGCAGACGGGAAAATCGCAGGGCATGCGGACGATGGACGACTCGCTGCGCGAGTTGGTCCTCTCGGGCCGCGTCGCTCCCGACGAGGCCAGGCGGGTCGCGGAGAATCCCGCGCTGATCCCCAACGGCCCAGGAAAGGTCTAGCCGATGCCTCCTCCGACTGGACAGCCGCCGCAGATTGATCGGTGGCTGCGCGAACTGGTGCAGCGCAAGGCAAGCGATCTTCATCTCGCCGCGGGCAGGCCTCCGCTCCTGCGCCTCGATGGTTCACTCGTTGCGCTCGCGCCGACAGTGCTCGATGCGCCGCGGCTCACGCAGATTCTCGCCGAGATGGCGGGGCACCACATGTCCCCCTTCGAGGAGAACGGCGATCACGACTTCGCCTACTCCATCGCGGGGCTGGCGCGCTTTCGCGTGAACTTCTTCCGGCAGGAGAACGGCCCGGGCGCGGTGATGCGTGTGATCCCGGAGAAGATCCTCACGCTTGACGATCTCGGTGCGCCGCCTGCGCTGCACCGCCTCGCCGACCTCGCGGGCGGTCTCGTGCTGGTCACCGGGCCGACGGGTTCGGGCAAGTCGACGACGATGGCTGCAGTGATCGACGCGATCAACACCAAGTACTCGCGCCACATCATCACCATCGAGGACCCGCTCGAGTTCGTCCATCCGCGCAAGAAGTCGCTCCTCTCGCAGCGCGAGATCGGCCAGCACGCGCGCTCGTTCGCCGAGGCGCTCAAGAGCGCAGTGCGCGAAGATCCCGACGTGCTGCTCGTCGGCGAAATGCGCGACCGTGAGACCATCGCGCTCGCGCTGGCGGCGGCCGAAATGGGCATCCTCGTCTTCGGCACGCTGCACACCAACTCGGCGGCCAAGACAATCGCACGCGTGGTCGACGCATTTCCCGAAGAGGAGCAACCGCAGGCGCGGGCGTCGCTCGCTGAGTCACTCGGCGGCGTCGTCGCGCAGCTCCTGATGCCGCGCAAAGAGGGCAAGGGTCGCCTCGCCGTTCACGAGATCCTCCTGCGCACCAGCGCGCTCTCGAACCTCATCCGCGAGGGCAACACGTCGATGATCGCGAACGCGATCCAGGCGGGCAAGTCGCAGGGAATGCAGACGATGGATGATGCGCTCTTCGCGGCGGTGAAGGACGGCAAAGTCGCGCTGGAAGCGGTCACCGACATCGTCGTCGACAAGAAGCGCTTCGAAGCGTTCAAGGACCCGCACGGCGAACCGGGCCCGGCAGCGTAGCGGTTGTGGATGGGTTCGCCGTTCCTGTCGCGGGGCGCGACGCCGAACTAGTGCCGCTGGAGCATCGCGTAGAGCTGCCCGCGCGGTGGCCCTGAGCGGTACATCATCGCCACGCTCGCGCACATCAGCACGAGGAGTGCAGCCACCACCAACTGAACCTTCTTCCGGGGCTCGAGAGGTGCGCGCATGCACGGACTCTAACTGCGTGCCCGAGCAATGTCATCCCTGAGGTGCGCTCGTCTTGGTGACAAGTTCGCGATCGGCTCAATTCGTGTCGCGCCGCTCCCATTCGGCGACCGGCTGTGCGAAAAGGGCGCACGAAATATTCCCGAGGGGCCGAGCGTACTGGGTGAGCGCCGCCATCTGCGTTCATCCGTCGCGCTCTTTCGACGAAGCGTGCGAGGAGCCCGCGTGTCCCTTCCTGTCGAGGTTGCAATGACGCCGCCCGCGTCCGCTGTCTCATCGAGCGCTCCAAGTCGGGTTCCCGCTCCGCTCGTTGCGCTGCTCGCCCCCGATGTTGGCATGCCGCGCGTTGCGCGCGAGAGCAAGGCCCGTTGGGCGCTGTTGTTCGCGATGGTCTGCGCGCTGTCGCTCTCGGGAATGCAGGCGATGCGCGTCGATGCTCACGCGGAGACGCTGCAGGAGCTGGAGATGACCGGCCAGCTGAAGGACATGAGCGATCGCCAGGTCGAGGACCAGGCGAAGGCCGCCGACCGCAAGTTCATCGTCAAGACGGTGGCCGCCTCGATCTTCCGCCCGCCGCTGCTGTGCCTCGTCTATCTCGTTTCGCTCTACATTCTCGCCTGGTTCCTGCGCGGCCGCTCGCAGGGCGGGCAGATGAGCGCGGTTGCGGGAGCCGCGCTGATTCCATCTGCGGTGAGCGATCTCCTCTCGGCTGGCGCAGTCTGGATGCACAGCACGATCGAGACGCACGGCCCTCCGCTGATCCCGCGGACGCTCAACCAGATCCTCGCGCACTTCGGCCATTCGATCAGCGGACCGCTCGCGCCGCTTGGCAACGCGCTCGACCTTTTCTCTCTCTGGTCCGCGCTGCTGCTCGGCTTCGGGCTCGCCACCGCCGCGAATCTTTCGCGCCGCTCGGCAGTCATTGCCTCGCTCGTCGCGTGGACACTCTGGCGACTTCTGCTCGCCTGCGCATTTCATCTCGGAGGTTAGATGCTCGCTCGTCGACTTGCTTCGCTGCCCCTCGCGGCTCTGCTGCTCGCCGGGAATGTCCGCGCAGATTCCGCTGTCGAAACCTCCACGCCTGGGCCCTCGCCCGCGTCGAATGGCAGCGCGGCGACGCCCACGCAACAGAGCGGCCCGCTGTCGCTTGCGGACGCGGTTGAGCTCGCGCTTGCGCGCAACCACGACGTGCTGATGGCCTCGCTGACCGCGCTGCAGTCCGAGCAGTCGTATCTCTCCACGCGCGCGGCGATTCTGCCCAACTTGAATTTCAACGCCTCCACGGGGGTGAACCGCTCTGGAAGCAGCGACGCTCAGACGAGCACGCTGCTCGGTCACGTCGTGCAGATCCCCGCGCAGCCCGCTTCGGTCTACGGCAATTTTGGATTTGGCCTGACCTTCTCGCAGCTGATCTTCGACGGCGGCGCCTGGTGGAACAACCTCGAGGCCGCCGCGCTTTCGTTTCACGCGCAGCAGGAGACCGCGCAAGAGCAGCGGCTGCAGACGACCTACCAGGTGACGCAGGCGTTTCTCGAGTTGGTGCGCGCGCAGAAGCAGCTCGCGGTGCTCGAGGATGCAGCCCGCCGGAGCCGCGACCAGACTGAGTTTGAAGAGAAGCTCTATGCCGGAGGCAAGGCCGCGCAGGCGGACGTCTATGCGTCGCGCTCCAATCGCGACAACGACGAACTCAACCGGCTCTCGGGGACCGCGCTCGTCGAGCAGAATCGATTCGCGCTTGCGACGCTCCTCGGAGCTGACCCGTCGACGCCGCTCGCGATCGTCGAGCCGAGCGAACTGAAGGAGCTTCCGCTGCCTCCCCCTCCGGCTGCGCGCGCGGTGGAGCTCGCACTCTCGACGCGGCCGAGTCTTCGCGCCTACGAGCACGCGCTTGCGGCGACGCGCAAGACCACGACGGGATTGAAGGGGCGCTACTACCCGAGCCTGAGCGCCCAGGCTGGCTACACGCGCAACTCGCAGAACATCGGCGATATCGTCGCGCCGCCCGGAGAGAAGAGCAATCTCAGCGCCACGCTGGTGTTGAACTGGAACATCTTCAACGGCTTCGCGGATCAGTCGAGCATCCGTCGTTCCGAGCTGCTCGCGGAGTCGAACGAGAACGATCTGATGCAGGGCAAGCGGCAGGTCGCGTCAGATGTGAACACGGCGATCTCGAATCTCGCGGGCGCGCGTCAGAGGGCGCAGGTGGCGGGGCAGTCGGAGGACACGGCTCGCGAGGGGCTGCGGCTGGCGAAGGCGCGGCAGGCCGTTGGCGTCGGCACGGTGCTCGATGTTCGCGATGCAGAGCTCAAGCTGACGCAGGCGCAACTCGCTCACGTCAACGCGCTCGTCGATGGACGCGAGCAACTGGCTGCGCTCAAGCGGGCGATGGGCGCGGATCCTCAGTCGCTCGGTACGTCTGCGGCGAGCGGGACGAACGAG
The DNA here is from genome assembly GCA_903911145.1 of uncultured delta proteobacterium. Classification (GTDB taxonomy): domain Bacteria; phylum Myxococcota; class Myxococcia; order Myxococcales; family 40CM-4-68-19; genus CAIWCD01. The sequence goes on along the minus strand of CAIWCD010000013.1, from coordinate 357,271 downwards.
ATTTCGGTGCCGGTGCGAAACATCGGTGGGTGAGTTTCGTAGCAATCGCAACTTGACGTGGCCGCGATGTCCGGCCGCTCGGAGAATGAGATGACGTTGGGTCGTTGGATTCTCGCCGCCATCGTGATCGGCGTGGTCGGCTTCGCCACTGTGCAGGGACTGCGGCCGCATCCGCCTCCGGCTGTCGAGGTGAATCTCGCTGCTGCGAAGCGCGGGAACGTCACGCGCCTGGTGACGGCCGCGGGCCACCTGCAGGCCGTGCAGACGGTCAAGGTCTCGAGCAACGTCACGGGCGATCTGATTTCGCTCGCGGTGGGCGAGGGCGATCGGGTGAAGAAGGGGCAACTCCTCGGCCAGATCGACAAGCGCTCCTACCAGGCGCAGGTCGCGCAGTTTCGCGCCGGCGTTGCGAGCAACAAGGCCCAGATTGATCAACTCACCGCGCAGATCGATCAGGACAAGCGCGATCTGGCGCGCACGAAATCGCTCGTCGCGGACCACCTCGATTCGGACTCTTCTCTCGAGAAGGTGGAGACGACGCTGAAGATCGATCAGGGGCGGCTTGCGGCGCAGAAGCAGCAGGTCGAATCGAACGAGGGGCAACTCGAGAGCGCGCTCTACAGCCTCTCGCGCACCACGCTGGTCGCGCCGCTCGACGGGACGATTCTCGAACTCGACCACAAAGTTGGCGAGCGCATTCGCGGCAGCGATTTTTCGGAAGACGTCGTGCTGCTGATGGGCGGTCTGCAGAACATGGAGGTCAAGGCCGAGGTCGGTGAGCACGAGGTGGTCGCGATCCACGAGGGTGATGAAGCGACGATCGATGTCGACGCAATCGCCGACCACCAGTTCCACGGCAAGGTCGCTGCGGTTGGCAAGAATGCGCAGATCAAGAATCCCGGTACCGATGCCGAGGTGACGACTTTCTACGTGCGCGTCGCGGTGCTCGATCCAACATCATCCGTGCTGCCGGGAATGTCGGCCGCGGTCTCGATTGCGACGGCCACGCGGGACAACGTGGTCACCGTGCCGATCGAATCGGTCACCTCGCGCGAGGCGAAGAAGAAGGAGCAGTCGGGCCCTGCGCGCGAGGGAGAGCTGAAGGTCGAGAAGGTTGGTACACCAACTGTTGGCACTCAAAGCAATTCGTCGGCGCCTCCGACGGCGGCTGCGACCGGGAAGCCCAAGCCCGTCAAGGTCGTCTTCGTGATGAAGGATGGCAAGGCGGAGATGCGCGAAGTGAAGACGGGGATCGCGAGCCGCACCGACATCGAGATCATTGAAGGCATCAAAGAGGGCGAGCAGATCGTCGAGGGGCCGTATCGGACGCTCGCGCGCGAGCTCCAGGACGGGCAGATGATCGAAGAGCAGAAGAAGGATGCCCCCGGTGGCAAGCACGACGAGAAGGGGCCTCGCGGCGGTCCGAACTAGTTCGACTCACGAACGATCGCGAGAGAGACCATGGCCCTCATCGAGCTGCAGCACATCACCAAGACGTACGATCTGGGCCTGAGCAAGGTCCACGCGCTGCGCGACATCGATTTCAACATCGAGAAGGGCGAGTTCGTCGCCATCGTCGGGCAGTCGGGTTCAGGCAAGTCGACGCTGATGAACATTCTCGGCTGCCTCGATGTGCCGACGACGGGCGCGTATCTGCTCGGTGGGCGCGATGTCAGCACGCTCGCCGACGACGAGCTCGCCGACGTGCGCAATCTCGAGATCGGCTTCGTCTTCCAGAGCTTCCAGCTGCTGCCGCGGGCGAGCGCGCTGGAGAACGTCGAGTTGCCTCTCATCTATCGCGGCGTTTCTCCCAGAGAGCGTCGCGAGAAGGCGAAGGCGGCGCTCGACCGCGTCCAGCTCGGGGATCGCACGCACCACAAGCCGACCGAGCTGTCGGGTGGGCAGCGCCAGCGCGTGGCGATCGCGCGCGCGCTCGTCACCGATCCATCGCTGCTGCTTGCGGATGAGCCGACGGGAAATCTCGACAGCGCGACGGGCGAGGACATCATCCGGCTCTTTCTCGAGCTGCACGCGGCGGGCAACACGATCGTCCTCGTGACGCATGAACCGAAGCTCGCGGCGCGCTGTCCTCGTGCGGTCCGCGTCGTCGATGGTCTTGTCGTCGCCGATGGAGAGGGCCAGCGCGTCGCGTTCGAAAACCAGCGCGACATCGACGCAGCTGCCGCGGCGGCTCTCGCAGCGCAACAGCAGATGGCGTCGGGGCTGTCTCAGCGCGAGCCGGGGACTGGCGCGCACCATGGCTGAAGCGACGCTGCCCGCAGCCGCGCCGAAACGCGCGCCCATCAAGCACAAGCGCATCGGCTTCTGGCGCAGCATCCTGCGGATCTTTCGCGAGCTGCGCGAAGCGATCGTGCAGGCGCTCACCTCGCTCGTCGCGCACCGGCTTCGCGCGGCGCTCACCATCACGGGCATCGCCATCGGCGTCGGCACGGTCATCGCGATCTACTCGGCCGTCGCCGGTCTCGACGATTCGTTCGCCAAGCAGCTCTCGATGCTCGGCCCCAACACCCTCTATGTCTCGAAGTGGTCGTGGGGATCGAATCGCGAGAACTGGTGGAAGTTGCGCAACCGTCCGGGTGTGGGCCGCGGCGACTATCGCGCGCTGCTCGCGGGGGCGAAATTGCCTGAGGCCGTCGCTCCCATCGTCGGCACGCAAAGCACGGTCGGCATCGGCGAGCACGAGCTGCAGAACATCGACATCCGTGGCACCACCGACGCGTTCCTCGAGTCGGGTGGCTTCCAGGTGAAGCACGGCCGCTTCCTCACCTCGGTGGACGAGGAGATCGGCACGGATGCGTGCATCATCGGCGCAGATCTCGAGGATGCGTTCTTCAAGAACGCGGAGCCTCTCGGCGGGCGCTTGAAGGTAGGCCCGATGTCCCGCTGCACCGTCGTCGGCACGCTGGTGCGCAAAGGAAACGCATTCGGCCAGTCGCAGGACAAGGTGCTCATTCTCCCTCTTTCGTCATTCGGGCGGGCGTTCGGCGCGAAGCGCTCGATGACCATTGCCGCCGTCGCGCCGATCGGCCGCGTGCGCGAGACGGAAGAGGAGCTGATTCAGGTCCTGCGCACGTATCGCCGGATCCTTCCCGATCAGGACGACAACTTCACGGTGAACCGACAGGACAAGATCCTCCAGTCGTTCAACCAGACGACGCTCGCGCTCAAGGTGGTCGCGGGCCTCATCGGCGTCATCACGCTGCTCGTCGGCGGCATCGGGATCATGAACATCATGCTCGTCTCGGTGAAGGAGCGCACGCGCGAGATCGGCGTGCGACGCGCGCTCGGAGCGAGACGCAGCACGATCCTGTTGCAGTTTCTCTGCGAGGCCGTGGCGGTGAGTTGCGTGGGCGGAATGGTCGGCACTGCGCTCGGCATCGGCGTCGCGTGGTTTCTCGCGCAGGTGACGCCGATGTCTGCGGCTGTCTCTCCGTCGGTGCTGCTGCTTGGCGTTGGCTTCTCCATCGGCACGGGACTGCTCTTTGGCATCTGGCCCGCGGCCAGCGCGGCTTTGCTGCAACCGATCGAGGCGCTGCGCCATGAGTGAACTGCAGCGCTCGTCATCGTTCGGCACCGCGCGCCCACAAACCGGACGCGTCGAGCGGTTCCTGTCTGCCGTCGGTGCGCGCCGCGATGATCTGCGCCTCGCGCTGCAGTCGATGTTCGGCCACAAGCTCCGGGCCGCGCTGACACTGCTCGGGATCGTCATCGGCGTCTTCACGGTCATCTCGATGATGGCGCTGACGCAGGGCCTGCAGAACTCGATGAACCAGGGAATGGGGGGCCTCGGCGCCAACGTCTTCCAGATCCAGAAGTGGCCCGCGGTTCACTTCGGTCCGGAGTCGGCCGCGATCCAGAAGCGCAAGAACCTCACGCTCGCGCAGGCGATGGCGTTGCGCGAATCGCTCCCGCAGGCGCACCAGATCGGGGGCGAGGTCTGGGACTTCGGCAAGGAGGTCTCGACCACCGAGAACGTTGCGCAGGGCATCCAGGTTGCCGGCGGGACGAGCGAGTTCTTCGGCAACAACTCGCTTCCCATCGGCCGTGGGCGCGGGTTTGGTGAATCCGAGGCAATGAGCGGAGGCCGGGTGGTGGTGCTCGGCGCGGGCGTCGTCGACTCGCTCTTCCCCGATCGCGAGCCGATCGGCGCGAAGGTCCGCCTCGGCCACCTCGAACTCGAGGTCATCGGCATCATCGAGCGGCAAGGCGGCAATCCGTTCGGCGGAAATCCCGACAACCTGATCGCGATCCCCATCGGCCTCTTCATGGAGATCTACGGCACAGGCCGCTCGGTCAACATCACCGTCATGGCCGAGTCCGGTTCCAACCTGAAGCGTCTGATGGATCAGGCGACCGCTGCATTCCGCGTCGTGCGCGGGCTCTCGGCGGATCAGGACGACGACTTCGATATGTACTCGAACGAGACGATGCAGCAGACCTTCGACAACCTCGCCGACATGGTGAAGATGTTCATGCTCGCGGTCTGTGCGCTTTCTCTCCTCGTCGGCGGCATCGGCGTGATGAACATCATGCTGGTCGCGGTCGCCGAGCGCACGCGCGAGATCGGCCTGCGCAAAGCGCTCGGAGCGCGCCGCATGCGCATCCTCATGCAGTTCATCTTCGAGGCGGTGATGCTTTCGCTGATCGGCGGCTTCATCGGCGTGGGGCTTGGCTACGCGGTGAGCGCGGTCGTGCGCTACGGATTCACATTGCCGACCGAGGTGCCTCTCTGGGCGGTCGGATTGTCGCTCGCGGTCTGCACGATGATCGGGCTCGTCTTCGGGATCTATCCGGCGGCGCGGGCGAGCAAGCTGGATCCGGCGGTTGCGCTGCGCGACGAATAATCGGCCGATCGACCGCGATCACTTTACGTGCTCGCTGCTCGGTGCCCCGCAAGGGGGCACGCTGCGCGGCTCCGCGCGAAAAGTGATCGCGGCTCGACTCGGCCTCTGTGGTCCGGACGTAGAGCGATTCACGGCACGACGTGTTCGTGTCTCGACGCAGCCAGCGTGGGGCCGGACGCGGCGTGATGAGCGATTGTCGCCGTCGTCGGTTCGATCACGACGGAGAAGAGTGCACGTCTTGCTCGTCGAATGTGATCGCGCGCACGCGGCGGATCAGGCGCAATGCGGTATTGCGTGCGCATGCTGAACGCGCAGTTGAGACTCTCCGTCGCTGCTTGCGTCGCCGCGTTTGCGCTGTCGCCAGTTGCGCGAGGTGACGACGATGATCGACCCAGCTCGCCCAAGATGTCGCCTGGAAGGGTGAAGCCGGCCAGTTGGTGATCTCGGCGTCGTCGATGATTTCCCTCTCTATGTCGGGCGCGTCCCGCTCACGTTCAAGTGAGAGCCTCGTGCCGCGCTCATCGCGCTTCGCGCGCAGCGCCGAACAGACGCCGCGCGCCGCCGCGTCCGCAGTGCTGATACCGATCGTAGATCTCTGCCGCGGCCGATCGCACGTCGCTCGCGCTCGCGCCGCCGAACCACGCCGCGAGCGCTGCATCCACCGTGTACGCCTCCGGGGCCATCAAGCCTGTCGTCGTCACGAGGCTGAACGCGCCCGCGCGATCGACGAGCGGGCCAAAGTATGACCGGCTGATGCACGCGAGCACGATCGCGGTGCGGGCGCTTCCGTCCGCTGCTGGCGCGGGCGCGGGGACGTTGAAGTCCATCAGGCCGTCGTGGCCGACGTAGATGATGAGCTGCGCATCGCCGCCGGCGCTGAGTGACACTTTCTCGTTTTTGTCACTTGCCTCCACGCGCTCGGCCGAGCGTCCGGCGAGGAACTCGAGGTCGTCGACGATCGCCTCCCGGATGTGCGCGCCGTCGTAGGCATCGGCGACTGCGTAGATCGCGATCTCGTGTCCGCCTCGCTCGATGCGTTTGCGGAAGACTGTGCGCTCGAGGACGAACGATGATTTCGCTGGAGGCGTACGCAGTTCGGTCCAGCCGGCCTTCTTCGCGAAGTAGTTGCGCACGCCGTAGGCCGCTCCCCAATAGAGATTCGTGCGCGGCGCCTGTCCGCTCCCCAGCGCTTTCGGGACGGGGATGATTCCCTGGTGCTCGTTGTCTGCGAGCGCAACGACGATGTGCGCGACCAGCGGGCGACCGGCGGCGACGTCTGCATCCAGACGTTGGCGCGCAGTTGATTCCGAAACGGCTGCGTGCGCTGCGCCAGAGAGGGCGAGAACGCAGAGCACGGTTGCCGTTCGCGACGTCATCGGATGCGGTGTCATACGCCGTGTCATACGGATGCCTTCGCGTCGAGAGATCGGTCGTCGCGCCCGCTGCGCGCTGCGATCCACGCGAGCCCGAAGTAGAGGAACAGTTCGCCGAACGCCGTGTAGTCGAGGCGCGGCTCTCCGAACATCGCCCAGAGCGTCGCAGGCAGCAGCACCACGAACGCCTGCACCAGTGTCGCGTCGCGCAGGAACGTCTCGGTCGAGCGGACGGTGGGACGAAGAGCCAACCAGAGCGACAGCGCGAGTGCTGCGACCGGAATCCAGAACGCGGCGTGCGGCAGCAATGGGTTGAGCTGCGTCAGCTTGTCCGCCGTGTGCAGCGGCGAGAATCCCTGCGGGTCATAGGCGAAGAAGGGCAGGGTCACGACGCTCGCGGCGAACAGTGCCATCGCGATCAATTTGCCTGACCAGCGCCAGCCACAGCACTTGGCGAGATGGCGGGCGACCAGCGGGACCAGCAACACGAAGTTGGCGCGCGACGACAGCGAGAGGCCGAAGAGCGCGGCCCACCCGAGCGTTCGCCACCGAGGTGAATCTATGCGCGCGGCGCTCTGCGCAAGGCCGAGCGCGAACACGAGCACCGCGATCGAATTCGCGGCGTAGTCGATCCCGGTCACGAGGTGGTGGAGCACCGCCGGACACGCCGCCAGCACGAGCCACGAGAAGGTCAGCGCCCGGCCACTGCTCCCGTTGAAGCCTGCGCGCACGACAAGGAACGCCGCCGGGAGCCAGAGGAAGATCTGGTATGCGCCGTTTCCCAGCAGCACAAACGTAGAAGCCAGTAGCAGCGCCCCCGGCATCGGCGTGATCGGGTTGCCCCGGTAGGTCAGCTGCCGATACGGGAAGTGGCCGCCCATCAAAGCGCGTGCGGCCTTGTTCAGCGCGTCGTCTGCGTCGCTTCCTGCGCCGAACTGCCCCGACTTGGCGATTGGATAGAGCACGAAGAACGCGATCACGAGGGCCGCGAGCGTCGCCACCGCCAGAATGCATGCGCGCTTCTCTCCGAGGCGCTCGGCAAACCGTGCAGAGGGGGAACTCCTCCAGATCGCGACCATCGCGGCGACGCAGGCGACGTAGAGCGGAACGGCACTGAGACCGAGAACCTTGTCGATCAGATACAGCGACGGAGTTGCGAGCAGTCCGGCCAACACGGCCGACGGAATCGCAGCGAGAGGCTTCATCCCGGTCGCGGGCGCTCGTCGCGAGTCGTCACGCATGGAACCGCGCTCTGAGATCGATCGGCTGGACGTTGCTCAATCGCCGCCCGAGGATCTCCAAGCTGTAGGCCGTCGGCCGCTTCGCATCCGTCGCGCTTCCCGCGCAGAGCACGCGTGGCCGCTCGGGCGTCTCCGGCAGGTCGAACTGCTCGTGCACGTGTCCCGCGAGGACCGCCTGCGCGCCACCTGCTCGCGCCACGCGCAGGAAATTGGTTGTGTTCTGCAAGTAATGAACGGGCCAGTCGAGGCGTCCGTGCGCGCGCATCGGCGAGTGGTGGGTCACCACGAGAGCGCAGCGCGCCCGGACTTCAGGGTGCGCAAGAGCGCGCGAGAGCGCCTCCAGGGCGGGTCTGGTGATCTCTCCGCGGCTCAGGATGGGCCAACTCATCGCGATCGCAGAGTCGACGATCACGAGCGCGGCTCCTCCGTGGGGACCGAGCAGGCGCACGCGCACGGGGGCGAACTCGCCAAGGTCGCTGCCGCCACCGTCGACCGTCTGCTCAGGGAATAGCTCTTCGAAATAGTGCACGGGCTTCAGCGCGAGCGGGATGCGATCGTGATTGCCCGCCAACGTCGTGAAGCGCTCACGATCGCTCGCGAGCGCGCCCAGCGCGGCCCGCGCGAGTTGCATCTCTTCGCGTGTGCCAAGCTGGGTCAGGTCTCCCGTGCAGATCGCGTGGTCGTGTTCAAGAGAGAGAGCGGCGAGATCATGCAGCCTCTCCTCTGCGCGATCGTAGCGAGCGCCCCGGCTGCGCCAGAGTTCCGCGGTTGCGAGCGCGCGCAGAGGACCCAGCGCGCGAAGCGAACGCGTGCGCCAGTCGCGCAGCTGCACATGAGGGTCGGAGAAGTGAAGGATACGCATGCAGGTCACGAAGGGATCGGCTCCGCGTCTATCATGCGGCGTCCGCGCCACGAACCTGGGCCGCTGCGATCTGGCGGATTGCGGCGTGCCTCGAGACGTAGGAGCATGCGAACCGTGAAGCTTCGTCCTTTGCAGCCAGAAGCAGTGCAGCCGCGTCGTTCGACGGCGCGTCGCTTCGTGCTCGCGCTCGCGGGCGCGCTGGTGGCGCACGCGCTGCTCGCGATCACTTTGCTTCACGCGGCGGTGGCGCCGAATGCTCCGGCGAAGTCGGCTGCGCCTGTGTCGGTCGAGCTGCGTTTCGCTCCGGAGCCATCCAAACCTGCTTCGATTCCTGCTCCTGTTGTGCCCGCGCAGACGTCAATGCGTCGGCGTCCGGTTTCGCGCGATGCGCACACTGACTCGCAGGTGGCGCACGACGAATCGTCCAGTGAGAGCGCCTCTGCAGAAACGACGAACAGCGAGCCAGTTCACGACGCGCGGTGGGCGAAGGCGGAAGGTCTTGCACCCTCCGGACCGCCACCAGCGCGGCTCAGCGTGTCGCGCACGCTCGCGGATCCACTCGCGTCACTCGGCGCGCCGCCCGATTCGAAGCACGCGGGCGCGGGCACCTGGACGAACGGATTTGGCGAGGGGCCGCAAGGGCCGGTGAAGCAACTCACGCCCGCGGAAGCGCTCGCGGCAGAGAAGGCGCGGGTCGAGGGAGAAGTGAAGGGCTGGGTTGGCGACGAGGTGGCGTTCTCCCGCGCGCGCGACGGCCGCGATGCCTATTGGCAGGGCGTCCAGGAGTCGCTCACCAAGGGGTTCGCGCCGGGCTGGACGCTGCTCGACAATCGTCCGGCGTCGACGTCAGGCATCCCGCGCGGGATGCGGCAGATGGCCGAGGTCTACAAGCGCGCAGCAGGCAACTACGGCAAGAACGGCTCCCCGATTTCGCCCGACGCGAAGGCGCGCGGCATGCCCGGCGAGTCGAACAACGGTGGGCTGCTCGCTGGTCTCGCCGCCGATCGCGGCATGCGCGGCACCGCGATGGATTCGCAGCTTGCAAACATCCAGCAGGCGCAGGCCGCGGGCGGGAGCGCCGACAATCCCTGGTCGACGAAGTTGATCGTCCATGTGCTGCTCACGCAGGCGTCCGACGGTGCGCTCGAAGATGTCTCGATCGCGGCCTCGAGCGGGAACGCCGATTACGACAAGCTCGTACTCGGGCAGGCGCGCACGCTCGGTGCGAAGGGACTGCTCGGTGCGCCGCCGAAGGATCGCCGCCGCACGCTCTGGGCCTTCGAGGCGGAGTTCGAGCAGGCGCCGCCGATGCCGGTCGCCGGCTGCCAGCTCGACGTGAACTTCGTGCCGACCAACTGCTTCTATCCGATGAAGAAGAGCGTCCACTCCCGCGTGACGCTCGAAGCGGTGTATTAGACCCGCCCTATGGGCCTCCTCGACAAGATCAAGCCGCACACGCCTCCCGTTCGTCCCGCTGACCTCGCGCTCAATGAGCATGGCGGGCTGACGATTCGCTGGGAGGATGGTCAGGAGTCGAACTTCGCACCTCGCTTTCTGCGTGCGCAATGCCCGTGCGCGGGCTGCGTCGAGGAGTGGACTGGCAAGCGCACCGTCGGTGAGGCGCAGGTCGCTGCGGACGTTCGCTGCCGCGGGATGAATCCGGTCGGCAACTACGCGGTGCAGCTCGACTGGAGCGACAATCACCAGACGGGCATCTACTCGTGGGACTACTTGCTGAAGCTCCGCGTCGGAGGGCCGCAGGTCGATTGACACGGCGCATCAATCCCGTTATCTCCGCCGCGGCTGTCGCGGGCAGCGCTTGCCCGCTCCTCGAGGAGAAATCATGGGAAGCCGCATCGGTCGCCGCGTCGCAATCGTCGCAGGACTCCGGACTCCGTTCGTCAAGTCTGGCTCTGCGTTCAAGAACCTCTCTGCGCTGGATCTCGGGCGCATCGTCACCGCGGAGCTTCTGCAGCGCTCCGGCATCGCGCCCAAAGAGATCGATCAGGTTGTCTTCGGGACGGTGATCCACCACGTCTCGGTGGCGAACATCGCGCGCGAGATCGCATTGGCCGCGGGGCTGCCGCGCACTTCGGAGGCCTATACGGTCTCGCGTGCTTGCGCGACGTCGCTGCAGGCGCTCACGTCGGCGGCCGATGCGATCGCGACGGGCAATGTCGATGTCGCGCTCGTCGGCGGAACCGAATCGATGAGCGATGTGCCGATCGGTCTGTCGCGCCCGCTCGCGCAGGCGATGGTGCTCGCGAGCAAAGGCAAGACTGTGCTCGACAAAGTGAAGGCCTTCTCGACCATCACGGCGAAGGATGTGCTGCCGGTCCCTCCTGCGATCGCCGAGTTCTCGACGGGCCAGTCGATGGGCGAGAGCGCCGAGAAGATGGCGAAGGAGAACGGCATCAGCCGCGAGGCGCAGGATGCGTTCGCGAATCGCTCGCACACGCGCGCGGCCAAGGCCTGGGCCGACGGGACGTTCGCGCAGGAAGTGATGCATGTGCTCGTTCCGCCGAAGTACGAGGCGACGAGCGAGGACAACACCTTCCGCAAGGATTCGACGGTCGAGGGGTACGCGAAACTCAAGCCCGTGTTCGATCGCAAGTTCGGCTCGATCACCGCCGGCAACTCGAGCCCGCTCACCGACGGTGCTGCTGCGCTGATCGTGATGGCCGAAGAGAAGGCGAAGGCGCTGGGATTGAAGCCGCTCGGCTATCTGCGCAGCTATGCCTATGCCGGCATCGATCCATCGTGGCAGCTTTTGCAGGCTCCCGCGTTCTCGGTGCCGAAGGTGCTCGCGCGTGCGGGTCTGCGCCTCTCGGACATCGATCTCTTCGAGGTGCACGAGGCGTTCGCCGCGCAGGTTCTGTCGAATCTGCAGGCCTGGGCGAGTCGCGATTTTGCGAAGAAGCATCTCGGAGGCGCAGAGCCGCTTGGAGAGGTTGCCGACGAGAAGCTCAATGTTCACGGCGGCTCGCTCAGCCTGGGACATCCGTTCGCCGCGACGGGCGCGCGCATGGTCACGCAGGCGCTGCGCGAACTCGGGCGCACGGGCAAGCAGACTGCGCTCCTCTCGATCTGCGCGGCGGGTGGTCTCGGCGCGGCAATGGTGCTCGAGCGCGAGTAGGCGAAGGGCGCGCACGCCAGATGCTTTGAGTGCGTACCATTACCGAAGTTTATCGAATCGATAATTTTCGACAATTCCAGCAGGAGCCTTCTTCATGGCTGTTTCCACGTTTCGCACCGAGACTGAGCAGGGCGTCGCCACCATCTTCATCGACGTGCCCGGCGAGCCGGTGAACACGCTGCGCGATGATTTCCAGAGCGAGTTTCAGGCTGTGCTCGCCACGCTCGCGGACGATGCGAGCGTGCGCGCGATCGTGATCGCGAGCGGCAAGCCCGAGGGCTTCATCGCCGGCGCGGATGTGCAGATGCTCTCGCGTGCGCGCAGCGCGGCAGAGGCGGCGGAGCTCTCACGCGGTGGCCAGCAGGCGATGGACAAGCTCGAGGCGCTCGCTCGCAAGAAGCCGATCGTCGCCGCGGTGCATGGCCCGGCGCTCGGTGGCGGCTACGAGTTGACGCTCGCCTGCACCTATCGGATCTGCAGCGACGACAAGAAGACTCAACTGGGTCTGCCCGAGGTTCAGCTTGGTCTCCTCCCCGGCGCGGGCGGAACGCAGCGGCTGCCGCGGCTTATCGGCATCGCGCAGGCACTCGACATCATCCTCGCGGGCAAGACCGTGAAGGCGCCGAAGGCGAAGAAGCTCGGCATGGTCGACGAGGTCGTGCCGCGCTCGATTCTCCTCGAGGTTGCGAAGACGCGTGCGCGCGAGCTGGCCGATGGGAAGCTGAAGATCTCGCGCAAGCGGCTCGACCTCTCGGGTGGCCTGCCCAAGCTGCTCAAGGGGCTCACTCCGGAGGTGCTGCAGACGATTGCGCTCGAGGACAATCCGCTCGGTCGCAAGGTGCTTTTCCAGCAGGCGAAGAAGGCGCTCCTCAAGCAGACGAAGGGGAACTATCCGGCGCCGGAGAAGGCGCTCGAAGCGGTGCGCATCGGCGCGGAGCAAGGACTCGAGGCGGGTCTCAAGGCCGAGGCGACGCTGTTTGGCGAGCTGGTCGTGAGCGACGTCTCGAAGCGGCTTGTGGAGATCTTCTTCGCCACCACCGCGCTCAAGAAGGACACCGGCGTCGACGAGCCGAACATCCAGGGAGCGAAGGTTGAGAAGATCGGGATGCTCGGCGCGGGCTTGATGGGCGCGGGGATCGCGTACATCGCCGCCGACAACGGAATCTTCGTGCGGCTCAAGGACAAGGACGATGCGGGGCTCGCGCGCGGGCTCACGCAGATTCGCGGAATCCTCGACGAGGGCGTCAAGCGCAAGCGCATCACGCGCCGCGACCGCGACGAGAAGCTCGCGCGAGTGACGGGCGCGACTGACTTCAGCGGCCTCACTCACGCGGAGGTCGTCGTCGAGGCGGTCTTCGAGGATCTCGCGCTCAAGCAGAAGACCGTCGCCGAGATCGAGAAGTCCGCGCCGCGCGCGATCTTCGCGTCGAACACCTCGTCGATACCGATCGGCAAGATCGCAGAAGGCGCGGCGCATCCCGAGAACGTGATCGGCATGCACTTCTTCTCTCCCGTGAACAAGATGCCGCTGCTCGAGGTGATCCGCGCGCCGAAGACCTCGTCGCAGACGGTGGCCACGGTGGTCGCGCTCGGCAAGAAGATGGGCAAGACCGTTATCGTGGTGAACGATGGCGTCGGCTTCTACACGTCGCGGATCCTCGCGCCGTACTTGAACGAGGCGAGCTTTCTGCTCGCGGAAGGCGGCGCGATCGACGAGATCGACCGCGCGCTGACTGGCTTTGGCTTCCCGGTCGGGCCGCTCCAACTGCTCGACGAGGTCGGCATCGACGTCGGCACGAAGGTCGCGCACATCATGCATGCGGCGTTCGGAGATCGGCTCCTGGCGCCGTCCGGAATCGACAAGCTGATCGCGGACGGGCGACTCGGGCGCAAGGCGAAGAAGGGCTTCTATTCGTACGGCGAGGAGAAAGGAAAGAGCCGCAAGTCGGTCGACGAAACCGTCTACGATCTCCTGCCCGGTGGTCGCACGCGCACGCCGGTTTCGGCGGGAGAAGCCGCGGAGCGCTGCGTGCTGCAGATGGTGAACGAGGCCGCGCTCTGCCTCGGCGAGAAGGTGCTGCGCTCGGCGCGCGATGGAGACATCGGCGCTGTCTTCGGGCTTGGCTGGCCTCCGTTCCGCGGCGGACCGTTTCGCTATGCCGATTCACTTGGCGCCAAGACGATCGTCGAGCGGCTGCGTCGCTACGAGGAGAAACTCGGCTTGCGCTTCAAGCCTGCGCCGCTTCTGGTCGAGATGGCCGCGTCAGGCGCGACGTTCTTCCCGGTGGCGATGGTCTGAATCGTTTGAGTGCAAACGAATGAGTTGGCATACCAACCAACCCGCACTCGAAATATCACTCGCCCGTTCGCGTTGTGTGGTCTCGCGTGCGTGATGGTGTATCTCTGCGCGCCCTTTTCGGGAGCTCCCATGCGCGCTGCGTTCTTGCTTGGACTCGGTTTCATTCTCGCGACCCGCGGAGCGCTCGCGGATGGCGCGGCAGCGAAGGTCCCGACGTTCTCCGTCGAGAATCTCGCGGTCGATGGCCGCGTCGTCGCGGTTGACGCGGCCGATCTCGATGGCGACGGGAAACTCGATCTCATCGCGGCGGTGCTGAAGGGAGAGAAGCAGCAGACCGTGCGCACGCTCGCTGTCTTCTGGAATCGCGGCGGTTCATTCGCGGCGAAACCCGATCTGATCGTCCCGCTCGATGCTGACGTGTGCGCCTTTGATCTCGCTGACGTCGACGGAAAAGCGGGCGCAGAGCTGCTCATCGTGACTGCGAGCGGAATTCGCGCGCATGCCTTTGTCGGACGCGCGATCGGTCCAACGATCGATCTTCTCGCCCAGCCCACGCTCTTTCTTCGCCCCGCGTCGGACCAGTTGTTGCGATATCGCGTCGCGCAGGCGCTCGGCTCGCACGGGGAGATGTCGCTCCTGGTTCCGGGGATGGGAACGCTCTCGATCTACCAGCGCGACGAGCGCGGATTCACCAGGCGCAGCCAACTCGACGTCGATATGGAGATGGCTGTTCAGGGCGGCTCTGCCGATGGCGTGTCGATCACCGCAAGCTTTCCCGCGATGCGGACGGCCGACATCGACGGCGACGGACGTCTGGATCTGATCCTGGTGAAGAGCGACGAAGCGCGGGGATATCTGCAAAAGGCCGACGGGAGCTTTCCCAGCAAGCCGAACTTCACGCACCTCTTCGGCGTTGCAGAGAAGGCCGAGGGCAACGTGTCGGTCGGCGGCGGGCCCGATGTGCGGTTCGTCGACGTCGACGGCGATGGGCTCGCCGACGCGGTGATCACGGTCACGAAAACGACGGGAATCACCTCGGCCGACACGAGCGTCTATCTCTTCTTCGGCTCGCCCAGGGGATTTGCGGCGAAGCCCGATCAGACCATCCGCACCGAGGGCGCAAGCTTCACCACGACCCAGATCGCCGATGTCACCGGCGACGGGCACCCCGATCTCCTCCTCCCGTCGTTCAAACTCGGCATCATGGCGATCATCCGGATGCTCACCAGCGGCAGCGCGAAAGTGAAGTTCCTCCTCTATCCCTTCGGTTCAAATCGCCGCTTCGCCGAGAAGCCCAGTGCCGAGCGCTGGCTCTCCTTCGACGTCAATCTCGAGGGCGGCAGCGATATGCAGGCGCACAACATCGACGCGGACTTCTTCGGCAACAAACAGCACAACCTGGCGTTCGGAACGGGCGAGGGCGAGCTATCGCTCTTTGGTGCCGGCGAGCCGGGCCATCTCTTTGCAGAGGATCCGATGGCGAAGGTTTCGGTGCGTGCGTTTGGCGCGCTCGCTCCCTTCGACCTCGATGGATCAGGCCGCAGCGATCTGGTGCTGCACTACCCGCACACGCACGCGCACGAGAGCGAACTCGCAGTCGTGCACAACCACGGGGTTAAATAACCAGATCGTTAAGTACGCGGCGTCCGCTCCTGGCGCGGGTCTGCTGGATCTACCAGCCGGCCTTGGCAAGCTTCTCGCGCACCTCGGCGAGTGTCGGCGCCTCCGCGTCCTTCGGCGACAAGAGGGGTTCGTGTACAGGCCACACGATCCCCAGGGCCGGATCGTTCCAGCGGATGCCGACTTCGTCCGCGCGCGCGTAGGGCGCCGAGCACTTGTACTCAACCTCCGCGATCTCCGAGACGACGGCGAAGCCGTGGAACATTCCCGGCGGCACCCAGAGCTGGCGGAAATTCTCGTCGGAGAGCGTGACGCCCACCGACTTGCCGAACGTCGGCGAGCTCGGACGTCCATCGACGGCGACGTCGAAGATCTCTCCGCGCACGGCGCGCACGAGCTTGCCCTGCGGCTGCAGCAACTGTGCGTGGAGTCCGCGCAGCGTGCCCTTCTGCGAGCGAGAATGATTGTCCTGCACAAACTGCGGCCCGATCCCGTGCGACGCGTAGCGCGCCTGCTCCCAGCTCTCGAGGAAGAAGCCGCGCGGATCGCGATGCACCTTCGGTTCGATGATCAGGACGCCAGGGATCTCAGTCGGAATCACGTTCACTTGGTTCTCCTCCTCACTTCTCGAATCTGTAACCGACGCCGCGAACGGTGACGAAGTAGCGCGGCTCCTCTGCGTCCATCTCGAGCTTCACGCGCAGCGCCCGCACGAAGTTGTCGACCGTGCGCGGCGTGCCTTCGTACTCGTTTCCCCATCCGCGCGCGACGATGTCTTCGCGAGAGAGCGCACGGCCTGGCTGCTCGACGAAGAGCCGCAGCACGCGAAACTCCTGCGGCGTCACATCGACCAGCGCGCCCCCACGGCGAACGGTCTGCGCCGCAAGATCGACGACGACGTCCGCGAATTGCACCAGATCACCGCGCGGCGCCGCTGGTGGCCGACGGCGCAGCAGCGCCTCGACACGCGCGAGCAGCTCTCCGAGGCCGAACGGCTTGGCGAGATAGTCATCCGCGCCCAGCTTGAGCCCGAGAATCTTGTCCCCCTCGAGATTCTTCGCCGTCAGCATCAGCACCGACGCCGTCGAGCCGCGGCTGCGCAGCTCCTTGAGCACCTCGAAGCCGTTGCGCTGCGGCAGCATCACATCGAGCACAATCAGGTCCACGCGTGGATCGAGTCCGAGGCGCAGACCCTCCTCGCCGTCGTGCGCGATCTCGACCTCGTGATTCTCCTTGCGCAGATTCAGCCGCAGCCCGAGCGCGATCGCGCGATCATCCTCGACGATCAGAACGCGGCTCATGGCGCACCCCCTCTCGGCTCGGCTGGCAGCAGCACGCGAAAGATGCTCCCTTCGCCGAGCGTCGATTCGAGGTCGATCGTTCCGCCGTGCCACTCGACAATTCGTTTTGCGATCGCCAGGCCAAGCCCCGTGCCTTCGGTGCGGCGGGAGAGCAGATCGTCGGCGCGATAGAACCGCTCGAAGATGCGCTTCTTGTCGTGCGTGCGAACGCCGAGTCCATTGTCTTCCACCTCGATCGCAACCTGCTTTCCCTCTCTGCGCGCCCGCAGCACAATCTTCTTATCCTCGCGTGTGTACTTCACCGCGTTGTGGAGCAGATTGAGCACGACCTGCGCCATCGCGTCTCGATCGATGAACACGCGCGGCAGATTCTCCTCGAGCTGCGTGCTGTAGGACGCGCCGAGTTGCTGCGCGCGGAAGATCTCGCCGGCCTGATCGAGGAGTGAGGCGACAGCGACGCTCTCCTTGTGCAGTTCGCGCGATCCGCTCTCGAGGCGCGACCAGTCGAGCAGCTTCTCGACGAGCAGCGACAGGCGCTCGGCCTCGCTCGACAGCAGCGTGAGGCACTCCTTCACCTCTTCGGGCGTCGACGCACGCCCCGATTGGAGCGTCTCGGCAAAGAGCCGCACCGACGTCAGTGGCGTGCGCAGCTCGTGCGAGATGTTGGCGACGAAGTCGGTCTTCAGTCGCGACAGCTTTTCTCCGCGATAGAGTTCGCGCAGCGTCAGCGCGAAGCCGGTGCCGATCGAGCTGTAGAGCAGGGCGAGCAGCGCGACGTAGAGCGTGCGGTTGCGAAATGCGAGCGCTGCGATCGGGTCATCTCCGGCGAGCTCGGCGGTGAGCAGCATTCCCTCGAACGGCGCATCGAGAGGAAGACGTGCGACGGTGGCGCGGCCCTCACCTGTCGGCGCGACCTCGGAGACGAGGCGGCGAAGCGTGTCGAGGGGGGCGGTGCTGTCGAGCGGCGTGAGCAGCTGGAACGTCGCGCGTTCATGCGGCTCCATCGTTGCCGCGAGACGAGGCAACTCGAGCGCGAGCGACTTGAGGTCGAGCTCCGCGGCGAAGAGCTGCGAGCGTCCTCGAGGGGAAATCGCACGGAAGAGCGCGTAGCGCCGCCGCTCGCCGTTCATCTCAATCGAAGCGAAAACGTGCTCCCCGTCCTTGCCCAGCGCACTCTGCGCGCGCTGCACAGACTCTGCGAGACGCGGCGGTACCTCGGGCGAATCGACACGCAGCGCGCTGTGCAGAATCGGATCGAGTGCAGTCGTTCCGGTCGCAGCGCGTGAATCTCCTGCGGCCTCATCGAGCCCCGCCCGCACGGCGCGCACCTGCTCCGCGACCGCCTCGTCGAGGCGCGTGCGCAAGCCGGCCTCCACCGCGCGCAGCTTGCCCGTGTACTCTTCCGAAAGTCTGCGCTCGACCGCGGCGCGCTCGTTGGTGACCGCGACAACGCCGAAGGCCACCAGCGCCACACTCGGCAGCAGCACTCCGCCCAGGAGCCACCAGAAGGCCCGACGAAAATCGATCAGCTCCGAGGTGCGCGCCACGTGCGTTCGCTTACCATCGTGAGACGCTCTCGCGCCATCGCACTCGAGCGGATGGAACGTTCAGTCGTTCTCGCGACGCGGTGGAGTTGCTGTAAGGTGCGCGGCGCATGGCCAAGCCGACCGGAACAGAGCGCGCAGCAGAGAGAGCAGCGGAGAAGGCGGCGCGTGCCGCGAAACCCGTGCCGACAGGGCCGTTGGCCGAGGCGCGTGCGGCGCTTGAGCGGGGCGACTTCCGCGGCGCGCGGACGCTGCTCGCGTCTCTCGATCAGGATGTTGGAGATCTGGCTCCCGCTGCTGCAGCCCAGCGCTTGGCCGAGAGGACAGAAGGTCGTGCGCTCGCGGCGACACTGCGCCCGGATCCCCAGGCGCTGCTCGCGTCACTCGCTGTGTTCACGGTGATTGCCATCGCGGCAATCGCGGCGCTCTTTCTGCGCCACGGCTGAGCTCGTCCCCGCGCTGCATCCGGTAGGGGCGCGGTTCGCTCGTACTCGAGCGTGCAGACTACTTCGTCGGTGCGAGCGGAACGACGATCGGACCCGTCGGCGCATCGGGCGCAGGCGCGACCACCGGTGCATTCGCCGCGGGCCCCCCACCTGCTCCGACGACCGGGTGCGGCTTCTTCTTGGGCGGCGCCTTGAGCTGTCCGGCGTTTCCCCAGAGCTCCTTGCGCACGTCGTTGAACTGCTTGGCGAGCCGCGGCGATGTATCGGGCGGAACCTCGGCCCAGGGCCGCATCGCGAGCGCCCGCTTGAACAGCTCCGTCATGTCCGACGCCTTCCCGTTGTCGGCATTGATGAGCCCCTTGTAGATGAGCACGGTGACGATCTCGTTCTCATCATTCTTCGAGCGCGCGTCGGTCTCCGCCTCCTTCAGTTCGGCCATCGCGGCATCGAGATCGAGCTTCTGGTAGAGGCGCTGCGCCGCGGCGAGATGCGCGGCCGCTGGGGCCGCTTCCGTCTCGGCCCGAGCGACGCGAGAAGTGCAGAGGAGCGCGAGGGCGGCAGCAGGGAGGACGAGCGAGTTGCAAAGAGTTCGCATGGCGGCAAGCTAGGAGCGAAAGGGACCAATTGCAAGATGCTCGTTGAGGTCCACTGCCTGGTTGCGACCGCGAGCGCATAAAGTAGCGGCCCCGCGCACCAGAAGAGTATCGTCGCCCGATGTCCCGCTCCAGATTGCTCCTTGCTGTCTGCACCGTCGCCTCATTCGGCTGCTCGCCCGCGCGGGTGGCCACAGAGGGCGCTTCGCAGCCCGTCGTGCTCGGTCCGTGGTTGATGTTCCCGGGGGCGCGGGAGATGACGGTGGCGTGGACGACTGCGGGGCCCTCTCTCGGGCGGGTTGAGTTCACGCTGGTAGGTCCGGATGGACGGCCTGGTTCGCAGCAGAGCGCGCAGGAGTTTGCTCCGGTGGTCGACCACCGCGTGCGGCTCGAGCAGCTGACGCCGGGGGCTCGATACGAGTTCCACCTCGCGTCGAATCCCGCTGCTCGTGGAAGTTTCACGACTGCACCGGACCCGGCCGCCACAGCCTCCTCTCGCGCGTTCACAGTGCTCGTCTATGGGGACAACCGCACGAACGGTGGAGATCACGCACTGGTGGTTCGCGCCGCGGCCGCGCAAGGAGCAGCGCTCGCCCTTCACACTGGCGACATGGTGGTGAATGCGAAGGATCAGCGTGCGTGGGAGCGGTGGTTCGATGTCGAGCGGGACCTGCTCTCGACCACGCCGTTCGTACCCACCGTAGGCAACCACGAGATCACCGACAAGGGGGTCACCTACAGCCGCCACTTCAAGGAACCAGGCCGTCCCGCGTATCACGCACTCGACTACGGAAACGTCCACGTCCAGGTGCTCGACTCGTTCGAAATGCAGGCGGGAGCGGACGCGCACACGGGTGGCGTCTCTGATGCGCAGAAGGCCTGGGCGGAGGCCGACGCGAAGTCGGTGCCCGCGGACCACCACCTCTGGATGCTCGTGCACCAGGGGCCGCAGACGCATCCGCTGCAGATGCGCCAGAGCCACGGTGGGCTGCCCGGTGTGCGCGAACTCATCTCGATGGTGCAGAAGGTCCACCCGGTCGAAGCGGTCTTCGCCGGTCACGAGCACTTCTACGAGCGCGGCGAGGTCGATGGACTGCACTACTTCGTCCTCGGAGGCGGCGGCGCGCCACTCGAGGATCCGGATCCGGCCGGCGCAGGAGTGAAGCTCGCGCTCAAGCAGCTCTCGTTCGCGACGCTCTCGGTCTGCGGCTGCCATGTCACCGGCCGCACGCTCGACATTTTGGGCCGGGTCGTCGACTCGTACACGCTGAGCGATTGTGACACTCCGTGTACAGATGTCACAGTCCAGGCGGCGACCGCGCCCACGTTCGACGGAGGTGTCCGATGAAGATCACCGAATTGCTTGCTCATGCAGCCGAAAGGGGAGAGCCGGTCTTCTCCTTCGAATTCTTTCCGCCCAAGACGGACGCGGGTGTCGAGTCGCTCTTTGAGTCGATCCGCGCGCTGCGGCCTCTGGCGCCGAGCTTCGTCAGCGTGACGTGGGGCGCGGGCGGAAACGTCGGCGGTCGCTCGCAGGAGATCCTCGCGCGCATCGCCAGGGAGAGCGAGTTGACGGCGATGGCGCACCTGACGTGCGCCGGAGTCAGCGTCGACGAATTGCGCGCAACCCTCTCCTCGTTTCGCGCCGCGAACATCAAGAACGTGCTTCTGCTCCGCGGCGACCCACCGCGAGGGGTCCGCGAGTTCACCCCGCATGCACATGGGCTCGCGCATGCGAGCGACCTCATCCAGCTCGCCCGCGAAGGAGACGGCGCGCCGCTCTGCATCGGAGGCGCCTGCTATCCGGAAGGGCACATCGAGTCGAAGGATCCGCTCGACGATTTGCGGCACCTCAAGGCGAAGGTCGATGCGGGCGCGCAGTTTCTCATCACGCAGCTCTTCTTCGACAACCGCTGCTACTTCGACTTCGTCGGCCGCGCGCGCGCCGCGGGCATCACGGTTCCCATCCTTCCGGGCATCATGCCGATCACCAACGTCGATCAGGTCGAGCGGTTCACGGCGCTCTGTGGAGCAAGCGTTCCGCCCAAGCTGGCGGCGGCGATGCGCGTTCGTCGGTCGGATCCGGAGGCGGCGCTGCAGCTCGGCGTCGCGTGGGCGACGCTCCAGTGCGCGGACCTGCTCCGGCGAGGCGCACCGGGCATTCATTTCTACACGCTCAATCGCAGTCCCTCGTCGCGCGCGATCCTCGCGGCGCTTCGCGCGATGGAGCCGTGGCGCGGATAGCGCGGGTTACTTCGTGAGCTGCGCGCGAGCCGCCTCGATGGTGTTCGCCAGCAGCATCGCGATCGTCATCGGCCCCACGCCGCCCGGCACCCTGGTGATGAATGCCGCGCGCTCGGCCGCAGCCGCGAACTCGACGTCGCCGAGCAGCTTGCCGTCGGGGCCCCGATTCATCCCGACATCGATCACGGCCGCGCCAGGCTTGATCCAGCTGCCTTTGATGATCTCGGCCTTGCCCACCGCCGCGATCACGACGTCCGCCCGCGCAACCTCCGCGGCGAGATCGGCCGTGCGCGAGTGCGCGATGGTCACGGTTGCATTTCTCTCGAGGAGCAGCTGCGCCATCGGCTTGCCGACGATGTTGCTGCGGCCCACCACCAGCGCGCGCGTTCCCGCGAGCTTCACTCCCGCCTCGTCGAGCAGACGCAGACATCCCCAGGGCGTGCAGGGCCGCAGTCCGGGGCGTCCCGCCGAGAGCAGATAGGTGTTGCGCGGGCCGAATCCGTCGACGTCCTTCTCCGGCGCGAGCGCTTCAATGATCGCGTCGGCGGAGTTCTGCCTGGGGAGCGGCAGCTGCACGAGCACGCCGTGCACGCGCGCATCGCGGTTGAGATCGTTGACCACCGCGAGCAACTGGGCCTGCGTCGTGCTCTCCGGCAGCAGCCGTTCAAACGAAGCGATGCCCGCCTCCGCGCAGGCCTTGATCTTCCCGCGCACGTAGATCACCGAGGCCGGATCTTCACCGACACGCACGACAGCGAGGCCCGGCGCGATTCCGTGCTTTGCCGCGATCTCCGCCGCCGCGCTCGCGACCTCGGCGCGGACGAGCGCTGCGATCGCCTTGCCGTCGATCACCACCGCCTGCCGCGTTGCGCCCATCTTCACTGCCTCTGCGTCGGTCATGCGCGGTCTGTAAACCGCCGCCGCCGCGCCGTGCAAGCCGTGGACGTTCGCGGCTCCCCTGCTATGGTGCGCGCCCCATGAATCCAGACAGCCACAACCTCGGGACCGAAGAGCTGCTTGCCCTCCTGCGCGACGCTGCGTTGAAGCCGTCGAGCATCGCCGAAGAGATCGAGTGTGCGGGCGCTGCAGCCTGTTCGCTCGAGAGCATCGAGCGCGCGCGTGAAGTGCTCGGCGCGATCCTCGTCGACTCTCCTTCGCTCGAGCCGAAGTCGGGCGCAGCCGCGCTGGTTGCGCTTCCCGAACTTCTCGCCGCGTCGCTTCTGCGTGCGGCCGCCGAGGCAAGTCGGCAGGAGCTGATTCGCGAAGTCGCGCAGGGGCCGCACAAGGTGCTCGCGAAGGATGCCAAGCGCGAGTTGCAGCGGCTCAAGCAGAAGGGCGTCGCCGTCGCGGCCCTTGCGCCGCAAGGAAATCCGCTCGTGACCGCAGCGCCGAAGGAGGAGGCGCCGCCTTGCTACGCGAGTTCGATCGACGCCTATGGCGAGCGTGCGGTCTGGTTTGCGCGCGCGGGGCGCACGGGCGTCGATCTCGCGCAGGTGGTGATTTCGGACGTGAAGGGAATCATCACGGCAGATGCGCTGCCGCTCTCGCGCAAGTCGTATCGCGAGTTCATCAAGAAGCTGCCGCGTGGGAACGTGGTCAGCTGCGCGGAGGTTGCGCCGGCGCACGCGCGTGCGCTGATCGCTGAAGCGGAAGCGCAGGGAGCACGCAACGGATTCTCTCCTCCCTCGACCTATCCGCGCGCGCTGGCGATGCTCGGTGTCGCTCCCGAGATCGCTCCCGATCCACTCGCCGATTTCGAATTCGGGCCGGACGGCGAACTCCCTCACCAACTCGCGGGCGCCGCGCTCTTCGCCGATCCTCTCTTTGCCGCCTGGATCCCCGAGGACGAGCCGCTGCGTGCCTACTCCACACGTGCTGAGGAGATCGCCAAGAGCGCACTGCACACCGACGATGCGCAACGCGCGCAGGCTGCTGCGGATCACGCGCGCGAAGCGGCGGCGGCCTACTTCACCGACGCGCGCAAGGCTCGCTACGCGCGGCGTCTGCGGGAGATGGCCCACATTCTTCGAGCGGAGAAGCGCGTTGACGCGGCCCGCAGCGCGCTCGCCACCGCACGGGCGCTCGAAGGGCAGGGCGGCTCCGCGCAGGCCTTCTGCGATGCACTCTTCAGCCGCGCCGCTGATGCTCTCGCCCGCACGGGTGGCGGTCCGGCGCACGAAGCGAAGGTTTGAAGCCATGACCGTCTATCGCAACCCCACGCCGACCACCGACGCGATCATCTCCGACGGTTCGGGTCGCATCGTGCTCGTGCGTCGCAAGAATCCTCCTCTCGGTTGGGCGCTTCCCGGCGGCTTCATCGAGGAGGGCGAAGAAGCCGGCGCGGCTTGCGTGCGCGAGGCGAAGGAGGAGACCTGCCTCGATGTCGAGCTCGTCCAGCAGCTCTTCACCTACTCGAATCCGAAGCGCGATCCGCGGCAGCACACGATGTCGGTGGTCTACGCCTGCCGCGTTCCGCAAGGTGCACAGCCCTCGGGCGCCGATGACGCAGCCGAGGCACGCTGGTTCGCCGAGGGCGCGTTGCCCTGGAGCGAGCTGGCCTTCGATCACGCAGAGATTCTCCGCGACTATTTCCACTGGGTGCACACCGGCGAGCGGCGGGCCGTTTGATGGAGCTCCGCCAAATCGTTGCTATGCCAATGATTGCTATGCCAATCATTGCAACACCAAGCATCGCGCTGCCGTTGCTCTCCGCGGCGCTTGCGGGGCTGCTTGCCGGACTGCCGGCGAAGCTCGTGACCGCGCTGGGCCTCGGTCTGCTCATCGCAGTCCACGAGGCGGGGCACATGTTCGTCGCGCGCTGGATGGGCATGCGCGTGGAGGTCTTCTCGCTCGGTTTCGGTCCTCGCCTCTGGGGCGTGATGCGTGGGGATACTGAATATCGAATCTCCTGGTTCCCCCTCGGCGGCTACTGCCGCATCGCCGGATTCACGCCCGACGACGACGGCAAGTACGACGACAGCGACGCTGGCTCGTACTTGAACAAACCCGCCTGGCGGCGCTTTCTCGTCATCCTCGCGGGTCCGGGCGTGAACTGGATCACCGCGGTGCTCCTCATCGGCGGGCTCTATTCGACAGTCGGTTTCCTCCAGGTCGATCCGCACAGCACGCGCGTCGAGGTGGTGCCAGCGGGTCCCGCTGCGACGGCGGGGATGCTCGACGGCGATCGCCTCCTCTCCGTGGACGGCGTGCCGCTCTCGTCGTTCGAGGACCTGATTCGTGAGTTGCACAAAGAGGGCGCGCCTGCCGAACGGGCGATCTCCCTCGAGCGCGACGGTCATTCTTTCGAGTTGCGCGTGCACCCGGAGGCCGGCCGCATCCAGGTCGGCTATGCGCGCGAACTCAAGCAGTTGCCGCTGCTCGCGGCCATTCCGCGCGCGATCGGCGTGACGTGGGAACTCACGCAGGCCTCGCTGGGCGCCATCGGGATGCTCTTCCACCGCGGCGGCGCGGCCTCTCTGTCGGGTCCGCTCGGCATCATCCAGCAGGCTGCCATCGCGATGAAGCGCGGCGCCGCCGAGTTCGTCGCGCTTCTCGCGCAGATCTCGGTCGGCCTCGCCATCTTCAATCTGCTGCCCGTCCCCGCACTCGACGGTGGCCGCCTCGTCTTCCTCGGCTATGAGATCGTCCTGCGCCGCCGCCCGAACGCGAAGTTCGAGCAGATCCTCAGCCTCATCGGAGTGCTGCTGCTCTTCGGGTTGCTCATCGGCGTGACGCTGTTCGGCGATCTGCAGCTCGGTCACAAGCTGTTCGGGAAATAGTTGGTGTTCAAAGCAATGAGCGATCCCGCATCTGACGTCATCGCACTCCAGAGTCCCTCCGATGCCGAGCAGCGCCTGCGCGCGGCCGGATATCTCGCGTCGGTGGAGATCTCGACTGCGAGTTTCCTCGCGGATCGTCTCGAGAAGCCGATTCTCGTCGAGGGGCCTGCGGGCGTGGGCAAGACCGAGTTGGCGCGTGCGCTCGCGACAGCGACAGGGCGCGAGTTGGTCCGCCTGCAGTGTTACGAGGGACTCGACGAAGCGAAGGCGCTCTACGAGTGGGAGTACGCCAAGCAGCTGCTCTACACGCAGCTGCTCAAGGACAAGATCGCCGAGACCATCGCGGGCGCGGACACGCTTTCTCAAGCCGCGGATCGGATCGCCGCTTCTGATGCGGTCTTCTTCTCTCGCCGCTTTCTCCTCCCGCGCCCGCTGCTGGCGGCGCTCTTGTCTCCGCGGCCGACGCTGCTGCTCATCGACGAGATCGACAAGGCCGATCCCGAATTCGAAGCGTTTCTGCTCGAGCTGCTCTCCGACTTCGCGGTCACCGTCCCCGAGCTCGGCACGCTGCGCGCGGTCCACCTGCCGCGCGTCGTGCTCACCTCGAATGCTGCGCGCGAGCTCTCCGATGCGCTCAAGCGGCGCTGCCTGCATCTCTTCATCGATTTTCCCTCGGCCGCGCGCGAGCTCTCGATTGTGCAGGCGCGCCTGCCGGGCATCGCCGACACTCTCGCGCGCAAGGTCGTCGCGGCGGTTCAATCGTTGCGCAAGCTCGACCTCAAGAAGGCTCCGAGCGTGAGCGAGACGCTCGACTGGGTGCGCGCGCTGGCGCTGCTCAACGCCACGACGCTCGACGCGGAGTTGCTCGGCCAGACGCTCAGCGTCGTGCTCAAGCACGAGGCTGATATTGCCAAAGCGCGCGAGCGGCTCAATGCGATCGCGAATGCCGATTTGCCTGCGTAGACGGAATCTGATCGAAAAATGAATGGCCGGACTCCTTCGCGGAACGAAGGAGTCATGAGCCATTCACCGACAGTGCCTCCTGTCCCGGCTTCGCTCGCGGCGTTCGCTGCGATGGCCTCCCTTGCGGTCGCCATCTGGGGGCCGCGCCCCTCTGCGACGACGCCACCTTCTGCCGCTCGCGTGGCCGCGTCATTCCGCTCGAGAGCCGACCTGGGCGAAGGTCGCGCCGAGCACGCGCAGACCGGCCGGAGCTTCACGTTCGAGCCAGTCGAAGTGGTCGCGCACCGCCGATAGCGCCGCGACCGATCTACAGGTGGAAACGCGCGATCAGCGGCACATGATCCGAGACGCCTGCGAAGGGACTCTCGCGGTCGCCGAATCGGGCTGTGCCTTCAAGGTCCACCCAGCGCACGCCATTTCCCGAGAAGAGATGGTCGAGGTGCATGCGCAGCCGCATGAAGCCCGCAGTGGGAAAGGCCCGCAGCTGCGCGCCGTCGATCTGCCCGACCGAGCACTGCGCCCCGAGCATCCCGCGCTCTTCCGTGAGCAGCCGATAGACGGGCGAGGAGGGCGGCGAATTGAAATCGCCGCAGAGCACGAACGGCTCGCTTCCCGCGCAGCGCTCGACGAAGCTCGCGAGCGTCCGCGCCTCGTGCACCTGGTTGACGCCGCGGCCCATCTTCTCGCGCTCGGTCCAGAACTCCTTCGCGAACGGCGTCGGGAGGCTCAAGTGGGTGTTGAAGAGATGGAACGGCTTGCCATACCGATCGGTGAGCGACATGTGCGCGCAGATGCGGGCCTGCTTGGTGTCGCGCAGCAGCTGCACATGGTGGTGATGCGTGATCGCGTGGGGCGCCGCGGCGTTATGCTCGTTGACGTGCAGACGATCGCGCCGCACGAGGATCGCAAGGCCCATGCTCGAGAGCGCAACGTTGCCGACGCGGTTGGCGTGCGCGCGAAAGTAGTAGGCATCCCACGGCACGACCTCGCCGCGAGCAGCGAAGGTCTTCTCGAGCTCGGTCATGAACGACTCAAGCTGCGTCTCCGCGGCATGCCTTCGTCGGAAGGCGATGCGTGAGCGCACCGAGATCGTCTCGACCTCCTGCAGACAGATCAGATCGGGCAGCGGATCGAGCGCGGAGAGCGCCTCGGCCGCGGCCCGCTTGCTCCCGCGCGTCGACGCCAGACCCTTGAGCGCGTGTCCGAAGTAGCGGACGTTGTAGCTGACGATGCGAAGCGGGGCGTGGCTCACAGCTGGAAGCCTAGCGGTTGTCGACTACAGCCGCTTGTTGTTTCGCTTCTTGCGCTCGCGCCGCTGCGCCACCGACGGAAACATCTCATGCGGCGCCATCGAGCTGGTTCCCGGCGTCTCCACCGCAACCACCGCCACCCGACGGGCGAGCGCCATGAAGCGCTCCTGGCTGCGCACCGGCACGAGTCCTGTCCCATGCGTCCCGGGATGCACGCGCACGTACGTTCCATCCGACTGCAGGGCGCGCGCCTTGACGTTGTCGGCGAGCGACGACGCCAGGATCTCGTCGATGATCCGCTCCTTCGCTGCAGGGTCGACGACGGGAAACGCGATCTCCACGCGCCGCACGAAGTTGCGCGCCATCCAATCCGCAGAGGAGAGCCAGACCTCGCGCTTTCCGCCTGCTTCGAAGAACCAGATGCGGTGATGCTCCAGGAAGCGATCGACGATGCTGGTGACGCGAATTCGCTCGGAGACGCCGGGCACGCCAGGCTTGAGTCCGCAGACGCCGCGCACGACGAGGTCGATCTGCACACCCGCCTGGCTCGCGCGATAGAGAGCGCGGATCACCTCGGGATCGGCGAGCGCGTTCATCTTCGCGATGATGCGTCCTTTGCCGTGCTGCGTGGCGAGCTGCGTCTCCCTCTCGATGAGGTCAAGGATCCCCTGCTTCATCCCCATCGGCGCGACGAGCATCTTCTTCCACGAGACCGGCTTCGAATATCCGGTGAGCAGATTGAAGATCGCGCTCGCGTCGGCGCAGAACTCCTCGTTGGCCGTGAACAGAGAGAGATCTGTGTAGGTTCGCGCCGTGCCGGGATTGTAGTTGCCCGTCCCGAGGTGGACGTAGCGCCGCAGCCCTCCCGCTTCGCGACGAACCACCAGCGCCACCTTGCAGTGGGTCTTGTAGCCGATGAGCCCGTAGACGACGTGAACGCCGCTCTGCTCGAGCGCTCGCGCCCAGAGGATGTTCGCCTCCTCGTCCATGCGCGCCTTGAGCTCGATCAGCGCGGTGACCTGCTTGCCGTTCTCCGCCGCCCGCTGCAGCGCGCGAATCACCGGGCTGTCTTTCCCGGTGCGGTAGAGCGTCTGCTTGATGGCGAGGACGTTCGGATCTTCGGCCGCCGTCTCGATGAAGCTGACCACCGTGTCGAACGATTCGTAGGGGTGATGCAGCAGCACATCCCGCTCGTGCAGGATGCGGAAGATGTCGCGATCGGCCTCGGCCAGCGCGGGCGGGATGACCGGCGTGAACGGCTCCTCGTGCAGCTCTTTCTGCTCGAGACGGCCCAGCGAGGGGAGCAGGTCGGGGATCGCGAGCGGCCCAGGAATCTTGTAGACGTCGCTGGCGCCCAGCTTCAGCGAGCGGACGAGAAAATCCGCGAGCGAGCTGTCGGCCGCCGATGAGATCTCGAGTCGCACCGCACCGCCGCGATCGCGCCGACGGAT
Source organism: uncultured delta proteobacterium (assembly GCA_903911145.1). Classification (GTDB taxonomy): domain Bacteria; phylum Myxococcota; class Myxococcia; order Myxococcales; family 40CM-4-68-19; genus CAIWCD01. The sequence goes on along the minus strand of CAIWCD010000013.1, from coordinate 328,304 downwards.
CTCGCGCTCGATGGTGACCAGCAGGTCCTCTGCCTCCTCTTCGTCGAACGAGAGGTCCCAGTTGCGCGTGAGGCGGAAAGGGTAGCAGCCCTCGACCGCCATGCCCGGAAAAAGCTGGCCGACGAACCGCGCGATGATGTCCTCGAGGAGCGCGTAGCTGCGCTTGCCTTTCTCGTCGGGGAGCTCGACGAGCCGCGGCAGCACGGCGGGCACAGGGACGACGCCGTAGTGGAGGCGCGCCGCCGTCTGCGTGCCGAAGCGCACGGCAAGGTTGAGCGACTTGTTGCGCAGGTGCGGAAACGGATGCCCCGGGTCGATCGCGATCGGCGTCAGCACGGGGAACACCTCGCGCTGGAAATATTCTGAGAGGAACGCGTCCTTTTCCGCGAGCTTCTCCCGCGAGAGGATCCGCACGCCCGCCTTCTCGACGATCGGCACGATCTCGGTCGTCAGTGCGCGATACTGGCGCGCCACGAGTTCGTGCGTGCGTGCTGCGATCTGCGTGAGTTGCTCGCTCGGGCTCATCGCGTCCGGGCCCGTCTCCTCGACGTGTCCGGAGAGCTGCTGCTTGAGGCCGGCGACGCGGATCATGAAGAATTCGTCGAGATTCGAGCTGAAGATGGCGAGGAACTTGAATCGCTCGAGTGCAGGCACCAGCGGATCGCAGGCCTCCTCGAGGACGCGCTCGTTGAACGCGAGCCAGGAGATCTCGCGATTGATGTAGAGGCGCGCGTCGTTGAGTGACGGGCCCGCGTGTGCAGACTCGTTGGGCTGCGCCACCACAGAGAGCGGCGGAGGCGGCATCGAGGGTGTCGGCGTTGGCGCGCTTGCGACTGGGATTGCGATCGGTTCCATGGAGCCTTGATCCTAGCGCAACCGCGTTGGCGCCGCCTCTTGCTGGCCAGCGATGTCACAAACGACGATAAACAAAATAAAAACATACAATTAGAACGAAGTATAGCCGCCGACTTGACCTCGCAACGCGATGCGTTATCTTCTTTTCGGGTCGCGAAGCACGCCGTTTCGCTCCGTCAATACACAGGAGTCGCCATGTCCGCCACGGAACAGGTCAGCAATTTCCAGGTCAAGGTTCAGGAGAAGTTGGCGCAGTTCCAGAAGGTCGCGCAGGAGCGGGCGAAGGGGCTCGAGGTCGAGGCGAAGAAGGCGTTCGATCTTTTCGGCGACCGCGCGCAGGCCGAGCTCAAGCAGTTCCTGGCGACCGCGCAGCACTCGACGCGGGAGCAGTGGTCGAAGTTCGGCGGCGAGCTGGTCAAGCTTGGCGAGAAGGTTCAGCAGATGGCGCACGAGAGCCAGGCTGCGGGCGAGGCCGAGAAGATCGCCGAGGCAGACAAGGCCGCGACCGAGGTTCACTGAGCCTCGGCTGGTGCTATCCCGTGGCGCGCTCCTTCGTCAGGAGCGCACGCAGGCGCGTCAGGATGCTGGAGAGGCGCTGGCAGACGCGCGACTCGGTGACGCCCAGCGCGGCTCCGACTTCGCGCAGTGTCTGCTCTTCGCCGTAGTAGAGCGCGAGCAGCTGCTGGTCTGACGCGGGCAGCAGCTTGACCTTCGCGCGGATGTGAGTGCGAAGCAGAATCGAATCCCCATCGTTGCCGTCACTTCGCGCTGCGAGCAGCTCGGTAATGTCGTCGAACGAGACGAACTCGGGCTCGCTCGTTTCGCTCGAACCCGCACGACGCTTGCGGCGCTCATCGCGCGAGAGCGGATCTTCGGCGCGGAGGAAATCGAGTACCGCGCCTTGCACCCTCCTGCGCGCGAATGCGTCGAACGGTACACCGCGCGACGGGTCAAACCGGTCGGCGGCCTCAACAAGGCCGAGAAGACCTGCGCTCTCCGCTTCGTCCCGTGCAGCGCCAGAGGGAACGCGGCACGCCGTGTGGCGCGCGACTCGCCGCGCGAGGTCAACGTGGTCGCAGATGAGTGACTCGCGGTCGGTCCGGGCAGGCTGCCGATGGAGTGGAATGACGGTGGCGGTGCGAATGGCGACCTCGCTGGTGGTTCAGCTCCGCAACCAGCTTCAGCAAATAGTCGGCCAATTTGATTTACGTATAAGACGTTGTTTATATAGGATTATATGCTCGTTGCTGCCGCGACAGAAGGATGGCCGGCGACAGATGCTTGACGATCGATTCTCTGGCGCTCGCCGAGCGCCAAGGCTCTAACGAGGTGCGTGTGGCCACGCGAGCGCGGCGTACGCGTTGTGCGCGTGGATGCTCTCATGGCTCTCGGCCGAGATTTCCCAACGCGAGAAATTCTTGTCGCGCAGGAGGCGAGTCGCCAGTTCGCGCACGAGATCCTCGACGAAGCGTGGGCGCGCGTAGGCCCGTTCGGTGACGTACTTCTCGTCGGGCCGCTTGAGCACCGAGTAGAGCTCGCAACTGGCCGAGTCCTCGACGAGCGCGATGAGATCTTCGAGCCAGAAGAACTTCTTGAACCAGACCTTGGCGCGCATGATGGAGCGCTGGTTGTGCGCGCTCTGCTCGCTGATTGCCTTGCTGCACGGGCAGAGGCTGGTGACCGCCACTTCCGTCTCGACCCAGAGCTCGGCGCTTTCCCTGTCGCCCTCGCCGCGGACGCTCGCGCCGAAGGTGCAGGCGTAGTCAACGAGTCCGCGTGCGCCGCTGACAGGCGCGGACTTCTCGATGAAGTAGGGGAAGCGAACCTCGACGAACGCTGCTTCCGCATCCATCTCCCGGCGCAACTCGGCCGCGAGCGCGCGGAACTTGCGGATGTCGATCTCTCGTCGGTGTCGGTTGAGCAGCTCGATAAAGCGGCTCATGTGCGCGCCCTTCTTGCGGTGCGGCAGCGAGACGCTCATGTCGATGGTCGCGAGCGTGTGCTGCTGGCCGAGCGTGCGGTCGAGTACGCAGATCGGGTAGCGCAGGTCGCGCACGCCAGCTCGATCGAGAGGCAGACGACGCAGGTCAGGCTCGGCGTGGACGTCCCGCAGCGAGGAGTGATTGGTTGCCGAAGCAACTAATTTGTGTTGAGTGCCAATGATTGGTGTACCAACCTTTTTGCGGGTCTGCTTCTTCATCGCAGGTCCAGTTCGCCGCGGAGCACCACGCTGAACTCGCCGCCGATCCACGCGCGGATCTGGCCAGGCGTCGTCTCCGGGCGGACGTCAATCTCGACGCGGCCAGGGCGACCGAGTTCGGTGCCCTGCGAGAAGACGAGCGAACGCGGGAGAATCTCGGGCAACACCTCCTGCAGCAGGCACGCAAGCTGGCCGGCGGCGCTGCCCGTGACCGGATCCTCGCCGCTGCCGTCGAGCTGATCGGGGAAGAAGCAGCGCATCGCCGCGTCCACGCCAGTCGCGGGCGAGCGCACGAAGAGCACCACGCCAAACGCCTGCGCTTCGGAGAGTGCGTCCTGCAGTGCCGCGGGATCGCATTTGGCGCGGGTGAGGTTTTCGCGCTCGCGCAGGCAGATGTAGAGATTGCCTTCACTGCCGGCACTGACGCCCGCACGACGGGGCGCGAACGTCGGGTCGAGGACCTCGGCGATGAGACCGAGCGAGGAGAGAAGCCGCTCGCTCACCGGGGTCGGTTGAAACGCGGTCGCTGGCGTCTCGAACCGGATGCGCAGCTTGCGCCCGGCGTCGCGTGAGAGTTCGACGCGCAACAGGCCCGCGCGCGAGGTGAACGCTGTCTTGACGACGCCTCGCTCGGCGACGCGCAGGCGCCTCGCCTCCTCGACCATCACCGCGATCGCTGCGAGCGTCGCGTGCCCGCAGAACTGGACCTCCGCCTTCGGCGTGAGCCAGCGCAGATGGAAACTCGCCGCGGGATCTCGCGCGGGGAGCACGAAGGCCGTCTCGCTGTGCCGCATCTCCGCCGCGACCTTCGCGAGCTGCGCATCGGTGAGTTCGGCGCCGTCGAGCAGCACGCCTGCGGGATTTCCACCGAAGGCCGTGCCGCTGAACGAGTCCACCACGTAGATCGGTCGGCGCATCGGGTGTCCGCTCTCGATAAGAAGATGGTTTGAGTGCAAACTAAAATGGTTTGAGTGCAGACGATCTCGTCGCTCTGAACCGCTACACTCCGCGCGCTTCTGCACCCCAGATGATCTTGTGCAGCTGCAGCTGCATGCGGGCACGCCGACCGCTCTCGAGGATCCACTGCGCGAGGGCCGCCGGCTGCACTGCGCCCCACACCGGCGAGAAGAGCACGGGGACGCGATTCCAGAGATCGAGCTGATCGATCACCTTGATGGCCCAGCGGAAGTCGCTCTCGGAGCCGACCACGACCTTCAGTTCATCGCCTTCGCCGAGCGCCGCGAGTTGGGAGAAGTCGGTGTGCTGCTCTTTCGAATCGGGCGTCTTGAGATCGACGATCTTGCGCACGCCGCGCGGGATGCGGTCGAGAGGGCGCTGTCCGTGCGTCTCGAGCGAGACGGTGTAGCCGAGGTCGAGCAGCTCCTGCGCGAGTTCGGGAAGGTCCTTCTGCAGCGTCGGCTCGCCGCCCGTCAGGCAGACGAACTTCCCGCCGAGCCGCGCCACCTCGGCGAGGATCTCCGGCCGCTCCATGTTCTTGCCGCCGTGGAACGCATACTCGGTGTCGCAATACCCGCAGCGCAGGTCGCAGCCGGTGAAGCGCACGAACGTGCACTTCTCTCCAGCGAGGGTCGACTCGCCCTGGATCGAATGGAAGATCTCGGTGACGCGCACGGCGGTTGGCTTCTCTCTCGAAAAAGGGGGGCTCTTCTACTCGGTGGGCTCGGATCGATGCAACGAGAAGGGATGCGCGTTCGATGGCCGGACTGTGCGTGGTAGAGAACCGCGCGAATGGATGTCGACGATTTCGATTTCGCGCTGCCCGACGCGTTGATCGCCCAGGAGCCGCTCGCGCAGCGGGATGCTTCGCGGCTGCTGGTGTTGCCGCGCGAGAGCGTGCCGACCGCTCCAGGCGCGGTCGCGCGCGATGCGGGCGCCTTGGGTCTCGAGCACCGGTGGGTTCGTGAGCTGCCGTCACTGCTGCGCGCGGGGGACCTGCTGGTCGTCAATGATGCGCGCGTCGTCCCTGCGCGGTTGACGGGGCGCAAGCGAGGAAGTGGAGGGAAGGTCGAGCTGCTCTTCGTCGAACCGCTCGCGGATAACGGCGGCGGCGAATGGCTCGCGCTGGGCCAGTCGAGCAAGCCGATGCGCGTTGCCCAGATGATCGACCTCGATGGTCCGGGCGGTCATGCAGTTGAGATTGCCGAGGTGCGCGGCGGCGGAGAGCTGCGCGTGCGGCTGCCGGCTGTTCTCTCGAGCAACGAGTCGGTCTTCGCGTTTCTCGACGCGGCCGGCTCGCTTCCTCTTCCTCCTTATATAGAGCGTGCGCCCGCCGAGGCCGATCGCGAGCGCTACCAGACTCTCTTCGCGCGCGTGCCGGGCGCGGTGGCCGCGCCGACTGCGGGCCTGCACTTCACGCCTGCGCTCCTCGAGGAGCTGCGCGCGCGCGGCGTCGAACGGGCAAGCGTCACGCTGCACGTCGGGCCTGGGACGTTTCTTCCCGTCCGCGCCACGCGCATCGAGGAGCACAAGATGCATCGCGAGCGGTATGAGGTTCCGCGCGAAACGGCCGAGGCGTTCGCGCGCGCGCGGGCTCGCGGGGGCCGCGTGATCGCCGTCGGGACGACCGCGCTGCGCACCCTCGAGGCTGCGTGGAATGATCTGACCGAATCGTCAGGACATGATTCGGGCCTTGCGGGGAGGGGTTCTGCGCGATCGTCGGGTGCGCTGCGTGTCGGCGCGGGCGCGACGAATCTCTTCTGCACGCCGGGCTACCAGTTCCGCGCCGTCGACGGACTCTTCACCAATTTCCATCTCCCGAAGAGCACGCTCCTGATGCTGGTCGCCGCCTTCGCCGGCATGGACCGCACGCTCGACGCCTATCGGATTGCCGTCGAACAGCAGTACCGATTCTTCTCCTACGGCGACGCGATGTTCATCTCCTGAACGCAAATTCATTTTCTGAATTGGGATTCATGCTCAAGTTCGACGTCACACATCGGGATGGCGAAGCGCGCCGTGGCCGCATCCAGCTTGGTCACGGCTTCATCGACACGCCGCAGTTCATGCCGGTCGGAACCGCCGCGTCCGTGAAGGCCCTCGCGCCGGATGATCTCAACGCCATCGGCGCGCAGATCATCCTTGGCAACACGTACCACCTCATGCTGCGACCCGGTCCCGAGCTGATCGAGGAGCTTGGCGGGCTGCACCGCTTCATGTCGTGGAACGGCTGCGTGCTCACCGATTCGGGCGGGTTCCAGGTCTACTCGCTCTCGAAGAATCGCAAGATCTCGGAGGAGGGTGCGCTCTTCCAGAGCCACCTCGACGGCAAGAAGCAGATGCTGACGCCCGAGCGCGCAGTTGAGATCCAGGGGCAGCTCGGCAGCGACATCCTGATGTGCTTCGACGAGTGTCCGCCCGCTGAGAGCGAGCGGGCGCATCACATCGCGGCGCTCGAGCGGACGACCCGCTGGGCGAAGCGCTGCAAGACCGCGTGGGAGGCTCGCCTCGCGCTCGCGGAGCAGCTCGGACCGGCGGGTGCGAATGGTCCCGGCTACCGGGTGGGAAATCTCTTCGGCATCGTACAGGGCGGGCTCTTCCAGGATCTGCGCGCGCGGCACATCGAGGAGATTGCGTCGCTCGATCTGCCCGGCACCGCGCTCGGCGGCTTCTCGGTGGGCGAGGCGCCGCCGAAGATGTGGGAAGGGGTCCAGCACGCGGCCCCGCTGCTCCCGGCGCACAAGCCGCGATACCTGATGGGCGTCGGCACTCCCGAGGATCTGCTGCGCTGCTCGCTCGCGGGCATGGATATGTTCGACTGCGTCCTGCCGACCCGCGTCGCGCGCAATGGGCTGCTCTTCACGCGCAAGGGACGGCTGCAGATCAAGGCCGCGCGCTACGCCAAGGACACGCGTCCGGCAGATGCTCAGTGCCGCTGCTACACCTGCAAGAACTTCACGCGCGCCTACCTGCGCCACCTCTTCGCGTCGCAGGAGCTGCTCGCCTTCCGGCTCAACAGCCTGCACAACCTGACCTTCTATGCAGACCTGATGGCCGGGATGCGTGCGGCCATCGAGGCCGGTGCTGCGCAGAAGTACGTCGACGACAACCTCGAGGCGTTCAAGGCCGCAGGCGAGTAGGGGCGCGGGCTGCCGTTGATGTCGCGGAAGTCCAAAGTCCCGAGCTTCCCGAAACCCATTGCTGCCCTGAGAACCGGGTGCTAGAAGACCCGGCCGTTTTACCTTTGCAGCAAAAGGCACCCCTTGTCCTCGCTCGCCGCGCTGATTGCCCAGGCCGCACCGCCCTCGCCACTCGGCGGTTCCGGCGGCATGTTCGTGATGATGGCGATCATGTTCGCCATCTTCTATTTCATGATGATCCGGCCGCAGCGGAAGCAGGAAGACGCGCTCAAGAAGTTCATCGACGGGCTGCAAAAAGGTGACGAAGTGGTCACGACCGGCGGCATGGTCGGCAAGGTCGACAAGCTTCAGGATGGCGTGGTCACGCTCGAGGTCGCCAGTGGCGTCCGCGTGCGCGTGATGAAGTCACAGATCGTCGGCCCGTTCGCGCCTGTTGCGGACTCGGCGACCAAGACCGAAAGCGTTGCAGAGAAGAAGTAGTACGTGCTGCGCGCGCGCCGCCGGAGTCCCTGGCGAGCGGGTGCAGCGGGAGACGAAAAGCAATGGATCGCAGCTGGTACTGGAAAGCCGGTTTCATCGTCGCCGTCGCTCTTGCGTCGGTCTATGCGCTTGTTCCCTCGGTCAGCTATTTCAAGCTGCCGGCCGAGCAGCGCAATGAGGCAGGCGTGTTCGATGCCGTGCGGCCGAAGTGGGCGCCGCCGCGTCACCTGAACCTCGGACTCGACCTGCAGGGCGGCATTCACCTCGTGATGGGCGTCGAAGTCGATCGCGCCGTTCGTGAGAAGGCCGCGCGCCGCGCTGAGGAGCTGACGAGCGAACTCGAGCGCAAGGACATCAAGGGCGCGACCGTGACCGGCAATGTCGAGACCGGCATCGTCACCGTGAAGGCTGCGGACCCGGCGATCCTCGCGAAGGCCCGCACGCAGATCACCGACGACTACAACGACATGTACGTCCGCGGCCAGCAGGGCGATTCGTTCGAGCTCGCGATGAAGGACGACGCCGTTCGGCAGCTGAAGGACTCGGCGGTCGATCAGGCCATCAAGGCGATCCGCAACCGCGTTGACAAGTGGGGCGTCTCCGAGCCGACCATCGCGCGCCGCGGCGATGCGAACATCCTCGTGCAGCTGCCGGGCTACTCGAATCCGGAGAAGGCCAAGGAGCTGCTCGGCCGCACGGCGCAGCTCGAGTTCAAGATCGTCAGCGATGACGACGCGCCGGTGACCGCACTCAAGGACAAGCTGCCCCCGGGCGTCGAGCTCGACTTCGATCGCCACGAAGGCGAAGGCGGCGCGATTGTGCGCCTCGCCTATCTGCACGCGAAGGATCGCACGGCGCTCACCACGTTCATCAACGCGAACGCGCTGCCCGCTGGTTTCGAGTGGGGCATCAGCCGCCAGGACGACCGCATCAAGAACGAGACGACCTACCGCACGTTCGTCCTCGACAAGAACCGCTCGCTCACGGGCGAGTACATCAACGACGCACGCGTCGTCTTCGATCAGCGCCCGGGTGAGGGAAATCGTCCCGAGGTGCAGCTGAACTTCAACCGCCAGGGCGCGGACCTCTTCGGCAAGCTGACCACCGACAACACCAAGCGGCTGATGGCGATTGTGCTCGACGACACGGTCGAGAGCGCGCCGATCATCAACGAGCCGATCACGGGCGGCATCTGCTCGATCCACATGGGCGGCCTCAAGCCGTCGAATGAAGTTCTCGAGGAGGCGAAGGATCTCGCGCTCGTTCTGAAGTCGGGAGCGCTGCCGGCGCCGGTGCGCATTCTCGAGGAGCGCAGCGTCGGCGCGTCTCTCGGGCCGGAGTTGATCCACCGCGGTGCCTATTCGGCCATCCTCGGCTTGCTCGCCGTGCTCATCTTCATGGCGCTCTACTACCGGTTCTCCGGCGTCGTCGCCGACGTCGCGCTGGTGCTCAACGGCCTCGTCGTGCTCGCGGTCATGGCGTTCCTCGACTCGACGCTGACCCTGCCGGGCATCGCGGGTTTTGTGCTCACGCTCGGCATGGCGGTCGACGCAAACGTGCTCATCAACGAGCGCATCCGCGAAGAGATGAAGACGGGCCGCAGCCTCGCAGCTGCTCTGCAGACCGGCTACGACAAGGTCTTCTGGACCATCTTTGACGGCCACGTCACCGCGCTCGTCGCCGGCTTCGTCATCCGCACCTACGGCTCAGGCCCGGTGAAGGGATTCGCGACGACGCTGATCATCGGCCTGCTCGCGTCGATGTTCACCAGCATCGTGGTGACACGGGCCATTCTCGAGTGGTTCGTCGGACACGGACGGCTGCACAAGGCGGTCTCGTTCTAGTCCGCAGGCCGTTCGGGATTCGATAATTCTGAAGTTTGTAAATCGATAAGTTTCGGTAAGCGAAGGATGCCTCCATGGAGCTGAAGTTCGTCGAGTTGATCAAGCCGGGCACCACGTACGACTTCGTCAAGTATCGCCGCATCGCGGTGACGGTCTCGATCGTCATCAACATCCTCATTCTGCTCGGGGCGGCGGTCTGGCCGAGACTCAACTACGGCATCGATTTCGCCGGTGGCACCGAGCTGGAGATCCGCTTCAAGCAGGCGGTCGACGCGACGGCACTGCGTGAGGAGATCTCGAAGCTGGGCTTCGGTGAGCCGACCGTTCAGCAGGTCGACGCGACCGAGAAGCACGACTTCCTCATCCGCGTCGAGCGCATCTCTCTCTTGACGCGCGAGAAGGCCGACGCGGTCAAGGCTGCAGTGCAGGGCGACCTGGCCTCCGCGCAGCCGACCAGCTTTCGCTTCGATCCCGAGGTCGGTGACAAGCTCGACTTCAGTTTCAAGCAGAACGTTGCCGAGGGGGCGCTCAAGGCGGCTGCAGAGAAGGCCGGGCTCACCATCAAAGACGTTCGTACGCTCTCCGCGCGCGATGGCCAGGACCGCGAGTATTCGCTCATCGCGCAGGGGCCGGGCGACAAGATCGGCGCGACGCTGCGCGAGAAGTTCGGCGGGCAGGACGCGGTGGAGGTCGTGCGCACCGAGTACGTTGGTCCCCAGGTCGGCCAGCAGCTGCGCAAGGACGGCATCGCGGCCATCGTCTACGCGATGCTGATGATCCTCCTCTACGTCGGCCTGCGCTTCGACTTCCGCTTCTCGCCGGGCGTTGTCATCGCCCTCATCCACGACGCGATCGTCACGCTGGGCTTCTTCGTCGTCAGCCGGCACGAGTTCAACCTCACCTCGGTGACCGTCATCCTCACGGTCGTCGGCTACTCGGTGAACGACACGATCGTCGTCTACGACCGCATCCGTGAGAACAACCTGCGCTTCAAGGGCAAGGGGCTCAAGGAGCTCGTCAACCTCAGCATCAACGAGATGCTCGGCCGCACGATTCTCACCTCGGGCGCGACCGCGCTCTCGCTCGTGGGTCTGCTCGTCTTCGGCGTCGGCACGATCTGGGACTTCGCCGCTGCGATGCTCGTCGGCATCATCTCGGGCACCTATTCGACCTGGTACATCGCGAGCCCGATGACCATCTGGCTCGAGGAGTACTGGAACCAGCGCAAGGCGGTCGAGGCGGCGAAGCCGAAGTCGAACAGGGGCGGCGGAAGCAAGCCGTCCGGCGCAGCAGCTCCCGCGCGCTAGCAGCACGATGGGGCGCTGGTCGCTGCGGGACGCGCGGACGCATCTTGCGCTCTGGCTTCCCGCGACGATCTGGTTCGCCCCGCAGTTGTTCTTCGGCCGCACAAAGCATTGATCGCCGAGTCGCTGCGCGGCGGCCGGTTGCCCGAGTGGAATCCGTTCGAGTTCGGTGGCCTGCCGCTGCTCGCGGACCCCAACTTCAATGTCTTCCATCCGCTCTCTCTGCTGACCGAACTGCTCCCTTTGCCCTGGGGGTTTGGCGCATTCTCCCTGGCCTGCGCCGTGCTCGCCGCGTATGGCGCCCGCGCGCTCGGCCGGTCGCTGGGCTTGAGTCACGCAGGGGCGCTGGTGTGCGGTCTTCTGTTCGCGTGGAGCGGACCGACCGTCTCGTTTCTGCTCTCGGGGCAAGCGGTCGCGAGCTGCACGCTGCCCTGGCTCTGCGCCGCTGGTGCACGCCTCGGGCGCGAACGGAAAGTGGGAGCACTGCTGCTCTGCTCCGTCGCGGGCGCGCTGCAGTTTCTTGCCGGGAGCCCGAGATTGGCGCCTGCGGATTCTTGATCGCGGGCCTGCTCGCGCTCTCTGAATCCTGCGCGATCCGCGACGAGCGCTCCCCTGTTCTTGATGCACCACCAACAAGCTCGGCTGGGTCCACGTCGGGAGCCTCGACACTCGTCGCGCTCGGACTGTCGTCCGCGCGATTCATGCTCGCGGCCTTGCTGGGCGCGGGCCTCAGCGCGATCCAACTTCTGCCTTCGTCGCGCTTTCTCTCGGACTCTTCGCGCGGCAAGGGCATTCCGCTTGCCGAGGCGCTGCCGTTCTTCACCGGTGACATCGACGGTCCGGGCGCGCCGTCGTGGCTGCTTCCACCCTCCGACCAGCCCTATGTGCAGGAGATCTACCTCGGCGCAGGCGCGCTCCTCCTTGCGATCTATGGATTGCGCACCCGGAATGCGCGACGATTCTGGCCGCTGCTGGCGCTCTCGGCGCTCTTCGCCACGATCGCGCTGGGTCGGTATCTGCCGCTCGCGAGTCTGCTCTGGCGCACGATGCCTCCGCTGCGAATCGTGCGGTTTCCCGAGAAGCTGATCGTGCCGCTCTCGCTCGCCGCGCAGGACGCGGCACTCCTGCCTCCCGAGATCGCGCGCGCATCGTCGTGCGCCGAGCTCGCACGCGCGCCGCAATTTGCTTCGATCGGTGCGGGCGCCTCTGCTGCCGAGGGGACTGTCTCGCCGCAGCTGTTCGAGAGAGAGAAGCTCGCATTCGCCGTCGACACGCCTTCTGCGTCGCTGCTCATCCTGACCGAGACGGCGCTGCCCGGATGGCGCGCATTCGTCGATGGCCGAGAGACGGCCGTGCTCAGTGCCGACGGCGTCTTGCGCTCTTGCGCCGTGCCGCAGGGGCGTCATCAAGTCGAATTCCTCTACGCAGCGCCAGGGCTGCGCGCTGGTCAGCGAATCAGCGCGGCCAGCTTTGTCCTCTTTGCTGCCGTGGCGCTCGTCGCTGCGAGGAGAAGGCGAGCGCAGATTCCGTAGGGCCGTCTGCGCGCTTCAGTCGTCGACTTCTCCGTCTCGTGTCGGGCCGACGTGCTAGCAACGTCGGCACATGCGCTGGGTGGAAAAGCAGGAGACGAATCAGGAGAGCGACGCCGGCATTGCGCAGCTGGCGTCCGCGGCCCGCTTGCGCACCCCGACCGCGCAGACGCTCTGGGCGCGGAATATCCGCGATCTGGCGGCGGTCGAGCGATTCCTCGCGCCGAGCCTCTCGTCGCTTCCCGACCCGTTCGGTCTCAAGGGAATCGACGCTGCCGTCGCACGGATGATGCGCGCGCTCGAGCAGCGGGAAGCGATCTGCATCTACGGAGACTACGACGTCGACGGCGTGACCAGCACCGCGCTGCTCGTCTCCATGCTGCGCCGATTTGCGGCGTGTGCTCCGCCCATGCGAACGGGGAACGGTTCGGCCGAATCGCGCGCGGCCTTGCCAGGAGCGGTCGCGCGCGTCGACTACTACATTCCGCATCGGCAGGTCGAAGGCTACGGACTCAATCTCGCGGCGGTCGAGAAGCTCGTCGCGCGAGGGACGCGGCTGCTCATCAGCGCCGATTGCGGAGTCACTGCCGTCGACGAGATCGATGGCGCAGCCAGGCTCGGGCTCGATGTCGTGGTCATCGATCACCACACCGCTTCGCAGCTCGCCGAGGACCTGCCGCGCGCCGTCGCGATCCTCAATCCGCACCAGCCTGGCTGCACGTTCCCGGGGCGCGAACTCGCGGCGGTTGGCGTCGCATTTCATCTCCTGATGGCGCTGCGCAAGCGGCTTCGCGAGGCGGGCTGGTTCGCCAATCGCGCCGAGCCGAATCTGCGCGAGGTGCTCGACCTCGTCGCGCTCGGTACCGTGGCCGATGTGGTGCCGCTGGCGGGGCCCAATCGCGTGCTCGTGCATCACGGCTTGCGTGAACTCTCTCTGGCCGCGCGTCCGGGAATCCTTGCGCTCAAGCAGGTCGCGCAGCTTCACGGCGAGGTGTCGGCGGGAGATGTCGGCTTCAAGCTCGGGCCGCGCATCAATGCGGCCGGTCGCCTCGACGATGCGTCGGTCGGCGTGCGGCTGCTGCTCAGCGAAGATGCGGCGGAGGCGCGCCAACTCGCGGAGCAACTCGACCGCGCGAATGCGGAGCGACAGGAGCTGCAAGGGCGGATCGCGAACGAGGCGATCGAACGCGCGGAGTCCTTGCTGGGCGCGGGCGCGCGGCGTTCGCTGGTGGTGAGCGCGGAGGGCTGGCACGTTGGCGTCGTCGGGATTGTCGCGGCCCGCCTGGTCGAGCGCTTTCATCGGCCGGCGCTGGTGCTCGCGGTGGCCGACGGAATCGCGAAGGGGTCGGGACGCAGCGTCGAGGGCTTTCATCTCTACGACGCGCTCGCTCGTTGCGCTGCACATCTGCAGAAGTTCGGCGGGCATAAACACGCAGCGGGAGTCACGCTCGACGCGCGCAACGTCGAGGCGTTCACGCAGGCGTTCGAGCGCGATGCGCTTGCACAGCTCAGCGAAGATCAGCTCGCACCCCGCGTGAAGATCGACGCCCGCCTCGATGCCCGCGAGATCGATCTCGGGCTCGCTGAGGAGCTGCAGCGTCTGGCGCCCTTCGGCGCGGGAAACCCAGAGCCGGTTTTCTCGTGCGCAGGCCTTCATGTCAGCGAGGCGCGCGTGCTGCCGGACAAGCGGGGCGCGGGTCCGGGCCACTTGAAGCTGCGGCTGGCGGCGGGCTCGACGAAGGCGGCGCCCTCGTTTGCCGCGATCGGATTTGGTCTCGGCGATCGCAAGCTGCCGGCGGGCGCCGCGGTCGATGCTGCGTTCCAGCTCGGCGTCGACAGCTGGAGCGGCACACAGCGGCTGCAGCTGAAGCTGAAGGATGTGCGCGAATCCGAGATCGTTTGAACACCAACGATCTCGCGAGCGGCCGCTCTACGAGGGCAGTCCGTATCCCTGCAGACTGTACTTCTTGATCTTGTCGATCAGCGTGACGCGTGACGTGCCGAGGCGCCGCGCTGCCTCGCTCTGGTTGCCCGCGGCGGCCTTGAGTGCTCGCGTGATGACGCCGCGCTCGAATGTCTCGACCTGCTCGCGCAGCGAGAGTGCGCCGTTGGGCGGCTCTGGGTCGTCGGAGCCGGCGTTCACATCCGAAGCGTCGTTCGCTGTGCTGGCACTCGCCTCTGCGGAAACGCTCGCGGCCTTGACTGGCGCGGGTGTGCGCGATCCCGGCTCGAGGGCGTCGACGCCGATCGCGCCTCCGCCAGAGAGTGCGAGCAAGCGGGCCACGGTGTTCTCGAGTTCCCGCACGTTGCCCGGCCAATCCATCGAGGCCAGGCGCGTGAGCAGCGCGGGCGCAAGCGAGGCACCGTCGATGCCGAACCGCTCCGCATATCGCCGCAGGAACTCGCGGGCGAGCGCACTGGTGTCCTCGCGCCGCTCCCGCAGAGGCGGCACGAGCAACTCGACCACCGCGAGCCGATAGTAGAGATCTTCGCGAAAGCGTCCCTGCTTCACCTCGGCAGCGAGATCGCGATTGGTGCAGGCGATGATGCGCACGTCGACTTTCTGCACGCGTCCCGAGCCGACCGGCTGGATCTCGCCCTCCTGCAGCGCGCGCAGGAGCTTCGCCTGCACGCTTGCCGTCAGCTCGCCGACCTCGTCGAGGACCAGCGTCCCGCCATCGGCCTGCGCGAAGTAGCCCTCGCGCGCGGCAGTGGCTCCCGTGAACGCGCCCTTCGCGTGACCAAACAATTCGGCCTCGGCGAGCTCTCCGGGGATCGCGGCGCAGTTGAAGCGCACCAGCGGCTCGTCCGCGCGACGGCTCTGGGCGTGCAGCAGCGACGCCACGAGCTCCTTGCCCGTGCCCGTCTCGCCGCGCACCAGCACCGTGATGTCCTTCGCCGCGATACGCGCCGCGGCATCAAGAATGCGCCGCATCGCGGGCGACTCTCCGACGATGCGCCGCCCGATCGCCTTTTCCGCTGCGAGCCGCCGGTTCTCGACGCGCAAGCTGTGGGTCTCCAGCGCGCGCTCGACCACGGCCGCCATCTCGTCGATGTCGAACGGCTTGGTGCAGTAGTCGTAGGCGCCGTCCTTGATCGCGCGGACGGCGATCTTCTCCGAGCCGTGCGCGGTGAGCAGAATGATCGGCAGCGACTCGTCCCGCTCGTGCAGCGCGCGCAAGAGCGCGAGGCCGTCCATGCCGGGCATCGAGAGATCGGTCACGACCGCATCGACGCCGTCTGCCTTCGTGAGCGCCTCAGCCGCCGAGCGCGCGAGCACCGTTGCGTGACCACGCTCCTCGAGCAGCTCCTTGAGCGTGAAGAGAACTCCCGGTTCGTCATCGACCAGCAGCAGCTTCGCCATCGAATCCCCCCAGCCCGGCGCATTCGAGTGCGCGCGGAGGCAACAGTGCGGTGGCGACGGTGCCGACGCCGGGCTTGCTCTCGTAACGAAGCTCGCCGCCGTGCTGCGTGAAGACTGCGCGCGCGAGTGTGACGCCGAGTCCGGTGCCGCTCTCCCTCGTCGTGAAGAAGGGCGTGCCCACGCGCGCGAGCACCTCGGGAGGCATTCCCCGCCCGCTGTCCTTCACGCGGATCTGCGCGCCGAAGTCGCTCGTCGGCTCGACGCGGACATCGACCGTGCCGCCGCTGGGCGTGGACTCGACCGCATTGGCGACGAGGTTGAGCAGCGCTTCTTTCAGTCTGCGCGGATCGGCGAAGACGTGCGCGCCGCCCTCTTGCGAAAGCGTCACTTGCGCCGCCTCCGCGCGGGCCTCGAGCACCGCGAGCACGTCGCCGACCACGTCGGAGATCTCGATCTCCTGCGCGTTGAGATCCTCGAGAGGCCGGGAGAACGAGAGGTACTCGGCGAGGATCTTCTCCATCCGCGCCACTTCTCTCTCGACGACCGCGAGGCGCTCCTTCGCGCGCGCATCGGCCGTGGGACTGCGCCCGAGCAGCTGCACGAGCCCCTTCACGGCGGCGAGCGGGTTCTTCAGCTCATGCGCCACCTTGCTGCCGACCTGCTCGAGACCCTTCGCGCGCGCCTGCGCCTGCTCGAGCGTCTCCTCGCGAGCGCGCAGTAGCGCGACCCAGTTCTCGCGAAAGGCCTTGAGCAGCGTGGCCATCGTCGTCCAGAGGATCACCAGCGAGACGGCCACGTTGCTGAACGTCAGGTAGGTCGCGTACGGCTGCGGAATCGGCGGACCCCACCACTCCTGCGGCAAGAGGAGCATCGCCACCGAACTGACCGCCATCAGGCCCGCCATCAAGCGCGTCGGGCGGGGACGGCGGAAAATCACCAGCGAGCCGATCAGTGGCGTGAGGAACGCGACGATCATCGGGCTGCGCAGGCCACCCGTCAGCGCGAGTGTGATGGTGAGAAAGCCGAAGTGCCAGAAGTGGTCGACATAGGCCATCTGCGGCGCCATCCGCGTTCGCATGCAGACGAGCTGGGCGACCTGGACCATGAGGGAGATGCCGAAGACGACGGCGAGCGCCTCGATGCGCGCGCGCGGATAGCCGGCCATCGAGAGCAGCGTCAGGGTCGCGACAAAGAAGGCCGAGAGCACGGGCAGCTTCACCCGGTCTGCCCGCGCTCTCGACCATTGCAGGAGAAGTGCGCCCCTGCTCTCGACCGAGGTGGTGTTCGGCGTGAAGGGCGTGGAGGTCATCGCGGACATGGCTGCATTGTGCGCAACGGAGTGCAAACGCGCCAGCACCGAACGTTGTCAGCGCGACCGACAGTCGCGACCCCCTCGCTATCCCGCGTCGCCTGCGCTGGATGTTTGATATCGTCGCCCGATGGACGAGCTGCAGCCGATTCCCGCGTTTCGACAAGTGCCGCGCACCGGCGTCATCTATTGCACCACGGAGGCGACGCGCCGCGGCTACAAGCCGTCTGATCCCTCGTGGAGCAACCTCGGTCAGGGCATGCCCGAGGCGGGCGATCTTCCCGGCGCGCCTGCGCGCACAAAGCACGTCACCGTCGACGTGGACGACCAGGAGTATGCGCCCGTGCCGGGCATCTGGGAGCTGCGCGAGGCGGTGGCGAGCCATTACAATCGGCTCTATCGCAAGGGATTGCCCTCGCAATATTCGGCGGAGAACGTCTCGATCTGCGGCGGCGGTCGCTCTGCACTGACCCGCGCGGCTGCGGCGCTCGGCCAGATCAACCTCGGCCATTTCCTCCCCGATTACACCGCATATGAGGAACTATTGGACGTCTTCAAGGCGTTCACGGCCATTCCCATCGCGCTCGACGGTGAGCGTGGATATGCCTTCTCGTCCGAAGATCTCCGCCGGGAAATCCAGGGGCGCGGACTATCGGCCCTATTGATGTCGAACCCTTGCAACCCGACGGGCAAGCTCGTGCAAGGCGAGGAGATGGCGCGATGGGTTCACGCCGCGCGCGAATTGGAATGCTCGCTCCTCGTCGATGAGTTCTATTCGCATTACATCTGGAGCGCGCGCCCGGGCCAGTTACCGGTCGAGAGCGCAGCGCGATATGTCGAGGACGTGAATAAAGACCCGATCGTGATCTTCGACGGGCTGACCAAGAATTGGCGATATCCCGGTTGGCGCTGCTCGTGGACGGTCGGACCGAGGCAGGTGATTGACGCGGTTGCCTCCGCGGGCAGCTTCCTCGACGGCGGCGGGAGCCGGCCTCTCCAGCGCGCGGCGATTCCGCTGCTCGAAGATGCTTATGTCGTCGCCGAGACGCACGCGACGCACACGGTGTTTCGCGAGAAGCGCCAGCGCACGCTCGACGCGCTCGAGCGCATCGGCATCCGCGCCGACCGCGCGCCCGACGGGACCTTCTACGTCTGGGGAAACCTGAGCCACCTGCCGCCGCCGCTGAATGACGGAATGCAATTCTTCCGCGCTGCGCTTGAGCGAAAGGTGATCTGCGTGCCCGGCGAATTCTTCGACGTGAATCCCGGAAAGCGTCGCGCCAAGCGGGCGTCGCGCTTTCGCAGCTACGTGCGCTTCTCGTTCGGTCCCGCGCGCCCAAGCCTCGATCAGGCGCTGGCCCGAATTGAAGAGATGGTTCTCGCAGCAGCCAAAGGACCCGAGACGCGGGTCATTGAAGCAGGCCGAGGTTAATCAAGCATGACGACGCCCATTCGAGTTGAGCCGCACGGAAAGCACACGCGCATCGCTTCATTCGAAGAGTATCAGGCATTATGGCAGCAGAGCATTGAATCGCCAGCGACGTTCTGGGCAGAGGAGGCCAAGCGCATCGATTGGTTTCATCCCTTCCGATCGGTGAATCGCACGACGATCGACGCGCGCGAGGCAGAGATCGCCTGGTACGACGGTGGGCAACTCAACGCCAGCTATAACTGCATCGATCGACACGCCGCGCTGACGCCGGATAAGCCCGCGATCGTCTGGGTCGGCAATACTCCGGGAGAACGTCGCGTCATTTCATTTCTCGAGTTGCTGCACGAAGTATCGCGCCTCGCGAACGCGCTGCGTGCCAACGGGGTGCGAAGAGGAGATCGCGTCTGCATCTATCTGCCGATGATTCCCGAGGCGGCCTTTGCGATGCTCGCCTGCGCGCGGATTGGCGCGGTCCACTCGGTGGTCTTCGCCGGCTTCTCCGCCGAGGCGCTTCGCGACCGGATTATCGACGCCAACTGCGAGTTGTTGATTACCGCCGACGAGGCTCCGCGCGGCGCGAAGACGGTTCCGCTCAAGCAGATCGTCGATAAGGCGTTAATCAATCTTCCGCAGATTCGCCGCGTCTTCGTTGCACGCCGCACAGGCGCCGACGTGCCGATGAAGGAAGGGCGCGATCTCCCGCTCGATGTCGAGATGGCCCGCCAGCGGCCTTATCTCCCTGCGGTCTGGATGGACGCGGAAGACCCGCTCTTCATTCTCTATACGTCGGGCTCGACGGGGAAACCGAAGGGCGTGCTGCATACCACCGGCGGATATCTCGTCTATGCAGCGACGACGTTCGCTTATGTCTTCGATCCGCGCGCCGATGATATCCACTTCTGCACCGCGGACGTCGGCTGGGTGACCGGACATAGTTATATCGTCTATGGGCCGCTGGCATTGGGCTGCACGACGGTTATGTATGAAGGGGTCCCGAACTATCCCGACGCAGGCCGCATCTGGCAGGTCGTCGACGAGACCCGCGCGAATATCCTCTATACGGCCCCGACCGCGCTGCGCACGTTGCGTCGCGCAGGGGACCAGTTCGTCCAGAAGAGCTCGCGGGCCACGCTGCGCCTGCTCGGGAGCGTCGGTGAGCCGATCGATCCCGATACCTGGACCTGGTATCACGACGTCGTCGGCGAGGGCCGCTGCGATATCGTCGATACCTGGTGGCAGACGGAGACGGGCGGGGTGCTGATTACTCCATTGCCGGGCATTACTCCGATGAAGCCCGGCTCTGCGACGTTGCCGTTCTTTGGTGTCGAGCCGCTGCTGCTTTCAGAGGAAGGGCATCGACTGCACGGCAATCCCTCCTCGGGAAATCTCGCGCTGCATGGCTCCTGGCCAGGCCAGGCCCGCACCGTGTGGGGTGACCACCAGCGGTTTCGCGAGACCTATTTCGCGAAGTATCCGGGCAACTATTTCACCGGCGATGGCTGCACGCGCGACGCGGACGGCTACTATTGGATCACCGGCCGCGTCGATGACGTCCTGAACGTCAGCGGGCACCGCATCGGCACTGCGGAACTTGAATCGGCGCTCGCAGGAGATCCGGCAGTCGCCGAGAGCGCGGTGGTTGGATATCCGCACGGATTAAAAGGGACGGGTATCTGCGCATTCGTGGTGGTGAAGCCGGGCGTGAACCGGCTCCCTCGCGCGGAGTTTATTGCTGCTCTCCGCGAGGAAGTTCGCAAGAGCATCGGTCCGTTTGCCTCACCCGATCGAATCGCGCTTGTTTCCGGACTGCCGAAGACGCGCTCGGGAAAGGTCATGCGCCGCATCCTGCGCAAGGCCGCCGCAGGAGAGACCAGCGATCTCGGCGATACCTCGACTCTCGCTGACCCGGCTGTGGTCGACGAGATCCTCGCCGCGGTCAAGGAAGCGTAACGGGACTGTCCTCCTGCAGGATATCGCGGCGATTGCCGTCTTATCCTCGCGAGAGTCGAGCCTTCGCTTCCTGCACGCGCGCGAGCGCTTCTTGCGGCGTCGCGCCAATCGCGGAGAGATGGCCCATCTTCCGCCCCGGCCGCGCCTCGCGCTTTCCATAAAGGAATAGTCGCGTCCCCGGAACTTCGAGCGCGGAAGCGAACGGCGCATTCGGTCCGCCTTCGTCGCCGAGTAGATTCGCGATCGCGGCTGGCCGCAGGACCTCGCAGCTGCCGAGCGGCAATCCGCACACCGCGCGCACGAGCTGCTCGAACTGGCTCGTCGGGCACGCGACCTCCGTGTGATGAAACGTATTGTGCGGCCGCGGAGCCATCTCGTTGACGAGCAACTCGGGACCGTTCGCGCCGTCGATGAGGAAGAGCTCCACCGCGAGCAGGCCCTCGAGCGAAAGCTGCTCCGCGAGACTGCGACCGATCTCCTCTGCGCGCCGCGCGATCTCCGGATCCAACGGGCCCGGCAGGAGCGACCACTCGAGCACGCGCGACTTGTGGTGATTGAGTGCCGGCGGATAGATCGCGACCTGTCCACTCGGACTGCGGGCGACCATGATGCTCAGTTCTGCCTCGAGTGTGAGCGCCTGCTCGATCACCACGGGCTGCTCGCCGAGCGCGCTCCAGGCCTCGTCCGCTTGTGCCGCGCTGGAACTCTCGAATTGGCCGCGACCGTCGTAACCGCCCTTGCACGACTTGATGAAACAGTTGGTGTTCAAAGCATCGAGCGCCGTGCGCAGCTCGACCGCGCTCTGTGCGGTCCGGAACGTTCCCACGGGAAATCCGTGCTCCGAGAGCCACTGCTTCTGCAGGCCCTTGTCCTGGATGATCTGCAGCAGTTCCCACCCCGGTCGCACAGGGCAGAATCGTGCGGCCGCTTTTAGTCCGGCGAGGCTGAGCTTCTCGATCTCGAGCGTCACGACATCGCAGTGGCGGGCAAGCTCGGCATAGGCCGAAGCGTCGTCAAATGAGGCCGCGAGGACGTGCTCGACGACGGGGCGCGCGGCGCAGCCGGGATCGGGATCGAGCACGCGCACCTGGTATCCGAGCGAACGTGCCGAGAGCGCCACCATGCGGCCGAGTTGGCCCCCGCCGAGGATGCCGAGCGTTGCGCCGGGAGGAATCACACGAGTCGAGTCGCTCATTGCGCGGGAGAATATCCCATCGACAGGCGGGCTCGCGCGAAGGATAAGGCAGCCCGCGTTCGATTGGCCGCATCGTGTGGCCGCGCCGCTGACGGAGGACTCTTGCTGCGCACAGGCCAGGCGATCCGGATGGGACTGCGCGCGGCGACGCGCAATCCGGAACTCGCGTTCGGCCGCGCCCTGCTTGATCTCGCCGGCAGCATTCTCAGTTCGCTCCCCGTTCTCTTCGCTGCGGTCCTGCTCTGGCGCGCGTTCGCCGGAGAGCAGTCGCTGCGGGGCCTCCTGCACGCGCTCGAGGCGATCAAGCGCCTCGGTTGGCCGCTCGCGGGTGCGCTCTTCGCGGCCGCGGTGATCTCCTGGGCGCTCTCGGCCGGCTTCTGGGCTGGTGCACTTCCTGTCCTCGCCGTCGATGCCGAGATGGGCGCACGTCCTCCTGCGGGCACATTCTTCCGTCTCGCGTTCGCGGGCTTTGCGCGCGTGGCCGGCGCCAGCGCGATCACCTCCGCGCTCTCGCTGCTCATCTCGCTCTGCCTGACGGCCGCGCTGCTTCTCGCTGTGCCTCTCACGTTCGCGAAGCCCTCGCTGCCGCTCCTGGCAAGCCTCGCAGCGCTGTTGACCTGCTCGCTGTTGACCGGACTCATCATCGATCTCCTCGGAAATCTTGCGCTCATCCGCTCTGCTGCGTTCGGAGACGACGGCGCGTCCGCATTCATCCGCGCAGCCCAACTCTTCGGCGAGCGCATCGGCGGGGTCGTTGCCATCGCCGCTGTCTTCTTCCTCGGCGAACTGATGATCGCCACTGCGCTCGGCACGCTCTTCGGCCCCGTCCTCGCCGATGCACCGCTGACGTTCGAGGCGCAGTTCCTCTCCATCGCACCGCGTCTCGCGCTCTCGATCGTCTCGGCCGTCGCGTTTGCCTGGCTCGAACTCGCCAGGCAAGGCGCCTTCGCCGCTCTTGCCGCCGATGCCGAGGGCTTGATTGAACTTCCTCCCGAGCCGGCACCGCGCGCGCCAACCCAGCCGCGCCGCACCGTACAGGCATGGGAGCTGCGCCCCCCTCCGATCGCTGTTCAGCCAAGCACTCCCGAGCACATCATCGAAGCGCTCCCGATCGCCGAGGAGCCCGTCATCGAAGCGTTGCCAATGCCAGACCCCACCGGCGCGCCGCACGAGAAGGGCGATTCGTGAATCCCACTTGGTTAACCAAAGTGGCGCCGCTGGCCCGATTAAGTCCAGCTGCGCCCTGATCGACCGGTTAACCCAGAAACTCGATTGTCGCAGCCGATCGGGTGTAGCGGCCGGGCGCGCCCCTACTTCATCCAGCGTCGAACCGACAACTTCTTGAACCGCCCCGCGACCAGCGTCCACGCGACCGCCGCGCCAAAGAGCATCGCCGCAATCGAGAGCCCAATCACCGCTGCGGGAGGCCAGCTCGTCGCACCATCGGGAGTCGCCGTGCGCCCCGCGAGCGAGAACGCGCCGATGATCAGCCCCGACGAAATCGAGCCCATGAAGACGAGCACGCCCAACGCCTTCAGGTTGACGTTAATCTTCCTCAGCTCATCGTTTTTAATGCTGATCGAGAATTTCCCGCCCTCGAGATCCATTAGAATCTGCGATATCTGCTGCGGCGTATCCTGGATTAATCCCTGCAGATGCAGCAGCGCGCGCAAGCCACTCGAGGACATCGAGGTCGGGTTGTATCGTTCGAAGAGCAGCTGCTTGGCATAGGGCAGGGCGACCTGCACGACATCGAGATCCGGGTCGAGCACACGAATGGTCCCCTCGGTCGTCGCCGAGGCCTTCGAGAGCACGGCATACTCTTTGGGGATCTTGATCTTGTACTTGAGCGCGAGCTCGACCAAGTCGCGCATCAGCGAGCTGGAATCGACCTCGGAGATCTTCAATCCGAGATATCGCTCCAATATGTCGTGAATATCGGTGCGGAACTGGTGCAGGTTGATCCGCTGATCGGGGATACCAACTTTATATAAGAGGCGCGCAACGGTATCGGGGTCACGCAGGCTGATCGAGAGCACGAGCAGGATGATCGACTCCTGCATCTGCTTCGACATCCGTCCGACCAGCCCGAAGTCGAGCAACCCGAGCCGATTCCCCTCGAGGACGATCATATTCCCGGGGTGCGGATCGCCGTGGAACAGCCCGTCGGTAAAGAGCTGGTGGAAGCTCGCGTCGATGATGTTCTTCGCCAGCTGCTTGCGGTCCCACCGCGAGTTGCCCGGGTCCTTGAGCACTTCGCTGAGCTTCACGCCCACCAGCTCGCCAAGCGTAATCACCGTCTTGCAGGAGAGCGTGCGATGGAGCTGCGGGATGACGACATAGGGACGCTCGCGATGGTTCTTCGCGAACTCGTCGATGTTGTCGGCCTCGTTGTGAAAGTCGAGCTCGGTCAGCATCGCCTGGCGAAATTCGCTGACGATGCCGCTCGGCGTGTAGATGCCGGTCTCCTCGATGACGCCCTCGAGAAAGCGCGCGACGTAAGAGAGCAGATCGGTATCGCTCTTGATCTGCGCTTCGATCCCCGGGCGCTGCACCTTGATGACGACCGACGCGCCTTCTCCTTCAGCGCCCGGTGCGCCCGGAACCAGCGGCAAGAGGCGCGCACGATGCACCTGCGCGATCGACGCTGTGGCGAGCGGCTGTGGATCGATCGACGCAAAGAGCTGCGCGACAGGCTTGCCGAGACCCTGCTCGATCAGCCGGGCGACCTCGTCGTACGGCATCGCCGGCGCGTCATCCTGCAGCGTCGACAGCTCGGTGATGAAGTCGGGAGGCAGGATATCGGGGCGGGACGAGAGGATCTGGCCGAGCTTGATGAACGTCGGTCCCAACTCGGCGAGCAGGTCGCGAAACCGCGCTGCGGTCGAACGGCGCTGCTCCTCGGGCGACACGGCGACATCTTCGCGGCGCCCAAGCACATCCCAGATGCGTGCGCGGTCGAGCAGCTCACCGAAGCCGTGGCGCGCCACCACCCGCGCGATATCGCGGAGCCGCTGCAGATCTTTCACCGCTTGAATCATGGGCGCGGGAGGTTAGCACCGACAGGACCGGAGAGGATGCGCGTCTGTTTCGGGCCCGTGTCCACCACTATCGCCTCGGTCTAATGACCGACACCCTTTCGGCTGCGTTGGGGCACAACATCCAGCGTCGCGGACGTGTCGCCGCTTCTCACGGCCCTGGAGGCCATCGATGGTTCGTCTCCCCTCGCGTCTCGCTCTGCTCGTTGCAGCCTTCTCCGTCGCGGCAGCCTCGACCGGGTGCGGTGACAAGCTGCTTGGCATCAGCGCAACCATCCTGGTGACTCCGTCGGAGCTCGCGTTCGGGCCCGTCACCATCGGTTCGCCGCAGCAGATCCGGGTCAGCGTCTCCAACACGGGCAGCGCGCCGCTCATCGTCGGCTCCATCACGGTCTCGGAAAACCCGAACAGCGACCTCTCTGTCTCCGACCTGCTCACCACTGACTGCAACGATCAGCCCCGCTCGGGAGGCACGACGCTCTCTCCTGGCGAGTGCGCGCGCTTTAATGTCACCTGGTCCCCGACCGCCGCGGAGACCGCAGCTGGCGCCGTCGCGGTCGCCTCGAACGATCTGCAGAACCCGATCGTGACGCTGCCGGTGACGGGCAACGCGGCCTCGCCGATCCTCCAGGTTTGCGTCCTGACCGCCGCTGGCGCGGTCGATCCCGCCGCCTGCTCAACGCTTCCGAACAAGATTCCGACGGTCAACTTCGGCACGGGCCTTCCCGGCCAGACTTCGACGCGGACGTTGCGCGTGCTGAACAATGGCACCGCGGCGCTGACGGTCAGTCCGCAGCCGGCGATCTCGAGCACGGTTGGAACTCCGTCGGTCTTCTCGCTCTCGGGCACGATTCCCGGCGGCACGCTCGCACCGGGCGCAACGGCTGACCTCACGCTCACGGCGAAGCCGACCACGAATGGCACGATCAACGGCGAACTCGACATTCTCTCGAACGACCTGCTCTCGCCACAGTTGGCGGTCCCGCTCCAGGTCTTCGTCGCGGGCTGGCAGCTCTGCGTCGACCCCTCTGCCGGTCTCGCCTTCGGCGGCGTTACCCTCGGGCAGTCGCTGACCAAGCAGATCACGTTCAAGAACTGCGGCAGCACCGATTTCACGATCAACCAGTTCACGTTCGCGCCGTACTCGCCGACGACGAGCCAGTTCGCGATCACGTCAGGCTCGCTTCCGACGGCCCCCTCGACGTTCGCGGTCGGATCGACGTTCACGCTCAGCATCACCTACTCGCCGACGGTCATCCAGAACGACAAGGCGTCGATCGATTACATGCTCGCGGTCGGGACCAACGCGATCCAGGACAGCGTTCCGATCACGGGCAACGGTCTTGCGGGCGCGTGCGGTACGACGGGCAGCACGAATCCGACCGCGAATATTTCGGCCTCCTACAGCAGCAGCCAGACCGGCACGTACACGACCTTCTCTCCGGCCACGACGCCGAGCCCGGTTGTGCCGCTCGACTGGATCAAGCTGAACGGCGCTGGCTCCACACCGAGCACCGGCCTGACCTACACATGGTCGTTCACCAGCCAGCCCACCGGCTCGACGGCGACGTTCGTCGGCGGAGGATCAACGTTCACGGGAGTCCAGGCGCAGTTCCAAGCGCTCGTCTCGGGGGCCTACGGAGTTTCGCTCACGGTCAAGAACGGGTCGGGATGCATCGGCACCGCCACCGCGACGATCACGGTCGCTTCCAAGGGCGCAGTTCACATCGAGCTGGTCTGGAATACCGCCTGCGGAGATCTCGACCTGCACTATGCAAACTCGCCGGGCGGCAGCACCGGCTCGTGCACTTCCGTGGTCGGTGGCAACGACTGCGCCTATTACAACACGGCCACGACGTGGGGCGCGACGCTCGATCACGACGACCTCGATGGCTACGGCCCCGAGAACGTCACGCACGCATCGCCGAGCAATGGCTCGTACCAGGTCTGGGTCTACTACTTCGCGGCCGACTCGAGCGGCGGCGGCGCGACCTGCGGGACGGTCGTCCCGACGGTGAACGTCTACTTCAATGGCACGCTCTCCAAGACCTACACGCTCACCAACGGCATGGCGGTTGGACAGGCGTGGAATGCGGCAGATGTCACCGTCTCCGCCTCGGCGACCCAGTTCTCCTCGTCGGCGGGTTCCACCTCTGCGGTCAGCGGTGGCAGCGGCCCCTGCACGGGCAACTAGTCCGCGGCGGTGGTCGTCGAGCCTTCGGGCTCAGCGCGGCACGGTGAAGCTGAGCCGCGCTTCGCGAGCTGATTCAGCCGTGGAGGAGCGCCGCCCGATGGATGTAGAGCCAGGCAACGCCTGGGATCATCGCAGCTCCCCAGAGGAGCCAGAGCGGGAGCGCGCGCGAATGCTGAATCTGCGCGCTCGCGCTTCCGCCTGGTGACGCGCCGCCCTCGTTCTCGTCTCGAGTTGGCGACGGACTCGAGAAGACCTTCGCGGCGAGCAGCGCGCCGCAGATCAGCAGCACGGCTCCGCTCGCGATTACCCACGTTGGCGGCGGTGCGTCCGGATTGTCGATGCCGAGCGAGGTCGCCCACTCCGGCGGCGCGCGATTCGCGCTCTGCAATCCGAGCAGAAACCAGACACCCGCGATCGCATTGTTGACCGCGTGGCCGAGCATCGCAGGGAAGATGGAGCCCGAGCCCCAACGCAGCACCGCGAGCCAGAAGCCGATCTCGAAGAGGCCGAGCGCGCCGACCGGATCAGCGTGCATCGCCGAGAAGAGGATTGCCGTAAGCAGCGCGGCGAAGAGCGGCTTCATTGAATTCGCGCAGGCGGGCAGGGCGAATCCGCGGAAGAAGATCTCTTCGCCAAGCGGCGCGGAGAGCGCGACGGCGGCGAGCATCGAATAGGG
Source organism: uncultured delta proteobacterium (assembly GCA_903911145.1). GTDB lineage: Bacteria > Myxococcota > Myxococcia > Myxococcales > 40CM-4-68-19 > CAIWCD01. The sequence continues at coordinate 300,837 of CAIWCD010000013.1, read as the reverse complement.
ATGGGCTGTAAAGATCGTATCGATGCCCAAGTTCTTCACTTCGAAAGCGACGACCCAGGCGCGCGGCAGCGTCGACTGCGCGATGAATGTCAGCATCGAGACCACGGGCTGGTTGACGATGGCCGTAAGCGCGGCGATTCCAAACCACCGCGCGCGCGGCAGACGCAGGCCCAGAGCGGTCTGGAACGATGTGCCAGAAGCCCGGACCCAGATCAGCGCCGGCAGCGCGATCGCCATCGCCTCGGTGATCCATAGTCCCCCGACGTTGTCTGTGGTCTGCGACGGGATCCCGATGCAGATGAATCCGACCGCGAGCATCGCGTAGCCAAGCAGAGCCGCGCCGACGCCGAGACCGACCGCATTCGTGCTGCGCGCACCATCATCAGGCATCCGCGCACAGTCCATCGCGAGGCTTCATCCCGCAACTTCTTGCGCACCGCGCTGCGTTGTCTTTTTCTCGCGATTGATTACTCCATCCCTCGCGCGCTCCTTGCTACAGTGGAGAATATGCATAGCCCGACGCGTCCCTTCATATTGCCCGCGCGCCCTCTCGTTGCCGCGCTGGCTGCAATCCTTCTCCCGACGCTCTCTGCGTGTGGAACCGCGCAATGCAAGAGCATGGAAGCCAATGGCAGCGCGTTCGCGAGCATCTTCTGCGGCGCCGAGGGAGAGGCCGCACCGCAAGCGACGGACGGCGGACCGAATGCGTGCAGCGACGTCACGCAGGTGATGCCCGAATTCTTTGCCCTCCTCGACGGCGGACAGCTTGCCGGTATCCAGGAGGCCGTCACGCAGATCGGCCAGCCGACCTGCGCGGATACCGTCTCGTCGCGACACTGCACGGCAGACACGGTCTGCGCGATCGGCGTCTGCGATACCAGCACAAGCCTCTGTCCCTGCCAGCACGAATACAGCCCGCTCGGCGACCTGCTCGAGACGCTCTTCACCGGTCTCGCGGCAGTGTCGAATCCGAGCGCACCCCCCGAGCCTGGTGCCGTGGCTCCCTCGAAGTGCGTCGACGCGATTACTGCATCCGCGCTCCCTGCGTCGCAGCGAAACTCGCTCTGCGAGCTGCGCCGGACGCTCGATTTCCTCCTCAATCAGAATGGCGGAAACCAGCTGCTGAACAATCCCCAGGTCACGTCGGTGCTCGTCGCGCTGCTCAATTATGTGCAGGGCAACTATGCGGCGAGCTCGACAGATCCGCATCCGGCGCCGCATTACGACCTCTTCACGACGTTCGGGTTGATGGCGCAGAACCCGGGCGTCTGCGACCCCGCGGTGACCTATGATCTTCTCGATAAGCTGCTCGCGTATCTCACGCCGCCGCGCGCGAATAAGCTGATCGGCGATCTCAATGCCGTGCTTTCCGATTCGACCACCGAGAGCCTGCTGCTGGCGCTGGGTGGAAACGTCAGCGATCCGGCGGGTCGTCGCAAAGCGGTCGTGACGCTGCTGCTCACGTTCCTTCCGGGAATCCAGGCCGCGACGAGCGGCGCGGACGCGCTCTCCTCAATCGACAATCTGCTCGTCTCGCTCGTCTATAGGTCGACCAGCTTCAGCGACTCATTCAAGGCCGAGGTCCGCACGCTGCTGGTTGATCTCGGCTGCGCTGATCCCAATGGCGTCGGAACCTGCTCGGTGCCGAACGACTCCGTGATGGGCGGCGGCGTGCTCGGGCCCGATGCGGGGATCTTCATCGATATCACCAATGCCTCGCAGCAGACCGGTCTGCTCTGGTGTCTCTCGTTTGTCGATCCGAAGGGAAATCTGGTTGGGGCGCTCTACGACCTCGTCTCCTTAAGCACCTCAGGGGGCAGCGGGATTAACTTGAATACCCTCCTCGGCGCCGTGCAGCAGATCGTTTCGCTCGATACCACCGGGCAGGGCGTGCGGACGTTGCGGATGGTGATCCAGGCTCTCGCGGCGGACGCGAATGCAACCGAGGCGCTGCGCCAATTGCTGGCCCAGGCGCTGACGCCACAGGTCGGACAGGAATTGATTCCGCCTCTCGCGTCGCTCGTGCAGCACCAGGTCCTCGGCGAAATCCTCGGCCTGCTGCAGGATCTTCTCTACAGCTGTTCGCCGCCCCACTCCGCGGTTGACCATTAATGCGCGCTTCAATTCGTTCACTTGCTGCTCTCTCTTTGCGAGAACTGACTCCAATGATCCCCTCGAGGAAGATCCTTTCCGGCGCTGCTGTGCGATTGCTCGCGGTATTCGGTTCGCTCTTCGCGCTCGGTTCTGGCCCCGCCCGCGCGAACCCCTATGAGTTGTTCGGATTCACCCCGCGCTCGATCGCCATGTCAGGCGCGAGCGTTGCCGCCGGGGACGATCTCTCCTCGATTTTCTATAACCCCGCCGGAATGATCGGGCATACCAAGACTGAATTTGGTATCGGCTTCAACGATACCATCATCAACCTGAACATCTCGCGCGCGCCAGGGAGCACGTCGTCGATAGCACCATCGACGTCGGACAACGCGCCGCGCTTTGAACTCGCGCTGATCTTCCCTCTCGGTGGCGCGATCTTCAAGGACCGCGTCGCGATTGGGCTCACGCTCGGCCATCCATTCGGCGCGCTCCTGCGTATGCAGACGGTCGATCAATCGCATCCGCAGTTCTATATGTATCAGAGCAAGCCGCAGCGCTTCGTTGTCGCGTCGTCGTTGGCGGTCAAGATCGTTGATGGCTTGAGCATTGGCGTGGGTGCGCAGGTGATCGCCGAGCAGATCGCCACTGTCGACTTCTCCATCGATCTTGCCGCGCGCCGCTTTAATTCGCGCGATATCAACGTCGCGCTCAATACGCAGATCAAGCCCATCGTTGGTATCCTCGTCGAGCCGACCGATTGGATTAAGATCGGCCTCTCCTGGCGCGACGAATCGGTGCTGTACTATACGCAGCCGACGACCATCGACCTCGGCAGCATTGGCAAGCTGGTCCTGAATGTTGCGGGATATGCGCAGTATTGGCCGCACGTGTTCTCTCTCGGTACCACCATCAAGGCGACCAATCGGCTTCTTCTCTCTCTCCAGCTCGATTACCTGCTCTGGAGTTCGGCGCCGAACGATCAGGTCTATGTGCAGATCAGCCCGAGCGGGGCGGTGCTTGATGGGCTTGGCCTCTCGAGCATTCTCGGCTTCTCGGCGAACGACGCGCCGATGGCTTTCAGCAATATCTTCGTGCCGCGCGTTGGCCTCGAATATGTCGCGACCGATTGGCTCACCATTCGCGGTGGCGCTTATGTCCGACCGGCGGTGACTCCGGATCAGGTCGGTGCGACGAACTATCTGGATAACTTCACCGAGAACTTCTCCGCTGGCGCAACCGCGACGTTCCAGGACCCGCTGCGGGTCTTTACCGAGCCGGTCCACTTCGATCTGGGTATGGCGCTGATGGTTGCCAATTCGCGCGATACCGTGAAGGCGCAGGCGATCGATCCGACGGGAAACTATTCCTACGGTGGGACGCTCTTCTCCTTCGGCGCGATGCTTCGATATCTCTATTAGTGGATATCTCGATGGCGTCGCGCATCGTCGGCCGATAGGCATCAACGGATGAGCGACGATGATCACGTCAAGTCCGGCCGGCTCAAGCGCCTCTCGCGCGTGGCCTGGTTGACGGCGCGCACTACGGGGGATCTGCTCGCGGGCAAGGCGCGCCGCACGCTTGGCGGCGATGAGGATTCAAACCCCGAGATGAGCCGCGCTGCAGAGCGTATTCTCGGAACGCTCGGTGAAATGAAAGGGGCTGCGCTCAAGCTTGGCCAGGCGCTCGCGATGGACCCCGATGCGTTGCCTCCGGACGCACGCCGCATCGTCGCCAAGTTGCTCTCGCAAGCGCCAGAGCGCATGCCCTATGAGCGCGTGCGGCAGGCCATCGAAGAACAGCTCGGAAAGCCGCCCGAAGAGCTCTTCGCGCGCTTTGACCGCGAGCCGATCGCGGCGGCGTCATTGGGACAGGTGCATTCGGCCAAGCTCCCCGACGCGCTCGGCGGCGACGAGGTTGTCGTCAAGATTCAATACCCCGGCGTGGATAAGGCATTGGAGAGCGATATGGCCAATGCGGGCACCGTCGTGCGCGGAATTGCGCTCGGCGGTGATTCGGTCGACGCGCGGCCTTATTACGAAGAGGCGCGCCATTCGCTTCTCGGCGAACTCGATTATCTCGCCGAGGCGAAGCAGGGAATTGCATATGCTCGCGCCGCAGCCAACTATCCTGAACTGGTTGTGCCTCGGTCGATTCCCGAGCTTTCATCGCATAAGGTATTAACGCTGACGCGGCTCTATGCTCCGAGCCTGATGGACGTGATTGAAACCAATCCCAGCGAGGCAGAGAGATATCGAATTGCCCGGTTGATGATATTCGCAATCTGGGGGCCGTTCTATGCGGCGCGCTTCATTCACGTCGATCCGCACCCCGGTAACTTCCTCATCCTCCCCGATGGTCGATTGGGAGTGCTCGATTTCGGCGCGACGAGACTCCTGTCGGAAAAGTTCGCTTCGGTCTATCGCGGCTTCCTCTCCGCGCACGCCAATGGACGCATGCGCCCCGAGGTCGGACCAGGGTTGAAAGAGGCGGGCTTCCGTTTCCTCGGTGACGAAGACGAGGCGTACGAGTTCTGCGAGCAGATCGCTGATCTCGTCGAGAAGCCGATTCGGACCGAAGGGGTCTATGACTTCGGCAGCGATCCGATTTTCCAGCAGACCCGCGCGCTGTTTCAGCGCGAGGCGCGGATGACGTTGCGAATCAAGCCGCCGCCGGAAGCGTTGATGTTCTATCGCGCCGTCGCAGGGCTTGCGCAGGATCTCCGCCTGCTCAAGGCGAAGGGCGAGTTCCGTCCCATCATCCGCGAACTCGAAGCGCGCGGCATACTTCCTGATTAATCGATCATATCCGTCACGTCGTTCAGTTCCCGCGGCGACGCCGTGATACATCGGGCCTGCAATGACTGACGCCCACGCTGCCCCCGCCCGTCCGCAAGAGTTTGTCGCCACCGCCGAGGCGTTCGCCGCCTGCCTCGAGGCCGTTGCGCGCTGCTCGCGGATTGCGCTCGATACCGAATCAAATGGATTTCACGCTTATACCGAGCGGGTATGCCTGATCCAACTTGGCACCGAGGAGCGCGACTGGGCGCTCGATCCTCTCGCGATCGACGTGCGGGCACTCTGGCCGCTCTTCGCAGACGGTTCGCGCGAGGTGGTCCTCCACGCGGCTGAATATGACGTGCTCTGTTTGAATCGCGAATATGGCGCGCGATTGGGACGAATCTTCGATACGCACGCGGCCGCGAAGACGCTGGGCTTGACCCGTTTCGGGCTGGGAAATCTGCTCGCTGACGAGCTGGGCATCGTGCTCGTCGAGGACGAGCAGAAGAGCGATTGGGGCAAGCGTCCGCTCTCCGCGCAGCAGCTGACCTACGCGTACAACGACGTTCGATATCTGCTGCGTCTGCGCGATCGATTGGCCGATCAACTCGGCACGCGCGGACTGGCGGCCGAGGCGAGCGCGGAGTTCGACCGGCTGCGCATGAAGGAGTCGAAGCCGCGCCCGTTTGATCCCGAGGGTTGGCAGAAGATGAAGATCGCGCGCACGTTCGACGGCAAGGGGCGCGCGGTGCTTCGTGAGCTCTATCTCTTGCGCGATGCAAGGGCGAAGGAGATCGATCGGCCCCCCTTCAAAGTGCTCTCCGATCTCTTTCTCGGAGAGGTCGCGCGTCGGCTGCCGAAGAGTGCGGAGCAGCTGGTCGGCATTCCCGGCGCGTCATCGTCGCAGGTGAAGCGGCTTGCACCCGAGTTGCTCGCCGCGGTCGAGGCGGGCCTGAACGCGCCGCCTCCCGCACGCCCACAGGCTGGGGCAGGCAAGGGTGGGCCACCGTGGCGACGCGGGGCGCCGAGCCAGGACCCGGCCGTGGAGGCGCGCTACGAGCAGCTGCGCGCGTGGCGCAAGACGAGGGCGGACGCGCGCAAGGTCGAGGTGCAGGTGATTGCGCCGAACGCCGTGCTGCAGGCCATCGCCAAGGCCGCTCCGGTCGACGCCGCCGCGCTCGCGCTCGTCGAAGGGATGGACTCTTTTCGCCTCGAGCAGTACGGCGTCGAGATGCTCGCTGCGCTGGTCGCGGCTCCGGTGCAGGCAGCGATTGAATCGCCGCGTGTTGCTGCTGTCGCCGCCACAACGGCCGCACCGGAGGTTGTGGCGGTGCCTGCGCAAGCTGCACCCGTCTCCGCTGCGCAGGACGCGAGCCCCAACGTTCCGCGCAAGCCGACGCAGATCAAGCTGTTCTGAGTTCGGCGCAGATGGTTTGAGTGCCAATGATTGGGACTCAAAGCATCTAGAAGTCGGTCCCCTGTTTGACTTCGGGGACTGTCGCCGCGAGCGATGGACGGTCGCCTCCCGCGAGGATGCGATACGCGCTCCATGCACCGATGACGATCTTCACGTAATGGCGCGTCTCCTTGAATGGGATCTCCTCGACCCATGCATCGAGCGGCTTGCCCGCGCCCAGCCTGGCCCAGGGCGCGACAACGACCGGGCCTGCGTTGTAGGACGCAACCGCCACCGCCGGGTCTCCGAAGCGCGCGAGCAGCTGCGCGAGATACCAGGAGCCGACGTCGATGGCGACGGCGGGTTCAAGCAACTCGGCGTCGCTCGGCGCTGCCAAGCCGCGCACGTCGGAGGCTTTCCGCGCCGTGATGGGCAGCAACTGGAGCAGGCCGACCGCGCCTGCCGCGCTGTGTGCGTCGGGCTTGAACACGCTCTCCCGTCGCGCAATCGAGAGGAGCAGATAGGGATCGATTCCGGTCGCCGAACCGCTTCGCGCGACCTCGTCCGCAAAGGCCGCCGGATAGGCCGCGTCGAGGAGCGCACGCAATGAATCCTCGGCGCCCGGCCCTGCCGCGGCCTTCGCGCTGAGCGCCGCGAGCGAGATCGGCCGGCCCGCGAGCAGCGTCTGCGCGAGTGGCACCGAGCGGTCGAATCGACCCGCGCGCTGGTATCCGTAGAGGAGAGGCAGCAACTGCAGAAGGTCGTGCCGGTGCTGATGAGCGGCGCGATCGAGCTCCTCTGTCGCTTCGGCGTTGAAGCCAATTCGCAGCAACCTGCGCGCCGGATCGGCGAGACGTTCTCCGGCCAGGGCGAGCGCCGATGTCCCAGCAGGAGGGAAGCGCAAAGCCTTGCTGGGGGCGGTCGAAAGCGCTTCGCTCGCGAGCAGTCCGTACCAGCCGAGGGGGTCGCGTTCGAGCGCCCGGTTGAACAGTTCAGCGGATGCCGCAGGCGGGCCTGCCTTCGCCTCCCAGTACAATCCTCGCGCGCGGTTCTCGTCGTCGCTGGCGAGAGAAGCGAAGGCGGCAAATCGCTGCGCCGCGTCTGCGCTGCCCGCTCGATACGCGAGCCACGCTAGCGACCAGCGCGCCTCCGCGCCACTCGCCGTGTGGTTCTCCGCGACGTGCAGCAGGCGGGCGTGTCCTGCCTCGGTCTGGCCGGCGTCGAGCAGCAGGCGCGCCGCCAGATACGCGCCTTCGTCGGCCTCGGGTTCGACAGGAAAACGATGCACCAGTTGGTCAAGCAGCGCGACCGCGCCCGTGCTGTCCGCTCTTCGCGCATGATCGCGCGCGAGTAGGAGCAGCGCGGGCGCAGCGGTTCGCCGATGCGTCGAATGCACGGCCAACGCGAGCGCCCCTCCTGCGTCTCCGCGTCGTCCATCCGCGGCGAGCGCGCGCGCCAGCAGCAGATTCGCGTCGGCCTTGGCGTCTCCCGAAAGCTTCGCGCACGCGGCCGCTGCCTCGGTGACCGCCAGCGCCGGTTGCCCCGCCGTCAGCAGACGATTCGCTCGCGTGAGGTGGTCGCGCGGCGTGACGGCCGGCAGCGATCCTCCCGGCAGCCGCGCCAACTGCTTCTCGAGTTTCGTCGCCTCGCTCGCGGCAGGATGATCGGGAAAGTCGCGCCAGAAGCTGCGCGCAGCGTTCGCGGCCTGCGACGCGACGCTCTTTCCCTGTGCGCTCTTCGCCGCGCGCGCTGCCTCGGCGAGCGAGGCGAGGGCTTTTGCGCGGGTCCAGGCGAGAGCCGCGCGCACACCCTGCGCTTGCCCGTCGAGTGCCGATGCACGTTCCGCCTGCGCTGCCGCCTCGTGCATCGCTCCTGTGTCGAACAGCGCGTCTGCCAGCAGCGCCGCCGCCGCGAGTCCCGGCCCGGTGGTTCCTCCGGTGTCTGCCGCCGAGCGCAGCGGTTCGATTGCCTCGCGTGCGTGCCCCGAGAGCAGCAGCGCCTCGCCCAGCAACTTCTCTCCATGCGCTTCGAGCATGCCGAGTTTGCCGCGCGTGCCTTCGAGAGCTGCCGCCGCGCCGGCCAGATCGCCTTGCTGAAATCGTGCGTGCGCGAGGATGAGCGCGCAGTCGGCCGCCGCGTCGGGCCCGGGCAGTGTACGCAGACAGTCGAGCGCTCCCTGCGCCGCGTCGGCATCGTGGCGGCCTGCCAGCGCTTCTCCTGCGGCGTCGCGAAGCGCATCGGCATCGACGCTTTGGCCCGCATCCGGTGCGGCCGCCACGCGCATCCCGGACAACACCAAGGCACAGACGAGGGCCCCGAGCGCGCGCCGCGCCCACTGATGTCCTGCCGCAATCAAGAGCGATTTCCGTTCCCGAGGCCGCCTGCGCCATCTGGCCGACTGGATCCTCTCGCGGCGTTCTGCTATAGGCCGCCGCCCGTCGCAACCAGAGAATCGCTCTGGTGGTCCGGGTCCGTTTCTCAAAGCAGCAAGCCGCATCGAGGAGGCGCTCCAATATGGTCATGGTCCTGGCGAAGCCGATCCCCACTGAGCTCACGACCCCGATCAATCTCGAAGGGAGCCGCAAACTCTCTGTCGAGGCCCACCGCAACCTCTTCTGCGGCAGCTACGACGAGTGCCTCAACGAAGCGGTCAAGCGCGGCTGGAACAGCTTCACCTGCGTGCGCTGCCCGAACTATGCGCTCACGCCCGCTTCGCCGGAGAACTCCATCGAGGCGTTCGCGACGCAGCGCAAGTCGGCTTAATCGGCGTCTTCAGCGCGCGAAGAGCAGCAAGATCCAGAGCCGGTCCGGTCCGTACTGCTTCGAGCTTGCGTAGGTCGCGCCGATGCCGACCACGGCCCAGTCGCGCGCGCCAGCGTTCTTCGACATCTTCGCGTCCTCGGGCGCGCCTGCGACCAGCAGTTCCGCTACGGCCCTGCGCAGCGAGCCGATCTGGTCGATCGCCTCGCGCGCGACGTCCTCGTCGATCTGCCGTCCCGCCGCAGCCGCAAGCTTCTGCACGTGCGCCTGCGCGAGCGCGTCGAGGCGTTGATCGCGCACGAGCGGCGGAAGCTTGAGTCTCTGCCTCTCATGCGCAAGCTGCTCGGCGATCTCCCTCGAGGGATCGAGCGAACCCTTGACCGGCTGCGCGAGGACTTCAGTCAGATAGATGCCCTGCGCCCCATCGGGAGAGACGCCCGCCACCGCTCCCAGCCCAAGCCGCGTGTGCCGCGGATCGAGCAGATTCATCAGGTGGGCCGGCGACTCCTGGATCGCCTGCTGGGCGAGGCGCGCGTCACCCGAGAGCCCGATGTTCTCTCCTGCGAACCGATGCGCGTAACGCGCGCGCAGCAGCCGATCGGCGAGCGAGCCGTCGCTCTTGAGCACATGCGCAAAGGTCCGCGTCCGCGCCATCTCTGCGCTGTGCCCCGCGGCCACCGCGTCGAGCACCGCATCTCGTGAGAGCGGCGGCAAGCCGCGCGCAGCACGCAGTTGCGCGATCGTCTGCGCGACTCCAGTGAGCCCTTCGCCAATCACCTCGGGCGGCGGCTCGGGAGGGACGTTCGGCGGCTCGATGCCAACGAAGATGCGCCGCATCGCCACGACCTCCGGTCCGCCATCGCCGTCCGCGAGCAACTCGAGCGTGTGCTCTCCTTTGCCGTCGAGCTTGACGTCGAGAGAAAATCTTCCGTGAGCCACGTCGAGCGGCGTCTCGTCCACTGTTCCCGCGGGCGTCAGGTGATAGAGGCGCGGCAGCGAGAGCCCACGCTGCAACAGCCGTCCGTCGATGCGCACGCTCGCACCCGGCGAGGTTCGCGCAGGCAGGGGCGCGAGTTCAATCTCGCGGTCCGCCGAGAGCACCGCGATCACCGCGCGGCCGTCGGTGAGCCTTGCCGCAGCGACTCCTGCATGAGTCACGCGGCAGCTGTGCGGGAGCAGATCGCCGACGGCGCGCTCGGCCTTGGCTGGACGATCCGTCGTCGCAACGCCTCCGGTCGGCGACGCGTCGATCGCCTCGAGCGACGCGTAGAAAGCGAGCTCCGCGCCTGCCGTCTGGGCCTGGCCAACCTGCACCGCCCGCACATATCGTTGCGCTGCTCGCGTCAGGTCGGCATCGACGCGGACCGCATGCCCCGGACAGCTCGCCTCGCTCGCTTCGCGCAGCGCCCCCTCGAGCTGCGCGGGCGTCGATAGTGTGGCGTCGTCGGATTTGTGTCCTGCCGCCGCGCCAAGCAACAGCGCAGCCGCCACGAATGCATGCACGGCGCGAACAGTAGCGGCAAGCCCGCGCACGACGCGAGTTTCAAGTTGAGTGGCCACCTCGCGACCGATCCGCGTGGCCGTCGCGTCGGCTCGCGGGTCGAACTGCATTCCGGTATTTCCCGCGCGCGCGAGGTCTCGGACGAAAGAAGAAATCGACGCGTTTCGACGCAGAGCGTCTTGACGCCGGGCGAGAAATACTCAAACTGCCGCGCTTCTGCGACGGGCCCCTGAACCTCCGCGCAGCTCTTTCAAGCCGCTCGACTCACGCTCAAGTTTGCAAACCAATCGAAAAGGATGTCGCCGATGAGGCTCTCAGCCCCCGCTCTTGTGCTCACTGGACTGTTCTTCGCTGCCTGCAGCGGAAGCGTGAAGTCTGGCAACGACGCCGGTCCGACCGTCTGCACGACGCCTGCATCCTGCGCGACCATCGACCCCGTCCACTGCGGCGCGGGCAAGGAGTGCGTTTGCTACAACAAGGCCTGCGTCTTCATCTGCCAGGCGAACAGCGACTGCACCGGCAACCAGATCTGCGTCCTCGGCAGCTGCTCGAACCCGGGTTGCGGTGGCAACGCTGACTGCACCGGCGGCCAGGTCTGCATCGGCGGCGCGTGCGCTTCCCCGACGGCGGCCACGGACGTTCACTCCTGCGTCGTGACGCCGGGAAACGCGGCCGTCCGCACGGGCTCGACCATCCAGCTCTCCGCGGTCGCGCAGGATGCGTCCGGCAACGCGCTTCCGTTCACCGGCGTTGCCTGGTCGGTCGGCACGAGCGACCCGGCCACCATCGACGCCTCGACCGGTCTGCTCACCGGCGTCGCCGCGACGGCGAACGGATCGCAGTCGGCCACGGTCACCGCGAAGATCGGCACCGCGGTCTCCTGCACCGCGGCGGTCAAGGTCTACGGCACGTTCTCCACGACGAACTCGCTGCGCGTCGTTGTCATCGATGAGGACACCAAGGTTCCGGTCCAGGGCGCCTTCATCGCGCTCGACGCCAACACGGCCGCCGCGCAGACCACGGGCGCCGACGGCTCGACCGTCTTCACCCTCACGGGCGCGGCGACCGCGCACAACGTCCACGCCTTCGCGGCCAACCACGACTACGCCTCGTACATCGGCGTGACTGGCGCCGACCTGCTCATCCCGCTGCGCCAGTTCTATCCGATCGCGCAGCGCGCTGAGTTCGACGGCACGATCACCGAGGCCGACTTCAACATCCTCACCGCGCAGCAGCCGCCTCCGAACACGGGCGGCTATCCGCTCCACCTCGGCTTCTTCGGCACCAGCATCGCGGGCAGCGTCCTCGACTTCTCGCTCGACAACTTCATCGGGAAGACCCGCCCGGTCACGATTTCGCTCGCCAACGCGACGGTGAATCTCCCCGGCGGCCTCATCCTCGGCCTCGGCAGCGACCTCTACAGCACGGGCGCCTACTCGATGTACGCCGATCCGGGCCAGCGCATCCTCTGGGGCATCGGTGGCAACCTCGACCCGAGCGTCGTCATTCCCCTCGCGACCAGCCTGACGGGCGGCACCTCGAACATCAACATCGGCGCGCTCCTGCCGCAGGTTCTTCCGCTCCTCGCCAGCCTCGAGATTGGCGAGCATGTCGGCGTCACCACGGGGCCGTCGGGCCCGACCCCGACGCCGATCGCGCAGACCGTCACCCTCGATACGCCGATGCACATGAAGGTCGGCATCAAGGCTCCGACGCTGCCGATGTTCGAGGGCAAGTACCTCGACGGTGTGGTCGCGCTCTCCGGAGCCGCCGCGTTCCCGATGGGCTTCACGCCGCTCGGTGTGACCGCCGGACTCGCCGCGACCGATAGCTCGGGCGCCCAGACCGGCAAGATCTGCAGCACGCCGGACAGCGACGGCGGCACGAACGACTGCTCCACCGCGGACCTCCCGCTCGCGATGGCGCCGCGCAACCACGGCCTCGAGAGCTACCCGTTCGGCGTCGGCCTCGTTGCGCTCAACTTCAGCTCGCTCGCCTCCGCGTTCGGCTCCGGCTCGACCGGGACGGCAACCATCGCGATCAGCGGCATCATGAAGACGATGGACAACATCGCCTTCGCGGGCGGCACTGCGGCTCCGACCGAGATCGACATGACCGGCACGCCGTTCATGAGCCTCGCGACCTCGACGGCGAACACGGTCACGTACTCGAAGGCGAGCCGCACTGTCCACATCCCGGCCGACGCGGACGCAAGCACGCAGATCTACAAGTTCACGCTGCAGAACTCGACGCACCAGACCTGGTCGATCTACATGCCGCCGGCCGGCCAGTCTGGCTCGACGGCCGTTCTCGTCGATCCCACCGCGATCAGCTCGTCGCTCTCGGACCTCCAGCACGATGCCACTGCGTCTGGCTGGGTCGCCGCGATCGCGACGACGAGCACCTCGAACACGTTCGCGTCGCTCACCGGGTTCGGCAACGTGACGGTGGACGCGCTCGGCAACAGCCTCAAGGCGTTCGCGGTCCAGACGGTCACGCTCGGCCAGTAGCGGCGCGGTATAGCGATGTCGTCACCGACGGCCGCGAGGGCGCCAATCGCTGGCGCTTCGCGGCCGTTCGGTTATGTTCTCTGTTGCAGGCGAAAGGAGGTGGTGACATGACGGACACGGCGAGACGCTCCGACATGTGCATCGCCTTCGCCGCAGCGACGGCGTAGGCTTTGCGCAGCAGCAGGTCGGCACGTCGAGCGGCGGGGGCTCCACCTTGGGTCCCCGCCGCTTTCTTTGGCCCGCCAGATTCCGGGCCGTCACAGCAGGGCCTTTCTCGCGGCTCACGTCGCGGGGCAGGAAGCGGAGGCAGTCATGCGGCTCGGATTCGGTGAGATTCTCGTCATCCTCGTTCTTGCACTTCTCTTCTTCGGACCGAGCAAGCTGCCGGCGCTCGGCGCCAGCCTCGGCGAGGCGATCAAGGGATTCAAGAAGGGCCTGCAGGACGGCACCGAAGAGAAGCCCGCGCAGGCTGACGCCGCCGCACCGAGCACGGCCGCAAAGCCGCCCAACGCGCAAGCATAGAGACGAGGCTCCTGTCAAGTGCCGGCGACCCGCGCCATCCGGCTCAACTCGCTGCCGGTCAAGCTGCTCGGGTTGTTCGTCCTCGTCTTGATGGGCACCGTCGGGATGGCCTTTCGCATCGGCCTCTCGACGGCGCAGAGCGCGGTTGAGTCGGAGATCCAGAACAGCACCGTCGAGTTGGCACGCGAGACGGCGATCGCGTTGCGGCACGCGCGCAGCGACGACGACGACGCACTCTCGGAAGAGCTGGCCTCGGCGATCCGCCGACATCCGGGCCGACTGCTGCGCGCCGAGGTCGCGAGGCAAGCCGCGCTCGGCAGCGATGCAGACTTCAACGTCGCCTACGCGAAAGCAGACGCGATTGTCTTCGAGCGCAGCCGCGGGCCGATCGCGTGGGCGGGCGCACGCAGCGTCTACAGCACGGTCGTCGATGCGCAAGGCCGCGCCCTGCTGGTCTCGCAGCCGTTCACGGACAACCGCGGACGCAAGGCCCGCCTCTCGCTGACCACCTCGCTCGAGGAGGCCTCGCGCATCACCGAAGCGGAACGTCACGCGATCCTTCCTGTCGCGATCGGCGCCGCGCTCTTTCTCTCGCTCGCGCTTTTTCTCGGAATCAGCCGCATCCTCGTCACGCGCGTGCGAATCCTCGAGACGTCGATGCGCGCGGTCGAGGGCGGGCAGCTCAACGCCGCGGTGCCGGTGCCTGCGAGCGGCGGCGACGAACTCGCGGTCCTCGCGCGCGGGTTCAATCGGATGCTCGAGCAGATCCACGACAACAAGAAGGAGCTGACCGCGAAGGTCGAGCACGCGACGGCAGAGCTGACGCGGAAGAATCGCGCGCTGGAGGAACTCAACGAATTGCTCGTCAACGCGCGCCGCGATCTCACCGCGCAGGAGCGCCTGGCCGCACTGGGTCAGCTCGCGGGCACGATCGCGCACGAGCTGGGCAACCCGCTCAACGCCATCAGCGGCCATGTCCAGTTGCTCGCGCGCAGATCGGATCTGCCGGAGCCCGCGAAGAACCAGGTGCAGACCGTCGGGAATGAAGTGCAGAGGATGGCGCAGATCATCCGGCGGTTCCTCGATCAGACGCGCGGCTTCACGCCGACTCTCGAGGATGTGCACCTCGGCGCGATGGTCGAGGAGGCGCTCGATCTCACGCTGGGCGCGGAGGCGCGCGCGAAGGTCCGCGTCACGCGCGTGGTGGAGGACGGGAAGTTCCGCATCGACCCCGGGCTCGTGCGCCACCTGCTGACCAATCTGGTGGCCAACGCGGTCGACGCCATGCCTCAGGGCGGGACGCTCGATGTGCAGGCGCACCACGAGGGCAGAGAGCTGATTCTGCGCGTCGAGGACAGCGGCGCGGGCATGCCGGCCGAGGTGAAGCGGCACATCTTCGAGCCGTTCTTCACCACCAAGCCGACGGGGAAGGGCACAGGGCTTGGACTGGCGATCTGCAAAGAGATCGTGCGCGCGATGAAGGGGCGCATCGACGTCGAGAGCGAGCCCGGGCGCGGCAGCGTCTTCACCGTACGCTTCCCCGCTGAGGCCGTGTAGAAAGCGCGCATGACGGATCGGGCGCGCATTCTCGTGGTCGAAGATGATGAGCCGTCGCGCAATGCGCTGGCGAGTTTCCTCTCGGGCGAGGGCCACGCGATCACGGCGCTGCCCGATGGTTCCGATGCGATTGCGGCGGTCCGCGCGGAGCAGGCCTCGGGCGGCGACGGCTACGATCTCATCATCACCGATTGGCGGATGAACGACGTCGACGGCGACAAGGTGCTCGAGCAGGTGCAGTCCTGCGCGCCCGACACGCCGGTGATTCTCGTGACCGCGAACGGCACGCTCAACAGCGCGGTCGAGGCGATCCGCGGCGGCGCGTACGACTACATCTTCAAGCCGATCGACTACACGGCTCTGCAGGTCGTCGTCGATCGCGCGCTCAGACATCGAAGTCTCGCGGCGGAGAATCGGCGGCTCAAGCGGGAGATTCGCGATCGCCACTCGCTGGGAAATGTCGTGGGGATCAGTCCGACGATGCTGCAGGTCTACAAGACTGCGGCGCGCGTGGCCGCGACCGACGCGACCGTGCTGGTGCTCGGCGAGAGCGGGACGGGCAAGGAACTTGTCGCCCGTGCGATCCACGGCGCCTCTCCTCGTGCGGCCGAGCCGTTCATCGCGGTCGACTGCGGCGCGATCGCCGAGGGCGTGCTCGAGAGCGAACTGTTCGGACACGCGCGCGGCTCATTCACCGGCGCGACCGGCGCACGCAAGGGACTCTTCGAGGAGGCGAGCGGCGGCACGCTCTTCCTCGACGAGATCGGTGACGTCGGTCCGCGCATCCAGAGCCAACTGCTTCGCGTGTTGCAGGAAGGGGAGATCCGGCGCGTCGGCGAATCGCAGCCGGTGCGCGTGAACGCGCGCGTGGTGGCCGCGACCAACAAGGATCTTGCCGAGGCCGCGCGCACCGGAAAGTTCCGCGAGGATCTCTACTATCGGCTCAACGTCGTCTCGATCTCGCTGCCCGCACTGCGCGAGCGGCGCGAGGACATTCCGCTGCTCGCCGAGTACTTCGCCTCGCGGCACGCAGGCGCGCGCGGCGCGAACATCACGACCGAAGCGCGCGAGGCGATGATGGCCTACGACTGGCCAGGCAACGTGCGCGAACTCGAGAACGCTGTGGCGCGCGCGCTCGCGCTCAATCCGGGTGGCACAATTCTCGTCGACGATCTTCCCGAGGCTGTGCGCCATCGCGTGCGCGCACCGGAGCCTGTGCGGGATGCAGCGACCGATGCGCTCGTCAAGGATCGTCCGACGCTCGATGAGCTCAACCGCCGCTATGCCGATCGCGTGCTGCGCGAACTCGGCGGCAACAAGACGCGCGCCGCGGAAGCGCTCGGCATCGATCGCAAGACGCTCTCGCGTCTGCTCGGCAAAGACGAGTAGGCGCGCTGCCGAATTGTCAGCGGCTCACGTTTCTGACGCGTCAGAAACGTCACTGCACGCCGTCCGTGGCGGAATCTCCCTGCGCGTCCGAGACCGCGCCTGCAGACAACCCATCGATATGCAGTAGGCTTTTCGCTGTCGCCGCGCCGACGCATCACTTGGCCGGCGGCGTGCATCCCTCCCTCGCAGACCAGCGAAGGAGGCTCTCATGCACCGCCATTCGACGAAGCGTGGAGACAAGCGGCAGCGGGTCAATCGCATCGCTCTGGTTGCGAGGGTCCAGCTTGCGTACGAGCAGTTCACGGACGCGGTGGCGCGGCTTCGCGAGGGGGCGCCGCATGGCCGTCGCGCGGTGGCGCTGGCCCGTCATCGACTGCGTCTGCTCAATCGCGCGATGGCGATGATGGCACTCTCGGGGAACGCCTCGGCGGCGTAGACGTCCACCTCCCTCGCTCCGCGGCGCACGTTCGCCGCGGAGTCTCGCCAACGCGCTCGCAACTGATCGCCTCGTGTGGCAAGTTCGGGAGTCCGCCGTCGCACGCTCCCTTTCGTGCGCGGCACCGAACTTCATGCACGTCTCGTCCATCGCTGCGCTGGCAGCGCTTCTCATCTCGGCGCTCTCGCCCTCGGCCGAAGGCGCGCAGCAGGCTGCGCTCTCTACCGCGGACGCCGAGCCCGCCGACGCCGGTCTCGCTGATGCCGGTTCGTCGACAGCGATCGACGCCCTCTCCTCGTTCGTCGCCCCTGCGTCCGGCATGCTCGTCTCTGGCGCGCAGGGAACCCTCGCGCTGCCTGCTCTCGCGCTGCCTGAGCCGAATCGTCTCGAACTGGGCGCTGCGGCCGACTACTTCCGTGGCGGCGATTTTCTCCTCCGCGGCGCGACCATCCAGCGGGCGCAGGTTGTGCTCGGCATCTCGTTCGCGCCTCTCCAGTGGCTCGAGACCTACGGCGCGATCGGTTTTTCCGACGCGAACCGATTCGGCCCGTCATCGCGGCAGACGCTGACTTCGATCGGCGACGCAGATCTCGGCGTGAAGCTGGTGCTGCGCGCTTGGGGGCCTCTCTCCGCCGGTGCGCTGGTGCAGCTCGATCTTCCGGCGAGCGTGGGGAGCGTCTCGTTCAAGGGCACGGGCGGACGCGCGGCTGCGATGGCCTCCTTCGCGGGCTCGATCTCTCGTGTGCCTCTTCTGGGATCGCTGCCGCTCGTGGGCACGCTCTGCGCGGGTTACGTGCTCGATCAGAGCTCCAATCTCGTGAGCTCGCTGCAGACCTTCCCGACCTACGCGCTCGGGCTCTCGCGCTACGATCGCGTGCAGGGCGGACTCTCGCTGCAGTCCCCGATGCGCTTGGCCGCGCCAGTCGTGGAGTTTCTGCTCGAGTCCCCCGTCGGGCGACAGGAGGCTCTCCCTGCGGGGAGTCATCCTCCTCGCGCGGAGATCTTCCTGGGCGCGACGGCGATCCGCACCGGTGTTCACGGGCTGACCGCCACGGCGGCGCTCGGGATCTCGCTGACCCGCACGGGGCGGCCCGAAGCTGATTCGCTGCCGATGCCGGGCTGGGCGCCGAATCCGCCCTGGCGTGCGCTGGTGAGTCTGTCGTATGCGCTCAACCTCGACGTGCTCAAGCGCAAGCCCCCAGTGCTTCGCGATCCTCCGAAGGCGAGCGCGACAGCGCACGTCGACTCTCCGTCGCGCGCTCCGCTGCTTGGCCAGGCGGTCGGGACCGGGCCTTCTGCGAGCAGTGCGCCTCCAACGGCTCCGACTCCGCCGATCGCCCAAGGCAAGGGACGCATCGCGCTGCTTGTGATCGATTCGCGCACTCAGGAGCCGCTCGAGAATGCGTGGGTGAGCGTTGTTGAGCTGAACGATCTCGACGCGATGACCGGTGCGGATGGTCGCGCGCAGCTTGATGCGGCGCCGGGTCCACTCACGCTCGCGGTTGCGCACGATGGCTACGATCCATTCTCCGCGGGCGCGACGATCTTTGAGGGGCAGATGCGCGAGCTGACTGTGGCGCTGCAGCCGCAGCTGACCGACGCGACCGTGCGCGGGAAGATCTTCGGCGACGATGGTCGACCGCTGCGCGCGTCGGTTGAGCTCGTTGGGCTGAACGGAGCTGGGGCCGCGAGCGGTGGCACGCCGGTGGAGGCGCCGATCTTTGAGGGCAGCTATTCGATCGCGCTGCCGCACGGCTCGTTCAACGTCGTCGCGCATGCGCCGGGCTATCGCGCAGAGCCGGTGCGCGTCGAGGTGTTGCCGGGGGAAGTTGCGTCGCGCGATCTGCGGCTGCATCGCGAGGCGGGTGAGCCGATCGTGCGCGTGACGCCGACGCGCGTCGAGCTCTCGGAGCGATTTGGATTCCGTCCGGGAACCGCTGAACTTCTGCCGGGCGCGCTCGCTCCGCTGTCGGCAGTCGCGGCCGCGCTGGTGCGGGCTGCCGAGCCGGTCACTGTGGGCGTGCGCCTCGAGGCGTCGGATCTGACGTTGGGCGAGGACGAGTTGGTGGGGCTCCTGCTGGCGGAGCAGCGCGCGAAGGCCGTGGCCGATGCTCTCGTCGCTCGCGGTGTTGCGCGCGCGCGGGTGCAATCGCATGGGCTCGGGATCGCGAAAGAGGGGCAGCCGCTGCTTGAGCTCAAGCTCGGCAACACGGGAAACAAACCGTAGCGGCCGTCGCGTTGCGAGAGCAGCGCGGGGGAAGGATCGCCTACGCGCGAGAGGCGGCCCAGGCGCCGACCTGCGCGGCGACCCAGGCAGGATCGTCGAGGGAGAGGTCGTGTCCACCGCTCGGGTGGACCAGCAGCGGCGCGCCGAATCTGAGCGCGAGGCGGCGTGGGCACTCGGGATCGCAGAGCGGGTCCTTCGCACCGGCGATGACGAGCGTCGGAATCGGAAGAGACGGCGGCGCGCGAAAGCGGAAGCCCGCCCAGATCTGTCGGAGCACGGTGGTCCGCGCGATCGGTGACTGCGCCTGAATCTCGGCCCAGGATTTCGCGATCGGTTCGGGATCGCTCAAGAGGCGCGCGGTGGCGCGGAGGATGCGCCGATTGCGCTGAAGGTCATCGCGCGAGACGAGCGCA
Source organism: uncultured delta proteobacterium (assembly GCA_903911145.1). Taxonomy (GTDB): domain Bacteria; phylum Myxococcota; class Myxococcia; order Myxococcales; family 40CM-4-68-19; genus CAIWCD01. The sequence goes on along the minus strand of CAIWCD010000013.1, from coordinate 281,255 downwards.
CCGAAAATGTCGGGCAGCACCGAGAGGCGGATGCGGCGCCAGGGGACGGAGAGGTCGGCGGCGCTGGTGTTGATCAGAACGACCGAGGAGAAATCGGTCGCGTGGCGCGAGGTCCAGTCCATCGCGATCATTCCGCCCAGAGACATCGCGAGCAGATTCCACGGCCCCTCCCGCTCCGTGCGCAACTTGAGCCATCTCGCGCGCAGGTCCTCGGTGATCGCGGAGACGCTGTTCGGGCTCCGTCGCTCGTGCTCGGTACCCGTGCCGGGAAAGTCGAGACACGCAACGTGCGCGCCGCCGAGTTGCGCGGAGAACGCTGCGGGGAAGGTCCCCCAGTGTCGCTGTTCACGGGCGAGCCCGCGCAGCAGAAGCCAGTTGCCTTGCACGTCGACCTCGAGCTCGGAAGGATGCGGCGCGCAAGCTAGCCCAGATCGATCGCGCCCGGTCATCCCGATGCGAAGTGCCACCGCGCGCCCAGCGTCAGCGAGCCGAGCCAGAGATCGTTCGGCCAGAGATGTGCGGCGCTCGCGGCGAGCGAGAATGTGGCCGGGCCGAGCGGCCGCTCGAATGCCAACGTCAGCTCTCCCTCTGCGCCGCCGGCCTGCGCGGGGAGGCCTGCGCCCAGCGAGATCGAGGCAGTTCCGAAGGCGCGCTCGAGAGAGAGCCCCAACGAACCCTCTGCACGGGCTGGCCACATCAGCGCGTGTTCGCCGATCCGGCTCCAGGGAGAGATGGCCAGCCAGGGAAGCAGCGCGTTGCGCGGCAGAGTGAGTGAGAAGAGTCCCGCGGCCGCGTGCAGATTGGCGCGCAGGCCAGCGGCCACGTCGTGCGCGAACTCGAGCGTCGCACTGAAGCCGCAGAGATTCAGCGATTCGCCACGCAGCGAATTGGGCAGTCCCGCGGCGGCTCCCGAAAGCTGCGCACGTTGCTGCGTGAGCACGACCTCCCATTCTCGGCTCTCGGTCTCGGCACCGACTCCAAGCGATAACTGCTCTTGCGATGCGCCCGACTGCTCGGGTTGCCAGAGGGTCGCGAGCGAGACAACGACGCCGAAGTTCCACGCGAGCCTGCCGCGCAGCCACTCGCGATCTGCCGCGTACGCACCGATTGAGTTACCCGTTCCGATGAGCGCGGAGAGCCTGCCGAACTCGCCCCGCGCGAGCGCTTCGAGCGCTCCTTCGCCGCGCGTGCTGCCGAGGACATTGAGCTCGAGCTCCCATTCGGGCGAGCGCGCGTCCGCGCCCAGACTGCTTGCGCGCGATTCGGCGTCGTTCGACTCTCGTGCGCCGGGGGCCGCAGGCGCGTCATCCTTCGCGTCCTCCTCGTGCGACGGGTCAGGCGTCTCGAGTTGCTCCGCGACGGTCTCGTTTCGGACCTGATCGGGTCCAGACTGCTCCGCCGAGGCAACGCGTGCGGCGGCAGCGCAGAGGAACGCAAGAGTGAACCAGTGGCTGCGCGACATCGCGGACTCCTGCTCGCAGGGGCGAGAGCAGGCGCGAAATGCACGGCGTGTACCAGACGATCAGCGCGCGCGATGCTCGCGAACAACCGCGGCGGCTCGCTCGAGCGACTCGAAGGCTTCGTGCGCAATCCCGCTCCCAGCGCAGTGCCGCTCCAGGTAGCTGCCGGATTTCGCGAAGGCCTGATCGGCACTGGCGACGAGGCAGCGATCAGCGAAGCCGTCGCCGATGCCGAGGACCCACGACGTGCCCTTCGCGCGCAGATCGGCGACAGCGACGCGTTTGCACGACCCGCATGCGGCGCAGTCCATTGCGCGCGAGCGCTCGTCCCAGGGGAAGCGCACGCGCAGATGCGGCGGTCCGAAGATCGCCTCGTTGGCGCGAATCTCGATGTGCGCGCGCAATTCGGGAGAGAGATGCGCCTCGAGCGCGGCCTCGACGTACTGGCGCAATCCTCCCGAAGCGAGAATGAACGGAGCGCCTCGGGCGCGGCAGGCCTCGACGAGTTCAGCGAACCCAGGACGCAGCCGGGCCGCGCTGGCCGCGAACGCGCGCACCTCGTCCTCGCTCGCCGTAACGTGCGTGTAGATGCCTTCGATGATCCCGCGCGTGTCGAGCTCTCCGCGCGCGAAGCGGGTGCGCTCGCTCTCCCAGTGGGCGACGCCGCCGAAGTGCCGGCTGATCTCGTCGCCGATGTCGAGGAGCGTGGCGGTGCCGTCGAAGTCGCAGACGACGCCGATGGGCGAGGGCGCGGGCAGGTTCATGGAGAAGAGAGCGAATAGCGGCCTCTCTCTGCGCGCGCAAGCGGGTTGCGTTTCGCTCTATGGTGCGCGGCCTATGTTCCCTCGCCCCGTCCGCGCGCAACTCGCGCCCATCGCCCTCTGCTCCTCGCTCGCGGCGCTTGCTTGTGGTCACGCGGAGCCAGCACCCGACAGTCCCGGGGCCGGCGACTACTACCGCGCGCGCCTCTCCGATTCCCCCTCGGGCAAACGTGCCGGGCAGGTGCGCGATTCGCTGGAGAGCGCGGAGTTCTTCGCCGCCAAACGCCAGGCGACGATCCTCGCGTGGCGCACGTTCCTCTCTGAGTTTCCCGACGGCGCGCACCAGCGCGAGGCGCGCATGCTTCTCGAATCGCTGCGCTGGAACGATGCGAGCGCAGCCAACAGCGAGCCAGCGCTGCAGGGCTTTCTCGCCGACGAACCGCACGGGGCGCACGCGGATGAGGCCTGGGCGCGCATCGCCGAGTTGGAGTTGGTGGCGGCGATGTCGAGCCGCAACGAGAACGAGTTGCAGGCCTGGCTTGCCGCGCATCCCTCGGCGCCGGGTCACGAGCAAGCGTCGGTTGCACTCGCGGAAGCTGCGTTTCGCGCGGCCGCTTCGGCGCCGTTGCATCTGCGGCGCGAGCGTCTACGCGCATATCTGGCGAATCATCCCGATGGCGCGCAGCGCGGCGAAGCGCAGACTCTCGAGGCTCGCGCGGCGGTCGACGAGGCGGCCCTTCTCGGAGACGAATCGGAGTTGCGTGCGTGGGTGCGCAGCGGCAACCTCGATTCCTCGCGCGCCCTCGCCGAGTTGGCATTTGCAGATGCATCATCGCGGCTCGATGCGCGCGATCTCGCCGAGCTTGCCGGGACGCCGACGTCACCTGTCGCGACGCGCGCGGCCGCTCTGGTGGCCGACTTGAAGCATCGCGGCGCAGCTGCGCGCGAGCTTGTCGCTGCGGCCCAGGCCCTCCATCTTCCCGCGCTTCACGAAGCTCCTTCGGACTGGCCGACTGCTCCGCGCGACCGTGCGCAGACGCTCCGGCTTGCGGCGCTCTCCCTCGATGGTCGCCTGCTCGAACCGCTCCTCGCGGAGATCTCTTCGCCGGCGAGTTGGGTCGCCCAAAGTGCGCTGGAGGCGTCGCTCTTCCTCGTGCGCTCGCTGCCCGGCGATGAAGCGCGACTGCGCGGGGCGCGGGCTTCCGCGTCGCTCAAACCGATCGCACAGGATGGTTCGCACCTCGCTGCGCTCGCGGTTGCACTCGTCGCGGAGGGCGATGCGGTCGGTGCGCTCTCGGCGGCTCGGGCCGCGGCTGCGCGCGATCCGCGCTCACTGGTGGCGCAGTTGATCTCTGCGACGCTCGAGGCCGACCTCGGCGAGCCATCCCTCGCCATCGTGGCCGCGCGGACCCTCTCGTCGGCGGTGCGCAGCGCCCTCGACGCGCACGCCTCGGCGACACACGGCGCTGCCGCGGACGCGCCTCCAGCCGAAGGCGAGCAGGCTCCGCGCCTCTGGGCTCTCTGCGCCGCGGACCTTGGCGCGCGCACGGCGGCGGGCCTCCTCGGTTTTGCCGTGAGCGCGAATGCTGAACAGGAGCAGGCCCGCTCGGCCGCGGCCCACGAGGCGGATGGGCTCGTCGCCAACGCCGATCAGCGCGTCTCCGAGGCCGAGCGTGCTGCGCACAAGGAAGGTGGCTGCGCGGCCGAGCGAGAGTTCTTCGCGGCCGCGCAGGTGAAGCAGAGTGCGTCGCGCGCAAAGGCCGTCGCTCTGTTGCTCGGTGCGGGAGAGCTCTCCGCCGCGGCGCTCGCGCGTGCACGAGAACGCGACCCCGCCGATGCCGTGCGCACGGCTCTGCACGCGGAGCCGTTTCGCAGCGCGGGCTTGCTCCCGCTTCGCAGTGGAATCGGCACACGATGAACACGCAGTCCGGCCTCTCTTCGCGCGTCGGCGCTGTCGTTCTCGCTGCTGGCGCTTCTTCGCGCATGGGGCAACCCAAGGCGCTGCTCGCACATCGAGATGGGCGCAGCTTTCTGCGCGCGACCTGTGAGTCGCTTGAATCGGCGGGCCTCGTTCCGATCGTCGTCGTGCTCGGGCATCATCGCGCGCTGCTGGAGCAGGAGTTGCACTCGTTCGCCCGCCCGCCGCGCATCGCGGTCAATCCAGCCCCCGATCGCGGGCAGCTCAGCTCGATCTGCACCGGCCTCGACGCGCTCCGTGGCGACGTCCCGTCCGCGCTGGTTGCGCTCGTCGACCAGCCGACGTTGAATCCACGCGTGCTCTCGCTGCTCATCGAAGGCGCAGTGAACGCGCCGGATGCCGTGCATCTGCCCCTCTGCAAAGGCGTCCGCGGTCACCCCGCGATCTTCCCGACCGCGCTGGGCTCAGAGTTTGTGCACGCAAAGCCGGACTGGAGCGCGCGCGAGCTGATTGCTGCGTTTGGTATTCGTGTATGCGAATATGGTGTGGATGCTCCTGACGTCCTCGTCGATCTCGATACGCCCGAAGAGCTGGCCGCCTGGCGCGCCGAGCACGAGTCCGCACAGATGATCACGGAGGTTCGATGAGCTCGGGTCTCGCAGCGCCAACCGGACCGGCGACGCCGCTGGGAGAGGGGGAGCTCTTCGCCGAGTGTGCTCGCCGCTCGGCGGCGCGTGAGTCGTTCGCCCTCTGCACCGTCGCCTCGACCGATCGCTCGGCTCCGCGCGACAGCGGCGCGAAGATGCTCGTCGCGCCTGACGGCTCCATCCGCGGGACAGTTGGCGGCGGCCCGCTGGAAGCGGCGGTGATCGTCGACGCAGTCCAACTCCTCTCGAGCGGCGGCGTGTCTCGCTTGCTGCGCTTCTCGCTCAACACCAGCGGAGATGCGGCCGAGTCACTCGCCCCGGGCGAGCCCCCAGATGCGGATCTCCTCGGCATGAAGTGCGGCGGCGAAGTCTCCGTGCTGGTCGACATCTGCCGGCCTCCCGCGCGGGTTCTCCTCTACGGCGCGGGCCACGTGGGCGAGCGGGTCGCGACTCTCTGCGGAGACGTCGGCCTCTCCTGCGTCGTTGTTGATGACCGACCTGCTTTCGCCGATCCGTCACGCTTTGCGCGCGCGACACAGGTGCTCTGCGCAGACCTCGCCGAGACCCCGCTCGCCGGGCTTTCTCCTGGGCTCGAAGACTTCGTCGTCATCCTCACGCGCTGCCACGCGCTCGACGAGGGAGTTCTCCAGGCCGCGCTCAGCACGGCCGCGCGCTACATCGGGCTCATCGGCAGTCGGCGCAAAGTGGCGCTGCTTCTGCGAAGCATCGAGAAGCGCACGGGCGTCGATCACCGCAATGATCCGCGCCTGCACGCGCCGATCGGACTGCGCCTCGGAGACAAGACGCCGGGAGAGATCGCAGTGTCGATTCTCGCGGAGCTCATCCTCGTCAAGAGCCAGGGAGCGCTCGCGCACAACCGACTTTCGCCCTCGGCGCGGACTGACGCAAAGGGGCGCCGGGCCTCCTGAGTTCGCAAGCGCCAAGGCCTGCGCGGGAGGCAACCTCGGCGGCGACCCTGCAAAAGGTACGGTCGCGCTCAACGACCACCGTGGCACCGCCAGCTATTCGCGTCAGCCGTTTTCGCTCGCCTTGACGAACTGCACACCCGTTCACTACTGTCCGCGGCCGATGCCAAACTCAGAGGAGCGCGCGACTCCGCAGGACAGCTCCGCACTCGCGCCGACTCCCGCTGCGCCGCTCGCAGCGCACGCTCCTCCGATGCCTCCCTCTGCCCCGCGCCGCTACGCGCTCAAGAGCAGCACGCCCGCGCGCAGCCTCGTCGACTACGATTCGCTCAACGCCGAGCAGCGCGCCGTCGCGCTCGCGCCCGAGGGGACAACGCTGGTCATCGCAGGCGCTGGCTCGGGCAAGACGCGGACGCTGACCTATCGAGTGGCGCGGTTGCTCGAGACGGGCACGCCGCCCGAGCGGATCCTGCTGCTCACGTTCACCAACCGCGCCGCGCGCGAGATGATGGCGCGGGTCGAATCGCTCTGCAAAATCGATCTGCGCAAATTGGTGGGCGGCACGTTCCATCACGTCGCGCACCTGCTGCTGCGCGATCACGCGTCGTCGCTGGGCTATCGCGATCGCTTCTCGCTGCTCGATCGCGAAGACTCGAAAGAGCTGATGTCCGCGGCCACGGCTGACCTCGGCCTCGGCGTCGGCACGCGCCGCTTCCCGCGCGCCGATGTGCTCATCGATATCTGGAGCAGCGCGGTCAACACGCAGCGGCCGATCGCGGAAGTCCTTGCTGCAAGCCATCCGCAGTTCCTCGCCATCGAGGAGAAGGTGCTCGCGGTCTGTCGCCGCTACGCCGAACGCAAGGCGCAGATGAACGCGATGGACTTCGATGATCTGCTGCTCAACTGGCAGCGGCTTCTGCTCGAGCTTCCCGAGGTGGCGAAATCGATCCGCGCGCGCTTCTCGGCGGTGCTGGTCGACGAGTACCAGGACACCAATCATCTGCAGGGACGCATCGTCGACGAGCTCGCGCGCGACCATCGAAACCTGCTCGTCGTCGGCGATGACGCGCAGAGCATCTACGGTTTTCGCGGTGCGCGCTTCGAGAACATTCTGCAGTTCCCCGAGCGCTGGCCGGAATGCTTGCAATTGCAACTATCGACCAACTACCGCTCGACGCCGCCGATCCTCGCGCTGGCGAACGCGTCGATTCGCAACAACCGCAGGCAGTTTCCCAAGGAGCTGCGCGCGCACCGCGAAGGGGGCCTGTTGCCTGCGCTCGTTCCTCTTCGCGATGTGCAGCAGCAGGCCGAGTTCGTCGCGCAGCGGCTGCTCGAGTTGCGCGAGGAGGGCATCGCGCTCAAGGAGATGGCGATCCTCTATCGCGCGCACCACCACTCGATGGAACTGCAGATGGAGCTTTTGCGGCGAGGGATCCCGTTTCAGGTGCGCAGCGGCGTGCGCTTCTTCGAGCAGGCACACATCAAGGACGTGCTGGCATTTCTGCGCTTTGTCGCCAATCCGCGCGATGAGCTGTCGTTCAAGCGCATCGTCAAGCTGGTGCCGGGAATTGGCGCGGCGAGCGCGGATGCGCTCTGGGCGCGGCTCGATGAGTCGGCGCGTCGCGGCGAGAGCGCGCATCTGAACCTCGGTGATACGCAGCTTGACGAATCGATCCCGACCAAGGCCCGTGCGGGTTTCCGGCGATTTCGCGAAGCGCTCGCGCAGCTCTCTCTGCCGTCGCTGCGCGAATCTCCCAGCGAGATGATCTCGTTCGTTCTCGAGGAGGCCGGCTACCGCGAGGCGCTCAAGCTGCGTTTCGCCAACGCCGATGCGCGCGCCGACGATGTCCGCCAGCTCGCCGACTACGCGCTGCAGGCCGAGTCGCTCGAGCAGTTCCTCGCCGATCTGACGCTGCTCGATTCGCTCGAGAGCGAAGACGTGATTGAGGGTGCCGATGCGGACGAGAAGGTGACGCTCTCGAGCGTGCACCAGGCGAAGGGTCTCGAGTGGCGCGCGGTGTTCCTGGTCTGGCTCGCCGACGGGCGCTTCCCGAGTTCGGTGGCGCTGCGTGGGGATGCACGCGCGGGAGATGGCGAAGAGGAGGAGCGGCGGCTCTTCTACGTCGCAGCCACACGCGCGCGCGACGAGCTCTACCTCTGCTATCCGATGCTGCATGAGGAACGGGACCGCGCTCGGATTCTCATGAAGCCGTCGCGCTTCCTCGACGAGCTGCCGTCGCTGCCGGTGCCGCCCTACGAGAAGTGGTCGATCGAGCCCGAGCCGCTGCCGAGGCTTCCACCGCCGCGCTGATTGGGCTCGGCTATTGGAGCTGCTGGTACGGAATGAAGAGTCGCCCGGGCACATACGGAGTGCCCTTCGGAATCGAGTGGCAGCTGTTGCAGGAGCCGCTCGCCGGAGACGAGGCCATCGCCATCCGCCACGTCCCGCGCTGGATCTCGACCTTGATCGGAAAGTCGAGCATCTCGCTCGTGTAGAAGTTTCCGCCGGAGTTGCTGGTCAGCGTGAGCGTGCGCTTGTTCGCGTCGGTGATGAGAATCTGTGCGTCGGGCATGCCTGCAGAGAGCGGCGCATTCGGATCGCTGAAGACCGTGCCCGCCACTGTCCACGCGGGCGCGATCTGTCCGTTGTGGCAGCCCTGGCAGTCCTCCCCGGGCCGCATCACCGCGCTGTGATCGGGGATGCCGCAGGCGGCGCCACCGGCCAGCGCGAGTGCGAGCAAACCCAGGCGCAGCGCGGCTGCGGCGCTGTTCTTCGCGGGGATCACTTGGCGCCGGCGAGCGTGAGGTCGAGCGCCATTTCGCAGGCGTCGCTGATCTTCACGAGCAGAAGGGCGGGGCGCTCGATCGAGTACTTGTCGAGGCTGACGTTGAACGTTCCCGTGACATGCCACGCGGTCGCCGAGGTCATGTCGACATGGACGTTGATCGTCTCGGGGAACTTCTTGCCGTGCAGCTCAAGCTCGCCCGCGACCGCGATGTCGGCCTTCGCGGGGTACGAAGCCGGCGGCGGGATCTTTGCCAGACCCTTGAACGTCACGGTCGGGAACGAGGCGGCCTCCATCACTTCCATCATGTGCTCATCGCGGTTGGTGTCGCCCGAGCGGAAGCCGGAGACCTTCGCGCGAACCATCACCTGCACCGTCCCGTCGGCCTTGAACATCGCCTTGCCGTCGAGATCCGTCGAGGTCGCCTCGACCGTGTGGAGCTTGTGCACGATGTGGTAGCGCATCGTCGATGCTGGCGAGACAAGCGAAAGGACGTGATCGGCCGGGGCGTCCGCGCGGGCACCGGCGGCGGCGAGGAGGGCGAACGCGAGAAGCAGGCGGAACGCGCGAGCGGGAAGGGCGGTCATCGGGAACTCCAGGGTGCAGCGTTGTGTCGTGCGGGAATGGTTGTCTTATGCAACTAAATCAGAGGACGATCGCGCCGACCGCTACGATCATGAACGCGAGCGTCGTGTAGCCGATCGCAAGGTGAATGGCGCCGAGCTTGGCCTGGTCGGGCGCACCTTCTCGCGAGGCGGTCCAGGCGCCGAATCCTGCCTCCGCGACCATGCCTGCGGTCGCGCCGAGCATGCCGAACCGGTGCACATCTGCGCGGCTCCATCCGGCATCCTTCGGAGGCGCGACCGGGACGGGAGAGAGGAGCGCGAGCGCGCCAGTGGCGGCGAAGATCACTTCCGTCGAAATCGCGAAGATGCTGTGGATGGTCTCGTAACGGCCGGTGTTGGGGCCGCCAAACTTGTCGGCGTAATTGAGTTGCCCGGTCACCATCGTTCCGACCATCAGCCCAGCGAGCGCGAAGCCGGCCGTCTGGTGCACCGTGAGCATGAAGCGGCGCGTCTGCATCTCCTTGAGCACCTTCTGCGCCTGGGGGTCCGCGGCCTCCTTGCCCTGATCGCCGAGGAGATCGAAGTCGAGCGATGGGGAAGCCTGGGCAGACGACGACTCGCCCGCGGCAGAGGGACGCTCGTTGCTGGCGAGCAGCGGGTGTTCCGCGCCGGAGAAGACGAGCGCGGTCGCAAGCAGTGCAGCCGCGATCATTGTGGTGCTCCGCAGGAGATCCAGGTGGTGATGCGCGACTGGTCTGACGCCGTGTTCCAGCCGCCCTGCGGCATCGAGCCCGAGTTGATCCGCGAGGCAATCTGGCTGCGCTCGCCGTAGACGGTCGTGTAGCTGGTGAGGTTCGAGTGGTGGTGGCAGCTCGCGCACTCGTTGCCGATCGCGGCCTGCGCGTAGTTCGTCCAGGTGTCGGGCGTGCACTGGGACGAACCGCCGCCGCTCCCGCCTCCTGCTCCGCCGCCAGTTCCTCCACCTGAGCCGCCGCCGCTTCCTCCGCCGCTTCCGCTGACGCAGTTCCCGTTCGTGCAGACGTTGCCATCCCCGCAGTCGCTGTTCTGCACGCAGGCGGGCGGGACGTAGTTGCACGCACCCTGCGAGCAGATGAAGTTGGTCGGGCAGTCGCCGTCGACGTGGCAACCAAGCGCCGTCGCGGGAAGTCCTTCCGAGACCTGGCCACCGCACCCGGCGATGAGCAGCGCGATGAGCGGAATGAGCCGCAGAGAAGCGGTGCGGTGAACGGGATTCATGACGCGTAGAGTTGCTCAAACCCGGCGCGCCGCGCATCGCACAACTGACCGTCTATCCCACATTCTGTGGCGCGAAGGACGCGTGCGCCTGCCTCTTGACGTGAAGGCCTCGCATCTGTCAGGAGCGCGCGCATGCCGGCCGTCGTCGCCATGAGTGGAGGAGTCGATTCGTCCGTCGCGGCCGCGCTGTGCGCCGATGCTCGCGGGGCTGCCGACGTGCTCGGGATCTCGCTGCGACTGACTTCGCAGCCCGAAGGCAAAGAGCGTGCGGGCCGCTCCTGCTGCGCTCCGGATGATCTCTACGATGCGCGGCGTGCTGCGGCGGCGGTGGGAATTCCCTTCTACGTCTTCGATGCCGAGGAGCGATTTCGCGCCGAGGTGATCGAGCCGTTCATCCAGTCGTATGCGCGCGGCGAGACGCCGAATCCGTGCGTGCGCTGCAACGATCACGTCAAGTTCGACTGGCTCCTCGAGCGGGCGCGCAAGCTGGGCGCGGACGCGCTGGTGACCGGGCACTACGCGCGCAACGTGCAGCAGTCGGATGGAACCTGGTCGCTTCAGCGCGCGCGCGATCCTGCGAAGGACCAGAGCTACTTCCTGCACGGCTTGACGCAGGAGGCGCTGCAACTCGTCCGCTTTCCTCTCGGCGACTTGACGAAGGAAGAGGTGCGGTCAATCGCGCGCAGCCGAGGGCTGCCCAACGCCGACAAGCCCGAGAGCATGGAGGTCTGCTTCGTGGGCGGCGAGGAGTTGCCGAAGTTCCTCGAGCGCAACGGCGTCGCGCAGACGAAGGGCGAGATCGTCGATCTCTCCGGCCGCGCGCTCGGCGAGCACGGGGGCGTGCATCACTTCACCGTCGGGCAGCGCAAGGGCATCGGTCTGTCGCGCAAACTGCCGCTCTACGTGGCCTCGCTCGATGCTTCGCGACAACGCGTCGTCGTCGGCACGCACGAAGAGGTGTCACGCCGCGCGTTCGAGGCGACGAGTCCGCGCTGGACGATTGCGCCGCCAGAGGAGGGCGCGCGGTGCGAAGTGCAGATCCGACATCGCGGCCGCCCGCTCCCAGCGCGGTTGTTCGCGGATTCGGGGCAGGTCCGCGTCGAACTCGACGAGCCCGCCGTCGGCGTCGCGCCAGGCCAGAGCGCTGTTTTCTATCGCGGCGACGCGGTGCTGGGGGGCGCGCAGATCGTTTGAGTGCAAAGCAATTTGATTTGCACTCAAACTATTGTCCGGCGCGGCCCGCTGCAGCCTTTCCGAGTTGCGTGAGCGGCGCGGGTGCCGGCGCATCGCTCGCGCAGCTGTCCGAATCGTCGAACCAGGGGTCGCGGCCATCGTCCACTGTGCGCGGGCCTTGCGCGAGGCGTGCGTCGAGCAGGTGTGCCGGCATGACGTTGCCCATCGCAGCGAGCAGCGAGTCGCGCACTCCCGGGTGATCCTGCTCGAGTTCTGCGAGCAGCCGCTTGACCCGCTTGCGCTGGAGATTCTCCTGCGAGCCGCAGAGATCGCACGGGATGATGGGGAACTGCGCGCTCTCGGCGAAGGCCTTGATGTCATCTTCGGGCGTCAGGCAGAGCGGGCGGATGACAGTGTTACGCCCATCGTCACTTTGTAACTTCGGCGGCATCGAGCGCGTCTTGCCCGAGAAGAGCATCGAGAGCAGCAGCGATTCGATCAGATCGTCGCGGTGATGTCCGAGCGCGATCTTGTTGCAGCCGAGTTCCTGCGCAGCGTTGTAGAGGATGCCGCGGCGCAGTCGGGAGCAGACGGGGCAGGTTGTTTCTCCCTCGGGAACGAGCCGCTTGACGATGGCGTAGGTGTCCTCGCGCAGCATCTTCACCGGGACGTGCTGCGAGCGCAGATAGGCCTCGAGTTGCGTGGCCGGAAAGCCCGGATGGCCCTGGTCAAGATTCACCGCGACGAGTTCGAAGGGGATGGGGGCACGCGCCTGCAGCGTCTGCAGCAGATAGAGCAGGGCGAACGAATCCTTGCCGCCGGAGATGCCGACGAGGATGCGGTCGCCCGCGGCGATCATCTCGTACTGCGCGATGGCGCGTCCGGCGAGATGGAGCAGCTTTTTCTCCAGCCGTCGGTCGGGTGCATGCGGAGGGACCGGCCCGCGCGACAGCTCGTTCGATAGTTGCATCGCCGTTTCCGATCCTCTCTCTGAATCTGAATTCACGAGATGAACGAAGATTCAGTTCGCGCTAGACCGCGGCCAGCGCTCTCGGCCAGCCTGCGCGGATAATGGCTCGCGCCATGCGCGGCGTGTTGTAGGCCCATCCGAGGCGGCCATCGGGACCGGCGACGATAACCCCCCCGTCCCCCTGCGCCCGCTCACGCAGCAGCCCGACCGCATCCACGGCGGCCTCGCGCGGTGAGTGGCCTTCGCGCACGCGCACGCACGCCGCGCGCGCCATCGAGACCTTCATGATCGCCTCGCCCACGCCCGTCGAACTTGCCGCCGCTTCGTGATCATCCGCGAACGTGCCGGCGCCGATGATCGGCGTGTCGCCGACGCGCCCTGGCCGCTTGTAGACGGTGCCCCCGGTCGAGGTGCAGGCAGCAACGTGCGCGCGCCCATCGACCGCGCAGGCCCCGATGGTCCCCAGCTTGCGTCGCACGGCGTCCGCTCCCTCGAGGGCGGCCTGCTTGTGCAGCTCCTCCCAGCGTGCTCGCTGCTGCGGAGTGATGAGCAGTTCGTTCGCGTACGTCGGAATTCCACACTCGCGCGCGAAGGCCTCGGCGCCGGGCCCCACCATCAGGATGTGCGGCGTGTCATCGCAGACGCGCCGCGCGGCGAGGATCGGATTCTTGATGGTCTTGACGCACGCGACGGCGCCGGCGAGCAGCGTCGCGCCGTCCATGCAGGAGGCATCGAGTTCGGCCTCGCCATCGGAGGTGAGCGCTGCGCCCGTGCCCGCGTTGAAGGTCGGGTCGTCCTCGAGATGAACCGCCGCGGCCTGCGCCGCATCGAGTGCGCTGCCTCCCTCGACGAGCACGCGAAGGCCCGCCTCTGCCGCGCGCCGCACGCCCTCGAGATATCTTTCGGGAGCGGCGTCCGCAGGGGTTCCGGCCCCTCCGTGCACGATGACGGCAGGGCCGCCGCGCTGGTCGAGCAGCGCCTCGAACTCGCTCACTGTCAGGTCGCCCGCATAGCTCATGGGTCGCGCCTGTAGCACGAAACGTCGCTCGCGGGCCGTCGCTGCCGTGCCGGTGCCTTGACGCCGACTGCCTCTTGCGCTCTACAGCGCGCGACTTCATCGGAGGCATCCACATGGCCAGCAACGTCTCGAAGCAGGAAGTCGTCATCGTTGGCGCCGCACGCACGCCCATCGGCGCGTTTCAGGGAGCGCTCGCAGGCGTCTCCGCTCCCCGGCTCGGCTCGGTCGCCATCCTTGCCGCTCTCGAGCGCGCGGGCGTTGCGGCCGATCAGGTGGGCACCGTCTTCATGGGCGAGGTGCTGCAAGGCGGCGTCGGGCAGGCCCCTGCGCGCCAGGCCGCGCTGTTCGCGGGTCTGCCCAAGAGCGTGCCGTGCGTGACGGTGAACAAGGTCTGCGGCTCGGGTCTCGAAGCGGTGATCGAGGCGGCGCGCGCGATCGCACTCGGCGAACTCGACGTCGCGGTCGCGGGAGGGATGGAGTCGATGTCGAACGCGCCCTACTTCTCGAGCGCACTGCGCACAGGCGCGCGCATGGGCAACACCGAGTTCAAGGACATGATGATCCACGACGGACTTTGGGATCCGTACAACGACATGCACATGGGGATGTGCGGCGAGAAGTGCGCGACCGACTACCAGTTCTCGCGCGCGGCCCAGGACGAGTACGCGCTTGAGAGCACGCGGCGCGCGCAGAAGGCGCAGACCGACGGCGCGTTCAAGGCGGAGATTGCGCCCGTGCCGTTGCCGGGCAAGGGCGGGTTCCCCAAGGGGCTCGTGCCGACGAAGGATCTCTTCGCGGGCGCCACTCTCGCGGCTGAGGATGAAGGTCCGAAGAATGCGCGGCCCGACAAGATCCCGGCGCTCAAGCCGTCGTTCAAGAAGGACGGAACGATCACGGCGGCGAACGCCTCAAGCATCAACGACGGCGCGGCCGCGGTGGTGCTGATGAGCGCCGAGCGGGCGCAGCGCGAGGGCAAGCAGATCCTCGGGCGCATCGTCTCGTACGGACACGCGGCGCGCGAACCGGTGGAGTTCACCATCGCGCCGGCCGATGCGATCAAGAGCGCGCTCGGGCGGGCTACGTGGAGTGCAGGCGACGTCGAGCTCTGGGAGATCAACGAGGCCTTCGCCGTCGTCGCGATGGTCAACAACCAGTTGCTGGGGCTCGACGCGAAGAAGGTGAACACGCGCGGCGGCGCGGTGGTGCTCGGCCACCCGATCGGCGCGAGCGGCTGCCGGCTGCTCGTCACGCTGCTCTACGCGATGAAGGACGCGGGCGCGAAGAAGGGCGGCGTTTCGCTCTGCATCGGCGGCGGCGAAGGCATCGCGATGCTGGTCGCACGCGAATAGTTTGCACTCAACACATCTTCGGGAGAGCCCATGAACAAGGTCTTTGAGAGCGCAACCGCCGCCGTCGCCGACATCCAGGACGGCGCGATGATCATGAGCGGTGGATTCGGACTCTGCGGAAACGCGGACATGCTTATCGCGGCGATTCTTGCCAAGGGCGTCAAGAACCTCACGCTGGTGAGCAACAACTGCGGCACCAACGATCGCGGGCTCGGCGTGCTGCTCAAGACGCGGCAAGTGAAGCGCGTGATTGCGAGCTACGTCGGCGAGAACAAGGAGTTCGAGCGGCAGTATCTCGCGGGCGAGATCGAGGTCGAGTTGAACCCGCAGGGCACGCTCGCCGAGCGCATCCGCGCAGGCGGCGCGGGCATCGGCGGCTTCTTTACACCGACGGGCGCGGGCACGCTGATCGCGAAGGGCAAGGAGTCGCGCGTCCTCAACGGGCGCGAGATGATCTTCGAGACCGGGCTGACCGCCGACTTCGCCATCGTCCACGCCTGGAAGGCCGACACGATGGGCAACCTCGTCTTCCGCAAGACCGCGCGGAACTTCTCTCCGATGATGTGCACCGCTGCGCGTGTGACGATCGTCGAAGCCGAGCAGATCGTGAAGCCGGGCGAGCTCGATCCCGACCTCGTCCATGTGCCGGGCATCTACGTCAAGCGCGTCATCCAGGCCTCGAATGAGCCGAAGTGGATCGAGAAGCGGACGCTGCGCGCGAATTAGTTTGCATACCGAATATTGGTACACCAACGATTTTTCCGCAGAGAGACTTTCCATGCCGCTGACTCGTGATCAGATCGCCGCCCGCGCAGCTCAAGAACTGCGCGATGGGAACTACGTCAACCTCGGGATCGGCGTGCCCACGCTGGTCGCCAATCACCTGCCCAAGGGCGTCGACGTCGTGCTGCAGTCGGAGAACGGGTTGCTCGGCATCGGGCCCTATCCGACTGAGTCGGAGATCGATGCGGACCTGATCAACGCGGGCAAGGAGACGGTGACGACCATCGACGGCGCGGCCTTCTTCTCCAGCGCCGACTCCTTCGCGATGATTCGCGGCGGCCACATCGACGTGGCGATCCTCGGCGCGATGGAGGTCAGCGAGACGGGCGACATCGCGAACTGGATGATCCCGGGCAAGTTGGTCAAGGGCATGGGCGGCGCGATGGATCTGGTGACGGGCGCGCGCCGCGTGATCGCCGCGATGGAGCACACCGCGAAGGACGGCTCGAGCAAGGTGCTCAAGGAGTGCCGGCTGCCGCTGACGGGCAAGGGCTGCGTGCGGACGATCATCACCGAGCTCTGTTTGTTCGAGGTGACGCCCACGGGGATGGAGTTGCAGGAACTCGCGCCGGGAGTGACCGAGGCGCAGGTGCGCGCGGCGACCGAGGCGAACTATCGCGTCTCGCCGAATCTCAAGACGATGGCTGTCTGACTTCGAGCGCGCCCTCTGCATGCAGCAGGCGGGCGACGATTGTGAGAGGGTAGAGAGTTCATGACGACCTCCGACCGTCGAGCAGATGCAGTCAGCCGGCTTCGCCGTTCGTTCGCCGCGCTCGGTGGCGCGCGCGCGCTGCTGGCGATGACTCCTCCGTCGTGTGACGACGCGGTCAATCGCGCCTCCGCAGCTGCGTTGCATGCGGCGCGCGCGCTGGTTGATTCGCAGTGGGCACGCGACAGCCAGCCGAACTGGGACCCGACCTACCGACCGGGGATGTCACGTCCGCCGGGTCTCGCCGCCGAGCGCAAGCTCAGCTCGCTCGAGTCGTTCCTGCGCCTGCTCGACAACTTCGAGCGGCTCGCGGCCAACATGAGCCTGCCCCCGGACTTCACCAGCTATCTGCGTACGCTGGTCGAGGATGGTCTCGACGCCGACACCGGCGAGGCGCCAGACTACGATCTCGACGAGGCGATGATCGCGCTCGAAACGTCGGAGCGACTGCTCGAAGCGGTGGCCGATCAGATCGGTCTCGCGGATGAGTTTCGCGCGGCCGCCGGGCGTTGGCCCGCGCTGCCTCGCGTTCCTGTTCAACAGAAGGCGCCCACCATCGTGGCCGCCGCACAGAAGCCTGCAGAGAAGAGGAAGCCATGAGCACTCCAGGGCCGAACACGCGGTCGAGTCCGCGCCTGCAGCACGAAGTGCTGGTTTCGGTGACGTCGACCGTCGGCGTGTTTACTGGTTGGGGAACCAATCTATCGCTCGGCGGCGTCTTCGTGAACGCGCCTGCCGTCGCCCCGCAGGACACGCCGGTCGATGTTCTTCTGCAGCTCCCGGGGCAGCCCGAGTGCAAGCTCAAGGGGCGCGTGGCCTGGTCGCGCGCGGCGGGTCCTGGCGTCGACGAGCCGGGGATCGGCATCCAGTTCCTCTCTCCGGATATCGAGACGCAGGCCCGCATTGCCAAGATGGTCGAGCGCCTGACGCAGGATCTGGCGAGCGCGTGATCGAGCAGTCCGGGCGCGACGTCGAGCTCACCGCGGAGTCGTTGGCGCACGGTGGGGAATCGATCGCGCACCTCGACGGGCAGGTCGTCTTTCTGCGTGGTGCAGCTCCCGGCGATCGCGTGCTTGCTCGCCTCCCGCAAACTCAAGAGCGCTCGCAGAGTGAGGCTGGGCGTGGCTCCGATGCGATCGCGGCCGTGCGTGCATCGAAGCAGTTTCTCCGCGCCCGCACGCTGAAAGTCCTCGCCGCTGGCCCCCAGCGCACGCAGCCTCCCTGTCCGCATGTCGAGCGGTGCGGAGGCTGTCCGCTTCAGCACGTGACGTCTGAAGCGCAACTGGCCGGCAAGCAGGCGCTCGCGGTGGATGCGCTCGCGCGAATCGGAGGCATCGCGGACGCAGCGCGGTTGGTCGAGCCGATCGTCGCGAGCCCGGAGGCGTTCGGATATCGCAAGCGTGCCCGCATGCACCGGGCGGCAAATGGCTCGTGGGGGTTCGCGGGCCACGAAGTCGCGCCGGGTGCGCGGTCGCCGATCGTGTCCGTCGATCGCTGCCTGCTCTTTGAACCGGCGCTGCAGGAGCTCGCTGATGCGGTGCGGCCGGTGCTCGCCGAGCTTGCGATCGCAGAGGTGACCGATCTCGGTCTGCTCGTCGACAACCGCGGCCGCGGCGCGATCGATCTGCGCTGCGAAGCGGCGCCGAGCGCGCGTGCGCGACAACGTGCAGAGCAGCTTCTGCGGCGCGTTCGAGGCTTGCGCGGGATCACTCTCGGCCCGTCGTCCGCGCCAACTCTTCTCGGTGAGCCTCTCCTCGCCGATGCGCCGGTGCAGGTCTCTCAAGGCACGCCGTTTCGACTCCGCGCGCGCCCCGATCTCTTCGCGCAGGCCAATCGCGGCGCGACCGCGCTTCTGCAAGCCGTGGTGCTCGAGTTCTTCGGCGAGGCGGTGCGCGGGCGCGTGCTGGAACTGTTCTGCGGCGCGGGAACGCTGACGCTTCCTCTGCTCGCGGCCGGCGCGCACGCCGTGATCGGCGTCGAGAGCGCGGGCCCATCTCTCGGCCTCCTACGCAAGTCAGCGGAGGAGGCGAACCTCGCTGGACCGCTCCCAGAAAGGTCGCAAGCGCGCCTGCAGTTGGTCGCCGGCGACGCCGCAACGGTGACCGCATCGCTGCACGAGAGCGAGCGCGGACGGCTCGATGCGGTGCTCCTCGATCCTCCGCGCACGGGGGCCGCCGCGGTGATCCGGGCCGCCACCGCGTTGCACGCGCCACGCATCGTCTACGTCAGTTGCGACGCTCCGACGCTCGCCCGCGACGCCCGCCTCCTCGAGCAGTCGGGGTATCGACTCGCGCGCGCTCGTCCAATCGATCTCTTCCCGCAGACGGCCCACTTCGAGACCGTCGCGCTTTTCGAACGCGCGCGCTGAGGGCGCGAAGGCCCGCGATGCTCAAGCGTGTCGAAGAGTTCGCGCAGTTGCTCCGGCAGAACGGCCTGCGACTGTCTCCCGCTGAGTGTACCGACGCAATCTCTGCGCTGTCGTTGGTCGCTCTCGAGGAGAAGCCGCTGGTGCATGCGGCGCTGCGCTCGACGATGGTCAAGCGAGCCTCCGATGCGCTTCTCTTCGATCGCCTCTTCGAGCTCTTCTGGTCCGGACAGAAGGCGCTCATCGATGGACTCTCGTCGTCGCTGTTCGCGGGGCTCAAGAACGAGAAGCTCAGTGAGAAATCGCTGGAGGAGATCGCGCAACTCCTCGCGCAGACCGAACTGTCGCCGCTGACGAAGGCATTGCTGGAAGGCAATTCGGAATCGCTCGCCCGCCTGCTGCAGGAGGCTTCGCTCGCCGTCGACTTCCGCAATCTGCAGAGCCCGCTCCAGCGTGGCTTCTACGCGCGCCGCGTGATGGGCGCGGCGGGTGCGCAGCAGAGCGAGGCGGAGCTTGGACAGTTTGTTCAGTCGCTGCGTGCGCGCGCTGTGCCGCCGGGCGAACTCGCGGTGGTGCAGCGCGAAACGGCGCGCACGATGGAGGCGCTCGAAGAGGCGGCGCGGCGCGTGGCGGAGCGCGAGCAGCGGTTGCGCGATCCGGCGGCGCGCGGAGAGAGTGGACTCTCGCAGCGTGCGCTCGCGTCGCTCACTCCACACGAGGTCGAGCGGATGCGCGAGGCAGTGAAGCGGCTCGCCGAGCGTCTCAAGGAGCGTCTCTCGCGCAGGCGGCGCGCGCGGCGCAAAGGCGCACTCTCCGTGCGACGCACGCTGCGCAAGAATCTCGCGCTCGGCGGATTGCCTGCGCAGCTGATCTTCCGAACGCGCCGCAGGGAGCGCCCCGAGATCGTCGTGCTCTGCGATGTCTCCGATTCGGTCCGCACCGTCTCCCGCATGATGCTGCAGTTCGTCCACACGCTGCAGTCCCACTACGCGCGCGTGCGCTCGTTCGTCTTCGTCAGCGAGATCGGAGAGGTGACGCAGCTCTTCAAGAGCAGCGACGTCGCGGCCGCGGTCGATCTGGCGATGGCTGGCCGCGTGATCAATCTCGCCGCCAACTCAAACTACGGGCGCGCGCTCGAGCAGTTCCACCGCGAGCAGTTCGGGTCGATCAACCGCCGCACGACGGTGCTCGTCATCGGCGACGGCCGCTGCAACTACAACCCTCCCAACGCCTGGGTGCTCGACGAGCTCAAGCGGCGAGCGCGGCGCGTGCTCTGGCTCTGCCCGGAAGATCGCGGCGCCTGGGGGTTCGGCGACAGCGAGATGCCGCTCTACGCGCGCCACTGCCACCGGACGCTCTCGGTGAAATCGCTCGACGACCTCGCCCGCGCGGCCGACGATTTGCTGCCTTGACCTGCTCGTGGCCGCTGATGTTCATGCTGCAGCCGTCTCGTTCTTCGCAGGGCTCGGAGCGTGTTGATGGAACGATCGCGGGGATTCATTGCCAGCCGTTCTCCTCTGAACGGGCGTGTGCTGGGCTGCCTCGCGCTGGTCGTGGTCGTGGGCGGGTGCAAGCATCGGACTCCCGAGCCGGATCCTTCTCCTGAACGCCCCGCAGAGACAGCCGGGTCCGATGAGAACGGCGGGTTGGGTCACATCTTCTCTCTCGCAGTGAAAGGGGCGATCGCGGCGAAGGACGCAGTGACCAGTTCATCTCAGGCCGAGGCCTCGCCCTCCACGCCAACCGCGCCAGCGGCCCCGCCTGCTCCGCTCGTGGCGCCAGTGACAGCTCCGGCAAACACGCGCGCGGGGGTGTCGCTGCACGGGAAGCTGGCAGTTCTCGATCTGCGCAACTTCGCGAGCGAACTCACGCACGAGAACGTGCAGTACTTCACCGACGTGATCCGGCAGAGCGCTCTGCGCAACGCTCCCGGCGTGGAGGTGATGACGCGGGAGAACCTGCTCGTTCTGCTCGGCGCGAGCGGGAAGAAGCTCGATGAGTGCGAAGGGGAGTGCGAGGTCGACACCGGCCGTCGCATCGGCGCGGACGCGATCATCAGCGGGGAGCTGCAGAAACTGGGCAAGCGCTACAAGGTGTCGCTGCGCCTGCACGACACCCGCGGCGGGACGCTCTTGAACTCCGCCATCGGCAGTGGCGGGACGCTCGAAGAACTCGACGACAGCGTCGCGAAGGCCGCTGCGGACCTGTTCCAGACCCCCTGATCCGCGCTGGTGGCGGACGATCGCGACTTGACACGGTCCGAATGATGTCTAGGTTGCGCCCGCCGCACGACCCCTCGAAGGAGAACACATGGCAGCCAAAGAGATCAGCTTTCACCAACTTGCGCGCGAGCAGATCCTGCGCGGCGTGCAGACGCTGTCGGACGCGGTCGCGGTGACGCTCGGGCCGAAGGGCCGCAACGTCGTCATCGAGAAGTCGTTCGGCTCTCCGACGATCACCAAGGACGGCGTGACCGTCGCCAAGGAGATCGACCTCGGCGATCGCTTCCAGAACATGGGCGCGCAGATGGTCCGTGAAGTCGCGACCAAGACCTCTGACGTCGCGGGCGATGGCACCACCACCGCGACCGTTCTCGCCGCGGCCATCTACGCCGAGGGCCAGCGTCTCGTCGCCGCCGGGCACAACCCGATGGCGCTCAAGAGGGGCATCGACGCGGCGGTCGAGGCGATCGTCGGCGAGCTCAAGAAGCTCTCCGTCAAGACGCAGGGCAAGACCGAGATTGCGCAGGTCGGCACCATCTCCGCGAACGGCGACGAGACGATCGGCAACATCATCGCTGAGGCGATGGAGAAGGTCGGCAAGGAGGGCGTCATCACTGTCGAGGAGGCGAAGGGCCTCGAGACCACGCTCAAGACGGTCGAGGGAATGCAGTTCGATCGGGGTTACGTTTCGCCCTACTTTGTAACAGACCAGACGCGGCAGGTTGCGGAGCTCGAGGAGCCCTACATCCTCATCTGCGAGAAGAAGATCTCGAACATGCAGGAGCTGATTCCGGTGCTCGAGCAGACCGCGCGCTCGGGCAAGCCGCTGCTCATCATCGCCGAGGAGATCGAGGGCGAGGCGATGGCGACGCTGGTCGTCAACAAGCTGCGCGGGACGCTCAAGGTTGCGGCCGTCAAGGCGCCGGGGTTCGGCGATCGCCGCAAGGAGATGCTCAAGGATCTCTCCGTGCTCACTGGCGGGCAGGTCGTCGCGGAGGAGCTCGGCAAGAAGCTTGATCAGCTGACGCTCGCTGACCTCGGCCGCGCTCGCCGCGTGACCATCGACAAGGACAACACGACTGTCGTCGACGGCGCCGGCAAGAAGGCCGACATCGAGGCGCGCATCAAGCTGCTGCGCGCACAGGCCGCGGAGACGACGAGCGACTACGATAAGGAGAAGCTCCAGGAGCGTCTCGCGAAGCTCGCGGGCGGTGTCGCGGTCGTGCAGGTCGGCGCGGCCACCGAGACGGAGATGAAGGAGAAGAAGGCGCGCGTTGAAGATGCGCTGCACGCCACGCGCGCGGCGGTCGAGGAGGGCATCGTCCCCGGCGGAGGCGTCGCGTATCTGCGCTGCCGCGGCACGCTCGCGAATCTCAAGCTGAACGCCGAGGACAAGGTCGGCGCTGACGTGATCTTCCGCGCCGTCGAGGAGCCCCTGCGCCGCATCGTCGGCAACGCCGGTCTTGAGGGCAGCATCGTGCTGATGAAGATCCTCGAGGGCAAGGGCTCGTTCGGCTACAACGCGCGCACCGACAAGTACGAAGATCTCGTCGCGTCGGGCGTGATTGATCCGACCAAGGTGTCGCGCACGGCGCTGCAGAACGCGGCCAGCGTGGCGTCCCTGCTGCTGACCACCGAGGCGATGATCGCCGAGAAGCCGAAGAAGAAGATGAAGGCCTCGGCGGGCGGCGGAATGCCCGACATGGGCGGCATGGCCGGCATGGGTGGAATGGGCGGCATGGGCGGAATGGACTACGGCGGCGGCGACGATCTGGATTACTGACCCGCCGGTCAGTTTCGCGGCACCTGACTGACTTCGCGAGGCCCGGACTGCTCAGCAGAGCATCCGGGCCTTCGTGTTTGTGCGCGCGATCACACAGGCTGGGCGCGGCCCTCCCGTCGCGGCAATGCTCCCGGGGCGCGACTCCCCGTCGGGGATCTGCGTCTCTCAGACTGTGGGCTGCGGTGTGCGATCGACGGCCTCTCGTTCCGCCCAGTTGGCGCTCGTCGGCGTGGCGGCACGCCCGATGCTTTATCCATTTGCGTGCTGCCGGTTCACTGCAGCAGCCCGAGGGGAATCCACCCTTCATTCACTTTCAGGAGATGCCCATGACCCGCTTCCTCTCCGCTGCAATTCTCGCTGCATCGCTCATCGCCAGCCACGGCGCGCGCGCCGACGACGCGCAGGTCCAGGCCGACAAGGCGAAGGTCCAGGCCGACCGCGCGAAGGATCACGCCGACACGAAGGAAGTGAAGGCCGAACGCAAGCAGCTGCGTGAGGACCGAGCCGAGCGCCGCGCGGATCACCAGGAGCTCAAGAAGGACGAGGCCGTCGGCAACGATGCGCAGGTCGACGCCGACAAGGCGAAGCTCAAGGCCGATCGGGAGGCGATCCACGCGGATAAGAAGGCGCTGCATGAGGACAAGGCCGAGCGCCGTGAGGATCGCAAGCAGAAGCGCGAGGACAAGCGCGAGGAGCGTCGCGACAAGGCCGCGCAGTAGCCAGCAAGGCGAGTGGGAGCAGCTCGAGCTGTACGAAGCAGAACGGGCGCTCCGCATCCATCGCGGGCGCCCGTTCGATTGTGTTGCACTCAAAGCATCTGCGATCTCTCTCGAGACCGCGCCGGACTACGCGCTGAAGCTCGAGCCGCAGCCGCAGGTCGACTTGGCCTGCGGATTCTTGAACGAGAAGCCGGCCTGACCGAACTGCGTCTCGACGTAGTCGACCTCGACGCCCATCAGGTACATCGAGGACATCGGGTCGACAAAGCAGGTGATGCCGCTCGACACGAACGAGGTGTCGCCATCCTTGGCGCCCTCTTCGTCGAGGTCGAGGCTGTACTGGAAGCCGCTGCAGCCGCCGCCGACCACCGCGATGCGCAGCCCGGCGAACTTGTTTCCTTCGCGTTCCATCGTCTCCTTGACCATCGCCGATGCCTTGGCGGTCAGGACGACCATCGGGCCGGGTTCGTCGCTCGTGGCAAGGGGCTTCGCGCTGTTCGTCTCGACTGCAGTCTCCATCGATTCTCCTTCGGGGAACGGGGTTTCCGGGCCGAACTGGAACTGTAACTCGATCGCACCGCGCGGGCCAAGCACGGTGGATCCAAATGCGCATCGTGCACAGCTGGCCATCTGATGCCGCTCATGGCGAAACGGAGCGGCCTCCGTCGACGGCGAGGATCTGGCCGGTCACGAACGGCGCACTCGCGAGATAGACGACCGCCTGCGCGACGTCCTCTGCGCAGCCCGCGCGCGCGAGGGGAATGCGTGCAATCCGGCGCGACTGCTCCTCTGGCGTCGTCTGTGCGGAAGGCAGCACGTAGCCAGGCGCGACTCCATTGACGCGGACCAGAGGCGCCCACTCTACAGCGAGCAGTTGGGTGAGCGCCGCCAGTCCGGCCTTCGCGGCAGCGTAGTGGGCGTAGCCCGGCCAGACCTGGCTTGTCCCGCAGAGATCCAGCAGCGTCACGATCGCGGAGTTGCTTGCTGACTCGAGATGCGGCAGCGCCGCGCGCGCGAGCAGAAACGGTCCGGTCAGATTGGTCGCGAGCATCGCCTCGAACTGCACGCGATCGAGTTCCCTCGCGGGCTTCCGCTCGAACTGCGCCGCAGAGAGCACGAGCAGATCGAGCCCGCCCAGCGCGGTCGCGACCTGCTCGACGATCTTCTCCGGTCCACCGTCGAGCGCTTGATCTCCCTGTACGAGAACGGCCCGCCGACCGAGTGTGCGAATCTGCTGCGCCGTCTCTTCCGCCTCTGCGCGCGATGCTCGAAAGTGCACCGCGACGTCCGCGCCGGCCTGCGCGCAGGCGAGAGCGATCGCGCGGCCCACGCGAACTCCCGCGCCCGTGACCAGTGCGCGCCGCCCGAGCAGCGCAGGAGTCGTCCCGTTGATCATCGGAAGAGAGTAGCAGTTGGCGTGTCCTCGCACTTCGCTTCTGCAGCCAGGGTTGCGATTGACATCCTCGCCGTTCGCCACGAGCGTGCGCGCCGCATGGGCGAGAAGAAGCGCAAAGCGAAAGCGAAGGCAGCGGCGAATCTGGAGTCGCCGGTGATCGCTCCCGATGGCTCTGGTGGAGGTCCAGCGCAATCCGAGCCGGAATCGAGCGGCGATGTGGCGCCTCCTCTTTCCACGTCTCCTCTGCCGCTCGCGCTGCTCGAAGCCGACTGGCTGGGCGGTTTTCTCGAACTCTGTTTTGCAGACAAGCGTCTGGTTTCCCTCTGCCGAGAGCTCAAGCTCACGACGCCTGGATTTCGCCTCGAGGCGCTCCCTCCCGAGCAGGTTGCGCGCGTCCTCGCCGACGAATATCTCGCCGCAGAGGACGTGCGTGCGTCGCTCGAGCAGGCCGTGCGCGAGGCGTTGCGCTCGCCGCTCTTCGACGGACGCGCGCTCGCCAAGGAGCAGCTCGCCGACCTGCTCGAAGATGTTCTCGACGTGATGGTGACCGGCGATCCGCTGCAGCAACTCGCGCGCATCGTCTGGGCTGCGCTCCTCGAACACGATCTCGCTGGTGGCGCGGCGAAGAGCGCGATCGACGAGGGTCTGCGGGCGCTCGAAGCGCCGGTCCGTCCGGGGCCGAAGAAAGTGACGCTCGATGAGAAGCAGGCGCGCAAGGAGGTCGAGGCCGCGCGGCGTGCGCTCGAGGAGACGCAAAAGCGCGCCGAGCGGACCGAGCGCGAGAGGGACTCACTTCAGCGGCAGCTCGTCGAGCAGCGTGCGGAGACGGCCGAGCGCGAACAGCGTCTCTCCGCAGAGCGCAGTGAGCTGTCTCGTCTGCGCGACGATCAGACCAGTTTGCGTGCGGAGCTCGGTCGCCTGACTGCGGCAGGAGACGGTCGCGCGCTCGCCGATCTGCGCCGCGCAGAGGCCGAGTTGCGGGGAGTCTCCGACAGGCTCGCGCGCAGCGAAGAGGCTCTCCGCGCGGCCGAGCAGCGAATTGCGACCGCGGAGAAGCAGGAGCAGAGGCCACAGGAGACACCGCGCATCGCGCACGCGTCCGACGATGAGGATGCGAATCCGGGTGACGGTCTTCCCAGTGAAGAGGACGCGCAGAGTTTCCTGCTGCCCGTCTTCACGCGAGAGTTCTACGACTCAATCGAGCGCTGGCCGCGCCGGATGCAGCGGGCTGCGTTCGACAAGATCCACCGCCTCGCCGAGGATTGGCGCCACGGCTCGCTGCGTGCGCTCGCGCTCGGCGGCTTGCCCGGCCACTACCGGATTCGCGTCGCCACCGACGTGCGGCTCATCTATCGGCGCGAGGGAAACCAGCTCGAGATCCTCTCGCTCATCGACCGCGAAGATCTCGACCGCTACATCCGCCAGGCGCGCACGCGCAGCTGATGCGTTCGTGCAGTTACTTGACCTGTACGATTCCTGAATCGCCCGTTCCAGCGAGCGCGGTCGAGCCGATGAAGGCATTTCCCGACGCCTTGCCCTCGGCGAGGGACACCATCGTGACGAGGTAGTAGCCCTTCGCGACGAAGGCCGATCCGTCGATGGTGAAACTCGAGACGCGGTAGGGCGCGTCGCTCAGCGCGAGCAGCGCCAGCGTCTTCGGATCGGTGTACTTGATCGACGACCAGACAATCTTCGGCATCGCATTCGGCTGCCGCGGATCGACCGACGCGACGACGATCGCCGCGGGGAGCAGGCGCCCGTCCGGGCCCGGCAGATCATCGCGCGTCACGGCCAGCGACGCGCCCTGCGTGAGCGTCTTGATGGCCGTCTTGTCGACGAATTCGTGCATGATCGGCGCAGGTCCAGGCTGGAAGCGGGCCCCGAACGCGTCGCCGCCCGGCTCCTGAAGGATCATCGTGTAGGTGACGCCCTGCTCGAACGTCAGCTCGGGATGATCGCTGGAGTTGAGTTCGTAGAGTCCGCTGCCGCTGTCTCCGACGGCGATGACCCGATCGGTGCCGCCCTGTCCGCTCGCGACGCAGGCTTTCTGCGGGCTCACTCCACCGTCGCTCGCCGGTTGCGTCGAGAGGCCGACGCAGCTTTCGAAGACGAGTGACGCGTCGACACCCGTTACGCCCTTGATGGACGCGCTCGAGAGGTTCGTCGGGTTGCTCGTGTCGACGCTGACGATGAAACCGAGCAGCGCGGAGAACGGTCCGAGCTTCGTGCCCGGCTGCGCAGGATTGGGCACCGCGGGCGTGTTGATGAAGAGGCCTGCCACGAGCGTCTGTGTTCCGCAGCCAGAGAGCGCGGCGGCGAGGGCGAGGGCGAACAGCGGGCGGCGGGGCATCGCGACCTCCAGCAAGATTACGGTGATCGATAGTAGTCGATCCGCGGGCAAATCTCCCGCGCGCTCTGCGCTATGGTGCGCCCCGTGGTCGCCCGCAACTTTCTCGGAGGCAGTCCGGCGCGCGAGGCGCTGCTCGTCTGGGCTGCGACGTTGCTTTCGCTCGCGGTGATTCAGTTGCTCGCCGGCGCGATCCCGTTCCTCGGCCAGTGGGTCGGTGCGCTCGCGGTGGCGGCGTTTCTCTGGGTTCCGCAGCGGATGCTCGAGCGGCGCGGACTCGATGCCTCCGATGCGGGCCTCTCGCTCTCGCGGTGGCAGCGAGATCTCGTCGACGCGGTCGTTCTCTCCCTGCTGGTTCTTCCTCCGTTTGTCCTCGGCTATCTGCACGTCGCCGCGATCGTTCCGCTGCTGCCGCGCTGGATTGGTGAGCTCGCGGCCCCGTTCGCTGCGCCGCGCCTGTTCGCCTTCCGCGCTCCCGAAAACCTCGACGTTGCACTCACGCTTCTCGGCCAACTCGGAGGACACGCCGCCGTTGCGCTCTCGGAAGAGTTCTTCTACCGCGGCTATGTCACGCGCCTCTTCGAGGAGCAGTGGCCTCCCCGACTTCGCATCGCCAATGCCTCGCTCGGCCGCGGAGCTTTCGTTGCCGCTGTTCTCTTCGCGCTCGGCCACCTCCTCATCCCCGCGCCGTTTCGTCTCCTGACGTTCTTCCCAGCGCTCCTCTTCGCCTGGCTGCGCGCGCGCAGTGGCACCATCGCTGGCGCGGCGCTGTTCCACTTTGTCTGCAACGCCACGCTGCTGATTCTCCAGACCACGATCGTCGCGCGCTGACGCCCCGGGCGCGACGCTTTTGCGTTAGCATCAGTGCATGGACGAGATCGCAATCGGCATCGACCTCGGCACCAGCTATTCGTGCGTCTCCATCATCGAGAACGGCGCGCCGCTCGTCATTCCCAACGCGCTCGGCGAGCGCACGCACGCATCGGTCGTGAGCTTCCTCGAGGACGGCAAGGTCCTCGTCGGCAACGGAGCCAAGCGCAACATCATCACCAACGCCGAGAGCACCGTCTATTCGGCCAAGCGACTCATCGGCCGCTACTACTTCTCGGACGAAGTGCGCAAGGCGCAGGCGGTCATGCCCTACAAGATCGTCGAGGGCGAGAACAACTCCGTCCGCATCCAGATCCGCGAATCGCTCTACAGCCTCCCCGAGATCTCCGCGCTGGTGCTCAAGGAGATGAAGGCGATTGTCGAGAAGCACGTCGGCCACTCGGTGTCCAAGGCCGTCGTGACCGTGCCGGCATATTTCAATGACAACCAGCGCCAGGCCACCAAGGACGCGGGCCGCATCGCCGGACTCGAGGTGCTGCGCATTCTCAATGAGCCCACCGCGGCCGCGCTCTCGTACGGGTTCGGCAAGGATCTCTCGCAGCGAATCGCCGTCTATGACCTCGGCGGCGGCACGTTCGATATGTCCATATTGGAGATCGGCAACGATGTATTCGAGGTGCTATCGACCGCGGGCGATACCTATCTGGGCGGCGATGATTTCGACGATCGGATCATGACCTGGCTGGGAGATCGATTTCTCTCTGAGACGGGAATCGATCTGCGGCTGAATAAGTATTGCCTGCAGATGCTCAAGGAGGCGGCAGAGAAGGCGAAGATCGACGTCGGTCGCGATGGTGTTGCGAATATCCACGTCGAGGCGATCTGCCAGGACCCGAGCGGCAATCGGCTCGATCTGATCGCGACGCTGCAGGAGTCGGAGTTTAATCGGATGATGATGGATCTCGTGCAGCGGACGTTCAAGGTCTGCGACGAGGCGCTGCAGAGTGCGCGCATGGCCGCGAGCGATCTCGATGCGGTGATTCTCGTTGGCGGCCCGACGCGATTGCCGATTGTCCGCACCAGCGTAAAGCATTACTTCCAGAAAGATCCCATGACCGGGATCGATCCCGACGAAGTGGTCGCGATGGGAGCTGCACTGCAGGCCCGCTCGCTGCTCGAGTCGAAGGGCGAGCATTTCCTCCTCGACGTGACGCCGCTGACGCTGCGGGTTGGTACGGTCGGCGGATATACCGATTCAATGATCGAGAAGAACACGCCGATCCCGATCGAGCGCAGCAAGACCTATACGACCAACCGCGACGCGCAGGAGAAGGTGAAGATTCAGGTCTATCAAGGCGAGTCGAATAAATCGGCCGAGTGCGAACTTCTCGGTGAGTTTGAATTCTCCGGCTTCCGAGTCGCCGAACGCGGCGATGTGCGCATTGAAGTGACGTTCGAGATCGATCCCAACGGGATCGTCAACGTGACTGCGGCTGATCTCGAGACAGGCCAGCAGACAACCTGCGCGATTCGTCTCAATTCTGGCCTCTCCGAGAAGATGATCCAGGCGGCGCAGGCGAAGAACGCTGCGACGGTCCTCTCGGATGGGGCGGCGGCGTGAGCTACGCAGATTCATCCGCCGTCGACGGGCCGTTCGAGATCGAGGCGGTGGCGCTCGCGCAGATCATGGACGAGCTCGATTACTTCCAGATCTTGAAACTCGCGCCGGTGGCAACGCCCGCGGAGATTAAACTCGCCTATTACCGTGAATCGCGCATCTATCACCCCGATCGCTTCTATCGATTGGCAGATGGCGAGCTGCGGGATTCAATCAGCCGCATCTATAAGCGCATCAATGAGGCATATGTCTGCCTGCGCGATGATATCCGCCGCACCAAGTATCTCGCGGATATCGGCGGACCGATGCGGCAGAGCAAGCTGCGCTTCGTCGAGGCAAGCGAGCAGGAGATGAAGAAGGAGAAGGAGCTCGAGGTCGGCGTTACGCCTCAAGGGCGCAAGTTCTATCTTGCGGGATTGCAGGATTTCGCCGGGCAGCGTTTTGCCGCGGCCGAGCGCAACTTCAAGATGGCGCTCACCTATGAGCCGGGCAACGCGAACTACAAGACGAAGCGCGATGAAGCGACGAAGCTGATTAAATAGCGCGCGCGAGAGGATAACGTGATCTTCGATTTAATCTGCGTCGGCATCGCGCTTGTCTTCCTCGTGTTCGGTCTGATGCGTGGTCTGATCCGCCAACTCTTCGGCGTCGCGGGATTTCTCGGCGGGCTCGTTCTCGCGCGCATCTTCGCGGCACCGCTCGCGGTCGAGTTTTCGCCCGCTCTTGGCCTTTCGCCTTCGCTCGCCACCGTCGCGTTCTCCATCGCGCTCTTCATCTGCGTCGAGGTGATCGCCAGCCTGCTCGGGAGCTTTCTGCACGATCACCTCGGCGCGATCACGGGCACGCTCGATCGCGTCGGCGGCGGAGCGCTGGGCCTCGCCAAAGGGCTGCTCTTCGTCTGGGCGATCGCGAGCTTCGCGTCGCTGATGCACAAACATCTGCCCGCCGCCGAGCGCAACGTGGCTCCGCTGGAGAAGCTCGATCTCGCCCATTCGCAGATCATTGCGCTCGCGACCGACACAAGCTTTCTCGGCGATGTCGAGCAGCAGCTCAAAGCCACTGGCGATCGCGCGGCTCCGGCGGTCAGGTCCATTGGAATCAAACTGCACCAGGGAAATTGACGTGGCCGCGTCTGCAGCAGGATTGTCCGCCCACTGCGTCCAACTCATTCACGCTTCATGGAGGGAATCGATATGAAGAAGCTCCTCGGCCTGATGGCCTGCGCTGCGATTTGCGCCTGCGACGTCTCCTCAACCAGCAACAGCAGCGATGGGGTCGTGAACGGGTCAGTCACAGACGGAAATGGCGTCACGGTCTCCATCCCTTCCGTGGCCGAAGGAGACTCGATTACCTATACCGGCACAGAGTGCGGCGGCACGGAGGCCGCTTCGTTCGCCTTCGTCCTTCTCTCGGACCGCGGCGGCGCATGCGCCGGAATCGAGACCGGCGGCGCTGTCGCCGATAGCAACGTGCTCATCCTCTCGGTCTCGGGCACTCCCGCGACGAGCGGCGGATCTGCTCCGTCGATCGGCGCGGCGACCTATACGATCGGGACTCCGCTGGTCGACGCCAGCGGCAACAACTTCGCGGCCGGCGCCGAGGTTGCGCGCTACTCTTCAGCGTGCAGCCAGACGGATATCGTCTCCACCAGCGGCACCATCAGCGTGACGTCGATCAGCGGCGGTGTGATCAGCGGGAGCTACGATGTGCACTTCGGTGCCAGCGGCCATCTCAGCGGCACGTTCGGCGCGCCGGCCTGCTCGCTGACCCCGACGCAGTTCTGCTCGATCGGAACGCTGAGCACCTGCAGCGGATAGTCGCTCGAGCGCGCGGGATATCCCGATCGACGGTGATATCCCGCGTTGAATATTCGTAGATGCGAATATTCGGTGAAGCGAATATTCGATTCGCCAGCGCTGGATTACTCGAGCGCCCGGCGCAGCGCAGCCTCGACGCGCGGAAGAGCCTGCTCGATCTCCTTCTCGCTCACCGCGCCGACGCTCAAGCGGAACCAGCCGGTCTCGCCCTGCAGCCCGAAGGCCTGGAACGGCACCACGCCAAAGCCCGCCTCGTCGAGGAGATATCGGCGGATGGCATCGTTCGTCAGCATGCCCTTCTTGCCGATCAGCGAGACCTGCACGGAGAGATAGATCGCGCCTTGCGGAGCGATCGCGCGCACGGGGAGGCCCGCGGCGGCCATCGCGGTGAATCCGTTGTAGAGCTTGTTGAGCCGCGCCTGCAGGCCGTCGAGCAGCCAGGCCGAGTAACGCTGGCGCTCGCCCGAGTCGCGCAGGAGTTCGGCGGTCGCGACCTGCTCTGCGCGGGGGGCCCAGGCGCCGACGTGACCGAGGATGTCGCGCATCGCGCCGATCACCGCGCGCGGGCCGACGCCCCAACCGACGCGTACTCCCGTCGAGGCGAACGCCTTGGAGATGCCGTCGACGAAGATCACATAGGGCGCGCACTCGGGAACGAGCGCCACGGGCGTCGTGTGCTGCGCGTTGCCGAACGTGATCTGCCAGTAGACCTGATCGTAGAGCAGGTAGAGCGGCTTCTGCCCGAGCGGCTCTCGACGCTTGTTCTCCGCGACGAGCATCTCGCCGATCCTCTTGACCTCTTCTGGCGCGAGCACTGTGCCCGCCGGATTGAGGGGCGTGCAGAGCGCGAGCAGGCGCGCTTCCTTGATGTGCGGCTCGAGCAGGCGGGCCGTGGGCAGGAAGCCATCCTCAGCGGAGCAGGGCACCGCGATCCCGCGCGCGCCGGAGAGATGGACGTAGTGATTGTTGTTCCAGCTCGGCACCGGATAGACGACGACATCGCCCGGTTCGATCAGCGCCGTGTAGGCCGCGTAGATGATGGGACGCGAGCCTCCCGCGATCACCACCGACTCGACCGGCACGTCGATGTGCAGTCGCGTGCGGAAGTCGTCGCGCACGGCCTCTCGCAGCTTCAGCACGCCATCGGACGGCGGATAGTTCGTCTCGCCCGCCTGCAGAGCGCGCACGGTTCCATCGAGAAGCGCTTTTGGGATCGGGAACTCCTTCGAGGAGAAGTCGCCGACCGTCAGGTTGCAGATCGTCGCGCCCGCAGCCTGCTTGGCGCGAATCTCAGCGGCGATCTTGAGGATCTCGGAGCCGACGAGTCCGCGTGCCATGCTGGCGAGCCCGCGACGCGGGTCACCTGATTCGAGATCGACGGGAAGCTTGTCCATGCGCCCTCGCACTCCCCCAGAATGCGCGCCAGTTCAAGACGTCCCGACGCGAAAAACGGCGCACCTGTACCACGCAGGATATTCTGCCGCCATGCATAGATCTCCCCGCGAGAAGGCGCTGGTCTGGATCGTTCGCCCGTCGGCGCTGGGCCCCGAGGTGCTGCTGCTTGAGCGGCCGAAGAAGCGCGGCGGTGGCCTGCATCCAGTGACGGGCAAGGCCGATGGAGGCGAGACGCCTGAGGCTTCGGCACTGCGCGAGGCGCACGAGGAGACGAAGATCACGGGCCCGCTGTCGAGCCTGAATTTCGCGCACGGCTACGAAGATGCGCGCCGTGGGCCCATGCGCGAGCACGCGTTCCTGCTGCGCGCCGAGGCTGGTGCGGAGCCGACCATCTCGGACGAGCACATCGCTTTCCGCTGGGTCCGCAGCGACGAAGCCGACGCGCTGCTCGAGTGGCCGGCCCATCGGCAGAGCCTGCGTCTGGCGCTGATTGCGTGGACGCGCAAGCCGCACATCCACGGCGGAAAGAAGTAGCTTCCGGAACGGACGTCAACGGTCTAACTGCTGCGCCGGACCAACCGCATCGGCACCAGCGCCTGCTTGGCGTGCGCGGGCAGAGCCAACTCCGAGAGCGTCGTGTTGCGATAGACCTCGAGCATCTTGTCCTGCCCGGCCTTCCAGACGCTGTACATCGAGCAGTTGGCACTGACGTCGCAGCGATCTTTGTGGTCGAGGCAGACGTTGATCTGCACGGGCCCTCCCGCCGCCTCGATCGCGTCGAGAAACGAGATGTCTCGCGGTTGCTTCGCCAACTGGTAACCGCCGCGAGCGCCGCGCAGTGCGCGAACAAGCCCGCGCGCACTCAGCGCCTTGAGGATCTTGGCGAGGAACTCCCGCGGCAGATCGAGCGCCTCGGCGATGTCCTGCATCGTCGAGACCTGCGACTCGGGAAGCGTGGCCAGATAGATCAGCGCGCGCAGGGCGTAATCGATCTTGCGGCTGATCTGGAGGACGTGCTGCATGCCTGCGACATAACGCTCGCTCTTTCGGCCCGTCAACCGCACACTCTGCAAACCAGAGGACAACCGTGCTCATCGATCTCCACTCGCACACCCGACACAGCGATGGCCAATACACCTCGCAGGAGCTGCTCGCGCTCGCGGCCGCGGCGGGCATCGGCGTCCTCGCGGTCACCGATCACGACACCGTGAGCGGAATCGCGGAAGCGCGCGCGGCCGCACTGGGCGTGGGTTTGCGGCTCGTTCCGGGCATCGAACTCTCTGCGGATTTTCATGGGCGCGAGGTGCACATCCTCGGGCACTTGCTCGACCCGGAATCCGCAGCGCTGCTCGAGTTGTCGCAAGGTCTGCTCGATGAACGGCGTGAGCGGATGGAGCGGATGGTGGCCAAGGCGCAGGCCGAGGGATTGAAGATCTCGCTCGACGAGGTGATCGCGCAGAGCGGTGGAGACAATCTCGGCCGCCCGCATCTGGCCCACGTGTTGGTCGCCAAAGGCTACGCCTCGAGCATGAAGGAGGCGTTCTCGCGCTGGCTCGCTGACGATCGCCCGCTGCATGTCGAGCGGCGCAAGATGAGCGCGGCCGCGGCGATCGCGCTGGTCCATCGCGCGGGCGGCACCGCGAGCCTCGCGCATCCGGGTGCCAATCGTGTCTCGCAGCAGGAGCTCAAGACGCTCTCCGAGGCCGCGCTGGATGCGGTCGAGGCGAACCATCCGGAGCATGTGCCGAGCCAGGTTGCGGCCTACGAGCGCTGGGCCGGTGCTCTCGGGATGCTCATCACTGGAGGCAGCGACTTCCACGGCCCCCGCGTCCAGCCTGATCGAAAGCTCGGCGACCGGTATCTCGACGCCGACCGATTCGCCGCGCTGGAGGCTCGCGCGGCGAGGTACGCCCGCGACATGTGATCCCGGACACTGGTGCACTGCCTGCGTTCGTGCCATGACGGATCTGCCCATCCGACACGGAGACACGTCCATGACCCGCTCGACCTTCCGCCGCGCAACTGTTCCCAGCCTCTTCGCTCTCGCCGCGCTCACTGCGTGCGTCGTCAATCTCAACTTCACCTATGCGGTCACGGGACAGGCCGTGCACGCTGTTGAGACGACCAACACCATCAACAGTGCGGTCGCCATCGACCTCACCAAGCAGTCCGACATCCAGGCGCACAAGGCGAACATTCAGGACCTCACCATCGGCTCCGTCGACATGACCATCTCGGCGGTTCAGTCCGACAACACGATTGCGACGGTGACGGGCACGCTCGTTCTTCGTCCCGACGGCGGTGCGGCGGATGGCTCGCAGGACGTTCTGGTCGGTGCACTCACCGCATTCCCGATCACGCAGGGCAGCAGCATTCACCTCCTCGGAACGCCCGCGCTCGACGCGTTCGCGCTGTCGACCGTGAAGGGCACGGGGCTTTGCTCCGCGTTCATCAAGGGCTCGACGACCGGTGGCATGACCGCTGACTTCGCGGTCGATCTGAAGCTGTCTCTGTCGATGGCATACGACGCGGGCCTCTAGTCGCCGCTGTCTCGCCGTGTCCCAACCTCGTGCGTTCTTTGTCGTGAACGCACGAGGCGCGGGTCGAGAGCTGATAAGGTCGAAACGTGACCCTCTCCCGACTCTCCGCGTTCGCTGCGATTCTCTCTGTCGCAGTTCCTGCCTGCCACAAGAGCAGCCGCTTCTGCAGCGCCGATAGCCAGTGCACGCTCGGCGAAGTCTGCCGCGCAGGGATTTGCCAGGCGCCCGAACTCTGCAACTCCGACACCCAGTGCAACGTCGGTGAGGTCTGCCGACTCGGCACCTGCGAGACCGTCGACGCGGGTCCCGTGCAGACCGTCGGGGCGTCTTGCTACTCCTCTGCGCAGTGCGAGAGCGACCTCTTTTGCGCGCTTGATGGGACTGGTCTCTCTGGCGGACTCTGCGCGCAGTCGTGCGCGACAGGTTCGTGTCCATCGAACACGATCTGCGCAGACCTGCGCGCGACGCCCGTGAACGCGCAGATCTGCGTTCCGACCATCGGCGACGGCGGCGCCTGCCGCGAAGGCTGGGCCGCGTGCGCGACGCTGGGCGGCGCGTGCCTTCCGTCGTCACTCTGTCCCGCTGCCGGCCTCTCCTCGAGCGCGAGCGCTGGCCTCGGCGCGGCCTGCACTCCGGGAAGCTGCGCGAGCGGCGAGCATTGCCGCTTCGGAGCTGATTTCCCCGGTGGTGCCTGCACGCGCGCCTGCTCGATGAGCGACGCGACGACCTGCCCCTCGAACGGCCAGTGCGTCATCACGGATCAGGGACCGCTCTGCCTGCCGACCTGTCAGACCGCCGCGTCCTGTCGCACGGGCTACGGCTGCGCGGCTCCTACGGGCACGACCTTTGTTTGCACAACACAGGTGATCGGCCAGAGGGCATGCGGTTCTGGCGCGACTCCGCTGCTCGTCTCGGGAGGCACAGCAGGCCCGGCCAGCGCGCCGCCGTTCTGCATCGAACCGGTCGCGGCGAGCACTCTCCCCGCAGAGATGGTGCAGCGTTTTGGCGCACGCACGGTCGGGGACAAGGTGCAGTTTCAGGTCCCCGCGCAAGCGGCGTCGATCAGCATCATCTCGCAGGCGATCAGCGCACGAGCGTCGATCAGCTACCAGGGCCGCCCTCTCGACAACACGGTCGTCCCGACGCAGCTCACGACGCCGAGCGGCACGGTGATCTACAACGACAGCGCAGCGCTTCCGACTGATCTCTCGACCGTGCCCGTCTACTACCAGACCGACTCTCCAGCGACGGGCGTGATGACGTTTCCAAATACGACCGCCGGACTCGTATTTTCTGATGGTGGCCTGCCTGCCGGCACCTGGTTGTTCCTTGTCAACGACTACGCAGCCGAGTGCCTCAACACCAACAACTGCGACGGCGGCTCGTCCGATGGACTCTACGACGTGAGCGTCCTCGTCAAGCGCGGCGCGCCGGCGAGCAGTGCGACTCTTGACATCGCGTTCTATCTCGTCGGCGCTCAGGGCCTCACGGCGGCAAACGCCGCGAGCAGTTCGCACGTCCAGCGGATGCTCACGACTCTCGCGGCGCTCTACGCCCAGGCCGGTCTTTGCCTCGGAACGGTCACATTCTACGACGTCCCGGCGTGGGCGCAGGCCCGATACGCGACCGGCATCAGCGCGGACAAACTCGGCCCCTGTGACGACCTGAGCCAGATGTTCACGCTCGCGCGCGCGGGCAACACACTCAACTATTTCCTCGTCGAGCAGATCAGTTCGACGAGCGCGGGCGGAAGTGTGGTCGGCCTTGACGGAACCATCCCAGGCCCGTCCACGTTGGGCGGCACGATTCATAGCGGGGCGGCGGTGAGCGCGGCAGATCTGAACGCCGGCAGTTGTTCAGGCGGGATCGATCTCCAGCACTGCGGCGCAGACCTCGTGGCTTACATCGCCGCGCACGAGGGCGGCCACTGGATGGGCCTCTACCACACGACCGAAGCGACAGGAGACTTCTACGACCCGCTCTCCGACACGTCGACCTGCAGTTGTACCGACTGCACCACCGGCGCGCGGAAAGCCGCGTGCGGCGCAAGCTCGAACCCCACCTACGTCGAGGCGAGAGACTGCCTCGCGGGCGGCACAACCTGCGGCGGCGGAGATGATCTGATGTTCTGGTTCCTCGACCCGAGCCTCTCGCAGGGCAAACTCTCTGCACAGCAGGGAGCAGTCATGCGCAGCAATCTCCTCGCACAATAGAACTCGTTCGAGATGGCGTGTATGCGCGTGACCCCGCGCTCGCGATGTTCGAAACGGTGACTCGCGAATTGACGACTTTCACTCGAGGAAATGTCGGTCGGTGTCCCACCGGTGCACTGGCGGGCCTCGGTCGCTTGACCGAGCGTCGTTTGCTTGACGTCTGGTACGACCGGCAACTCGAAGTTCAGGCAGCGCTGCGACGAGGTCCCAAGATGACGATGCGACAGTGGCAACTGGGTTCGGTGCTCGTAAGCCTATTCCTCGCCGCCTGTAGCAGTGGCAACGGGGTCCCGGTCTGCTCGTCGAATGCGCAGTGCGCGACCGGCCAGGTCTGCTCGAACGGCGTCTGCACGCTCGGCAACGGCGGCGGCTCCGGCGGTGGCAGCGGAGGCGGAAGCGGCAGCGGCGCAATCGGCACGGCCTGCACGTCGAACAGCAACTGCGCCTCGGGCGACTGCATCCTCGCCTCGAGCGGTTTTCCGGCCGGCTACTGCTCCGAGGGCTGCGCAGGGCACATCTGCCCGTCCCAGTCGATCTGCAGCAATCTCGGCGGCTCGATCGGCAAAGCCTGCACCGAGAGCTGCAACTTTCCCAGCGATTGCCGCAGAGGATACACCTGCTGCGCGGGTTTCGGTCAGACCTGCGTTCCCACGGCCGTGTGCAACGGTTCGGGCGGTGGATCTGGCGGCGGCAGTGCGGGCGGCTCTGGTGGCGGCAGCGCGGGCGGCAGCGCGGGCGGCTCCGGTGGCGGCAGCGCCGGTGGCTCGGGTGGCGGCAGCGCTGGTGGGTCGGGTGGAGGCAGCGGCGGTGGCTCGGGGGGCAGTTGCACGCAGCCGACCCTCGTGAACGGCGGCTCTCTCGGAGTCGCATCAAAGCCGGCCAGCTGCCAGCATCCGGTGGTGACCCCGAACATGCCGACTTTCGAGCGCGAGCACTATCCTCACGTTGCGGTTGGCTCGACCGTTAATTTCACTGTTCGTCCGAACATCGGAACCATCAGCATCATCCAGCAGGCGTCGAGCGCAAGTCCGTCCGACTCCGTCACCGTCGCCAACCCGAATGGCGGCGCGGATCTGACCATCCCCAACATTCTCGCCCCCTCCGCGCTGAATGATTCGAGCGGCACGAACTATTTCAATCTGTCGGACGAGTTCACCTCGTCGGTGACGGACTTCTCGACGCTCGAAGGCTACCTCGAGGGTGGCCAGCCCGAGAACGCCACGCTCACGCTCCCGAACACCTCGAAGGGATTGACGCACGAGGCGGCAGGATACGCCCCCGGTCTCTGGTCGTTCACCGTCAGCGATCTCGCGTCGGAGTGCGCAGGCAACGGTCCGCTCGGCGGCCAGTGCAAGACTGGAGCGCAGACGGGACAGACCTACGACGTGACGATCTTGACCAAGCCGACCGCTGGCTCGACGGGCAAGGTGAATCTCAACATCTTCATCGTCAGCACGACCAACACGGCGGCCAAGGCCATCACGGATGCCGGTTACGCTCGCATGCTCAGGACGCTGGCGACGGTCTACGCTCGCGCCGGACTCTGCCTCGACAAGGTGACTTTCTACGACGTGCCGGCCTGGGCGCAGAGCGCCTATCACAACCTGGGAATCGACAGCACCGGTCCCTGCAACGATCTCGACCAGATGTTCACGCTCTCTGCTGGCGCGTCGGACGGGATCAACCTCTTCTTCGTCGACAACCTCGTGAGCAGCACCAACAGCGGCGGCGGCGTCATCGTCGGTATCGACGGTGCGATCCCGGGTCCTGCTTCAGCGGCAGGGACGATTCACAGCGGCGCGGTTGTCAACGCGACGGACGTTGATGGCGCCGCGACGCAAAACGCGTGCAGCGGGGCCATCGACTTCAACAATTGCGGTGCGGACCTGGTCGCCTATATCGCGGCACACGAAGGCGGCCACTTCATGGGCCTGTACCACACGACCGAAGCCGACGGCACGGTGTTCGACCCCGTCTCCGACACGCCCCAGTGCGCAACGACGTGCGACAAGGGCAACGGAACTCCGGGAAGCAGCCCCGATGGTTACGTTCAGGGCACCGAGTGCACCGATGACTCGGCGACCAGCGGAAAGTGCGGCGGCGGCGACTACCTGATGTTCTGGCTGCTCGACAGCAACGCAGTGGGCAACATCTCTCCGCAGCAGGGCCAGATCATCCGCGCCAATCCGGTCGTCCAATAAGCGCACGGCAGAATCAACTCGGAGCCAGCCATGACCTCCTTTCTTCTCTGTGCACTTCTTGCAATGCACTCCGCGACTTCCGGGCAGCCTGCACCGCTGTCGGGAGAGCCGGACAACACTCTGACGGTCGAGCAGATCCAGTCGAGCGTGCGCTCGTACCTGGGCACCATCGACACGCCGATCGAGCAGACGCGCTGGAAGCGACTCGGCGTGCGTGCCGAGCCGGTTCTCCTCGAGATCATCAACGGAAAGACGCTGCCCTCGCGGCGGGCCAAGGCGATTGACGGGTTGTCGATCATCGGCGGACCGAGCGCGAAGCAGCTTTGCGAGCGCATCTCCGCGGATGAGAACGAGACGCTCAACGTCCGGCTCGCGGCGATCCGTGGTCTCGCGCGGGTGACGACCGATGGTGCGCTGCTCGCGGCGCTGCGTCCGCTGCTTGAGAAGTCGCAGAACGCGAGCGTGCGTTCGCTCGCTGGAGAGCAGCTCGCCAAGCGCATCCCCTCCGAGGCGTGTCCTCTGGTTCGTGCGCAGGTCGCGCGCGAGGCCAGCGAAGTCCAGGGCGAGTTCGGCCGCGCTGTCGACGCCTGCTTCGCGCGTTAGTTGCTCGAATCAAAATCTGCTATAGCCCTCCCGCTTTTTCCTCGGCGAGCGTTCGCCGGGCAATGCCTCGAGAGACGAGACGATGCGCGCATTCACCAAGACCATCATTCTGCTTCCTGCTCTGCTTGCCGCAGCCTGTTCCGGCAGCGGCACCCCCACCTGCACCTCGAACGCGCAGTGCCCCACGAGCCAAACCTGCGTGAATGGAACGTGCGAGATCGGGGCGAGTGGGACGCTCGGTTCGGCCTGCTCGTCGAGGGCTGATTGCGCCTCTCCGCTCAGCTGCCTCGTCGCGACGTCGGGATTTCCGAGCGGCTACTGCTCCTCGTCCTGCGGATCGTCCGCCTGCCCATCGGGATCGAAGTGCGCGGACCTGACCCAGACGAACGCGGCTGTCAGCGCCTGCCTTGAGGACTGCCTCACGGCGGCCGACTGCCGCAGCGGCTACGTCTGCTGCGCCGGATTCGGGCACACCTGCACGCCTTCGGGGTATTGCACGAGCAGCGGCGGTGGTTCAGGTGGTGGCAGCGGCGGTGGTTCCGGTGGCGGCAGCGCGGGTGGCTCGGGCGGCGGCAGCGCGGGTGGCTCGGGCGGCGGCAGCGCGGGCGGCTCCGGTGGCGGATCTCCCGCAGTCTGCACTGCGCCCACGATCGTCGCAGGCACCGGCAACTTCCCGTCGTCGAAGCCTTCGACCTGCCAGACGCCTGTCATCGCCGCACCGGCCTCGTCCGTCTATGCGAACGGCACGACCGTGAACCACATCGGCACGAAGAAGGTCGGCGACACGGTGACGTTCAACGTCCCTGCGGCAACGGGCTCGATCTCGATCGTCTCGCAGAGCACCGCAACGATTAACGCCAACCCGACCTTTACGCTGATCGAGACGTTCGCAGGTTTTTGCGCCTCGCCGGCCGCCACGACCCAGTGCACGAACGCCGGGGGAACCTGCAACAGCACCTCGCATGATTGCGTGCTCAATCGCCCGACGACCAACGGCGTGCTGCCGACGACCGTGACGACTCCGGCGGGAGACGACTGGTTCGAGAACAACTTCTATCCGAACCTCCCGGACGGCGGCTCGAACCTCGACACGACGACGTATCACGCGCAGTACGGGACGCTCGGGCTACTTCCCGAAGCAGTCACGAGCGCGTTCATCATCCCGAACACGTCGC
Organism: uncultured delta proteobacterium; assembly: GCA_903911145.1. Taxonomy (GTDB): domain Bacteria; phylum Myxococcota; class Myxococcia; order Myxococcales; family 40CM-4-68-19; genus CAIWCD01. The sequence goes on along the minus strand of CAIWCD010000013.1, from coordinate 239,707 downwards.
AGGGAGTTCAGGACTCGACCGCTGGGTACGCGGCTGGCAACTGGTCGTTCTCCCTCGCGGACGACGCCTATGCGTGCGCGGAAGGCCTGTACACCGACCCGGCCAATGGCATCGGCTGCTCTGGTGGAAGCGACGCTGGCACCTACGACATTTCGGTGGTGACGAAGCCGGCCATCTCTGCGACCGGCAAGCTTGACATTGCCATCTACCTCGCGACGACGGATCTCACTGCCTCGGGTGCCCCGGCCAACACGAGCGTTCAGCGGTTCGTGAAGACGCTGGCGGGTATCTACGCGAATCTTGGGATCTGCGTCGGTACGGTGACCTTCTACGATCTGCCTGCCTGGGCGAAGGCCGCATACGGCGGCGCGATCAACGCGCAGGGCCAGTTGAACAACGGTGCCGGAGCAGTGGATGCGGCTCACACCGGTGCGTGCGACGGCCTCGACCAGATGTTCACGCTCGCGCAGGCGGGGAACACGCTCAACTTCTTCTTCGTCGACTCGATCCTTGCCAACGGCGCGGAGCCGACGGGTGGATCAATGGTCGTGGGCATCGACGGCGCCATCCCAGCTCCGTCGGGGTTCAGCGGTTCGGTGCACACGGGTGCGGTGATGAACGCGGCCGACATCTCGGCCACGAATCTTGCGGGCGGGGCCACGAATCTCTGCACGGGCGCGCCCAACTGGAACTGCGGTGCCGACGAAGTTGCTTACATCGCGGCGCACGAAGGTGGCCACTGGATGGGCCTCTACCACACGACTGAAGCGGTCGGGAGCAACTGGGACCCCATCACCGACACGCCGGAGTGCAGCTGCACGAGCAGCTGCGTTGGCGCGACGGCAGCCAAGTGCTGCTACGATCCGACCTCGCAGACCGGGTTCGTCGGTGTCTGCCCCTCGGGCTCCCCGACGCAGCTGCAGGGAGGGGCGTGCACCAAGACGAGCGGGGCGTGCGGTGGCGGTGACTACCTCATGTTCTGGCTGCTCGATCCGGCTGCATCGAAGGCCACCGTTTCGCAGCAGCAGGGCCAGATTGCTCGCTCCAACCCGGTCGTTCACTAAATGTCGCGCCGCAATCTGCACTCAGGGAGAATCAATATGATGTCCCGCTTGGCTTTGGCCTCTCTTCTCGCGCTCCTCTCGTCGGCGGTCATGGCCGCTCCGCAGCTCCACAAGCGTCCGTTCGTGCCCGCGCCAAGCGCTGACGCGCAGCCGGACCCGAGCCTGACGGACGACGATATCCGCGGGCAGGTGAGTGCGTTCCTCGGCAGCATCGACACGTCGATCAGCCTGGCGCAGTGGAAGGCCCTCGGGATTCGCGCCGAGACTCCTCTGCTCGAGGTCCTCAACGGCGGGAGCCTGCCGACGCGTCGTGCGAAGGCGATTGATGGTCTCAGCGCGATCGGGACGAGCCGTGTCGAGCTGTTCAAGACGATCGCGAACAATGAGCAGGAGCCGTTCGTGGTGCGCTACGCGGCGATTCGCGGCATCGGCTATCTGCTGCCCGAGAATGAGATGATCGCGCAGCTGTCGCCGATGATGAAGAACGCCAAGGACAGCCGGGTTCGTTCGGTGGCGGCGCTGGTGATGGTCAAGCACGCGCCTGCGACCTGCTCTTCGATTCGCACGCAGGTCAAGACCGCGAACGAAGAGATGCGCCTCCGGTTTGGTCCCGCGATGGACGCTTGCTTCGGCAAGTAATCGCAACTCGGGAGCAGGCCTTTGCGTACGCTGCTCCCGCCTCAACTCATCACCGCAGTTCGTGAGGCCGGGCGGGCTCTCCCCGGCGCGGCGGCTGCGTTCGACGCCGACGGAACGCTCTGGCGCGATGATGTCGGCGAGGCGTTTCTCAAGCACCTCTGTGCGCTCGGGTGGATTCGTCTTCCCGACGGCTGCGATCCCTTCGAGGCCTACGAGGCGCGCGTCGCCGTGGATCGCGCTGCGGGATTTGCGTACGCCGCGCAGCTCCAGGCCGGGCTGTCCCGCTCGGCCCTTTCCCACGAAGCCGAGAAGCTCTCGCGCGAATGGGTCGCGCCCCGCCTGATCGCCGCGACGCAGGCTCTTCTGGCTCTGTGCCGAGAGAGCGGTCTTGTTCCCTGCATCGTCTCGGCGAGCCCGATCGAGATCGTCCGCGCTGCGGTTCCTCTCGCGGGAGTTCCGGTCGAGCGCTGCCTCGGCATGACTGTTCTCGAGGGGCCGGGCGGTCTTTTGACGGCTGAGCTTGCGGGGCCAGTGACGTACGCGCAGGGCAAAGTCGAGGCGCTCACGAAGGCGCGGTGGCTGCCTCTCGCGCTTTCGTGTGGTGACTCGAACACGGGCGACCTGGCGATGCTCAATGCGGCGCGGGTGGCGGTCGCCGTTGCGCCCTCGACTGGAAACGCCCTGGCCACCGAGGCGGCCGTTCGCGGTTGGTCGGTGATCAGCGCCGAGTAGAAAGCCTCTTGCGCGTCAGTTCTGCGCCAACCCCAATTTGCCCGCGGTGTCAAGTGCGCTCGCGCTTGGGAAGCGCAGGACGAACTCAGTGCCCTCGCCGATGCGGCTCTGCACTTCGATCGTTCCGCCGTGTCCCTTGACGATCCGCTGGGTGATGGCGAGTCCGAGGCCCGTGCCCTTCGTCTTCGTCGTGTAGAACGGGATGAAGATCCGGTCCTTCGCCTCCTCGGGGATTCCCGCGCCCGTGTCGGAGAAGCGGACCTCGACAAGATCGGCCGCGTAGCGCGGAAGCGCATCGGAGAGGGCCATCTCGAGCGGCTGCACAGGCCTGCGCGTCCGCACCGTCAGCGTGCCGCCGTCGGGCATCGCCTGCACGGCGTTGAGCGCGAGGTTGATGAAGACCTGCTTGAGTTGCTCCGCGTCGCCCAGGATGGGCGGGAGCTGCGGACCGAGCTCGCTCACGATCTTCACGCCGACGGGCAGCGTCGGCTCGAGCAGCTTGAGTGTGCGCCCGATGACGTCGTTGAGATCGGTCGGTGTGAAGCGGTCGCTGGTGCCGACGCTGGGGAACGGGCGCGAGTAGTCGAGGAACTGCGCGACGACGCTGTCGAGCCGGTTCACCTCTTCGACGATGATGCCGAGGATCTCGCTGTCTCCGGGCGGCAACTGTTTGGGATCGAGATACTGCGCGGCGCCTTTGATCGCGCCGAGAGGATTTCGGATCTCGTGCGCAAGGCCCGCTGCCATTTCGCCGAGTGCGGCGAGGCGATCGCGCTCCTTCATGCGCTCGTAGAGGCGGCTGTTCTCAATGGTGAGCGCGGCCTGATCGGCGACCTCGAGCATCGCGGCGAGTTCGTCCGAAGCGAAGGCCTCGGCGACGCGATCGTCGAGCAGGCAGAGGAAGCCCACCACTCGCTGGCCGGCCATCAGCGGGATCGCGACGCCTGCGCGCATCGCTGCCATGGCTGCACCGATCTCTGAAAGGCGCGCACGCTCCTCGGCCAGCGCCGAGTTCTGATTCGCATCCGGCGGGCGATCGTTGGCGTTCGCTTCTTCGGGCGGGCGCGACTGCACCTCGTCGGGAAGTAACAGCCGCAGCTCTCCGAGGCGTCGCTCAATCAGCTCCACCAGCAGCGCCTTCTGCCCCGCGAGCGCGCTCTGCACGAGCGCACCGAGCGTCGCGAGATCGATGTACGGAGCAGGGGCCGGGCCACGGTGATCGAGCCGCTTGTAGCCGAGACCGTCATCGGCGAGCAGGTAGAGCGACGCGTGCGTCACGCGCCGGGTTTCGTAGAGCCCGTCGAGCACGACCTGCGCGAGCTGCCGCACGTCGACCACCGCAGCAGCCTTCGCGCGCAGGGCGTGCAGCGCCATCACCAGTTGGTGCCGCTCGGCGAAGAAGAGAGCGAGTACACGCTCCTCGACCTTGGCCTTGAGCGGCTCGAAGAGAATGAGGATCACGAATGAGGCGACGAGCGTGTTGAAGAGGAACAGTCCCGTCGAGGCACCACCGGTCCATCGCACGAGCAGTCCATAGATCGCTGCGAGCACAAGTCCCACGCTCGCGAGCACCACGATCTTTCCGAGCAGCTCGTTGAGATCGAGCAGGCGGTGTCGCTGGATCGTCTGCGAGAGGAAGTAGAGATAGACGGTGAGCGCGACATTGGCGAATGGCGGCGGCGGCCAGCCGGCCATCTTGATGAGCAGCTCGCCGAACGTCAGGCCCACGCACAGCGCGGCGCCGACCCAGAGGTAGAAGAGGCGCGCGCGCTCAGTGCGGCTCTGCGCGCGGCGCATGCGCGCGTAGAGCAGGGAGACCGAGGCGGTGAGCTGGACGAAGACCGCGCTCGCGACAGTGACCTGCGCGGCCGGGATGAGAGCGAACGGCGAGACGGCGAGGCCCAGCGTGAGGGCGGACGTCGCGAAGGCGAGGCGTTTGAGCAGCGCGCCTCGGCGGCTGGTCTCTCCCTGAAATTCGAAGAGGAACGCGAGCAGCGCCGAGGGCACAACACCGGCCGCGCCGAGCGTGATCCGCTGCCATCCATCGGCATGCAGGATGCCGTGGAGAAACTCGCCGAGTTCGTAGGCGAGGATCGAGAAGTTGAGCAGCGCGAATGCAGTCCAGAGGCGCGTGCGGCCCTGGCGCAGCAGCATCGCGATCGCCAGCGCGAACGAGACGACAGCGGCGAGGAGTGCGCTCTGCGTGCGTGCGTCCATCGAGCCACGTTCAATAGCAGCGACGGCACTTGCGGTCATGGCAGAACGGTTTGCTTGACGCCCAGCGCGCGCGCGGCCACTCTCCCGCGCCGTGTCCGACGCCACCGAGACGATCCCCGCAGTTCTCCTCGAAGAGTCGCGCGGCGCCGTTCGTGCGCTGGCGCTCAACCGCCCCTCATCGCGCAACGCGCTCTCGCCCGAGCTCATCGCGCTCTTGCGGGCTGCGCTCCAGCGCGCCGATGCCGATCCGGCAGTGCGCGTGATCCTGTTGACCGGCGCGGGCGAGAAGGCCTTCTGCGCGGGAGCCGATCTTGGCTCAGCGGCGGCTGCGGGCGAGGCGGGTCTGCTCGCTGCGCACGAGGCGAGGCGCGCCTATGCGCTTCTGCTCGGTGAGATCGACAAGCTGGGCAAGCCACTCGTCGCGCAGGTCAACGGAATCGCGCTGGCCGGAGGGCTCGGCCTCGTCTGCGCTTGCGACTTCGCCATCGCCGCTGATGACGCGAAGTTCGGCACGCCCGAGGTCGACGTCGGGATCTTCCCGTACATGGCGCTCGCGCCGATTCTTCGCTGCGTCGGTCGTCGGGCAGCACTCGATCTCACTCTGACGGGCCGCAAAGTGAGCGCCGGCGAGGCGCAGAGCCTCGGTCTCATTACGCGAGCAGTGCCACGCGTAGAGCTCGCTGCCCAGACGCAGACGCTGCTCGATCTGCTCTGCGCGAAGAGTCCAATCACGCTGCGCCTCGGCCGCCGCGCGTTTCGCCTCGCCGAATCGATGCCCTACGAAGCCGCGCTCGAATCGCTCGCCTCGCAACTGTCGATCAACGCGCTTGCCGAGGATGCGATGGAGGGCCTCTCCGCATTCCTCGAGAAGCGCCCCGCGAGTTTCACCGGCCGTTAGCTCTTGTTTTTCTCCCAAAGCCCAAAGCCCAACACCCCAGAGAGCCCCATGTCCGATCCCGTCATCATCACGTGCGCACTCACCGGCGTCCTCGCCACCCGCGCGCAGTGCCCCTGGGTCCCCTACACGCCCGCCGAGATCGCCGAGGAGGCGCGCCGGGCCTATGAAGCGGGCGCTGCCGTCGTGCACATCCACGCGCGCACAGACGACGGCGGGCCGACGTTCGAGCCCGCGATCTACGCCGCGATCCGCAAGGAGATCGAAGCGCGCTGCCCGGTGATCATCAACTTCTCGACGGGCGGCGCCGGCGCGATGGAGAACCGCGTCGCGCACATCCGCGACGTCAAGCCGCCCATCGGCGCGCTCAACATGGGCTCGATGAACTACGCGAAGTACAGCGAGAAGCGCAAAGCGTTCGTCTTCGAGTTCGTCTTCGAGAATCCGTTCAGTGATATTAGTTATCTTCTGCAAGTAATGAACGAGGCCAACGTCAAGCCGGAACTCGAGACGTTCGACGTCGGCCACGTCACTTCCGTCACGCCGCTGCTCGACCTCGGCCTGCTCAAGGCCCCGCTCGATTTCTCCTTCGTCATGGGCGTCCTGGGAGGTGTGCGGGCGACGACCGAGAATCTCGTCACGATGGCCCGCGAGGCCCAGGCGGTCGCTCCCGGTTGCACCTGGAAGGCGTTCGGCGTCTCGCACGAAGGCTGGCGCATGGCCGGCGCATCGCTCGCACTCGGCGGCAACGTCCGCGTCGGCCTCGAGGACAACTTCTATCTCGACACCAGCGGCAAGGAGATGGCCAAGAGCAACGGCGATCTCGTCGCCAAAGTCGCTCGCATGGCCCGCGACATCGGCAGAGAACCGGCGAACGTCGAGACGGCCCGCAGGCTTCTTTCCCTTGCCTGAAACAAGAGCGCGCGCTGCGACGACGTGAAGAAGCCGCGGGGCAGTCGATGGGTAGCCGCCGCGCGCAGTTCAGGAGCGGCCCCACCGATCCCCGCAGCGAGCAGGCGCGTCGGCCGCGCATGCATGTTTGAGCACGGCGACTAGCCATCGATGCCCCGCGGCGTACTTGACACCCCGCGCCTCGCGCACTCTAAGGAGCCCCATGTCGAATGTCGTGATCGTCGGTGCGCAGTGGGGCGATGAGGGCAAGGGCAAGATCGTCGACCTGTTTACCTCGTGGGCGGACGCGGTCGTGCGCTACCAGGGCGGCGCGAACGCGGGCCACACGCTTGTGGTTGGCGGCGTCAAGACTGTGCTGCATCTCGTCCCCAGCGGCATCCTCCACGCGGGCAAGCGCTGCTACATCGGCAACGGACTCGTCGTCGATCCCGAGGCGCTGGTCGAGGAGATCGAACTTCTGAAAGGTCGCGGACTGCTCGTCGATCCGCAGCAACTGATCGTCAGCGAGAACGCGCACGTGATCCTGCCGTACCACAAGCGGATCGATGCGGGCCGCGAGGCCCAGAGCGGGCAGCAGAAGATCGGCACTACGGGGCGCGGCATCGGGCCTGCGTATGAGGACAAGGTCGCCCGGCGCGGAATCCGCATCCGCGATCTCGCGCGTCCGAAGACGCTGCGCGAGAAGCTCGAGCAGCGGATCACCGAGGCGAACGCGCAGATCAAGTCGCTCGGCGGCGAACCGGTGGAACTCGAGGCGGTGCTTCAGGCCGCACTGGGACTGGGCGAGAAGATTCTTCCTCACGTCGGCGATGTCTCGCGCGCCGTCTCGCACGAGATCGAGCGGGGGCGCGCCGTGCTCTTCGAGGGGGCGCAGGGCACGCTGCTCGATGTCGATCACGGGACCTATCCGTTCGTCACCTCGTCGAACACGGTCGCGGGCTACGCGGTGGTTGGCGCTGGGATTGGGCCGACTGCGATCGATCAGGTGATCGGCATCTCGAAGGCCTACACGACGCGCGTCGGGAACGGGCCGATGCCGACAGAGTTGAGCGATGCGACGGGTGAGCGACTGCGCACGGTGGGCGCGGAGTTCGGCGCGACGACGGGTCGCCCGCGCCGCTGTGGCTGGCTCGACGCGCTGGTGCTGCGCTACGCCGCGCGCGTGAACGGACTGACCGGACTTGCGCTGACCAAGCTGGATGTGCTTAGCGGCCTGGATACATTGAAAATAGCGGTCGCCTACGAGCTGGCCGACGGCAAGACGACGCAGGAGTTTCCCAACGACCTCGAGGTGCTCTCCGAGGTGCGCCCTGTCTACGAAGAGCTGCCGGGATGGAAGGAGCCGCTCAACGATCTGCGCGAGTATGCGGAGCTGCCCGACAACGCGCGTCGCTACATCGAGCGGGTCGAACAGCTCGTTGGCGTCGAGGCGATCGCGGTTTCGGTCGGCGCGGATCGCGCGCAGACGATCGTGCGCAAAAATCCGTTTCGTCACGCGTAGACGAGAGCAGGGCGAGACGTGCCGAAGCGAACCTGGCAGGGAAGTGGAATCGTCGAGGGCATCGGCATCTCGTTCACCGGCGGGCGCGGCGTCCCACGCGAGCGGCCGCGCATCACCAACAATGAAGCAGAGCGGGATCGCGAACGGGAAGAGCAGGCCCGGTCGCTCACACGTGGCAACGAGGAGAGTCCAATGATTGAAGCGGTCATCGTCGATGCGGTGCGCACGGCTCGCGGCAAGCGCAAGGGTTCTCTCTCTCCGCTTCACCCTGTCGACCTCGCCGCGCAGACTCTCGCCGCGGCGCTCGCGCGTGCCGGCGTGAACGCGAAGGATGTCGACGACGTCATTCTCGGCTGCGTCACGCAGGTGGGCGAGCAGGGCTTGAACATCGCGCGCGGCGCCGTGCTCGCGGCGGGCCTGCCGCTCGAGATCCCGGGTGCGACGGTGAATCGCTTCTGCGGCTCGGGTCTGCAGGCGGTGAACTTCGGCGCGCAGGCGGTGATGAGCGGCGCGGCGCAGTTGGTGATCGGCGGCGGCGTCGAGCACATGACGCGCATGCCGATGGGCTCCGACGCGCTCGGCGGCGATGGGCCTGCTTCTCCGGGCCTGATGCAGCACTGGCCCGACCTCGTTCCGCAGGGGATTTCGGCGGAGATGATCGCGAGCAAGTGGGGATTCACGCGCAGGCAGTGCGACGAGTTCGCCGCGCAGAGCCAGGACAAGGCCGCGTTCGCGATCTCCGAGGGGCGATTCGCGAAGGAGATCATTCCGATTCTCGTGCCGCAGGAGGGCGGAGAGCCGCGGTCGTTCGCGAACGACGAGCATCCTCGCGCCGGGACGACAGCCGACTCGCTCGCGAAGCTGAAGCCCTCGTTCAAGGACGATGGGGTGCTCCACGCGGGCAACAGCTCGGGCATCGTCGATGGCGCGTCCGCGGTTGTCATCGCGAACAAGTCGCGCGCGCGTGCGCTCGGCCTGAAGGCGCGCGCCCGCATCGTCTCGATGGCGGTGGCGGGAAGCGATCCGGTGCTGATGCTCACCGGTCCGATTCCCTCGACGAAGAAGGCGCTCGCGCAGGCCGATCTCTCGATCGCCGACATCGATCTCTTCGAGATCAACGAGGCCTTCGCGCCGGTGCCGCTGCTGGTCGCGCAGGAGCTGGGCATCCCGATGGAGAAGATCAACGTCAACGGCGGCGCGATCGCGCTCGGGCATCCGCTCGGCGCTACGGGCGCGATGCTGCTCGCTACAGCGCTGCACGAACTCGAACGTCGCGGCGAGCGGCGCGCGCTCATCACGCTCTGCATCGGCTACGGAATGGGCATCACGACGATCATCGATCGCAAGGTCGACTAGCGCGTGTACAGCTGTCCGCCTGAACTGGAATCTTGACCTGCCTCACTTTTGCGACGAGGCTCCGCCCCTCGGAGTGACCCAAAATGATCCTGCGCCTCATCCCCGTGCTTGCGACTCTCTTCCTCAATGGCGTCAACATTGACGGCGTTCGCGGCCAGTCATTCGAGAAGTGCCGCGCGGTGAAGATCGACGATCGCGGCGATGTCTATCTCGACTGCCCGGGCTACCAGGTCGAGTCGCCGACCGGCCAGCCGCCTGCCGCTGCGGCTCCGGGTGCGGTTTCGAAGCAGTACTGGCTGGTGACAGAGCAGAAGGACGCCGCGCTCGCCCAGTACGATGTCGACATCTTCATCAACTCGAAGTGGGTGCGGAAGGTGAAGTCCACTGACGATCAGATCGTCGTCGACATCTCCAAGCTGCTCACGCCGGGGCCGAACAAGGTGCTCATCGCCGCGACCAAGCACGTCGAGGGCGGGCGCCGCTCCACGTCTGCGGCCGCATATCTGAAGGTGATCGTCGGCGAAGGGCAGACGGGCGGTGGCAACGTGATGATCGATGCGCCGATGCTCGATTACAAGCGCACTGCGGCCGAGACGGAAAACGTGAACGAAGAGTTCACCATCCAGGCTCGCTGAAGTCCGCTCATTCGCTGCTGCGAGACTCCTCTCGCGCACTCAAGATTGCGAAAGAGAAGCAGATGCTGCTTGAGGATCCGTCGCGCACGCACATCGCTGCGGTTTCGTCGGTCATCGATCTCTTCGAGTCGACCAACCAGCCGCTCGTTCAACCCACGGGCCGCGCAGCGCAGGCCGCGCAGGCAGCGGTCGTGGCCGTCGACGAATCGGGCGGGCATCGTGTTCTCGTCGTGCTGACGCTGATTGAAGCCCAGGAGAACGTCATCTACGCATCGGAGTCGGTCGCGAAGGGGGCGCTGGCGGCTGCGATCGACGAGGCGATGCATTTCGCCGAAAGTATGGGCTTCATCCTCGACGGCACCGGCTGGCCGCAGATGGACAACAAAGCGCGCGGACAGCTCGCAGCGCGGCTCTCCGCGTTTCGTGCGCCGTCCGCGAAAGAGAAGCTCAAGGCGGTCGATCGCAAGCTCGCGACCGATCCGCTCACGCAGGTGGCGCGGCTCTTCGCGGCGTTCGCGGTCTTCGCGTGCGTGCTGCTGGCGGGCTGCAGCGGTCCGACCGCAGAGCAGCGCGAGAAGGCGGCCGAGATCCACTACGACCTCGGCACAAATCAGATGAACCAGGGCGACGCGCAGGGGGCGCTCGCGGAGTATCTCCAGGCAGCGAAGGAGAACCCCGAGATGCCGCAGATCCACAACGCGCTCGGCCTCGTCTACGGATTCTCGCTCGGGCGATTTCCCGAGGCGGAGGCGGAGTTCAAGCAGGCGCTCGAGCTGAAGGATGATTTCTCCGAGGCCGAGACGAACTACGGCGCGTTTCTGCTCTCGCGCGGCCGCTTCACCGACGCGATCCCGCATTTCCAGAAGGCGATCAACAACCCGCTCTATGGGCAGCGCACGTCGGCGGAGTGCAATCTCGCGTGGGCGCTCTACAAGACCGGCGCGACCGATCGCGCCATCGCGCAACTCCGGGCCGCGCTGCTCGTCGCGCCGAAGTATTGCAAGGGCTGGCGGCAACTCGGCGCGATCTTCGCGGAGAAGGGCGCGCTCGATGACGCGATCGATTCCTACTCGCGCTACGCCGATGCCTGCCCCGAGGCGGCCGACGCGCAGCTGCAGCAGGCGTCGATCTTTGCGCGCCGAGGACAGGCTGCCGAGGCCCGCACTGCGCTCAATCGCTGTGTCGAGCTCGGCAAGGAGAAGGATCTGAATACTGCCGGCGAGTGCAAGAAGCTCCTGCGCGGCATGGGATCCCCGTAGTGCGAGATGCTTTGAACACCAATCATTCTTCCGGGGCCGCTTCGAGGAGTCTCGCGTGATCGACAGCGCGCAGAGCTTCGGTGCGTGGCTCAAGCGCAGCCGCGAACTGCGGGCGCTCACGCTCGACGAAGTGGTGCGCGAGACGCGGCTGCCCGTGCGCGTGGTCGAGGCGCTCGAGGAGGACGACACGTCCCCTCTCGGCGATCGCTCGTATGCGCTGCAGTACGTGCGCGCGGTGGCTCTCGCGATCGGCCTCGATCCCGAGGAGGTATCGCTTCGTTACGAAGAGTGGCTCTCGGGATTGCCTCCGCGCACGCTGCCTCCGCCGCCGCGACCGCCCGATTCGATCGACCGTGCGCTGCGTCCCCTCGAACTTCTCTGGCGGCTGCCGCAGCGGATCTCACGCGACCCGATGGTCTGGTTGGTCATTCTCGCCACGGTGGCGATGTGCGCGATCATGCTGTTGTGGAAGAAGTAGCGGCGAAGATCCGGTCAGCACACTCGATCCATTTTTCCGTGCTCGCTGCTCGGTACCCAAATTGGGTACCTGCGCGGCTGCGCGCGTAACAGGAGACCGGGCTCCCGCCGGCCTATGTCTCCGCGAAGTGGATCGAGTGGGGGCGCAGAGACCTTCGTGGCTGTCGCTGAATGAGGCCTATCGGTGCGGCGCGCCCTTGCCGTCGTTGTTCATGATCCATCCGGTGCCGTAGGCGTCCCAGACGTATGTTGCTTGCTTGTCGCAGCCGCGCACGCCCGTAGTGCCGCCACCGTGCGAGCGGGCCGCATCGTCGAGCGGAGTGATCTCGAGCTTGTCTGCCGTACATCCGAGATCGAACGATGCGCGCTGGCGGAGGTCGGCTTGGCGCTCGGTTTTGAGATTCGCCATCATGCCGCCGCACGCGACACAGCAGCCCAGCACAACAACAGCGGCGAAACGGTTCATCGGAGCCTCGAGGTTGGTGAGTGGAGTCGGCGAATTCGAAGTTGCAGACGAGCGCTCAGAACGCGTGGCGCACGAAGCGCGAGAAGTAGTACGAGGCCGTCGCATCGTGCGCGAGCGCGCTGTGCTTGAAGATGATCGGCGTCGCAAACTGAGCGTCGGTGAACGTCGAGGTGGTGCGGTCGTCGATGAGCGTGGATGCCGGCAGGTGCGCAGCGGCGAGCCACTGCTTGACCAGCGCGGCGAGCGCCTGGCTGTTCGCGAGCGTGCCGCCGCCGTCGGTGTAGACGAGCGAGAAGCGGATCTTGCCGAGGTTCGGCCGCAGCCACGCCTCGTACTGCGCGAGGTTTCCGTAGAGCGAATCAAAGAGCATCACGGTGTGGATCTTGTTGGTCAGCCCGCCCGCGGAGAGCGCGTCGGCGACGGCGAGATATCCGCCCGAGTGGCTCGAGAGCGCGATTTCGCCGACGTCTGATTCGGCGTAGGTGCGGCCCGCGAGCGCTCCGATGTGCGGGAGAAGTTCGTCGATCATCGCGCGGAAGAATCCGCTCTGCGAGAGCTTGCCATCAGCAGACGATGACTGGTCATACGCGCGCTCGATCAGGACCAGCGCGGCATTGGCACCGCTCGCGTCGAGTTGCGCGATGTAGTTGTGCGGCGTGCGCACTGGCCCGCCTGGCGTGCAGGCGGTGCCAGTTGCCTCTCCGTCGTTCTCGATGCAGTTCGCCCAGCCGTGGAAATGCACGACCAGATTGAGCGGGCCTGCGGGATTGAATCCACGAGGGAGGTAGACGAGAGCGGTCGCATGCCTCGTGTCCGCAAACGGCGCATTGGTGAGCGTGAAGAAGTTGCGACGCGCCGGGCTCGCAGCCAGCGGCGCTGTCTCGAGCGATGCGTCGTCCGCGTCGGTCTCGGCGCCACTGCACGCCGCCAGCGAGAGAGCGAGAACAGCGCCAGCCAGCGCAGCCATCGGAGTTCGCATGCGGTACCAGATGCCAGATCGAGGACCGGGCAGTGCATCCGTCATTTCGAGCAGAATGGTCGCCAATCGACCGATGCCCACGCGCTCACCGCTTGCGACGCCGCCCCACCGGGATGCGAGAGTGCGCGAAGACATGAGCGACGATGCGCTGCCGTTTCGAGAAAGCCTTTGCCACCGGTGCGCCGCTCCGCCCCGCTACGTGCGCACGGCTCACAGCCTCTTCATTCTCTGCCCGCTCCTGCCCGACAAATACCCGCGGCAACCGGTCCTGCGCTGCCCGCTCTTTCGCGCGCAGGAGCTGCCGGAGGTGCAGCCGCCCCTCGGGCGAAAGCGCTGAGTGCCGCTCGAGCCGCCACGACATCGCAAGCAGCGACGCAAAAAACCGCACGCGCTCACTCACTCCATCGACCTGTCTCCCGAGCATTTCGCGCACGCGCATTTCGCTTCCCCCGCTTGCTCTCCCCGTGGATCGCGAGTTCACAAGGCCGGCGGAGCCCGATCATCTTTTGCGCGCGGAGCCGCACAGCAAGCCCCATGCGGGCTTGCGAGCAGCGAGCACGGAAAAGATGATCGGGTCCAGCGGCCGGCCATTCTCAGTGCACGCGCCGATACACGCCCACCACGATCCCGATGATCTGCGTCTCGCGGAAATCCTCGCGCGCGACGTAGATGGGCTTCAGGCGTGGGTTCGACGGCTGGAAGCGGATGCGATCTCCCTCTGGGTAGTAGCGCTTGACGGTCGCTTCCTCCTCGATGAGCGCGACGACGATCTCGCCCGGCGTCGCGTGCAGCTGCTTGCGCACGAAGATGTAGTCGCCGTCGAGGATGCCGTCGCCGATCATGCTGTCGCCGGTGACCTTGAGCGCGAAGACCTTGCGCGCGCTCGCCTTGTCTCCGAGGAGAAAGCTGTCGATGCGCACGTGGTCGGTGATGTTCTCTGCGGCGAGGATCGGCGCGCCTGCGGCCACTTTGCCGACGACCGGGATCTCGACGATGTCACCAAGGTCGGCCAGCTCCAGTTCAGGCGCACGGCGCAGGGAAGGGAAGCGGCCGGTCGGTCGCTGGAAGCTTGCGCTGGCGCCGTTCACCGCGTGGTGGCGCACGTCGCCTTCGTCGACCTCGTGGATGATCCGCTCGGCTGCAGCGCCTCCGTCGATCACGGAGAGAGCGCGGCTCTTGAGCTCGCCGCGCAGCAGGTAGCCCTTGCGCTCGAGCGCCTTGAGATGATCGTTCACGCCGTTCGTCGAGCGGATTCCAAACGCGATGCCGATCTCGCGGATCGTCGGGGGGTAGCCTTGCTGCTGGATGCTCTCCTTGATGAAGGTGAGAATCTTCTGCTGGCGCTCCGTGAGAGACTCCGACATTGCTTGCTCCGTTCGAATGGCCACCTGAACAACTGCGGGCGACGCTACTGAACGGGTGCGCACTGGTCAAGTTTTCAGCTTGACGCGACTCAAATAAAGGTGAAGCCGATGCTGCTCGCGACCTGGAATGTGAATTCGATCCGCGCCCGCGAGGCGCGACTGCGCGCGTTTCTCGAGAGGAAGAAGCCGGACGTCGTCTGTCTGCAGGAGCTCAAGTGCGAGCTTTCGCAGTTGCCGAAGTTTCTCGCCGAGGAGGGCTGGCACGTCGCGGCCGTGGGCCAGAAGACCTACAACGGGGTCGCGATTCTCTCGCGCGAGCCGCTCACCGACGTGAAGCTGGGCCTCGCCGACGGCGGCGATGGAGACGCTCCCGAGCAGGCCAGGCTTGTCTCTGCGCGCGCGGGCGGTGTGCGGTTCATCTCGGCCTACGTGCCCAACGGCCAGTCGCTCGGGAGCGAGAAGCACGCGTACAAGATGGAGTGGCTCAATCGCTTGAATAGATGGTTGGCACTCAACGCAGTTCCGGGCGAGCCGCTCGCGCTCTGTGGAGACTTCAACGTCGCGCCCGAAGCGCGCGATGTCCACGACCCGGCGCAGTGGGAGACGACGGTGCTCTATGCGCCCGAGGTGCGGGCTCGCCTCGAGACGGTGCGCGCATTCGGTTTCACCGACGCGTTCCGGCTGCACCAGCAGGGCAACGTCTACTCGTGGTGGGACTACCGGGCGGGCTCGTTCCCGCGCGACAACGGCCTGCGCATCGATCACATCTGGACGACCGCCTCGCTCGCGGCGCGCTGCACGGGCGCCGAGGTGGATCGCGAAGAGCGGGCAGGGACGGGCGCGAGCGACCACGCGCCGGTGCTCGCGACGTTCAGTTGAGGCGTCAGCGATCAGGTCCCGAGCGGGGCTACTCGAACCGCAGTGCCTCGATCGGATCGAGTCGCGACGCGCGCAGCGCCGGATAGAAGCCCGCGATCACGCCCGCTGCACCCGCGAGCACGAGCGTCGCGCCCATCACTGTCGTCGAGATGACCGCCGGCCATCCCTGCTGCGCGGCCATCCAGCGCGCGAGCCCCACGCCGAGCGCGAGTCCGATGATCCCGCCGACCACCGCGAGCACGACCGCCTCGGTGAGGAACTGCAAGAGCACGTCGCGCCCGCGCCCGCCCACGGCCATCCGGATGCCGATCTCCCTCGTGCGCTCCGTCACCGAGACGAGCATGACGTTGGCGATCCCGATCGAGCCGACCAGGAGCGAGATGAGCGCGACGCTCGCCAGCAGCACCGAGAGCGTCGTCGCCTGCGCGTTCGCCGCGTTCTGCATCTCGGCGAGATTGCGCACCATGAAGTCGGGCTCGCCCTCTTCTGCAATGTGGTGGCGCTGCTTGAGCAGGCTCTCGATGTCCTTCTGCGTGGCGTCGACGAGGTCGGGGCCGCGCGCCGAGACCATCAACTGCTGCACCGTGTCCGCAGCAGAGCCGTTGATGCGGTGCACGAGCGTCGTCCACGGCATCAGGACGACGTCATCCTGATCCTGCCCCCACGAGCCCTGGCCCTTCGCCGCGAGCACGCCGACGACCTTGCAGGGCACGTGCTTGACGCGGATCTGCACGCCGATCGGATTCGAATCGCCGAAGAGCTTGTCGACCACGGTCTGTCCGAGCACGCAGACCTTCGCGCCCGCCGCATCCTCTTCGCGACCGAACATCTCGCCCTGAGCAATCTGCCACTGGCGGATTTCCAGGAACGCCGCGGTCGTGCCCTGGATGGTCGTGTACCAGTTCGAATCGCCGTAGATGACCTGCCCGTTCGAGCGATTGAGCGGAGCTACTTGTGCGGCGGAAGTGACTTCCTTTTCGATAGCGGCGCCGTCCGCGCGGGTCAGGTTCTGCGTCGCGCCCGCGCCCGTGGCCACGCCCTTCGAGCTGATCGAGCCGGGCATCACCATCAATAAGTTCGCGCCCAGCGAGGCCATCTGATCGGCGACCTGCTGCTTGGCGCCTTCGCCGATCGCCACGGTCGCGACGACCGCGGCCACCGCGATGACGATGCCGAGCATCGCGAGCAGCGAGCGCAGCATGTTCTTGCGCAGCGCGCGCAGAGCGGTCCGCAGCGACGCGAAGATGTTCACGGCGCGCTTCCCGCACTCACGTCGAGCGGCGCATCCTCGGGGCGCTCACTGTCGATGCGCGTGAGCTCCTCGCGCGCGATGAGCGGCTTTGCGACCCGCTCATCCCGCTGCACGAGGCCATCGCGAAACGTGACCACGCGCATCGCGTGCTGCGCGATGTCCGGCTCGTGCGTGACGAGCATGACGGTGAGCCCTTGCGCTGCGAGCTCCTGGAAGATCGCCATCACCTCGATGCTGGTGCGGCTGTCGAGATTTCCCGTCGGCTCGTCCGCGAGCACGAGTCGCGGCTCATTCACGAGCGCGCGCGCGATCGCCACGCGCTGCTGCTGCCCGCCCGAGAGCTGCGCCGGCGTGTGATCGAGTCGATCGCCAAGCCCGACGCGCTCGAGCGCCTTCGCCGCGCGCCGCTGCCGCTCCTTGCCCTTGACGCCTTGATAGAGCATCGGCAGCTCGACGTTCTCGAGCGCGCTGGTGCGGGGCAGGAGATTGAAGCCCTGAAAGACGAAGCCGAGTTGCCGCCCGCGCACGCCCGCGAGATCGTTTCTCGAGAGGCGGCTGACGTCTTCGCCGTCGAGCAGGTAGTGCCCGGCCGAGGGCTTGTCGAGGCAGCCGACGAGATTCATGAACGTGCTCTTGCCCGAGCCGCTCTGGCCCATCACCGCGACGAACTCGCCCTGCTCGATGTTGAGCGTGATGCCGCGCAGCGCGCGCACCTGCATGTCGCCCATCTTGTAGGTCTTGGTCAGGGCGTCGGTCTGCACCACCGGCCGCGAGACTTTCCACTGCGGCGACTTCGCGCGCGTCGCGGACTCTGCCGGGGCGCGCATCAGTGCCGCCCGCCGCCACCGCCAGGAGGCCGCTGTCCACCCATCAGACTCGCCGGAGCGGCCGACTGCGAAGTTCCGATCTCGCCGACGATCACCGTCTCGCCATCGCCGATCCCCTCGAGCACCTCGGTGTGCTGCGAATCCTGGAGCCCGAGGCGCACGCGCGCGAGCTGCGGTTTGCCCTCGACGAGCTTGTAGAGACGGCCGCTGCGACTGGGCTGCTTCGGCTCGTCACTCGCGTCGGCGCGCTTCAAGTCCGCAGCGTCGGTACCGCCGTCTGCGCTCTGTGCGTCGTCGCGCCGATGATGCGGGTGATCGCCGCTCGCCCACCTGGCGCGATCCTCGGCGGACCACTGCCCACGCTCGCCCACCGGACGCGGCGCACCTTCGCGCGCAGTCGGCGCGGCGTCGCTCTTCTCCGCACGGTCCTTCGAGTCACGCGGCGCGCCCTCGAGCGGCGCCGAGGGCTTGAAGCGCAGCGCCGCATTGGGCACGCGCACGACGCTCTCTCTGTGCGCCGTCGTGATCTGCACCGACGCGGTCATTCCCGGCTTGAGCTTGCGCTTCGGATTCGGTGCGTCGATGACCGCCGCGTACGTCACCACGTTGTTGATCGTGTTCGGCGACTGCCGCACCTCGCGGATGGTCCCGATGAACTCCTCGCCGGGCCACGCGTCGACAGAGAAACGGGCCGGCAATCCCTCGAGCACCTTGCCGACGTCCGCTTCGTCGATGTTCGCGAGGATCTGCATCTTGGTCAGATCGTTCGCGATGGTGAAGAGGGTCGCGACCGTCATCGAAGCGGCGACGGTCACGCCGACGTCGACCGTGCGCGAGATCACCACGCCGTCGATCGGGCTGACGATGTGCGTGAACACCAGGTTGGCCGCGGCCGTGTCGCGATCGGCCTTCGCCTGCAGCACCGCGGCTTTCGTCGAGAGAAGGTTCGCCGCGTCCTGCTCACGCAGGGACATGGCGGTGTCCACGTCGGCCTGCGAATCGAGCTGCTGGGCGAGCAGGTCGCGCGCGCGCTTCTCCTGCCGGGTGGCATCGTCGAGCATCGCCTGCGCCTTGGCGACGTTCGCCCTCGCTGCCGCAAGACCAGCCTCTGCGCGCTCGAGCGCCGCCTTGAAGACGCGCGGATCGATGTCGGCGAGCAGTTGCCCCTTCTTTACGACCGAGTTGAAATCGACGTAGAGCTTGCTGATCGTGCCCGAGACTTGGCTGCCGATGTTCACCGAGACGATCGCTTCGACATCTCCGGTCGCCGAGACCTGTTCGACGATGGCCCCGCGATCCGTGCTGTCGGTGCGGTACTGGGCCGCGTGCTGGCGGTTGCATCCGGCGAGCGCGATCAGCGCGACGAAGAGCGCGTGAGCCCGCAGAGGTCGGACGGGCAGCGGAGCAGGTCGCGGTCGAATCGGTCGCATGCGGGCGGGCTTCTATCGGTGTGCCGATGGGCGGTCAACGCAACCGCCCCTGACGAAACGCGCGCGTAACGATGAGGGCGTGACGGACGCTCTGGTTTGTCGTTCAATGCGGACATGCGCGCATTCAACGAGGCCGCGTGGCGGCAGGAACTGGCGCGCTCGCGCGGAGTGACGACGCGGGCCTTTGCCGATCCGCAGAGGAGTCCCTATGCGGTGGTCGGGCGCTACGAGTTCGCGGGCACTGTGCCGCTCGTCTTCGGAAGCGCGAGCGACTGCAGCGCGCAACTCGAGGGTCTTGCGCTGCACCAACTGAGCGCCCATGTCGAGGCAGACACGTTCGTCCTGAAGTCGGTCGATTGGAACACCAGCTTCCTCATCCTTGAGGCGCGAGGGGAGGGCGCGGAGCGGCGCGAGGCGCGCATCCCGCCTGGAGGCCGCATCCGCTTGGGGCGCTATCTGCTGCGCTTCTCGCACCAGAACTTCCCCGCGGTGCTCGTCTCGGATCCGCAGAGCCCGCACCTCGTCGCGCCCGCGCCGCCTGTCTGGTTCGAGCCCGATATTGCCTCTCGCGTCGAGGCCCGCTTGCGCCGCGATGCAACGTTGCGCGAGGAGGTCGTGCTCTCGACGCGCGGGCAGCGCAGGCGCGCGCTGCGACTGGGCACGCTGATGTTTTCGCTGCAGGGAGCGCCGCACGAGTTGACCGCGCTGCGCCTGCTCGAGCCGGGCGCCGACGAAGCGGGCATCTCGATCTTCTTTCGCGACGCGACGTCGGGAGCAGAGAGCTACCCCGTCGGCCGCTATCTCGAACCGCGGCCGCTTGACGCCACGGGTGATCGCTGGCTGCTCGATTTCAACACGGCCTACAACCCGAGTTGCGCCTTCTCTACGCACTTCAATTGCCCGATTCCGCCGCGCGAGAATCTGCTCCCGATCGCTGTCCGCGCGGGCGAGCGCGATCCGCATGCGCTCGGGCACGCCGCTTCCTGACGCACCCGCTCTTGACAGCTGCGTGCCGCGTCGGTCAGTTGCCGGCCCTCTCGTTTCGTGGACGCCTGCTCAAGGATCTCCCATGTCATCTCGATGGTTCGTCATCTGCGCTGCCACTCTCGCCGCGGCCTGCGGGAGCAACCAGACGAGCAAGTCGCTCGTCATCCTCCACACCAACGACGAGCACTCGCACCTCGTCGGCGAAGGCCCCGAGTCCGTCGACTTTCCCGCGCCGACCACCGCCGGCACCGGCTCGATCAAGGGCGGACTTGCTCGACGCGCGGTTCTCTTCGCCAATGAGCGCGCAGCAGCCAAGAGCGCGGGCGCGGACGTTCTCGCCGTCTCCGCGGGAGACAACGCGATGGGCACTGTCGCGCAGCTCGGCTTCATCGCCGGTGCGCCCGACTACCAGTCGCTCGCGCTGCTCGGCTACAACGTGACGACGTTCGGCAACCACGAGTTCGACTACGGTCCCGCCTCGCTCGCCGCCTCTATCAGCGCGGCCAAGGCAGCGGGCTCCATCGGCCTGCCGGCGATCGTCTCGAGCAACATCCAGTTCAGCGGCACCGGCGGCGACGCTGCTCTCGCGGCTCTCTTCGACGAGACTGGCACCGACCCGAGCCTGCCGATCCACCGCACCTGGGTCGTCACCACCGCGGGCGGCATCAAGGTCGGCTTCGTCGGCATCATGGGCATCAACGCCGCGCAGGTCGCGCCGCTCAAGGCTCCGGTGAAGTTCACGACCGACTCGAGCGGTGCCGACAACGACGTCGCCGGCGCACTCGGCGCGCTCTACGATCAGCTCCAGCCGCTGGTGAACCATCTGCGCGCAGTCGAGAAGGTCGACCTCGTCGTCGCGCTCAGCCACTCGGGCGTGAATCCCGCCGCAGCGGCGCAGGGCGAGGACCAGCAGATCGCCGAGAACGTCGGTGGAATCGACGTCATCGTCAGCGGACACACGCACACGAACTATCCCGCGACGCTCGTCACCAACCCGAAGACGGGCCGGCAGGTCCTCATCCAGCAGGCGGGCCGCTACGGCGATCACTACGGACGCATCGCGATGACGGTCAAGCTGGGCGCGGCCGCGAACGATCTGACTCCGGTGACGTTCGACATGGCCCACTCGACCACCGTGCCGATCGACGACACCACGGTCGGTGACACGACGACCGCCGCGTTTGTCTCCGGCGTCTACGGCGCGATCGAAAACGCCAAGGTGGCCGCGCTCGGGAACATCTCGTACCTCCAGTACACCGCGTCGATCACGGCCGGCGAGATCCTCACGGCGGATCCGGCGCACGTCGGCAAGCTCGCGTTCGCGCCGATCGCGACGAGCGGCTACACGATCCACCAGGGCGCGTCGCAGAAGGAGACGGCGCTCCTGCGCGTTGCCGCCGATGCGATGCTCCTCGCCAGCGACAGCGCCACGGGGCCGACCGACCTCTCCGTCGAGGCCGCCGGTGTTCTGCGCGGCGACATCGTCCCCAACGCGGCCCACAAGATCTCCTTCGCGGATCTCTTCCAGAGCGTTCCGCTGGGTGCATCGCCGTCCGGACTGCCCGGCTATCCGCTCACGCGCTTCGGCATCTTCCTCGCGGAGATCAAGGCCGCCTTCGAGGTCACGGCCGGCATCGCGTACCTCAACGACAACTACGCCGATGACTTCCTCGTGCCCTCCGGCTTCTGCTTCAAGTACGACACGAGCCGCCCGATGTTCAACGCGTCGGGCTCGGCGCTCGACCCGACCAACGGGCGCGTCACCGAGATCCGGCAGATGAAGGATCACAGCAAGCTCGACGCCTGCAGCACGGAGGGCACGCTGCTCTTCAGCACCGACCCGGCTGTGCTGCACGTGTCGCCAACCGGCTACCTCGCGAACCCGCTCGGCCTCTACAGCGCGACGAGCAATCTCTATGTCGCCACGTTCGCGTCGCTCGCTGGCGTCCACCTCAAGGATCCGACGACCGGTGCCGCGCTCGCGACCCCGATCGACGCCATCGAGTACGCGACGCTCGCTCCCGGCGTCGTGGTCGAGATCAAGGAGTGGGAAGCGCTCGGCGGCTATCTGCGCGCTCTCGACGAATTGGGCGGCGGGACGCTTCCTCCGATCTACGACGACACGCAGTCCGCGGGCAGCGCCTCGACGCGCGCGATCTGCTCCGGCCCGCTCTGCAAGTGAGGACCGACATGGCCGACGACAAGACGATGCCGCCCGGACGGGCGCTGGTGCTCAACACGCTGATCTCGGTGCTGATCGCGTGCGTGGTGTTCTCTGTGGGCTCGTGGGTGCTGCTCGTTCCCGCGATGGCAGGGCAGCAGGCGCAGATCGCCGGGTTGCGTGCGGAGGTGGGCGCGCTCTCGTCGGCGCTCGCGGACGTGACGGCAGCACAGGCAAAGGCCGCGGCTGCTCCTCCTGCGGTTCCGGCGGCGCCGCCGGCTCCGGTCGGTGCGCCCGCGGTTCCAGCGGTTCCTGTCGCTCCTGCAGCGCCTGCTGCGACTGCTCCCGCGGCCAGGTAGTCGGGAGCGCGCACGGTGCGGTCTGCGAGAACTTGCGGCGCAGCCGCGCTGCTGCTGTCCAGCCTGCTTGGGGGTTCGTGTACAAATAACACGAACCTCCGCAAGGCCGCTTCTGGCGCGGCCGAGCTGCGTTCCGACGCTTCCTCCGCTCACGTTGCGCAGACATCGCTCGACGAGGCGAACTCGCGTTGCGCTGTCGCTGAGGCTGCACGAATCTCCAGCGCGGAGGTGCGCGCGCTCTTGCGCGATGGCTCCCGCGAAGTGCGTGCGCGTGCAGCTCTGGCGGTCGGTCGCATCGCCGACGCAGAGGCCATCGCTGATCTCGGTGTGCTCCTCTCCTCAGCCGGAGATGACGGCGCGCTTGCTGCGTGGGCGCTCGGGCGGATGCCCTCCGCGGCGGCGCATCGGCCCGACGCTGAGGCGCTGCTGCGTGATTGCGTGCAGAAGCGCTGCCCCGCGTCTGTCGCGGCCGCGCGTGCAATGGGCTCTGCTGCGCGCGGAGCCGATTCTCTCTCCGCGCTCGCGTCGGCTCTTGCTGGATCGGCTCCTCTTGCTGCAGCGTCTGGATTCTCCCTCGGTGCTCTCGCGCGCCTCGGCGAGAAGGGAGCCGATGTGCTGGTCGCGACCGCTGCGCGCGCGGCTCTTTGGACTGCGATGCAACGAGGAGAGAGCGAGGTGCGCCGAGCGGCCGCCTATGCGCTCGGCCGCATCCCGCGCGGAGGTCCGCTCGATGCAGCCCAGCACGCGTCGCTGCTTTCTGCGCTCCGCGATCTTGAAGCTGAGACGCGTGCGACGGCTGCGCGCGCGGCGGGCAAACAAGGCCTCGACGCCGAGGATCTGGCGCCGTTGCTCGACCCTCCCACTGAACCTGACTGGCGCGTCCACGTCGAGGCCGCGCGCGCGCTCGCCGAGGCTCCGCGCGGCTCTGCGCTGATCTCTGCTGCGATCGGAGCGGCCGCCGAACGGTTGCGCGAGTCGCACACCGTTGCCGACGCGCGCTGGGCCCACCCACTCGTTCAGCTCTTTGAGAGCGCTGCCCAACTCAAGCTTTCGCGCGACGCGATGCCTGCTCCTCGCGATCTCTCGGCACCAACTCCCGCGGCCACTGCCGCAATTCGTTGCGCCGCCGCCGATGCGCGGGACCGCTCTGCCAACGCGCTCCTCGAGACGCCCCAGTGCGCTGTTGGCCTCGAGGTTGAGTGGCGCTCCCGCTTTCGAACCGCCTCGCTCGCTGCTGAACTCGCGGGCGATCACACCGAGAGCGCAGCAGGGCTCCTGCTCTTCAAAGCTCTGCACGATCCCGATCCGCGCGTGCGCAGCGCCGCCGCCGGCTCCGCGTCGCTTGCGTTCGCGCCCGTCCTGATCGCGCTGCTCGACGACTCCGATCCGTACGTCGTCGGCAGTGCGGCGAGCACCCTTGCCAAAGATCCGCAGGCTGCCCGCGCAGCGCTCTCGCCTGCCACCCGCGCGGCCGCGCGCTTCTCGCTGCCTCCGGGACCAAGCGCTGGAGACCCTCGCGCCGACACTCTCTCGGCGCTCGGAACACTCTTCGCTGCTTCCCACGAACATGCGGCTGCGGACTCCTCTGCGACACCCCCGGCGTCGGCAAATTCGCGCGCACCGGTCCCGGCGATCGTTCCCGAAGCAGCGCTCGGCCGCCCTGGGAGCGGCCCGCGCGCTCACACGCTCATCCTCACCACCAGCGCGGGCGAGTTGCGCGTCCACCTCTTCGCCGACGACGGAGAGGCGCCGCTCACCTCCGTCGCCCTCTCGATGCTCGCCAACCGCGGCTTCTACGACGGGCTCTCCTTCCACCGCGTCGTCCCCGATTTCGTCGCGCAGGGCGGCGATCCCCTCGGCGACGGCGAGGGCGGCCCCGGCTTCGCGCTCCCCGACGAGCACACCGCGCTTCACTTCACGCGAGGAACGCTCGGCATCGCGACGTCCGGGCCGGAGACGGGCGGCTCGCAGTTCTTCCTCTGCCACGGAGCGCAACCGCATCTCGATGGGCGCTACACGATCGCGGGCCAACTCGAGGGCGGCGAGGATGTGCTCGACGCTCTGCAGGTCGGCGACGTGATTCTGCATGCCCGTGCGGAGTAGTGCTTTCACAGGATGGCAGGGCGTGTTGGTCTCGCCTTTCACCGCCCCGTTGGAGGAGCCGCAGCGCGCTCGACAATTCGCTGGACGCCCGCTCCCTTGATGTAAGGTGCGCCCCCTTTTTCAGAGAGGCAGGACGAACGCGTGCAGGACCGTGACGAGCAGCAGAGAAGGCGCGCGGTCGGTGGCCGTCGGGTTGGCCAGACCTGCCCGAGTCCGGACGCTTCGTTCGATCGCCCGCTCTCGGTGCGCGCAGCGTGATCGCCGTCGATATCTGCCAGGCGTCATTGCAAGACGCACTCGACGCGCCGGCGCTGCGGCTGGCGGAAGGCTGCATACTTGGCGTCTGCGGGATTCTCGGCTGGGGCCTCTGCGTAGAGGTCGCACTGCGCCGCTTCTTTGGCCGCTTCAGCGTCGCGCACGCGTTCTTGAACGGCGTCGCCATTGTTTCGCTGCTCTTGCTCACCGGCACCATCTCCGGCTTTTGCCACGAGGCTGGTCTGGTCGCGTTCACCGGCGTCGCAGCGGGCGCAGTGTCCCTCTGGGCGCTGCGGCGCGCGAACCCGAATCGAGTGACCGCCGCGACTCCCGCTCCGGATGTTTCTCTGAGCGCCCGCTCCCGCTGGCTTGGCCTCTTGATGCTCGTGATCGGCCTGCCGCTCTCGCTGCGTCTGGTCGCAGTCGCGATGCCGCTCGGATCCGACCTGACCGCCATCTGGGCCTTCCACGGCAAGGTGCTCGCGTGCGAGTGCCTGTTCGACAGCCACTACGTCAAGGAGCCGGTCTGGGCGGGCACGCACCCCGATTACCCGCTGCTGGCGCCGCTGCTCTACTCATACTTCTTCCGCTTGACCGGCTCGTTCCGCGATGACTGGGTGAAGATCTGGGAATCGATCGCGTGGCTGGCGACGCTGTCGATCGTCTTCGGGGATATGCGCCGGGCAACCGGCCGCGACCTCTATGCCTGCGCCGCAAACGTCGCGTTGCTCGGGCTCATCCCGCTCGTCGCTGGGCCGAATCAGAACATGGACGGTCATGTCGACCTGATCGTCCTGTTGTTCTCCGCAGTGATCACGTCGTCGCTGTTCGCGGGCGACTTTGCGCGGTTGCCGATCTTTCTCTTCGGTCTGCTCTTCACCAAGAACGAAGGGATGATGCTCGGCCTCGCGTTCATCGGCCTGCACACGCTCTTTGTCCTGGCGTCGTTTCGAGCGGGGCCGTTGCGGCAACGGCTGCGCCAGCTGAGGTACATCGGGCCGGCGATCCTCCTCGGTGCTGTCTGGATTGCAGTGTTCGTCCACCTCCCGCAGCGGCACGAAAACTATCCGAGCCGTCTCCTGGACCCGCAGGCTTGGACACGCGGCCTCACGATGTGGCCGGCAATCTGGCGCGGCTGGCGCGACATGCTGACGGGCTCGCAATGGCTTGCGACGCTGCTGGTGGCGCCACCGATCCTCGCCGCTTGCCTCTGGCGGTTGCGCGATCCCGATCCCGCGATCCGCCGCAGTGCCTCCCTGGCGCTTCTCTCGCTGAGCTGGTTCACCGTCGTGATGGCTGCCTTCTTCTGCATCTACCTGGTCACGCCTTGGGGTTCGGATCTCTACCAGGTGACGCTCGGACGGATCCTCGCGCCCGCATTCCCGCCGCTTGCATTTGCGGTGCTGGTCGGCGCGAGCATCATCGCGCCGCGCCGCCTCTCGCGAACGACCTCCGTCATCATCGCGTGCGCGCTCGCGGCCTGTTGTTTCGGCTGGGGGGCGTCCTTTGTCGATTCGATGAAAGCCACCAAGCGGGAACTCGACCAGATGTCGAGCAAGGGGACGATGGGCGCCGGCTACTACCTGCGTGATCCATCCTGGGCCTTCGCACGCTCGGTCGATGCGCACGTCGCTCCAGCGGCCTCTGGTGCACTGATCGGCACCGAGAACTACTTCATTTCGAATTACGCGCTCTACCCGCGCAGGCTCTATCCCGCGTCGCCCGAGACGTTGGCCGGCACCTGGCGCGAGTGGCATCCCTGGCTCGCCGTCCCGCCGAACGAGGTGAGCCGATTGAAGCTCGGCTTCATCACCGATACCCGGCGCATGATGCTGCTTCCTCCTCCCCAGTAGGCCACACGAGCAGGGCGCACAGTGCCGGCGGTGAACTGCGCGCCACCTGCGCTCGAGCACGCAAACGAGGACGCTCGTTTCGAGGTGGGGTGATCATCTTGGCGCCGCCGCTGCTTTGCGCTGAGGCGCCCCTACGATTCACCGCCACAACCCCCCGCTTGATGTAAACTCCGCGGCCATTTTTAAGAGAGGCAGGACGAACACGTGCAGGACCGCTACGAGCCGCAGACGTTCGAGTCGAAGTGGCAGGAGCATTGGGCCGCGAAGGATCTCTTCCGCGCCGGATCGCGCGAAGGCGCGCCCAAGTACTACGTCCTCGCCATGCTCCCGTACCCCTCGGGCGAGATGCACATGGGGCACGCGCGCGTCTACTCGATCACCGACGTGCTCGCGCGCTACTACCGCAAGAAGGGCATGGACGTGCTGCACCCGTTCGGCTGGGACTCGTTCGGTCTGCCCGCCGAGAACGCCGCGATCAAGGAGGGCGTGCATCCGGCCATCCGCACGCCGAAGAACATCGCGTCGTTCAAGACCGATGTCGTGAGGCTCGGCATCTCCGTCGACTGGTCGCGAGAGATCGCCACCAGCGACCCGGCCTACTACCGCTGGAATCAGTGGTTCTTCCTGCGCATGCTCGAGCGCGGCATCGTCTATCGCCGCATCGCGCGCGTGAACTTCTGCCCCTCGTGCAACACCGTGCTCGCCAACGAGCAGGTCGAGGAGGGGCAGTGCTGGCGCTGCTCGTCGGTCGTCGAGGAGCGCGAGATCCCCGAGTGGGCGTTCCGCATCACGGCCTACGCGGACAAACTGCTCGAGGGTCTCAAGACGCTCGACTGGCCTGAGCGCATCATCGCGATGCAGCGCAACTGGATCGGCCGCTCTGACGGTCTCGAGATCGACTTCGAGGTCGCCAACGCGAGCAGCAAGGCCTCCATCCGCGTCTTCACCACGCGCGCCGACACGATATTCGGCGCGACGTATATGGCCGTGGCGCCGGACCACCCCGTTCTCGCGCTCGCGCCCGCCGACAAGCAGGAGCAGATCTCGTCCTTCGCGAGGGAGTGTCGCATCGCGGCCAAACGCGACGGCGCAGGCGCTGCCGCTGCTGAGAAGCAGGGAATCTTCACGGGCCTCACCGCGCGCAATCCCTTCACGGGTGCGGAGATCCCGGTCTGGGCGGCCAACTTCGTCCTCTCTGGCTACGGCACCGGCGCAGTCATGAGCGTTCCCGCGCACGACGAGCGCGACTTCGAGTTCGCCAAGAAATACGACCTGCCGATCAGCTACGTGATCCGCGAGGCGACTGGCGAGGAGATCACGCTGGTCGGCAAGAAGCGCGTGGTCGATACCAAGAAGGCCTTCACCGCGCAGGGCCTGCTCTTCGACTCCGCTGAGTTCAGCGGGATGCCGAGCGCACAGGCGCGCCTGGCGATCGCGGCCGAGGCGCAGCGGCGCGGCGTGGGAAAGCCGACGGTCAATTACCATCTGCGCGATTGGGGCGTTTCGCGGCAGCGCTACTGGGGCACGCCGATCCCGATCGTCTACTGCGAGTCGTGCGATCCCGAGCACAAGGGCATTCCCGTGCCCGACGCGCAGCTGCCGGTGGTGCTGCCCGACATCGACGTCAAGGAAGTGCTGACGGGCAAGGGCGAGCCGCCGCTCGCGAAGGTCCACGACTGGATCAAGACGACCTGCCCGAAGTGCAATGGGCCCGCGCGCCGCGAGGCCGAGACGATGGATACGTTCGTCGACTCGACCTGGTACTGGGCGCGCTATCTCTCGCCGCACGAGACGAAGGCGCCGTTCTCGCGCAAGGACGCCGATCGCTTCATGCCGATCGACGTCTACGTCGGCGGTCCTGAGCACGCGGTCATGCACCTGCTCTACTTCCGCTTCTGGACGATGGTGATGCACGAGCTCGGTCTCTGCGCGGTCAGCGAGCCGGCGCAGCGCCTCGTCACGCAGGGGATCGTCAAGGGCCGCGATGGCGAGAAGATGTCGAAGAGCAAGGGCAACGCCGTCTCGCCCCGCGACATCATCACCCGCTACGGAGCCGACACCGCGCGCCTCTTCATGCTCTTCGCGGCCCCGGCCGAGAAGGACATGGACTGGAGCGACGACCAGATCGAAGGACAGCATCGCTTCCTCATCCGCCTCTTCCGGTTGTTCCACGGCGCGCTGACGAAGATGGGCAGCGAGGGCGTGGCGAGCGCGCGGGCTGCGCTGGGCGCGGCCAAGATCGATTCGCATGGGACGGCGCTCGAACTTCGCAGGCGCACGCACAAGACGATCGCGCGCGTGACGCAGCAGCTCGAGCGGCTCCAGTTCAATACCGGCATCTCGTCGCTGATGGAGTTGTCGAACGCCGCCGCTGAGCTCGACGCGACCGACTCCGCTGCACAGGGCGCGCTCTTTGAGTGCCTCGCAAGCCTGGCGCAGCTGCTCGCGCCATTCGCACCGCACGCCGCCGAGGAGCTCTGGGCTGCGCTGCACGAGGGCGTCCCAGCGAAGGAGATCCCCGAGTTGTCGCTGGCAGCGTGGCCCGTCGCCGAAGCTGCGTTGGTCGTCGACGACGTCTTCCAGATCGCCGTGCAGGTCAACGGGAAGCTGCGCAGCGAAATCCAGGTCGCAGCCGGCGCCACGGATGACGAGGTCCGCGAGGTCGCGACGCACGATCCGAAAGTGCGCGTCTGGATCGCAGGCAAGACGATCAAGAAGGTCGTCGTCATCCCCAAGCGGCTCGTCAACTTCGTGGTCATCGGCTGATCGCGCGCGTCCGCTTCCATGGCGGCCGCGCGTGAATCCGGGAAGGAGCGCACGAGAATGAATGAGCGCTCATTCAGTCGCGCCGCGGCCGCGCTCCTGCTGCTCGGGGCGCTCGACTCTTGCGGATATTCGCTGGCTCGCGGTGCGCCATTGCCAGGTGGAGGAAAGTCCCTCGCGGTGGCGCCGTTCACCAACCAGACTGCCTTCGCCGACGTCGGCGGTCTCTTTGCCGGCGCAATGCGCGATGCGCTCGCGGCCCACGGGCGACTCGCGGTGGAGGGCGACTCGAGCGCCGCTTCGCTGCAGGGCGACCTGCGCGCGTTGCACGACTACCCGAGCGCTCTCGGCGCGACGGGCGCGTCTGCGTTTCATCTCGCGGCTGACGTGCGGTTGCGCATCGTCGGAGCGGATGGCCTGCTCTACGAGGACAACGCGAGCGCGGGCGAGGATTACCTGCAAGGCATCGACGTGCTCGGCACCGAGGCGAATCGGCGCACGGCGTTGCGGCGCCTCGCGGACAAGCTGGTTCGCGAAGCGCTCGAGCGGATGGAGCTTGCGGGGAGGTAGCGCGCCAGACCTCTGCGGTCCGGCGCTGCACACCTTGGTGATGCGCCGCGTGCGACTGCCGCGGCGCCGCTGCAACTACTTCGCGACGCTCTTCGCGTGCGCGGCCTTGCTCAAGCGCGAGATGCGGCGCGCGGCCTGCGACTTGTGGATGATGCCCTTGCTGGCGGCCTTGGCGATCTCGCGCACGGCGGCCTTGAGGCCCGTCGTCACGGCGGCGGCATCGGCGCCTTCGAGCGTGTCGCGAAACTTGCGGACGGAGGTGCGCAGCGTCGAGTTGGCGTGCGAGTTGCGCGCGCGGTGCTTGGTCGACTGGCGGTTCGCCTTCTCTGCGGATTTCGTATTGGCCACTGGGTTGCTCGCTCTGGAAAAACGTTGGGCAAAAAGGGACGGCGCAGATAGCACCGCGGGGGCGCACTGTCAACGCCCGCGATTGCCTTCAAATCGTCGCCGCGCAGGATGGTTCTTAGGAATATTCATCCGCGAGAGTGAACGGAATCCAGACAGCCAATCAGTTCAATCCGCGGATTGTTCGCCCACACGTTGTCCACTCCTCTGGGGATAAATCGATAATGAGGCATCAGGGATTTGCGGGTCGAGCATTTGCGGTTTTCCCGGATCCTGCAAGCATCGATTACGACGAGGAAAAATGGAGCTCGTCGAAGATGCTTTGAGTGCGTAATTTCGGCAACTCACCGCGACCAAAAGGGAAGGGATTTCGCCCCGTCCACAAGTTGCCCACAGGCGGTTTCGAGGGTTGGGGAAAGTCGCACCAACCCAGAACGTTGAGTCTTTCGCGGAGTTGCACGGTGCGAGTTCGAGGCCGCGCAACATCAAGCCCCAGGCAGGCTGCGTGCCGGTTGTGCGCGCTCAAGCTCTTTTGCCTCATTCCAAAATGCATCCATCTCGGCCAGCGTGGAATCGCGCGGAGTGCGTCCGGACGCGGCCAGGCGCGATTCGATGTGATGAAAGCGCGCCTCAAAACGCCGCACGGTTCCACGCAGCGCCTCCTCGGGATGGACCTTGACGAAGCGCCCGAGATTGGCCAGCGAGAAGAGCAGGTCTCCCAATTCTGCCTCGATGCGCGCGCGGTCGGGAGCGGCTCCTCCCTCCGGCGCGAGTTCACGCTCGAGTTCACCCAGCTCCTCGCGCACCTTCGCCAGCACGTCCGCGGTGCGGCTCCAGTCGAACCCCACGGCCGACGCCTTGTCAGTGATTCGTTCGGCGCGGACCAGCGCAGGCAGGCCGGCTGGCACGCCCCCGATTGCAGAGCGCGGCTTATCCCCGCGAGCCTTTCTCTCCTCGGCCTTGATGAGCTCCCAGTTCTTCAGCACCTCAGCTGAGCCGCTCACGGTCGTCTCGCCGAACACGTGCGGATGGCGGCGGGTCAGCTTGTCGGAGATGCCGTCGCAGACGTCCGCGAAATCGAAGCGACCCTCCTCGCGCGTGATGCGCGACTGGAAGACCACCTGAAAGAGCAGATCGCCGAGCTCCTCGCGGTGATTCTCGTGGTCGCCGCTCTCGATCGCCTCGATCACCTCGTGCGCTTCTTCGAGCAGATAGGGCGTCAGCGAGCGCAGCGTCTGCTCTCGGTCCCACGGGCAACCATCGGGGCCGCGCAGCTGGTCCATGATGCGAAGAAGGCGCGCACAGGCTTGCTGGGAGCGCGCGAGCGGATCGTTCGTGTTCGCGGTCATGGGCGACGCATCTACCACGCTCGATCGGGTGTTCGCTGCGCGAGGCCAATTGTGGAATGGAGCGAGCGCAGTTGGCCTGCTAGGGTGCGCCGCGTGATCGACCTTCGCGGCCACGCCCGCGCTCGCGCTTGCACAATCGGTCTGTCGCTTGCGCTGGTCGCTGGCGCGGTGGGCGCCGCTCCTGTGCCGCAAGTCAAGAGCGGCGCGACCGCTCTGGGCGCGGGCGACAACGGCATCGACGACGCGGAGTCGGCGCTCGGCGCGATGCGGTTTGGCCTCACTCTGCCGCAGGAGAAGTTCGATCAGATCGCCGTCCACTGGGCGCTGCGCCTCGGCTATCTGCGCGATCGCGATGAGCGTCGCGCGGACGACGAGGAGCAGCGCATAGGCCAGCTCAAGGACGAGCTCGCGATCGACAATCTCTTCACCATCTCGGCTGCGCTGATCCATGAGGCGGACGGGGCGCTCGCGGCCGGCTCCAACTCGCTGGCACTCAGCCGGTGCGCGCGCGCGATCGCGTTTGCTCCCGACTTCGCGGAGGCCCATCTCTGCCAGGCCCGTGCCTCCTTCTCGTTCGAGCCCGCGAGCCTCCGTGCGGCTCTGCATTCCGCGGGCGAAGCCGCCTCGGCCGTCACTCGCGATGCGCGCGCTGCGTCTGCGCTGCGTGTAAATCTCGGTGCGATCCTCCTGCTCGGTCTGCTGATCGCGAGCGCTCTCTTTACTCTGCTGCTCTTCGTTCGCTACGCGTCGCTCTACTTTCACGACGTGCACCATCTTTTCCCGAATGGCGCGCGCACCTGGCAGACCAATGTGCTCGCGGCCGCGCTGCTCCTGCTCCCGCTGCTCGTCGAACTCGGACCGGTCCCGATGTTCTGCACGCTCCTGCTTGCGTGCACGCTCTATGCGAGCGCTCGCGAGTTGGGTGTCGGCGTCGTCATTCTGCTCGGCGTCGCGGCGAGCCCATTCGCGGTGCAGCGCATCGCGGGCGATCTCTCGTTCGCGGGTCCAGCTGCTGACCTGTGGAATGTCGAGCGTGGTGAGGGGTCTGCGGCGGCTCTGGCGCGGTTGTCGAATCGGCTGGAGCAGTCCACGCCTGAGTTTCCCGTCTCCTTCGCGCTGGCGAGGAGGGCCAAGCGCGAAGGGGATCTCCTCACCGCCGAACGGCTCTACACGCGCGCGCTCGAGGCGACGGGCTTGTCGAGTGAGAGTCTGGCTGCGGCGCACAACAATCTCGGCAACGTCGAACTGCTCCTCGGTGCGGCAGACAAGGCGACTGCGCAGTACAGCCAGGCGATCGAGCTTCAAGATGGATTCGCGGAGGCCCATTTCAATCTCTCTCGCGCACTGGGCATCGGCGGCGTCGAGGCTCTCGAGCGGGTGCAGGCCGAGCAGACCCGCGCGCTCGCGCTCGACCGCGCGACGGTCGAAGCGTTCACGGGCGGCCAGTTGCAGGTCAATCGCAAGGCAAATCGCTTCGTCATGGATGTGCGGTTGCCGGCGTCGAGTCTCCGCGCTCTTGAAGACGCTGAGTTCCTCCGCGCGCAGCCGGTGATCGAGCTCTCGCGCACGCTCTCGGGAGGCTTTACGCGCATGGAGCTGGCGCCGATTCTCCCTCTGCTTGGTGCGTTGCTGCTCATCGCGCTGCATCGGATGGGCGCAGCGCTCAGGCCGTGCGCGCGATGCGAGAAGTGCGGACGTGAAGTCTGCAAGCGGTGCGACGTCGATGCGCGTCCGAGCGAGGCGCTTTGCGCCCAGTGCGTCAACGTCTTCATCCGCCGCAGCAATGTCGAGCCCATCGAGCGTGGCCGCAAGGAGGCCGCCGTCGCGCGCTTCCGCTGGCGGCGCAAGCTGCTGCTGCGCGGGGCAGCGATTCTCTCGGGCGCTCCCCAGATCCTGATGGGGCGGCCGCTCTTCGGCGCCTGTCTCCTCGTGCTGACGGGCATCGTCTGCGCGAACTTCGTGCTCTTGCGCGGGTTGGTCCACGACCCCAGCATCATCAATTCCGGTCTCGCGCTTGCCCGCGTGGGAATTACCGCGCCGCTGGTGGTGCTGCTCTATCTGGTCGGCCTGCGCGATCTCCTCGCGCACCAGCGAGCGGAGGAGTAATGGCGCTCTCCGGCACGCTCAAAGATTTCAGCATCGCGGATATTCTTCAGCTGATCGGCAACCAGCAGAAGAGCGGCACGCTCGTCTTGAAGAACGGCGCCGATGAGGTCGAGATCGGGTTCATCGACGGGAACGTTGTCGGCGCGACCGATGCGAGCCGCAAGTCGGATCGATTTCTCGGCAGGATGCTGGTGCGCGCCAATCTCATCACCGATCAGGTTCTCGAGGACGCGCTCTCGCAGCAGAAGCGCTCGCTCAAGAGGCTCGGCGACATCCTCGTCGACCTCGGCGCGATCGCCGAAGCGGATCTCGTGCAGATGGCGCAACTGCAGACGAGTGAGACGGCGTATCGACTTTTCGATTGGAAGAGCGGCACCTACGAGTTCAGCCAGGGCGACGTCGAGGCGGGGCGGCATCCGTTCGAGCCGATTCGCGCAGAGGCGATTCTCCTCGAAGGATTTCGCCGGAGCGACGAATGGCCGGCCGTGCGGGCCGCGCTGCCGTTGCGCGAGGCGACGCTGCGGCTGATCAAGCCGTTGCCGTCGATGAATGGAAGCGCGGCGCGCAGTGGCGCCCGGCTCAATGAGCATCACACGCGCATCGCCGAGCTCGCCGAGCCCGGCCGCGCGCTGCAATCGATCGCCGACCTGTCCCGCCTCGGAGATTTCGAAGCGCTGCGCTCGATGCACGAGCTGATCTTCTGGGGCTATCTCGAGCTGGTTGCTCCCGCGCGCGGTGGCCTCTCCGCGATGAAGGATCTCGCTGCGGGCGGCCGAGCACTGGCTCGCAGCGGCTGGCTGCTGCGCATCGCGGTGGGTGTCGCTTGCTTCTGCGCCATGTTCGCGATCTCTCGACAATTGTGCGGCGACGCCTCTTCCGGAGCAGTCGTCAGGCATCCTTCGGCCGGCGCGAGCTCGGCCCGGCAGCTCATCGGTCGCGCGCAGCAGCAGCGTCTCGAGGCGGCGCTCGAGCTGCACAAACTCGAGCACGGCGAATATCCGGCGACGCTTCAGGAGCTCGTCGACGAACGGCTCATCGACGCGTGCGACCTTCGCTATCCATTCTCGGCGCCCTACGTCTATCGCCGGTCCGCGAATGGGTTTGTCTTGCTGCCCCCGCTCGATTGATTAGAGTTGCGCGCATCAATGACAGAGCCTTCCGCGCGACTCGAGCTGCAGGACAATGACGAAATCAGGGCGCTCTCCGGTGGACAGGGAGAGAACCTCAAGCTGATCGAACGACGTCTGGCCGTGCGCATCGGGCAGCGCGGGACGGTGCTGCTCATCTCTGGACCGCCCGAATCGGTGGCGCTCGCGGAGACCCTGCTCGCGCAGCTCAATGAGCTCGTCCAGAAGCGATTTCCCCTCGCGCTCGAGGATGTCGAGCAGGCCATCAAGGTGCTGCAGGCCAACCCGCGCGCCGATCTCAAAGAGATCTTCCTCGACACCATCATCACGACCACTGCGAAGCGGCCGGTGACGCCGAAGGGGTTTGCGCAGAAGTCCTATATCGACGCCATTCGCAGATTCGACATGGTGTTCGGGCTCGGGCCTGCCGGCACAGGCAAGACCTATCTCGCGATGGCAATGGCGGTCGCGGCGCTGATCGAGCGGAGGGTCAAGCGCATCGTGCTCTGTCGACCCGCGGTGGAGGCCGGCGAGAAGCTCGGCTTTCTTCCCGGCGACCTCGCGGAGAAGGTCTCGCCATACCTGCGGCCGCTCTACGACGCGCTCCACGATCTCGTCGAACCGGAGCGCGCGCAGGGATTTCTCGAGCGGGGAATTGTCGAAGTCGCGCCGCTCGCCTTCATGCGCGGACGCACGCTCAATGATGCCTTCGTGATTCTCGACGAGGCGCAGAACACCACCAGCGAGCAGATGAAGATGTTTCTCACCCGCATGGGCTTCGGCTCGAAGGCGGTGATCACGGGAGACCTCACGCAGGTGGATCTCCCGCTCGGAAAACTCTCGGGGCTCGCGGAAGCGCGCACGATTCTCAGCAGCGTCGAGGGAATCCGCTTCTGCCAGTTCACCGATCGCGATGTCGTCCGCCATCCGCTGGTGCAGGAAGTGGTGCGCGCGTACGAGTCGGCGGCAGCGAAGAAGCTTTGAACACCAATCATTGGTATGCAAAGCAATTTGATTGGCACTCAACATATCTGGTCGGGTGCCGCGAAACGGATTCGAACATGCTTCTCAAGTCGATGGTGACGCGCCACGCAGGGCGATCGCTCGCTGCCGCACTGGGCGCGGTGTCTCTCTTCTCTGCCTGTGCGACGACCAGTGCCCAGGCTCCGGTGCTGACGATGCCGCACACAGCTCCGGAGACGGCCTCAACAGGCTCGGCGATCGGGAAGGCCGCGCCCGTGGCCGATGCGCGCGCTTCGCGCTGGCCCTCGCGAATCCGGTTTATCGAGGATGACTATGCCGCCGCCCGCGCGGAGGCCAAGGCGAGCAAGCGGCCGCTCTTCGTCGATAGTTGGGCCACCTGGTGCCATGCCTGCCTCTCGATGCGCGCGTTTGTGCTGCCCGATGTTGGACTGCGCGCGGTGAACGACGCGGTGGTCTGGCTCTCGATCGAGACGGAGCAGGAGAAGAACCGCGGGTTCGTCGAGACGTTTCCCGCCGAGGGATTGCCAACGTTTCTGATCATCGATCCTGACGACGAGCAGATCCTCGGGCGCTGGCTCGGCTCGGGTTCGGCGAATGAGATGCGCGGATTCGTGCAGGCGGGCGTGCTGGCGTACCAGGCGAAGCGGGGCGGCCCGGCGGAAAGCCTGGCGGCAAAGCAGCAGCGTGCGGGAGACCTCGCGGCGATCAAGCGCGACTATGCCGCGGCGGCGAGCGCATTCCGGCGGGCCGCGGAATTGACGGTCGCGAGCGACGGGGCGCGGGCGGGCCGCCTCGATCTGCTTGCGGGTGCGCTCGCGCACGGTGGAACGCAGGGGGCAATCGACTGCATCAAGCTGGGCCTCGAGGAACTCGATGCGATGCCGGGGAATTCCGTCGGCGCGGACTTCGCGGCGACGATCGCGAGCTGCGCGCAGCCGCTCAAGGATGGCAAGGATGCGAAGGAGCTGATCGCGCGCGCGACCGCGCGGCTCAAGGCCTGGACTGATGATCCATCGATCCCGTTCTCGGTGGATGATCGCAGCGATGTGCAGTCGTCTCTCTCCGCGTTGCAGCACGACGCGGGCGACGACGCGGCGGCGCAGGCGACGCAGCGCCGACGCGCGCAGCTGCTCGAAGAGGCGGCCCGCATGGCTCCCGATGCCGAGACAGCGGCAACCTTCGATGCCCATCGGACCGACTGTTATCTCGCGCTGGGTGAGCCCGCGAAGGCAGAGGCACTTCTCGCGTCGCGCGAGAAGGAGCTGCCGCAGGACTACAATCCGCCCGCCCGGCTCGCGCGCGTGCTGCTCGAGGAGATGAAGCTCCCGGCCGCTCTGGGAGCGGTCGATCGCGCGCTGGCCCTCATGACGAAAGGCCAGCGCCGCGTCGGAATCCTCGCGCTGAAAGCCAGAATTCTCGCGGCGGATGGCAAGCCTCGCGATGCGGTGCTGCGCGAGGAACTCGAGGTGCTGCGCGGGCTGCCCACTACGCAGCGGCGGCCCGAATCGGAGGCAGCGCTTGAGAAGGAGCTCGCGAGTTTGCGAAGCGGTGCGGTGCGGTGATGACGCTGCCAACAGACGACGAGGCACGCGCGCTGCGGGCGCACTGGACGCTCGATCCAGACGTGCGATTTCTCAATCACGGCTCGTTCGGAGCCTGTCCGCGCGTCGTGCTCGAGGAGCAGAGCGCGTTGCGGGCCCGGCTCGAGAGGCAGCCGCTCCAGTTCTTTCGCGACCTCGAACGCCTGCTCGATGGATCGCGGAGTGCGCTCGCGACCTTGCTGGGCGCGGACGCGGACGATCTCTGCTTTGTTCCGAACGCGAGCACCGGCGTCGCCTGCGTGATCCGTTCGCTTCAGTTTTCTCCCGGCGACGAGATCCTCACGACCAACCACGTCTACAACTCCTGCCGCAACACGCTGCAGTTCGCAGTCGAGCAGGGCGCTCGCATCGTGGTTGCCGAGGTGCCGTTTCCTCTCTCGACGCCGGAGCAGGTCACCGCCGCAATCCTGTCGGCGGCGACGCCGCGCACGCGCCTCGCGCTCATCGATCACATCACCTCGGCGACCGGGCTCGTCTTCCCCATCGCGGAGATCGTCCGGGCTCTTGGTGCGCGCGGCGTCGAGGTGCTCGTCGATGGCGCGCACGCTCCCGGCATGATTCCGCTCGCGCTTGATGCGATCTCTGCGGCGTACTACACGGGCAATTGTCACAAGTGGCTCTGCACGCCGAAGGGCTCCGCGTTTCTCCACGTGCGCCGCGACAAGCAGCGCAAGGCCGCGCCAGGAGCGGTCGTGAGCGATCTTCGTTCATCGTTGCCGTTGGAGATTCCCGCGATCCTTCCCTGGACACTGGGCCACGGGCTCAACTCGACGCGCACCGATCGCTCGCGCTTCCGCCTGCTCTGGGATCTCGTCGGGACGGTCGACGCGACGCCGTGGCTCTGCATCCCGAGCGCGATCAAATTTCTCGGCGGACTCTTTCCGGGAGGCCTCGACGAACTGCAGAAGCGCAACCACGCGCTCGCGCTCGAGGGGCAGAAGCTCCTCTGCGCGGCGGTTGGGTGCGAACGTCCCGCGCCGCCCGAGATGATTGGAGCGCTCGCATCGGTTCCGTTACCGGACCGGCCGAGGGGCGAGCAGCCGCATCCTCGCTTCATCGGCTGGGATCCGCTCGCATCGCGTCTGCTGGCGAATCATCGGATAGAAGCGCCGGTCTTCCCGTGGCCGACTGCGCAGAAGCGACTCGTTCGCGTTGCTGCGCAGGCGTATGTCGCGCCGAGCGAACTGAACGCACTCGCCCGCGCATTGAATGAAGAGTTGCAAGCAGAGTCTCGGGCGCGCTGACGCAGATGGGTCAGCCGTCGCTTGCGCACGCTCTCTCTTCGGGCGGATTATCCCGCGCCCATGGCCTCCTCCTTCGATCCAGAGACAACGCGCGCGGTGATCGACTCGCTCGCTGGCGTCCCCGGCGCGCCGCTCTGGTGGCGGCGCCTGATGCGGGTGCGCAGCGTGCGGCGCCTGCTCGGGCTCTGGCTGCTATTGCTCGTTGTTGTTCTCGCCGCGCTCGTGCTGACTCCCGCGCGGCTGACTCCCGAGATCCCCGGCGACGACAAGCTTGGGCAGCTCGCGACCGCCACCATCAAGGCCAGCCGCGATTACGACGTGCTCGATCCCGAGACGACGGCGCAGAAGCGGGAGGAGGCCGCGCGTTCGGTCTCGCCCGTGTACGACTTCGACGCGACCTCGGCGACTGTGCTCGAGGCGCGCATCGGCGCATCGTTCGCAGAGGGGCGCGCAGCGATCGAACGCTGGCTCGCTGGCAATGCGGCGAAGGCGGCTCGCGTGGCGGCGGCACAGGCGGAACGCGCTCATCTCGCGACGGCAGGCAAGCACAAGGCGCTACCCGAAGAGGCGGAGCTGCTGCGCGCACTCGAGGCCGACAAGGACGAGTTCACCAAGGCGCTTCAGGAGGTCATCGACGACGAGGATTACCTCGAGCTCGCGCGTGCGGGATTCGATGCGACTGTCGAGCACGAGGCGGTGCGCCTCGCGGGGCTGGTGTCGGTTGGATATGCCGTCGCGGAGAGGCAGTTGCTCAACGCCGATCGCGAGCGCGCGATCACGGTTCGCATTGTCTCGGGAGATGCGCGTGGCTTCTCCTCTTCGGGCGGCGCGGAGAAACTGGTGCGCGACATCGATCGCATCGGAGACCTCGCGCAGGTGCGCGCCGAGGTCGATCGGCTCGCTCCCGATCAGCTCAGCGATTTGCCTCCAGCGTTGCGCAAGGCCGCATCGCAGCTCGTGCGGCGTGCACTGCGCCCGAACCTCGCCTACGACGACGCCGAGACGCGCCGCCGCATCGAGGAGAAGCGCTCGTCGGTCCGCGACGTGATCCTCCAGATCAAGAAGGGCGAGCGGATCGTCGGCGACGGCGAGGTGATCACCAAGCAGCATCTGCTCGCCTTCCGCGCGCTGCGGGAGGCCGGCAAGAGCGCAGGCGCCGAGCAGGTTCGCTGGGGCAGCGCGCTCTTCGCGGCGCTCGTCTGCGCGGCGCTCTTCGCGTTCGGTCGCCGCAATGTCCGCAAGTTCCGTCTGCGGAGCCGCGATATTCTGCTGCTCTCGACGATGCTCGTGCTCCAGTTGCTCATCGTGCGCGGCTCACTCGCCGGCATCGATCGCCTGCACGATCTGCTCCGCGACATGTTTTCCCTGCGCGCTCCGCAGAGCCAGATCGTCGCCGAGTTTCTCGCCGCGCTCATTCCTCTCGCCGCTGGCTCGATGCTGGTGCGGTATCTGCTCTTCAGCGAGGCTGCGCTGATCTGGACGGCGGCGTTCGCGCCCCTCTGCGGCGTACTCGCGGGCGGCGGACTGCAGCCTGCGGTCGCGGCCCTCGTCGTCGGCATCGTCGCTGCTGATCGTGTCGGTCACGCCGGGAGCCGCGCCGCAGTCTTTCGCGCCGGACTCTGGACCGCGGCAGCGCAGATGGCGCTGGTGGCCGCCTTCGCGCTCATCCAGGTGCGCCTCTTCACAGTCGAGACTGCAGCCTCTGTCGCGGGCGCGTTCGTGGGTGGCGCTCTCCTCACTCCGCTGCTGGTGCTGGTGCTCGCGCCTCTCTGCGAATCGATCTTCGGCGCCGTCACGGACAGCCGCCTGCTGATGCTCGCGAGCTTCAATCACCCGGTCTTGAAAGACCTCATCGTGCAGGCGCCGGGCACCTATCATCACAGCATCGTTCTCGGCGCGATGGTCGAGGCCGCGGCGCGAGAGATCGGCGCAAACCCGCTCCTGGCGCGGGTCGGCGCGTACTATCACGACATCGGCAAGGGCAAGAATCCGCTCTACTTCGGCGAGAACCAGAAGTCGGAGAATCGCCACGATGCGCTCACGCCGCTCAACAGTGCTGAGCTGATTCGCCGGCACGTTGCCGACGGAGTGCAGCTTGCCGTGCAGGCCCGACTTCCTGGCGTCATCATCGATTTCATCTCGCAGCATCACGGCACGCGGCTGATTGGATACTTCTTCCACAAGGCCAGATCAGACGCCGAGCGGATGGGACAGCCTGCGCCGAACGAAACTGATTATCGATATATCGGTCCCAAGCCGCAGAGCCGCGAGACGGCGATGGTGATGATTGGCGATATCGTTGTCGCCACGGCTCCCGCTGCCATCGAAGGTACGCCCGAGGAGGCGGCGGAGAAACTCGGCGCAATTGTCGAGCACGCCATTTCCACCGTGGTGCAGGACAACCAGTTCGACGAGTGCGATCTGACCTTGCGCGATCTGGCGCGGATCAAGAAAGCCTTCGTCGATACGCTCCTGGCGATCCATGCAGGCGGCTTGTCGACGCCGCCGCCCGTGCTGCGCGCAGTCGTGCCGACGCTGCGGGTGATACCGCCGCTCGATTCAAAGCCGAGTATCGAGGCGGTGATCGACCTGCATCGGCGCCGCGGCGATTAGGAGATATCGACCGTAGTATCGAGGAGCGGCCGCGTGAATTCGGTGCGCCAGTCGCCCGGTTGTTCACTGGACTCCGGACCTATCGCGTAGCACTCCCAGAGGTCGGGGGCGCTGCGCAGATTCGATGCGACAATCCAATCCTCGAACTCGCCCCACGCGGTGCCGAGGCCTTCATATCCACCGCGATAGACCGTCCGGGCCGCGCGCATGGCGGGGCGCAGGCTTGCCCGCACCCTCCCTGTGCTCTCGATACTCGTTGCGACAGGGACGCCGAGTTCCAGATCGAAGAGTTCCGGGTCCATTCGCAAGTGATGCGTGAACCAAGCGCCGAGCGGAACCACTCCCTGCGTCTTGAGCGCCGCGAATAGTTCGTTCCGCGCCGGCATCATGACGTTGCGGATCTCCGTTCTGGGCGTGGTCAAGCGCAACACCGCGATGCATTGCGCGGGCAACTGCACGACGGCGGGCGAGTCGATCAAGCGTTGCTCCAGCAATGAAGGGAGAGGCTACTTCTTGCTGCGATCGAACTCATATCCAAACTCGAGGTCGGCCTCGAATCCAGGCACGTTCTTCATCTCGCCCAGCACAGGATCGGCCTGCCACGAGCGATAGTAACGAACGTTCAAGAAGAGAATGGGCAGGATATGCAGGCGGGCCGCGCCATAGATGAGCGTGTTATCGCCGAGTCCATTGTTGAAATTGAACGGCGAACCGCTGAACGAGCGCTTGTAGAACGAGGCGAAGAACTGGAACCAGGAGTAGACGGGATATTCGATATGCACGGTCAGGTTCTGCGTCCCTTTGTTCGGGTCGTTGCAGAACTGCGGTGCCGGTGGGCAGACGGTATCTGGGCCGCTGACCTGGTATGAATTCTCATAGGCCAGCATCAGCGCGAGGCCTTGATTGAACTGGTATCCAAACTCCGCATAGAACCCGGCGCGTTTCTGGCTCGGGTCGCGCGTC
Source organism: uncultured delta proteobacterium (assembly GCA_903911145.1). Lineage (GTDB taxonomy): Bacteria > Myxococcota > Myxococcia > Myxococcales > 40CM-4-68-19 > CAIWCD01. The sequence goes on along the minus strand of CAIWCD010000013.1, from coordinate 197,440 downwards.
ATGATGGTCTTGAGTTTCGGGTCATATCCAATCGACGCGCTGCTGGTGATGTATTGATACTTCTGCACCTCATAAAAGGTGTCGAAGTATCCCGGCTGATAGTTCCCGTCGAAATATCGTCCCTCGGCGATGACGCGGAAGGCGTGCACCTTGACGTCGCCGATATTGAACCGGCCGAGGATGCCCACCGTCGCGCCGCCTCCGCCGCTGATTGTCTTGGGACTGGTTGGATTGTCATCGGTGATATTCAGCATGCGCGAGTAATCGAGGAACGGTTTCAGATCGACCGAATCCGTCTTGAGGATCTTCGTCTCGAGATCGCCGCCGATAATCTGCGCGGTCCGCGTCTTATCGACCATCGGTTCCCCGTCGTTTCCCACCTGGGGATATCCTCCGGGAATGCGCGACAGTGTATAGGGCGCATTCAGATCGAGCGCAGTCGATACGCCGAGCGAAGTCTGGCCGAGCGTGTCGAGGAGCGACCCGGAGAGGAATCCGAGCGGTTTGACGAACGCCATTCCGCTGATGAAATGCGTCGGCTGGACGACGTCGCCGATGAAGGCTTCGAATCCGCCGAAGCGGCCGTAGGCATCAAGCTGCGCGCCGACGCGCGTGATGTTCTGATCGATCTCTCCCGAATAGCGGCGGACGATGCTGCCGTGCCCGATGCTGGCCGCGAAGAGCTGGCTGATATTCAGGTAGAGGTTATCTTCCTTCGCCCCGTAGGTAATGAACCGGACGATGCGCGCATAGTCGCTGGGGCTGGAAAAGTCATTCGAGCGCAGGTGGAATCCGCCCCCGTCGATGAATCCGTTGGCATAAGCGCGGACATTGAGCGGGACGCCGACGCCGAAGGAGAATTTGCCGAAGGCGAGGTCGACCTGCGGCTCGACGTGCAGATAGCTCGAACCGTCGAGGCGCGTATATCCAAAGCCGATCCCAAAGCGGCTGTCCTTGAGCTTGAGTTTGGTCGCGCCGAGGTTGGTCAGTTCGCCCTTGATGAACGGGTGATGCGCCTTGCACGACGGCTTTCCGTCGGCGTCGACGGCCTGCTCTCCGTCCTCCTTCATGATGGGCACCATCCCTGCGGCGCAGTTGGCGCTCGCTGGCACGGCGTCCTCGCCCGCCTCTCTCGCGCTTACTCCCGTGCTGCCGAGCGCATTGATCGAGCCGGTGCTGTCTCCAGGTCCGAAGAGGGAAGTATCGACCGGGAGCGGCGGAGGCGGAAGGTCTGCTGCGGGCTGCGTTGCGGTTGTCGCGGCGGCTGGCGCCGGCTCGCCGGGCAGTGGCGGCAACTCGGATTGCGCCTGCGCCGCATTCAGCTCGACCCGGTTGAGCTCGACTCGATTGGAATCGTCTGCGCGCGCTCCCCCTGCAGCCAGCGCGATCGCGCCCGCGAGAGGAAGCAGCGAGAGCAGCAGGTGCTGGCGAACTGCACGCGACGCCGTCGTCATGGTGGACTCCTCGAGTGTTCGGCGAGGGCGACCATAGCAAACAAACGGCGCGATGATGGTGCTCGCGATCACACCCGCGCAAGACAGGTCCGACTAGGAATCGCCGGCGAGGAAGCTCACGTCCTTCGCGGTGGCGAGGCAGCGGTCGATCTCCTCATCGTTGAGCAGTCCGTGCTTTTCGCACAACTCGAACTCGCGCTTCATATCCGTGCCCAGCAGATAAGGGCCGTCGGTATTGATGGTGATCTGCACGCCGCGATCGATGAACGTGCGCACGACGTGCTTCATCTCTTTCCAGTCGGCAACAGCGTGGGTGGAGAGATTCGACGACGGGCAGATCTCGAGCGCGACCTTGTGTTTGACGAGCAGCTTCATCGCGTTCTCGTCGTACGCCGCCTGTACTCCGTGCCCGATGCGATGGGGCCGCAGCAGTTCAATCACCGCACGCACTCCCTCTGCGCCCGTGCCCGGCGTCTCGCCCGTGTGCACGGTGGTCTTGAGGCCAGCGGCGCGCGCGCGCGCATAGAGCGCCGAATAGCGCGCCATCTCGTCGGGCGCGAGCTCCATCGCGTGCTCCTCGGAGCCCGCGAGGTCGATGCCGACGACGCCCCAGCTCTGATACTTGATCGCCTTCTCGACGATGATCTCGTTGATATGCGCGTCGAACTCGCGTGCGAGGCAGAAGATCAGCCCGATGCGGCAGTTGTATTCGAGCGCCGCGCGATCCATTCCGCGAATCGCGGCTTGAATGATGTGGTCGAGATCGCGCTCGCCGCCCAGGTTGCGCTTCATCGGATTGAAGCGCAGCTCCATGCGCGTCACGCCGCTGCCGCGATACTCCTTGCCGATGATTTCGTAGATCGCCCGCTCGATCGCCGCAGGGCTCGACTGGATCTTCTCCGTCCAGGTGTGGAGGATCTTCAGATAGTCGTCGAGCGACTTGACCTTGTCACTCGAGGCGGTGACGAGGTCGACGAACTCCCAATAGTCGCGGACGGGGAGTTTGAATCCCTGGCTATGGGCAATCGACCAGAGGATATGCGGGGCGACTGCGCCGCCGACGTGGATGTGGAGATCGATCAGCTCGCGCTTTGGACGTGGCATGGCTGAAGATTGCACAGGTCGCGCTGCTTGAGAACCCCACTCGCGCGAAGAGGAAGAGTTGTCAGTTGCTCTTTCGTTTTTTCGCGAGACGCTGCGGCGCGAGCTTGCTGGCGATGAACTCGTAGAGGAAGTCGGGAAGCGTGGCCATCCATCGGGTCGCGAGTACGAGCGGGAGCGGATACGCGATGCTCCTCTTGCCGCGCGCGATGCCACGCACCATCACGCGCACCGCCTCGTCGGCATCGAGGATGAACGGCATCGGGAAACGGTTCTTCGCTGTCATCTCCGTGCGCACGAATCCCGGATAGATCGTGAGTGCGCGCACCCCCGTGCCGCGCAGGTCGACGCGCAGCGACTCCATGAACGTGCGCAGCGCGGCCTTGCTCGCGCAGTAGGCGGCGTGACCGGCCATGCCGCGGAATCCGGCGAGGCTCGCGACGGCGACGACGGTGCCGGTGTTCTTCGCGACCATCGCGGGGAGCGCGGCGGAGACGGTCGTGCAGGCCGCGCTGGTGTTGACGTGGAAGACGCGCTCGACCGCGCGCCAGTCGAGATTGCGCGCGTCGGTGGGGATGCCGATCCCCGCGTTTGCGATGACGAGATCGAGCGCGCCGCCTGACTCCGACTCGGCGCGCGCGATCGAGGACGAGAGCGCCTCGAGATCGCCGACGTCGAGCGCCACAGCGACGATGCGACCAGCGCCTGCGCTGACCTCCTGCGCGAGTGATTCGAGTTCGGCAACTCTGCGCGCCGCGGCGAATACGGTGGCGCCTGCGTTGGCGTAATGGAGGGCCAGACCGCGGCCCAATCCCGATGACGCACCAGTGATGAACACGCTGCGAACGCTCATTCCCACGCTCTCCGCAAACTTCTAGACGTTGACTTCCCGGCACTCCTCGTCTATCTGCCCCGCCGCCAACTTCCGAGAGGGGCGACAAGACATGGCCGCAAAGGATCTGGGCATCAAATACACCTGCTTCAAGTGCGCAGCGAAGTTCTACGACTTGAAGAAGCCGATTCCCGCGTGCCCGAAGTGCGGCACCGATCAGCGCGAGCAGCCGGTCGCCAAGCCTTCGGGCCGGCGCGCCGCAGCTCCGCGCGCCGTCGAAGAGGCTGAAGAGAAGCCCGAGACGGAAGAGGCGGACGACGACGAGGATGAGGTCGAAGAGAAGCCGGCCGCTGACGAGTAGGGCGCGCCGCGGGCTCGCGAAGTCCACGAGCCCGCTCTTGACGGAACCTGTTGCCTGACGGGGGCCGCCTCTCGCGAACAGCGGGAGCGCGTGGCTGCTTGTCTACGGCGTCCCGTGCGGCAGTTGATACAGCAGCAGATAGACGGCAACTCCGGTGACGGAGACGTAGAGCCAGATCGGGTAGAGCACGCGCGTGACCTTGACGTGTTGCCCGAAGGCGTTGCGCGCAGCGAACCAGAGCGCGGCCAGCACCAGCGGCACCACGGCGATCGACAAGAGCACGTGGCTGGCGAGCACGGCGAGATAGACCGCGCGGATGGCGGGCGCGCCGATGTAGCGCGTGTCTCCGTGCATGAAGTGGTAGCCGAGATACGAGACGAGAAAGAGCGCGGAGGTCACGAAGGCCGCGAGCATGAACTGCGCGTGGCGCTTGCGATCGCGTCGCTTGATCGCGGCGCGCCCGAGCACGAGCAGCACAGCTGACGTCGAGTTGAGCAGCGCGTTGAGCGCGGGCAGAAAGCTGAGCAGCGCGCTCTCGCCCGGCGTCGGTTTGCGCAGCAGCAGCAGCCAGACCAGCAGCGAGATCGCGGCGGCAGAGACGAGCGCGTTCACCACATAGAAGATGCGATCGTCCGCCCTGGGCGCGGTCGGGAGAGATTCGGTCACTTGTCGCCTCGGGTCAGTTGGCGTGCGTCGCGCAGGAGCCGCTGCAGCTCGGGTTCTTCATTGGCATCGTAGTATCCGCGGATCCGGCCCGCGCCATCGACGAGGACGAACTTCTCGCCGTGGAGGATGTCGAGCGCTGCGGTATGCGCGTCTCCTGCCGGCTCGATCGCCTGCTTGAATCCGAGCACGACTGCGCGTTCGATCTCGTCGTCGGGGCCCGTAAGGAATCGCCAGACGCGCACGTCTGCGCCATGGGCCTCGGCGTACTTGCGCATCACCTCGGGCGTGTCTCGCGCGGGGTCGACGGAGAGAGAGAGCAGGCCCATCGCGCCCGCGCGCTCGTCCGCAGAGAGCGAGTCCTGGAGCTTGCGCATGGTTGCGGTCAAGCGCGGGCAGGCGTCGGGACAGTTGGTGAACACGAAGTCAGCGACCCACGTGCGGCCAAGTAGATCCTTGCGCGCGAACGGCCGGCCCGACTGATCGACGAGCGCGAAGTCGGGCAGCGTCGAGAGCATCGGGAGCGGCGCGGGCGCAAGTGGAACTCGTGGATGCAAGAGGAGCGCGCCGAGCGGCACGGCGAGCGCGAGCAGCGCGAAGAGGAGCCACGCCGGAGAGAGGGCGATCGGCGCCGCGTGCGGCACGCTGCTCGATGGAGTTGGTATATCCGGCATGGCGCACTCCATGGCCGGTGAGCGCACGCGGTGTCAAGGCGACGATCGGGGCGTCGCGCGTGCACCGGTCTCAAAGGCATGGTGATGAGCATGAACCCACATTTGTTGGCTCCGATCCGGCCAGTGCAGATGGGACGTGAGATCCTCGCGGCCTTGCTGGGAGCGGTCTGCAGCGCGCTCCTGCTCGGCGCGTGCAGCTCTGCGACCGCCTCTCCTCCGCTCGCACCGATCGGGCTTTCGGCAGTCGCTGGAGATCACGCGGTGAGCTTGAGCTGGGAGTCGGTGGGGGGCGCGACTGGATATGAAGTCGAGTACGGAATGGCCTCGGCGGGTCCCGTCGGGTCGGGTTCGCTGCGCGTCGACGCTGGGGCCGCGCTCCTTCTCACCGTGAGCGGCCTCGTCGATGGAACAACCTATCGATTCGCCGTCGCTGCCCGCAGGCTCGCGACGCAGGGGGCTCTCTCGACGGAAGTGATGGCCACCCCGCATGGGGCGACGACCTTCGCGGTGCTGTCGACGTCTCCTGCTGCAGGCGCGACAGGCGTGCCGCTCAGTGCGCAACTGCGCGTGACCTTCAACCAGGCGGCGGGCGTGGCCAGCCTGACCTCAAGCGGCTGCAGCTCGACGCTGCGGTTGATCGCGCAAGGCCATCAGAATTGCGTCGCGCTCACTGCTCCACCGACGACAAGTGACAATGTGACATTCTCTGTCACACCGTCAACAGCTCTCGCTCCGAATACCCACTATCAGTTCGCGATCACCACCGACGCGCTTTCCTCGAGCGGCGCGCCTTTGCCCGCGCCGGTCGTGGCCGATTTCACGACGGGCAGCGGGGCCGACACGACGCCGCCGGCCGAGGTCAGTTCGCTCTCTCTCGTGCCCGCATTGCAGTCGCTGGCTCTCTCCTGGGTGGCGCCCGCTGATGCCGATTTCGTCTCCGCGCGCGTCTACGCCTGCTCGTCATCGACGACGTGCGATCCGAAGAGTCTGCCCGTGATCGCGGAGGTGCCGAGCAGTCCGTCCGCGGCAGCGCAATTCTCGATGGCGGGATTGGCTGCGTCGACGAACTATCGACTTCTCGTCTCCACGGTCGACGCTGCGGGCAACGAAAGCGCGGGAGCGTCGCTGCAGGCGGCCACCGCGTTCTCGGGACGGGCGTTCGATTTCTCCTCCGGGGATCGGGCGAGCGCACTCGGGGCTGCCTCGGCGCAGGGAAACGTCGGTGCCTGGTTCAGCTGGAACCAGACGCAGCTCCAGGTTGCGATGGGGACAATCGACGGAGGAAATCTGCTCCAATCAAACCAGGACGTACTCTGGGTCGCGATCGATACCGATCCCGAGAGTGACGCGACAGGCGAGTGGCGCACCGCGAGCGTTGGAAGCAACGAGGTGATCTGGCCATTCAAGGCCGATTACGTGGTGCAACTGACCCCGAATGGAGCCAATACCAGCGTGCAACTCCACGCGGCGGCGGGTTGTGCCCTCATCCTCGAGCCGGCCACGGCGACGGTGGGTTCCCATTGCCCGGCGCTCGAGGGCGCAACGAGCTTCGACGGTGCTGCAGCGAGCGGCATCGATGAGGTTGCGATTCCCGCTGCCGCGATTGGCAATCCGTCGCGCGTGCGGCTCGCGATCGCCGCGCTCAACTCGACGAATGGATATGCCTACGCGCTGTCGCCGCAGAATCCAGGCGGCATCGACGTGCTTGGATTCTTCGCCAGCGCGACCGCGTCGTTCAATCCCGGCGCGAACCTCTGGAACGCCTCCCTCGCCGCCACCGCGGCGCTTTCGTCGGTCAGTCCGCTCAACAATGCGTCGTCGCTCGTGACTATGTCTGTCCAGAGCGCAGCGCTCCCCGCGCTCAAGGGCAGTCTGCATCCGCTCAGCTACTCGCTGGCCGATGTGGCTTTCGCCCTGCGCGACGACGGCACGGGAGGCGACGCGCACGCGGGCGATGGCGTCTATTCCGGTTCATTCAATTTCGGCGGCGCGACGGAGGAACTCTTTTTCAAATTCTCCCTCTCTGGCGCGGACGAATTCGCCGCAGGCAGCGACCGGGTCTGGACGCTCTCCGGAAGCTCCGAGTCGCTCCCGCTTCTCTCCTATGCGACGAGCTATTCGGCGACGCACACCGTTGAGCTGGCGTTTGCGGTCTCCAATCCTCTTGGCAGCAGCAGCAACAAGGAGGTGCTTGGCAACGTCGCGGAGCTCGGCTCGTTCGGGGGCGGCACGGGCGCACCGCTGACCAGCTCCGGAGGCAGCCTCTGGTCCACAGCGGCGGTCACCTTCGCCAATCACGACTTCACTCTCTCCGCGCTTCAATGGAAGGGCCATGATACAGGCAGCGGCACCTGGGAGACGGACTGGCCGTCGGGGCCGGTTCAGAACCATGAGATGAACGACGACGTGCTCAATCGCCGGACGCTCTCCTGGAGCTGGAATGACTACACACATGACCCCCAATAACTTCAACTGGCAGACCGCTCGCGTTGCAATCACCGGCGGGACCGGCTTCCTCGGCAGCTATGTCGTCGACGGACTGCGTGCGCGCGGAGCGGGCGCGATCCATCCGCTCTCGTCGCGCGATTACGATCTGGTGCAGCCCGGAGCTGCCAGCCGGATGCTCGCGGAGCTCAAGCCGACGCTGGTGATTCATCTCGCCGCTCGCGTCGGTGGAATCCTCGCCAATCAGAAGAATCCGGGGCGCTTCTTCTACGAAAATCTGATGATGGGCACGCAGCTGATTGAGGCTGCCCGGGTGCAGAAGCTGCCCAAGCTCGTCGCGCTGGGGACCATCTGCGCTTATCCGAAGTTCGCGCCCGTTCCATTCCGCGAAGACGAGATCTGGAATGGATATCCAGAGGAGACCAACGCTCCCTACGGGCTCGCGAAGAAGATGATGCTGGTGCAGTCGCAGGCCTACCGCGAGCAGTATGGGCTGAATAGCTGCGTGCTCTTCCCGGTTAATCTCTATGGCGCGCGCGATAACTTCGATCTCGAATCGTCGCACGTGATTCCCGCGCTGATTCGCAAGTGCATCGAGGCGCAGGCGCGCGGCGACGCTTCGATTCCCGTCTGGGGCGACGGCAGCGCCTCGCGCGAATTTCTCCATGCGCGCGACGCCGCCGAGGGGATTCTCCTCGCCTGCGAACGATATGACTCCAGCGATCCGGTCAATCTCGGAGCTGGATTCGAGATCACGATTCGCGATCTTGCTGAGCTGATTCGGCGATTGACCGGATACCAGGGGACGCTTCAATGGGATGCGTCGCGGCCGAACGGACAGCCGCGGCGGATGCTCGACGTGCAGCGCGCTGCGGAGCGGTTCGGATTCCTCGCCCGCGTCGGATTTGAAGAGGGATTGCGCGAGACGATCGAATGGTATCGCGCGCAGGGAGCGCAAAGGAGCCACGCGTGAAGCGCGCATTGGTGACGGGCATTACCGGGCAGGACGGCAGCTATCTCACCGAACTGCTTCTCGCGAAGGGATACGAGGTCCACGGCATCATCCGCCGCTCCTCGTCGTTTAATACCCAGCGGCTCGAGCATCTCTATCAGGACCCCCAGGTTCAGGACCGCCGGCTGGTGCTGCACTATGGCGATTTGAATGACGCCAGTTCGCTCAATCTGTTGATGCAGCAGGTGAAGCCCGAGGAGATCTACAACCTCGGTGCGCAGAGCCACGTTCGCGTCAGCTTCGATGTTCCTGATTACACCGCAGAGGTGACGGGCGTCGGCGCGCTGCGCCTGCTCGAAGCAATGCGCGAGACAGGGCTGACGAAGAGCCGCTTCTACCAGGCGAGTTCCTCGGAAATGTTCGGAAGCGCGCCGCCGCCGCAGGGCGAGAACACGCCGTTCCACCCGCGCTCTCCGTATGCGGTCGCGAAGGTGTACGCGTATTGGATCACGATCAATTACCGCGAAGCGTATGGCTTCCATGCCGTGAATGGCGTGCTGTTTAATCACGAGAGTCCGCGGCGGGGAGAGACCTTCGTGACGCGGAAGATCACGCGGGCTGCAGGCCGGATTAAACTCGGGCTCCAGAAGGAGCTCTATCTCGGCAACCTCGATGCACTGCGCGATTGGGGATTTGCCGGTGATTACGTCGAAGCCATGTGGCTCGCGCTGCAGCACGAGACGGCCGAGGATTGGGTGGTCGCGACGGGAGAGAGCCACAGCGTCCGCGAACTCTGTGAGGTCGCCTTCGCGCAACTGGGACTCGATTATCGGGATTTCGTCCGCCACGACCCGCGCTATCTGCGTCCAGCAGAGGTCGATCACCTCTGCGGCGACTCGAGCAAGGCGCGCGCAAAGCTGGGCTGGAAGCCGAAGACCGATTTCCGCGCTCTCGTGAAGATGATGGTCGACTCTGATCTCGAGTTGGCCCGCGAAGAGCACTGGATGAGCCAGCGCACCAAGACGTAACCGACTCTAATCAAGCATCGAAGAGAGCCCATGTCCGAACTCAATGCCGCGCCCGCTGAGCATAAGCCCTATATCGCCGACACCGACAACGTCGCCGAATTCACGCCCAAAGCGATCATCATCGGCGCGCTCTTCGGGTTGATCTTCGGTGCGTCGACCGTCTATCTCGCGCTCAAGGCGGGATTAACCGTTTCCGCGTCGATTCCCATCGCGGTGCTCTCGATCTCGCTGCTCAAGAAGCTCGGCGGATCGACAATCCTCGAGAACAATCTCGTGCAGACGATCGGATCGGCGGGCGAGTCGATTGCCGCCGGCGTTGTCTTCACGCTGCCGGGATTTCTCTTCCTCGCGCTCGACCCCTCGACCCATCAGAGCGTTGGCGCCGGATACTTCTCCTATTGGACCATCTTCACGCTCGCGCTGCTTGGCGGAATGCTCGGCGTCCTGATGATGATCCCGCTGCGGCGCGCGCTGATCGTCAACGAGCACGGCAATCTTCCTTATCCCGAAGGTGCTGCCTGCGCGCAGGTGCTGATCGCGGGAGAGAAGGGCGGCGAACTCGCGAAGACCGCATACCAGGGGCTCTTCTTCGCCTTTGCCTACGCGACGCTGCAGCAGATTTTCAAGGTCATCTGCGATACGCCCGGATATGTCAGCCGAGCAACGTCACGTATCTTCCCGGCCGCCACCATCAACGCCGCGATTACTCCTGAGTATATGGGCGTCGGATATATCATCGGCCCCAAGATCGCGGGTGTGCTGGTTGCGGGTGGTGTCCTCGCGTGGCTCGGTCTGATTCCGCTTCTTGCTTCGCTCGTGCCCGCCTCAGCGGTTGCGATGCAGCTCGTCAAACTGGGATATCTCGCGGATATCAACAAGGCAGGCGCCTATGGTTGGGATCCTGCTCTGCAGACTTTCGGTGCCTTGAATCGCGCGATCTATTTCGCCTATGTGCGCCAGATTGGCGCTGGCGCGGTTGCGGCGGGCGGCTTCATGACGCTGCTCAAGACGATGCCGACCATCATCAGCTCATTCAAGGGCAGCCTCGCCTCGATGCGCGGCGGCGCGGGTGCCGTGATTGATGCCCGTCGCACCAACCGGGATCTTCCGATCTCCACCGTCCTCGGCGGCAGCGTTGCGCTGATCTGCATCATGGCGTTCCTGCCGTTTCTCCCTGGCACCATCGGTGGTCGATTCCTCCTCGGTATCCTTATCGTCGTATTTGGCTTCTTCTTCGTGACCGTGGCCTCGCGCATCGTCGGCATCATCGGCACGAGCTCCAACCCTGTTTCGGGAATGACCATCGCGACGATTATGGCCACCTGCCTCATCTTCATCGGCATTGGCTGGACGGCCGATATCTATCAACCGATGGCGCTCTGCGTGGGCGGAATGGTCTGCATTGCCGCGGCGAACGCCGGCGCGACGTCGCAGGATCTGAAGACGGGATATCTCGTCGGTGCGACGCCGCGCTTTCAGCAGATTGGCCTGATGGTCGGTGCGGTCGCGGCTGCGCTGGTGATTGGATTGACGGTGCGCGTGCTCGATACCCCGACGGCCGCGGCGGCCGCGCAGGGGATTCATCATATGATTGGCACCGAGACCTATCCGGCGCCGCAGGGAACGCTGATGGCAACGCTGATTCGCGGCCTGCTCGCGCACAATCTCGATTGGCAATATGTCCTCGTCGGCGTCTTCCTCGCGGTGACGATTGAACTCTGCGGTGTCTCTCCGTTGTCGTTCGCGGTCGGCGCATATCTGCCGCTCTCGACGACGCTGCCGATCTGGATCGGTGGAGCGATCAAGGGGATCGTCGATCGCCGCGCGGACAAGGCGGCAGCGAGCGGCCACGACGAGGAACTCGGCGCTGGCAGCCTCTTCTCGACAGGACTGGTCGCCGGCGGCGCGCTCGCGGGCGTTCTGGTCGCGATGCTCAACGTGAACGACGGCGTCGCGAAGGGGCTCGAATCGGTCGACTTGTCGCCAATGATTACACGTGCCCTCGGCGCCGGCGGATATGAACTTCTCGGGTGCGCCTTCTTCGCCGCGATGGGCTTGACGCTCTACAAGGTCGCACAGCGCAAGCTGTAATTGTCTCTACGTGATAGCCATTCGATAGGAGCTGATATGGACGTCTTGTTGATCGATCTCGCCACCGATCCCTTGATCAAGCTCTATGGCGCCTATCGCACTTGCTATACGCCCAAGACGCCGCGAGAGGTCTGGGACGACATCGCGACGGGAGTGGTGCCGCGCGAGAAGATCGTCTCGTTTGTCGAGGAGCGGCTCAAGACCGGCCACGTCTCCCCGCTCGAGCAGGTGGTCTTCTGGTTCGGCATTTCCGGCGTCTCCCGCTCGCTGTCGCACCAGTTCGTGCGCCACCGGGTCGGCATCTCGTTCGAGCAGCAGTCGCAGCGATATGTCCGCTTTACGGGCAAGAACGAAGAGCGACTCGATTACGTCATGCCCGATTCGTGGAAGGACGCGGGCAAGACGGAAGAGTTCGAGAAGCTGATGGGCGAGATCACGCGGGTCTATCGCGAGGCGGTCGCGGCCGGCATTCCCGCGGAGGACGCGCGGTTTGTATTGCCCAATGCCGCACCGACCAATTTCCAGATCATGGTCAATTTCGCCGAACTGCTTCATATCGGCGATTTGCGGCTCTGCACGCGCGCACAGTGGGAGATTCGCCAGATGGTGGCGAAGATGCGCTCGGCCATTGTCCAGAAGGTTCCCGAACTCGGTCGATATATGCAGCCGAAGTGCGGCGAGAAGCGGCTCGGCTATTGCGACGAGGACGAGAAGGCCTATCGCGAATGCCCGCTCTCGGCGGTGCGCCCGCACAAGCTGGTGGTGATCGAGACGTTCAAGCAGCACCGCGGTAGCGGCGTGCCGATGCGCGATCTTGCTGCCGAGGATTTCCAGGCGGCCGAGAGCTTTCGCGAGAAGTCGACGACCGCTCCCGGATAGTTGATATCCAGGAGCGACGCGGCCGCGCTGCTATTGAACCGTGACGGCGACGAGATTGTCGTCCGGGTGGCGGTCAATCAGCAGATTGATCGGGTCCACGCCTGCCTTGGCCGGAAGCTTGTCGACGACGAGCTTCTGCTCCGACGCTCCGCTCTTGATGCGCCTGCGCTCGACAGCGATGGGAATGCCCTTCTCGTCAACGGCGCCGATATCAATGAAGTCATCGACGGGCACTTCTGTTTCATCTCCCTGCTCGCCTGCCTGCATCTTCTTGACGGTAATTCCAATCGTCAATTCAAACCGGCCGTCGGGAAGCTTGCGCGCCGTCGCCGTCTGCGCGCGATTATCGTAGAGAGTAATGGTCTCGAAGAGATCGTGCAGCAGGTATTGCAACTCTGGCGGCGTGACCTTCTTGAACTCCTCGAACAACGACATTGACGTCGGATAAGGCGGCCCCTTGAACTGGTTGGCGACGAGGAAGCTCTTGAGCGCCGCGTTGACCTTCGCCTCGCCGATATAGTCTTGCAGCGCATACATGACGAGGCTTCCCTTCTTGTAATGGATGTATTGCTGGTTCTCGACGCGCAGGAGGGGGACCTCCTTCTGCTGCTCCGTGGCGCGACCCATCAGATATTGATCGGCCTCATATTTGAGGAACCGATGCATCTGGGACGCGCCGAAGCGTGCCTTCATCACCATCAATGCCGAGTATTGGGCCAACGTCTCGTCGAGGAACGAGACGCCCTGGACGTTGGCGCCGATGACTTGATGTCCCCACCACTGGTGCGCGATCTCGTGCGCAGTGATGTAATACGGGTAATCAATATCGTCGGGCTTCTCTGGGGTGACCTTCGCGATGAAGCCAATGCTCTCCGAGTAGGGAATCGTGTTGGGGAACGACTGGGCGAATGACGCGTAGTTGGGAAACTCGAGAATGCGGGCCTGGTGGAACTGGTAGGGCGTGAAGTTGGTGCCGTAGTAGTCGATCGAATCCTTCATGCCGCGCATCATGTCGTCGAGGTTGTATTCGTGCCCGGGGTGGTAATCGATCTCCAGCGCGATCCCATTCCAGGTCTCCTTGCGGACCTCGTAGCGCGCAGAAAGAATCGAATAGAAGCCGAGAATCGGAGCATCCATCTTGTAATGGAAATAGTGCCGACCATTCTCCATCCAGTCGCGCTGCAGATATCCTGGCGCGATCGCGCGCTGGTCCGCGCTGGTGCTGATGGTTGATTCAAACGTGACCCAGTCAGCGTCGTTGGAGATGAGGTTGTTTGCCCGAGCGGGAACATCGTTGATGTCAGGGAGCCGGGCGCGCGGGGCCAGACCGAACTTCTTGCGCTGGTTGTCGAGAGGCAGCTCGTCGTCGCGCGAATAGCCGATGTGCGGGAGGCTCCCGCTGTTGAAGAACGTTCCGTTTGCGACGATGTCGGTGCGGTTCCCTCCGTCCTTGAATCCTCGGGTGTGAAACCGGATTGAATAGTTGAGCGGCATCTTCTCTCCGGGCGCCAACGGCGCAGGGAGGCGATAGGTATAGAAGCCGAGTGTCGTGTCGGACTCGCTGGGCGCCGCCATTGGCCCGACAGCGAGTGATTCAAACCTCTGCTCGTCGCCGAGCTGCACGTAGATGACCGGGATCGGCTGGCCGCTCTTATTCTCGAGGACATAGCTGCCGTGCGCGTCGAGTGTTTCTGTCTCGGGATAGAGATCGAAGTCGGCCCGGACCTCTGTGATGCGCGGCTGCGGAGCGGTCTCGAACTGCTTGTACTTCTTCTCGTACTCCGCGCGCAGCCCCTCCTCCTGGTGCGAAGTGCGGTATCGATTCAGGATATCTTCGTTGTAATAGATCGTTCCTCCTGCCGCGATCGTGACGAGCAGGCCGAGTGCCGCGAGGCCGCGTGGGAGAAGGGTGAAACGATCGCTTGCGAGTTTCCGTCGCGCCGCAAACGGAGCTTCTGTTCCGCGATTCCAGAAGAGCGCACCGACAACGGCGAGCATCAATGCAAAGCCGCCCCAATACATGTTGTAGAGCGCGTCGGGCCAGACGGCGTGGCCGAATCCGTTCATATCGGAATAGTGCTCCGATTGAACGTCACCATACTTGAGGAGTCCGTGCTCAAGTCCCAGGGTGCCCATAAACTGGGTGAAGATGTAATAGGCGACCATGATGGCGTGGCCGAGATACTTGTTCTGCACGACCGACTGCACCGTGAACGCGAGGATGCAGAGGAAGATGTAGCTCGGCAGCGAAAGCAAATAGAGGCGCTTGAGATAGAGGCCGACTTCGTAATGGTGATACCCGTGCGCAGTCTGGAACGCGACGCCCATCACGAGGACGACGGCGAGCAGCATCGCGGGAAGCAGGCAGAGGCTGATGAGCTTTGCGAGGTAGGTCACCCAGTTTGGAATGGGGAGCGCATCGGTGATCTGGGCGAGGTTCAGGTCGCGCTCGCGCCAGACGATTTCACCCGCATAGAACGTGATGATGATGAGGATGAAGAGGCTGAATGAGCCGCTTCCGAGTTCGGCGATTGCGTGGGTCACGGGCCAGGTCGGTGTGCCGAAGACCTTTCCTGCGAATGACATCGTGGTCAGCGCCATGATCGCGGCAGCGAGCACGAGGACGGCGAAATAGCTGTTCTTGATGGTCTCGATGAACCCAAGGCGCGTGAGCGTCGCCAGCGTGCGCAGATTGCTGCGCGAGGCGGAGACCAGCGGGAGCGGGCCCGTCGGCGCGGGAACTCGAGCGCCTGCGCTGCGCTGCTTCTTCTCTGCAGTGCCAACGTGGGCCATATTGAAACGCAGATAGGTCACGACGAGCGCGATGATTCCGACACCGCTCCAGATCGCGCGATTGGCGAGATATCGACCGCTGAAAGGAATGAGCAGCTGATTCTTCTCTGCGGTCGTCCAATATCGCGTCGTCAGGTGCAGCGCGGCATTGCCGAACGGGTCGACCAGCGACGCCAGATTCTGGTTGTCGAGGTCGCTCAAGAGCGTGCCGGCGAGCAGATATGCGGCCACCACCACGACAGCGCCGATATAGACCGGCATCATCCGCCGCCCGAGTGCGCCGAGCGCAAAGAAGAGCGAGCCGGTAAAGATCAGGCCGGGAAGAACGCTGGTGAAGTAGGGCCGCCAATAGGCTTTGAAGGGCACCGGTCCGAAGAGGGCCTTGTTAATCAGGACAGGGAAGTGGCCGCCGACGAAGAGTCCGGCGGCAATGCAGAGGAAGATTGCAAAGACAAAGACGAACGCGCCGAGGAAGCGGCCGCCGAGGTAGCTGCGCTTCGTGATTGGGAATGTGAAGAGAAGGGAATCGGTGCGTGCTTCAAAGTCCTGGTGAATCGCCTGCCCGAAGACGGCAGCGCTCATCATCACGCCGAGGTCGGAGAGCACGGAGATCAATCGATCCAGCGTGAATGGGGCGTTCGCGTAGACGTGCTCCGAACCTGAATTCACGGAGACGTTGGAGAATGCGCCGCCGCCGGCAAATGCGGCCAGCAGGCCGCAGGCAAAGAAGAGCAGGGCGTAGACGTAGGTCGAGATCATCGAGAGCCGCTTGCGCAGCTCGAACAGCGCGATATGGGCGAGCATTGGAATCAGCTCGCCTGCGCTGCTGCAGGGATCGCCTGCGCAGGTGTCGAATGAATGGCGAGGAAATAGACGTCCTCGAGGTCGGGCGCAGAGGGCTCGAAGCCTGCGCCGGGATTGCTGTCGCTCAAGACGCGAATGACCAGGCGGCCCGCGGCGCGGCGCGTGGCGAGCACGGTATGGCTCTGCTGATAGGCCGCCAATTCATCCGAGGCGACAAACCGCTGCCAGATGCGGCCCTGCAGTTCCGCCACGAGCGCCAGCGGATCTCCGCTTGCCACCACCGTGCCGCGCGCGACAATCGCGAGCTGCTTACAGAGGTCGGAGATATCGGTGACGATATGCGTGGAGAGGATAATCACGATGTTCTGGCCGAGGTCTGCGAGCAGATTCAGGAAACGCAAGCGCTCCTCGGGATCAAGACCCGCGGTCGGCTCGTCGACGATTAATAGCTTGGGATTGGCGAGCAGCGCCTGCGCGATGCCAAAGCGCTGCTTCATTCCTCCCGAGAACGTGCCAAGCCGCCTGTGGCGCGCCTCGTAGAGGTTGGTTCGCTGCAGCAGCACGTCGACCAACTCGCGGCGCTTCTTCGAGTCGTTGATTCCCTTGAGCACGGCGAAGTGATTGAGCAGGTCGAGCGCGCTCACCTTGGGATAGACGCCGAACTCCTGCGGCAGATATCCGAGCAGTTCGCGCACGCGCTCCTTCTCGCGCAGCACGTCGATACCCTCGAACGTCACACTGCCCGCGTCGGCCTCCTGCAGCGTCGCGAGCGTGCGCATCAGCGTTGACTTGCCCGCGCCATTGGGTCCCAACAGGCCAAACATCCCGGCGGGGATGTTCAGCGAGATATTGTTGAGCGCCTGGACTCCGTTGGGATAGCGCTTGGACAAACCCGAGATGCGCAGTTCCATTGTCGTGGCTCCTGGTTGAATCGTCGCTCGCCTACGCAGAGCGCGGGCGCAAATTGCATGGACTGGAAACTAAACGCGCGGCTCAGAATGCTGTCTGGCCGCGCGATGATGCTTTCGTTGGTCGCTGCGTTCGAGTGCGGCGCTTATGCCTGCGGCGCGCGGACGTAGGCGTAATCGAGCGGAAGTCCGTCGATGCCCTTGGCCGGCGACGCAACCCACGACGCCATCTTTCCCGGTTCATAGACCGGGACCATCAGCGAACCGACATAAGCGAAATCAGCCGGGGTCGGCAGCCAGCTCGACTGCTTGGAGGCAAACTCCTCGGCGCTCAGCATGTCGCCATCCGGCGACGCATGCACGGTCGAGAACGGCCCCACTCCGCGGTGAAAGCGGCGATGCGGCAGTTTCATCGTCACGCCGCTTAATCCGGCCTTGGCAATGCTCTTGTTCCAGCGATCCACCGCGCGCTGGCAATCCTTGATGTACTCGTCGCGCAGGACTTCATTCATCGCGTTGCGCAGCGGCACCTCTTCCTCGATGAGCTTGCCATTCGAGGGGGTCTGCATTCGATACGTGCCAATGCCCTTATGTTCCTCATATCCCTCTTCGCGGAAACGGCCCTTTAATCCCGCCGCAAAGAAATCGGCCGCATTGGAGCTGATCTCGCCGCCGAAGAGGTCGAGCGCGAGGCTGAACCAGTGGTTGATATATTTCTGCACGATCTCGAGCGGAATCGCACCGTGCTCGCGTGGCTCCTTGCCCTCGGCCATCAGTTGCGCCGTGCGCTGGATCACGCGATCGACGCCGGTCTCGCCGACGAAGAGATGGTGCGCCTCTTCGGTGAGCATGAAGCGCGTGGTGCGGGCGAGCGGATCGAAGCCGCTCTCGGCCAAGGCGGCGAGCTGGTACTTGCCGTCGCGGTCCGAGAACATCGTGAACATGAAGAAGCTCAGCCAATCGGCGATCGGCTCATTAAACGCATTCAGGATGCGCGGCTTATCCGAGCTGCCCGAGCGGCGCTGCAGCAGTTCGTCCGCCTCCTCTCGACCATCGCGACCGAAATGGCGGTGGAGCAGATAGACCATTGCCCAGAGGTGCCGACCCTCCTCGACATTGACCTGGAAGAGATTGCGCAGGTCGTAGAGCGAAGGCGCGCACTTCCCGAGCAGGCTCTGCTGCTCGACCGACGCGGGCTCGGTGTCGGCCTGCGTAACGATAATGCGGCGGAGCGCGTTGCGATGCTCGCCCGGCACTTCGTCCCAGACGGGCTCGCCCTGCACATCGCCGAAGCCGATCTTCTTCCCCTCGGTCTGCGGCTCGAGGAAGATCCCCCAGCGGTAATCAGGCATCCGCACGTAATCAAAGTGTGCCCAGCCGCCCGCCTCGACGGAGATGGCCGTGCGCAGCCAGATTTCGTGGGCCTGGAATCCGGCCGGACCGACATCGTTCCACCAGCTCAGGAAGTTCGGCTGCCACTGCTCGAGCGCGCGCTGCAGACGTCGATCGGACGAGAGATCGACATTGTTCGGAATCGAGGATTGATCGAGGGCCATATCGTCTCTTTTCGTTAAGTGCGGCGCCAGTCGTACTTCGGACGGTCGGGCTTTCCGTATGCGGTTAATGCCCCGTGTTCGCCGGTTGCATTCGGGCGGATGAAGATCCAGTTCTGCCACGCGGAGAGGCGGCCGAAGATCTTCGTCGCGAGGGTCTCGGGACCGGCGAAGCGATAGCTCGCTTCCATTCCGGTCAATGCGTCGGGCGAGAGGCTGGCACGCTCTTCGACAGCGACGCGCAGCTCCTCCTCGAAATCGATGTCGTCGGCAAAGACCGTGCAGAGGCCGAGCTTGTTCATCTGATTGGAGTCGATAGTTCCTGATATGCCGGCCGCAATGACGGAAGCTGCCTGCTCCGGCTTGGCGAGGAATCGCTGCGATAGGCGCGATATGCCGGACCATGTTGGCAATGCGCCGGCGGAGAGCGCTCCGGGGCGGCACTGCACGCCGTCCTGATCGAGGACGTAGCTGCGGTCTGCGGCGACGAGCAACTCGAAGAGCGGCCCCGCATAGCAACTCTTCGCATCGACGATCGCGAAGAAGCTCTTCGCCGTCGCGTCGAGGCGCTTGAGCGCGCGCCCCCAGAGCAGTCGTGCCTCGCGAACAATCCAGGCGTCCTTTTCTGCGCCACCGAGCAACTCTCCCGCAGCGAAGGCCGACTCGAGAGTTCCGCTCGTGCGCAGCAGCACCAGCCCGATCTCGGCGTGATGGATGCGCAGGCGGAGCAGGGCATCGTCGAGTTCGCGCGCGGCGCGGATATTCCACCACGCTGCTCCAGCCGTGAGCGCCTCGGCTGCATTGGCGGGCTGCTTGCCCTCGGGCGCGCGCATCGTGAGTGTCGCGACGCGGCTCTTCGGGTCGATATCAAGCGATAGATGCTGGTAATCAAATCGATTGCCTTGAATCGACGGCTCGATCGCGTCGAGTTCAATGCCCGGCCCGCGCGCGATCTCCGGCGCCTTCTTCGCGAGCGCCAATGCCCGCTCGACCGCGGCCTGTGCGAACTTGCTGCGCGGCGAGACGGCGTCGACGAGATTCCAATCGACCGCGCGCTTGCCTTTAATCCCCTCGGCCAGCGTCGAAAATGCGTCGGCGAGATCGCGGCGGACCTTGCGCTTGTCGACCACGCGCGTAAGTCCTCCCGTGCCGGGAAGCACCGCGAGCAGCGGCACCTCGGGCAGGCTCACCGTCGAGGAGCCGTCGTCGACAAGCAGGATCTCATCGCATGCGAGCGCGAGTTCATATCCACCGCCCGCCGTGGCGCCATTGCACGCCGCAAGGGTCTTCATCCCGCTCTGTTCCGAAAGCTCCTCGAGGTAAAGCCGCGTCTCGTTGGTGTACTTGCAGAAGTTCACCTTGAACGGATGCGACGACGCGGCGAGGACGTAGATATTCGCGCCCGAGCAGAAGATCTTGTCATGGCCCGACGTAATGGTGAGCGCTTTGACGCCAGGGTGCGTGAAGCGCAGCCGCATCAGCGCGTCTGCGAGTTCGACGTCGACCGAGAGATCGTACGAGTTGCTCTTGAGCTCGGTCTCCGGCATCAGGCCGCCGAATGGCGTGACCTTGAGCACCAGCGTGGCCCGTTCGCCGTCGACCCGCAGCGCCCAGTGGCGATAGCGCGAGGGATGGGTATCGAGAGCGACATCGATCGGCGCGGAGTGGTGGTCCATTGGCGCGGATCGGATAACAGACCGGCTCGCGCCGCCGCAAGCCCGCTCTCTGCGCCATCCGTTACTTGCGCGGCGGCCCGAAGAGTCCCAGCTGCGGCGCGGCGTCGATCAACTCCTGCGTGCGTCGCGCGATCCGCTCGGCCGCCTGCGACGCCTGCGCGAGCCCTGAGATCTCGCGCGGAGGCTCATTGGGAAAGCAGAGCTTCGGCAGCCCGCCTGGCTTGAGCATCAGGCGCGCGACCTCCGTCTCCTCGTGCGTGTAGATGAGCTCCCCGCGCGGGGCCGGTGCCCGGGCCTCGAAGCGCGCGCGCAGCTCGGCGATCTTCGCCAGCCGCGTGCGCAGCGAGCGCGTGAGCGACCGCCCGTCGCTGCTCAGCGCCGCGAGTGCCGCATCGAGCTGCCACTGCTCACTTGCATCCATTAACGCCCCGTGAACGCTGGCGTGCGCCGAGCGTTGTAGGCCGCGATGCCTTCCTTCGCGTCCTCGCCCTCGAAGAGCCGCTGCTGCAATTCGCGCTCGAGCGCAAGCCCGCTCGAGAGCTCCATCTCGATGCCGGACGTGACCGCGCGCTTGATCATCCCGACTGCGCGCGACGCCTTCGCGGGCGGCACGAACCGCTGCGCATAGGCCAGCGCCTCGCCGAGAAATGCTTCGGCCGTGCAGTCGACGACTTCATTGACGAGCCCGAGTCCGCGCGCCTCGTCGATGCTGAGATTCTTCCCTTCGACCATCAACTCGATCGACTTCGATCG
This sequence comes from uncultured delta proteobacterium, assembly GCA_903911145.1. Classification (GTDB taxonomy): domain Bacteria; phylum Myxococcota; class Myxococcia; order Myxococcales; family 40CM-4-68-19; genus CAIWCD01. The sequence continues at coordinate 176,473 of CAIWCD010000013.1, read as the reverse complement.
CCCGAGCGCCCGCGCCAGTCGCTGCGTTCCGCCCGTCCCCGGCAGCACACCCAGACTCACTTCGGGCAGTCCGACCTTGCCCGCGTCCTTGCGCGCAATCCGCAGATCGCAGGCCAGCGCCACCTCGAGTCCGCCGCCGACGCAGTGTCCATTGATCGCCGCGATCACCAGCTTCGCCGTCTGCTCAAGACGCTGCAGCGTTTCATTCGCGTGCAGGCAGAAGTTGTATTTGAAATACGGGTTCGCACCTTCGAGCATCTTGATGTCGGCGCCGGCGCAGAAGAATTCGGGAGCGGGCTTCTTGCCCGCCACTGGTGCGGTCGGGCGCGATCCGGTGATGACGACGACATGCACCCGCTCGTCCATCCTCGCCGCGAGGATCGCCGCGTCGAGCTCACGCATCATTTCGTAGCTGTACGTATTCGCCGGCGGCGCCGTCAGCGTGAAGAGCGCGACACCGCTGTCGACTCGAACCTGCACCAACTCGCCCATCTTTCGTGCCGTCCTTGCTGAGCCTGCTTCGATTCAGTCGATAGTTGCTGCGAGATGCCGTGATATCGCAAGGCCGCTCCAGGAGCGGGCGCGCGATTACTTGCGCAGCAGGTGCATATCCTTTTCCAGCTGCAGGCTCATCTCCATCGCCTCCGCCCACTCGCCCGCATCCATCGTCACCACCGCGCCCGCCGGATCGACCAGACACGCTCCCAGCGCGGACGAGAAGAGCGCGACGAGATTCTCGAACGCGTGCACGCGCTGCGGATCGTCGAGCCGCCCCGACGCGACAGTCAGATAGGTCTGCGCACCCTGGGTGGCCTCGACCGCCTCCTGGCCGAGCTGCTCCTCCATGTTGAAGAGATGTTCGATCAGCGCGCGGTGCGTGCTCTCGTCGGAGTTCATGTCGAAGAGCTGCACGATGCAGTCGTGCGGCGGCGTCGCGGCCGCTTCGATGACCGTCACCTTCCAGGTGTCCTCGGGCTTGGGCGGGACAACTTCGCCGAGAGGCGCGATGGTGAGCGCCGCGGTCAGATCCTCTTCGCGCAGCGCATCGCCGCACACCTCGACGAGGCGGGCAAGCTCGTGTGGCTTCATCTGCCGCATCGTGAAGAGCCCCACCATGCGCGCCGGCCGCTCGGTGTTGATGAGCTGCTGCATGTAGAAGGCGCCACCTTTGCCGCCGATCTCGACGATCTTCGGCACCGCAGCCTGCTTGCTCTCGTCCGTCATCGCGCGTCCTCCCCGCAAGGTCGCCGCAAGCTAGGCGGCAGCGTTGGGGCGCGTCAACGAACTTGGGCTCGCGCTCCGAAGAAGCGTGATTGTCGCTCGCTGTTCGCGTTTCCATTGTCATCGCTGCCCACGTTCGGCAGAGTCCCGCCCCGCCGTTCGTCCGCCTTGACCATCCACACCCGGAGCATCCTCATGAAGTTCTCTCTGCACGCGGCCATTCTTGTTCTCGCCGCGGCTCCACTCGCCTGCAGTTCGAACGTCACCATCACGCCCATCGCCGCCGGTGCGCTCTGCCCCGCGGGAGGCGTTTCGATCTCGAGCGGCGGGAGCACACAGGTTGTCTGCAACGGGCCGAACGGCGCCAACGGGGCGAGCGGCGCGAATGGAACCAACGGCACGAACGGCGTTGACGGCGGCGACGGTTTCACCACGCTGATCAAGACGACGAGCCTTCCGATCGGCGACGCCAACTGCGGGGCCGGCGGACAGCGCACCGACAGCGGACTCGACAACGGCGCCAACGGCGGCATCGCGCGCAACGGCATCCTCGAGACGGGCGAGGTCCTCAGCAGTTCGTACGTCTGCAACGGCTCGCCGCAGCAGATTGGCTCCATTTCGCCTCCGGCCGGCGCAGCAGGCAGCGCGACGATCACGGCGAGCGGCGGTGCCTCCTCGGCGGGCGATGGCGGCAGCGGCGGAACCTTCACGGCCGCGTTCGTGAACGGGAGCAACGGCGGTCACCTCAAGGTCTTCAGGACCGGGGCGGCCGACGCGACCTTCACGTTTCCGGCACATCCCCCGGCACCTGTCTCGGCGAACCCGGCAAGATTCACCGCGAGCCCTACGCCGTATCTCGTCAGCGTGCAGACAACCCTCACGCCGAATCTCCCGAACGGCACGATCTTCCGCTACAGCGACGGCGATTCGAGCGCGCTCTACATCGCTGCGGACGCGGGAACCGCCACGCAGACCGACAGCCTCTCCATCGAAGCGGGCGCGACCGTTGTCCTCGACACGGGGGAGACCGGCGCGTCCGTCAATCTCATCGTCCGCGGGGCCAGCCAGGTTCCGAGCAGCTGCTCCAACGCGGGCGCTCTTGCCATCAATCCGGTCGCCTCGGCAGATCAGGTGCCGCCCGCATTTGGCCTCGTCTGTGGCGACTATTTCGGTGACGTCGGCTCAAGCGTGACCAACCTCGGCGTCGCAGGAGACAGCCACGCGCCCGGCGGTGCGAGCGGAGGCATCCAGATCGTCGCGCAGGCGTTCTGGAACGAGGGAACAATCGACTCCTCTGGCGGTCCCGGATCGAGCGGCGGGAACGCAGGCACCATCGAGCTGATCTCTGCGTCGACGATCGACTCGTTCATTCCCAGCACGCCAATCTACAACCGTGGCGACGTCAAGGCTCGCGGCGGCAGCGCGCTCGCGGGACAGGGCGGCAACGGCGGCCAGATCGTCCTCGTCGGCGCGCTCGCGACGAACAACTCGGGGAACCTCGATGTCAGCGGTGGCAAGGGCTTCGTCGCGTCGTCGCCTGATGTGGCAGCGGGCGGCAACGGCGGCACGATCGTCTTCCCCAACAACAGCACGCGCACCTCGATCCGCAACTCCGGCAACTGGAACGCGAGCGGCGGCGCAGTCGATTCGACCTGCCCCTCTGCCTCGCCTGAGCTCTGCACCGGCGGCAGCGGCGGCCAGATCCTCGTCTCGGGATACAGCGGCGTTCTCGTCAGCAGTGGCGCGATGACGGTCGCCGGTGGCGCGTCTCCGGTTGGTGCGGGCGGCGCTGGTGGAACCCTCCGCGTCGCGCTCAGTTCGAACGGAGGGATCTTCAGTTCAGGCGGGCGCTCGCTCCAACCTTCGACGAGCACGCTTCCTTGCGGCGATCTGATTCTCTCTGGTTCGCTCGATGCCTCCGGTGGCGCTGGCGCGCTCTCGGGCGGAGCGGCCGGCTCGATCAACCTCTCGCTCGACACCGGAACCGAGCCGCAAGGCCAGGAGCTGATCCTCTACGGCTACGCGACCATCGACGCCAGCGGTGGTGCAGGACTTCTCGGTGGCGGCACCGGAGGCTCCGTCTCTCTGTGGAACCAGGCCTCGCACGCTGGCGCTCCAATCAATCGGCAATCCGCGCCGGTCGGCTCTGGGTGTGGTCCGGGTGGCAGCGTGATCAACTACGCGGACATCACTGCGCGCGGCGGCTCTTCGCTCCAGGGCGCTGGTGGCAATGCAAGCACCACCATTCTTTCCCTGCGCACGCAGGACACTTGCCTGCCCGCGAACGACCGTTTCGAGAACGTCTTCAACGCTGGCAGGATCGACGTCTCGGGCGGAGATGGCGCGACTGGCGGCGCATCCTTCGGCGTCATGCTCTCGGGCGCGACGGGCGTGACCAACACCGGTTCGATCACCGGCCGCGGGGGCGCAGGCTCGGCAGGCGGTGGCGGCGTCGGAGCCGGCAACGTGAGTGAAGGCCCCTCGTCAGGACTCTCGCTGCTCGCTGAACTCGGCCCGGCCATCAACAGCGGCGCGCTCGACGTCTCTGGTGGGTCGAGCAGGTGGCCTGCCGTCGTCGCTCCCCGCTCGGCGGGCAGCCGCAACACGAGGGCTGCATACGGCGGCGCGGGCTCGGTCTCGATCATCGGCGATACCGTCTCCGAGTCGGGCGACATCCTCGCTGTCGGCGGCGCGATCAGTGGCAGCGACATCGCCATCACGGGAGGTTCCGGCGGCACCGTCGGCATCACGTCGCAGTCTGGAAGCAGCAGCGTGACCGCCGTTGCGCCGGCCGGCATCTCCGTCGCAGGAGGCAACGGTTCGGTCGTTGGCTACACCGGTGTCGTGCTGGTCGACGGCTGGGACGTCACGGGCAACTGGACGCACTGAGCGCGACGAGCCACCTCGCCGCGCGGAGCATTTCGATCAAGCCCCGCGCGGCTCAGAGCGATTCGATGATCACCGCGAGCCCCTGGCCGACGCCGATGCAGAGCGTCGCCAGGCCATAGCGGCCGCCTCGTGCGCGCAGCGCGTGCGCGAGGTGTCCAACGATGCGCGCACCGCTCATTCCCAGTGGGTGCCCGAGCGCGATCGCGCCGCCGTCGACATTCACCTTGGCGGGATCGAGCCCCAACTCGTTCATCACCGCGAGGCCCTGCGCCGCGAACGCCTCGTTCAGCTCGACGAGACCAAGATCGCGCACGGTGAGTCCTGCCTTCGCGAGCGCCGCCTGCGCCGCCGGCACCGGACCGATTCCCATCAGCCGCGGATCCACTCCTGCCGACGCGGAAGCGACGATGCGCGCGAGCGGCTTGAGCCCGAGTTCGTCTGCGGCGCGCGGCGAGCCGATGAGCAGCGCGGCCGCGCCATCATTGAGCCCCGACGAGTTTCCCGCTGTCACGCTCCCGCCTTCGCGGAAGACCGGCTTGAGCGTCGCGAGCTTCTCGACCGTGCTGTCCGCGCGCGGCCCCTCATCGCGCTCGAACGGCGGCGTCGCTGCCTTCTTCTTGTCTCCGGAAAATGCCGCGACAGGGACCGCGACGAGCTCCTGCGCGAATCGATTCGCCGCCTGCGCTGCGCTGGCTTTCTGATGCGAGGAGAACGCGAACTCATCCTGAGCCGCACGCGCGATGCCGTACTTCATCGCGACGTTCTCCGCCGTCTCGCCCATGCTCTCGAGCGGGAAGCGCGCTGCGAGACGCGGGTTGGGAAAGCGCCAGCCCAGCGAGGTATCGAAGCTCACCATCGGACCGCCTGCGAACCCCTCGGCCGGCTTGCCCACCACCCACGGCGCGCGCGTCATGCTCTCGACGCCGCCCGCGACCATCAGTTGCGCATCGCCGAGGCGAATCGCGCGCGAGGCCTGCACCACGGCCTCCATGCCGCTCGCGCAGAGCCGATTTACCGTCACGCCGGGCACGCGGTCGGGCAGCCCCGCGAGCAGAAGCGCCATGCGCGCGACGTTGCGATTGTCCTCGCCCGCCTGGTTCGCGCAGCCGAGGATCACCTCGTCGATGCGCGCGTGCAGCGATGCGAGATCCCTCCCGCTCGCGCTCGCCACGCGGGCCAGCAGCGACTCGATCGCGAACCCTGCGAGATCGTCCGCGCGCACGCCCGTCAAGGCTCCGCGCAGTTTTCCGATCGGCGTCCGCACTGCGTCGAGGATGAGCGCGTCGTTGGCTGCGATGGTCATGGCGGACTCCTGTGGGGTTCGTGTCCGCGCTCTCGTATCACCAGCGCGGATTCGCGAACAGCACCAGCGCCATGATCGGGTAGGGTGCGCGTCCCATGGGTCCGTTCGAAGGCGATCTCGCGCCCGACTTCTCTCTCGATGGCGTCCCGCCCGCCGAGAGCCCGGATGGCAACTATCACCTCGCGGCGCAGCGCGGCCGCGTCGTCGTCCTCGCGTTCTACCCGGGAGATTTCACGCCCGTCTGCACGCGCCAGCTCGCTGCCTACGAGGCGCAGCGGCAGGAGCTCGTCGCGACGGGCGCGGTGCTCTGGGCCATCTCGACCGACAAACTCGAGCGGCACGAGCGGATGGCCAAATCCTACGCGCTGAGCTTCCCTCTGCTCGCAGACGAGGGCGGCAAGGTCGCCGGGCTCTACGGCGTGCGGACCTTGATGGGCACGGCCCGGCGCGCCATCTTCATCATCGACGAGAGCGGTGAGATCCGCTTCCGTCACGAGGATCCGCTCTCGCTGACCTACCAGAGCGTCGAGGATCTTCTCGCGGCGCTGCAGCGGAACGGCCTGCTCCCTGCACCGGCCACGCGCACGCAGACGCAATCAGATTGAAACAGGCCGGGCGTCGACGGGCTGCTTATCATTCGACTCGAGAGAACTCTTTCGCAGGGGTGCACATGGCCACGCTGATCAAGTCGAATCTCTGCAGCCCGCTCGCGGCGCTGCTCGTCGCGATTCCTGCAACGATGCTCGTCTCTCGCGCTGCTCAAGCGCAGGATGATCAGTCCACGTCAGACACGGCCCCGCCTCCTCCTCCGACCGACCTCGATGATTCCGAGCCGCCGCCAGCGGAAGCGCAGCCTCCCGAGCAGGCCCCCGATCAGGCCGCATTCGATCAGTCGCTGTCTCCCTATGGTCGCTGGATCGACACGCCCGATTACGGCCGCGTCTGGGCTCCCAACGCCGCCGCGAATTCCGAGTGGCAGCCGTACACGGATGGCTCGTGGGTCTACACCGACGCGGGCTGGGCCTTCGCATCGACGGTGCCGTGGGGATGGGCCGCGTTTCACTACGGCCGCTGGGCGTGGCTCGAGAACGTCGGCTGGTTCTGGGTCCCCGGCTTCACCTGGGCTCCAGCGTGGGTTTCGTGGCGGTACACCAACGGCCACGTCGCGTGGGCGCCGTACGGCCCGCGTGGCTTCAAGTACGGCCCGCACTGGCACGGATGGATCGCCGTCCCGGCGCAGCACTTCACGCATCCGATCGCCCACGAGATGGTCCCGCGCGCGCACGTCGGTTCGGTGATCCACGGCGCGCGTCAGGCTCCGTCGATCCAGTCGTCGCCCGAGCATGGCCACGCTTACGGGCCGCCTCACGGCGTCGCCGGGCCTGTTCACGGCGGCGCGCCGATTCACGCAGGTGCCCCCGCACACGCCGGCACTCCCGTGCATGCGGGCGGTGAGCACGGAGGGGGAGAGAAGCACCACTGATCTTCGCTCACTCGTCGCCCGCCTACTCGATCAGCCCGACCGCGTCAAGGCCAGGGAGGAGCACGTAGTAGGCGCTTCCGTCGAATGCACTGACTGCTTCGCGCGGAGTGTCCGCAAGGTCGATATGTCGCGTCGGTCCCTTGATCAGCTGCCGTGCTCCGCCGTCTGAGGCATCGAGATCGAGCAGCACTGCGTCGATGCCGGGAGGCGTCCCGTTGTACTCCGGCGACCTGCAGACCAGCTCCCGCCCGTCCGCAGAAAGTGTGAGCGGGAAGATCAGCGGCTCGGCGAGGTTGATCGCGGCCTGCGTGCCGTCGTCCCTCCAGAGCGTCCCGAGCAGGGAATGCTCGAGATCAGGATTGCCCACCGCGGGGATGGTGGCGGTTGCAAGGACTCCGCCCAGCGCTCGGCTTGACCAGAGCCCCGTGACGGCCGTCGCCTGGCGAGCCGGAGGCGGAATCGGATTGAGCGAACTGCACTGATCGACTTCCAGACTGTCTGGCTTCATCCGCACCAACTCGAGCCCCGTCCCTCCGTCCGGGCATGCAACCCCTGCGGCCGCCAGATAGAGCGTCTGTCCCCGCCAGGCGAGATACGCAGGGTGCTGCCGGGTGTGGGCGAAGGAGAGGTCCGCGGGAGCCACGACGGTTCCGCCGTCGATAAGCGAGACCATCGACAGCGTCGGCGCGCTGCTGTCGCCAACGCTGGTGATCGTCGCGATCCATTTCCGGTCGTCGCTGATCAACCCACGCGCGATCGGGTCGGCCAGGGTGCCTGCATGGTCCCAGGCGCCCGGATCCCGAACGAAGAGCTGGTTCGAGTCCCATCCGACTTCGCCCCCACTGCTCGCGGCAAGTCCGTCGAGTCGCACAGGCTGGTTGGCCACCAGGATCGGCTGCAGCGGAGACGTATCGATTTGCAGCGTATCGAGCGAAGTCGCGACAAAGATTCTCTGCCCTATCCCTGCATCGTGTACCCCCCCGAAGTTCGCCGGTTCGCTCTCGATGCCGAGCGCGGGTGCTGCCGAAGGACCCGATCCGAGCTCGCGATTCGAGAGGGGGGCAAGCGTGGGCCCGAACAGCGTGAGGCGGCCGTTCTCCTCCAAGAGCAGGTCGTGCTGGCCTCCTCCGATCCCCTCTCGGAGCGGAAGCAGCGCACTCCAATTCCGAATCTGGGCCGCGCCGACAATGGCGTCGCCGTCGATCGGGTCGATTGCAAGCAAAGCGCCGACCTGGTCGACCGAGTAGAGCAGGGGCGTGCTCGCGTCGGGGCTGTTGTATGCAAGCAGCGCGGGACTGGACGCGGTCTGGAAACGGTCGTCCAGAGACTTCTGTGGCGGCGTGCCCGCAGCGTAGGTGAAGAAGGCAATCTCGTAGTCGGAGGTTGCGTAGGCGCCACCCTGACCCCCATCGGGAAGGACTCCGATCGCGGGAGCCGTGAGCCCGTCTAACGCTGGAGCGTCGCCGCCAACGAGCGCATCGCTGAGCCGCAGCTTCGGCGGGTTCTGATCGAGCTCGATGGAGAAGAGGAAACCGCGCCCGGCGCTCGGCCCTTTCCCCGTGCCGATGAGGAGCTCGTCGGAGGCGAACGTGAATGTCAGCGGCACGTAGGCGGTGCTGGGAAATGCGCCCGGCGAGCCGTCGGTTCCGATGGTGAACGTCGTGATGCCGCAGTTGTCGACACCGCCATCATCGAGGGGCCTGGGCGTCAGCTGAACCAGTTGCACTCCCTGCGTGTCGATCGGAATCGCGACCCACTTCGCGCCCGGAGAGGCGAAGGCGAACGCGAGCCAGGTGGGATCGAACAGCGCCTGCATCTGGTCCTGCGTGACCAACGGTCCGGACACGCACAGCTCGGTGTCGGGCGTCCGCCCCTGCTGGCTGAGCGCGTACTGGTGCAGCACGGGTGCGAGCGGGATGCCCAGATCATCTGTTCCGCCACGGAGGTCGTAGAGATAGGGCGAGAACGCTTCGCCAAAGAAGAAGACCGCCTCGGACGAGATGCGCATTCGCGCGCGGAGCGTGCGATCGAAGTATGCGGAGGCGGTCAGCAGCAGGTCGTGCGTGTAGTCGATCATCCAGACGGCATTGTTCGCGTTGTCATCTCCGCTGGCGTTCGGGGTCTGCGGCACTCCGGCCCACGTGATGAGCGGCGATAGCGACGCCTGCGCCTTCAGGATGAGTTCGTGCGGATGGCCCGGCCCGAGCGATTGGAAGATGCCGCCGTCGGGGCTGCTCGGCCAGCGTGCGCTCCCAGCGAGTGTATCGATTTCGATGGAGCCTGTTGCGCTGCCTTCAGCGAGATCGATCGCGCCAATGTCGGGCATCAGCAGTGCGATCTTGTTCCCGCTCGGATCGACCGAGGTCAACTGCGCGGGTGTTCCGCCGAAGCGGACCGTCGTCGAACTGAGCGAGCCGAAGTTGGTGCCGGTGATGGTCACCGTTTCTCCAGCGAACGCGGCGTGCGGCGAGACGGCGCTGATGGACGGCGGCGAGTTCGACGGAACAGAGAGATCCCGCGAGCAGCCTACGAGCGCGGCCAGAATAGACAGCGACGCGACGACAAACGGCGTGTTCGAGAGGCGCATGGCGCGCGACAGTAGCAAAGAGAACGCGCGAGGAGAGATCGGATCGCACTGGCAAGGTTCGAGCGTGAGCGCGGGGCTACCTGTGCGCTCGCGACCCATGGAGTCGCGCAAGCATCTCGTCGAGTGGCAGCGCGTTGATCACCTGCTTTCGGTCGACCCACCCACGGCGCGCGTTCCCGACCGCCCAACGCAGATTCGCGAACTCTCCGGCTGCGTGCGCATCGACCGAGAGCGCGATCTGGCAGCCGAGCGCGTTCGCCCGCTGCAGCCAGGGAGCCGCGAGATCGAGCCGTCGCGGCGTCCCGTTGCACTCGACCGCGACGCCGTGCCTCGCCGCGACGGTGAGCAGTTTCTCGAGGTCGACGTCGATCTCCGCACGCTCTCCGAGCAGCCGCCCGGTCGGGTGGCCCCAGATGTCGACGAGCGGATGGGCGAGCGCGCGCGCGATGCGCTCCGTCTGCGCCGCCGCATCGAGATGGTAGCGCTGGTGCACGCTGGCGATGACGAGATCGAGCGCCGCGAGCTCCTCGTCGGGCAGCGCCAATTCGCCGCTCTCGAGGATGTCGACCTCGACGCCACGCAGGATGCGCAAGTGCGGAAAGCCGCTCTGGACGCGGGCGATCTCATCGGTCTGCGCGCGAAGCCGCTCCACCGTGAGGCCGCGCCCTTCGCCGCTCGCGTAGGCGTGATCGGTGATCGTCAGGTAGCGCTTCCCGAGTGCGTGCGCCGCCTGCGCCATCTCCTCGATCGAATTCTCTCCGTCGCTCCAGGTCGTGTGGCAGTGGACGAGCCCGAGCACGGCCTCCTCGGTGATCAGCGACGGCAGCGCATTGGCCTGCGCCGCTTCGATCTCGCCGCGATCTTCACGCAGCTCTGGCGCGATGAAGGGCAGGCCGAGATGCGCATAGAGCGCAGCCTCGTCGTGCACTTCGAGCGCGCGCCCGCTCTCCACCGACGCGAGCGCGTACTCGGAGAGCGTGAGACCCCGCTGCCGTGCGAGTCCACGCAGCTTGATGTGGTGCGCTTTGCTGCCCGTGAAGTGATGCAGCGCGGTCGCGAATTTTCCTGCCGCGACGACGCGCAGATCGACCTGCAGTCCACGCGGATTCGTCAGACGCACGCTCAGCTTCGTCTCGCCACGCCCGATGATCCCGCCCACGTCTGGCGCGGTCGCGAGCGCATCCATCGCCGCCGCGCTATCCGCTCCCGGTCGCAGCTCGACAACCAGATCGACATCTCCGGTCGTCTCGGAAAATCTCCGGATGCTCCCCGCGATCGCCGCCGCGTGCACGCCCCGTGCGGCCTGGATGCGCGCGAGCAGCGCCTCGGCGACAGGTCGCGTCTGCCAGAGTGGCCGGCGCGCCGTCATCTCCTGAAGCTTCGTGACACCCTCGAGAATCGTCGCTTCACTCTTCGCGCCAAACCCCTTGATGCCGCGCACGCGCCCCGCCTCGCAGGCCGCGCGCAGATCCGCGAGCGACCCGATGTCCAGCTCGGCAATCAACGCGAGCACGCGCTTGGGGCCGACTCCCGGCACGCGCACGAGATCGAGAATCCCGCTCGGGAAGCCGCTTCGCAGCTCATGCAGATAGGCAAGCTGGCCCGTCGTCACCAGCTCCGTGACCTTCTGCTCAATCGCTTTTCCGATCGACGGCAACTCGTGCAGCGTGCCCGTCTTGATCCGCGCGAGCAGGCCGCCGGCCACGCTCGGATCGGCCGGCATCGCCTCGAACGTCTCCGCTGCGCTGTCGTACGCGCGCACCTTGAAGGTGTTCTCGCCCTTGAGCTGCAACAGCTGCGCGATCTCGCGAAGCGACTGGGCCACTTCCTGCGGAGTCATGCAGCGAAGCATAGCCCGCGGTTGCCAGCGAGCGGCGGTTTTGCTACTCGCGGCCGCTCCATGACCGACTCCTCCGCGCCCGCCGGTACGCCTCCGAGCAGCAGCCCCACCGAGAGCTCGCCCGACGCGCTCGCGCGCTTCTTCAAGAGCAGCAGCGCAGGCCGCACCGCCGCCGCGTCGCTCAAGAAGGCGGCCGAAGTGGGCGTCACCTTCACCGACGCGCCCGGCGATTTCCGCTTCACCGTCGAGGACGGCTCGCCGCGACTTGTGCCCGGCAAGGCGAAGGATCCCGACTTCGAATTGACGCTCGCTCCGGGGGCCACGCGTGCTCTCTGCGCGAGGCCCGACGCGGACGTCGGCGATCTCGGCATCCTCTTTTTTCAGCACATGGTCGCCTCCAACCCAGACGAGAAGATCCGCGTCAAACTTCACAGCGGCCTGCTCAAGCTGACGATGCGCGGCTACCTCGGCGTGCTCGCCGCGGGCGGACAGAAAGTCCTCTCGTGGATGGCGAACAAGGGCCTGCAGGGGCCGGGCGCGATCGCGAGCGCGCTGTCGAAGTTGAAGAAGAGCTGAAGAGCGGACTTTGGCTTTGGGCTTTGGACCTTGGGAACGGCCGCCACTGGGCGATCGTGCTCAATGCGCGGCCTCGTGCGCTGCTGCAGACGCCGTCGGACATGAACGATCTGCGCTCGTGAACTACAGGCTGGTTGCGCGCTGCCGCTCGTGCGCACGGCGCTTCGCTTGACAAAAAGTGCCGGGGGGGGGTAGCCGCCCGCGCCATGCAAACGCCCTCTCGGATTCTCTTCGCTGCGCTGCTGTCCTCTCTTGCGCTCGGCTGCGCAGCGAACAGCACGGCGGTCGTGGCAACGGCGGCAGACGATCTCGCCATGCCGGATGCGGCGATGCCGAGCGGAGCGATGAAGTTTTGCGAAACACAGCGCGATATCCCGGTCGGCAATGACCACCGCATGTTCTTTGTGCGCGGATTCCGCGGTGTGTTTGTTGTTGCGCTCCCAGAGGCGACCGACTGGAAGTTCCAGTGCGACGACTCGGAGCTGTTCTGGGCCTTCTCGAAGTCGGCCCGCATCCAGGCGACGATGCAACTTCACCGGCCTCGACCTGGCGAAGATGTTTCGCAGGAGGCCTACCTCTCCGCGATGGCCTCGCGGATCAGAAACGGGATGGAGTCGAAGGGCCTGCGAGTGACGAACAGTGCAGTGACGATGGTCGACCGCGACGAAAAGCGCGGCGATCAGTTCGGCCTGGAGATGACCTTCGACGGGCCCGAGGGAAAGAAGTGGAATCTCTTCCCGCAGGACGCGTTCTTCGCCACCCGCACAGGTCTGGATGGCATGCAGTTCGATCTGCACCTCACGACGTACTTTCGCAGCGCATCGGAGCAGGCCGCGCTGCGCGCGCAAGCTCACATGGCCTTCGCGAGCTTCATGGTTTCGACGACCAATCCCTCTGCGAAGAAGCCCTCTGCCGTCTCCGATCTCACGGCTCCGCGCGAGGGCACGCCGGCGTTCGCGGGCGTCTCGGCGACGAACTTTTCCGACAAGACGCTCGCCGCGATGAAGGCCGTGCTCGATTGCAAGAGCGACGCGCAAGCCCGCTACTGCGCCGCGCTCGATCGCTTCAGCGCAGCCAAGGCGCTCTCCGCGAATTCGAGCGACGTCTGGGCCGGCAGCACACTCGTCGTCTTCGCCGCCGGACCGAGCAAGGTCGCGGGCCTCGACGAGGGAATCCACGACCTCTACGTCAAGCAGGGCAAGGGCTCGTTCAAGTGGATCACGCCCTCGAACGAATCCGAGGCGGCCGACATGAAGAAGCTCATCACCGAGATGCACGCCGGCCGCGCGCCGAGCCCGTCGAGCGGCTTGATGAAGTATCTGGCGACCCTCTCGCCGCAAGAGACGCACGCGCTCGAGCAGCAGGCGGGCAGCCTCTCGTTCGTCAGCGAAGACATGGGTGCCACGTCCGCGCGCGCGTTCGTGCGGGAGAACGACAAGGAGCTCCTCGTCGTGGAGATCGCGGCGGAAGGCCTCGCGATGAAGATCGGCATCTTCCCGAAGCGGTAGGGCCCTCATCGGATCATCGCCCGATCCCTCGAGCAGATGCCCGCTCGGTTGATTGTCCGACCGGTATTGCCTTCTTTGCCGCACTGCACTACATCGCGCCCCGTCAGAGAGAAACGAAGGGGATCGATGGTCGACGCGCAGCTGGTTCTGACGACACTTCCGAATGCCGACGCGGCAGCGGGATTGGCGCGTGCGCTCGTCGAGGAAAAGCTCGCGGCCTGCTGCAACATCATTCCAGCGGTTCGCTCGATCTACCGATGGCAGGACAAGCTCCACGACGACAACGAAGTCCTGATGATCATCAAGACCCGCTCGGAGCAGATGGAGCGGCTGAAGAACCGGATTCTCGAGCTGCATCCGTACGCCGTTCCCGAGATCCTCGCGCTGCCTGTCGAGAGCGGCTACTCGGGCTATCTGGAGTGGCTCGCGCAGTCGACCGTTTGAGTGCCAAGCATCTGAGTGAAACGATTTCTGCAACGATTCCTGCAACGATTCTTGAAGGGAAGAAGCCCATGAGCCCCAACCGCCGCCTGCTGCGAATCGCCTCGCTCGTCCTCGGGATTGCGTTCGTCACGTCCAGCGCTGTTCGGGCCGACTTCGTCGACCTCTGGGCGAACAAGATCGACGTTCCGCTCCACAAGTCGCCGCCGCGCGGACACAGCAAGGTGCTGCTGATTCCGGTGCAGATCGACTACAACGGCACGAGCGGAAACTTCCTGCCGATCGACCTCACGCAATTAAACGACTTCTTCACGCCGACCGCGGTGGACGCGGTCCATTTCACCTTTCCCGGGTACCTCAAGGTTGCGTCGAACAGCCGCTACAGCGCCGACGTCACCATCGCGCCGCTCGTCCACTACGTCGGCTGCCCGCCCTTGCTGATCGACACCTCGAACGCCTCGGCCTGCGGTCTGCCGAGCGGCAACATCGCGGCGCTCACCAAGAGCATGAACTTCGTGCGCGACATCTTCGCCAAGTCGCACGCGGCTGGCGTCGACTTCTCGAAGTTCGACATCAACGGAGAATTCGCGACGGCAGATGGAACGATTGATGGCGTGATGATCGTCCTCAATATCCCTGGCGTCAGCATGTCCTTCCCCATCAGCTACGTGAACGGTGGCTCGGATCTCAACGGAGGCACTGGCGGTCCGCTCGTCCTCAACGGGATCAAGATTGCCCAGGTCGCCATCGGCGGCGCGGTGACCTTCCCGGACTCATCCCAGCACCTCGAGACGATCGTCACCCACCAGTTCGGCAGCTTGCTGGGCCTCACCGACCTCAACTACGACCACCCCTCGAGCGGCGATCAGTATCCGAACTGGCAGGGCCTGCATTTCTCGAGCATGGGCGACTGGGATTTCGGCGCGAAGAACTTCCTGCCTGATCCGGAGAGCCGCCGCGCGCTGGCCTGGCAGGATCAGCACGTCGTCAGCGGCACCGAGACGCTGACGCTCCAGCCGGCTGCGAACGGCGGCTACGCGGTGAAGCTCGGCATGATGAACAGCAGCCGCCAAGAGTACTACCTCGCGGAAGTGCGCGGCGCGGTCGGTGGCTACGACTCGCAGGTCACCGACTCCAACGGCAACCCTGTCTGGGGCCTCGCCGTCTATCACGTCGACTGGAGCGTCGGTCCAACTGCTGCGGAAGGCGCCTTCGTCAACCGGCTCATCAGCTGCCTCGATTGCAACCCGTGGCACCCCTTCATCGCGAACGTCGAGAGCAGCGGTATCTTCGGACTCGTCGTCAACGGCGCGGCAGATCTCGGCGCCACCACGCACACGGGACAGGGCGACGACAAGGTCCTCTATGGCACCGGCAGCCCGACGCTGCAGTCGATTGCGAACGCGGGCATCCTGTCCTCGGGAAATCGCTACACGGCGACCAACTGGTATGACGGCACGTCGAGCGGCATCAAGATCAACAACGTGGTCGTGAATGCCGATCACACCGTGACGGCGACCTTCACCGCGCCTGCGTTCACCAACCCGTGCTCGGACGTTCTCTGCCCGCCGCTGATGGTCTGCACGACCGCTGGAGTCACCGCTGGATCCTGCGTTGCCAGCACCGACCCGGTCGCGGACGGCGGACCGGTGAACACCGGAGACGCTGGCCCGGTGATCCCGACCGGCGGCTCGAGCTCGGGCTGCTCGACGAGCGGCCGCGACGCAAGCTCCACGCTGCTCTGGCTGTTGCCGATCGCGCTGCTCCTCGCGGCCGCGGTGCGTCGCCAGGTCCGCGCCTGATCCGTCCTCTCCTTCGCTGCTTCTGCGGAGGGGTGATCGCTATTTCTTGAAGAGCGCCTCGAGCCGGGCCATCGCTTCGGCTCGAGGATCGGCCTCGCGCGGTGTCGCGGCTCCTTTGCGGAAGACGAACAGCTCGCAGAAGTTCGGCGCGTCCTTGTCGTGCGGCGGCTCTGCCTGCGGCTCGCGGCACCCGTGGCGAGCTGTCTCTTCATAGGCGTGGCAGTTGCGGCAAGCGTGCAGCGGCGCGCGGCAACCTGGGCAGCTGTCCTGCCGCCCAGCCACCTTGGCGACTCCCAGATCGAGTTCGGCACCGCAGGCGTGGCAGCAGATCATCGAACTTTCCTTTCGTGCGCCGATGCGCCCCGACTTTGGTCCGCGCGGCTGAGCGGCGCAAGCGTCGAAATCGCGAGGGGAAACCATGGCCATTCTCTTGCCCGAGGTCACAATCAGAGGATATGCTCACTCTGGGCCGTCGTGTGGACTGCCTGTAGAGCGCACTTCTGCCCGCGGATCCCCTGCCGAATGCACCAGCCACTCCAGTTCGGCAAGTACCTCCTCCTCGAACGGGTCGCCGTCGGCGGCATGGCCGAGGTGTTCGTCGCCAAGGCGTTCGGCGTCGAGGGGTTCGAGCGGCTGCTCGCGATCAAGAAGATCCTCCCGACGATGGGCGAGGACTCCGATTTCAACACCATGTTCGTCGACGAAGCGCGCATCGCTGTGCAGCTCGCGCACGCGAACATCGTGCAGGTCCTCGAACTCGGGAAGGTCGACGAGAATCTCTTCATCGCGATGGAGTACATCTCGGGTCGCGACGTGCGGCAGCTGCTCGAGCGGTTCCGCAAGCGCGGCCAGCCGATGCCGCTGCCGCAAGCGTGCACGATCGTCGCGAAGGTCTGCGAGGCGCTCGACTACGCGCACCGCAAACGCGATGCGCGAGGCGTCCCTCTCGGCATCGTCCACCGCGATGTCTCTCCGCAGAACGTGCTCGTCTCGTTCGAGGGCGACGTCAAGCTCATCGACTTTGGCATCGCGAAGGCGGAGAGCCGTCTGCAGCGCACGCAGGCCGGCATCCTCAAGGGCAAGTTCAGCTACATGTCGCCCGAGCAGGTGCGCGGGCAGGCGATTGATCATCGCAGCGATGTCTTTGCTGTCGGAGTGCTGCTCTGGGAGCTGCTCTGCGGGCAGAAGCTGTTCACCGGCGACAGCGATTTCGCGGTGCTCGAGAAGGTGCGGACCGGAACGATTCCTCTCCCGCGCACCGTCAATCCGCAGATCCCCGAGGCGCTCGAGCGCGTGATGATGAAGGCGCTCGCGACCGAAGTGCGCGACCGTTACCAGTGGGCGAGCGAGCTGCACGACGCGCTGGTCCGCTTCACGCTGATCGGCGACGTCGTCTACGGCTCAAGGCAGCTCGCGGACTGGATGCGCGACGAGTTTCGCGTCGAGTTCGAGAAGGAGCAGAAGCGTCTGCGCGGCTGGCTGGGTATCACCGACGCGGAGGTTGAAGTCACTCCCTCGGACCCACTGCGGCACCGGCAGCTTCCCCCGCTTGCGCAGGAAGCGGCGCTGCCTCCGCCCGCACGTCGAGGCCCGGCGACGATCGGCCCCTCGCAGGTTCCGGTCGATCCTCTTGCGCAGACGCTTCCCCCGTCGTTCGTGCAGCGCCCTCCAGCCATCACCGGGCGCGCGCCACCAGCGCCGCCTGCAGAGGATCTTTCGCACGAACTTCCGACCATGAAGATGGACGGCAACGCGCTCGCTGCGGCAGAGAAGGCATTGGCCGCGCGGCGTGCGCAGGAGCCGAAGTCCGCCCGTTCGTTCGGCGATGATGATGGCGACGCCACAGTGCGGGAGGATTCGCCGGCCGTGATTGCATCGCGTCGGGAGCGGGCTGCGCAGGAGACCCGGCCGAAATTCTCGATTGGACACGACGAGCCGACGCCCGCGGACAACGGTGCCAGCCTGCGTCCGCAGGCGGTCAAGCCTCCCACGATCAAGGATCGGCCCCTCGCACCGCGCCTTCCGGCGTCGCTCGACCCGTCTTCGATGCTGCCTGAGCGGCCGAGCGCGCAGGCCGTGACGCAACCGCCGCCGCCCCCTCCTGTCTCGGTGCCGCCTCCTGCGCCCGAGGGGTTCGACGTCTCTGACGATCGCACCGCAGCGCCGCGCGCACAGCGGACGGGCGCGTTCAGCAAGACGGCCCGCGAGGCGAAAGAGGCTCCGCCGCCACCCTCGCACGCGGTGCGCAATCTGCTCATCGCGCTCTTCGTGGTGGCGCTGGCCGCTGCAACTGCGTGGGCGCTCTGGCCGGCCGATGTCATCGCTCCCGGCCGCCTGGTCGTGTCGCTGTCTCCATCCGTGCCCGCTGAACTCTTCCTCGACGGAAAGCCAGCCGGACCGATTCCTCCGTTCGTTCGGCCGATATCGCGCGGCCCGCACCACCTCGAGATTCGCGCGCAGGGGTACAAGCCGTTCAGCACCGATGTCGAAGTGATCAGCGCGTCGAAGCCGATCGAGGTTCCGGCCGCGCTGGTCGCCGATGCGCCGCCCGCGGCGATGAAGGTGGAGGGCGTCGTCCTCGATGCCTCGCCAGGCAATGAAGTCGTTCCGCGCGAGCCGACGCGTCCTCGCTGGCTCAATGGCACACACGACAATCCCGGGACGGATGCGCCAGCCGAAGTGAAGCCCGCGCCGTCGCCTTCGACGCCTGCAGCGGGCGATGCGCCCCGCGATGTGACGCCGACCGTCTCGCCGACTTCTCCTCGCGCAGCGGCGACTCCGATCGAGGACAAGCCGCCTGCGAAGATCGCTCCGTCTGGCGGGCGTCCTCCTCACAAGGAGGAATCACCGAAGCCCGCGGCGTCAGCTCCGGCACCTGCTCCCGCGAAGCCTCCCGCCGACGACTCGACAAGTCTGCAGGTCTCCACAGTCCCAAGCGGCGCGATAGTCGTGGTCGATGGCCAGATCGAAGGCAAGACGCCGTTGCTGGTGCCTGCACTCGACATACTCAGCGTGCACATCGTCAGCGTGTCGCTCGAGGGCTACAAGCCCGAACGCCGCGTCGCGAAGGCTGACGATGGTCGCTTTGTGCCCCTCTCCCTGACGCTCCAATCGATCGCGGGTCCGCCGCCGCTTCCCGAGGGCAAGGCGCTTGGCCCATCGTCGAACGGCCCGGCCGCCGCGCCGGAGCAGACGAGCGGCAGCGCCTCCGTCGGGTATCTGATCGCGTCCACAACGCCCGTGGCCAAGGTCAGCATCGACGGTCGCGACACCGGGCGCTGGACGCCTGTGTTCCCGAAATATCCGATCTCGATCGCGCCAGGTGTCCACACCATCACGTTCGACACGACGGCGGGACATCGCTACGAGACCCAGGTCACGATCGAGTCGGGGAAGACGTCGAAGGTCACGAAGGTCGATCTGTAGAGCCGTTGCAGTGCACACGCTGGCGCGAACGACGCTCGCAAGTCGTCTGTGCGGCGAGGCGCTGCTCCTTACCGAAGGCCGGGGCGCACAAACAGCGTGCTGCTCTGCTGCACAAAGCCGTTCTCCTCGAAAAACGAGTGCCGCGAGTCGCGCTCGAGAGGCAGAGGAAGTTCGATCTGCTTGCACGCGAGCGCTTCGGTTCGCCGCAGCGCCGCCGCGAGCAGGTCGGTGCCGACGCCCTTGTTGCGATGCTCGGCACCGATGAGGAAGAGATCGATGCAGGCGATCCGTCCGCCGATCTTCAGCTGCGGCCGATGCGACATCGTGATGAGGCCGAAAAGCCGGCTGAACGACGCGACGTCGTGCGCGACGAACGACTCCATCTCGGGATGCTGCACGACCCAGGAGATCGCGAGCTCCTGGTCTCCCGTGGGGACTGCCCAGCCCTCGGCGGCGAGCAGCTTGAACGCGTGATCGCGATCGCCGCGCTTGAGCGGGCGGATTCGATAATCCTTGCCGTCGAGGTTCTTCTGGGGCGGCGGAATCGAAAGGGGAGGGAGCGCCATGTTCGCAGTAGACAAAAAAAAACCGGGGCGGTCCAGAAAGGAGCCGCCCCGGAGATTCAGATCTCTCTCTGAACGAGAGCGCGCGGAGTGCGAAAACTACTTCTTCGCGACCGCGTGCGACAGCTCTGCGTCGATGACCTGCTTGAACGCATCGGCAGGCTGCGCGCCGACGAGCTTGTGCCCGTTGATGAAGAACGTCGGGGTGCCGCCCGCGCCTGCTGCTGCGCCGGCCGCCATGTCCGCGGAGATCTCCGCCTTGTGCTTGCCCGAGCTGATCGAGTCGTGGAACTTGTTCAGGTCGAGGCCGATCTCCTTGGCGAGCTGGTCGTAGAGATCCGGCCCGAGCTTCTGCTGGTTCTCGAAGAGCTTGTCGTGCATCTCCCAGAACTTGCCCTGGTCGCCTGCGGCCATCGCGGCCTCGGCGGCCGGCATCGCGTTCGGGTGGAACGGGAGCGGCTGGTTCTTCCAGACCCACTTGACCTTGTCGCCGTACTCGGTGCGCAGCTGGTTGATGGTCGGCTCGACGCGCGAGCAGTACGGGCACTGGAAGTCGCTCCAGATGACGACCGTGACTGCGGCGTTCTTGCCACCGCGCGCGGGCGAGTTGCCCACGTCGATCTTGACCGGCGCGGCATCGGCGGCTGGAGCGCCCGGAGCAGGAGCCGAACCGGCCTCCTTGACGTTCGCCGCCACGAGCGTCTCGTAGAGCTTGGCGGCCGGCGTGCCCTTCTTCAGCTCGTCGTTCGCCTTGGCGATCTGCGCGTCGATGACCGTCTTGAACGCGTCGAACGGCTGCGCGCCCGAGATGAACTTGCCGTTGACGAAGAACGCCGGAGTGCCATTCGCGCCCGCCGCGGCGCCCTCTGCCATGTCCTTCTTGATCGCGGCCTCGAGCTCCGGAGCCGCCATGTCCTTCTTCCAGCGCGCGATGTCGACGCCCGCCTCCTTGGCCCACTCCTCATACTTCGCGTCGCCGAGCTGCTGCTGGCCCGCGAACATCAGGTCGTGCATCGCCCAGAACTTGCCCTGCTTGTGCGCGGCCATCGCGGCCTTCGCGGCGGGCATCGCGTTCGGGTGGAACGGGAGCGGCTGGTTCTTCCACTCGACGCTCACGTCGTCCTTATAGGTGTCCATGATCTGCTTCACGGTCGGCTCGACGCGGCCGCAGAACGGGCACTGGAAGTCGCTCCACATCACGATCGCAACCTTCGGGTTCTTGCCACCCTTGGTCGGCGCCGTGCTGTCGAGATCGATCTTCTTCGCCTGCGCCTGGGGCGCCTGCTGCGGCTGATCCTTCGGCGCCGGAGCCTGCGTGAGGCCGTCGCGGATGAGCGCGTCGTAGACCTGCGACCTGGGCGTGCCCGTGGCGATCTTCGCATCTGCGCGCTTCATCGCCGCGTCGATCACCGTCTTGAAGCTCTCGAACGGCATCGCGCCCGCGACCTTCGCGCCGTTGATGAAGAAGCTCGGCGTTCCGTTCGCGCCGAGCTGCCGCGCCTGCGTGACATCGGAGTTGATCAGCTGCTGCGTATCCGCGTTGGCGATGTCGGCCTTGAACTTCTCGACGTCGAGGCCGATGTCCTTCGCGATCTTCTCGAGGCCCGGCTGCTTGAGGCCGTCGGGGATCTTCTGCGCGGCGAACATTGCGTCGTGCATCTCCCAGAACTTGCCCTGCTTCCACGCGGCGACGGAGGCCTTCGCGGCGCCCGGCGCGTCCGAGTGGAACGGGAGCGGGTTGTTCTTGAAGATGATGCGAACGTCGTTGCCGTAGGTCTTCTCGATCTGCTTCACCGTGTCGACGACGCGGCTGCAGAACGGGCACTGGAAGTCGGAGAACTCGACGATGGTGACGCGCGCATCGGCCGGGCCGACGCTCGGGCCGTCGCCGACGATGACCTTGTAGATCTGATCAGAGCCGGGAGGCGCCGCGTTGGGGTTCGGCTGCGCGTTCTTGTTCGCCGCGATCGGCGCAGCAGAGGGAAGGGCGCCGCCGATTTGGCCGCGGATGGCATAGCCGCCGGCGAGGCCGACCAGCAGGGCGACGATGATGCTGACGATGTTCTTCATCTTGAAGTTTCCTCTCGAGAAAGCGCGTTGCTGATTTGCGGGGCGCGCACCCTAGCACGCACGCCGCGGAGAAGTTCAATCCACCGGCTGTCGGACGGTCAGGACGTGAAACCGGGCAGGCGCGCGTTCGATTCCCGCGTCCCGAAAATGTTGGTGATGCGCTCGCGCAGGCCGCGCTGGACAAGGCCTTTCCCGCGATCGCGTCCGCTAGGTCGCGACGACAGCCGGGAGCTCGCGAGGGATCGGCATCTGCGCGACCGCAGCGAAGGCGAGCTGGCCCAGCTGGATCGCGGCCTGTCCATCGATGCAAGCCACCTGCATCCGCAGCAGGACCCCGCGCTCATCGAGCCGGACCCAGAACACCTCGGGCGCATCGCCGGTCGGATCGAATCCTGCGAAGCCCTTCGACACCTCGAGCAGCCTCTCACGGACGCTCTGCGCGAACGCGCGCGGGATGAGCACTTCGGCGCGGCAGACGCGCGTCACGTCGCCCATCGTCAGATTCTTCAGCACTTCATTCGAGAGCGTGTTGTTCGGCACGATCAGCCGCTTGCCGTCGACGAGGCGGATGACGGTGAAGAACAGCGTCATGTCGATGATCGTGCCGCGCTCGGTGCGGAACTCGACGTCGTCGCCGATGCGGACCGGCTGCGAGAAGGCGATGAGCACGCCCGCGACGGCGTTGCCGAGCATGTTCTGCGCGGCGAAGCCGACGATGATGCCGGAGACGCCGCCGGCCGCGAGCAGACTGGTCGAGAGGCTCTTGAGTTCGTTGAACTGTCCGAGCGCGACGCCGATCGCGAAGAGCCAGATCGCCACTGTCACGATGCGTCGGATGATCAGCATCCGCGTGCGCGTCTCGGCCGGGATGCCGCCGTGGTGCGCGTGTCGCTCGAGCGCGCGCTGGATGCCGAGGCCGATGAGCCGATTGAGCACGAAGGCGAAGCTGAGCACGACGACCGAAACGATCACTGCTCGCGGCGTGATCGAGCCTGGCGCCCAACTGATGAGCGAGGACGGGCTGCTTGCGTTGCTGGCGAGTGTCGGTCCGCTGAGTGCTGTGGGGAGCCGCATGGCGCGAGACCGTGACGAAGGAGGCGAGCGGCGTCAAGCGCGGCGATGAGGAAAAGAAATCTATCGACCGCCGGAATCTTGCGGTGCTGGATCGTGCGAGTACGATGCCCCGCGAATGAAGAATCAAGATCACCGCAAAGCCTTGCCGGGAGCGGTTCCGCGCGATTCGCAGGGACCGCACTCGTTCGGGCCTCGGCCAGCGCGCAACTGGCGGCCGTGGGTGGTCTGCGGTGCTGCCGCTGTGCTGCTGGCCTTCGCCGCGAGCGCGCAGGTGCTTCAGGACGCCGGCGTCGCGCGTCTGGCTGAGGCCTCCGCGATCGATGGTGGCGTCGATGGAGACAACGCGCTCCGGCGCCCGCGCGATGCGGGTGCGCGGCATGTACGCGCTGAGCGGCCCCATGCGGATCGCGCTGGCGCCGCGGATGTCTCGGCCGATGCGGACGAGTTCGACGAAGAGGAACTCGAGCGCGCGCTTCCTGACGCCGAGGCGGGCGAACTGCTTTCCGACGGAGGACCAGTCGCGGCCCCGTCAGAAGTGAGCGCCGTCCCGGCCGCCGCCGCAAATGCCGTCGCGCAGACGTCGCCCGTGCCGGGCCTGTCGCTGTTGCACAAGTCGAAGCTCGAGAGCACAGAGGGCGGCGATGCTCTCTTCGCGAAGACTGCCGAGGGGAAGCTTGCGCGACTGAGCATCAATCCCGTGATGCAGCGGCAGATGGAGAAGCTCTTTTCACTCTACAAGCCGATGAGTGGCGCGCTGGTCGCGATCGAGCCGAAGACGGGCCGCGTGCTCGCGCTGGTCGAGTATTCCGCAGACGGGCACCCGGAGGGCGCGGCGACGCATCCTCTCTATCCGGCCGCCTCGGTGTTCAAGATCATCACGGGCGCCGCGCTTCTCGAGAAGGGCATCTCGCCCGACGCGGAGACCTGCTACCACGGCGGCCTGCACGGGATTGTCAGCAAGCTCTTGCAGGACAAGCCGCGCCTCGACAGTCGATGCCTGTCGCTCTCGATGGCGCTCGCCAAGAGCGCGAACGTCGTTTTCGCGAAGATGGCCGAGCGCCATCTCGACGCGCCTGCGCTGCGCGAAGAGGCCGAGCGGTTCATGTTCAATCGCTCGGTCTGGGCCGATCCGGCAGTGGGCGCCTCGACTGCGCGTATCCCCGAGCATGGGCTTGAGTTCGCCAAGAGCGCAGCCGGATTCGGCGACGTCAAACTCTCTCCTCTGCATGCCGCGCTGATCGCTGCGGCCGTCGGCAACGGCGGCGACATGCGCGACCCGACGCTGATCGATTCGCTCGACGGCTCCGCGGCAGCACCGCAGGGCGAGCGGCGGATTATGCGCGCAGAGACCGCGACGAAGCTGAAAGAGATGATGAAGCTGACCGTCTCGGAAGGGACCGCGTCGAGTTCGTTCCGTGAGCGCCGCGGTCCGATTCTCGGCGACATCGCCGTCGCGGGAAAGACGGGCTCGCTCTCGAATCACGAGAAGCCGTTCAAGGACTACTCCTGGTTCGTCGGTTTCGCGCCCGCGGACGACCCGAAGATCGCGGTCGCGGCGGTGGTCGTGAACGGCTTGAAGTGGAGCATCCACGCGCCGTTCGTGGCCCGGGAGGCTCTGCGTTCGTATCTCGTCGGCGGCTCGATGGGGACGCCGCCTCCCGCGCACTCGCATCGCCCCGCGCATCGGCGAGTCGCGAAGAAGCGTCGATAGCAGGATACCGCTGTGGCGGGCGGGCGCGGTTCCCGGTAGAACGCCCGCGTGTCGACTTCCGAGATCGCTGCTGCGCCTGGCCCGTCGTCTCTCTCTCCCTCGAGCGGTCCGCCTCTCGAGCCATCGCGCGAGTGGGTCGTGCCTGCGCGGCTGAAGACCGGATTCGTCCTCGTCGCGATCGCCTGCCTTCTCTCTGTCGCGGCCAGTCGGCTCTGGCTCTCCTTCGGCGTCGCCACCGATCGCGTGGCCGGCTCGATCGGCGCAGATGCTCTCGACGGAAGTCCCGCGTCTGACTTCGAACTGCCCCTGCGTGGCGGCGGCAAAGTGCGCCTCTCGCAACTGCGCGGCCGCCTGATGATGGTGAACTTCTGGGCGAGTTGGTGCGGGCCCTGCCGCGAGGAGGAGCCGAGCATCGATCGCCTCTCGCGCATCTTCGATCCGTCGACGTTCGAGGTGCTCGCCGTCAGTGCCGACGAGGGCTGGGAGCCAGTCGAGAAGTTCTTCGGCAAGCGCGTGCCGGGGTATCGCGTCGCGCTCGACGAGGATGGGAAAGTCCACGATCGGTGGGGCACCAACAAATTTCCCGAGACCTATCTCGTCGACGCGAGCGGAAATCTGCGCTTCAAGTTCATCGGCGGCCGCGACTGGACCTCGCCCGAAGCGATCGCGCTCCTCACCGCGCTGGGCGCGCACCCGCGATAGTCACCCAGTTGAGATTGGGACGGCGTTCGCGACTATGTGCGGCGGTCGCTCAACAGCGCAGCACCGGACGCGAAGAGCGCCAGCAGCGCGCAAGCCGCGCCGATGTACGATCCGAACCCGGGCGATGAGAGGACCTGCGTGATCGCGCGGCCGGCGCCGCGGAGGATCCGCTCGTCGGTGACGCTGCGGAGAAACCAGGCGCAGAAGCCGGTCAGCATCACGGCTCCTCCGATCTGCGCGAGCTTCAGCGTGGCAGCGAGAGATGCGTTCGCACGGCGCGCGCGCACGTAGACGAGCGCGACGACCGACCCCGCGAGGATTCCTGCCGGGAACGCCGAGACCAGACCGATGACGTCTTCATCCTCTTTCGTCCAGCGCCACGGCAGCGCGAGCGACGCAATCAGCAGCATCGAGGCCCCTGCGGCGATCCGGTCGGCCATCGTCAGCGAGCGGAAGAACGCACGCAGCTCATCGACCGAACGGCTCGCTTCCTCGAGAGGATCGGGCTGCGCCGGTGCAGGCTCCTCGGCGAGATAGGGGCGGCTGGCGGCAGCGGGCGGCTCAGGCGATTTTTTCTGAGCGTTCTTGGAGAGCGCGCGCGGTGTCGCTGCAGCAGTTGCTTTCCGCGCCGGTGCCGCCGCGACCCTCGGCGCGGGCCTCGCGCCAGGCTCGGTCCGGTCTCCATCGACATCTTCACCGGTGTCCGTCTGCATCGCCTCAAACTGCGCGGGATCGAGGATCTCGTCGCAGCGAACGCAAATCGCGGCTCCCTGGGAAGCCTGCACTCCACATCGGGGGCATCGCACGCGCGAACCCTAGGTTCGCCTCTGGCAAAACGCAAGCTGAGCCATTGAAAGGCAACGTGCAATTCCTCGGTGCGCATGGGCCTTTCACGGTGGGAAAGTCCTGTACGGCGGGGCTCGGCGCGGGATACAAGTTTGGGTCGTCACCTGATCGAAAGAAGGCGATTCCGCTTGGCCATTCCAGTCATCCTCATGGGCCTCGGCACGATCGGTCGCGCGATTGCGCGAGCTGCGTTGGCCAAGCCGGAACTCCAGATCGTTGCAGCGCTCGACCTCGATCCCGCTCGCGTCGGTCTGCGGCTTTCCGAACTGCTCGACGCCCCGGCGCCGGACGTTCTGGTGACGCGCGATGCGCCGGCTGCGTTCAAGAAGGCGTTGGGCGGCGTGATGCTGCACGCGACTCAGAGCCGCCTCGAGCAGGTTGAGGGTGAGCTCGCGCAGGCTCTCTCCGCTGGGGTCTCGGTGGTCTCGACTTGCGAAGAGCTGGCCTATCCGTGGCTGCGCAATCCAGAGATCGCCGAGCGGCTCGATAAGATCGCGCAGAAGAAGAAGGTCGCGCTGCTCGGAACGGGAGTGAACCCCGGCTTCGTTCTCGATCGCTTGCCGGCCACGCTCGGCAGCGTCGTCGGGCAGGTCGAGCGGGTGCGTGCGCTGCGCATCGTCGATGCGCGCACGCGGCGGGTCGAGCTGCAACGCAAGATTGGCGCGGGGATGAACGAAGAGGAGTTCGAGCGCGGCGTCGATGATGGCACCATCGGGCACATCGGCCTGATGGAGTCGGCGGCGCTCGCGGCGCTCGGAGTTGGGCTCGAGGTCGACGAGGTCGAGGAGTCGATCGACGCGATGGAGGCCGACGAGGACATGCAGGGCGCAGACGGAATCTTCGTTCCGCGCGGCGGCATCGTTGGCGTCCACCAGATCGCCAAGGCGTTTCACGCGAAGAAGGAGGTCGCGCAACTCGAGCTGATCATCGCGCTCGGTGCGATCGAGCCTCGCGACGAGATCGAGCTGTTCGCCAATCCTGGCGTGAAGTTGATCATCCCGGGCGGGGTGCAGGGAGATAGTGCGACCGCGTGGGCCATCGTCCACGCGGCGCCGCTCGTCTCGACTGCGCAGCCTGGGCTCATTACAGTTCTCGATCTGCCTGCGGGCAGGTGACGAAGGGGAGGCAGCTTGGATCGCAGCGCCATCGGCCGCGAGTCGAAGCCGGCCATCAATGAGGTCGAGAAGGGCGCCATCCGGCGCTTCGCCGAGTCGATCGGCGAGACCAACCCGATCTACTTCGATGAAGCTGCGGCCCGCGCCCAGGGCCATCGCGGCATCGTTGCTCCGCCGACATTCCCGCTCACACTTCGCGCCGGAAGCGATCTGCGCGAGGGCCTGCTGCTCGGACCGGGCAAGCATCTGCTGCAGGCCGATCAGACCTTCGAGCTCTTTCATCCGATCGTCGCGGGCGACAAGATCACCGTCCGCAGCAAGGTCGCCGACGTGACCCAGCGGCCGACGCCGACGGGAATGACCGATGTCGCGGTCATCGAAGACGAAGGCTCCGACGAATCCGGGCGGCTGGTCTATCGAGCCAAGCAGGTCTGGATCGTGCGGACCGCGCCCGTGCAGGCAGCAGCTGGCGAGGTGGCGCATGAGTAGCAAGAGCGCAGCGAAGAAGCCGGCGGCGAAGCGGAACGTTCCGGTCAAGGCGATCAAAGTGGCGAAGCCAGCGAAGGCGGCGCCTCCGAAGAAATCGTTGGTACTCAAAGCATCGAAGAAGGCCGCTCCGCCGAAGAAGTCTGCGGTGAAGCCCGCGAGCAAGAGCGCACCGAAGGTCGCGGCGAAGATTTCGGCCAAGCCTGTCGCCCAGCCCTCGCTGAAGTCTGTCCCGCTGTCGGCTGCACGCGTGGCTCCGGCTCGTGCGCCGATTGTCGAGCACGGACTCGTCGCACGAAAGCCGGCCCCGATCGCCACGCCTCCCGCGCGTGCGCTGCCCGCCCGGCAGCAACCGCAGCTCGCCCGGTCGTACTACTGGAGCGAACTGCGCGCGGGCGAGGATCTGCCGCACCTGACGATGCCCGCGATCGATCGCGTCCAGATCGCTCGCTACGCTGGGGCGGCGAACGACTTCAATCGGCTCCATCTCGATGAGCCGTTCGCTCAGTCCCTCGGGTTTCACAGCACCTTCGCGCCCGGCTCGCTGGCGATGGGATTCGTCGCGCAGCT
Organism: uncultured delta proteobacterium; assembly: GCA_903911145.1. Taxonomy (GTDB): domain Bacteria; phylum Myxococcota; class Myxococcia; order Myxococcales; family 40CM-4-68-19; genus CAIWCD01. The sequence continues at coordinate 148,260 of CAIWCD010000013.1, read as the reverse complement.
CATCACCAATTGGCTCAAGCGCGGGCAGCTGCGCCGACTCTCCGCGAAGTTCGTGAAGTTCGTCAGGCCCGGGGATCAGCTGACGTGCCGCGGTCGCATCACCGAGCTGCGCCGCGAGTCCGGGCTCTGCCTCGCTGATCTCGATGTCTGGGCCGAGAACCAGCGCGGCGAGATGGTCCTGCGCGCTCTGGCGACGTGCGAACTTCTCGAGGCCCCAAGCCGCGCTGCGCGTTCAGGGAGTGTGGCCACACCTGCGCGTGGCTTTGTCCCCAACAAGATCGCGCCGCGTCGCAGATAGACGAAACGCGCGCGAACCCGTGCCCACGGCAGGTTCGCGCGCTTCGGTCGTGTCGCGATGCCCGGCGAAATCGAGAGGCGCACTGCCAGACAGGCGGCGCCTCTCTCGCGTCTCTACTCGGGCAGCGGCTCGAAGTGGAACGTCACCGAGAGCGCGAGGCTGAGCAGATTGCCACCGATGTTGCCATCGAGAGGGATCTGGCCGCCCTTATCGCGGTTGTTGTAATCGGTGAAATAGCGCAGCGCGTGCAGTGCGTAGAGGCGCGGAGTCAGGCCTAGGCTGATCCAGCGCGCCGGGTAGAGCTCGAAGGTCGCACCGAACTCGAACGCCATTCCATCGAGGCCGCGGCCGCTGTTCGGCAGCGGATCGGACTGGCCAGCCGGAATGGTTCCGTTGGCGCCCATGAGGAAGTAGTCCATGCCGCCGAGGAGCGAGAAGTCAAACATGCGGGTCGGCTTCACGAGTCCCTGCAGCGGGAACCAGCGCACCGCAAGCCCCATCAATCCGACGCCGCCACGATCATTGGCGAACAGAGACCAGGGAACGACTGCGATGCCACCCTCGATGCCGACGTGCCCGCCGATGTTGTATCCAAGGTGAAGACCGAACAGGCCGCTGTCTTTGAGTTGGCAATCCACGAGCAGCGTCGCGTTGCCGGCGCCGGTCGTCCCGCATGCACCCGCGCCGTCACCAACCTGCGTTGCGAGTCGCGACTTCATCGTCGACTTGCCGTTCCAGAGCGCGTAGCCGCCATCGAGGGTGAGATAGACGCCCTCGCTCGCGCGCGCCGACGATGCGGCAGCGAGGAGAATCAGAAGAACGGCGACTCGACGCATGGAGACTCCAGACAAGGAGGACACCTTTGAGGGCCGCCACTCTACTCGAATGATCGCTGCGAGCAACGGCTTTGCGAAAGAGATTTGCGAGCGGTCACGTCCGGCCCGGCCGCGCGGCGGAAAACTACTTCGCAGCCCGCGCTTCCTCGACCCACTGCGCGCCGATCTTCGCCTTGCCGGCCTTCTTCATGAGCTCCTCAACCTGCGCGTAGAACGGCTCCATGATCGCCGCCGGTGCGCGGGCCGCCTTGTAGCGGGCGAGCGCATCGGTGAACGCCCGCAGCCCTTCGACGACCGCGTTTTCCTGCACGTAGAGGACGCCCATCTGACGATAGACCTCGGGCATGTCATCGCGGATCTGCGCTGCGTGCTCGTAGGCCTTGGTCGCGGCCTTCGAATCATTGCGCGCCTGCGCGACGCGGCCCTGCTCGAAATAGATCATCGCGTTCGCAGGCTCGAGCGCGAGCCCTTGAGTGAGGGCCGCGTCCGCACCGGCCGTGTCGTTGCGCGCGAGGAGCAGACTTGCCTGGGCGAGATAGAAGCGCGCCGTCTTCGGCAACTGGGCAGCCGCGGCCGCGAGCAGCTTCTCTGCTGACGGGGCATCCCCAGCGGCGGCGAGCGACTGTGCGCCATCGAAATAGAGCGAGGCGTCGTACTTGTCCTTCGCGATCGCGGCCGTCCAGAGCGCATACCCGCCGCTCTTCGCCGTCACCGCCAGCGCGCGGAGCGTCTCGACCGCGTCAGGGGCTTGCGACTTCGCGTCGGCTGCATCCTTCGCGGCGCCAGCGAGGTCGCCGGCGTACTGCTTGACCTCGGCGCGGGCAGCGAGCGCCTGGGCGCGCACGAGCGCCGGAAGTTCATCCGACCCGTGCGCGAGAACCTGATCGCAGAGGCCCTGCGCGGCCTTGAAATCGGCGACCTTGCCGGCGCGAGCCAGAGCGATGAACGCGCGCGCCTTGCCAATGAGCGAACGTGGGTGCTCAGAATTTGCCTGAAGCGCGCGATCGAACGCGGCCAGCGCGTCGGTTCCGTTTCCATCCTCGAGGAGCGCCGTCGCGTAGTTCGCGACCTTGCGCGGCGCACGCCAGTCCGCATCCTGCGCGCGCTTGAAGCTCATCCGCGCCTCGACCAGCTTTCCCTGCGCCCGCTTCGCGACGCCGAGCGCATCGATCGCGCGCGGCACCACGCCGAACTTCGCGAGCACGGCGAGCAACCCTGTCTCCGCGTCTGCTGCCTTGCCCTGCTGCACGAGCCGCAGCGCCCGTGCTTCGTACCGCTCCGGCTGCGTGACATCCTTCGCCTCGGCGCGCGCGACTGCATCATCCGCGGCCTGCGCTCTGTCCTCGTATCCCGCACCAACGAGCAGGGCCTCGGTGTCGGCGTAGGCCGCGACGGCGTAGGGATTCGACGGCTGCATGTCGAGAGCCTGCTTGAGCGCTGCCTCGGCCGCCAGCAGACTCGCGGGCGTGTCCTTGTTCATGTCCGCACGCGCTCCGCCTGCACGCTGGCCGCCAGCGATGCGCGGACCTGCGAGGAGTTCCTGCACCTTCTCCTCGACCTTCACTTCGTGCGCGTAGAGACCGTAGAGGACGGAGAAGAGCAGCAGAGCCCCGCCGACCTTGATCCCGGCAGCACGGAACTCGGACGCCCGCGCCGATGCAACGCTCGAGGAATCGTCGGTGGGCATCGGGGTCTCCGTCAGGCGGTCGGCGCGAAAATCGGGCGCGACTTCATTGAAAGAAAGGGGCTGCGTGTTAGCGCGCCAATCGTCCGAGGTCAACGGTTTCGAAATGGATTGCAACGAGCGGATGTCGCGCACCCATCCCGGAAACGAACGCGGGGAGAAGCGTTGTGCGCTCCTCCCCGCGGGGAAAACTTCGCAGGTCGAACGACAGTCCCGCTACTGGACCGGCGTGCGCTCTGCTTCCCACGCGCCCGGCATGCACTTGTTGCTCGTCGAGCCAGGCGTGCAGCCGATCGCGCCGAGGAAGAAGCTGCCGCTCCACCAGCCATCCTGGTGTCCGGTCTTGTTCTGCAGATCGGTGTCGTAGTTGTCGTTGCCGAGCTTGCTCGCGCACGGCCCGCCCGCGCCGCCGCTGCAATCGGCTGTCGCGCTTGAGTCGGTGGTGACGACGGCGTGTCCGGCGAAGTCGATCGTGTCGGCAGTAAACGTGACGGTCTCGAGGAAGTGCGTCAACAGACCACCGGCGACGTTCGCCGCTGCATCGCAGATCCCTTCCGCGACCGCCGCCGGAAGGATCCCGTTGGTCACCCCCTCGATGAACGTGCCGAAGGCCGGGCAGTCGAGGAGGCACGTGTTTCCAGGCGAGCAGGCGAGCGCGTCTTCGATGCAGCTGTAGGGCGTGAGGTACGAGATGAGCAGGTTGAGCGCGACGAGAATCAGCTTGCCCATCTTCATCTGCACGCGGCGGTCCGCGACGTTGAACGTCCACGGGCCGGTGCTTCCTGCCTGCACGATCTGACCGGTGAACGGCGCTATCTGCACGCTGATGGTGGGCAGCGACTGGCCCGCGCAGGTCCCGTTGGTGCCCGGGTCGGTCGCGTCGGTGGTCGCGACATCGAAGCGTGCGCATGCGGGCGTGTAGTTGTTGCCGCCGATCTGGCCGTTGCAGAGGGGCAGCCAGTAGAAGACGAAGCTGGTCCAGACTTCGGTGCCTTTGAAGAGCGTGTGGTCGGTGGGCGATCCGGGCATCACGCGCATCGAGCCGACGCTGCGCAGGTTCGAGAAGATCGTGCCGACGTCATCGAGCACCTCGATGATGGTCGTGACCCAGGTCGGGACGTAGGCGTTGATGACCGCCTGGACGATCGCGTTCAACCAGCTCCAGAAGCCGGTGAAGAACTGGCCCTGAATCACCTGGTCGATGTCGCGGACGATGGTCTGGATCGTCTGCACGAAGGCGGGGAGTGCCTGCTGGATGCTGAAGGTGTGGCGCGTGTACCAGATGCCAGTGAGGTCAGGGACGACTCCGGCGGGGCTGACACAGGTGCCGGTGTTGCCGACGATCACGCAGGTCTGTCCCGGATCGCAGGGAGGGTTGCAGGCGGGCTCGCATTGGCAGATCTGCGCGCCGGGAGATCCGACGCACTGGCAGGTGTCTCCCGCGGGGCAGGTCGCGGCCGGATTGTTCGGGTCGCAGTTGGGATTCGCGGGCGGCTGGCAGGTCCCGTTCACGCAGACGTAGCCGAAGGGACAGCCGTTGTCGTTGCCGACAGTGCAGGAGCCGCCACCACTGTTGGTCGTGCAGGTCCCGCCGACGCAGATCTGCCCCGGGTCGCACTGCGCAGACGACGTGCAGCTCCCTCCGCTGGCGTTGCTCTGGACGGTGACAGAGTAGGTGACCGCGCCGCCTCCGGCCGAGTCCTGCGCCGTGACGAGGATTCCAGTCGTTGCTGTCGTCGACGAGACGAGAAAGACCTGCGCGTTGCCCGTGGCGCCGGTCGTCAACGAGACGGAGAAGTTGTTCGTGCCGCCGCTGAGCGTGAGCGGCGCCGTGTTCGGAAGCGTGAACGCGATGGTGTCGCCTGCGATCGGGTTGCCCGTGTCCTGATCGAGCAGCTGCACCTTGAGGCCGATGCTGCTCGAGAAGGGCATCGTGACTGTGGCGCTCTGCGCGTCATTGGCGACGCGGACCTGCGCGCTGCCGACGATCTGGAGGAGCTTGCGGATGTTCACGACCTGGATGCTGAAGGCGACGGGCGAGACTTCGGGGTGGCCGGTCCAGCTCGCGATGACCTTGAACGTCGCCTTCGCGCCGGCGGTGAGCTTGAAGCTGGCCGTGCCGTTCGCTGCCGTCGTGGTGTCGGCGTGATCGATCTGCGCGCCCGCGGGGTCTTCGTTATCGAACTCGAAGTGAATGGGCGCGTTCGCGACTCCGCCGCCATTTCCGGCGCCCGCATCGGACGGGCCTGCATCCGATGCACCGCCATCGAGCACGATCGCGCCCGCGTCCGCAGCGGCCTGGTTCAGATCCGAGACATGCTCCGAGAGGAGCACGGTGAACTGCTTGACGTCGTTCGGGTGCATCGTGACGACGGCCGCGCCGACGTCGGAGAGCGCGTAGCTCTTGGTCGGATCCGTCGGGGGGCCGTTGCCCGTGTTCTGCGAGCAGGCCGCGGCGAGCGAGAGACAGATCGCGAATGCAAGCGATGACTGGACGCGCATGGCGTACTCCGGACCGGCCTACGCGGACTGCCGGAGGGCAGGCGCATCCGAATCCCAGTCTAGACGCTACCGGAAGATCTCCGGCCGCTCCATCGGTAATCCGGACGAACTGACATGTAGGCGATCGTTATTTCTCGTCGCGCGCAGCGAAGGCACGTCGGATGCGCTCGAGGACCGCGACCCAGACCAGCGCCTCTCGCGCAGACAAGCGGGCGCGCTCCAGCGCGGGGAAGAGACGATGCTGTGTGCGTGGGCGTTCGAGCGCGTGCAGCGCACTGCCAAGCGCGCGACTGACCGCGGCCATTCGCGCTGGATCAGCCTCGCGCTCCTCGGAAGGGCGCTCTTCCGCCTCGATCGCGGCGCCACGAAGTTCGTGCGCGTAGATCGCCACCGCCTGCGCGAGATTCCAGCTCGGCTGCTCAGGGGCGGAGTGCATCGTCGTGACCTGGTCGAGTTGCGCGACCTCGTCGGCATGCAGACCATTCTGCTCGTCGCCGAAGACGATCGCGACTTCGCCAGGGCTCGCGATCATCCGCCGCGCAGCCTCTTTCGGCGCGATCCCCGGCCGCGAAAATCGTGGTCGCGCGGTTGCGGCGAGAGTCAGTTGGCAGCCGCGCACCGCATCGGCGAGCGTGTTTTCGACGCGCGCGAGTTGCAGCAGTCCCTCGGCGCGCACGGCGACGCGCGTCGCCTCCGGATCATCGGTGTCGCAGAGCGGATCGACCAGCGTCCAGCGCGTGATCCCCGCGCAGCGCAGCGCCCTTGCCGCCGCGCCGAGATTCTGCGGATTGCGCGTGCGCATGAGCACGACCCGCACGCGCGCAAGAGACGGCGCACCGGGCGCGCCCGCGCGCGCGTAGGGAGTTCGATGGTGCGCCATGAGGAGATCGCAGGGACGGCTTGCGGCTACAGACCCGACATCACCTTCCACGCCTTGTCTTCGCGCGCGAGAACCATCCGCTCGTCGTCGCTCTCGCTGAACCACTTCTCGCCCGCCGACTCCGCGATGGAGAAATGCATCACCATGAAATAGTCGACCTCGGCGTCGTTGCCCTTGACCCTGACGTCCTTGATGGTGATCTCGAGCTTGAGCGCCTTGAGGTGCCCGAACTTGTCGGAGAGCATCTTCTGCAGATGCGTGTAGTCGACTGGCGAGCGGCCGCGGGCCATGAAGCTCTTGTCGAAGTAGTGCTGCGAGGCGAGAGCGAAGAGGCCGTCCGAGTCGAGCGCCTGCGCGGCCGACTGGTACTTGCCGAGCACATCGAGCACGGCCCGGTTGTCCTGCGTGTCCGAGATCTGCGTGCCGGGGATGGTCGAAGGGGTGCACGCCGCGAGCGCGGCGAGCAGGGCGAGACACGGGAGGGAAGCAGACTGAGTGCGCATGCGCGGCGCTCCAGAGGGCGGCAGAGGAAGTGCGGTGTAGGCGAGAAGCGGCTCCTGGGTCAAACCGTTCTGCACGTGCGGCGCATTCCCTCGGCGAAAAAGAGATCCGTGATCCAGCGCGTGCGATTTGGCGTTAGCGTTGACTCCATGAGCGATGAGAAGCAGGCGGGGCGCGTGACGGACGGTTGGATCGACCTCGGTCCTGATGATGTCGGCGAGGGCGAGTTGCGCGCTCTGGAGATCGATGGCCGCCCGGTGTTGCTGGTCCGCCATGCGGGCGAGCTGTCGGCGCTTGACGACATGTGCAACCACGCGGGCTGTCTGCTCTCGACCGGATGGATCGACGCGAAGAAGAGTTCTGTCGTCTGCCCATGCCACGAGATCGAATTTGATTTGAAGACGGGGAAGAACATCACCTGGCCGCGGCTCTGCGAGGATCAGCCGTGCCATGCGGTGCGGCTCGAGGCGGGGCGCGCGCTGCTGCGGCTCGGAGGAGAGTGAACGATGGGGCACGACGATCACGACCATCCGCATGAGCATCCACATCCGCACGCGCCGGTGCGGCACAGCGAGCGAGCGCGCGTTCCCGCGGCGCCTCATTCCGACGCGACACATCCGCTGCACGCGTTCGTGAGCGGGCTCGCGCACGAGGCGCCGCAGGACAGCGCGCAGGTGCGGCCGCTGAGGCCTGGCGCGGCGCACACGCACGAGGCGGCGGCGCTCGCGGGGCGGATTGCAGAGGAGCATCGGGCACGCGGGCCGCGCTACGCGCAGGTTTTCGTGATCACCTGCTCGGACACGCGCACGGAAGCAACAGACGAGGGTGGCCTCTGGCTGCGCGCGGCGATGGCCGAGCGTGGGCATGTGCATTCAGGTTCGCGGATCGTGCGCGATGAGCCAGCGCTCATTCTGCATGCGCTCGACGAGGCGAAAGAGGCGCGCGCACAGGTCGTGCTGATCACCGGCGGGACCGGGCTCTCCTCGAGAGACGCGACGTTCGAGGCGATCTCGCAACAGATCGCGCGGCCGCTGCCGGGGTTCGGCGAGCTGTTTCGTGCGCTGAGCTACGCAGAGATCGGCAGCGCCGCGATGCTCTCGCGCGCGATCGCGGGCGTGCGCGCCGATGGGCTCTTGATCTTCGCGATGCCCGGAAGTCCAAGCGCAGTGCGGCTCGCGTGCGAGCGGCTGATCTTTCCCGAACTCACGCATCTGCTCGCGGAACTGTCTCGTTGAGTCGCATCACCAAGCGCGCTCCGGGGAGGGCGTCGAGTCGCCAGTCCGCTCCTGGCGCGGCTCTCCCGTTCGCGCGTGCTGGCGTCGTCGGTCCGCGACTGCAAGCCCTCATCAACTCGACGAACGTGGCGGCGCGCATCGCCGGAGATCCGATCGAGTTGCCTCATCGCTATCGCGATCCGCTCGACATCGAGGTGGCCGCGCTGCTCTCCGCGGCCCTCGCCTATGGGCGCGTCGATCTCTTCAAACCTCGGCTCGCGGCGCTGCTGAAGTCGCTGGGGGCCGCTCCTGGAGCGGTCGCGCGCGATCGGTCATCGAAACAGCTGCTCGCGCTCTGTCGCGGTTTTTCCTATCGCATGACCGGACCTGCCGAGGTCGCAGCGCTGCTCGCGGGCGCGGGGCGGCTCGCGCGCGAACACGGAACACTGGGGGCCGCGTTCGCGAGGATGTTCCAGTCCGCGGGCGAGCCGACCATCCGCGGCGCGCTCGGGCTGTTCGTCGATGCGTTGACCACCAACGATTCGGGTCCGACGAGCCGCCGTCTGAAGCATCTGCTTCCGCATCCCGCGCGCGGCTCAGCCTGCAAGCGGCTCAATCTCTTTCTGCGCTGGATGGTGCGCGGCCCCGACGGCGTCGACTTCGGTCTCTGGAGAGACATTCCCGCTGCTGCGCTGGTGATCCCGCTCGACACGCATGTGCATCGCATCGCCGGGCTGGTCGGACTCACGAGCAGAACGGATCTCTCCTGGCGTACCGCCGAAGAGATCACGTCACGCCTGCGTGCGCTCGATCCAATCGACCCCGTGCGCTTCGATTTTTCGCTCTCGCATCTCGGCATCAGCGGCAGCTGCCCATCGAGGCGCGACGAGAGCAAGTGCGTCGGCTGTCCGCTCCGCTCGATCTGCAAGCACTGGAGCTGAGGCCGCGCACGACGCGCTCGGTGGGCGCCGCGTGCGAGCGAACTCGAACTACTGGTGCGTCGTGGTGTCGACTGGGATTGCGGCCTCGCGCGCCTCGGCCGCCGCTGCTGCATGGGCGTGCTCGAGCACCGACGTTCTCGCCGTTGCCGCGACCGCGCAGCCTTCCTTCTCCGCCGCCCACTCATCCGGCTTCGCCTTCTGGATGAAGTCGCAGCGCTTCACGAAGGAGTCGAAAATCGCCGGGCACTCGCTCGCCGCACCTTGCGGCTCATCGAGGCAGCGATCGCGCATGTACTGGGCGATGATCTTGTTCGCTGCGATCGACTTCTCTTTCGGCGTCTCGCCCTTCATCAGCGGGATCATCGCCGAGCGTACTTCGTTGCGGACGAGCCGGATCTCATCGTCCTTGCCGGCGCAGACGAGAAGCGCGCGTCCGTAGATGAAGCGCACGAAATCGGCGTAGAGATCTTCGACCGGCGTCGAGATGCCGTCGTCGCCGTTGAGCTGCGCGTCGCGCGCATTGCGCAGCTTGTGGATGCTGCTCGCGCCGCGGATGAGCGCGACGCAATCTTTCGTCTGCGAGAGCGTGCGAACGATCACGCGCAGCGCGTTGCGATGGGCCTCGTCGAAATCCTTTGCGCCGGCCTCGGCACCGAGCCGCTCGCTCAGCATCAACTGCGCCTTGTCGTAATACTCCTTGTCCCCCATGAACTCGCCGATGAGCGCGTAGCCGAGGAGCCGACGATCGACGATCGAGTCGGTGATCATCGTCGAGACTTGAAGAAACGCGGCGTGCTTGTCGGCCTCTTGCGAGCGCTTGAACTCGAGTTGCCAACGCTGCTGATCGGCAGCGCGCGACTCATCGTACTGCTTGTGGTTCGCGTACATCTGCACGACGTTCAGCGCGACGCCGATGAGCGCGAGCCACCCGACCAGAGCCTGGCTCGCGAGGGCGATCCTGCTCGGCTTGCTCTCCGCCTTCGAGCGCGCGTCGATCACATCCTCGGCTGCCTTGAGCGCGCCGATCTCACTGCCGGCGGCGCGGGCGAGCCTGACAGAATCTCGCGAGGCGAGGGCTTCGCGGATCGCCTGCTCATTGTTCTCGGGCATGTGTCGTGCGGCTCCTGAAACAGTGACTATATGGTCAGCTTTGCGCCGGCGATGATGCGCGCGAAATCGTCGGCCTTGAGGCTCGCGCCACCGACGAGTGCACCGTCGACGTCGGGCTGGCCGAGCAGCTCCGCCGCGTTCTCGGGCTTGACGCTGCCTCCGTACTGGATGCGCATCGCGTCCGCTGCCGGCGCGGAGTAGAGCTCACGCACGAGTCCGCGAATCTGCGCGTGGACCTCCTGCGCCTGCGCCGCCGTCGCGTTGCGTCCCGTGCCGATCGCCCAGACCGGCTCGTAGGCGAGCGTGATGCGCGAGAGCTGCTCGCTGCTGATTCCGGAGAGCGCGCCGCGGACCTGGCGGGAGACGACCTCCCAGGTACGATTCGCTTCGCGCTCGGAGAGCGTTTCGCCGATGCAGACGATCGCGGCGAGGCGCGTGTCGAGGACCGCGCGCAGCTTCTTGTTCACCAGCGCGTCGTCTTCCGCGAAGAGCGTGCGCCGCTCGCTGTGTCCGAGGATGACGCCGTGGCAGGAGATCGCCTCGAGCATCGGCGCTGCGATCTCGCCGGTGAACGCGCCCTGCTTCTCGAAGTGGCAGTTCTGCGCGTAGAGCTGCAGGTGCGACCCGGCGAGCGCTGCGTGCGCGCTCTCGAGCGCAGTGAACGGCGGCGCGATTGCGATCTGCACGCCGCTCTCCGACAGGCGCGTGCGCAGTTCACGCACCAGCTGCGCGGCCTCGGCGCCCGTCTTGAACATCTTCCAGTTGCCGCAGATGAACTTCCGGCGCGTCATCGGTGCCTCCTGTTGCAGTGAGTGAGTCGACGACGGGAACGTCTACTGCTCGAGCGCGGTGACGCCCGGGAGTTCGCGTCCTTCGAGGAGTTCGAGCGCCGCGCCGCCGCCGGTCGAGACGTGGCTGACTTTTTCCGCGAGGCCGAGCTGCGCGATCGCCGCGGCGCTGTCGCCGCCCCCGACCACAGTGAGCGCGCCCAGCGCGGTCGCGCGCACCATCGCGTCTGCGACTGCCTTCGTTCCGGCTGCGAACGCGGGCGTCTCGAAGAGGCCCATCGGACCGTTCCAGAAAATCGTCTTCGCGCCGATGATCTGCTCGGCAAAGAGCGCAGCCGTCTTCGGTCCGATGTCGAGCCCGAGCATCTTCTCCGCGACGACGCTCTGCACCTCGCCCGACGTGCTCTTCAGATCGGCCGCGACGACGTGATCGATCGGAAGCAGCACCTGCACGTTTGCACTCTTCGCTTTCTCCAGAATGCGCAGAGCCACGTCCAGCTTGTCCAATTCGACGCGCGAGCCACCGATGGCGATCTTCTGCGCGGCAAGAAACGTGTAGGCCATCGCGCCGCCGACGAGCAGCGCATCGACCTTGCCGAGCAGTTGATCGATCACCTTGATCTTGTCGGAGACCTTCGCGCCGCCGAGCACCGCGATGTACGGCTGCGGCGGATTCTCGAGGAGCGGACGCAGATGCTTGAGTTCCTGTGCGACGAGCAGGCCCATGCCCTTCTGCGCGACGTGCGCGACCATCCCTGCGGTCGACGCGTGTGCGCGGTGCGCGGTGCCGAACGCGTCGTCCACGTAGACATCGCAGAGCGACGCGAGCGCGCGTGAGAAGGCCTCACCGTTCTCCTCCTCCTCGGCATGAAAGCGAAGATTCTCGAGGAGGAGCACGTCACCGCCGGCGAGCTTCGCGACTTGCGCCTGCACGGCTTCGCCGACGCAATCGTCCGCCGATTGCACCGGCGCGCCGAGCAGCTGCGCGAGCCGGGCAGCGACGGGCTTGAGCGAGAGCGCCGGAACGACCGCGCCATCGGGCCGACCGAGATGCGAGGCGAGGATGATTTTTGCGCCCGCGGCCCGTGCGAGCGCGATCGTCGGAATGGCCGCACGGATGCGCGCGTCGTCCTTCACCGCGCCGGTCTTCTTGTCGAGCGGCACGTTGAAGTCGACGCGGATGAAGAGCCGCTTGCCCGCGAGATCGAGCTCGCGGATCGAGCGAATCATGCCGTGCGCGCCGCTCACAGCTTGCTCGCCACCAGGAGGCCGACGTCGATCATGCGGTTCGAGAAGCCCCATTCGTTGTCGTACCAGGCGAAGACCTTGGCGAGCTTCCCGCCCTCGGCCACCGCGGTCTGCGTCGAGTCGAAGATCGCCGAGTGCGGATTGCCGTTGTAGTCGATCGAGACGGTCATCTCGTCGTTGTAGGCGAGCACGCCCTTGAGCGCGCCGCTTGCTGCCGCCTTGAATGCCGCGTTGATTGCCGCCGCGTCGGTGGCCTTCGAGAGCTCGACGGTGAGATCGACCAGCGAGACGTTCGGCGTCGGCACGCGAATCGACGTTCCCGAGAGCTTGCCCTTGAGCTCGGGGATCACCTCGTGAATCGCCTTGGCCGCGCCGGTGCTGCTCGGAATCATCGAGAGCGTCGCCGCGCGCGCACGCCGCAGATCCTCGTGCGGGAGATCATGCAGGCGCTGATCGCTCGTGTAGCTGTGCACGGTCGTCATGAAGCCGCGCTCGATGCCGAACTCCGCGAGCAGGACTTTGCAAACGGGCGCGAGGCAGTTGGTCGTGCAGCTCGCGTTCGAGAGCACGTGGTGCTTCGCCGGATCGTACTTCTCCTGGTTGATGCCGAGCGCGAGGGTGAAGTCCTGGCCCTTGCCTGGCGCGGAGATGAGCACCTTCTTCGCTCCAGCGACGAGGTGCTTCTCGGCGTCGGCGCGCGCGGTGAAGCGGCCCGAGCACTCGAGCGCGACGTCAATTCCGTACTGCTTGTGCGGGAGCAGCGCGGGGTCGCGGATGGCGGTGATCGCGATGCGCTTGCCGTTGATGATGAGCGCGTCGTCGGTGTGCTCGACCGTGCCCGCAAAGACGCCGTGAATGGAGTCGTACTTGAAGAGATGAGCGAGAGTCTTCGGCTTGTCGACGTCATTGATCAGCGCGACGTCGAAGTCTGCCCCGCGCTCGATCGCGGCGCGAAGGATGTTGCGGCCGATGCGGCCAAATCCGTTGATGGCGAAGCGGGCCATGGTGCCTCCTCAAGTGGGCAGCGCACAGACGTGCGGGCTGCCGGGAAAACGCGCGGCTGAAATAGACCGCGCTGCTCGAGGGCGTCAAGGCAAAGGCCGCCGCAGCACGGAGCCGGGGCGGCCTTCGATGAACGAGAGCGCGAGATGAGGCTAGGCGGCGCCGCGGCGCTCGGTGGCGAGATCCTGGGTGATCAGATCAATCAGCTCGGTGGAGATCGTCAGCAGCTGCTTGGGCGTGTATCCGCTCGCCCGAAGCTCTTTGTAGAACGAGCGAGCGAGAATGCGCGCGCCGGCCGCGCGATCGAACGGGAGCGGTGAGGCAACCACGTCGGCGACTTGCGCAACTGAATCCATGGCCTTCTCCGACATTGAGTGCCCCCTTTGCGATGATGCACAGCGACCCGCGGCGCGACTCCTCTGCAAGCCCTCTGCCGACGACGATGTGAAAGGTAAAAAGGTACACATCTCGGTCGGCTACGCTCGGCGGCACGATCGTGATCGCCGAATCTCCCCGTCGAACTGCGCAACCGATCACGCAGCTGCACCTCTGAGAATCCGTACAGTGCGCAAAATCCTGCGCACCAGGAGTCGTGCCGTTTCGAGGCGGGCTCGCGGTAGATTGCCGCGCATGAAGCTTGCCGTGCGCCACGCGGGTGGCGAACTCGTCGTTCAGAGCCAGAAGGAGTTTCTCGTCCTCTATCGGCGCGGCTTCATCGCGGCTGACGATCAGGTGCGCCGCGTAGGCGCGCCGCCCGAGGTGCAGTGGCAGCGCGCCGATGAGCTGCCCTGGATCCGCGGCAGCGCGGTCGACGAGAAGAAGGACGGGCGCCGCTTGCTGGTCGTGACGCTGGTGATGATGGTGCTTGGTCTCTGCGGAGTCTTCTACATCCAGGCGCGCGCGGCGAGGTTACCGCCCAAGCGCGTTCCGTCCAGCGCGCATCCCGAGCCGCAGCCGCCGCCCGACTGGAAATGAATCGGGATTCAGATCTTGAACCCCGATTCATGATTGCCTTGCCAATTCAGCGAAGCAACTGCGACCCGCGCCTGGTGCGGATTGCCGCTACTTCGATGCGGCGGTCGAGCGCTTGCGAATCGCAGTGAAGAGGTCGGGCAGCGCGACTGTGTTCGCCTTGTTGGCAATGAAGCCGGGGATCGAGCCACCCGGATCGGTGAAGAGGTAGTAGGTCGCGCGCGTGCGGGCTCCGCCATCGAGCGGTTCGAGCGTCCAGTTGCCGCTGTTCACCTTGAGGCGCACCACGCCCTCGGGAGACGCGGGCGCGTCCTTCCATTCAGTCGGCTCCCAGCTGACGCGATACTTGCCGCCCTCGAAATTCTTCTCGAGCTTGGCCTTCAGCACCCAATCGCGCGTCGAGACCATCGGGAAATCCGCGATGGTCCAGAAGATCACTTCGTTCTCGGTGCGGCTGAATACTTTCTGATCCTTCACGTAGGGAAGGTTGCCGGCCTGGTGCTCGTAGTCGGAGACGATTTCGAACACGCGCGCAGGAGGCGCGTTGATGTCGCCCGTGGACTTGACCTCCTTGACCGGCGTGCCGTCCTTCTCTCGAACGTAGACCGAGAAGTCGATGTCCTTGCAGCAGCCCGCGATGTAGCAGCCCTTCTCGGGCGCCTTGCAGGTGAACTCCTTGCGCTCCCAGCGGGCTTCATCGGCGCGAGCGCGCCCTGTGGCGAGAGCGGGCAGGAGGATGGCGAGCGCGAGCGAGCAGGTCGCCACGCGCGAGGATCGGAAGCGAGGGAATTTGTCGTTGAGCATGCCTTGATGTTGCGGGTGCGTTCGACGGTTGTCAAAAATCGGCGCGCCGTTTGGTAAGGTCTTCGGCGTGCAAGCTTTCCAGCGAACCGCGGCCATCTTCGACATCGACGACTCGCTGCTCGACGGCAACGCGGGCACGATCTTCACCTGGTATCTCTATTCGAACCGCGAGATGTCGGCGGGGATCCGCGGGCAGGTGCCGCGCGCGCTCTATGATTACGCGCGCAAACGGCTGAGCGAGGCCGACATGGTTGCGCTCGGGAGTCGTTGCCTGCAGGGGCTGCGCGCCGACCGGCTTCGTGAGCTGGCCGAGAAATGTTTTGAGCGTCACATCAAGAAGCGGGTCACGCAGGCGGGGTTGCGCACGGTGCGCAAGCATCTGCTGCAGGGACACCTCGTCGTTGTCGCGTCGGGCTCACCGCAGGCGATCATCGACGAGGTCGGGAGATTCCTCCACGCGCACGAGACAGTGGGTACGCGCGCGCTGATCAAGGACGGCTTCTCGAGCGAGGAACTGGTGATGCCGCTGGTGTTCCGCGAGGGCAAGAGAGAGCGCGTGAAGGAGGTTCTCGCGCGCCACCAGATCGACGTTTCGCGCTGCTATCTCTACTCGGACAGCGTCGCCGATACGCCGCTCTTCGAGGAGGTCGGGCACCCGGTGGTGATCAATCCGAAGCCTGCGTTTCGCGCGGAGGCGATTCGGCGCGGCTGGGAAGTGGTCGAATGGAAGGGCCGGTGGAAGACCGACGAGAAAGAGGAGCAACTCGGCGACGAGTGGGCGAGCTGGGAGAGTTGACGCGGCTCGCAGCTACGCGGGCAGCCGCAGCGCGCGGCGTGCATTCGCACTCGTCGCTTCGGAAATGACCTCAAGCGGCACACCGCGGATCTCGGCGAGCTTGCGCGCGGTATGCACGACCAATGCAGGCTCGTTGCGCTTCCCACGAAAGGGGATCGGCGCGAGGAATGGCGCGTCGGTTTCGACCATCAAACGATCGAGAGGAATGCGCGCGGCCGCGTCCCGCGTGGCTTCGGCGCTCTTGAAGGTGATCACCCCCGACAGCGAGATGTGCAGGCCGAGATCGAGATAGGCACGCGCGGCGGGCCAGTCGCTGGTGAAGCAGTGGATGACGCCGCCTGCAGGTCCGAGATGAGCGCGAAGGATCTCGGCGGTCTCGGCATCGGCCTCGCGGCTGTGCACCACGACCGGCTTGTTGAGCGCCTTCGCCAATTTCAGTTGGTGCACAAACTGTTCGCGCTGCGAGTCGCGCGGAGAGCGGTCGTAATGGAAGTCGAGACCACACTCGCCGACCGCAACGAGATCGGGCTCGGCACAGAGGCGCGCAAGCTCTGCCCAGTCAACGGCAGTTGCGAAGGCCGCGTCGTGCGGGTGGACTCCGGCCGTCGCGGAGAAAAGTGAGGGGTTCGACCGCGCGAGAGCAAGCGTCTCGCGTGCGCTCCAGAGGCCATCCTCCGCATCATTGCGTGGCGCAGCCCACTGGCCGATGACGACCATCCGAGAAAGGTCCGCAGCCTGCGCACGCGCGATCACCTCGTCGCGCGCCGTACCGTACGTCTCCGCATCGAGATGACAGTGGGAGTCGATCAGCGACATGCGTCCCTCATGAGCCGCTGGATTCCGCGCGGTTCGCTTCTGCGGCCCGCGCGTCGGCGTTGGCCAGCTCTGCGAGCAGGCCCGAGCAGACCGTGCCGAGTTCGCTCTCGTCGGTGGCGAGTGTCTGGAGCGTGGCGCGAGCAGTCGGTGAACCGATTTCGGCGAGGCCTTCAGCGGCGTCCATACGCAGGTCCTCCGCGGCATCCCGATCGTTCACGAGCGCGCTCAACTTGTCCTCCGCGCCCGGTGCCCGCAATCGCCCGATCGCGCGCAGAGCGGCTCCCCGCGCGGCCGAGCCTTCCTCGTCGCAGAGCGCGAACAGTGCGTCACTGGCAGCCTGCACACCCAATCGGCCCGCCCACTCGGCAGCGATCGGGCGATCGTCTTCGTCCGCTTCGATGCGCGAGATGAGGTGCGCAGCGCCTCGAGAATCGGCGAAACGCGCGAGTGCCGCGGCGCAGAGCGTCCGGTCGAACGCGCCCAATCGATCGCTCTCGAACAGCTCACCGATCGGGGACACGGCTGCTGCATCGCCGAGCGCCATCAGTGCCGAGAGCGCCTCCTGGCGCAGATGTTCCTGCGCAAGCGTCGCGAGCAGCACCGGGAGCGATGACGGATCCTGCTTGTCTGCCAGCGCGCAGGCCGCCGAGAAGCGCATCGGCTCCTCGCGCGATTCAAGCTGGGCGCGGACCTGCGTGCGCGCGACGTCTCCGGGCAGATGCGTTGCCGCCCAGATCGCGGCAGTGCGCACGGGCGCTGCGGGATCGCTCAAGCGGGCGAGAACACCAGACTGAACGCGCGCGAGGTTCTCGGGCTTGTGCATCATCCGGACCGCTGCCAGAGCGGTCTGGCGCACCATCGGCTCGCTGTCGTCGAGCAGCCGGTCGAGGCGCGGTGCGAGCGAACTGGCCGCCGCCAGATCTGCGTTGCGCCAGCGATCGAGGAGCGCGCGCGCCGCATCGACACGGGCCGCGCCTCGCGGGGAGTCGAGCATCGCGCTGAGCGTCTCGACGCTCTCGCCCGGAAGTTCGTCGTCGCTCGCGGGATCCCGTGCGGCAGGCGAATCGTTGGTGTTCCGATGATTGGCACTCAAAGCATCTGCGGCATCGTCCTTCTTGCCGCCGCGCAACCAGGAGAGGAGGCCCATCACTTCACCCGCGCGCCCGGCGCGACATCGCCCGGCAGTTCGACGACCGTGAGTCCCTTCGCGCCTCCCGACGCGGCCAGCACCATCCCGTGCGACTCGATCCCGCGCAGTGCCTTCTTGGCGAGGTTCGCGACGACGGCGACCGTCTTGCCGATCAGTTCCTCGGGCGCGTAGTGCAGCGCGATCCCGCTGACGATGGTGCGCGGCGCGGCCTCGCCGAGATCGACAGTGAGCTTGAGCAGTTTGTCCGCTTTGGGCACCGGTTCGCACGCGAGCACCTTGCCCGCGCGCAAGTCGACAAGTGCAAACTGCTCGATGCCGATCTCGCTGCCGCCTGAGGGCTGCGCTGACGTCGCTGCGGATGTTGCTGTGATCTGCTGGGCCGCTCCTGGCGTGGTCGAGAGCGTCGCTGCGCCAGTCGACTCCTTCTTTCCCTGCGCGCTCTTTGTTGGCTTTGCACCCTCCACGGACGCGGCCTCGGCGGGCACGAAGCGGCTCGCGAACTTCGCCAACTCCGCTTCCTCCACGCGCCGCACGAGCGGCTGGGGCTCGTTGATCGTGCCGGTGTCGTGGAACGTCCAGCGCGCGTCGTCGTTCCATTTCAGCAGCGGTGCGGCCGTCTGCTGCTCGATCCCCTTCGCGAACGCGGGCACGATCGGCGCGAGCCAGCGCGCGCACGTGCGGGCAATGTTGATCGCGAACGTGAGCTCACGCTGCGCTTCATCGGGATTGTCTTTCAGCAGCTTCCACGGTTGCACCGTCTGGAGCCGTTCGTTTGCTTTCGAGCCGATCGTCAAGACCTGCTGAATCACCATTCGCGTATCGCAAGCGCGATAAGCATCGCGGATCGACTCTTCGAGCTTGCTCGCGTCTTCCCAAAGCTCCGCCGCGCTCGCGCGTGTGCCGACAGGATATTTAGCGAGGTGAGTTGCTGCGTCGCCCCTCCATCCGTCGAGAGATGCGAGCTTCCCGCCAAAACTCTTCCAGAGCACGGAGAGCGCGCGGTTGGCGAGGTTGCCGACGTTGTTGAGCAGCTCGCCGTTGACGCGGTTCTTCAGCTCGTTGAGCGAGAGATCGATGTCGCTCGGATGCGGCCCGAGGTTACCCGCGTAGAAGTAGCGCAGCCACTCCACGTCGAAGCCTGCGTCGAGATATTCGCGCGCGTTGATGAACGTGCCGCGCGACTTGCTCATCTTTGTCCCCTCGACCGTGAGCATTCCGTGCACGTGCACATGCCGGGGGACCTTGCGGCGCGCGGCCTTGAGCATCGCGGGCCAGAAGAGCGTGTGGAAGTAGACGATGTCCTTGCCGATGAAGTGCGTGATGTCGGCATCGGCGTTCTCGGCCCAGTAGTCGTCGACAGTGCGTGCGGGCGAGAGAAGATGCTTTGAACACCAACGATCGGTGCTGCTCAAGTATCCGATCGGCGCGTCGAGCCAGACGTAGAAATACTTCGCGTCCTCTCCCGGGATCTTGAAGCCGAAGTAGGGCGCGTCGCGCGAGATGTCCCAGTCTTTCAGCGGCTCGCCGAGCCACTTCTCCAGCGAGCGGGCGATCTCGGGCTGCAGCGTGCCGGGGCTCCTGGTCCACTGCTCGAGGAACGACTGGTAGTTCGCGAGCCGCACGAAGTAGTGGTTGCTGCTTCGCCGCACGGGCGCGACTTCTCCGCGGCCCTGCTCCTTGCAGATCGAGCAGTACGGCCCCTTCAGCTCCGTCGTCTCGTAGGTGCTGCCGCACTTCTCGCAGCCGTCTCCGTACTGCTCGATCGCGCCGCACTTCGGGCACGCGCCGCGAACGAAGCGATCAGGAAGGAACCGCTTGTCGACCTCGCAGTAGAGCTGCTCCACCTGCCGCTGCTCGATGTCGCCGTTCGACGTGAGCCTGGCGAAGAAGGCGCCCGCGTGCCGCTCATTTTCGGGCGAGTGGGTCGTATAGAACTCGTCGAACGCGATCTCGAACGCGGTGTAGTCGCGAAGATGCTCTTCGTGAAACCGCGCGACGAACTGCTCAGGCGCGATGCCTGCTTTCGCCGCATTCACCTCGATGGGCGTGCCGTGCGTGTCGTCGGCGCAGACGTAGATGACGTCCTCGCCCATCGCCTTGAGCGCGCGGACATAGATGTCGGTCTGCACCGCTTCGACGAGGTGGCCAAGGTGGATGCTGCCGTTCGCATACGGCAGCGCCATGGTGACAAGTTGTTTGCGCATTGGACTTTGGAGTTTGGTCGTTGGGGAGCTGCGGAGTCGATGCGTCAGTTGGCGCGGGGGCAGACATCGAGGAGTAGCCGCTCGATGAGCAGTTCAGGATCGGCGCCGTGCTTCACCGCGGCGTCCGCCTCGGCGCAGAGGATGAGCGCGCGTCTCAGCTGCGGACGTGATCGGCGGCGCGCACGCTTGTAGTTGAGCCACGAGCCATACGGGTTCGGAACTTTCTGCCCCTTTGCCTTGCACTCTCCCTCGACAGCGGGAAAGAGACGGCGCTGGAATTCGTCATACGCGAGCTCGCGCGGGCCCATCGCGTCGAGCGCTTCGTAGCGCGCTCGATCGTAGAGCAGCTTGCGCACCGAGGAGGCGATTCCGCCGAGGAAGGGCAGGGCGACCGCGCTCGCATTGTTCTTGCGTCGCAGCTCATCGCGAAACAGCTGAAGTGCCCGCGCGAGATCTCCCTCGCCGACCGCTTCGCCGAGAGCAAAGAACTCCTCTTCGCGCACGGGCGCGACGATCGCCTCGACGTCCGCGCGCGTGATCTGCGGCTTCTCTCCGGCGTAGTTGGCGAGCTTCTGCAACTCGACCGCGATGAGGCGCAGATCGTCGCCGAGCCGATTCTTCAGCTCGAGCTCCGCGTCGCGCGCGAGTTTCTTCTTCAGCGGGCCGAGTTCGTGTTCGACGAGCGTCGCAATGTCGAGCGTCTCGATGCCGCGCCCGCGCCGCTCGGCCTTGCGCGAGATGGTGACACCGTGCTGCTCGATCGCGCGCGAGAGCGGGTGGCGCGCGCCGAGCTTCTCGGCGACCAGCACCAGATGCGTCTTCGGAGGCAGGCCGCGATCGAGCGCACGCACGAGAGTGTCGACGTCCTCGGGAGGAGCCTGGATCTTCTGCGCGGTCGCGTAGCCCGAGAGCTCCTGCAGCCACGCCTTGTCTCCATCCTCCGGCGCCGCGCCGATCTCCTTGCGCCACTTCGCCGCCGACTGCGCGCCCTTGGTGCCGAACGCGATCTCGACCGCGCCCCAGCCCGCGCGACGCACCAGCTTGAGCAGTCTGCGGGCACCGTCTCGCTGCCGCTTCCCCTGCCAGAGATCGCGCGCGCGGGAGAGCTCGCGCTCGGCATCGACCTCCTCGTCGAGCGCCTCGGCTCCCTCGACGACGACCGCTTTCGGCGCGGGAAACATCGCGATCGTCACGAGGTGCTGCGCGATTTCTCGCGCACCTCCGGCTGCATCGATCACGATCAGATTGAGCGCGCGATCCTTCTCGGGCACGAGCGCCTCGGCCAGCTCCCGCGCCGCGCTCCGCGCCAGATATTCATCGCCCTCGACGAGATAGATGGGCCGCCCTTTTCCTGCCGCGGCCTCCTCGAGAAGCGTGCTGAACTCAGCGGCCATGAACAGCTCCTGTGCTGGCCTGCGCGCTGCTCGTCGTCGGTCGTGAGCGAGAGCGGATCGCGCGCGCGCCAAGCAGCACCCGCTCGAGTTGCAAGCGAGGATTGCCGTTCCGCTCGAGCGCCGCGGCCACCTCTCCGCACAGATCGTATTCGCGCAGCAGCGGCGCCGCGTCGCGTCCGCCCCCTTCGTGTGCAATTGACACCAAGGTGGTTCGTGCCCTCTCGCGCAGCACCTCGATCAGCTCGGCAGCTGTGTCTCGCTCAGCGAGGCCTTCTGCGAGATCGAGCGCATCCCGCTCGTCCGGCGCGGCGAGCGCGGCCTCGATTCGCGCCGCGAGTTCGCTGCGGCGAGACAACTCTTCTGCCGACATCTCGAGCGCGCGCGCGAGGCTTCCATCGGCGCTCTCTGCCTTCGCTTGCGCTTCCAGTGCGGCCACGCCACGCTTCTGCAGTTGCGCCGCGATCAGCTCCTGCGCGAGTGGCGCGAGCATCAGACGCGCACAGCGTGAGCGCACCGTGGGTAGAAGTTCGTCAGGCTGCGAAGTGATGAGAAAGAACGTCGTGTCGGGCGGTGGCTCCTCGAGCGTCTTGAGCAGCGCGTTCTGGGCGCGCTCATTGAGCGTCTCGGCGGGCGCGATGATCGCGATCTTCCGACGGCCGCGCACGAGAGAGAAAGCAAGACGCCGCGCGAGTTGCCGCACTTCATCGACGCGAATTTCCCGAGACGGCGTGTTCTCGAGATCGCCCTTGTTCACCAGCCCGCGCTTGACGAGTTCACTCTGCGGCCGCGTCCAGAAGACATCCGGAAACGTCCCGCGCAGAATCGCCGCGCAAGCGCCGCACACTCCACACGGCCGCGCATCGGCCTCGCCCGCTTCGCAGTTTGCCGCCTGCGCCGCAAGCCGGGCGAACAGCTCCTTGCCTACGCCTTCGGGACCGACGAGCAGATAGGCGTGGTGCAGCTGGTTGCGGGCGAGGGCTCGCCGCATCAGCCGCACAGCGCGCTCCTGGCCCGCGATCTCGTCCCAAGGCATGCGCGCTCCTCTACGGTTTTCGCGCTCCCCATGCAATCGCTTCCGCACCAATTCGCGCTACTGTCACGCGCTGCTTCAACAGGGAGTCGGTCTGCGCGGGTCCATCCCCAGCATGCTCTGCGCCGCGTTCGCCGTCGCCTGTGCTGCGCCCGGGAATCGGGTCGTCGGCGGTGTGCTCGGCAGCGGAAGCGTTCCCGACGCGATGATCCCGACCGTCCGCTCGGCGATCAGCGGCGACGCAGTCGTGGTCGACGTGAATGGAAACCGCACCGAGCGCCGCGTCGTGCTGCTTTCGAACGAACCCGGGCTCTGCGCGATGCTCGGTGCGCATCCGGATCTCTTCGAGAGCGCCCCGCAAGGCTTCGTCATCCTCGCGCTGCTCTTCCCTCGCGGCAGCGTTGGCAGCATCGCAGTCGGACCCGAGGGCAGCGAGGTCGATCTCTTCGTCTCTGCGAGCGCGGGATCTCCCATCGACGTCTATCTCGCCGACTCGGGCTCCACGTCCCTCGACGGGCTCGACGGCGGGGCGGCGCTTGCTTTGACGGGCAGCTTCGACGTCGAAATCACCTCGAGCGCGACGACGCAGGTCGAAGTCTACGGCCAGTTCGCGACCGAGGAGTGCGCCGCGATCGCGAGCGCGTTCATCCCGCGACTCCCGAACTGACGAGCGCCTCCGTCCGAGAGCTACTCGATTGGCGCCGGGAAGCTCGCGCCGGCGCTGTAGAGGCCGTACTCCGCGCCCCATCCGATGACGAGGAAGACGACGAACAGGATCAGCATCACCGTCTGCATCCAGTTCTGCGAAGCGCGGCTGACCGTCAGGCCCCAGCCCATCGCGAAGCTCCAGAGGCCGTTCGCGAGGTGGTAGGCGACCGCGAGGATGCCGAGCGCATAGACGATGGTGGTCGGCAGGTGATGATGCATATGCGCGGCGATGTCGCGGAACGATTCCGCGCGGTGCTCGATGAAGCGCGGCGAGAACCAGGCGAGGTAGAGGTGCGCGCCGAGGAAGCCGAGCAGACCGAGCGCCGAGAGGCGCTGCACGATGTAGCGGACGTTCGAGAACCAGCCGATGCGCAACTCAGGATGGCTGCGACCCATCCGCATGATTCCCCAGATCATGTGCCAGAAGAGCGGGATGAGCACGAGGAGCGAGACGAGCAGCGTCGACGCATCGCTGCCGTGGTCGGTCACTTCCTGCTGCCAGACGCGCGGGCCGCTGTAGCTCGCGAGGTTGTTCCAGAGGTGGAACAGCGTCCAGACACCGAGGGGCAGGATTGAGAAGAGCGAGCCGAGGCGCGAGAGCAGAAATCCGCGGGCGGCATCGTGGGGCGTGGTCTTCGTCGTGACTTCGGCGGTTGCGGTGGCGGTCGACATCGTCGTCCTCCGGAACATCGGAATACTTAATGTGAACGCGCGAGGGAGTAGAGCGGGGGGCGCGCGGTGTCAAGAAGTGTCGCGAAGCGGCGAATTGCCCCGATATGAAGTGTTGATATCAGCTGCGTAGTTTGTATCCGCTGCGCAGCAGCAGGAAGGCCGCGCCGATCACGGACCCGGCGAGCGCGAACAAGAGTGAAAAGCCGACCAGTGGCGGCGTGGCGCTGCGGCCGAGGAGTGCGAACCGCATCGATTCAATCATGTAATAGATGGGATTGACCGCCAATACCTTCTGCAGCATCGGGGGCAGCATTGAGCCCGTGTAGAAGACGCCGCCGAGGAAGGTCAGCGGCGTGATGACGAAGGTCGGGATGAAGTTGACCTGCTCGAACTTGTCGGCCCAGAGCGCGACGATCAGGCCGCTCGCAGAGAAGGAGAGCGAGACGAGCAGCGCCGCGAGGATGGCGAGTCCCGGGTGCGGCAATGCAAATCCAACAAAGAGCGCGGCGGTGAACCAGGTCAGCACGCCGACCATCAACGCGCGCGTGCAGGCCGCGAGGAGAAAGGCCGCGAGCACCTCGAGATTGCCCAGCGGGGTCACGAGCAGATCGATGATCGTGCCCTGCAACTTCATGATGAAGAGCGATGACGACGTGTTGAGGAACGCGTTGTTGATGAGGCCCAGCATCACCAGACCGGGGACGAGGAAGCGCGAGTACGGGACACCGTCGACCTCGCGCAGGCGGCCGCCGAGAGAGAAGCCGAAGACGGCGAAGTAGAGCGCCGTCGTGATCAGCGGCGAGAGGATGGTCTGGCCGGGCACGCGCATGAAGCGCGAGACCTCCTTGCGGTAGAGCGTGCGCACGCCGAGCAGAGGGACGAGTTCTTCGCGCGTCGGGGCCGTTCCCGGCGGTGGTGTTGTCGCGACAGAAGTCGCGTGAAGTGGCTCTGGGAGCGGACCAGATCGATTTTGCGTGGTCGCCGCGATCGCGGAATTCGCGGCTTGCTGCTGCGCGCTCGGTGCCTGCGCGTGGAGCAGTTCGATGAGCACATCCTCGAGGCGAGGCTCCTTCGTCTCGATGTCGGCGACGCGCAGTCCCGCATCGGCGATCGCCTGCAGCTCCGCAGAGATCGGCTGGCCAAGCGTCGGGTGGAGGAGCACGGCCGCGCCACCCGCTTCGAGCTCGCCGCCCGCACCCGCGATCGAGGGCGGGAGAGAACTGCACGGAGTCTCGAGCGCGAGGCGCACCGTGCGATGGCCGTAGCGGCGCAAGAGGTTCTTCTTCGCCTCGACGAGGAGCAATTGGCCCCCCTTGATGACGCCGATGCGATCGGCGAGCTGCTCCGCTTCCTCGAGATAGTGCGTGGTCAGGACGACTGTGGTTCCCTCATCGCGCAGGCGCGAGACGTAGGTCCAGAGATCGCGGCGCAGCTCGACATCGACGCCCGCTGTCGGTTCATCAAGAAAGAGGACCGGCGGGCGGTGCACGAGAGCCTTGGCGATGAGCAGGCGCCGCTTCATGCCCCCGGACAGTTGGCGGGAGTTTGCGCGGCGCTTGTCGGCGAGGCCCAGCGCAGTGAGGATCTCGACGAGGCGTGCGTCGGAAAGTTCGACGCCGAAGTATCCCGCCTGAAATCGGAGCGCCTCCTCGACGGTGAAGAAGGGGTCGAAGTTGATCTCCTGCGGCACGAGGCCGACCGCTCTGCGCGCGGCCTGGAAGTCGCGTCGCACATCGTGGCCGAGCACTTCGACCTTGCCCTCGCTCGCGCGTGCGGTTCCGGCGACGAGAGAGATCAGCGTCGTCTTGCCGGCACCGTTGGGGCCAAGCAGCGCGAAGACCTCGCCCCGCTTGATGTCGAGAGTGACGTTGCTCAGCGCAGTGAAGTTTCCGTACCGCTTGGTGGCGCCAACGAGGCGCACCGCGGGAGTGTCGATCGATTCCATGGGCGGAAGGGAAGATGCCACAGCGCCGATTCCGTCGTACAAGAACGACCTCTTCGCTCTGACAAAAGGAAACGCTCCATGGGAAATCGTCTGTTTGTGGGGAACCTGCCGTTCGATGCTTCAGAGAGTTCGCTGCGTGCCGTGCTGGGCGCGGACGGGCGCGTCGTGACGTCGATCAAGATCGTCACCGACCGCGACACGGGGGAGCCGCGGGGCTTCGCGTTCGCCGATTTCGAGAATGACGAGCAGGCCAAAGCTGCCATCGCGGCGCTCGACGGGAAGGACTTCGGCGGACGTCCGCTCAAGGTCAACGAAGCGCAGGAGAAGCCGGGAAGCCGGTTCGGCGCAGGAGGCGAGCGTGGCGGAGGCTTCGGCGGTGGCGCAGGCCTGCGCGATCAGGGCGCGCGCGGAGGATTTGGCAGCCGGGGACCGACGCATGACAACAAGCGCGGCAGCCAGCGCGGCGGCGGTCGTGGCGGCGGTCGCGGAAGCTGAGAGTTGAGTCCACGCAAACCCAGGCTGGGCGCGGCAGGGCGCGATTCGCTCACGGTGATGAACCGCGAACTGATCGAATGTCGCGCCTGCCCGCGTCTGGTTGCGTGGCGCGAGCAGGTGGCGCGCGAGAAGGTGCGCCGCTTCCGCGATTGGACCTACTGGGGACGGCCCGTGCCGGGCTTCGGGGACGCGAACGCGCGACTTCTGGTGATGGGACTCGCGCCCGCTGCGCATGGCGCAAACCGCACCGGTCGCATGTTCACTGGAGATCGCAGCGGAGATTTCCTCTACGCCGCGCTTCGCCGCGCCGGCCTCGCGGCCATTCCCACCAGCACTTCGCGCGACGACGGACAGTCGCTCAGCGACGTCTACATCGCTGCGCCCTGCCGCTGCGCGCCGCCTGCGAACAAGCCTCTTCCTTCCGAGTTGGCAAACTGCGCCCACTGGCTCGATCGCGAGCTTACGATGCTGCGGTGCGTGCGAGTCGTGCTCGCACTGGGGAGCATCGGCTGGTCCGCGGCGCTCGACGTCTTCGCGAGACGCGGCATCGCGATTCCAGGTCCGCGTCCGCGATTCGGCCACGGCGCACAGGTGCAGCTCGGCGGCGGCCCGATCCTTCTCGGCAGCTACCACGTGAGCCAGCAGAACACGAACACCGGGCGGCTCACTTCGACGATGTTCGATCAGGTCCTGCAGCGCGCGCGCGGCCTGCTGGCACCCGTGAGTGGCAGGCCCTGAAATGATTGCTATGCCAATAGTTGGGACACCAATCATTTGGTTTCAAACGATCGACTCGAGGTCGCTGCGGGGCTGCCCGTGCTGGTGACTGCGCGCGACGGAGTGCAGTTGCACGTCGTCGATCAATCGCCGACGCGCGCGGAGACGGCCGGTGCGAGCGGTTCGGAGCCCGCGCCTGAGGTCGTCCTCTGGCTGCAGGGGCTCAATGCTCCGGCGAGCGCGTGGGGCGTGCAGTTGGCGCACTTCGCGCGCACGCACCGCTCGATCGCGCCGGACGCGCGCGGAGTGGGCAAGAGTGGCGCGCCGCCCGGGCCGTATACGACGCGGCAACTCGCGGAGGATGCCGTCGCCGTGCTCGATGCGTGCGGTGTCGCGCGCGCACACGTTGTCGGACTGTCGCTCGGAGGGGCCGCGGCGCAGGAGTTGGCGATCGGCTTTCCGGAGCGCGTGCGCTCGGTGGCTCTGCTCTCGACGTTTCCCGGCGAGTCTCCTCGTGGCCGGGCCCTGCTCGAGGGTTGGCGTGTCCTCTATCCGCTCGCGGCGCAGAGTCCCGCGCTGCGCGAGGCCTGGGAGAAGCAGGCCTACGCCTGGCTCTTCACCGAGTCGTTCTGGCAGAGCGAGGCGAGCGTGCGCGCAGCATTGCGCTTCGCGGCGTCGCAGCCGCAGCAGACCGTGCAGGGCTTCGTCGGGCAGGTCGACGCGGCCCTTGCGCACGACACGCGTGCTCGCCTCAGCCAGATCTCAGCGCCGACGCTGGTGATTCACGGCGTGCTCGATCAACTCGCCCCACTCGCCGGTGCCGAGGAGTTGGCGCGGTTGATTCCCGACGCCGACCTTCTCGCGCTCGCGGGCGTCGGACATGCGGTGAATCTTGAGGCGCAGCGACAAGTCCATGCAGCGCTGCGATCGCTCTGGGCGCGGGCCTCCGGCCTCTCGCTCAATGCATCGACCTGAATCGTGCAGCACAGGCAAAAACAGTTTGCCCAGATCGCGCTGCTCGCGTTCCTACTTGTTTCACCGCGCTGATGCGCCCTCGAGAACGGTTCCAGCCATGACGATGAGGCCAGTGCTCCTTGCATCACTCGGTCTGCTTCTCTGCGCCTCGCTCGGGTGCGGCGGCTCTGTGTCCAGTCCGGACGCTGGACCGCTCAATCCGGATGGCGGGCCCAACGACGACGGCGGCACGATCGCCGCCCAGATGAACGACGTGTCGATTCTCTTCCCGATCCCCACCGATGGCGGCGTCACCCGCGCCGGACTGCTGGCCGCTTCTGCGAGCGGTGCGCGCGGCACGCTGCTGCCCTCCAATCTCTACGATGCGGTCGGGCACGTCATCGGAAACACGTTCACGCCGCCGATCGCGCCGGGCTCCACCGGCGAGGCGATGTACGCAGACCTCGCTGTGGTTGCGGTCCGCATCGATCCCTGCTTCGCTTCGCTCGCCCCCGATCCCCACGGCACGGGCTGCGCCAACCAGCTCCGTCTGATCTTCCAGGAGATGGTGCTGTTCAACACCGGCATCGACGGTCCGAACGACTCCGCGCTGCACGTCTTCTACTCCCTCACGCGCGCCGAACTTGAGTCGCTCGTTCGCAGCGTGATCGCGCTGAGGCAGGCCAGCAGCGGCTCTGCGCAACTCGGGCCGCTGCAGCCGCATCCGGACATGGTCAAGGAAGGGCTCAACGGCGCTTTCGCGACCGGACTGCGCGCGCTGGTGCTCAAGTACGCCGGCGCACAGAACCTGGTGCGGGTGACGAAGATGAGCGCCAACGACGGTGTCTTCGCCTGGACCTTCTCCGGTTTCGACGTGACCACCCCGGGCGCGGCGTCGATCACGCCGATGGTGATCCCGACGCTCCTGCCGGACGCAGGTTCGAGCCAGACCTTCTTGCGCAACTTCGGCCCGAATGAAGGGATGCAGGGCCGGTTCGAGCCGGAGACGATCTCTCCCGACGACCTCGCGCCGCTCGCCAACGCGGATGTTGCCAACACGCTCGATGCCGGAACGAGACAGGCGGCCTTCGATGCGCTCGTCCGCGTGGAGAACCCGACCCGATTCACGCCCAACACGATCGACTGCGCGAGTTGCCACCTGGCGATGCCGACCGCGCTCTACAACGCCGGTCCCCTCTTCGGGATCTCCGAGGCCGGCAACGCAAATGCCTTCACTGCCGATGCGCGTTTTGTTCCTGCTGGCGCGACGGTGCCGACCCTCGATGTCACCGGCGCGTTCAACCTGCATGCGTTCAGCTATGCGGGCGCTGAGAATCCCGAGATCAGCCAGCGCACGGTGAACGAGACCGCAGCGATCGTCGCGTATCTGAATACGCTCCAGTAGCGAACCGCCCCGCCTCGAGCTCGCGTCCGGACGCGCTAGCCGCCGCCGAGTGCGATCGCGGTGGCGAGCGTGGCGATGACGGCCAGCGCGACCGCGACAAATCGGAGGTCGCGTTCGTGCGTCCAGAGCAGGAGCAGCGCAAGCACGCGCACTGCAGGCGTGGCCGCCAGCACGAGGATCCCTGCGCCCATCAATCGCTCGCCCAGGGGGAATGTCGCGGAAAGCACGTCACGGGGGGCGAATCCCTGCGAGCGCAGCGCACCGTGGGCGAACTGAAGCAGGAACCCGGCTGTCATCAGCGAGCCCGAGAGCGCGAGCCCTCCACGCAACAGCAACTGAACGCTGCGTCGCTCGCGGCGCGGAGCCTCTGTTGCGATGTGACGTTCAGTGTCCAAGTGTCACTCCGGCCGATTGGAGCATCATCTGCATCGCGACGAGCACGAGCACCGCCGCGAGCAGTCGCTTCAGGGTGGTCGCGGAGACGTGGCGGGCGACGCGTGTGCCGACAAGTGAGCCGGCGAGAGTGCCCAATGCGACCGGTGCGGCGAGCGCAGGGTGGACGAGTCCGCGCGCGAGATAGACAAAGAGGCTCGAGATGGCGGTGACGCCGATCATGAAGTTCGAGGTGGCCGCGGCAACCTTGATTGGGACGCGCATGCCGAGGTGCATCGCCGGGACCTTGATGAAGCCGCCGCCGACGCCGAGCATGCCGGAGAGGATGCCCGCGGCGAATGAGATGACGCTGCCGAGCCAGATCCGCTCGACGCGATACGAGACGAGCGCGCGTTTTTCTCCGTCGACATAGGAGCCGGCGAGCGTGCCCGGTTCCTCGGTGCCGTCCGGTTCCGTGGCGCCTCGCGCAGGCGCGTCGTTCATTGCGCGCGGAGTCTGATCGCGCGGCGCCAGGTTGCTCGCGGCCGCAGTGGTGGCGGGTTTGCGCATCATCAGCGCCGCCGTCACGCCCATGAGCACGCCGAAGAGTCCGGCAAGAATTGACGGAGAGATGAGCGCGGCGAGCAGTCCTCCCGAGAGTCCGCCGAGCGTCGTCGCCACCTCGAGCGTCATGCCGAGGCGCATGTTCGCCAATCCTTTTCCGACCCAGACCGAACCGGCGGTCGTCGACGTCGCGACCACCGTGACGAGCGACGTCGCGACGGCGACCTTGATGCCGCAACCGAAGCCGAGCACCAGCGCCGGCACGACGATGATGCCTCCGCCGATCCCGACAAGCGCGCCGATGAGCCCGGAGAAGGCCCCGAGCGCGATCAGCAGCACAGCCTGGGTTGCCGCGATGTGCACTCGACTCCTCTGCGTGCTCGTGATGGCCGCGCGACCCTACTCCACGACATCTGCCGCGCGCGCAGCGATATGGTGCGCGCGCTCGCGACCTCGCTCACGATCCGCGAGCACGCCACGGAGTTCGCATGTGCTTACCTTTGGTAGCTCTCCTCGTTGCGACCAGCGCCGTCTCCGCGAATGGCGCGATCGCAACGGCACATCCTCTGGCGAGCGAAGCGGGCGCGGCCGCGCTGAGAGCGGGCGGGAACGCGATCGACGCAGCAGTGGCAGCCGCATTTGCATTGGCGGTCGTCGAGCCCGCGAGTTCGGGACTCGGCGGCGGAGGCTTCGCGCTCGTCTATCTCGCGAAGGAGAAGCAGACGTACGCGCTCGACTTCCGCGAGGTCGGGCCGCAAGCGGCGACGCCCACGATGTACCTGATCGATGGCAAGCCCCGCCCCGATCTTTCGCTGGATGGCGCGCTCTCCGTGGCGGTCCCCGGCGCTGTGCGCGGCTATGTCGAGTTGGCGCGTCGCTTCGGAAAACTCCCGCTCGCGAAGCTGACGCAGGTCGCGCAAGCCCTTGCTGGGCGCGGCTTTCCGGTGAGCGCGCATCTGGCGTGGGCTTCGCGTGAGCGACTCGCTTGTCTGTCCCGGGACCCGGAAGCGACGCGCCTGTTCACCGCGGCCGACGAGCGCAATCCTGCGAAGCGCCGTGCTCTGCGCCCAGGAGAGTTGCTCGTGCAGAGCGATCTGGCGTCGACGTTGCGCGCGATCGGAGCGCACGGTGACGCCGCATTCTACGCGGGCCCGATCGCAGCGAAGCTCGTGCAGAGTGTCCAGCGAGGCGGAGGCATTCTCTCCCCCTCTGATCTCAAGAACTATCGCGTGCGCGAGCGGACGCCGCTTGTCGGCAGTTACCGCGGCAACACGCTGGTGACGATGCCGGGGCCAAGTTCAGGCGGGCTGATTCTCCTCGGCCTGCTCAATGCGCTCGAGCACGACGACGCGCGCGCGGGCGGCTATCGGCCCGTCTCGTTTCTGCACATCATGATCGAGGCTGAGAAGCGGATCTACGCGCTGCGCGAGCAGATGGGAGACCCCGACTTCGCGCCGCAGATGAGCAAGCTGACGAGCGATCTGACGAGCAAATCGTTCGCGGCGACGCTGCGCGCGCAGATTGGCGAGAAGGCCGCTGCTGCGAGTGTCGTCACGCCAATGACTGAGTCGCCCGACACGACCCACCTCTCTGTGATCGATGCGGAGGGCAACGCGGTCGCGCTGACGACGACGGTCAATTACGTCTTCGGCTCCTGCCTTGTCGCTCCCGGCACGGGTGTGCTGCTCAACGACGAGATGGACGACTTCTCGATTGTCGCGGGCGTCCCGAACCAGTACGGCGTGCGCGGCGGCGCGGCGAACGCGCCGGGGCCTGGCAAGGTGCCGCTCTCCTCGATGGCTCCGACGCTGCTCTTCGACGCGTCCGGCGCGCTTCGCCTCGCGATTGGCTCGCCCGGTGGTTCGACCATTCCGACCACGGTGGCGCAGGCGATCGTTCATTTTGTCGACGACCAGATGCCCATCGATCGCGCGCTGGCCGCGCCCCGCCTGCACGAGCAGTTCACGCCCGACTCGGTGCGTGTCGAGCAGAACGGTCTCGACGCGCAGACTGCGGCGGCGCTTGAAGCGCGGGGGCACCGGCTCAAGTTCACCGAGCCATGGGGGAATGCGCAGGCTGTTGCCATCGATCCCGCGACCGGGCTGCGCATCGGCGCGAGCGACCCGCGCGGAGATGGTGCGGCCGCGGTTCCTTGATGAGCGATCCCGCCTCGCCGGAGCGGAGCGCAACGCCCTGGTCTGCCTGCGCCCCATCGAGATTGACGCGTCGCTGCTCGCTTCGCGATACGGTCTGCCTTCGATGAGTCCTCGACTTCCGCACCTTCGCGTGTTGGCGCTCTGCTCTGCGATCGCTCTCCTCGCGCTTGCTGCACGCGCGACGACGATCCGCGGCCCGGCCGATCTCGCCACGCTCACGGCCGCAGCAGACGCGGTCGTGCTCGCGAAGGTCTGGTCCTCCGAGGCGCACTGGGGAACAGGCGGCGCGCAGTCGGGCCAACTCTTCACGACGGTCGAACTCGTGCCGCGCGAACAGTGGGTGGGCGAGAGCGTCGGTGATCGACTTGTTGTGCGGACGCCGGGCGGCGAACTCGGCGAGTTGGCGCAGGAGGTGGTCGGCACACCGCGCCTGCATCCCGGCGACGAGGTCGTCCTCTTTCTTCGTCTTCGCGTCTCTGCGCGCGAAGGCAGGCCCGCGATCTACGAAGTGAGCCACTGGGCTCTCGGCGCGTTCACGGTGCTCGCCCCCGCTCCTGGCGCGGACAAGCGCGCGATTCGCAATCGCAGCGGCGTCGAATGCGTTGGCTGCCGAGCGGACGAATCCGACAACATCTCGCTCGCAGAACTTCGCGCGAACGTCGTCGCCGCGGCCGCCAACAAGGCGCGCCGATGAGTTGCGATCAGGTGCGCGCGCGAATCATTGGCATAGCAATCATCTCGCTCTTCGCCGCTCTGGGCGCGGTCGTGCTCGTTTCGCGTCCCGCTCTCGCCTGGGTGCGCACGACGGTTCATCTTGCCGACGGCGGTGCCGGTCCTTGCCTCTTCTGGGGCCCGCGCGGCCACAGTTTCATGATCGATGCGCGCGGTACTCCCGATGTCCCTGGCCTCTCGGCGTTCAGCGCGATTCGCGACGGATTCGACACCTGGGCCGACGCGGGCTGCAGCGATCTCGTTTTTCCCGATCTCGGCCTGTCGACCAACCCCGCCGATCGCGTCGTCGGATATTTCCCCGGCCAGTACAACCGCAACCTCGTCTTGTTCCGCACGGCCAGTTGCGACAACGGCGCGGTGCCTCCGAGCGATTCGTGTCTGGTGAGCGGCGGCTGCGGCAACAAGTATGACTGCTGGGACCACGACAGTTCGGTGATCGCGACGACCACGACGACGACCAACCGCGCTACCGGCCAGATGCTCGACGCCGATATCGAGTTCAACGACGCGACCGCCGCCGACGGCACCAAGTACACATTCACGACCATCGACAGTCCGCCGTGCGCGGACTCTTCGCAGAGCAACTGCGTGAACATCGACGTGCAGAACACGGCGACGCATGAGGAGGGGCACACCATCGGACTCGGGCACTCGCTCGAGTCGACCGCGACGATGTACGCGACGGCACCGATGGGCGAGACCTCCAAGCGTCACCTCGCGCAGGACGATCTCGATGCGATCTGCACGATCTATCCGAAGGGCGCGCAGACGTTGACCTGCCTGGGCGGGCCGATCGAGCTGACCGCGAGTGGCGAGAGCGATCACGCGGGCTGCGGATGCACGAGCAGTGGGAGCGCGGCGCCGTCGCTCGAAGGATCGCTCCTCGCGATTGCGCTCTTCTCACTCTTCCGGGCTCGCCGCGTGCGGGCCGCGATATAAGCGTCCGCATGACGATTCGCGTTTGGAACTCGCTGACCGACAAGAAGGAAGATCTCGTCCCGCTCACGCCCGGCCACATCGGGATCTACGTCTGCGGCATCACTGTCTACGACCTTTCGCACATCGGGCACGCGCGCATGATGATCGCGTTCGACACGGTCGTGCGCTTCCTGCGTTGGTCAGGTCTCGACGTGAAGTATGTGCGCAACTGGACCGACGTCGACGACAAGATCATCCGGCGCGCGGGAGAGCGGGGGATCGATCCGCTGCAGCTCGCGCAGCAGTTCATCGATGAGTGCCACGTCGACATGGCCTCGCTCAACATCGCCGCCGCGGATATCGAGCCGCGGGCGACCGAGCACATCGCAGAGATGCACGCGATCATCGAGAAGCTCGTCGCGCGTGGGCATGCGTATGCCGTGAACGGCGACGTCTACTTCGCGGTCCGATCGTTTCCCGACTACGGGAAGCTCTCCAAGCGCAACCTCGATGATCTGCTCTCGGGCGCGCGCGTGGAGACGGGCGACATCAAGCGCGATCCGCTCGACTTCGCGCTCTGGAAGGCCGCCAAGCCAGGCGAGCCTGCGTCGGTGACGTGGCAGAGCCCGTGGGGGCCGGGCCGTCCGGGCTGGCACATCGAGTGCTCCGCGATGTGCCAGAAGCACCTCGGCACGACGTTCGATCTGCACGGCGGCGGCAAGGATCTCGTCTTTCCCCATCACGAGAACGAGATCGCGCAGAGCGAAGGTGCGAGCGGTCTTCCGCTCTCCCGCGCGTGGATGCACAACGGCTTCGTGACAGCCGGCGACGAGAAGATGAGCAAGTCGCTCGGCAACTTCAAGACCATCCGCGACCTCACTGCGCAGTGGGACGGCGAGGCCATTCGTGCGCTGCTGCTCTCGACGCAGTATCGAAATCCGATCCAGTTCGGCTACGACGCGCTTGCGGAAGCGGACCGCCGCGTCGACTACTTCTACGAGACCGACGGCAAGGCGGAGGCCTATCTCGCACAGAAGAAGTTCACAGGCGAAGGCCGCGAGGTGGCGTCGCTGAAGGACGCGTTCCGCACGGCGATGGAAGACGATTTCAATACCGCCGACGGCCTCGCGCAGCTTCTCTCGACCTACACGCAGCTCAACGTGAAGATCGACGGGAAGGGCGCGCCGCAGGACGTGGCGGACCTGCGCGTGACCGCGCGTGCTCTCGCAGCCGTGCTGGGCCTGGGCTGGCGCGATCCGAAGGCGGCGGTGCTCGCGCGCAGGACGCTGGCAGCGAAGCGCAATTCGATCGATCCGGCGTGGGTCGATGAGCGGATCGCGGCTCGCCTGCTCGCGCGCAAGGAGAAGCGATTCGCTGATGCAGACGCGATTCGTGACGAGTTGAAGGCGAAGGGGGTCGAGTTGCGCGACTCGATCGGCGGCACTGACTGGCGCGTTCCGGCGTAGTGGGGCGGGCTGCATTTATGCGGGCGACACCAGCGGCAGACGCGTTGTAGAGTCCCGCCCCTTTCGGGCAATAGGCCGCTGCACGCGGCGTTTTCCAAAGAGAGAGATTTCGAATGACCCGCTCGCTGACCCTCCCTTCGCTCGCTGCTTGTGTTGCCTGCGCCGCGCTCTCGCTTCCCGCGATCGCTGATCCGCAGATCACCAAGGCAGCGCCCGATGCAAAGCCGGTCCAGTCGATCAAGCTGGTGCTCAGCGCGCCGCTCAGCGTCGAGCAGGGCAAGAAGGATGGTCGCGCGGTCGCCAATGCGCTCTCTGCGGCGCTCGCGCGTCCGGTCGAGTTCGAAGTGGTCGCTGCGGCCGACCTGCCCGGGATCCTCGCCAGCGGCAAGGCGGACATCGGCTGGCTGACTGCGCTCGAGTACATCGCGGCTTCGAAGACCAACGGCAAGATTCAGCCGGCCGCGAAGGCGCTGCACGCAGGCCTGCCGTTCTATCGCTCGGTGCTCTTCACGACGAAGAAGAGCAAGCAGCTGCTGACGCCGGCCGATCTCAAGGGCAAGAAGATCGCGTTTGTCTCCGAGACCTCCGCTGCGGGCTACATGATTCCGCATCGCGAGCTGCTGCGCGCGGGCGTGTCCGAGGCAGATATCAAGGCGAATGGCTCGTTCCTCGGCGACCACGCCTCGGTCTGCAGAGCGGTCATCGAGGGCAAGGACGACGCGGGCGCGACCATCTCGAACGACAAGGCCGGCGGCGCAATCGCGGGTTGCGCAGAGACGCTCGGCAAGCAGGTCAACGAGCTCAAGGTTCTCGCCATCAGCGACCCGATCCCCAACGATGTCTTCGCGCTGAAGGAAGGGTCGTCGGCGGCGGAGTTCGCGGCCCTGCGCGCGGCGCTGATCGATCTCGACAAGACGGCAGACGGCAAGAAGGTCCTCGCGGATCACTTCCACTCGGACGGCTTCATCCCCGCCGAGGATGGCGATTATTCGCCGCTGCGCGATCTGCTGAAGTAATCGACGCCCTCGTCGCGCCCCTTCACGTGCGCGGGGCTCTCCTCGTCACTATGATCGCCCGCGCATGCCATTCGAATTAAAGACCGAATATACGCCCGCTGGAGATCAACCTCGCGCCATCGAGGAGCTCTGCGCGGGCCTGCGCCGCGGCGATCGCCACCAGACGCTCCTTGGCGTCACCGGCAGCGGTAAGACGTTCACGATCGCCAACGTGGTCGCGCAGGTGCAGCGGCCAACGCTGGTGATCGCGCACAACAAGACGCTCGCGGGCCAGCTCT
This sequence comes from uncultured delta proteobacterium, assembly GCA_903911145.1. Taxonomy (GTDB): domain Bacteria; phylum Myxococcota; class Myxococcia; order Myxococcales; family 40CM-4-68-19; genus CAIWCD01. The sequence goes on along the minus strand of CAIWCD010000013.1, from coordinate 111,692 downwards.
ACGGCGAGTTCAAGGAGCTCTTTCCCAACAACGCCGTCGAGTTCTTCGTCAGCTATTACGATTACTACCAGCCCGAAGCGTATGTCCCTTCCTCGGATACCTTCATCGAGAAGGATTCGTCGATCAACGACGAGATCGACAGACTTCGTCACGCCGCGACCCACTCGCTGCTGACGCGAAACGACGTGCTCATCGTCGCCTCAGTGAGCTGCATCTATGGCCTCGGCACCGCGGAAGCCTATTTCGAACTGAAGGTATCGCTGCAGAAGGGCGTCGATTACCCGCGCGGCAAGCTGCTCAAGGATCTGGTTGAGATTCAATATGAGCGCAACGATACCGACTTCGCGCGAGGAACCTTTCGTGTGAAGGGCGACACGATCGAGATCTTCCCTGCGTACGAGGAAGAGCGCGCCATTCGCGTTGAGTTGTTCGGCGATACCGTCGAGTGCATTAAAGAGATTGATCCGCTGCGTGGCCGCGTGCTCGCGGAGATCGATAAGATTTCGATCTTTCCTTCGAGCCACTATGTGACCTCGGGCGCGCGCCGCGGAATCGCGATGACCGCGATTAAAGACGAGCTGCTCATGCGCCTGCAGCAACTGCGCTCGCAGAACAAGCTCCTCGAGGCCCAGCGACTTGAGCAGCGGACAATGTTCGACCTCGAGATGATCGAGCAGATGGGTTACTGCAACGGCATCGAGAACTATTCGCGGCAACTGTCTGGCCGCGAACCGGGTGCGCCGCCGCCGTGCTTGCTTGATTACTTCCCCAAGGATTTTCTCGTCGTCATTGACGAATCGCACCAGAGCATTCCGCAGATTGGCGCGATGTATCGCGGTGACCGCGCACGCAAGGAGACGCTGGTCGAATATGGCTTCCGTATGCCATCTGCGCTCGATAACCGTCCCTTGAAGTTCGAGGAGTTCGAAGGGTTGGTGAACCAGGCGATCTATGTCTCGGCCACGCCCGCGGAATATGAACTCAAGAAGAGCGAGGGCGTAATCGTCGAGCAGATCATCCGCCCGACGGGCCTCGTCGATCCGCAGGTGGAGATCCGGCCCGTGGCGACGCAGGTGGACGACCTCCTCGAGGAGATTCGCATCCGCGTCGAGAAGGGACAGCGTGTCCTGGTGACGACGCTGACCAAGCGGATGGCGGAGGATCTCACCGAGTATTACGCGGACCTGGGCATTCGCGTGCGTTACCTCCACGCGGACATTGATACGCTCGAGCGGCTCGATCTGATTCGTGATCTGCGGCGCGGTCTCTATGACGTCCTCGTCGGGATTAATCTCCTCCGCGAGGGACTCGATCTCCCCGAAGTGTCGTTAATCGGCGTGCTCGATGCGGACAAGGAGGGGTTTCTGCGCTCGAGCGTGTCGCTGATCCAGACCATCGGCCGCGCTGCGCGCAACGTCGAGGGGCGCGTCATTCTCTATGCCGATCGAATGACCGATTCGATGAAGAAGGCGATCGGCGAGACCGATCGCCGCCGCGCGATTCAAGAGGCCTATAATCGCGAGCACAACATCACGCCGCAGTCGACCAAGCGCTCGATTATTGATCTTGCGATCGGTGGGATCGCGAGCGGCAACGACGACGCGCTCGCGGGCAGGGAAGAGCTCGCAGGATATCTGCCGGCCAATCGCAAGGACGTTCCGAAGTTAATCGCGGATCTGACGGCCGAGATGCACGAGAAGTCGGAGGCGCTCGATTTCGAGGGCGCGGCGATGCTGCGCGACAAGATCCAGGCGATCAAGGATCTCGATCTTGGAATCATGCCGAAGAAGCCGCAGGTATTAAAGGCGGAGGCGCGCGCAGCTGCGGGGATTGCGCCGAGGCCGGCGTTTAATGGGCGTGGTCGCGGTCGCGGACGCGGATCGCAGAAGAAATAGACGCGGCCCGAATGCTCAGCGAAGCGCTGCAGGCGAAACTCGAGACGCTGCCGACGACGCCCGGCGTCTACATCATGAAGGACCGCCAGGATGTGGTGGTCTATATCGGCAAAGCGAAGAACCTTCGCGCGCGCGTGTCGCAATACTTTCAGGCGCGCACGTCCGATACGCGCTCGTTTGTGCCGTTTCTCGAGGAGCTTCTCGGCGACATCGAGGTGATTCTCGCGCCGAGCGAAAAAGACGCGCTGCTCTTTGAGAATGAGCTGATTAAAAAACACCGGCCGCGGTTTAATGTCCGCCTGCGCGACGATAAGAACTTCATCTCGCTGCGGCTCTCGCGAAGCGTCCCTTATCCGCGGCTTGAGGTGGTGCGTCGCGTGCGCAAGGACAACGCGCGATACTTCGGTCCTTACTCAAGCGCGTCTGCAATTCGCGAAACGCTGCAGGTCGTCAATCGCCACTTTCAGTTGCGCACCTGTACCGATCAGGTGATGGCCAATCGGCGCCGGCCCTGCTTGCAGTATCAGATCAAGCGCTGTCCGGCGCCCTGCGTCTATTCCGTGCCGACCGAGGATTACCAACGTTCGGTTCAGGACGTGTCGCTGTTTCTTGAAGGGAAAGCGGACGAACTGACGAATACGTTGCAGGCGCGGATGAAGGAGGCTGCGAAGGCGCTCGAGTTTGAGCGCGCGGCGCTGCTGCGCGACCAGGTCGACGCGATGACGCGCTCGTTGGAAAAGCAGCGCACGGTGCTCGGCGATCTCGTCGATCAGGATATCATCGGTTACTATCGCGAAGGCGGCTTGCTTGAGTTGCACGCGCTCTTTTTCCGCAACGGTCGATTAAACGGCGCGCGGAGTTTCCATTTCAACAAGCAGGAATTTCCCACCGACGAGCTCGTGCAGAGCTTCGTCGAGCAGTATTACGATTCGGGCGCTTTAATCCCCAAGGAGCTGCTGCTTCCGATCGCGGTCCCTGGCGCCGAAACGCTCGAGGCGTGGTTGTCGGAGAAGCGCGGCGATCGCGTGCACGTGCTGGTTCCCGAGCGCGGCGAAAAGGTTCGTCTGCTCGAGATGGCCCAGGAGAATGCGCGCCATGCATTTGAAGAGCGGCGCAAGACAGCAGCCAGCGCGCTCGAGTCTCTGACTCGGCTGCAGAGTCGGTTGAAACTCGCAAAGCTGCCGCGCCGAATCGAATGCTTCGATATGTCGACGATTCAGGGGCAATTCACCGTTGGCAGCCAGGTCGCGTTTACCGACGGCGAGCCGGATAAGTCGAGGTGTCGGCTCTATCGTGTGCGCGGGGACGCGGGGCTCGATGATTTCGCCTCGATGTTCCAGGTGCTGACGCGCCGGCTCGCCAAGGGAAAAGCTGCGCACGACCTGCCTGATTTAATCCTCGTCGATGGCGGCAAGGGGCAATTAAACGTCGCGCGCGCGGCATTAAAAGAGCTGGGGCTAAGTGCCAGCGATGTCGCACTGGCCGGTCTTGCCAAGAGCCGCGTCGTCGAGGACGAGGCGCGCTTTGCGGCCCGCCAGGGATTCAAGCTCGCCGATGCCTGGGCTGATCGGGCAGGACCTGACGTCGAGGCGGAGGGCGGCGAGCAGACCGCCGAGGCGGCGGACAGCGAGGCTGGTGGTGAACAGGACGCACAGACAGCGCCTCGTCCGACAGTGAATCCGGACGATCCTCTCGCCGGTCGCTCGCGCCGGCCCGGTCGTTACAGCAAGGAGTCGCTCGAGCGCTCGCCCGAACGCGTGTTCCTTCCGGGGCAGAAGAATCCGGTCGTGCTCCGGCAGAACACGAGCGAACTCTTTCTCCTCCAGCGACTGCGCGACGAGGCGCACCGGTTCGCCATCACGTTCCACCGCAAGCTGCGGCGCGAGCGGAATTTCCGCTCCGTGCTCGAGGAGGTCGAGGGCGTCGGTGAGAAGCGCAAGCGCGCGCTGCTCACTCACTTCGGTTCGCTCAAGCGCATCCGCGCGGCCACCGTGGATGAGCTCGCGCAGGCGCCAGGCGTCAACGTCGAGCTCGCCGGTCGGATCGCGACGTTCCTGCGCGGGCAGGGCGCTGCGGCAGCGGAAGCGGTCGACGAGCAGCAGGACGATTCAGGTCCGGATGCACCGCTCCCCGAGCAGGAGGACGTCGCCTTCGACGCTGCCGGGGGCGAGCTTTCCGCTCTTGAACTCGACGCCGCCGAGCTCGACGAGGAGGGGGGGACTTGACATTTTCTTGGAATTTAGCTTGCGGCCCCCTGCCGCATCATCTACAAGCGACAGCCGCGAACATCCCGGAAAGGATCCGCGATCTATGAAGCTCTACCCCAAGATCATCCCTGCCATCGCCCGCGACGTGGTGGGCACGCTCATGGCCGAGGGAGACGTCGAGGTGGAGACCATGCGAGTGGCTGACGCCGAGATGGACATGGCGGCCATTCTCAAGGAGTACCTCGCCTCCGAGGAGCGGGTGAACCAGGCCACGCGCGAAGCTCTCGAGCGCCGCGGCTACGATCACTCGAAGTTCAATTCCGTGAAGCGCGAGATGGCCGACGTGCGCGGCTTCAAGATGGGCGACGACGGCGTCGACTACATCATCAACCAGATGATCGAGTTCCTCCTCATCTCGCGCAACGTCGAGGAGGTGTTCTCGGAGGATCACACGATCCGTCGTCGGGTCTACCAGGTCTTCAAGAAGCACCTCGACGTCGAAGATGATGTCGACCGTGAGGCGCGCGCCCGCATCAAGCATCTGACCGAGGGCACGCAGGCGTTCGAGATTGAGTACCAGAAGACGGTGGAGCAGATCCGCCGGAACAAGGGCCTCGTCTAGTTCGTCGTTCAGGGCCAGACGATCTGTCTAGCCCTCGCGCTTCGCTGGCGGTACAAGGCCGCCATGCAAAACATCAATCATTGGATCGATGGCAAGTTCGACGCGCAAGCGTCTGAACGCGTTGGCGACGTGTTCAACCCGGCGACCGGCGAGCGCGCTTCCACGGTCGCGCTTGCGAGCGAGAGCACCGTCGACGTTGCGGTTGCATCGGCCAAAGCGGCGCTGCCGGCGTGGCGCGACTCGTCCCTCGCCAAGCGCACGCGCATCCTCTTCGCGATGCGCGAGCTGGTCGAGAAGCGCAAGGGCGACCTCGCCGCCATCCTCACGCGAGAGCACGGCAAGGTCACCGCCGACGCACTTGGCGAGGTCAGCCGCGGCCTCGAGGTGATCGAGTTCGCCTGCGGCATCGCGCATCTGCTCAAGGGCTCGCTCTCCGAAAACGTCTCGTCGGATGTCGACAGCTACTCGATGCGCCAGCCGCTCGGCGTCGTCGCCGGCATCACGCCATTCAACTTTCCCGCGATGGTCCCGATGTGGATGTTCCCGCTCGCGATCGCCTGCGGCAACACCTTCGTGCTCAAGCCGTCGGAGAAGGATCCCTCGGCGGCGAACTTCCTCGCGGAGCTTCTCCACGAGGCGGGGCTTCCTCCAGGCGTCTTCAACGTTGTGCACGGCGACAAGGTCGCGGTCGATCGCCTCCTCGAGCATCCCGACGTTCGCGCGGTGAGCTTCGTCGGCTCGACGCCGATCGCGCGCTACATCTATGAGACCGGCACGAAGCACGGCAAGCGGGTGCAGGCGCTCGGCGGCGCGAAGAATCACATGGTGGTGCTGCCGGATGCCGACATGGACCTTGCGGCCGATGCCGTGGTCGGCGCGGCCTACGGCTCAGCGGGCGAGCGTTGCATGGCGATCTCGGTGCTCGTCACGGTCGGCGATGCGGCCGAGGCGCTGCTGCCGAAGATCATCGAGCGCGTCGCGAAGCTGCGCATCGGCGCGGGCAGCGAGGCGGGCATGGACATGGGCCCGCTCATCTCGGGGCCTCATCGCGACAAGGTCCGCGCGTACGTCGACGCCGGCGTCTCCGAAGGCGCGAAGCTGCTCTGCGACGGCCGCACGCTCAGCGTCCCCGGCCACGCTGGCGGCTACTTCCTCGGTCCCTGCCTCTTTGATCACGTCACGCCGAAGATGGCCATCTATCGCGACGAGATCTTCGGCCCCGTCCTCTCGACAGTGCGCGTGGCGACCTACGACGAGGCAATCGCGCTCATCGACGCGAACCCCTATGCAAATGGCGTCGCGCTCTTCACCAACGACGGCGGCGTCGCGCGCAAGTTCCAGCACGAGATCCAGGTCGGCATGGTCGGCGTCAACGTGCCCATCCCGGTCCCGATGTCCTACTACTCGTTCGGCGGATGGAAGGCCTCGCTCTTCGGCGACGCGCACATCTACGGCCCGGAAGGAATCCAGTTCTACACGCGCGGCAAGGTCGTCACGTCGCGCTGGCCCGACCCGCGTCATCGCGGCGTCGACCTCGGGTTCCCGCAGAATCGGTGAGCGATCCGCTGGCGTCGCGGAGCATCGATGGCGGCGGCGCGGGCGGTGTTGCCAGGAGCGGAGCGAGGATGGGGGACACAATCATTCGGCGTCGCTTGAACGCTGCGGCCGCGCTCCTCTCGAGCTTTTCGCTTCTTGTCGGGATCAGCCACAGTGGCTGTGCGCGCGATTTCGACGTTCCGTCCGACAACAAGGTCCTGATCAAAAGCTTCACGCCAACCTCCGGTTGGGCTGGCACGCACGTCGCGCTGACCGGTGTCAATCTTGGCGCGCGTCCTTCCGACGTGCAGATTCGATTCGGCCAGGGTCTCCCCGTGACGCCGCTTTCGCTCATCTCGGATGGTGGCACGACAACCGTCGATGTCGTAGTTCCCGATGACGTCGGTTCCGCCGCAGACGCGGGGGCGCGAATCTCCGTCGTATCTCCCACGGGCACGGCGATCTCGAACGATCCATTCGTCTTCCGTGGGCTCGGTCGATTGCGCAATGGAGTGATCGCCGCGCAGCGCGATTTGCGCCCGGACGTCGCCACTGCGATTCCGCTCGGTCCGGCGGGCGATGCACTGCTATTCGTGCCGAGTTACAGTTGGGCTGGGGTTGTAACACGCCTGGGTGAGTTCACTCCTGTGCTGGATGAGCACAGCACCATCGCGGTTGCGGCTACGGACCTCGGCGCGCTGATCGTCTCGACTGACGTTTCTTCCTGTGCGAGCGGGAGTGCGGCAACTCTCAAACAGGTTGTTGCCGGAGCAATCGATGGATGGCTCCCCGACGCGGGGCTTCCGATCTCCTCGATCGAGATGCTTCCTCCTGTCTGCCTTCCTGCGATTCCATCAACTCGGCTCCTTGATCAACAGCACATCGCCATCGCGGCAGACCCCGCGAGCTCCGCGGTGATCGTCGTCTCCGACCAGCAGCTTTGGACGGTCGATCTGACGGCGCCGACGCCCGTCGTCGAGGTGCAGCCCGTCTCGTTTGGATACCCTTTGACCGCAGCTTTCGTCGCAGAACATCGGTTCATCGTGAGTTCTGGCTGGAGTGACGACGACCCCTCGGTGACACCGTCCTTGCGCTACTTTGACGTGTCGACGCAGACACTCGGGGAGCCGCTACAGGTGGATGGTTGGTTGGTCGATCCGGTTCGCGCCCTTGCCGTGTCGCCGGATGGCCGCCGGCTCGCGCTTGCCTATCTGCGAAACGCCTTCGTGCAGATGTTCAAGATCGATGGCGACGCAATTGCCTCGGCCAGTCCGATGACGGCCACTCAAGGGATCGCGGCCACCTCGATTGCGTTCTCCGACAACAGCCAGCAGCTCGCCGTCGCCACCACGGGGGCCGATGGCGTCGAACTGTTCCAGATCACCGGCAGCCCGGTTGGGCTCGTCCTGACACCTCACGGTCTCACGCCGATTCCGTCCGCCAACAGCGTGCGGGCAGTCAAACACCTGTTCGCGGTCGGCACCCTGGGCGAATCGGTCTTTCTTACTCAGGACACCGGCGCGGTGACTGGTCAAGTGAAGTTCTCCCTCGGGCTTTGTGCGCCGCAGCTTCGCCTGCTGCCCAACTCGAGCCTCACGGGAGGCCAACTCTTGCTGGGCGCGCAGACCGTCAATCGTGTGATTCAGGTCGGGGAGGAGCTGAGAGAGGATTTCCACGGAGGCGTGCTTGACCCCGGCAGCCTCGAGTCGATCGCGGCGACGCCGGATGGGCGCGTCCTCTATTCGCTGCACCAGACGGTCGATGGCGGAGGGTTCGAGGTGCGCCGCACGCAGGACACGCTCGGCGGGACCTCCGACTCATCGTCGGATTCGTGGCCCCTTCCTCCGGAAGCGGGCGACGGCGTTCCTCAGTTCTCGCTTTCAACCGACGGCGGGCTGCTCAACGTTGCCTACGAAACGTCGGCTGGGTGGAGCGTCTCGTCGCTCGATACGTCCGTCGTGTGGAGTGCGTCCCTGCTTCCGCGGAAGCGTTCGTACACCGATCCCTCAACAGACCCGAGTTTCCAGACAGTGGCTTTGTTGAGCGATGAAACGGGGCTCGAAGGCATCACGTTTCAGTCGGAGGTCGAACTCTTCGACAGCGCCGCGATGCTCAGTGGGGCCGCCGCGAAGGCAGCATCTCCTCTGCCCGCGCCATTTATCTCCGCTGCCGCCGCCCAGGGCACCGCCTACATACTCGGTCATGGCGATTCTGGGCGCATCTACCTCGCGCTGGTGCGCGGCGATGGAGCAACGACCAGATTGATCTACCTGGACAAGGCGACCGCAAACGCCGCCTTGTCCATGAGCGTTCCGGCCGCGGGGACGCGGGTCTATCTGTTGCGTCCGACGTTCTCTGGCCAGGAACTGGTGCGCATCGCGATCGATCCCGTGACGGGCGCGCTGGGGCCAGCCGAGCCTTCCGTCGCTCTCCCTGCTGGCGTGAGTGAACTTGTCCTCTCTGCCGACGGGAGTCGCCTCTACGCGATCGACACGAAGGAGGATCAGGTCCTCCTCATCGAGTGAAGCGATGCCGCAGCGTGCAGGCAACTCCAGCGCTCCCGCGACACACGCTGTTCACATTCGTGTTGCCGAATACACGCACAGCGCGTGTAGATACCGCCCGCCTTCAACGTACCTTCAACGGGAGAACGAATGCGCCGCATCGCCCCACTTGCACTTCTCGGTTTGACCGCCCTCTCCGCCAGCGCCCAGACAGCGCCCGCGGCCCCCGCGCAGGCCACCAGCGCGGCTGGGCCGTCCGCTCCGGCTGCTGCTCCTTCCTCTGCACCGGCGCCCACGAGCGCTGCTCCGCAGACGGTCGTGACACCTGGCGGCGATTCGCAGATGTCGGCTGAGCCGACCTTCGTGCTCGGCAACGCGTCGCTCAACAACCGCGCGGTCAAGGTGACGCTCTACGGTTTCGTCGAAGCCGACTCGATCTTCGACTCGACGCAGTCGTTCACCGAACTCCAGGGCAACGGTTCGATCGCGAAGATCGGCAGTGAAGCGGGCGACAACGGTCGTGCGCAGTTCGGCGCGCGCAACTCCCGCTTCGGCATCAAGGTCGACAGCCCCGAGACGGCGAGCGGCATCAAGGCGACGGGCAACCTCGAGATGGACTTCCTTGGCTTCAACTCGATCTCTGCCGTCGCGACCACTCCGGCCGTGAACGGCACGACAGAGGCGGGCATCTACGCGTCGCCGACGTTCCGCATCCGCCACGGTTTCGTCAAGCTGGCGACGCCGTACATCGACGTTGTCTTCGGCCAGACGTGGAATCCGCTCGGTGGCGCGGCGCTCTTCATTCCCGCGACGGTCGATCTGCAGGGTGCGCCGGCCGAGATCTACCAGCGCACGGCCCAGCTGCGCCTCGGCAAGACGCTCAAGTTCGGCGACTTCAAGGGTGAGCTCGAGGTCGCCGCGATCCGTCCGTACCAGCGCGATTCAATGACGCCCGACTTCGGTGGCTTCCTTCGCCTCGCGTGGGACGGATGGAAGGGCTACAAGGCGAGCGGCCCGACCGGCGGCGATGACTCAGGCGTCCAGCTCGCGTTCTCCGCGCTGACGCGCAAATTCCGAGCCCTCGCCGCTGTTCCGACAGGCACTTCGGACTACCAGACCGCCACGGGCACGGCGTTCGCTCTCGACGCGATCATTCCGATCATCCCCGGCAGCAAGCTCGACAAGAACAACGTGCTCACCCTCGTCGGCGAGATCAGCACCGGCTCCGGTTACAACGATCTCTTCCAGAGCTGGGGCGCAGGTGTCAGCTCGATCGGTACTCCCTCGGGCGTTCCGACGGGCAAGACCTACGCGAGCGGCGCGAACCTCGACCCGGGCGTTGCCGGCTTCAACACCGTCACCGGGAAGCTCGACACCATCGACGCCAAGTCGATGCTCGTCTCGCTGCAATACTTCCTGCCCATCAACAACGGCTCGGTCTATGTGAGCGCGGTCTACGGAACGCTGCAGAGCGACAACGCGACCAACTTCACGACGGCCGCGAGCGCGATCACGGACGTGCGCTGGTTCAACGCAGATATCCTCTGGGACGTCACCTCTGCGGTGCGCACCGGCCTCTCGTGGGGCAAGACCCGCCAGCGGTTCGGCGACAACTCGGTCCCGTGCACCAACGATCGCGTCCAGCTCTCCGCCTGGTACATCTTCTAGACGCAAGCCTGATCGGCGCCGCGTCCTGAGCGGGCGCGGCGAATCCGCTCCAAGCACCGGCACCGACCATCGCGAGGTGGCCGGTGCTTTTTTTGTCTCTCCTCTTCCGCAGGTGTCTACTGGGACGCGGAGTCCGGTTCGTTCTGTCGCTGGACGCTGCTGGCTCTGTTGCCGATCTACCTGCGCCGCCGGCGCGCGAGTGCAATCGAGCAGTGACGTGCGAAGCCGCGCCCACTCTGCACGGGCGCGTCTTCGGGAGAATTCCTAGTTCGCCTTCTTGCCCAATGACCATCCGCGTCCGCTCGCTGACTCGAGTTGGGCGCGGATCGTCTTGCCTTTGATCTCCGCGAGCGCAGCGATCGGCAATCGGCGCTCGTCAGCCGTGATCCAGAAGTGCGCGGCGCGGGTCGTGCGCGGCTCGTCGACGCGCGCAGAGAGCAGATCGATCCGGACCGTGTCGAACTTGCCCAGCGGCGTCTCGAGCTGTTCATGCGGCCCGATCGTTCCTGTCATCTTCCAGATGCGGCGGCCCCCGAACGCCTCTGCGCAGAGCTGCGTGCCAGCTGTGAGCGGCGCGGCGCGCAGAGTGAGAAACGCTGAGAGCAGGTCGCGCGCGGATGGCGTCGCTGAGAGCGAAAGCGGAGCAGGCTCGCCGTTCTTGCTCGCGTGCACGTCGAGCTTTCCCTGCCTCGGCGGAAAGGTTGCTTCGTGCAACCAATGCGTCGATCCCTCGTCGACCTCCTCATGCGTCGAGAGCGGAGCAAGTCCCGGCCCGATGCGCGAGATGGCGAATCCCGAGTAGTCGCCGAGGTTGGTCGAGACGAAGGCCGACGTGTGTGCGCGTGCGTGGATGAGTAACTGCACGCGCTCCCTCTCGGCACGAGGAGGCGGCTCGAGATCGATCTGGAAGGAGCCGACGTCCGCGCCGTAGAGGTCGAGGTGGAAGCGGAGTTGCTCGCCCGCGGCGAAGCGGTGGTTTTCGACCGAGGCCGGCAGAGCTGGACAGAGTGGTGCGAGTTCGTCGCTCTGCGGCTCGGCGCGGGGCGTCGCCGCGGGAGTTTGTGCGTGCGGCCCGTCAGCACGCATGGCGCTGGGGGCGAGAGCGAGGAGCAGCGGGACGATCGCGAGAGAGCGCATGCGGCGGGAAGTCGTACTCCAATCTCCTGCCAATCGCGCGCTCGGTTGCAGCGAAACTTTCGCGGCAGATCTGCACCGGAAGAAGCCGGATGCGGCATTTCCTCTCTCACTGTAGTGTGCGCGACTTTCGCGAACGCCGAGGTCGCTCCGTGCATCGTCGCCTGGCTCTGATTGCCGTCCTGATCTGCTCTGCCGCTTGCCAAAAGAAGGCGACTCCGCCGCCCGCGATCGCGCAGCGCGGTGAGGCGTGCAGTACGACGATCACCTGCGCGGCGACGCTGGTCTGCACCGACACGCCCGCGGGACTTCCCGCGACGCCTGGCAAGCCGACCTGCAATGCGCCCGCGCGCCACTACCTGTTCCACGCGATCTCAGGAGTCTCGATGGGCGCGATCGGCTCGTCGCGCATCGTCGCGAGCCGCCCCGATCTCTTCGACGCCATCGGCGCGCTCGGCGGCCCTCTCGATGCGGCGCTGATTCTGCACAACATCGAATACGAGCACCTCGGTGGCTTCTGCTCGCCAGCGCAACTCGAGGCGGCCGCGGCCGCGGACAAGCTCGACAATGGCAATCGAATGGATCGCCTCGATCGCATCGCCGGCTGCGCGCAGACGAATCCGACGCCGCTGACGAAGTACTCGCGCTCGCAGCGGTTCAACCACTGGGCCTTCACGCTCAACGGTGGCCACTTCGATCGCGGCTTCTATCTCGAGGTGTTCGGCGACCTCGCCGAATCGATGGGAAATCCCGTCTCGCACAATCCGCACAGCCCGTCGCTCGCCTCGCCGATCAAGCCCGAGGAACTCGCGAACATCAGCTGTGCCAGCCCCTATGTCGTGCACAACGTGATCGATCGCGACTACAGCCCGCACGGCGAGCACAACGCGATTACGTTCTGCGATGGCCAGCCGCCGCTGATGCTGTGTGACGACGGCACGCAGGTCGACTGGTGCGCGGCGGCGGCGCTGCAAGGACGCGCGCTCGCGCAGTACAGCGATGCCAGCGGGTTCTGCGCCACGCACGGCGGCAACGCGCACGAGGCGAACGAGCACTCAAGCAACCCGGCCGAGGTCGACCTCTACTTCAATCACATGGGCGAGAACCTCGGCTGCTATGAGGGCAATGTCCTCGTGCCGTTCGTGCTCGCGATCGACATCAATGGCAACGGCCGGCGCGATCTGAACGAGCCGCTTCTCCTGCAAGGCCACGAGCCGTTCAGCGATGTCGGTGTCGATGGCTGCCCGGACAAGCTCGAGGCCGGTGATGGCGGCTGCACGACGGCGGAGTTGAGCCCGTTCGCGAGAGGCGTCGCCGATCCGAACGGTGACAACTACAATCCGCAGACAAACCCGGCGGGCACCGAGGGGAACTGGAAGTACGATCTCGGCGAGCCGTTCGAGGACGTCGGCCTCGATGGCGTCGCAGGCACCAGCGACGAGGGCGAGGGCGACGGGAAGTTCACGATGTCGCCCGGCTACGCGCACTGGTTCGCCCAGGACCTGCGCAGCTCGCTCCCGACGATGACCGCTGAGCGCAAGGCGGGGCTCGACTTCTACTTCGAGGGAGGCATTCGCGACGTGTTCGATCTCGGCGCGCAGGCCGAGGCGCTCGCGGGCGGCGTGAAGCTGGCCGTGCCGACGCCTGCGCTGACGCGGTTCGAGGATTTCCCCGATATCCCCTCTGCGTCGGGACTGCCGTGGACCTACGGCGAAGCACCCGGAAGCGATCCCGAGAACGACTTCAATCCGCTCAGCTTCGACATCTCGGCGTTGGGGCGGAACACGCTCGTGCTCTACGGAAATCCGAACGCGAGCGTCGCGGACATCCGCGCGGGCAACGGCGATCACGTCGGCTCGCTCGCCGAGACGTACGATCGCTTCGCGGTCTTCTTCCAGTGGCTCTCCGCGCGTTGGGACCCGGTGCTGGGCCCGCCCAAGCCGTTCAGCGGAGCGGGCGTCAACCAGATGGATCTGGTGCTGCACTCGACGACGCTCGGCGCCGATTGGGCCTACTCGGTGATGTTGCCGCCCGGCTACAACGATCCGGCGAACGCGACGAAGCGGTATCCGGTCGCGTTCGTGCTGCATGGCTACGGCATGACGTCGACAGCGATGGCCGGCACCGGCGCGGTTCCCAACGTGCTCGCGACCTCGGGCCTCGCGCATCCGATGATCACCGTGTTTCCCTCGGGCCAGTGCTGCTGGGTCGACGCGAGCGGTGACAAGGCCTGCCTCGACAGCAACGACGCGGGCGTCAGCTACCAGAGCCTCGGATACCAGCGCGAATGCGACACCGGCAGCTTCTTTGTCGATCGCCAGGGCGTGTCGGGCACCGCGGAGGACAAGACCCAGTACGCGCAAGCGATCATCGAGTTGATGGGCGTGATCGACCACGACTATCGGACCTTGCCGCCTGCCAACGGCCAGGCGTTCTAGGGCAGCGACAAGGAACCGGGAATGAGCGCGCAGAGCAGAGCGGATCAACTGCAGCAGAACGCCGAGGCCGAGGAGGACGAGGCCAAGAGGTCCGGTCTTGCTCTCGGCAGGCGGCGGCGCTTCAGCGAATTCGACTGTCCGATCTGCTCGGCAAACAACCCGCATGACGCGTTTGGAAATGGCGATGACGTGCTCTGCGCCTACTGCGGATTGAGCTTCGTTGCCATCGTCGACGAAGAGGCGAAGCTCAGGTTGCGCGAAGCTTAGTGTCGTAAGTACACGAAGTCGCCCGGCAGCTGCGCGGGCACATGCAGTGGAGGCGGAAGAACGTGCGTGCATCCATCGGAGCTGCGCTGGCGATTGCCCTCTGTGCCCTGTCGGTGCAGGCGGCTCCTGATTTTTCACAGAGCAGCAAGTCGGTCGACAAGACGACGGCGCTGCCGGGAGAGACGCTCACGTACACGATCAAGGTGATCAGCACGGGCGACCCCGCGACGATCACCGTGCAGGACGGCATCCCGGCGGGGACGACGTACGTGGCCGGTTCGACCTCGGCGACGGCTCCGCAGGCCGCGGCGTTTGGCTTCCCGCTCAGCCTCGACATCGCCGATCAGAACGGAACGAGCGCGCTGGTGGCGGGCTGGACGATCCAGTTCCCCGGCTTTCCGGTGCAGCTGCCGATCTCTCTTTTCGGCTTCACGCTCAATGAAGTCGATTTCACCTTTCGCGTGACGGTGAACCAGAACGCATCCGGACAGATCTGCAACACCTCGAACATCACGGGTGGCGGCGGTGCGGACGCAGCGACGACCAATCCCTGCACGTCCGTCGCAGGCCCGCAGCTCGGCACTCCAGAACTCACGGTGCGTGTCAATGGGCAGGCCTCGAACACGGCGCCGCACAACGCGCATCCTGGCGACACGCTGCAGTACACGCTGGTGCTGACGAACACTGGCGCGGTCGCGGCGACAGGCGTTCACCTGCATGTCGATGCGCCGCCGTTCACGCAAGGACTCGACGTCGTCTCGCAGGGCGACAGCAACGCGACGCTCAGCGTGCAGCCTGGCGGCGCGAACAACACCGGGCAGTTCGATCTCACCAACATGAAGGTGCCCGCGAACTTCCAGCTCGAGGTGGTCTGGGAGACGACGGCGTTCAGCGTCGCGCAGTTCCAGAGCGTGGGGATCTCGTCGGCGCAGATCAACGGCAAGCAGCTTCCCGAACAGGGCGCGCAGACGCTCGCGAGCGCGACGACGCTGAGCGACGATCCCGCAACGGGCGCTCCGGGCGACCCGACGATCGTGGTGATGCAGTTCGGCAGCCGGCCCGATTTCTCCGGCTTCACCAAGGCGCTCACGGGCAGCCAATCGCGCCAGCCCGGCGACACGGTCGTCTACACGCTGACGATCCCCAACGACGGCACGGCCGCGGCCACCAATGTGCGGTTGAGCGACACGATCGATCCGCGATTGACCAATCCGTCCGTCTCCGGCGTGACCGGCGGTGGCAGTGCAAACATCAGCGGCGGCGTCCTCAGCGCGAGTTGGGCCTCGCTCGCAGCCGGCGCATCGGCTTCGCTCACGCTCACGGCCACGATCGCGTCCCCCCTCGCGAACGGAGTCACGATCTCCAACCAGGCCTTCGCCACGTCGAGCGAGATCACGACGCCCGTGCCTTCGGACGATCCGGCGACTCCCGCGACTGCCGACGCGACGGTCGTGACGATCCAGAGCGCGCCCGATCTCTCTTCGATCACCAAGACCGTCGCTGCAGCTCCTGGCAATCCCCCGCACAGCACTGCCGGGATCCATCCGGGCGACACCGTCCGCTACACGATCACTGTCCCCAATACGGGCACGGCCGCGGCTCACCAGATCGTCGTGACCGACGCGATCGACCCGCGCCTGACGCCGGTGCTGCCCATCGCGGGTGGCACGTTCACCTCGGGCACGATCACGTTCTCTCCCGCGCAGACACTGAACCCGAACGATTCGCCCATCGTGCTGACGTTCGATGCCGTGGTGCAGAAGCCGCTCGCGAACGGGACTGTGATCGCCAACCAGGCGAGCGTGAGCGCGCAGGGACTGGCTCCCGCGCTCAGCGATGATCCGGGCACGCAGGCGCCGCACGACTCGACGAAGTTCACCGTCGTCAGCGCCGCGGATCTCTCGACGAGCACCAAGGCGGTGAAGAACCTCACGCGCACCGACGGCAGCTTCCACGCGGGCGATCAACTGCAGTTCACCATCACGCCGATCAACACGGGCGACGAGGCGACGACAGCGACCGTCGTGAGCGACGTGCTCGACGCGAACCTCACGTTCGTCTCCGCGGCGCAGGGCGGCAGCTACACGAGCGGCACGCGCACGGTGCAGTGGAATCTCGCGAGCGTTGCGCCCGGCACGGGGATCGCGCTGGCGTTCGTCGCGACGATCGCGAAGCCGATCGCGGACAGCACCGGCATCTCGAACTTTGCGACCTTCGCGGCGAGCGAGCTGCAGTCGAACGTCAACACCAACACCGTGAGCTTCACTGTTCACTCCGCGCCCGATCTCTCCGGCATCACCAAGGTCGCGCAGCTCGCGAACGGCCAGACCGTCGCGGCCGCGGTCTCTCCGGGCACTGTCTTGACATACGTGATCAAGGTCCCGAATGCGGGAGATGCGAACGCGACGAACAGCGTCGTGACCGATGCGATCGACACGACGAATCTCGATCAGGTGACGCCGCTCGACAGCGGCACGTTCACGAGCGGATCGGTCCGCTGGAACGTCGGCGGGATCACGGCCGGCGCGACGGCGACGATCCGGTTCACGGCGCGCGTGAAGACCACGGTCGCGAATGGAACGAGCATTTCGAACCAGGCACAGGTGACTTCGTCGGAGATCACCCAGCCGCAGCTCTCCGATGATCCGTCGACGGGTGCGGTGAAGGATCCCACGGTCGTGAAGGTGAGCTCGAGGCCCGATCTCTCGACGAGCACCAAGACCGTGTCGGTCGTTGGCCAGAGCGAGGCAGGACTGGTGCGGCCGGGCGATACGCTCAGCTACACCATCACGGTCATCAACAGCGGCACCGGTTACGCGGACAATGTGGTGGTCACCGACGTGATCGACGCGAACCTCGTCAACGCGCAGGGCAGCAATGGCGTTGGCGTCACGGGCGGCGCACTGACCTGGGTTCCCTCGATCGTTCCCGCGCTCGCGCACGTCGCGCCGGGGCCTGCGAACGCCGTGACGCTGACGTTCACCGCGCAGGTCGCCTCGACGACTGCGGACGGCACGGTCATCAGCAACCAGGGAAATCTCTCCTGTGACGAATCGAGCGGATATGTCACAGACGATCCGTCGACGGCCGCCGCGCACGATGCGACGAAGATCACCGTGCACTATCCGGTGCTCGCGCTGGCCAAGACCGTGCGGGCCGAGACGCCGCGCAGCGACGGGACGATCCATCCCGGTGATTTCGTCGCGTACACGATCACGGTCACGGACAACGGGACGTTCAATCCCACGGGCGTGCACGTTGTCGATCCGATCGACTCAAACCTCGACACGCTGAGCGCGGGCGCGGGCGGAATTCTCACGGCTGCGTCGGGCGGAAATCCCGCGCATCTCGATTGGACGGCCGCGACCACGCCTTCGCTCGGGACGCTCGTCAATGGGCGCACTGTGCAACTCACGGTGCGCGCGCGCGTGAAGCCGGGCACTGCGAATGGAACCGTGGTGAGCGATCAGGCCGCGCTCAATCTGAATGAGTCTTCGCAGCCGCTGCCCAGCGACGATCCGTCGACGCAGGCCGCGAGCGATCCGACGCGGTTCACGGTGAAGGCCATCGCCGATCTGCACACGAGCACGAAGACGGTCGTCAACAACAGCCGCAGCGACGGCACGTGGCGTCCTGGCGATGCGGTCACCTATACGATCGCGGTGAAGAACAGCGGCGATGCGAATGCCGATCACGTCGTGGTCGCAGATGCCATCGATCCTGTGCTCACGCATGTTGCCGCCCCGACGGGCAACGTGACGAGTGGTTCGGTCGTCTGGAGCGCGACCAGTCTCGCCTCGCTCGCCACGGTCGCGCCGGGTGCGTCGATCAATCTCGTGTTCACAGCTGTCATCGCTTCGTCGGCGAACGATCAGCAGGTCGTTGCCAACCAGGGAGCGCTCAGCTTCGATGAGCTCAGCGGAGGCCAGCCGCAGCTCACCGACGATCCGAACACCGCGGCACCGAATGATCCGACGAAGTTCGTTGTGACAGCTTCGCCTCGTTTGTCACATTCGGTGAAGACCGTGACCGACGTCAGTTCGACCGGCGGCGTCGTGCGTCCAGGCGACATCCTCGAGTACGAGATCCATGTACTCAACGACGGCAGCCAGGTGGCGACCAACACGGTGCTCACCGATATGCCTCCGCCGCAGACGACGTACGTGGCGGGCAGCACGATGCTCAACGGGCAGACCGTCACCGACGTGAGCGGGCAGAGCGCGTTGGCGACGGGCCTGCGTGTGCACTCCGCGCGCGCGGGCACGGCCGATGGAACCATGCTCGTCTCGACGGGCGCGGCCCTCGATGACACCGTCGCGGCCGTCAGTTTCCGCGTGCGCGTCTCGGACTCGGCGCTCGCCGGAACGCAGATCTCGAACCAGGGAATGCTGCGCGCAGATCGCGTGCCGCAGGCCGTGACGGATGATCCGACGACGCCTGTTCTCGGCGATGCGACCACGGTGGTCGTGGGAAGCGCGCCGCTGCTCACCGCGGTGAAGAGTTGGTCGCTGGCGACAGACGTCAACCAGAACGGCGCGGTCGATGTTGGAGACGTGATCCAATACTCGATCGAAGTCGACAACCACGGCAGCGCGGCGGCGAACGCTGTGGGGATCATCGACGATCTCCCGGCGGGCGCGACGTACGTTGCCGGATCGTTGGTACTCAACACAGTTTCGCTTCCCGACTCGGGCAACGTGATCGGCACGCGCGTCTATGTTCCGATCGGCGCGCTCGCAGCAGGAGCGCACGCGATCGCGACGTTCCGCATGCATGTCGATCAGCCGGGCACGCTGTCGAACCAGGCGCAGATCAACGCGGCCGGCGGCATCTCGATCAACAGCGATGGCGATCCGACCCTGCCGGGAATCCAGCCGACGCTGACGCCGGTGGGCGCTGGGAGCCGCGCCGATCTCTCGAGCAGCAGCAAGGCCGTGCTCGACGAGAACGGCGGCGATGTCGAGCCGGGCGACGCGTTGACGTACACAATCACGCTCGTCAACGGCGGCGGTGTCGATGCGACGCAGGCGCTGATCGACGACACGCTTCCTCCTGGTCTCAGCTACGTCGCGGGCAGCGCGACGGGCGATGGAACCATCGCGTTCCAGTCCACCGCGGGCGGCGCGGGGATCATCACTGCGAGCAATGTCACGGTCCGCGCAGGCGGCAGGGCGCAGCTGCAGTTCCGCGTCAAGGTCCTCGCCAACGTCGCGCTCGGTTCGACCATTCGCAACGAGGCCGGCGTGCGGGCGACGCCGCTCGATTCGCGTCTGGCGATGCCGGTTGTCGTCGTCGTCGGGCAGGCGCAGGGCACGTCATCCGTCTCCGGCAAGGTCGCGTGGGATCTCAACAGCGACGGCCTCGTCGGCGACGGCGACCGCCCGCTGCCTGGATTCCAGGTGCTCGTACGCCGCGCCGATCTGAACGGTGGCGCGCCGATCAAGACGGTCATCGCCGACGCGCAGGGCAACTACCGTGCGAACGATCTGCCGCCGGCTGGCTATGGGATCGAGGTGGTGTCTCCCGAGGGAACGCACTTCCTCGACGCGCCGGTCACGTCGAGCGGGCAGGGCGGCAATGTCGTGGCACTCGATCTTCCCGTGCAGCCGGGCGGTGCGCTCGTGCGCGCTGATCGCAGCGTCGTCGCGGGCGCGCGCATGGTGCTGCTCTACGACGACAGCGAAGTCGGGCAGACGCCTCCATCATGCGAGGCCGATCAGTCGACGATTGCAGTCGGTCCGCAGCGGTTCGCGGACGGCAAGATTCTGCCGCGTGCCGTGAGCCCCGGTTGCTTGCGTGCAGGCCAGCAGGCGCAGACCACGGGCTCGCTCGGCCTCTATCGCTTCGACCTCGTCGCGGGCACGAGTGCAGGCGCACGATCTGGCGACGGGACCCCGCGCCACTATCGACTCATGGTTCTGCCCGAGACGCCGATGCTCTCGTTCCCGGGAAGCAAGCCGGCGCCGTGGCCGGGATTCGCGACGAACGGCCCTGTCGTTCCTCTCGGTGCGCCCAACGCATCCACGACGCCGCGCTGGTTCCAGCGCTTCACGCTCTCTCCCGGTGATGTCGTCACCAACAATCACGTCGAGCTCGACAGCTCGTCGCTGCGCCTGGTGAAGGTCGCGACCCGCACGACCGCGATGATTGGCGATCTCGTCGGCTATTCGATCACGCTGCAGAATCCGAGCTCGCAGGACATGCTCGTCGACGCCAACGGCAACGGCGGCGTGCACCTCGCGGACGTGCTGCCTGCAGATCTTCGCTACGCGGCTGGTTCGGCGCGTGCGGATAGATTGGTTCCGGCACCAATCAATTCCGTGACGACGGCAAACGGGGTCCAGCCCGCGGCGACGAGGCACTGCCCGCTGCTGTCGCAGGATGCACTGGGCGCGAACTGCGCGGCATCGCGGCTCGGCCCGAGGCTGCCCGACGCCGGAAAGTCAGGCCAGGCAACGGTCGGCGCGAATCTCGACTTTGGTCCCTACGATCTCGCGGCGGGTGAAACGCTCGAGTTGCGCTACCAGGCGGTCGTGCTCACCAGCGCGAAGCCGGGCGATGCGATCAACAGCGCCGTTGCGCGCGCAGGTGGCGTGAACGTCTCCAACAGCGACAGCGCCATCGTCCGCATCGCGCAGGATCCGCTCTTCGATCTCTCGTCGCTCGTCGGCAAGGTCTACTGCGAGAAGGATGCTCCGGGCCGCGCTGGGTACGGCCAGGATGCCGATGAACTCGGCGTGCCAGGCGTGCGCATCTACGAGGACGAGGGCTGGTTCGCCGAGACGGATGCGACCGGCAAGTTCCACTTCCGCGGCCTGCAACCAGGCTTGCATCGCTTCAAGATCGACCCGCGCACGCTGCCGCCGGGCGCGACGATTTTCGACGACGGATCGATCACCACCAATCTCACCGCGGGTCTCGACGCGCGCGGAAACTTCCCTGTCTCCTGCCAGCGCAAGCTGGTCGGTCCCGATCGCGTGAGCGTCCGCTATGTTCCGCCGCCTCCTCCGCAGACGCGCACGCTGGTGGCCGATCCAAGCGCGCTCGAGTTGCGCGTCGATGGAACGCCGCTGCTGATGTCGCGCGGCTCGCTGCGCCTCTTGAGCGAGGCAAAGGAGACGGCGCACGAGAACGTCATCGAGGTCGATGCCGCCGCGCAGAAGCCGCTGCACTTCGAGGCGCTCCTCGCAGGCGGACCGGTTCCGCTCTCGTGGCGCGTTTCGCTCACCGACGCGACGGGCACGCTGCTCGGCGAGGCGCTCGCGAATGGAGCCCCGCCGGAATCGATCGAGCTTGCTCCTGTCGGCACGCTGCCGATCGGCGCGACGTTGCGCGCGCAACTCGAGCTGCGCTCGGACGCAGGTCGCTACGTTTCGCCGATCCTGCCGCTGCGCGTGATCGCGAAGATTCCGCCCGCGGAGTCGGTGGCGACATTCGTGCTTCACGGCCAGCTCTTCGATGAGCAGAACGCGACGCAGACGCCAGAACTCGCCAAGCAGATTGCGAAGGCGATCGAGGCGGCCAAGGCCAAGCCGGAACTTCAGGTTGAGGTCGAGGTTCACACCGCGTACCTCGGCTCGCTTGACGAGGAGCATGTGCTCTCGGATCAGCGTGCGCGCGCCGTGCGTGAGCTGCTGCTGACGGCAGGAATCGCGCCCGAGCGCATCCACGCTCGCGGACGTGGCAGCGATGTTCCGCTCGAGATCAATGTCACCGAGAAGGCGCGCCTGAAGAATCGGCGCATCGTCATCCAGTTGATGAAGCCGCTGACTCCGCCTCCCGCGCCCGAGGCGGTGCACACCGACGCGCTCACGCTATACGAAGGCAAGCCTCTCGCGATGACCATCGGCCAGCCGATCGCGGAGCTCGCTCACGGACAGGGCGCTGCGGTCGTGCTGCAGGGGACCGATGGCGAGCGCACGGAGTTCACCGTGCCGAAGGAGCCGCTTGCGGTGCCTGCCGCGCCCATCGCGCTGCGCCTCGATGCGCCGACGCGGACGCTGAGCATCGGCAACAACTCGTTCGCGCTTCCGCTTCTCGGGCTCTCGGTGGAGCCGCTCGTCGAGGGAAGTCCGTCCAAGCGCGTGCTCGTCGACACGGGCGGAATTCCGCGCGGGCTCTCGTTCGCGATCGGCGCGCCGGTCGATGACGTCGTCTCCTGGCGGCTCGTCGTCGAATCGACCGACACCGATCAGTCCTCGGAAGTCGCTGGTGAGGGAACGCCTCCGCAGCGCATCTCGTGGCCGGAGAGCAAGCCGCTGGTCGCGGGCGTTGTGCGCGCTCGCCTCTCGGTGCGCGTGCGTGGTGGCGGCGAGGGCCGCTCGCCAGTTGCCGAGTTCATCGCGTCGCCTCCTCCGGATCCGGTGATGCGTTCGACGATGCAGGGTGCGACGCTCTTCAACGGCCGCGAACGCAAGCTCTCGCGCGAAGGCGTGGTGAACGCGAAGGGCGTGGCGGACAAGTTGCTCATCTCTGCGGGCGAGGATGGTCGCCTTGTGGTCGACGTCTTCACCGACGACGCGCGCGACGCGCAGGCCTTCTCCGAAGCTCGCGCGACTGAGCTGAAGGCCGCACTCGTCGCCGCCGGTGTGCCCGAGGCGCAGCTCCTCGTGCGTGCGCGCGGAGAGACGCTTCCGATCGCCTCCAACTCCAACGCTTCGGGTCGCCGCGCCAACAACCGCGTGCTCTTCTCCGCGATGGCCGCAGAGAAAGCGCTGCCCGAAGCCGAGGCGATGCCTTCAGCCGCGCGGCTCGGCGACGCTTCGATGCACGCCGATGGCGCAAGCTTCGTCGGCGAGATCAAGTCCCTCCCGACCTTGCTGCCGATCGATGTGCGGCTCACCAGCGGCGCGAGCGCGACGTTGCAGTTGGCGCTCCCGTTCCCGTCGACAGAGCTGAAACCCGCTCCTGGCGCGCCCGCCCTCGTCTCCAACGTCCGTGCCTCCTCGGCGCAGGCGATGATTGGCACTCAAAGCAATTCGTCGACCGCGCTCGGGTCTGCTGCGGTCGAGGTGTCGATGGATGCGGGAACTGCAGCGCCTGCTCCCATTGCGGCGCTTCCTGCCGTTGCCGCGCCCTCGAACGGATCCCCGATCGTTGGCACTCAAACGATCTCGGGTGCCGTGCAGATGAAGACGATGGCGATGGCTGACGTCGCGACCGGAAGTGCGCCGCTCGCTGCCAAACTCTCTGCGGACCTTCCTGCCGCCGGAACGCTCGTGCGCGCAGAGGCTCTCTGGGTGCGGGGTTCCACTGATCCGCGCAACAAGCTGACGCTCAACGGAGCATCGGTGAAGCTCGATGAGCAGGGCGCGTTCGCGGTGCGCGTGCCGTTGCATCGCGGCGATCAGAGCCTCGCGCTCGTCTCGACCGATCCGAACGGCGAGAGCGCCACCATCGAACGACAGGTCCACGTCAACCCCGACGGCTTCTTCATGTTGCTGCTCGGCGAGGGAGACTTCGGCCAGGGCGGAGCCGCGCTCGACGGCGTCGGCGATCGCGCTGACTTCGGCGGCGTCTTCCTCAAGGGCCGCGCCGCGGGCGTGGTCGAGGGACGCTGGGATCTCTCGCAGAAGCTCAGCGGGCTCATCAAGGACGTGCAGCTCTCCGGGAACTTCGACACCGCGCGCCGCAACGCGCCCGACGCGTTCGTCGAACTCTACGATCCGTCGCACTACTATCCGGTCGACGGCGACAGCGGCCTCTTCGGCCAGCAGGCGACGAGCCAGGGTCCCATCTACTTGAACCTCAAGGCGGACGAGAGCCACCTCATCGTCGGCAACTTCAAGACGGAGATGCCGTCGAGCACGGAGCAGTTGTTCCGCTTCGATCGCACTCTCTACGGGATCGATCTCAGCGTGCAGAAGAGCGCAGCCATCGCGGGCGCGGGCAAGCCGGGCCTCGACACCAAGCTCGATCTCTTTGGCGCCAACGGAGACCTTCGCCAGCACCACGCGCACGGCGAACTGCGTGGCACGGGCGGCAGCATCTACTGGCTCAAGGACTCGGACATCATTGCCGGCTCCGAGCAGGTGCGGCTCGTCGTGCGCGATGCGAACACGGGCATTGAGCTCACTTCCGTGCCGCAGGCGCGCGACGTCGACTACACAATCCAGGCGAGCGAGGGTCGGGTCATCTTCAAGCAGGCGATCCCGAGCGTCGCTGACGCCTCGTTCCTCGCGAGCGCGAACTACACGACGGCGCTGGGCGGTCACCCCATCTTCGTGGTCGTCGATTACGACTACCGCGGAGCGGCCGGGCAGGGCGGGCACGCGGCCGGCGCGCATCTGCAAGAGACGCTCTTCGGCGTGCTGACTGCGGGCGGCGGCATCGCTTCTGAAAACTACTCGGGCGGCTCGGCCTACACGCTCGCGGGTTTGAACATTGGCTACAAGCCCAAGCCGCACACGTTCATCAACATCGAGGTCGCGCAGTCAAAGGGCACCGACGCCGAGTCATACAGTTCGGTCGACGGCGGCCTGACGTTCGGCTCGCTCACGCCGTCGTGCCTCAACGCGGCAACCGATCTTTACGCCTGCAACGCGACGGGACGCGCGCTGCGTATCGAGGCCGGTTTCGAGCTCGGCGAGTGGCTGCACAGGAAGTCCGCGGAGATGGTTGGTACACCAACAGTTGGTACTCAAAGCAATTCTGCGGCGCCGCCTCCGCTCCCAACTCCCTCGGGAATGCCGGGCGCTCCTGCGATTGGTCCGGGCGATCTGCTGCGCGCCAACATCTACTTCGACACGCGCGATCAGGGCTTCTACAGCTCGGGCGGCGCGATGGATCAGGGCGCTACCAAGGCTGGCCTGCTCCTGCGCTGGACGCCCGACATGCGCACGCAGATCACCGGCCGCGTCGATCAGGTCGCCAGCGATGTCGCGCTCGGCTTCGACGACACGAATGGGTACACGACCAAGCGCGTGCTGCGCCGCTTCAGTGGCATCCAGGCCTCGCACACGCTGGGCGAGTCCGACACTCTCGCGGGTCGCTTCACGCTCACCGCAGAGATCGACGACACCTATACGGACGACTCGGCGATCGGCACGACGTTCGCGGATCAGCTCCTCTTCGGTGCGATCTTCCGCGCGACGCCAAAGCTGAACTTCAGCCTCTACCAGCAGGGGACCTGGAATGCGGACGCGAGCCAGTATCCGTCGTGGGGCGAGCGCGTCTCGACCTTGCTGGGCGCGACCTACAAGCTCACCGACAAGCTTTACGCCGACGTGCAGGAGACGATTCTCTGGAACGGAAACAACTCGACAGTGCTCGGTCTGCGCACTCCTCTCTTCTCGCCGCTGAGCAGTGGCTATCTGAATGAGCGGTTCACCGAGACCTCGGGCGCGCTGCAGACGACGACCGTGGTGGGCGCGGAGGAGCGCATCGCTGCGGGCACCCGGATGTACGGCGAGTACCAGCTCGACAACCAGTCGAGCGCGGCGGCGCAGCGCGCGGTGATGGGCATGCAGAACCGCTGGGAGGTCCGTCCGGGTCTCTTCGCGTCGGCGGCGTTCGAGCGCGCGCAGGTGATCGCGGGCATCGGCGCGGGCCTCGGCGGCGGCGTGGCGGGCGACGGGCAGAACATCCCCGGCGCGGGTCCGGGCGGCACGCTCGGCGGCATCACCGGCCAGTCTCCGATCTCGGGCACGTCGCTCAATCCGATCGCGACCTGCATCCCGGGCACGACCACGAACAGCGGCACGCCTCCAGTCGCGGGAGCAGCCGGGGCCTGCTCGAGCGGCAGCGGACTCTCATACAATCCAGCGGGCGCGTACTACCCAGGCACCACCACGCGCGACTCCGGCAGCGTCTCGATCGAATATCTCGCGAGCGAGCGCTTCAAGCTCTCCGCGAAGGGCGAACTGCGCCTCGACCAGGCGGATCAGCGCCTCGTCGGTACGATGGCCGGCGTCGCCGATCGTCTGCACTTCCTCGTCAGCGTCGATCTCACCTCGAAGTGGGGCGACGATCTCGGCACGTTCGGCCGCGTCCACATCGCGCAGACGCAGGCGCAGAACGTCGAGAACCCGACCGGCCCGCAGCTCACTGAAGCGCGTTGGGTCGAGCTGACGGCGGGCCTCACTTATCGCCCCGTGAAGACCGACTGGCTCGCCGTGATGTTCAAGGTGACCCACCTCGTCGATCTACGTCCGCTCGATCTGACGAGCGGGATCGGCGACGAGCAGACGAGCGATGTGCTCGCGATTTCACCGACGTTCGAGCTGCCGTTCCACATCGCGATCGCCGAGAAGGTTGCCTACAAGCACACGCGCGACGTGCTTGCGGGCGGGCCTGCGCTCGACACGAGCACGTGGCTCTGGGTGAACCGTCTCGACG
This sequence comes from uncultured delta proteobacterium, assembly GCA_903911145.1. Taxonomy (GTDB): domain Bacteria; phylum Myxococcota; class Myxococcia; order Myxococcales; family 40CM-4-68-19; genus CAIWCD01. Next base: position 85,085 of record CAIWCD010000013.1, on the reverse strand, counting down.
TGCATCTGCACAAGATGGTCGACTTCTCGGGCGAGTTCCGTGTGCTCGCGCTGCGCGGGCCTTCGAGTGGCGCGGTTGGAATCGGCGGCGACGGTGAGCGGGGCATTCTCCTCGAGGCAGCGTTCAAGCCGTCGCGCTACGCACGCATCGGAGCGGGGTGGAACTTCACCACCTTCAGTGACGATGAACTCGCGCGGTACGATCACACGGCGGGCGGATTCTTTATTCGCGCAGTCGGGGAGTACTAGGGCGGCGCGCGCGGCGTTGGTGCGCGGCGGGCAACACGCTCTGCTCGGTCCCGGGACGCGATCGGGATCGAGCAGTGTGGAGCGCGCGGAGTTCGTGTCCGTCCTGCGAGATGAATGTCTCCGCGCGCGGGTCGCGCCTTTTGCTCCCGGAGCCGGGCGCTATCGGAACCAGAGGCGCGATCAGAGGATCGTGCAGCGTGATGGGCTGAGCGAAATGTTGCCCGTCCGCGCACCAACGCCGCGCACGCCTTGGCGACCGGTCAAAAGCCCAGATGCGTCGAGAGAAATTCGGGCACTTCTCGCGTTGCAGCGCTGCCGGGTTGAGCCGCGTTACTTCCTCTTTGGCTGGCTCTTCTTCGCACCCGGCTTCGCTGCGCTCTTGCTCGCGGCGATCTCGATCCGGCGCGCTTCCTTGGCGGCCTTGCGCATCTTCTGTCGAGCGAGAAATCCGTTGCTGCGCGGATCGACGAACACGCGCGGCGCCTCTTCGGTCGCGTCATCTTCATCGCGATCGATCTCTTCGGCGGACTCGACCGCGAGCGGTTTCGCTCCAGCTGACTTGCTCGCACCGTGCGTGGCCGGTTTGCTCGCGGCGTGCTTCGCGGGAGCAGTTGGCGATGCGCTCGCCCGCGCTGGGCGCGGCTCTGCGAGATCGTCCGACAAGCCAAGCTGCGCCGCTTCCGGTGCCGGCTGGCCCCATTTTGGATTCGCAGCGGCGGCGCGTTCGGCGAGCGCGCGATTGGCCTTCGAGATGTACGGCGCCTTGCGCGCCTTCTCGGGCTTCGCCTCTTCGTCGGCGTCATGCTCCGGCTCACGCGCAGTCACGCCGAGCTTCTCGTTCGCACGCGCGCGGGCACGGCTGGCCTTCGCCGCGTCGCTCCCGTGCGGCCCGAGTTCGCGCACGCCATCGGCCGCGAACCAGAGCACGCGTCGCACGACGAGCGTCGCGTAGGCACCGGGCGGCAGCGTGAACGAGAGCGTCAGCTTCAATGAACCGCGATTCATTTCATCGGGCCGCGCCTCGCTTACGCGCAGCTTCCCCGGGAAGACGAAGAGCGGCCGCTCCTCATGCTTGAAGAAGAGTTGCGGCGTCTCGGGCACCTTCATGTGCGAGAGCGCGAGACCCTGCGATTGCAGCGCGGAGACGGCCGCAGCCTGCACGCGCGGATCGGTGAACGTCGAATCGTGCGCGAGCAGAGGGAAGGTCTTGTCCTTCAGCTCGTCGCGCATCTCGGGCGGAATCGAGCGCGGGAAGATCAGCGCACCTGCCTGGTAGCGCAGGCCGAGCAGTTCCGCCGGAGGGAGAATGCCGAGCAGGAAGCGACGGACCCCTTCGTTCCACAGATACGACTGGAGCTCGAAGAGCGTCATCATGCGCGTGCGCCGTTCGATGTGCATGAACGCGCCCTTGAAATCCATCGGGTCCTGGCGCAGGCGGCGCAGCATCGGCGCGTAGATGGCGCCGGCCTTCTGCGGCGCGAACATGCGCCACTGTCCCCAGTTGTCGCGCCAGAACGCCTTGACCTTCGCATCGTCGCTGCGATCGAGTTCGCTGGGCGTGGCGAGGAACGACTTCAGCGCGCCCTCGAAATCGCCGCGGATGAGCTGCTTGCCGATGAAGCCCTGGCCGTGCTTGAGGAAGCCGAATCGCTGCGAGTCGAAATAGTTGACGATGCCGACGCGCTCGACCTCCTTCGCGCTCTCGGGAACGCGCGCAGCCTCTTCGCGCGTCAGATCTCGAATGGTGACTTCGAAGCGATTTGCAGTCACGTTTTGAGACGAGAGAGGTTTCGCCGCGCGCCCGACCAGCGTGAGACGCATGTCGCCGGTCTGCACGACCTCGGTCATTCCGAGCGCTCCGCCCTCGACGCCGACGAGTTGCTCGGTGCGTCCCTGCTTGTCTTTCAGCCCGCAGACGGAGAGCGCGCGCCGACGCACGCCGAACTCCTTGCCGAGGCGATCGAGCGCCTGCAGCGTGGAGACTTTCTGCTTGTCCATTCGATAGACCCAGACAGGGCCATCGGCCTGGGCTTCGTAATTCGCGCCTTCGCGCACCACGAAATCTTCCGGTCGCTGCTTGATTTTCACAGGGCGCGCGTAACAGGTCAGAGAGCGCAGCGCAAGGGTCGCGCGCAGGCCGCGCGACTTCACTGGCCCTGCGATGGTACAGTCCGCGGTCGCTGTTTGACCCTCTGTGGAGGCTGGAAAAGCGCGTGCCTGTCTGCTCCTCATGCCGTCGCGAGTTCGCGCCCGCCCATGCCCGCTGCCCGGCCTGTGGCGCCGATCGCCGCGACGAGCCCGCGTTCACCATCGAGGATGAGCCGACGAACTACTCTCGCGCTCCATTGCGCGCTGGCCCGACCACGCCACCGCGACCTGCGAAGCCGGCCGGCTCGAGTCCCGTCCTACGCATCCCGCCGGCGCCTGCAGCGCCGAGTCCGAAGCAGTCGATTCCGCCGCTCAAGCCCGTTGCCTCGTACGTGAGCGTGCCCCCCCCGGCGCGTCCCAAGGCCGTCGTGCCGGTGACCATCGACGAGAGCGGCGCGCGGATGGTGTTGATGGGGATGACCGGCCCCGCCTCGGAGTTCACGCTCGAGAAGCAGAGCGTGATCGGCCGCAGCACGCAGGCCACTGTGCGCCTCGTCGACCGCGAGGTTTCGCGCAAGCATTCGCAGATCGATTTCCAGAGCGGCCAATACGTGCTGAGCGATCTCGGCTCGTCGAACGGCACCTATGTCAACGCGCGCCGCATCTTCGGACCCACGCCGCTCAAGGACGGCGAGGAGGTGGTCGTCGGCACGAGCAAGATGGTTTTCCGGCGCGGCCAGGGAAAGCCGAAACTCGCCGAGATCGTCTCCGATTCGAAAGCCAACACGACGGGCGAACTCGAGGGCGTGGTCGCGCGGGTCGACGCGAAGGCCTCCTTCTCGCCGGTCGAGCAGATCAAGGACGTCAACCAGCTGCGCCGCGACTACGAACGTCTGCGCGTCGGGCACGAGTTCAGCCAGTACGTTCGCCTCGAGCGCGATCTCGATCAGCTGCTCAAGCGAATCCTCGAGATCGCCTTCGATCTGATCCCCGCCGACAACGGCGTCATCCTCCTGCGCGATTCCGTCTCCGGCGAGCTGGTGATCCAGGCGATGCGCCAGCGCAAGGAGGGGCAGGGCAAGGTGCTCGTCTCCGACACGCTGCTGAAGGTGGTGCAGGAGACGAAGAAGGGCGTGCTGACGAGCGACGCACTCGCCGACGATCGACTCTCCGCTAGCCAGAGCATCATTGCGCTCGGCGTGCGGTCGGCGATGGCCGTGCCACTGCTCTCGGGCGACGACGTCAAGGGGATCATGTTTCTCGATTCGCGCGAGCGGATTGGCGCGTTCATTCCCAAGGATCTCGAGGTGCTCTCCGCGATCGCCGCGCAGGCCTCGGTCGCGCTCGAGAACTCCGAGTACGCGCGCGCGCTCGAACGCGAGGCCGAGCAGCGCGCGCAGCTCTCACGTTTTCTCTCTCCCGCGCTCGTCGAGCAGGCGGCGCGAGGTGCGCTCGAACTCTCCAAGGGCGGCGCGCTCACCGAGATCACGATCCTCTTCTGCGACATCCGCGGCTTCACTTCGATGAGCGAAAAGATGCCCGCTCAAGAGGTGGTGCGGATGCTCAACGACTACTTCGAGCTGATGGTCGATATCGTGTTCGAGCACAACGGCATCCTCGACAAGTTCATCGGCGACGCGATCATGGCGCTCTGGGGCGCGCCCGTGCGCCGCTCTGACGACGCGCTCCATGCCGTGCAGGCCGCAGTGAAGATGCAGCAGAAGATTGTCGAGTTCAACGAGGGCCGCATCGCTGCCGGCAAGAGCCCGCTCAAGGCCGGCATCGGTGTGCACACTGGCACCGTCGTCGTCGGCAACATGGGCTCTTCGAAGGCACTCAGCTACACCGCGATCGGCGACGGCGTGAACCTCGCCTCGCGCCTCTGCAGCCTTGCCCAGGCCGAAGAGGTGATCATCTCCGCCGACTGCGCCGCAAAGGCCGGCATGGATCGCTTCGTCCTCGAGCCGCTGCCGCCCGCAAAAGTGAAGAACCGCGAGCAGCCCGTCGAGATCTTCAAAGTGAAGGAAGCGCTGTAGCCGCGCTGTCCGGCAGAGCCCTCGCGCATCAATCGATCGTCACTGCATTCACTTCGCCCCCCCGTCCGGTCCCTGCGCCGTTTGCAGCGCGCCGATCGGCGCTGCAAACATTCCTGAAAAAAATGTCGTCAAAAACTTGCGCTCCTGATCGCGCGAGCCAATGTGCGGGGATCGAACGCAGTACGTAACCTGGAGGATCGATGGCCGAGCAGCCTGCGAACACGCCGGACCCGCGAGCACGGATCATTCAGCGGTGCCCGAACTGCGAGGCGCGTGCAGATGTCAGCACGTTCGTGGCCGGTGCGCTCGTCCGCTGTGCGCGCTGTGGCGTGCGTTTTCAGGTCAGTCGGCCGGTCGCGACCGAGCGGCGCAAGACGCCGCCTCCGCCTGTGGTGCAGCCGAACGCGCAGCCGCTCATCGGGCAGGATCCCGCGTGGGCTGCGCCGTCGAAGCAGCTCGTCGAGCAGCCGATCTGGCCGGAGGCCTCCGCGCCGAAGTGGGATGAGCTGGGCCTCGGCGATGCGAAGACGCTTCCGTCGGATCCGCAGATGAACAAGGCGCAAGCGCCGCGGCCCGCTCCTGTCGCGGCCCAGCCGCTCACGCAGAATTTCGCGGCGCGTGAAAATCCCGCGCGTCCCATCGAAGTCATTCGCAAGGATGACGGTGCAGCTCTCGCCGCTCCTCGCGCAGTGGAACCGGTGCGCCCGCTCGCTGTCGTGCGTGCGCCGAACGCGCCGGCCAAGCCTGCTGTGGTCGAGACGACTCCGGAGCGCGCACCCGCGCCGGCTCCCATTCTGCCGCACATCGATGGCTTCACCGTCCTCGAGCGCATCGGGCAGGGAGGCATGGGCGAGGTCTATCGCTGCAACAAGAGCGACGGTCGTCCTCTCGCGGTGAAGGTCCTCTCGCAGTCGCTCGCCGTCGTTCCCGACTACGTGAAGCGGTTCGAGCGCGAGGCGTCTGCGATGGCGCAGCTCGATCATCCCGGCATCGTGCGTCTTCTCGATCGCGGCCGCAGCGGTCCGCACTGCTGGATCTCGATGGAGCTGATCGATGGCGTTTCGCTGCGCACGTTCGCGCATCAGAATCGTCCGTCTCCGCGACTGCTCGCGAAGCTCCTCTCGCAGGTCGCGCACGCGCTCGCCTATGCGCACGCGCGCGGCGTCGTGCATCGGGATCTCAAGCCGGACAACGTGATCGTGCAGTCGGATCAGAAGACGAAGGTGCTCGACTTCGGCCTCGCCGGTCTCTACGTGCAGGGCGCGGAGTGCCTCACGCAGAGCAACGTCGCGATGGGCACCGCGAACTACATGGCGCCCGAGCAGCGCAAGGACGCCAAGCATGTCGACCTGCGCGCCGATCTCTACTCGTTCGGCGTGATGACGTACGAGCTGCTGACGGGCGAACTGCCGGTTGGCCGCTTCCCCGCGCCGTCGAAGGTCGTGCCGCAGCTCTCGTCCGATTGGGATCAGCTCGTCGAGCGCTGCCTCGAGCTCGAGCCGAGCAAGCGCCCGCACAGCGCGCTGGAACTCGCGCACGTGCTCGAGCGTCTCGCGGGCCTCTCGCCCGTGATGGAGCTCGCTCCGCGCACCAAGCGCAAGTCGGCGGGCCGCTCGGCAATCTGGAGCTGGATGGGCCTGGGCGTGGTCGTCTTCGGACTGATCGGCGTCGTCTCGCTGCGCGTGACGGCGGAGCACGGCGGACACTCGCGCTCGCTCGTGGTGCCGGCGATCCAGCTCGCGGGACGCAGCCCCACGCACGCACGACGCTAGAGTCTCGGCATGTCCGAACCGCTCTGGAGCCTCTCCGCCACGCAGCTCAGTTCCCTGCTCGCGAAGAAGGAAGTCAGCTCGCGCGAAGTGACGCAGGCGCATCTCGATCGCATCGCCGAGCACGATGGCGCGCTGCACGCGTTCACCGAGGTGTTGCGCGACGAAGCGCTCGCGGCAGCCACCAGAGCCGACGAGACGCGATCGCGCGGCGAGGCGAAGTCGCCGTTGCACGGTTTGCCCGTGACGGTGAAGGAGTGCTTCGACATCGCGGGCAGGCCGACGACGTTGGGCATTCCATCTCGTCTCGCGAGCAAGGCCACGCGAGACGCGGCGCTCGTCGAGCATCTGCGCGAGAACTCCGCAGTCATACTCGGCCGCACGAATACGCCGCAGCTGTTGCTCTCGTACGAATCGCGAAATCCGATCTGGGGCGCGGTCAACAACCCGTTCGATCTCAAGCGGACGCCGGGCGGATCGTCGGGCGGCGAATCGGCTGCGATCGCTGCGGGCCTTTCTCCGCTTGGTCTCGGCAGCGATCTCGGCGGATCGATTCGCGTGCCCGCGCACTTCACGGGGACCGCAGGGCTCAAGCCGACGCTCGATCGAATTCCCGCGCGCGGTTGTCAGACCGGTCTACCGGGCCAGGAAGCGGTGCGCGGAATGCCGGGGCCGATGGCGCGAACCTCTCGCGACCTTGCACTCTGGTTTTCGACGCTCGATCCGCACTGGATGGCCCAGGCCGATGGACGCGTGCCTCCGATTGCGTGGACGAATCCGGAGACGATCGACGTGAAGAGCCTGCGCATCGGTGTCGTGGCACCGGGGCCGTTCTTCGTCGCGCCGTCGCAGGCGATCACGCGCGCTGTCGACCAGGCCGCGCAGTTCCTGCGAAGCGCGGGGTGCAGCGTGATGCCGTTCGAGATCCCGGACGTCGTCAGCCTCTATGCATTTCAAGCGAGCGCGGTCGGCTCGGACGGCGGCGCGACGGTGACGCGCGCACTTGCTGGCGGCGCGAAGGACGAGGTGGTCGGCACGCTGCTGCGCAACTTCCGTCTCGGCCGCGGCCTGCGCGCGATCGCAGCGCATCTGATGCGCAGGAATGGCGACCCGAAAGTCGCCGAGGTGATCGAGCGCCTCGGCCGCAGGCCCGTGCAGGAGTTCTGGTCGCTCACGGCGCAGGTGCGCGCGGCACGCCAGACGTTCCTCGACGCAATGGCGAAGCAGGAGATCGATCTGCTCATCTGCCCGCCGTTCTCGACGCCAGCGGCGCAGCACACGTCGACGCGTGAGTTCATGCCCGGCGGTGCCTACGCGTCGATCTTCAATGTGCTGCAGCTGCCCGCGGGCGTGTTCCCGTTCACGACCGTGCGCGCGGGCGAGACGACACGCGCTCCAGTTGCGTCGCGGCTCGCGAAGATGGCGACGGCGATCGACGAAGGCAGCGCGGGCCTGCCCGTCGGCGTGCAGGTGATTGGGCGGCCGTGGGAAGAGCATCGCGTGCTCGCGGCGATGATCCATCTCGAAGATGAGGCCCGCGCCCAGCAAGGCTTTGCGACGACGCCGATTGCGCCGCGCTGAAATGGTTGCACGAAGCAACTAATTCTTCGGCACCAACTCCGGATGATCGATCGCGCCCGGTGCGGCGGGCCGGTGGACCATCGGTTCGGCACGCGCGGCTGCGTTGAGTCCAACTCCGTGGCGATAGACGAGCGTCGCACCGAGTGCCGCTTGCGAGAAGATGAGCGCTGCGCCCGTGTAGCTGAGCACGAGATAGAGAGTGCGCAGCCGGACCGGTAGCACCGACTTCACCAGCGCGCGCCAGAGCGCGACCGGCACCCAGATCGCAACGCAGAGATGTCCGAGGGCCGCGTGCAGGTGGAGCAGCGCTTCGCCCGCAGCGCTGTGCGGCCCGAGCTCCGCCTCTGCCGCGAAGCCTGTCAGCTCGACGAGCACGAGGATCGCCGCGCCGATGATCGCGTTCCATCGGCCTGTGAGCAGCAGCGTCTCACGGCGCAGCAGCAGCCCGATCGTGTCCATCGCGGGACCGACGAGCAACAGTCCGATCGCGAAATGGATGAGGAACGGATGGAGAGCTGCGAGCACGAGGGAATCCTGCACGCGCATCGGCGAGGGAGCAAACTTTACCGCATGCGCGCAACTGCGAACGCTCCTCAGCTCGGGAAGACGAGGTGGAAGAACTCTGCGCGGCCGGTGACGCCGAGCTTCGAGTAGACCTGCGTGAGGTGCTGCTTGATGGTCTTCTCACTGTTGCCCATCATCGCGCCGATCTCCGCGGACGTGAGCCCCTTGAGCACCAGGCGCGCGACCTCCTCCTCCTTCTTCGTCAGCCGTGCACGCGCGAGCGCGCGATTGACCAGGCGTGCGAGATCGATGTCGACCGTTGTCACCTTGTCGAGCACGTTGCGCAGCGCCTCGGTGGTGAACGGCTTCTCGAGCAGATACGACGCGCCGGTGTTGAGCGCGGCCTTGACTCGCTGCTGATCCGCGAACGCAGTCACGAGCACAACGGGCGCGCGCACGTCCAGCTTGCGCAGCTCGAGGATGAGCTCGATGCCGGAGAGCTTTCCCTCTCCGAGCACGACGTCGGCGACCACCGCCTCGACGTGGCGCAGCTCCGGATCCTTCAGCGCCGATTCAGCCGACGCGTGCGCCAGGCAGTTCCAATTGTAGGCGGCCATACGGCGCGAGAGGATCGTGCGCGCGTCGGTCTCATCCTCGACGAGCAGCATCTTGCGGTGCGTGGGCGTGGTGCGCTGTTGGTGGTCGTTTCTCTCGATCGGGATCATGCGTGCTCCTCGTGAAAAAGGCGTTGGCGTCTCGCTCCTCGACGTCAGGACAGCGATGCGCCGTCGGGGCCGTGGAAGGTGAAGCGGAAGGTCGTGTGGCCCGGCATCGAATCGACGCAGGCGAGGTCGCCGCCGCTGGCGCGAGCGATGGCGCGGGCGATGGCGAGACCGAGTCCCGTGCCCGATTCGCTGCCGGTCGTGAATGGGGTGAAGAGCCGCTCGCGCAGGCGCTCTGGAATTCCCGGGCCATCGTCTTCGGCGAGCAGCTCGATGAGATCGCTCCCGCCCCCCACGGGCCTGGCGCTCAGGCGCAGTGAGCCTCCCGTGCCCCGACGCGCGATCGCCTCGAGCGCATTGGCCGCGACGTTCTCCACCGCCGAGCGCAGGGCGAGCGCGTCGGCCTGCACCGCGAGGTCGCGTGGGCAGTCGATGACCAGCGTGGTCTTCGCTGCCGTGGCGAGTGACTGCAATCGTCCCCGCAGCTCGATGAGCATCTCCTCGAGGCGCACCGGTGTGACCGCTTCGTCCGGTGCACGGCCTGCGTGCGAGAGCTCCGAGAGCCTCTCGGTGGCCCGCCCAAGATTCGTGCGCAGCCGCGGAACGAGCTCGGCGTGTCGCTGTGGATCACTCTCGAGTTCCTCGAGCAGCAGCTGCAGATTGTGAAGTGGGTTCTTCAGGTCGTGCGCGACGGCTGCGGCCACGACCCAGAGGGCCTGCCGTCGCTCTGTTCCGGCGAGCCGCTCGGCGAGCACCCCGGCTGCCGTCCGCTCCGCAGCGAGCATCGAGCGGTGCCTCATCGAGTAGAGGATCGCTCCGCCAAAGAAGAGTCCCGCGATCGGTGGAGCGAGCCAGTCGATGGCGACGACGACTCCGTGGAGCGCTCCCTTCGCGGTCTGGTCGGGAAGGACCTTGTCGAGGCTCGCGAAGAAGAGCCCCACGCCGAAGCCGACGAGGAGCGTCGGGAGTGGTCTGAAGGATCGATTCGGTTTCATCGGCGGCGACACCTTGTGCGAGCAGCGGTTGCGCTGCAAGCGACCTCCGTCTCCCGCCGTCGTTCAGCAATGGTTTGACGGCTCTGGCGGCTGCGACGATTCTGCCGCGATGCGCGCTTCCTGGGATGCCTATTTCATGCGGATTGCCACGGTGGTTGCCTCGCGCGCCACCTGCGACCGCAAGCACGTCGGTGCGCTGCTGGTGCGCGACCGGACGATCCTCTCGACCGGCTACAACGGCTCGATCCGCGGCATGCCCCACTGCAACGACGCAGGGCACATGCTGGAGAACGGCCACTGCGTCGCGACCATCCACGCCGAAGCCAACTCGATTCTTCAGGCGGCGAAGAACGGCGTGCGCATCGAGGGCGCGGACATCTACACGACCGCAAGCCCCTGTTGGCCCTGCTTCAAATTGATCGCGAACGCGGGCCTCAAGCGGATCGTCTATGGCGAGTTCTATCGGGACGAGCGCATCTTCGATGTCGCCAAAACGCTCGGCATCGAGCTCGTGCAGGTGAGCGGCACCGACGAAGTTCCGTGACCTGCTCGACGGCCGGACGCGGCGTGCTACAAGCGTCCGCTCTTCGCCTCCACCGCCTCGGAGATCTTCGCCCTGTGCCTCGACGATATTGGCTGCTGAAGACCGAGCCTGACGTCTTCTCGTTCGATGATCTGCTTGCGGCGCCGCAGCAGACGAGCGGCTGGGACGGCGTGCGCAACTTCCAGGCGCGAAACTTCCTGCGCGACGACATGAAGGTCGGCGACGGCGTGCTTATCTACCACTCGCGGATTCCTCCGATGGCCATCGTGGGCGTCGCCGAAATCGCGAAGGAGGGGCACGTCGATCCAACGCAGTTCGATCCGCGCGACCATCACTTCGACCCCAAGTCGAAGCGCGAGTCGCCGCAGTGGTTCCAGGTCGACGTGCGTGCGGTGCAGAAGCTCGCTCGCCCGGTGACGCTCGAGGAGCTGCGCGGCCTGCCGGCGCTGAAGGAGATGGCGCTGCTTCAGCGCGGACAGCGACTCTCGGTACAGCCCGTCCGCAAGTCTGAATTCGATTTCATTCTCAAGCTGGCCAAGAGCCGCGCGCAGTGAGAAACGCGCGACGTGCGACTGCACGCGCAGAGGAGTTCATGTGATCTCGGGACGCCGTGTCGCCGTGGTGATGCCTGCCTACAACGCCGCTGCGACGGTGGAGCGCACGGTCGCTGAGATCGATCGCACCATCGTCGACGATCTCATCCTCGTCGACGATGCTTCGCGCGATCAGACGGTGGACGTGGCCAAGCGCCTCGGGCTGCACGTCATCCGCCACGAGAAGAACCGTGGATATGGTGGCAACCAGAAGACCTGCTACGCGGCCGCTCTCGCGCGCGGAGCCGACATCGTCGTCATGCTCCACCCCGACTATCAATATTCGCCGCGGCTGATTCCCGCGATGGCCGGCATGATCGCCAGCGGGCATTTCGATGCGGTGCTCGGTTCGCGCATCCTCGGAAAAGGCGCGCGAGCAGGCGGGATGCCGCTCTGGCGCTACGTCGCGAACCGCTGCCTGACGGCGTTCGAGAACCTGCTGCTTGGATACAAGCTCGCCGAATATCACTCCGGCTATCGCGCCTTCTCGCGCAAGCTGCTCGAGACGTTGCCGCTCGAGGAGGACTCGGACGACTTCGTCTTCGACAACCAGATGCTCGCGCAGTCGCTCTGGTTCGGATTCGACATCGGCGAGGTGACGTGCCCGACGCGCTATTTCGCCGAGGCTTCGTCGATCAACTTCCGGCGCAGCGTGACGTACGGCTTCGGCGTGCTCGGCACTGCGTTCGAGTACCGCTTCTGCAAGTGGGGCGTGTCGCGCTCACTGCGCTACGACAACGCCGGCAAGAAGCTGCTGCCTCAAGACAAATAGTTTGAGTGCCAATGATTGGCATTCAAATGATTGGCACTCAAACGATCCGCGCAGCTCCTTGAGACAGAGAGGCCCGCGCGACAGGATGTCCGCGCGGGCCACACTGCATCGGCACGATCTCTCGAGCGCGATTACGGCCCGGTGATCGTCGTGTTCGCGGCGCCCGGAACCACCGTGGTGCTGTCGGCCCAGTCGAGCGCCGGCGAACCGGTGAACCCGACGCGCACGAGTGAGCCATTCACGAATGGATTGTCCGTGATCCAGTTGTCGAGCGGCAAAAGCGGCGACGGCGGCCAGGAGAAGACGCCGCCCGCGGTGCCGGTGATGCTCTGGCTGACCCACTGCTGCACAGGCGCGCCGTAGTTGATTCCGTCGACGATCGCTGCCGTGTTCGTGCCGGCATTCTTCACCAGGAAGATGCCGCCGGGCGCATTGTAGATGTTGCCCACGCGCCACGGCGTCGTGCCGGTGAGCGAGGCGTTTCCGGCCGGCGTGGTGAGCGGGATGAGCGCGTCGATGGTCCCCGACGCGACGATGCCCGCGCCTGGATCCTGCACGATCGCATAGTGGCCCGCGGCGACGCTGCCCGAGAGCGCGATGGTGTTGTACTCGCCCTTTACCTGCGCGCTGCCACCGTCGAAGTTGTCATACGCACCGCCGACGAAGACGAGCGAGTAGGCGGCGAGCGCGATGGGCGCGGCCGTCGGGTTGTAGATCTCGACGTACTCCGCGAGATCTCCGAAGACGCCGCCATCGTGGTTCGTACCGCCATCAGTGCCGATCAGCGTGTTCTCGTCGATCTCCGCCTTGCTGAGCACAAGATCGGTCGGCGACGACTGCTGCAGCGCGGTGGTGTCGATCAGATTGTAGACCGACGGGATCCCCGCCTGCACCGTCGAGAGCGAGCCGCCCTGCGGCGTGATGGAGGCGGTTGCATTGAGCGTGCACGTGCCTGCCACTGTGGGCAGGAAGCTCAACTCGGTCTTGGTCGCGAAGGGGAAGGAGAGCGCGCCCGAGAGGGTTCCTCCATCGACCTCGAAGATGCCGCAGCTGCCGCCGTCGGCGAGCGTCGCCGCGAAGCTGACCGAGTAGGTACCGCCGTCCACCTTGTACTGGCCGAATCCGACCGTGATGAGCTCGGGCATCGGCGCGGTTCCTCCGTCGCCGAGAACGTAGGTGAGCGGGCGGTCCGCCGTGATCGGAGAGATCGGGCAGAAGACGACCGAGCCGGCTGCGTTGTTCGCGACGTTGATGGGCGCGGCGATCTGCACCGGGGCGGTCCCTTGCGTCGAGGCGCTGATGATCACGTGGTCGCCGGTGCCGCCGTAGCACTCCGGGACGATGTTCGCGGTCACGCTCGTCTGGCCGGCCGGCACCGTGATGTAGCTGGGAACGTAGCCGTTGTACTTGCTGTTGGTGTTGTAGAGCACGGAGCTCGCGAGCAGGACGCGCACGCCCTTGCACGACGCGGCCTTCGTCAACGTGGCGGTGAGCGCGACGGGCTGGCCCATCGCAATCGACGTGGGCGAGGCGGAGAGCGAGGCGACGGACGGCTGCGAGTTGTCGAGCGTGACCGTTGCCGTCTTGTTCACTGTGTTCAGCGTGGTCGTGACCGTCGTCACGCTGGTGTTGCACGCGAGCTGAAGCGTGAACGCAGGGGAGGTGGCGCTACCGGATGGAACGGTGATGCTCGCGCTGGCCGCACCATTGATCGTCGACCCGTTGTCCGCGGCGACGGTGACCGCCGTGTCCGCGCTGGGCGCGGCCGAGAGCGTGATCGTCGCCTGGACGGCGCTGCCCGGTGCGCTGCTCGCGGGCAGGTCGATGCTGGAAACGGAGAGCGCTGCCGAGCTGACGTGAATTGCCGCGATGAGCGTGGTGCTGCCCAGCGTCGCTTCGACAGTCGCCGTGCCGCCTGCAGACGGGGCTGTGTAGACGACGGTGCCGCTGTGGTGTCCGCTCGCGATGACGATCGTGCTTGCGCCGAGCGAGCCCGCGACTCCGCCATCCGCAGCGATGTCGACGTTGACCGTCGTCGCAGAGGACACGTCTCCATTGAGCGTTGCCGTCAGCGTGGCGGTCCCCGACGCGAGGATGGTCGACGCCGACGAGGTGAACGAGACGAGCGTGACCGGCCCGCAGGTGTTGGCCGAGGAGTCGCAGACGTTGCCCTGAGTGCACTCGCTGGTGAGCGTGCAGGCCACGCAGGTGGAGGCCGGGCCGCAACTCGGCGTCGCGCCGCTGCACGCCCCGTTGGCGCCGCTGCTCGCGTTGTTCGCCGGGTTGCACGCGACGCAAGCGCCGCTCTCGCATGCGGGGGTCGCGGACGGGCAGCCGCTGTTGACGCCGTTCTGATTCTGCGCGTCGAGGCAGACGACGCAGGTCTTCGACGACGTGTCGCAGATGCTCGTGGGTGCTGCGCAGTTGGCGTTGCTGGTGCACCCGACGCAGACGTTGTTCTGGCAGAACGGCGCTGAATCCGAGCACTGCGTGTCGGCGGTGCACTGGCCGCAGTAGCCACCGGGAAGTACGCAGTGAGAGGTCGCGCCCGAGCAGTTGTTGTCAGACGTGCAGGCCGACTCGCAGGCACCTGCTGCGGTGCAGACCTTTCCACCCGAGCATTGCGTGCTGTTCGCGCAAGGCACGCAGGCGTGGTTTCCGGTGTCGCAGTGCGGGCGGGAAGCGCTGGTGCAGTCCGCGCTCGACGCGCAGCCTTCGATGGGCGCGCAGCATCCGCTCGCGCAGGTATTGCCCGCGCCGCACTGGCTCGAGGCGGTGCAGCTGAGGATTCCGCTCGGGCACTGCCCGGCGCCGAGGCACTCGCCGGCGCGGCAGGTCTGTCCGGTCGCGCAATCGCTCGAGGTCGAGCACGTGCTGGGCGAGGACCCGCTCGAGCAGGCGCCAAGAACGACGGCGGCGAGAAGCGAGGCGAGAAGTGCGCGAGAGACGGATGACAGCATGAAATCCTCCAGGACGTGAACTCGTCAAAAGCGCGCGCATATTCTCCACCGGCGACGCGATGTCAATCGACTGATCGGCAGGATGGGTCCACGGTCCCCCCGCCCGCGATGCTGCTTGCACGGCTCCCGCTCCTGGGGTACTGACGCCGGCCTCAACTCAGGGCGATTAGCTCAGCTGGATAGAGCGTCGGTCTCCGAAGCCGAAGGCCAGTGGTTCGAATCCACTATCGCCCGCCATATCAACCCCCCGATTAACAGACAGTAATTCAATCGGCGCTAATCGCGCCTCGGGGGCGTTCGCGGCGTGTTGGGGCAGCCCTGGGGCAGAGCCGGTGGAATCCATCGAATAAGAAGACTCTCTAAAACCTGCTTCTAAGGACGAAATGGACGGAAGGGACATAAGCCCCTTTTCAGAGAGAGTGAGTAACGTCCCGTCCTGCTTTCGTCCCTGGGACGCGGGGACAGAACTCCGGCTCCGCGATTGCTCTTGCCGTGTCTCCTCCGGCGCTGCCAGTGAAGCGCCCAGCGATACCTTGTCGATCTGATTCCGCAGATATCCCGGCACGAGATGCGAGTAGGTCTCGAACGTCACGCGCGGGTCCTTGTGACGGAGGATCTTCGCGACGGCATAGAGGTCGACGTGCGCGGCGAGTAGCAGCGTCGCCGTTGTGTGCCGCGTGTCGTGCAACCGGAAGCGGCGCGGGACCGCGCGAGGGAAGAGCATTCGTGCGCAGACCTCGCAGCGACGCCGCTCGTTGTCGGGGTGTCGCTCCTCGTACTTCTTCGGCTCGGGGTGAAGCTTCCACCAGCGACAGACGTGCAGCCATCCATCGACGATGTTGGCGCGATTCATGGCTGCCTGCAGCCGGTCACCGAGCTTGTCTTCTTCGGTCCGGTGCGTTCCGTCGGGCTTCGGGAAGAGCAGCTCGCCGGGCGCTACGGAGAGCGCGTGCTTGAGATACGGCACGAGATCGAGCGCGATCGGCACAGGCTCCTCGGACTTGCCCTTCGTTGTCTCCCGGTCGTAGCTCCTGCCGATCATGAGCAGGCCGCGCTCGAGATCCACATCGCGCTTGCGCAGTCCGAACAGCTCGCCCTTGCGGAGCCCCGCGTAGAACGCGACGGCCACCATGTCCCGATCGGTAGCGTTCAACTCGGCCAAGACGCGCGGCACTTCGTGGGCCTCGAGGAAGCTCGGCTTGCGCTTCGGCACTTTCCGCCGCGCCACGTCGGTCGCGGGATTGTCGCCGCGGAGTTTCTCGGCCTTGCGCGCATAGTTCCACGCAGTGCGCATCATCGCGCGGAGCTTGTTGACGCTCGCGGGGGCCATCCCGGCTTGCATCTTTTGCTGGAGGAACGTCTCGAGCTTCCCCGGCGTCAGCGCGGCGACGGGCAAGCGGACGAGATCGGTGCCGTCGAAGTGCACGCGCAGTCGGCTGCTCTCGCGCCCTGCCGACGGGCCTCCTTTCACATAGGTCTCCAGCCACCACTCGAGGAGCGCCCCGACAGTGAAGCTGCGATCACTCGGTGGTGGTTCGAGGCCCTCGCTCTGCCTCCATGCTTTCAGGCGCAGCTCTGCCTCCTGCCGTTTCGCTTCTTCCTTGGTCCGCGCTTCCGGCAACGGGACTTTACGGAGGACGCCACCGGCGTCCTTCACCCTGGTCATCCACTGTCCGCCGTGTTTCCAGGGCATTCAAAGCCTCCACTAGATGACGACGAGACGGAGCGACGGGCCAAGCCGGGAGAGATCGTCAGGGTCCGAGGTCAGGACTCCGTGGCCGCGTGCCTGCGCGCAGAGCGCGACAGATGCATCGATCACGTCGGCGGTCCCGGTTGCACCACAGAGCTGCCCGGCGGCCCGAGCGCGGGCGTCGTCGAGCGGCTCGATCTCGATCACGCTCGAGGCCAGGAGGCGCGCCAAGCGAGCCTGCTTGCGGCCATCCCGCCAGACCTGCCCGATCACACCCGCAGGCACGGCCAGTTTCATCCGATGCTCTAGTGCTCGGGCGACGATCGCGACAACCGATCGCTCTCCGCGCTCGAACGCGATCAGTGCTCCGCTGTCGAGAGTCATACCCGTCATCGCGCTCGCCGTTTCTTGTGAGAAAGGCCGAGCGCCGCATCTGCTTCCTGCTTCTCGCTCGCGCTCAACGGACCGCCGGAGGCGTCGAGCATCTCCGCCAGCAACGAATCGAGATCGTCGAGCATCACCTTCTGCTCCATCGCGCGGCTGATATAGGCGCTCAAACTCCGCGCGCTTCCTTTGCGCACTGAGAGGCGCGCCTTCTCCAGCACATCCTCCGGCACCGTGATTGCGATCTTGGCGGTTGTCATACCTGAAATACTACCTTCGGCGACCCGAATCACGCAACCTCCTTGGTCATCGGAAGCACGGTTGCATTCGGCGCGCGCTGTCGAGCGAGCCAAGCGCGGATCTCATCGGGCACGAAGCGCACGCGCGCACCAACGCGCAAGCTCGGGATCTCCCCACTCTGAGCCATGCCGTAGATAGCGTTCCGGCCAACTTGGAGGAACGCGGCAACGTCGCGCACCGTCCACAAGCACTCTGCAGCGACCAACGGCCGATTCGGGACGTTACTCATCGGCCACCTCGCCGATCTCAGGATGAACCTCGTACGTCGCTTTGCGGGGAGCGCCAACCGTGCCCTTCGGTGGAGCGATTTCCCGGATCGCACCGTGCCGCTTGAGAAACGCGACCAACGGATCGATCTCATCCACGGGCTTGTTCTTCGCGATCGCCTTGTGCAGCTCGCTCCTGGTGAAGATGCGAACTCCACCGCTCGCGCGGCGGCGCATCCACTCGAGCGCGCGCAGCGCCTGCTTGGTGTTGTCGTCGACGTGCATCTCGAACCGGGCGGCTTGTGCGTGCGCGATGAAGTAGGGCGCGAACGCGAGCGCGCGCTGCATCGTGGATAGATCAAGCGGCGTCTCCACCGGCTTCGCGCGATATTCGGCCGCGTGAAGCAATGCGGCCAGGCGCACGAGCTGCCCGAGGAGTTTTGACCCCCAAGAGCCAAGCCCGGCAAGGTCTCCCTCTCCCGCTCTTAGCCGCGGCTCGAGCAACTCCTCGAACTGCAACACGGCCTCCGCAGCCTCGGCGGTCGCGTGCAGCACCGGGATCTCATCACCCGAGCAATCAGGTAGCGGCTCGCTCATGTTGAGCAGCTCACCGATCCTTGCCGAATAGGTCTCGAGCACCTCCTGTGACGCGGCGGCCGCGCGAGCGTTGCGATTGCCCACCTTCGAGCAGGGCATCGAGAAGAGGAAGCGCCAGAGAAAGCCGGTCGCAGCGAATGCCTCTGAGCTACGTAGGTGCGGCAATGCCACATCAGGTTGAGGCACGAGGCCGAGCGTGACGTGCGCCGCCTCGGCGTGTCGATCGCCTCCGCTTCCATCCTGTTTCTTCATCCGACCGACGTGGACGGTGTTGCCTTCATAGCCTTGGATGAACGGGTCGAGATTCGGCGCGCTCTTCCCGTATCGCCCAGCAAGCAGACCGAGAAGGCCCGCCTCGTCAGCGAGCACCGCGGCTCGCCCGTGCTCGGCGAGCATTTCCTCGAGCCGCTCCGGGGTCGCCTCTGAGAGAAACAGCAGCGGCTTGGGCGTCAACCGGAACGTTGCGACCCGCATCGCAAACTCCGTTGCCTCAATCTCCGATGCGGTGCGTTCCTCCGGTGCCTTCGCTTCTGACGCCCTTTTCTCCGCGCGCGCGAGGCTGCTCTTGAGCACACGGAGCTGCGATCCCTCCGCGGCGATAGTGTTGTGCAAGTCGGCGCTTCGTCTCTTCACGAATGCGCGAAGAGGTGCCGTCGCAAGGTCGAATGCGGCGGTCTTGCGGTTGCCGCTGGCAAGCATCGTGAGAGTCCAGAGAAGCGCCGGTTGCTTCCATCCGGTGCGCGGGGAGATCCAGAATCGTCGCGCGCAGATTGTTGAGAGGACGGACAGGACGCACATCCCCACCAGGTCGAGAGGCACCTGGAGCTGTTCGGCTACCTCAATGACAAAGCGGGCCAGCCAGTGGGGCAAGTGGTCGACCGGAAAGGGGGGCGGCGCTTCTGGTGCGCCGATCGGGATTAGCTCCGGCCACTCCGCTGCGCTTGCCTCCTCGCGCGCCTTGCGCGCTCGTTCGACGTCCACCGGCGTTGCATCGCTCTGCTGCGCGCGAGCTTCGGCAACTCGCGCCAGTTCTTCGCGCAGTTCTGGGCGTTCCACCGACGCGCCGAGGGCACACATCGAGTCAAGATCGGCCTTCATAAGATGCCCCGGGCTTCGAGTGCCGCGCGCAGCTCGTGCCAGTTCGCTGGGCGTGGTGTACCGAGGAGCACCCACGCCGCGAGGCTGACGGCATCGCCGGTGGTCTTGCAGGCATGGCAGGCCCACCCGCGCCCGTCGCGGCGAATGCCGATTGCTCCGCGCCGATCGCGAGAGCCCCGTTTTTCGTTCGTGCAAGCCGGGCACGAACCCCACGAGCCCTTGCGAACCTCTTCGAGTCCGACTGCGGCGGCCACACCGGCGACGCCCATCGCCTTGATGCGGGCGATCCAGCCGTCGCCGGACGGCGCGCGCACGTAGCGCCGCTCCTCCACTACCCTCGGCGCGTGGCATAGCTCGGCGATCTTCGCCTGCACGCTGATTGGCAAGCCGCGCAAGTCCGCGCGGGCCAGGGTTCCCGTCGCGAACGCGCGAGCGGCCGCTAAGCCCGCGGGGTGGTGGCGCGCTACGAGACAGGCTGCGCCGAGCAGTTCAACCCGGCGGCGCAGATCAGCACCATCCACCGGTTGAGGGTGCAGCGGCTCCTCGGTATCCGCGGTCCACTCCACCCGCTCCCCGTCCGGGTGGATGCTCGGCGGGATCATCGTCTGCCGCCCTGTCGAGCGCAGCTCGACGAGCATCTCGCCGCGCTCCTTGCCGTTGGGAGGGATATCCTCCACCACGAGGGACGAAAGCGGTTCGCCGGTGCTGGTGTAGAGCGCGTGCGACTTGGGGCGAGAAGCTCGACCGAATGTGAGCGCGCCGTCGGGGAGGAACAGGCTCGCCAGTTCGAGTGCCTCCTGGCAGTCGAGATCCGCGTCGACGAGATCGCCCGACGGTTCGCCGAGGAGGACGCCCACGTTGCAGCCGCCCGCAAACGTGGTGCGGACGCGCTCGCGAGTGAGCCGGTAGCCACTCCAGCCCTTCGCCACATCGGCGCGGGGCTTCTTACCCGCGGCCTCGAGCGGGAGTAGCGCCCAGCCGTTCTCTGCCGCGTACCACTCGACTAGATCAAGTCTATCGGAGGTCGTCGCAGTAACGTCGGCCGCTTCGGGTGCTGCGGGCGGCTGCGCGTCCGGGTTCACGTATCACCGCCTTCCCCGGGGGCAGGTTCGCAGAGTGGGGCGAGGCCCTTGAGCCTCAGGGCGCGAAGGATGCGTTTGCGGGCAAGCGGTGTAACCGCCACACCGGAGACGACCTTAATCACCGTGCGGGGGTCCGCGTCGGCGGCGACGGCCACCTCTCGCAAGACATGGGCTGGAAGCTTCGTGAGTAGCGTCATGCGCGCATAAGGCGCGCAGCCGGGACCTGATTACATGCTGCTAGGGGACAACTCCGACTTGTCCCCGCAGGTCTATCAATCCGCTGATTCGCTTTTCTCCAACGGCTTTCGTTGCTTCCGCTCAACGCTCTTCTTGAGATAGTCAAACCAGTTGCGAATGCGCTTGGATGCCACGCCAAGCGAGACACCGGCTTTGCGAATCAGTTCCTCCCCATCATCCCGCTGGCCAACGACGCGCTGAAGCCGCACCCAAGCCTCATGCATTTCTGCTTCCGTGATCGGTTTCACTTCTGAAGGAAGCCAGGTCGGCAGGGCGGTGAGCGCCAACTCAGCGGCGTCTACGCGACCGTCGTTTTTATTCGGCGCGTCCTTGATCCGCTGGTCACAGAGCGATCGCAACCGTTCAAGTACCTCGTGGCGATCGCTCAACCGCGCGTCCCACTGAGAACAGTTCAATGGGGGAAACTGTCGAGCGAGGTGCTTCAGCTTCTTCTTCGACGATGCCTGAGCCCCGCGGGCTTCGCGCAAGAGTTGATCAACCCCGGACAGGATCTGCGACGCGGCCGCGCTGGACCTATCCGATCGGGCACCGAGGCGGAGGATTACTGCGGCCTCCGCGATATGGGCGTGAACGACTTCCCAGAAACGTGGATCATCGGCCTCCCATATGGTTGGCCAAAGCTTCGTTGACAGGTCAGGTACTGCGGCTGCGACGATGCGGTTGCCGCGATTGGCGCGTACCCGGGCGGGGGCTCGCGTAGCTGTCGGCTTGCGCGGTATCCTGCTCGCCATCCGTCTCGGCCTCCAGCCTGTATCGATCACGAGCGCGGGCCTGTTACGAGCAGGTGCCGCGCTCTTCTCTTGAGCCTACCTCTTTTGTTTCCTCGTCGCCGTCTCCTCCGCCTCTGCGGCGTCGAGGCCCAGCGCGAGGAGCTTCTTGACGACCTGTGCCCGCGTCACCTCGACGCCAGCCCGCGTGGAGAGCCGCTCTGCGTACCCGTCTATTCGGTCCTGCAACGCTGGAGGGAACCGGAACGCTACGACTTTGCTATCCGCCATTTCTTCATCCTCGGCGAGCACACCTTCCCAGCCCGCTCTATCTCGGTTGAATGCTTCCGGGTGTTCGCGTGCGATTCGATTTAACTCGGCCAGCGCGCGCCGGACGCGGGGCAGATCGACGGGCAGCCCGGCTCCGCTCTTCCTGCGAGTGGCCACCTAGCCCGCCATCGCGCGTACTTGCTTGGGACCGAACGCGCGCCCGGTGCGGCCGTTATGCCCGAGGCGTGCAAGCTCGACGGCAACGGCGCGGAGAGAGAGCCCGGAGGCGCGCAGCTCTCGAGCGGCGGCGAGCACGGCTTGCTCCTCGGCCACCTCCTCGACGTGCTCCCCATCGGGGGCGAGGCGATAGCCATAGGGAGCAGCGCCGCCGGTGTACTCACTGCAAGCAGCCTTATGCTGCATCGCGGTCGCCGTCCGCTCCCCGATCGCCTCGCGCTCCCACTGCGAAACGCTCGCGAGCACGTTCAGCACGAGCCGCCCCCCGGCGCTGCGCGTGTCGATCTGCTCGCCCACCGAGAGAAGCGCAGCCTTGCCGGGGGAGAAGCAACGCTCCACGAGGTCGCCCAGGTCGCGCACGCTGCGCGTGAGGCGGTCCAGCTTCACCACGAGGAGCGCCTCCGCCTCGCCCTTCTTGAGCATCGCGAGCGCCCGCTGCAGCCCGGGCCGGTCGAGCGACTTGGCGCTCTCGCCAGCGTCAATAATCACCTCGCACAGCTCGAGATCGTACAGCTCGGCATACGCTGCCACCTTCGCGCGCTGGGCTTCCAGGCTGACGCCGCGGTCGGCCTGCTTGTCGGTGCTCACTCTCAGGTAGGCGATCGTGCGGGTCATCGGCGCTCCCGTTGTTCAGTGTTGCCACTGTAAACATTGTCGCCCTCGCGGTCAAGCGGCGACGCTGTCGGAGACGGCGATTTGCGTTCCCATGGGACCCCGCGGGAACGCGAGTTCTGCCTTCACTGTCCTCGAACGGCCAGACGAAGGCGGCTATTTCGAAACAACCAACTCGGCCGCCGTCACGCCGAGGGCATCCGCGACTCTCCCGACCGTGCGCAACGTCGGAGAGCCTTTCCCTGCGAGGATGTCAGAGAGGCGTCCACGACCAATCCCGCTGAAGTCGGCGAGCTTGTTCACCGACAACCCTCGTTCGAGCATCAACCGCTGAACATTGGCGGCGAACTGTCGATGGAGGGGATCGCTTGCGACGGACACGGTTGCTCGAGGCTAGGACCTCGCGCTACCGTGGCTGCTCTGTTTGCGGAGCACCCTGTGCTTCGGGGGAACCAACATGCGACCAATCAGGTGGCTCGCCGTGATGGCGATGTTTGCTATCGCTTGCGGTGGTCCCAAGAAGACGGCATTGGCTTACGAGAACGCGCGCCTGCACGGCGACGCGGCTGCCGCCTACGCGCTGGCGAGCACGAAGGACCGATCGGCGCGTTCCTTCGACGCCTTCAGGGCGGAGAGTTCCCTGTCGGGCATCTTGTCCGCGCTTCTCAAAAACACTGCGGTGTCGGTCGAGAGCGTTCAACAGGACGGAGAGCACGCACGGGTTACGCTCGCGCTGACGGGCACGACCATCGCGGGGCAACAATCCTCCGAGGAGGAAACGCTGATGTTGCTCAAGGAAGCGGACGGTTGGCGCGTTTTAACCGGATGGGCGACGACGGCGGCTCTGAGCAAAGCCGCCGAGTTGGTGACGAACAACGACTATCGCGCTGCGCAAGCTGTCTTGGATGCCGCAGATGCGACCGCGGGGACACCGGAGGACGCGGCGCTGACGAAAATGCGTGCGTCGGTCGAGGAGGAAGCTGCGAAAATCGTCGCCGGGAAGTGGTCGAAGCTCATTCTGAAGGACGCGATGACCGACGTCGAAGTCGTCGCGGTGATGCTTCCCGCTGAGAACGAGTCAACTGCAACGTTTGGAGCGGCGCGGCCGACGCTGATGGCGCGCTGCCGGGAGAAGCAACTCGGCATGCTTCTTTTTGGCGATTGGATACTGCGGCGCACCTACCGCGACACGTTGCAGGCGCGCTACCGGTTCGGACAAGACAAGGCAGAATCTGTGCTCCTCGACGTAACACCTGACGCCAAAACGGCGGTCATTCCTCATCGCCAAGCCGAGTCGTGGATGGACCACCTTGCACAGAACGCCAGCTCAACGTTGGTGATCGAACTGCCTCTCTATTCGGGCTCTGAGACGGTTCGGTTCAAACTGGAGGGCGCGAGCGAAGCATTCGCCCTCGTCCGTTCTGCTTGTGGTCTTTCGGCACCGTCGCCGTCGCCGGTAAGCGCACCTGCGGTTATCGACGGAGGTGCCCCGCTGGCGGCAGCGGAAGACCTTTGCGGATCTGGGGATCAAGCCGCGTGTGTCGAGTCCGGAGTGAAGTACAAGGAAGAAGGCGGAGCCGCCAAGCTTGCGCGTGCGCTCGAAATCTTTGATCGAGCCTGCACTGCCGGGGATGCTCGCGGATGCAACGAACTCGGGCGACTTTACTATAACGGGACGGGGATTAAGCGCGACCAAGCCCGCGCAATGCCGCTGTTTGCGAAGAGCTGCGATGGCGGGCGGGCGGGCGGCTGTCGGAATCTCGCTGTCGGGTATCTGTTTGGCCAAGGGGGGCTCGAGATAAATGGGGCTCGTGCGAGGGCCTTGGTCGAGAAAGCGTGCGAGTTGCGCGAAGGCTCAGCATGCACGGACTTGGCCGCGATGTATGCGGTCGGGCAGGGCGGCGAGAAGAATCTCGCGCAAGCGGCCGCGTTTTCTGCGAAAGGCTGCAACGAGGGTGCTCCCAAGGGGTGTTTCGAAGCTGGCGTTGCCTACGAGAATGGTAATGGTGTGGCAAAAGACGCTGCACGCGCGGTTGGATTCTACGTCCGGGGCTGCGACGAGAAGTATGCCATTGCGTGCAACAATCTCGGGCGGCTCTATGTGCTCGGGCAAGGTGCGCCGAAGGATTTGATACGCGCGCGCGACCTTTACGTGAAGGCCTGCAAACTAGGCGAGCGGATGGCGTGCGAGAACCTAAATGGACTTTGACCCTGCGGTGCATAGGGACGCAATGGCTAATCAGCGTCACCTCTCCTTTGTATTAATGATTCTTGGGTGTCTTTGGCTGTGCTTGGGCTCGGCGGCAATCGCAACGGAGATTGAAGTCGAATGCGGATTTGATTCAGTTAAAAACGCATACATCTGTCGCGAGTCTGGAGCGATATGTGAGATCCACGACAAGTACTGCATGGAGTTCCAAGCCGCCCGCGTGGCTGTGGCGTTTGGGGCCGATGATCGTAGTCGACGTCACGACGCGCTACAGCGTCGCGGTGCGCTCCGTGGGCTGATGATGGCGCGAGGCTGCTGGAAAGAGGAGTTCACCGATTTTCTTGTCACCGCATTTCCACCGTCAGCAGCTTGCGAGGACTGGGGCGAACGAACGCCTCCTCCCGAAACGGCGTCTTGCATTCAGGAGCGCGGAACTACCCCTCCTGATCTTGATTCGCAACCGGGCGGAGAGTTCTTGGAATGTAAGGCTAAGTCCATAAGGCAGCCTCGCGGAACGTATATTAGCTGCGACACCGATCGATACTCGGAACACTATGCCGAGTGCAGACTGGAAAGACGCGGCGGGACCAATAATAGGATTCCAGAAGAATGGATCCTCACCGAACCTCACTGGACAAACGACTGGCATACTGAGTATTCGGTGAGGTTCTTGCCCGAAAAATCAAAGTCAAAGAAGAAGGGTAAGGGTAATGCGTCGCAGGCGGTCGATGTGAAGCGCGAGGAGGGCGAGGTCGCGCAAAAGCACGTCGTGCTCTCGACGGATAGCGTCGAGCAAGAGCAGCGCCCAGTCAGGCCCGACACGCCTGTAGGGACGACCCGGTATGTGCCGGAGGTTATCTCCGGCCAGGCTGAGCGAACGCAACCGAGTGGAGCAAGCGAACAAGCGAACGACTCCGGCGAGGCTCGTGCGCTGCCGTCGAGCGGGGGAACCCTCCGTGCGGAGGGCCGGTACGTGCCCGAACCAGACACGGCTCGCGGAATCGGCGCGACGGTCAAAGACAATCGGACCGGCTTGATTTGGCAGCGGGAAGCAGCACCGAGGAAGGCACTTGAAGGCGGGCAAATCGATTGCTCCTCTTGCCAAGTTCGCACCGATCGAAAATACAACTGGGCGGACGCAGGCACGTATTGCAAGAAGCTGAAACTCGGCGGCTTCGGCGGGTGGTTTTCTTCGTGGCGTCTTCCCACGAGAGACGAACTAAAGGATGCCGCGCAAAATGCGCCATCCGCGGTCTTTGTCGAGCCGTCTGGCGAATCGAGCGCCGCGGACGTCTTCCAACGGCAGGAGTTCTGGAGTTCGGACGCCTATTGGGGCGTGAGCTTCCATGACGGCGATGCAAGATCCGAGGCTCCTCAAGTCGCTCTGTACGTGCGGTGTGTCCATTGACGGCCAGTTCGTTGGCCTTCCTTCAACATCGTGGAACAAACGGCGGCCCTCACTGTTCACCGAAGGTCGACTCGAGGCTCGCTTCTCCGCCGGATACCTTGCGGCCCGCCGCGAGTAGCGAGCGCAGAGGCTCAGGCAGAACTTCGATCGAGCCCCCCAGCGCCGTCTGCGCTGCATCCACGGTCGCTCCAACACGAGATGCCAAGGTGATCGCCTGCTCGGTTGCTTCCCGATCGGTCTCCGTGAGGCTCTCCAACGCGCGAGCCGCCTCGGATTGAATCAACTTCATCGTCTCCATGAAGTCGTCGATACCCGCCACCATCGTCGTCGGGTCGAAACCTATCTCCGTGAGCTGCGCTCCGACGGAGGGCTCCTCAAGGCTGCTCTGCTCCACCTCAGTGACTGCGGCGCGAGCACTGTCGAGGATGGGGAGCATCCCGTCCGCGATCCGCTGCAGTAGCCGCCACCCGCGCGCACCGAGCGTGGCCGTGTTTGACCAGGCAGCGAGCACAGGCAGAGCGGGAGTAATCGTCGCAGCCTGGACCCGCGCGCGGGTCACCTGCCGCAACAACGCGAGGTACTGGTCATGCTGCTCGCGAGTGAATGAAGACGCACGCCTGCTGATGGGCCTGGCGCTTGGGTCGTTGTCGTTGCCGCCAGCGACGATCGATTCGAGCAGCTGGCGGTCCGCGTCCGTGGCAGCGCGAGCCAGTTCGCGCGGTCCAAGGCAGTCGTAGATGGCAT
This sequence comes from uncultured delta proteobacterium, assembly GCA_903911145.1. GTDB lineage: Bacteria > Myxococcota > Myxococcia > Myxococcales > 40CM-4-68-19 > CAIWCD01. Next base: position 58,471 of record CAIWCD010000013.1, on the reverse strand, counting down.
CGAGTCGACGATCGCGCTTCATCGCGATCCTCCGTGTTGCAGCGCAGCCTCGAGCGTCTCGATCCTGTTCGCTAGATCGATCGTGTCGGCCACCCGCGTCGCTGCGCCAGCGGCGATCGTGACGGCGTTCATGATCCGCACATCGAGCTGACCCGTCGCGGCCCACCGCGCGAGCTGTTGGAGCGTGTCGGGGATTGCCTTCGGATCTGAAATCTTGATCTCGCGGGCCTGCTCTTCCGACAGGAACCGCAGCCCTGCCGTCCGTGCGCGTCCGCCCGCTATCCTCGCTGCTTGCCCCGTCGCCGGATCGTGTAGCGCGCAAAGGTCAGTTCCACGCATCGGGTGAGCCGCGCAATGGGTGCCATCGAGCGTCGTCGCCGCGCACCTGCTTGCAGGTGCCCCGGGAGAGGATTCCGGGGCCTCGTGGCGTTTAACTCGGGGTGGTGTCTTCATTGGGCGCTCCACTTCGGTTGGCTTTCATCATTCGGGATCATTGGGTTCCTCGGCGACGGGAGAGGTAGGCCGTCATGGCGACGCGGGGGATACGGATTAACGAGCCCACGCGAACGTGGGCGAGCTGCCCGGCCGTGGTGAGGCTGTAGATCGTTGCGCGGCAGACGCCGAAGTGCTCCGCCACTTGGGCGGGCGTGAGCAACTCCGGGAGCACAGGCGTTTGAATGGATCGAAGCCGTTGGTCCGGGGCTTTCGTCCCTTTTGTCCCTTCTGTCCTAAGCGGTGAGGGAATCGCTTCTGTGGAGCGGCCGCGGATACCTGTAATGGGAACAGTGGGCGGTGCCGGTCGTGGGGCAGCCGTGGGGCAGACTGAGCGTATTTCTGCATCCCGGAGCGTCCCCGGCTGTTGGAACCCCTCGTTGTAACCGTGCGCAGAGACACGATTCGGGACGTTGAGGGACGATTCGGTACGGCCCCGATCCCCAACTCCGAAGCCGAAGGCCAGTGGTTCGAATCCACTATCGCCCGCCATATCAACTCCCCGATGTCTGATGCCTCTTCGGAGGCAAGGAAATCGGGTCGAGCAGTGTCTCCCGGCGCTGGTATCAAGGGAGTAGCAAAGCCGGTCGTCGACTCCGTTGTGCAAGGCATGGCAGCTCGGGTGGCGTTCCCGCCGCCAGCCCGACAAGCCCGACAGCACCTCAGTCCGGCGCATCTCAAGGCCGTTTCCGATTCGCGCCCGATCGTTTTGTCGGCTGCTGACGTGGCGCACCTGCTCGGCAGTTGCTCTGCTTCTGCGTACAAGCTCATCGAGCGCGGTGAGCTTCCGGCGACGCGCGCGGGCTCGCTCCTGCGCGTGAGGCGTGTCGACCTCGACGCCTTCCTCGCTCGAGGGTGCCGCGCCAATCACCCACTGAAGTAAGAAGGAATAGCCATGCCACGAGGAGGATCGAGAACAGGAGAGCGTCGAGGCGGCAGGCAAAAAGGACGCCGAACAAGCTCACGGCTGAGACCAGCGAGGTGTACCTGCCCGTACTCGAGAAGCTGGCACCGAAGCTCGAAGCTGCACCGTCCGCGACGCTGGAGAAGAATCCCGCGCGAGGTGCCGAATTGCTGCTGAAGCTGTCGGAACGATTCATCCCCGTCCTGGGTCGACCTGTTGGCGATCCAGCACCGGGATAACCCGTTCGGAAAGAGCCGAGCGGACGAAGCCTGAGCGGTCAGACTCAGGTTCTCCTCTTGAACGACCTGTCGCCGCTTCAGTTGGCGGCAAGAGAGCCGAACGCGTATTCGACCAGGAAGTGACCGTTGCCCGTGTAGAGCAGCTTCACGATCGATCCAGACTGCCCGACGATCGACCCAGGAACTGTGAGCGTCGTCTCGCCGGGCAAGCTTGGATTTCCATAGGTCCAGATATCGCCGCCGGAGTCCACCGCGACGAGGTGACTTCCGCTCGCATCTGACGCCAGCGATCTCCACGCTTTTCCGGAGGCCGCAGTGCCCTCGGTCGTGTTGGTCAACGTCGCGCCTCCATTGCTCGACAGCCAGAGGTCATTGTTGCCCGCGACCAACATGGTTCCGGTGGCGTCCGAGGCCAGCGACTCCAGGTCTTGAGGTCCGTTGTTGTGGACCCACGTTGCGCCGCTGTTGGTCGAGGTCCAGATGCCGTTCATGTTGTAGCCCACTGCCGCCAGGTTGGCTCCCGTCCAGTCGGACGCGACGGAGGTCCAAGGTTGGTAGTGGGCGTTGGGATTCGAACCGCCCGCGGTGGTCTGGTCGACCCAGGATATCCCCATATTCGACGACGTCCAGAGATCGCCGCTCTGGCCGCCGGCGGAATTGACGGCCGTGAACAGGTTGGTCCCTGTCGAATCCGATGCGACGGACATCCAAGCCTGGGCATTGTTCGACCCAGGCACGTTCTGATGGACCCAGGTTGCTCCTGCGTCTGTCGAGGTCCAGATTCCACCGCCGCTCTGCTCGACCGCGACCAGATTGGTGCCGGTCGCATCGGAAGCGACGCTGAACCAATACTTATTGTGCGCGGCGCCTGCACTCGTCTGGTTGACCCAGGTCAAGCCGCCATTCGATGACGTCCATAGATCGCCTTTGTATGTCGGACCTCCATATGCCGAAGAGGCCGCGACCAGTTTCATTCCAGTCGCATCCGACGCGACGGCATACCAGTATTGATTGTGCGCCGTGGGATTCCGGCCCGTCGCGCTCGTCTGGTTGATCCAGGTCAACCCTGCGTTGCTCGACGTCCAGATATCCCCAGTCGGCGTGCTGCTGCCAAGCACGGCCACGAGCCGGTTTCCGGTTTCATCAGAGGCGACGGCATTCCATCCCTGCGCATGAGCGCCGCCAGATGGTGTTTGATCGCTCCACGTTGCAATCGAGTCGTTTCGTGTAAACGCCACCGTCTCCGTTCCCACTGGAAGCAGAGACACCGCGCCGCTCCCGGCCACGGCGAAGGCGACCTCATCGCCAACGTGCATCGTCCCTTCGGCGGGCAATGTAATCGTGACGCCACCATCCCCGTTCACGACATATCCCGTGTTCGCCGTCGCTGTGGTGGTTGATGAGATTGTCGTCCAGACGAGACCTGGGCCAGTCGCGCCAGTGCTCCCGGTTGCTCCAGTGCTCCCGGTTGATCCAGTGCTGCCGGTTAATCCAGTGCTGCCGGTTGCTCCAGTGTTTCCGGTTAATCCAGTGCTGCCGGTCAATCCAGTGCTGCCGGTTGCTCCAGTGTTCCCGGTTGGTCCAGTGCTGCCGGTTAATCCAGTGCTGCCGGTTGCTCCAGTGTTCCCGGTTGATCCAGTGCTGCCGGTTAATCCAGTGCTGCCGGTTGACCCAGTGCTGCCGGTTGCTCCAGTGTTCCCGGTTAATCCAGTGCTGCCGGTTGCTCCAGTGTTCCCGGTTAATCCAGTGCTGCCGGTTAATCCAGTGCTGCCGGTTAATCCAGTGTTCCCGGTTAATCCAGTGCTGCCGGTTAATCCAGTGCTGCCGGTTGCTCCAGTGTTCCCGGTTGATCCGGTGCTCCCGGTTGATCCAGTGCTCCCCGTTGCTCCATTGCTTCCGGTTGCTCCGTTGCTCCCAGTGACGCCGGTGATCCCAGTCGCTCCAGTGCTTCCAGTTGCTCCGGTGCGTCCGGTTGCTCCAGTGCTCCCAGTTGCTCCAGTGCTCCCAGTTGCACCGGTGCTTCCTGTTGCTCCAGTGCTCCCAGTTGCTCCGGCGCTTCCTGTTGCTCCGGTGCTTCCTGTTGCTCCGGTGCTTCCTGTCGCTCCATCGCTTCCAGTTGCTCCATCGCTTCCCGTTGCTCCGGTGCTCCCCGTTGCACCGTCACCGCCGGTTGCTCCTGGCGTTCCGCTCGCACCTGGTGCGCCGGGCTGGCCGCTCGCACCTTGAGCTCCGACGCGTCCGTCCGCACCCTTCGTGCCCTGGCATCCAACTGCCGACCAAGACAGCGCCGCAACCACCAACCAAGACTGGATACGCATAGGAATCTCCCGGGGGCGCAGCAAAGCGCTTGTCGCTGCGCACTGACTTTCATTCTCGATCCGCCGCGTCAATCTGATTTCGGCCGCACCTCACGCATTCGGGTCGGGTTGGACTTAATCGGCCTCGGTAGACAAGCTCATCGGAGGCACGAAGTACGGCCTGCGCCGTCCCGGAACGTTTCTGGCGGCGAAGATTGCATGCGCCAGCGACTGCGGCGGCTACGCCCGGGCGTGAACGACGGAGAACTCAATCCGCCGCGTTGCGCGTGGCGTGCGCGTGACTGAGTTCTTCCCGGCTGCTGACCCTTGTTCATCTTCAGCGGTATTCATATTAACCGTATTACGTTGATATCGCCTGCGCCCGTGGCCAAGCGGCGCAGGCGAAAAGCGAAACACTGAATCGCTGTTCGCTATCGCGCGACCGTGCGCTGGCTGAACCCGACGGGCCGCGTGTTGCAGCTGTTCGCCGTCCACCAGGCGCGCACGTCGGCCGGTGCGAATCCCCAGGTGTTACCGCCGTAGGTTCCGTAGAGATCGCTGACCATCTGGCAGCTGTTCGCCGCGGTCGGCTGCTTGTTGCAGCCGTTGGCCGTCCACCAGGTGCGCACGTCGGTGGGCGCGAATCCCCAGTCGATGCCTCCGCGAATCCCGTAGAGGTCGCTGGCCCGCTCGCAAGCGGTGGGGCCAACCGGGCGCGTCGTGCACGCGTTCGCCTTCCACCAGGCCTGCACGTCCGTCGGCGCGAACGACATCGTGTTCGGCGAGATTCCGTACGTATCGCTCGCGCGCTGGCAGGTGTTGGTCGAAATGGGGGCTGTACTGCAGTGGTTGTCTGCCCACCAGGTACGCACGTCGGCGGGCGCGAATCCCCAGGTCACGTTCGCGGCGATTCCATAGAGATCGCTTGCGCGCTGGCAGGCGTTGGGGGCGGTCCGCGGCCCATACGTCCACTGCACGCCGCCGACGTCGTAGAAGCTCAGGCGGCCATCGTTGTTCCAGATCGGGTTGCAGTAGTTCATGACCGAGTCGTGATCCCACGAGCCGTAATACGTGCCGCCAAGGATTCCAACCGCCCAGTCGAAGGTATCGTGGTTGGTGCAGCTCGCCGGCGTGTCGGTGCGCGCCTGCTCATGATTAAACCCGATGGCGTGGCCGAACTCGTGCACGGCGATATCGTGCACGCAGGACGCCTTGAACGCGGGATTCGCGCAGGATGGGCTCCAGTTCGCGAAATCAAAGTTGAAGGTGACGGGCACGCTGCCAAAGATCTTGAGCCCGGTGTGCGGCTGAGAATCGTCGATGGAGATCTGGATCTCGCGCGACGCGGGCCATGAAGGGCAGGGGCCCCACTCAGTAAAGCGCACGTTGCTCTCTCGCTCCCAGGTCGCGGCGACGGCGTTGCGCACCACATTGCGGAGCATCGCGTAGTCGGCGTTCTCGTGGTCGACCGACTTCCAGCAGACGCGCAGCGTGGTGTTCACGCCGTCGGAGTCCTTGTCCCAGGTGCTGTGACCGATGAAGAGATCGGCGCCGTTGCTGTCGGTGGACGCAGCATCGGGTGCGGCCTCTGAGCCGGGCCCGCAGCCGACGCTGCCGACGGCGATGGCGATCGCGACGGCATGCCTGGCCATGGTGGAAACGTTACAGGAGGGGGAGGAGCGGTTCGGGTTCATCAGCGGACTCCATCGTGGGGGTGCGAAGGGCGCTGCGCGGGGCATCTCAAACCGTGTCTACTTGGTCACGATATGGAGACGGCTCGCCGCCCTCTATCCGCGCTGCGCCCGATGATGATCAGCCTTCCGGTGGATGGCTTCACGGAGGAAAAATCAGGCCGACACCCAGCACGCGCAATCGCGTGAAAGGTGAGGTGCTCCGGTGTTCACGGCCCAAGCCGCGTCGTCGCTAATGGACGCAGCGCACGCGCACGGTCGTGTCGGTCAGGGTCATGACCGAGGTCTGCCCATCCTGGAACTCGACGGACAAGCCCTGCGTGGTGTCCCGGACGTCGATATTCGCGGTCCAGAAATAGTAGGAGGGCGTGTTGGGGAATGCCGCGGTGTCGATTGCAGGGTTTGCGGACCCGACGTCGACGATCGACATCAGTTCCCGCACATTCGGTAAGCGCCAGCCGCCTGCCGCGACGCCGCCCAGCGCCAGTCCGGCGCAATACGTCTGCGCACCGGCGTAGGTATAGGAATGCGCGTCCACTGTCCGCTGCCAGGTCAGCGTGGTCTTGGTATCAACCACGGTATTCGCGCTGATCGTATATCGACCCGGGGGCGCAAACGCGTGCGCCGCTCCGGCGACGAGGACCAGCAGCAGCCCGCCCGTTGCCGCTCCGCTGAACAACCACGACTTCATCCGCTCCATGCCTGACTCCTTGCTCTCAACCTGACACTTCCTCGGCCCTGCTCGAGCGTGCTGCGAGGGAAGTCAATGCCATTAATGGACGCAGCGAACCGAGAAGTTGAGTGTGGTCTCTGTGTAGATGGAATAGCCGTTAATGAAGTCGACGAGCCACCCATCCCCCGACGAAGGGGGATACGCGACGGGCGAGGAGGTCCAGAATTCGGAGGACGGCGCTCCGGGGAACGCGGTGGCGTCGATGGATGGTTGCGCCTGGGTATGGTCGACGATCGAGTAGAGCTCGACGTACGAAGGCAGCCGCCAGCCGCCGACTGGAATCCAGCTCGGGTCGAGGCTCAGGGTTGCGCAGTAGTTCGCCGCCGCGCTCTGCGTGTATCCCCCGCTCGGGACGGTCTGCTGCCAGACGAGGCCGGTCACGGTGTCGAACACCACTCCCACAGCGCTCCCCGTGCCCACTTGATAGGACGAGGCCGGCGGCTCCGGGGGCAGCGGCCACTCGGCCCAGTCGGTGGTGATGCAGGTTCCGCTCTGCAGCTGCGTTCCCGGTGCGCAGCCGCAGACTCCGGCGTGGCAGATGGCGCCCGTTCCCACTGTGCTCGCGCAGTTTGCGCACGAGGCGCCGCAATGGTTCGCGTCCGACGATGGGTCGGCGCAGATCCCTCCGCAGACGACCGTCGCTGTGCCCGCGCATCCGCAGACGCCGGCATTGCAGATTGCACCGGCGCCAACAGTGGTGGCGCAGTTCGCGCAGGAGGAGCCGCAGTGGCTCGGATCGCTTACTGTGTTGGCGCACGTCCCTCCGCAGACCAGATAGGCGCCCGGGCATTCGCAGGTGCCAGAATTGCAAAACGCGCCCACGCCGACTGTGGTGGCGCAGTTGGCGCAGCTCGCTCCGCAGTGGGTTGCGTCGTTGCTCGTGCTCACGCAGGCGCCGCCGCAGGCCGTCTGATTGCTTGGGCACTGGCAGGTGCCCGCCTGGCAGAAGGCCCCTGTCCCAACGGTCGTCGCGCAGTCGAGGCAGGCTGCGCCGCAGTGGTGCGAGTCGGTATTCGGGTCGGTCACGCAGGCGCCGCCGCAGACATGCTCGCCCGGCCTGCACTCGGGAGTGAACGTCTTTTCCGCAGAGGGCGCCGTGAGGGTTCCAGTTGCTGAGATCCCGAGGAGGCGATAGCCGCGGCATATTCCAGCGGTGACGTTCGATTCAGAGGCTTCGCCATGATAGTCCCACGCCCCTTCGGCGACCTTGGTGAACGCGCTCGGCGCTGCACCGCACGGCCCCTCGAGGAGCCGCCAGGTCGCGGGCAATGGATAGACTCCCGCGGCGTACCAGGAGATCGCGATCAGACTGGGCCCCCCCGAGATGTTGAACTGCACCTGCAGCGTTCCGCTGCCCTGCGAATCCCAGACGTTCGTGAAGAGCGGATCGGAAGTATCGACGCAGGAGGCGGCGAACGTGCAGGCGAGGAGAGTGGCGAGGCCGGATGGTTTGCTGCTCGAGCGGATCATTGCGCACCTACCAGGTTCCAGACCGCGAAGCCGATTGGGATGATCGCCGCCACCGCGATGCTCAGGGCTGCATACTGTGCGGCGCGCGCGCTCGAGGCGGCCGACGTCGCATCCCCGCGCGCAGCCGCGATGGCCGCGGGTTCGGAGGCCGCGGCGTACCGGGACAGCGCGGAGGATTCATCCGACGAATACTTGTGCGCGAGCCCCTCCACCACGCCCGAGAGCACCAGCACGCCCACCGCACCAGCTCCCCAGTAAATCGATCGCCGCACGCGCCGCGCGCTCTCGTACTGCGCGAGATCTACGCTCTTCATCTCCGCGGTGACACTCTCGGTCTGCCCCTCGCGCACCTGCGCTGGGCCGCTCCAGTCGAGATATCGATCCTTCTTCAGCACGAGCTGCACAGGGCCGGAGAACAGGTCGAGCCGCTTCGGCGTCTGCCCCTGCTCCTGTCCATCGATGAACACCGTCGCGCCCGCTGGCGTGGACTGCACCACGAGCTTCCCCATCCGCGCGACGAGCTTCGCCTCGAGCTTCTCCGTGGCCAGCGGCGCCACCACCACCTCGCGCTCGAAGGTCTGGTATCGACCGGGCTGCTCGGGGTGCACCGAGATGTGGCGCGTGCCCACCGCGACTTTGATGCTGCTGCCGTCCGCGGGACCTTGCGCCCGGCCATCGACCTCGACAGTGGCGGGCTGGTCCGCGCGCGCCTGCACGAATCCGTACTCGGCCTTGAGTTCGGCGTGCACCTCGACAGGAGCACCGCGGGCGATCTTCACCTGCGAGATGAACGGAGCGTGGAACGGCGCGCGCACCTCGAGCGCCACCACTCCCTCGGGGATTTCGTTCACCGTCAGCGGGGCCTTGCCCCGGCTCTCTCCCTGCACCAGCACCTCGGCATCCTCGATGGGCGCACCGCCCGCGAGCGCCACCACGTGGAGCGCGCCGAATCGGGCAGAGAGCGTGAGCGCCACTCGCTGCGGCTTTCCTCCCTCGACCACCAGCGCCGCGCTCTGCTCGGCGTGCAGTCTCTTCTTCATGCGGACCTTGTGCGTGCCGCGATCGAGTTCGCGCGCGAGCGGCGTCTGGCCGAGTTCGACGTCGTCGACGAAGATGGTTGCGCCGGATGGCTCGGAGCTGAACTCGACCGAGGCGAAGGTGGCCGCAAGCTCCGCCTTCCACGCAGGGCTGGTGCCCGGCTCGATCACCATCGTCTTGCGCGCGCTCTCGTAGCGAGGCAGCGACAGCTCAACCCGGTGCGCGCCGCTGGGCAGCTTCTCGAAACGGGCAGGCGTTCGCTCCTCGCGCAGCTCGCCATCGAGGGTGATCGCGGCACCGCGCGGTGTGCTCTCGACGACGAGATCGCCGAAGTCTGGCGTGAGATCGATGAGCACCGCCGCGGGCTCCTCGTCGGCGAGCACCTTGCTCTCCCGGTGGTCGAGATAGAGCGCGCGCTTGAGCACGATCTCGTGCGGCCCGGGCGCGAGATCCTTGAAGTTGGCGGGCGTCACCTTCCCGGTGTCGTTGCCGTCGAGAAAAATCGTTGCCTGCGGCGGCGTGCTCTCGACGGTGAGGAAGGCGCGGCCCGCAGCGGTCTGCGGTGGGGGAGGGACCAGCAGCGTCTCCTTGATGCTCGCAGGCGCGCCCGCCTGGATCAGGACCTCACGCTCCGCCGTCTGGTATCCCGCAAGCCGCAGCGTGATGCGGTGCTTTCCCAACGGCAAGGTCAAGAGCGCCGTGCCTCCCTTGCCGAGCGTGCCCGCGGAGCCGCCATCAATCTGGTACGTCGCCTGCGCCGGACTCGCCGAGAGGAACAGCTCTCCCGTGGTCGCCTGCTCTCCCTTCTTTCCAGACGAGATGTCCGACTCAAGCAGCGGCGCCAGGAGCTGCCCGACCGCCGGCCCGAGATTGGTGGCCAGCGTCTTGAGATCGGACCCTTCGACTTCGAGCCCTTTCAGGAGTCCGTTGGTATGCGTGTCGTGGAGCTTCAAGACCAGCCGCAGCTCGCCGCCGAATTTCAAGATGGTGCCCGACGCGACATAGTCCGCGCCGAGATTCTGTCCGACGCTCACTTCACATTCGTTCTCGGAAAAGCACTCCTCGTACTTCTTTCCTTGCCCCTCGAGGATGGCGACGATGTTCTCGCGGGTAATGACTTCGATCCAGGGAACGAGGTCCTTGGCGCGATTGCGCACCATATCGGTCAGATAGGAGCGCGCGCTGGCGAGTTCCTGGTTGTCCTCGACCTTGTTGGTCAGCTCCAGCACCGCGAGCAGCGGCTTGGCGCGGGGCGCGGGGCCCTTGGTTTCTTCCGCGTGCGCAGAGGGGATCGCGCAGATGGAGAGACCGAGGATGGTCGCGATGGAGATCACGGCGCGCAGGAGCGGCGCCAATCCAGCAGCCTTTCGCTGCGTCGCTTGCGCAGGCGCGTCCGGAACCCTCGACATATGAACTCCGCTCTTCAAGTCACTGCGTTCGACGATTTGAAATTGCACCACCGCAGCGTGCGACCACGCCCTCTTCGCGCTCGCTTTGTAGATCGAGATCGGTCCCGGAATCCCGCTGCGGCGATCCGTCGCGCGAGGCCTCCCTGCATGCAGTAGAACGCACGGCGGGGCCTGCCGCTGATCGGTCGCTGTGGTGCGGCAATCAAGGCATGTCGTTCGGGACGTAATCGTGAATCAACCACCAGGCCTGATCATATGCATCGATTTCGTCGAGCATCGCGACCGTCTCCGTCTCGCCGTGCTCTTCCACGTAGCGGGCGACCAATGCCCCGAATAAGCGACAGTAGGTCTTATAATAAAGTCCAGAGCTATACTGGTCGTACTCGTCTGCCTTGCGATGCCACTCGTCCATCCCGGCGGCAAGGGACATGGCGACCGTGCGATCGAATACATAAGGCTTCCCGGAGCGTCGATCGAGCGAGAGGTAGATCTCCTTGAATCGCGCATTCAAGTCCGTGGCCTGCTGGTTGACATAGATCGTCTTATCGAACCGCCGCACGGCGTCGGAATCGAACTGCCATCGTTCGTGGATCTCGTGCACCAGTCCGGAAGGGTTGTCCCGCTTGACGTTGTGACAACCGGTCAAGGCGAGCAGCAGTGGCAAGCCTGCAACGACCAACGGCTTGAGGAATCGAACCATGCTTGTACCTCCAGAATCGGATCAACAACGCTGAAGCAGGGCCATCGCTGGATAGTGCAATCGCGCACTCCAGGGAAGCAGAAATGAGTTCGAGGGAAAGCGCGACCACGACATCGTGGCCAACCCGGTTGATATAACCCGCGCTACTCGTAATGGCGTCGTCGGCGGCGACGCGGCCGTACTATTCCGCTCCCACCCGATCGACCGCGGCGAAATCGTCTGCGGTGAGGGTGATCTTCATGCAGTCGAGATCCTCAGACATATGAATCGAGTCTGAGGTTCCGGTCAGTGGGATGATCCCGATCTGCATCGCGTATCGGTATACCAACTGCGCGGGCGTCGCTCCCGTGCGCAGGAGAATGCGGGAGATCTGCGGCCGCACGATTTCGCGAGAGTTGGCGGTCAGCAGGCCATACCCCTGGTAGAGAATATCGTTGGCGCGGCAATACTCGCGGATATCGCGGTCCCATCCGAGGCGGGCAAAGCAGCGATTCTGGATGAACGCCGGCTTTTCCAATCCGCTCTTGAGGAGCAGTTCGAGCTGGGCGAGCGACACGTTGCTGATGCCGATCATCCGCACACGCCCCGCCTTCTGCAGCGCGATGATCGCCTTCCACGCATCCCAATCGGCCTCGGCGAGACCGGCGCCAGAGATGGGAGAGTGGAGAAGATAGGAATCGAGATAGTCGGTATGCAGGTGCTTGAGCGTCGATTGAAACGACTGGGCAACCTGCTCGGTCGTCGGAGCGGAGGCCTCGTAGGGCAGCCGATGATCCTGCTCGCGCGGATGCGTGAACTTCGACTGGAGGAAGAGCTCCGCGCGACGCAGTCCTCCTGTCTGCTGACGAGCCGCGTAGATCGCATCACCGACCGAGGATTCAACGTAGTGCTTGCGCTGGTTGGCCGTGTCGATCGCGCGGAAACCCGCGGCCAGAGCCCGCGCCGTCAACGCCGCCGTGCGATCTTCCTTCCACGCCGTTCCATAGAAAATCGACGGGACCGAGATGCCACGAACCTTGCGATTGGGAATGCTCATCGTCTGGCTCACTGCCTGCGCCGCGGAGGCGAAGGATAGTTAACTAGTGTTGAATTTCTGCGGCCACTCTGGATCCCCGTCAAGAATATTTCTGTGATGTTCCGCACAGGGCTGCACGGCGAACCCAAACAGTTCGCAGTTGGGGCCACGCGCGGTTCCTCCCGATAGGCAGAGAGCCCTCGCTGCTCTCTGGTGATTGACGATCTGCGCGCCTGATTTCTTCCCGTATGCGCTATTGTCCGTGCTGCGCTTGTAAGGCCAGTGCCGTGCAGACTGGAGCGCCCGAATCGCCATTGTTCCGGCCGGCCGCATTGCACGCGAATCACCATCAAGCATCGCTCACGCGAAGCCCGTGGCATCGGCCGCGGTGAGCAGGCATAGGACGCTCCCATGGATCGCCTCACGCTCTTCGGCCTTGCCTCCGTCACGGGCACACTCGTCTGCTACGCCCTCGAGAAGCGCAGCCACTGGTACATCCTCGGCTTCGCTCTCGGCTGCGCCCTCAGCTCCGTCTACGGATTCCTCCAGGGCGCCTGGCCCTTCGGCGTCGTCGAGATCTTCTGGACCCTCGCCTCGCTGCACCGCTGGTGGGGCGCGCAGCGCGAGAACCGCCCGGTGTGACGCGCGTCATTGTGTGCGCGTCTCGATGACGATATCCGCAGCGCCCATTCGTTCTCCGGGAGCTTCTCCATGCTTCAGCGCTGCACTCGCTGCGACGCCCCAATCTCCGTCATCCGCGGCGAATCGCTCCTCTGCACCCCTTGCTCATTCGCGCTGAGCGAGGCCGAGCGCGACGCAGCTCCGCGCGCGAGAGACGAGGTGACGGCCGGCGCTCCGCGTGAAGCGAAAATTGCGATCGTTGCGCCGATTGTCGCCGTCGGTATTACGTTATTGGTCGCAGGCAACACGGATGCCTTTGCTCTCATCGTCGTGATCGAGGTCATTGCGTTCGCATCCGGAGCCATCGCCATCAGGGAGGGCAATGGCGGCCAGTTCGCCGCTGGCTGCGTCGGCATCGTGCTGGCCCTGCTCTCGTCGTTTCTTGCTTTCGGAATCATGGTTGCGTCGCACAACACCGCAGGGCGTTAGTTCGAGAGGCTCGGTTTGTCTCGATGCACCGCTCGAGACCCCACCCGCTGTTGATCGGTCCCCCCCCGGGCGTGGACTGCTCAAGCGCCCACGGTGTCGACGCCGCGAGCGAGATACACAGACAGGCGGGAGGCCGATCCATTTTTGCCGCGCACAGCCGCGGAGGTTCCCCTTGCGGGAACCGAGCAGCGAGCACGGAAAAATGGATCGGGGCCGCCTGCCGTAAATATTTGTCACCGTCAACCACGACAGAGCTTGACAGCCCACACGCCCTTTGCTAAATGCCCGCCTCCCTCGTGCCGGGGTGGCCCCAGCCAGACGCTCGCAAGAGCAGAAGGCAGTTGGGGTGCGGCGCGAAGGAAACAGGTTGTGCAGCAAGCGGTGCTCCGGCGTTTCCGGAGCGGATGTTTCCCGGACTCGAACCGCCTTCACGGGCGCTCGGGACCACAAGTTTCGCTCGTCTCTTCTGTCTGGAGGACCGCATGAAGGTCCGCGCATCGGTGAAGAAGATTTGCGTGAAGTGCAAGGTTATCCGCCGCAAGGGCGTCGTTCGCGTGATCTGCGCCGCGAATCCCCGTCACAAGCAGCGGCAAGGTTAAGGAGCATCCATGGCGCGCATCTCAGGTGTCGACCTTCCTCGCGAGAAGCAGATCCAGATCTCGCTCACGTACCTCTACGGCATCGGCCGGACCACGGCGCGGAATCTCTGCGCTGAGGCCAAGGTGGAGCCGACCAAGCGCACCAAGGACCTGGTCGACGACGAGGTGCACCGCATCCGCGAGGCGATCGAGAAGAGCCTCAAGATCGAAGGCGATCTCCGCCGCGAGGTCTCGCTCAACATCAAGCGCCTGATGGACCTCGGTTGCTACCGCGGCCTGCGTCACCGCAAGGGTCTCCCCTGCCGCGGCCAGCGCACGCACACCAATGCGCGTACCCGCAAGGGTCCGAAGCGCGGCATCGTCCGTCGCGCCGCCGCACCGGCCGCGAAGTAAGCGGCTCCTCGACTTCTCTTTTTAATTTTCGGTAAACGGCAAGGATCAACACGATGGCCGACACGCCCACGCTTCCCTCTGTTGCCGCTCCCGCGACTGCCGCGGCTGCGGACTCCGCCTCGAAGGACAAGAAGGCGAAGAAGAAGAACAAGAAGAACATCCTCACTGGAATCGTCTACATCCAGTCGACGTTCAACAACACCATCATCACCATCACCGACGTCTCCGGGAACGTTCTCTCCTGGTCGTCGGCTGGTGCGCGCGGCTTCAAGGGTTCGCGCAAGTCGACGCCGTTCGCCGCGCAGGTTGCTGCCGGTGACGCCGCCGCCAAGGCGATGGAGCACGGCCTCAAGAACGTCTCGGTGCTGGTCAAGGGCCCGGGCGCAGGTCGCGAATCGGCGCTCCGCGCGCTGGCCGCTGCCGGCCTCAAGGTCTCGCTCATCCGTGACATCACGCCCATCCCGCACAATGGCTGCCGTCCGGCGAAGCGCCGTCGCGTTTAGTCACTCTCGTCGGATCTTTTCGATAACCGAATTACCGATTTTTCGATAAGCAACAGGAGCCACCATGGCCCGCTATACCGGTTCCGCCTGCCGCATCTGCCGGCGTGAAAACCTCAAGATGTATCTGAAGGGCGACCGCTGCTACACGGAGAAGTGCGCCATCGAGCGCCGTCCGTATCCGCCTGGCCAGCACGGCCAGGGTCGCACCAAGTTCTCCGAGTACGGCGTGCAGCTTCGCGAGAAGCAGAAGGTCAAGCGCCTGTACGGTCTGCTCGAGACGCAGTTCCGTGGCTACTATCGCCGCGGCGCCGCAGCCAAGGGCAAGACGGGCGAGAACCTGCTCACGTATCTCGAGCAGCGCCTCGACAACGTCGTCTTCCGCCTCGGCTTCGCCGACACCCGCGCAGAGGCGCGCCAGTTGGTTCGCCACGGCCACTTCCGCGTCAACGACCGCAAGGTCAACATTCCCTCCTTCCAGGTGAAGGTCGGCGATGTGGTCGCGGTCAAGGAGCGCAGCCAGAAGATCGTCCGCATCAACGAGGCGATCGAGGCAGTGGATCGCCGCGGCGTCCCGGCATGGCTCGACCTCGACAAGACTGCCTTCAAGGGCACGGTCAAGGCCTCGCCGTCGCGCGACGACATCACGATGCCGATCCAGGAGCAGCTGATCGTCGAGTTGTACTCGAAGTAGTCGACGGTCCTGAAGCTCGAGGCGCGGACTTCAATCCGCACTCGGGCTTCATCGCTTTTGCAGCACACCAACTGTCCGCGCTTCCCAATGGAGCCTCGAATGTCTCGAGGAGAGGGTCGGCGGCTTGAAGGAGCAACACCATGGCAGACGCACTGATGACGAAGAACTGGCGCGACCTGATCAAGCCCCGCGGCATTCATGTCGACCAGGATTCGCTCTCTGATACCTACGGCAAGTTCGTCGCCGAGCCGCTCGAGCGTGGCTTCGGGCTGACGCTGGGCAACGCGCTCCGCCGCGTGCTGCTCTCGAGCCTCCAGGGCGCCGCGATCACCTCGATGAAGATCGAGGGCGTCGAGCACGAGTTCACCACGATTCCGAACGTCGCCGAAGACGTCACCGACATCATCCTGAACCTCAAGGAGTGCCTGCTGCGCATGCACACCCTCGAGGAGAAGACGATCCGCATCGAGGTCGAGGGGCCGAAGGAAGTCACGGTCGGCGACATCATCGTCGACCAGGACATCGAAGTCCTCAACCCGGGTCACCACCTCTTCACGCTCTCCGAGGGCGGGCGCGTGCGCATGGAGATGACCTGCCGCCGCGGCCGTGGCTACGTCCCTGCCGAGCGCAACAAGGTTCCGGGCGCGCCCATCGGTGCGATCCCCGTTGACTCCGTGTTCAGCCCGGTCCGTAAGGTGAACTACCAGGTCACCAACGCCCGCGTCGGCCAGGTCACCGACTACGATCGCCTCTCGCTCGAGATCTGGACCAACGGCTCGATCGGTCCGCAGGACGCGGTCGCCTACGCGGCGAAGATCATCAAGGAGCAGCTCGGCATCTTCATCAACTTCGACGAAGCGCACGAGCCCGCGCCGGTCGAGATTGCCGTGAAGAGCGAGGAGAAGCTCAACGAGAACCTCTTCCGCTCGGTCGACGAGCTCGAGCTCTCGGTCCGCTCGGCGAACTGCCTGCAGAACGCCAACATCAAGTCGATCGGCGACCTGGTGCAGAAGAGCGAAGCCGACATGCTCAAGACGAAGAACTTCGGCCGCAAGTCGCTGAAGGAGATCAAGGAAATCCTCGCGGAGATGGGCCTCTCGCTCGGCATGAAGCTCGAGAGCTGGCCGCCGAAGGCTCCTGTCTCCGCTCCGCCGCCGGCCGCCGCCGCCGTCAAGCAGTAGTTCGCGCCCCACTTTTTAAGCACGCGTTGTTGAGGAGAGACCCATGTCGCGTCACATGAACACCGGCCGCAAGCTGAGCCGGAACACGAGCCACCGCAAGGCGCTGCTGCGCAACCTGATCCGCGCGGTGATTCTCGAGGAGAGCATCACCACCACGACGCCGAAGGCGAAGGAGACTCGCCGGGTCGTCGAGAAGATCATCACGCAGGCGCGCGTTGGCACGCTCGCGGCGCGGCGCCACGTGCACCGCACCGTTCGCGACCAGGCGGCGCTCGCCAAGCTCTTCGAGACCATCGCGCCGCGCTTCAAGACCCGTCCGGGTGGTTACACGCGGATGATCCACACCTCGAACCGCGTCGGCGACAATGCGCCGATGTCGATCCTCGAGCTGGTCGAGAAGAGCGAGAAGGTCGCGGCCGAGCCGGCCGACGACAAGGCAGCGAAGGCCGCAGCCCCGAAGGCCGAGGCAGCTCCGAAGGCCGAGAAGGCCCCGAAGGCTGAGAAGGCTCCGAAGGCCGAGAAGGCGCCCAAGGCACCAAAGGCCAAGAAGGCCGCGGAGGCAGAGACGAAGTAGTCGATCGGCGCTCTCGACGTAGTCGAGGGCATCTGGATTGACGAGAAGGCGGCGCCTCGAGAGGGGAGCCGCCTTCGTCGTTTCGTGGTCGGTCAGGAAGCGGCGGACAGAGGAGAATGAGTGTTAGCCTGCGCCGCGATGAGGCTCGCTCAATCGCATCTCATGTTGCCATCCCGACCTCGCGGTTTGAGTTCGCGCCTCGCGCTGGCGCTGTGCTGCCTCTCTTCGATTGCGCTGCCGCTCATCGCTTGTGCACCGGATCAGGCTTCGCCGTTCTCCGCGGTGGTGATTGCGTGGGACCCTGGCACGCAGGTCTACAAGCTGGCGCAAGTACCTCTGCGCACGGTCACGAGTCTGCGGACGCTGCAGGGAACTTCCGGCAACGTCGAGGCTGGCGGTTCTGTCGTTCTCTCTGCGCAGCGCGTGAGCGCCCAGGGCGCGACCGTTTCGTCGCTGCGCGCGCAATCGTTCACCGGCATTCCCGGTCCAGTGACGATCGAGTTCAATACCGCCAACGGCCTCATCTACCCCGAGGATTACGACGCACTCGAGTTGCTCTCGTTCTATGCCGCGCTGGAGAAGACGCGCGCGCAACTGGCGGGGTTCGGCTTCACCAATCTCTCTGCGTCTCCGATATTCGCCCACACGAATGTGCGTGACGGGAACGGACTGTCGCCGCTCGGCGACGGCGAACTCTTCCTCGCGCCGCTCAACGCGTTCTTTCTTCCGCCGGTCACCGCGCAGCAGCAGTTGCCTCCGCAGCTGAATCTCGGCGCGGTCGCGCACGCGGTCGGCCTGCAGGCCTACCAGCAGGTCATCTGGTCTGGCGCCCCAGTCGATCCGGCGACCGCTGTGTCACCGGATGACCCGGGCGCGCTGACTGCGATTCACGTCGCGCAGTCTGTGCGGATGGGCATCGCCGATTTCCTCGGCGCGATCATCACGCAGGATCCGCGCTGGTTCGATCACTCGCTGCAGCAGACGGCAGGCGCGCGAGCGCTCGATCAGCTTCGCTGCGGCACCAGCGCGATGCTGCAGGCGCTCGATGTTCCCGACAGTGTGGTGCCCTACGATCCGTATCCGCTTGGCACCGTGCTCGCCTATTCGCTCTGGGACGCCGCGCAGAGTGGAGATTCAACTGCGGTGGCCACAGGCCTGCTCGCGTCGCTCTCCGGAGTCGCCGCAGCCCAGAGTGACAATGGCAACAAGCTCGACCTCGCCGCTGCACTCGACGCGGTCGTATCGGCAACGTCGAGCGATCAGCAGGGGACGCTCTGCGGAGATTTTCTCGACCGCTTCAAGTCGCTCTCGGTGACCGATCTGCCGAGCTGCAATTTGATCGGCATCAACGCGCCCACTCAGAGCTGCCAGTGACTCCCCGTCCTGGAATTCGTCGGTCGCTCACAGGCGCGATCGTGCTCATCTCCGTGCTGGTGGCGGCTCCGCGCATGTTGCTTGCGCAGGAAGAGCCGACTCCGTTCTGGATTCCGGATGCGCCGTCGAAGAGCGGCGCATCGGAGGAGCCTTCGACGCCGACGCACAAGCCAGCGACGAAGAAGCGTGCAGAGACGCAATCGGATGAGCCTTCGCGGCCGTGGCACCAGACGAAGACGAGGAAGCGCGCCGAGACGAACCGCGATGAATCGAGCGATGAGGCCCCGAGTCGGGTCTCGAAGCGGAAGCGGAAAAGCGCACCGCAAGTGGCTCCACAGCAGGAGGAGCACGAGGTCGAGCGCGAGTCGGCGCCCCCCGCGAAGAAGGCAACGAAGCATCACTACGAAGCGCTGCCGCCGCTGCCGCACATCGAGCCCGAACGTCCGCCGCCGCAGCGGGCCGCGCCGATCGCTCCACTTGCGCCATCCCGTGACGCGCCTGCCATCGATTCTCTTCCGGAGCAACCCGCGGAGCCTCCTCGCCGCGCGCCCAATCCCGTCGTCGTGCCCAAGGCGGCGACCATCGATCCCGACAACGATGGTGTGATCGAGCAACCAGAGCGACGCCGGCAGGAGAGTCCGCCGCCCGCTCCGATCGCGCTGAGCCGCTCCCAGCAAGGCTCGCAGAGCCACGTGCTTGCGATCGATGAAGAGCAGCACGTCCGTTCCCAGAGCGATGAGCAGCCGACCGAACGCGCCTCGGTCCGGCGCTTCACGCTGTTGGGGCTAGGCGGAGCCTGGGCGAAGATGCCCTCGGATGGGCAGAGCCGCGAATGGCAGGCGACGTACGGCCTTTCCTTCAGCGTCGCGATCGTGCGCTGGCTCCAGCTCGACGTCCGCGGCCTGCGCTCGAGCGGCAGCAGCGGGAATGCCTACGCGAGCGCATCGGCTTCACATCTGCTCTTCGACGCGCGTCTCTTCGGCGTGCTCCCTCTCGGACCCGTGTCGCTCTTCGCTGGTGGTGGCGGGGGCCTCGTGATCGAACAGACGCAGTTGGTCCTGCAGGATGTGAACGCGGCCGCATCGTCGCTCTCCTCGAGCGGAACGCAGCCCGTCGCGGACTTTGGCGGCGGACTGCTTGTACAGCCTTGGCGTGGCCTGACGTTCCGGCTGGAGGTCGATGGACTGATCCGCCAGGGCAATCTCGAGTTGGTGGCGGTCGGCGGGATTGGCTGGGCTTTCTAGCGCTCGTGAGTCAATGGTATTGCCGGACGCGAAACGTGAGCGAGCGCACAGACCCGCTCGCGGCGTTCGTGGTGTAGATGGGGGGCAGGGAACTGGTGCAGCCAAGGGGAGTCCGAATGATTGGCCGTATTTTTGTGGTCGCGCTGATCTGTCTGTCGCCGTCGCTTCTGCGCGCTGAATCGACGGGGGAGATTGATTGGCAGCACCGGACGATCAAGGCGCACGGCCAGGGCGCGCCCGATCTCAATGCGCCCTCAGTCTCTGCTGCGCGGCTCGGTGCGGAGAAGGCGGCGAAGGCCGACGCGTTTCGCAATCTGCTCGAGACGCTCAAAGGTGTTTCGCTCGCGAGTGGCGACAAGCTCGGCACGCTGCTGCAGAGCGACAATGGACTGCGCGCGCAGGTCGAGGGGACGCTGCGCGGCTTTCGCATCGTTTCGCCGCACTACTATTCGGACGGCGGCGTCGCGCTCGATGTCGAGGTCGATCTCGACAAGCTGCCTGCGGCGTTGATCGCGAAACTGCCGAGCGCGCCGGCTGGAGTTGCGGACGCGGCGCCAGGCCCCGCGTCCCTTCCTGCTGCGTCTGAGGAGAAGAGCAGGAGCCCCGCGCAGGCGAAGCAGCCTCCAGCGATTGTCGAGCGTGGCGCGAAGATCGTCGTGCAGGCGCGCGGGCAAGGTGTACCTGATCTCAATGCCGCGTCGATCGCGGTCGCGCGCATCGGGGCTGAACGGGCCGCGCGCCTCGACGCGCTCAAGGTTCTGCTCGCGGCGCTCTCGTCGGGCGACGCGGAGGTTGGCAAGATGCTCGAGGCCGATCCTGCGCTGCGCACGAAGGTCGATGGAGCGCTGCGCGGATACTTCGTGTCAAAAGTACACTATTACTCTGATGGCGGCGTTGCGCTCGATGTCGAGCTGCCGATCGATCAGCTCCCGCCTGAGCTTCGCGCGCATCTGCATCCGCGCGCCAACTGACTTTTCGCACTCGACTTGAACCGGAGAACGCCCGTCATGCGCACGCACATCCAGGCCCTCGCCGCTGCGATCCTCTCGCTCACTTCACTCGCCGCACTCTTTACGGTACCGGCCGCTCGCGCCGATGCGCCTGCTGACAGCGCCCCCGCGACCGCTGCTGCGCAGACGCAGATCCAGGAGGCGCAGGGGCAGGCCTCCGTGCTCGCTGGGGACAAAGCGGCCGCGCGCGAGAAGGCGATTCAGGACGCGCTTCGCCAGGCCGTGCAGATGGCGGTCGGCACGCAGGTCACCAGCACGACCGACGTGCAGGATTTCCAGACGAAGATGGATCAGGTGCTGACCCAGTCTGCCGGCTACGTACGCAAGTACAGCATCACGAAGGAAGCGATGGACGGCGACGTCGTGCAGATCACCATCCGCGCAGAAGTGAGCATTGGCGCGCTCGACAAGGATCTCGCGGCGATGGGCCTCTTGATGCAGCGCAAGGGCATGCCTCGCACGATGCTGCTCATCGCTGAGCAGAACATCGGGATGGCCGCGCCTGCCGCGTCGTGGATGACGCACGAGAGCACGGTCGTCTCTGCGGATCTGCGCATCGGTGAAAATGTGGTGCTTGATGAGCTGCGTAAGGCGGGCTTCAAGCAGCTCATTGATCCGGAGATTGCGGAGACGAAAGCGGCGAGCGTTGGCGGCATCACCACCAGCATCACTGCAGCCCAGGCCCGCAAGCTTGGCTCGCTCACGCACGCCGAGGTGATCATCATCGGGCAGGTGATCGCCACTGCGCGGGGCGAGATCAAGAGCGATTGGACGCCTGATGGCTATCGTTCGTGCGCGGCGACCTTCAGCGCGCGCGCGGTGAACACCGACAACGGAGAAATTCTCGCGACCGCGGAGGTGACCAAGCAGGCGGGTGGCCAGATCGACGATCTGACGTGCGGCAAGGATGCCATCCACCTTGTGGCGAAGATCTTCGCTGCCGAGATCACGCAGAAGATCGCCGAGCGATGGTCGAGCGATGTGTCGGGCGGCACTGCGGTGCATGTGACGGTCAAACACGTCGACTCGCTCAAGCAGGCAGGCGAGTTCAAGAGCGGCCTGATCAACTTCGTGCGTGGCGTGAAGGGCGTTGAGTCGCGCGGCTTCAGCGACGGTGTCGCAGAGTTTGACGTCACGGTGGTCGGCTCGACGGATGATTTCGGACAGGAGCTCGAGGCGAAGAAGCTGGGCAAGTTTTCGCTGAAGGTGAAGGGCATCACAGCGAACACCGTCTCTGTCGAACTGGGAAAGTAGAGCGCGCGGCCGATGCGTCACCCGCTGCGCGAGCGCTGGCACGGTCCGGGTACGGTGATGCTCGCGTCTGGTGCGCTTGCGGCCTGCGCTGGTCCGGGTGGTGCTGCGCTCGGGCGCGCGAAGGTTGAACTGCACTGTGATGCGCCTGACGCCGAGTTGACCGTCGATGGAGTTCCCTACGGCGCAGTGGGTGACTATGCGGGACCCCATCGGCTCCTTCTTTCCGCGGGCGAACATCGACTGGTGCTGCGCGGCAACGGCAGCATCGCGACCCGATCGATCATGGTCGGGGCGCAGGACAATCTGACACTCACGATCGCTCTCTCGGCCTCGGGCCAGGGCGCTCCGCAAGGGGATGCACCATGACGCGAAATCACATCTGGACCGCACTGGGCGCGGGTTGTCTCGCTCTGGTTGCTGGGGCCGTGCTCGCCTCTCCGCTGGCCACGCTGCAGCTTGCGAAGAAGCCGCCGCACGCCGCGCAGGTGACATTTCTTGAGGGGAAGGCATCGCGCACCGAGGTCGGCGCCGCGGTCGAGGGGCCGCTGAAGGTTGGCGATGAACTTTCGCAGGGCGACCTGATCGCGACGGAGTTGCGGTCCCGACTCGAATTGAAGCTCGACGACAAGAGCGTGATCCGCATTGGCCCGAGCGCGAAGATCGCGCTGACCGAGGCGCAGTTCTCGCCCGGTGAGCAGACGCGCAAGCTGAGCGTCAAGCTCTTCTTCGGGAACATCTGGGCGAAGGTCACGTCGGCCGTCAGTGGAGATCAGCGCTTTGCCATCGAGACGGAGAATGCCGTCGCGGGCGTGCGCGGGACGACCTTCCGCGTCGATGCGCATGCAGACCAGAGCGTGCTCGTGCGCGTCTATGCGGGCGCGGTCGCGGTTGCCAAGCCGATCCCGATCTATGCCGCGGATCTGAAGAACCCGAGCAAGGGCGGCAAGAGTGAGCGGCGCGAAGTGGCGGGCCCTGACGAGGTCTCGCGCGCGGCCTGGGAGAAGCTGGTCGGCGCGCAGATGGAGATCGCGGTCTCGTCCAAAGGCGTGCCGGGCGAGCCGTCTTCGTTCAGTGCGGCTGATGAGCAGAGCGACAACTGGTCGAAGTGGAACCAGGAGCGCGACGCGAAGTGATGGCTCGATAGGTTGAATCGATATGCTCGCGCTGCTTGCCGCCCAGTTGCTGCTCGTCGTCTCGCATGACGCGGCGGCGCGCGGGCAGTTGCGTCCGCTTGAGAAGTACGCCGAGCAGACGCGCCTGGCCGTCTCGCTGGGAAACGGGAATGCGATCTCCGATTCGGCCGTCGAGGCGCTGATGCGCTGGCCCGCGCTGGTCACTGTCGAGATCGTGCCGCCACTGACTCCGCGCGATGCCGCGCTGCTGCGCAGGATCAAGCGGCTGGCGGCTCGCCTTCCTCCAGTTGTGGTTGGGCAGAATGAACCGTCATTCATTTCGCTTCAGCGTGCGCAACTGGAGGAGCCGTCGTTGGCCCTTCTCGGTCCCGCGTTGCTACGTGTCGAGCGCGCGCCGAGTTCTCGTCTCGTGACTGGCCCCTGCCCCGAGACCGACGTGCGCACGATTGGCGGAGAGGTGAGCGAACTGCAGATCGAAGGTGCGGTGACCCAGTGCGTGCTCGACTGGCTGCACGCGAGATTCGATCTGCACCCGGAGGCGCCGGGAAACTTTCCTCTCGGCTATGGGCAGGACGTCAAGCCTCCGCGCCGGCGCTGACGCGCTCGCTATTTGAACTGGGCGAAGTAGGTCTGCGCTGCGCGCGAGAGCGTCTCCGCCGTCACCGCCGGGCGCTCGCCGCGATAGAAGGCGTGGTCGTTGATCTGATCGATGAGATCGCGGGGCTGGCAGGCTGCGAGCGGTCGCGCGCTCTCGTTCATGAAGCGGATGAAGGTATCGATCTCCGCGTCGAGATACGCGAGGCCGCGCTGCTCGCACTGCTCGCGGAAGATCTCCTTGTAGACCTGCACGGGCGGCGCATCGAGCTTGATCTTGTAGCGGACGCGGCGGAGGAACGCGTCGTCGACCAACTCTTTCGGATCGAGGTTGGTCGAGAACACGAGGAAGGCGTCAAAGGGGATCGCGAACCGCTTGCCGGCGTCGAGCTTGAGATAATCAACGTCGTTCTCCAGCGGGAATATCCAGCGATTAAGCAACTCGCGCGGGGTAATCCGTTGGCGGCCGAGATCGTCGATGAGCAGCACGCCGTTGGAGGCCTTCATCTGCAGCGGCGCCTCATAGAATTTCATTTCGGGTGAATAGGCCATATCGAGCATATCCATCGTCAGCTCGCCGCCCACCACCACCAGCGGGCGACGGCAGCGGACCCATCGCTCGTCCGTGGCCGGGTCGCCTTCTCGCGCAGTGACCTGCCGATGGATCATCTCGTCGTAGACCTTGACGACATATCCATCGATATCAACCGCATATGGAACGTAGATATCCCAGGAATAGCAGTTTGCGATGCGGCGGCAGAGCGAGGTCTTGCCGTTGCCCGAGGGGCCGTGGAGAAAGACCGAGCGGCCGGAGTTGATGGCCGGCCCGAGTCCATCGATCAGCTCATCGGGGAAATGCATTCCTCCGAGTCTCTCGCTGAGCATATCGTGGGTCACGCGCACGCCGCGAATGCTCTGGGCGCGCACCGCAGTGACCCAGTCGTGATAGGGCACGGGCGCTGGTCCGTTATAGCGATCGTGATCGAAGATCTGCTTGAGCGGCTCCTGCGCGAGCGTGCCGAGTGCATAGATCATGGTCGAGAGGCCGAACCCCTGGCCGCTGCCGCCGCGGATATCAATCAGTTTCAACCGGCGCAGCTGCTCGAGCATCGGCTCGATGATCTGCGTGGGCAGGCGAAGGTGCCGGGCGAGGTCGATGCCCCGCATCTCCGTGACGAAGAAGAGCGCCTTGAGGATGCTCGCTTCAATCTGAGACGACGTGAGGCCGGTATCCTCGAGCGTGCGCGGATTGGCGGGATAGAAACGAGCGACCGGCCGTGTATTCACCCGGCCGCGCGGGACGGCGGTCTGGCCGGGATCGGTGTCGTCGTGCGCGGGCGGTCGGTAACGCGGGTCGGTCTTATCGTCGCGATGGGTGGTCACATCGCGACGATATGCTATCCGCTGTGGGCGGGATAGTCGGTATATCCAGCTGCGCCCGGAGTATAGAACGTCGCGGGGACCGGCGCCGTGAGCGGCCAGGCATTCTTCATGCGCGCCACGAGGTCAGGATTCGAGATGAACGGCCGACCGAACGCGACCAGATCGGCCGCCTTCGAGTCGAGCAGCGCCTGCGCCTTCGGCGTATCGAGACCACCCGCGGCGATATAGACGCCAGTGAATCCCTTGCGGATGATCGCCTTGACCTCGTCGGGAACGTTCGGCGCGCCCATCGCCGAGTGGTCGACGACGTGGATATAGATGAGGCCGAGCTTTGATAATCCCGCCGAGAGCGCCGCATAGGTCGCGTCGACCTCGGGATATGGTGTCATTCCGCTCGCTGCACCATACGGCGAGACGCGAATGCCGACTCGATTGGATCCGATTGCGTCCGCGCAGGCCTTCGCGACCTCCAGCGCGAAGCGAATGCGGTTCTCGACGCTGCCTCCATATCGATCGGTGCGCTGGTTGGTATGCGGATTGATGAATTGTTCAATCAGATATCCGTTGGCGCCGTGGAGTTCGACGCCGTCGCATCCTGCCCGCACCGCGTTCTTCGCCGCCGTCGCGTATTCTGCAATCGCAGTCTGCACTTCCTCGGTCGTCATCGCGCGCGGCGTCGGATAGGGCTGCAGTTGCTGCTGGTCGGTCCAGATCGTGCCATCAAGACGGACCGCCGAGGGCGCGAGGACTTCAGCGCCAGCAGGGAGATTGAGCGGATGAGAGACGCGCCCGGTGTGCATCAACTGCACGAAGATCTTCCCACCCGCCGCGTGCACGGCGCGAGCAACTTCGGACCAGCCCGCGACCTGCGCTTCGCTGAAGAGGCCGGGAATGCGTGAATAGCCGAGGCCATTGGGCGACGGGGATGTGCCCTCGGTAATCAGCAGTCCTGCCGTCGCGCGCTGCGCATAGAACGTCGCAATCAACGCATTCGGCGCGTTGTTCTCGACAGCGCGGGAGCGCGTCATCGGCGCCATCACGATGTGGTTCTGCAGAGTGATCGGACCCAATTGGAATGGCGCAAAGATCGAGTTGGTCATGCGCGACTCATAGTCGGCGCACGGGAGATGCGCCACTGCCTGGCGTAGAAATTCCGACAGCGCTGAACCGAGGCCTGGGCCGGAGTGCAGATTCCTATCCGCCCGTGCAGGAGCAGCCATCTCCAGACATCGTCGGCGGACACGCGCAGTGAACAACTCCCGCGTCGAGATCGGTGCAGGTCGCGCTCACGGCGCAGCCGCCGTTCGCCACCGCGCAACTCACTCCCGCGTCGTGCGCCATCGGCGGCGTCAGCGAGACGACGTCCATCTCGATGAACTGGCCATTGAACGCCTGCGGATAAGGAGCGGTTCCCGGAACCAGCACGACGCCGCCATCGGCGCTCACGTTCGGCTTTTCCGCGCCATCCATCGGATCGGCCGTCAGCGTGACGGTCGCGCTGGAGTTGATCGGCAGCGTCTTGATGAGATCGATCGCGAACGTCTGGCAGATCCCGGAGGTGCCCGCG
This sequence comes from uncultured delta proteobacterium, assembly GCA_903911145.1. Lineage (GTDB taxonomy): Bacteria > Myxococcota > Myxococcia > Myxococcales > 40CM-4-68-19 > CAIWCD01. Next base: position 31,873 of record CAIWCD010000013.1, on the reverse strand, counting down.
TTGAGAAAATAGGTCTGCGGCGGAGACGAGATATCCAGCTCGTAGAGATTCCAGCCGTCGTTCGGCGCGGTACCTCCGACCTGCCAGAGGCCGCCATCGGTTGTCCCTCCTGCGTAGGTTTTCTGCTCGACCTCTCCTCGGAAATGGAGCGTCGCGAGGAACTGTGTGTTCGACCCGCCATCGAGCACTGCGGTGAAGACCTGACGTCCGCCGGTGAGGCATCCGCAGGTCGAATTGCCTCCCGTGCAGGGAAGTTCCCAGCGCAGTCCGGAGAGCGCGGCGGTGACCTGCGGGCTCTGGCAGACCGTCGCGGAGAGAGGGCCGGCGTCTGCGCCTGCATCGGTTCCCGCGTCCGTTCCCGCATCGGTGCCGGCGTCGACGACGTCCGTCGTGCAGATGCCCTGGATGCAGCGCTGGTTGGCTCCGCAAGGGCTGCATCCACCGCAGTGCAGTGGGTTGCTCTGCGAGTCGACGCACGTCAAATCGCAGCAGGCCTCCGTCGCGCTGCAGTTGGGTACACAGCCCGGGACCTCGACCGTGCCGCTCACGGGCAGCGTGATCACGGGATTCTGGGAATCGGACGAGGCGACCTCGAACGTGCCGGCGGCCGCGTGCACCGCGGTCGGCGTCCAGATCGCCGAGAAGCGCGCGCACTCTGCGGGGGCGAGCACCATTCCTCCAGTGCGAGGCAGGCCAGTGCAGTCGGTCGTGAGCACATTGGAGACCGTGAGTTCGTGATTGGGATCGCTGGCGACCTTGATGTTCGCGATCGTCAGCGAGGCGCTGCCCTGGTTCGCGACCGTGATGATCACGCTCTGCAGCGAACCGACCGACGCCTGCGGAAACGCGACGTGCGTGGGCGCTACGACGATGCTTCCGGCGATGCCGAGGAGCTTGTCGTTGCACGCCAGTGCTGCAAGCACGAGGGAGATCCCTGCGAGCGGCAACAGCAGGCGCTTCATCTGGTCAGTCACAGGGGCACTCCATCGTGAACGGGCGGCGATCGATCTGGCAACGATCTGCCGAGGCAAAACCTTCTATATTAGCTGAATCGGCCCTGCCCAGACAGCACGCGCGCCCGTTCAATGAACCAGCGCGTGTAGCTCGAGGAGTTGTCGTGCGAGGGGTTCGAGCAGCGCGCGATCACGCGGGATGAGGCCCAGCCTGAGCCGGCGGTCGAGGAGGTCGTCGAGCGAGAGCGCTCCTTCGTGCGTGATGCCGAAGAGAAGTTCGACGCCGAGCACAGGCAGTTCTGGGTGCAACGGGCGGAGCAGAGCGGCGTCGGTCCGCGCGAGTTCCATCAGCTTCGCGGCCTCCGTTCCGTATCGGCGCACCAGTCGGGGCGGGGCGTCTATCGCGCGCAGTTCGGCCGGGCTGCCTGCTCCAACGAGCGGAATGCGCGTCGTCTCGCAGGGAGTGGCGGTGATCAGATCGACCAGGTCCTGCGCCATCTTCCGATAGGTCGTGAGCTTGCCGCCGACCAGATTGAGCACGCCATCCGGGCCGCGCACGACGGCGTGGCGTCGAGAGAGATCCTGCGTTCTTTGTGCTCCGCTCTGCTCCAGCAGTGGACGCAGCCCCGCGAAGGTTCCGATCACGTCCTCGCGGCGCAGAGGCGTGCGCAGCGGACCTGAGATCGCATCGAGGAGAAACGCGATCTCCTCTTCGGTCGCGCTCGGCACCTCGGGCAGCGGACCGGTGAGTGGATCATCGGTGAGTCCGACGTAGGTGGTGCCATCGGGTTGCGGGAGCGCAAAGACGAAGCGGTGCTTCTCGCCGCGCACGCCCACCGTCATCGCCGCCTGCGGATCTCCCAGCGAAGAAGAGCGCAGCACGAGGTGCGTTCCCTTCGAGGGCCGCAGCATCAAGTCGGGCGAGAGCGTCGTCGCCCAGACTCCCGTGGCGTTGACGACGTGCCGCGCGTGCAAGGCGAATCGCTCGCCGGTCTGCCCATCGCGCAGCTGGGCGCTCTCGCCGCTGATCGACTCGGCGGCAACGTTCGTGAGGATGCGCGCGCCGAGAGAGGCCGCCGTGCGTGCGACTGCGAGCACCAGTCGCGCGTCGTCCTCCACGCGTGCGTCGGAGTAGACGACGCCGCCGCGCAGTCCATCCGGATTGAGTGTCGGGACCAGCGCCAGCGCCTGGGTCGCGCTCACTGTGTGCGGGCGAGGAAGTGTGCTCGGCGGCGTCCCGGCGCAGAAGCGCAAGGCGTTCACGATCTCCGTTCCAAGCCACATCCGGCCCGCATCGAAGTTGCTCGTGCTCGCGCCAAACGGCAGCAGCATCGAGAAGGGATGCACGAGGTGCGGCGCGATGCAGTCGAGCAGGTGTCCTCGTTCGCACGCGCTCTCGTAGGCGATGCCGAGGTGTCCCTGCGCGACGTAGCGAAGACCTCCGTGCACCAGCTTCGAGGACCAGCGGCTGGTGCCGTGTGCGAGATCGCGGCGTTCGATCAGTGCGACCGAGAGTCCACGCGAGGCAGCGTCGAGCGCGACGCCGGCCCCGGTGATGCCACCTCCGATGACGAGCAGGTCTAGCTGTGCACCCTGGCGCAGCTCAGCGAGTTCGGCGCCGCGGCGACCCGCATTGAGCGCCGAGTTCGTCACGGCGCGAGGTACCGATCAACGAGCGTCTCGAGCTCCGCGATCAGCGCCGTGCGCGCGATTCCCGGCGTCGCGACGCGGCCGCCGACGAGGAACGACTGCACGGAGAAGAGCAGGGCGTGCGCGATCAGTTGGTCGTTGCCGCGCCGGATTGAGCGATCGGCCTGGCCCTCCTTGAGGAGTTGGCGCAGCAGCGAAAGCGCCTCCTTCTGCGTCGAGCCGAGGCGCTGCACGAGATAAGGCAGGAGCAACTCGGGATCGACATCGAGGACGCGGCGAAAGAGTGGATGTTCGGCGAGGGCCTCGACTCCCCCGACGACCGCGAAGACCAGCCGTGCGCGACCCGTGCGCTGCTTGGCTGCGCGCGCGAGCACCTCCTGCAGTTGCGCGCCGAACTCGTGCGTCATCAGCGCGCCGACCAGGGACGTGGTGTCCGGGAAATGGCGATAGACGGTCATCCGGCTCACGCCTGCGATGCGCGCAACATCGGTGAACTTCGTGCGCCGCACACCCACCGCGAGGATGCTCTCCTTCGCCGCCTCGAGGATCCGTGCCTGCGATGCTTGCGGAGTCTGTCGGGTCTCTTTCTCGGTGTTGCGATGTTTCATCATGTGTAAGAATGTAACATCATGAATCCGATTGAGCCAAGCGCAACAAGTCCGGAGATGGTCTGGAGCGGGTGGGGCGATCCTGCCCGTCGTCGTCCGCTCCCCGAGTCGGCCTCGGCGTTTCTGAAGCAGGAGATCGGCTGGTCCGGCCGCGCGACGCTTCCGGTTGCGCTCGACGCGGTGCGGTTGCGGGAGAGCGCGCTGCCGCCGGAGTCGCTCGCGCTGTTCGCCTCCATCGTGGGCGCCGGGAATGTGCGCACCGACCGCGAGTGCCGCGTGGTGCACGCTGGCGGCAAGAGCTATCCGGACATCTGGCGACGCCGCACGGGCGATGCCGAGTCCGCGCCCGACGCCGTCGTTTTTCCGAACAGCCACGACGAGGTCCAATCGGTCCTCTCGCTCTGCGCCAAGAGCGGCGTCGCCATCGTCCCCTTCGGCGGCGGCACCAGCGTCGTCGGCGGCGTCGAGCCGTTGCGCGGCCGATTCTCCTCTGTGATTGCGCTCGACCTCTCCCGCATGCGCCGCCTGCTCTCGCTCGATGCGCAGTCGCACGTCGCCATCCTCGAACCGGGTCTGCGCGGTGGCGAAGCCGAGGCGCTTCTCGCGACGCAGGGGATGACGCTCGGGCACTTCCCGCAGTCGTATGAGTACGCCTCGATCGGCGGATATGTCGCCACGCGCAGCGCGGGCCAGGCCTCGACGGGATATGGGCGCATCGACGATCTGGTCACCGCCGTGCGCGTCGCGACTCCTGCGGGCGAGCTGCGAGTCGGCCGTGGTCCCGCCTCCGCGGCTGGTCCCGATCTGCGCGAGTTGATCGTTGGCTCTGAGGGAACGCTCGGGGTGATCACCGAGGTTTCGCTGCAGCTGCATTCGCGTCCGCACAAGCGCGCCTTCGAAGGCTGGTTCTTCCGCAGCTGGCGCGAAGGCACGCAGGCCTTTCAGCGCCTTGCGCAGGAGCAGTGCGCCCCAGACGTCTGCCGCCTCTCCGACGCCGATGAATCGCGCACCAACCTCGCGCTCGCGGGCCTTTCCCACGCGAAAGAGCGCCTGCTCAATGGATATCTCGGGCTGCGTGGATATCGCGGCGGCTGTCTTGCGATCGTCGGCTGGGAGGGGACAGGGAGTTCCGTGAAAGTGCGCAAGACCGCGTCCAGAGCGGTTCTCGCGAGTGCCGGCGGGCTGCGCCTGGGCGCTTCCATCGGCAACGCGTGGGAGCACGGCCGATATCACGGCCCATATCTGCGCGACGAATTGATGGATCGCGGAATATTCATCGAGACGCTGGAGACCGCGGCGACCTGGTCGGGACTGCATCCTCTCTACGATGCGGTGCGCGGCGCGCTGCAGAAGACACTCGCGGCCCGCGGCACGCCGCCGCTGGTGCTCTGCCACGTTTCCCATCTCTATGAGTCAGGGGCGTCGCTCTATTTCACCTTCCTCGCCAACCAGGAGGAAGGGGCTGAACTCGCGCAGTGGCGGGCCGCGAAGACGGCAGCGTGCGAGGCCATTGTCTCGTGCGGCGCGACCATTACCCATCACCACGCGGTCGGTACCGATCACGCGCCGTACTATCCTCAGGAGATTGGCGCTCTCGGCGTTGCGGCGATGCGCGCGGTCAAGACCACGCTCGATCCGCACGGGATCCTCAATCCGGGCAAGCTGCTGGTCCAATCGATCTAGGTCGAACCGCTCGCGGGTTGACGTGCACGCGCGCGTATCGGAGAAGAGCGCACCGTGAATCGACTCGGCGACCTCCTGAAGACACGACCCGCGCTTCTGCTGCTGGTGATTCTCCTCGCCGTCAGCGGAACGTACGCCAATCACTTCCAGAACGGATTTCACTTCGACGATTTTCATACGATCGTCAATAACCCCTATATCCGCGACCTATCGAACCTGCCGCGCTTCTTTACGGACGCGACGACGTTCAGCGTGTTGCCCGCCAATCGCTCCTATCGCCCGTTTGTCTCCGCAGCGCTTGCGCTCGATTACTCGTTTGGTCACGGATATATCCCCTTCTGGTTTCACCTCTCGACCTTCCTCGTCTTCCTCGCGCAACTCGCGCTGATGGCCTGGTTGTTCATCGGCCTGCTCGACAAGACGAGCCCGGAAGCGCCGCTGCGCAACCGCATGATCGCGCTCGCCTGCGTCGCCTGGTATGGCCTGCATCCGGCGATCGCCGAGACGGTGAATTACATTATCCAGCGCGGCGATATCTTCAGCGCCTGCGGAGTGGTCGCCGCTCTCGCAATCTATGTGCAGCGTCCGCAGTGGCGGCGATGGCAGATTCATCTGCTCCCGTTCGCCTTCGCGCTGCTCTCGAAGCCGCCCGCGTTCGTCTATCCATTCATTCTGTTCTTCTATCTGGTGCTCTTTGAGCCGAGCGCCCGCCGCGTGCAACGTGCGCTTCTCGAGGTTCTTCCCTCATTGCTTCTCTGCGGCGCGCTGCTCTGGTTGCAATCGGCAATGACGCCGAAGAGTTTCACCTCGAGTTTCCGCTCTCCCTGGGGCTACCGATTCACGCAGCCCTACGTCTGGTTGCGCTACGCCGCTGAGTTGATCCTACCGATTCATCTCAATGCCGATACCGACCTGCCGACGTTCGACGCGCTGAATGGTCGAATGCTGCTCGGCTTTGCCTTCGTGATCGGGCTCTTTGTGACCGCTCGGATCACCGCGCGGCAGCCAAAACTGCGGCCGGTCTCGTTCGGAATCGTCTGGTTCATCCTGACCCAGTTGCCGACCTCGCTCTATGCGCTCGCCGAGGTCGAGAACGATCACCGGATGTATCTCTCGTTTGTCGGCCTTTCGCTCGCCGTCGCGTGGCCCGTCGGTCTGCGCGTGACGGAGATGATTGAGCGCGCAGCCAAGAGCGGGCGCGCTCCGCAGATGCGTCGCAGAGTGGTGCTTGGATTGCTCGTTCTCCTCTGCGGCTATGCGGGCGGCACGTTTGCGCGCAACCAGGTCTGGCGTACGGAAGAGACGCTCTGGCAGGACGATGTCGAGAAGAGTCCGAACAATCCCCGCGGGCTGATGAACTATGGGCTCTGCCTGATGGGCCGCGGGGATTACAACGGATCGTTCGATCTCTTTACCCGCGCATTGAAACTGGCGCCGACCTATTCGGCCATCGAGATCAACCTCGGGATCGTCACCGATGAGTTGCAGCGTCCTGCTGAATCGGAGCAGCACTTCCACCAGGCGATCGCACTCAGCCCGGGGACCGATGAGCCGCATTACTACTATGCGCGCACACTCTTCCGGCACCAGAAGCTGGCAGAGGCAAAAGTCGAGGCGGAGACGGCGATCTCGTTGAATCCATCGCGTCTCGAGCAGCAGCATCTCCTGATGCAGATCGATACGGCGCTCGGCGACGACGCGTCGGCGCGCGCGGTGGCCATGGGCGTGCTGCAGCTCTCCGCGGAAGATCAGACGGCGAAGGATCTGCTCGCGCACCATTCAAACGAAAGCGCTCGGTATTGGATTGAACTGTCGCTGCGTCAATACCAGCAGAAACAGTTCAAGGAGAGCATCGTTTCCGCGAACAAGGCGGCGGCGATCGATGCCAGTTCAGCCGAGGCCTATAACAACATCGCCGCGGCCGAAGCGGAGCAGCAGCATTGGGACGAGGCGATCGCTGCGGCACAGAAGGCGATCGCGCTGCGCCCCGATTTTCAATTGGCGAAGAACAATCTCGCCTGGGCCGTCGACGGGAAGAAGACCGCGAAACATTAACGCGGTCTAATCGGTCAGCTCGCGCCGCTCGCGGAAGACGAACGTGCGCTGCACCGAGAAGCTCACCAGAGACAGGCCGGTATCGACGAACAGCTTTGAGCCATAAAGATTCCAATGCAGCCGCGTGGTGAGCAGTTGAATCATCAGATACGAGATCGAGCCGATCGCCGCGACGAGCAGGTAGTATCTCCAGATCGTCTGGCGCGTGGACATCTTGCTGTTGAAGACCATTCTCTTGTTCAACTCGAAGTTCACGAGCGAGCTGAGGCGGCCGATCACCTGGCTCGCGAGGACGTTGCCGGTGAAATGCTGCGCGATGGAGAAGACGCCGATATCAACGCCCGCTGCGATGATTGAAGAGAAATAGAAGCGCAGCAGCACGAAGTAGATGCGCATCGAATCGCGGATCGGGTCGAAATGCGATGAGCGATTTCCCTCGATGTAGATGGTGCGGATCGGGACTTCGATCGGCGCGAGCGGCCCGCGACAGACGTGCGCGAGGACCGTCATTTCGTATTCATAACGCTCGCCATCGAGCGCGATTAACCCAGGGAGCATCGCAGTCGGAAACGCGCGCAGCCCGGTCTGGGTATCCATCAATTTGCGGCCCGTGACGAATCCGAAGATCTTCCGCGTGGCTTCGTTTCCAACGCGGCTGCGCAGCGGCACGTCGGGCGAGAAGGTGCGTGCTCCGAGGACGAGGCGATCGGGTGAATGGTGGAGCGCCTCAGCGACGCGGACGATGTCGTCGGCTGCGTGCTGGCCATCCGCGTCGGCGGTGACGAGGCCTGTGGCGTCTGGCATTTCGGAGAGGAAATGATTGATGCCCGTCTTCAGTGCGCGCCCCTTGCCGAGATTGACCGCGTGGCGAAGCAGCGTGACGCGCCCGATCGCGGCGAGCGTGGCGAAGAGCGGACGAAACTCAGCGCGGCTGCCGTCGTCGACGATGATGATCGCGCCGAACTCCGCGGCCGTGAGCGCATGGACGAGCGGAAGGAGATCGTTGGTCGGCTGGTGCGCCGGTATCAACACGGCGATCTTTCCCAGCGGATTGCCTGGATTCATTGCGGTCATCCTAGCTGCTTAAGGCGGCGAGGTCGATGCAGGGATCTGCACGCCATCGCGAAAGATCGAGCCCTGATCGAGCAGCGTATAGAAGAATTGGGATGGATCGGTCGTGACGTGATTGAGCTGGATGACCGACGTTCCCGAGGCGAGCGCGTTGTTCTGCACCGAGGAGTCGTTCAACTCGAGGTGCGCCTGGTCATATCCGGAGATGGAGAAGAAGGAGCAGTTGCTGTAGGTCGTATGTACCTGGCCATATGCGCGCACATCAACCATCGTCGAGTCGGAGATGTTCCAGGTGAAGTTGCCATAGGCGATCGGCCAGAACGACGCGACGTTGGTATTGACGATGCGCAGCGTTGAATCGCCGACGGTCCAGGATTGATCGGCGTAATGGCGATTCTGGATCCCCGCGGTTGAATAGGCGAGCCCATCGCCCGTGAAATTGAGGATCCATCCAATCGAGATGTTGTTCGAGTCGCGGATGGTGATGTTGGTCGCGTTCTGCAGGTCGAAATCGATCTTGGTGACGATCGAATTGGTCATCGAAACGTTGCCGAGGAATGAGGCCGTCCAGGAGGCCACCGGTCCTTCATTCGGGAGCGAAAAATCATACGTGCCGGGCAAGGGAATCAACTCGTAATAGACCTTCGAATTGGTCGCGGAGACGCGGTTGCCGGACGCGTCGCTCCATCCGAAGATCGTGAGCCCGATATCGCTTTGATCGGCGACGAAGTTGACGCTGTCTGTCGCCGATTGCCAGAGCACATCGCGCGTGACGCCGATCTCGGAGATATCCGCGCTGCCCTTGAAGTCCCAGTTGATCCACAGGCCGCGCAGCGTCTGCGTGATGACGTTCTTGAGCGCGAACCGGGATTGATCCTGCACCGCGAGGCGATACTGCTGGTGATATTGCTGGTCCCACGTCAGACGTGAATTGGTGATGGTGAGCGTGGCGTTTCCGCTCACGGTGATTGGCGCGCGGATGGTGATGTCGAGGTTGTCGAAGACCTTGCTGTCGCTTCCGGAGAGCAGCAGCGGTTGGTCGATCAAGAGCGTGCCGCCGTACTGCGCTCCCTGGTGTCCGCAGGCAGCGGCGACGAGAGCACAGACCAGTGTGAGGAGGAGCGCGCGGAAGGCCATCGGTAAATCGATATCACGGAGCCTCTGCCGTGGTATCGCGGAAGCATGTCCGAACTCTATATCGGCAATCGGAACTATTCGTCCTGGTCGCTGCGTCCGTGGGTGTTGCTGCGCACGCTCGGGATCCCCTTCACCGAACGATTTGTGCCGTTTGAGCCGGGAGGGAGTCCATCGTTCAAGCGCTTCTCTCCATCGGGAAGGGTTCCGTGTCTGGTGGATGGCGCGCTGACCGTCTGGGACTCGCTCGCGATCACCGAGACCGTTGCCGAAGATCATCCGAGCGTCTGGCCGCAGGAGAAGGGCGCGCGGGCCTGGGCGCGTGCGGCCGCGGCGGAGATGCATTCATCGTTCGGTGCGCTGCGCTCGGATTGCTCGATGAATTGCGGATTGCGCGTGGAGTTGAAAGCGCCCGGAGGCGCGCCGCAGGCCGATCTGGCGAGGCTTGAATCGCTCTGGCTCGATGGCCTCGCGCGATTCGGCGGTCCATATCTCGCCGGGCAGGTATTTACTGCTGTTGACGCCTTCTATTGCCCAGTCGCGTTCCGCGTTCAGACCTATGGGCTTACGCTCGCGCCGGCGGCACGCGGATATGTCGAGCGCCTGATCGCATTGCCTGCAATGCAGGCCTGGTATCAGGACGCGCTCGCCGAGACGTATCGGGAGGAGAGCCACGAGGCAGACATTGCGCGGGCAGGGCGCACCGTCGCGGATCTCCGGGCGGCCGCGGCTGGACCGATTGCGGCGCCCTAATCGGCCGACGAGTGCCCGCCAACGTCAACCGGCTCGAACGTAAACGAGCGGCTCAAGTCGTTGTGCGTGGCCGCCATCTTGTGCGGACGGGCCATGAAGAAATCGAGGGAGAAGACGGTGACGACGGCGATGGTCAGCAGGATGATTTTTCGCATAGTGGGCGCATTACTCTCCAGCGCCGGCACCGCCGCCAGTTTTTGACCTGTCGATTCTTTGCGACATGTTGTCACTGCGCTCGCAGCCCAGCCGGGAGCGCAGTGACCGTGACGCAAAATGACATACCCCTGACGCCAGAAAGCTGCCCGGTCGCGCAGCTTCACTCTGAAGCGACGCTCTTTGTGGCTGGCACGGCTGCTGCTTTGCTCTCTGCTCGATGTTCCCCGTTGCTGGGGGACGCTTTCGCGGGAGCTGCAATGAAATCTCTGGCCGCCGTCCTCTGCCTTGCTACCTGCGCCTGCGCGACTGCGCCATTCGCCGGAACCCACTCAACCGGTGAGCGCCTCGACGTCATTACGGACCGAGGGGCCAATTTGAAGTCGTTGCCCATTCCGGTCATCCACGACGCGGCCTTCTGGAATCCAGTGCAAGGGGCCAGCGATATCGACGAGGCGGCGTTCTATCGAATCGCCGGGCAGCCTGAGGTCGCGAAGCAGATTCAGGATAAGCGCGAGAGCTGGGTGAATCTCGGGACCGTCGGCGGTTGGCTGCTCGGCGCTGGTTCGGCGCTGCTCGCAGGAGGTGGGGGCACTGCAATCGGTATTCGGGAAATGCAGCTGCACAACCAGAACAAGCACGCAGAGGGGCTGATGATCTCGTCGCTGATTGTCGCCGGCGTCGGGCTGATCAGTTCGCTCGCGGGCGGCGCGGCGATCGGATACTCCGATCTGCACCTGGGCGATCACGTGCTCAGCTATGAGCAGGCGGTCGACGCGGCGAACCAATACAACCGGAAGCTCGATCCCGCTCATTAACGCCTGGGCGTGAATCCGCGCCCCTCCGACCAGCGGCAGCCTGAACCGTGCTAACAGGCTGCGCCGCTGCTCGTGCGCCAGAGCATTCAAGAGGGGTCGATGAACAATCGTGTTCACGCCGGCAGCTCGTTCGATGTATCGGGTCACCCCGCCTTTTCAACAGCGCTCCTTCCTCTCGCGCTCGGACTCGCGTTGAGTGCAATGGGCTGCGGCGGCAGCGCCCCGGGATGTTCGTCGGCGATGTGCACCGATCAGCCGAGCAAGACCTTTCTCATCTGCTCGACCGGCAGCGATACCGTGCTCAGTGAACAGTTTGGCGCGCAGACCTGTGACTTCGATCAGTCCAACCAGTCGTCCTCGGCGAGCGTCGCGTGCAAGGCACAGATCGCAGCCTGGTGCGCGGGAGGAAGCGGCGGCGGCGCAGCAGGAGGAAGCGGCGGCGGCGTAGCGGGCGGAAGCGGCGGCGGCGCGGCAGGCGGAAGCGGTGGCGGCGTAGCGGGAGGAAGCGGCGGCGGCGTAGCGGGCGGAAGCGGCGGCGGCGTAGCGGGCGGAAGCGGCGGCGGCGCGGCAGGCGGAAGCGGTGGCGGCGTAGCGGGCGGAAGCGGCGGCGGCGCAGCAGGAGGAAGCGGCGGCGGCAATACAATCAACGGGCGCGCGCTCCAATACTTCCTCAATAACGGCGCGACGACCACGGTGATCCCCGACCTGTCGAATACTCCGATTCGGGCGATATCCAATTCATTCTTCTACGAAGGCGTCGGGAATGCGGACGGCGGCTTTTCGATTCCTCACGCACCGAGCGGCGAACTGTACGTTTCCGTTGGCGGCAGCGCATATGCGGGCGTCAATGGCGGCCCTCTTGATTTCAGCGTCGATGAACTGGGCCGCGCCAATGTGGTTCGGCCGACTGCCGGCACCGGACTTGTTCTTCAGTCGAGCAGAATGTCTGCGTGGCATACCGGCGACGATATCGAGTTCGTATCGGCAGGAGCTGGTTTGACCTATGGCGATCTCGCCGGATTCGGTTATGCGACACCAATCGCGGGCGCGACGACGCTGGATGCGGGCGTCGATTATCACGCGATCTTGACTGCGGTCAGTCCGGCTCCCGAGGGCGGGTTGGTTGATTCAACCAAGGGCGATGCGCTCTATGTCACGCACCTCGTGAGCCAGCCGGTCAGTGGATCAATCACCGCGGCGAGCGTAGTCGCGGAGGCGTTTGTCTCGACGAACCTGACCATGGTTCAAGGCTCGTCAGGCAACGTCGTGAATCAGGTGTTCACCGACGCAGGCACGCAGCAGCATATCAACGTCGATTATCCCAACAGCGCGTTTGCCTCGGTCCGCCCGCTCGGCTCCACGGTTGCTGGCGATCTGATCTACGTCGATGCCCTGCTGCAGGGCTCAACGAACGGCGGATTCTTCAGCGGAGATCCAGACCTCATGGTCGTCTCGCTCAGTCCCAGTGCGAGCGACGTCCCGGTTCAATACAGCTGGATCAATCCATTTCCGTCGAGCTGGCCGCTGGTCGTCGAGGCGCAGGAGACGGTCGTCGCCACCTATACCCAACTGGGTCGCTCTGCGACGCAAGATGTCTCGACGATGCTGCTGGCCGAGGCGGAGTTCGATGGGACCACCGCGCCCGTGCTTGCGCCGTCGGTCGGGGCCGTCTCCAGCCTGAGAATCAACGCGCAGAATCTGACGGCGAGCACGCCAAATGTCGGGTTGACGCCAACTCTCTATTGGACCCCGCCGCAGACGGGCACGGCGACGTCATATGGCGTCAATATCATGCAGCTGTTCCGCGGTTCATATCCTTACTCAGTCGGCTATTTCACCGTACCGGGCACGCAGACCTCGCTGCAGATCCCGCAGGGGATATTGGAGGAGAATGGTGAATATGTCGCTGTGATCGCCGCGATATCGCAACCCGGATACAGCGCGGCGACGCCGCTGCTCGGGGCTCTTCCCTATAGTTCGATTCCGGTGATGAGCCCGCTCTTCGCGCCCGCGACGGGCGTGGTGATCGGTTCGACCAGCAGCGCGGGTTGGCCCACGGTTCCGAACCAGGCGAATGGACCGGTGATCGCGAGTCCGAATCTGGTGACGATTACATTTGATAACGACAGCAACGCCACCGTGCTCGACCAGTACGGCACCTGGATCACGACGGGTGGATATCTGCCCGCGGCCGCCGGAGAGTATGGAATCGGAAATGGCACCGCGCAGTCTGTCCACGTCAGCTCGAGCACATATCCGGCGCCGATCAACACGGGCTCCAATGCCAATGCCTTCCCCGAATACCTGCAGTCGCTCTTGAATGCGGGCGTTCTCCCTGCGTTTGCCACCAACAATGTCTACGCGCTCGTGCTGCCGGCGAACTGGGCCGATACTTCGACGTTCTGCCAGACCTTCGGTGGCTATCACACGAACTTCACCGATCACTTCGGCAACCTGGTCGGCTATGCGATTATCCCGGACTGCGCCTCGCTCTATGGAGGGACGGTGCTTCAGCAGCAGCAGTCGGTCGAGGTGGTGATTTCGCACGAACTGGTCGAGGCGGCGACCGATCCGCGCACGGGCACATACCAGCTTCAGGATCCGCAGAACCCCTGGACCTATGAGGGCGGCGAGGTTGGTGATCTCTGCGCCACGCTCGGGACCTATTACAGCAGCGGTAATTACGTTGCCCAGTTGATCTGGTCCAACCAGGCCGTGCAGGCAAACAATCCGCCGTGTCAGCCGTGGAACAGTGCGAATACCTACTATTCATTGGTAGGCCCCGCGACGATGGCCACCGGCACACCCGGCTCGCAGGTGCACATTACGGTCACGGGTTGGTCCTCGAAGACGTCAAGCCAATCACTTGGCGTCTGGGTACAGGACGCTGATGCCGCCGATTTCGCGACGCAGCCTTCACTGAATACCAGCGTGGTTGCGCCGAATGGAACCGTTACCGTAACCCTGACCATCCCGCCAACGGCTGTGCCGGGCCAGCACGGGGCCGCGCTGGTCTCGATGAACAATATGGGTTCGACGATGGTGGGCGTCACCGTTCAATAGCTCTGCCGGTCCTGATTGCACGTTGTTTCATTGATGCACGCCCGGTCGCTCGTGCTGCGTCTTGAGATTGGAGTGGTCGTGTCGAAGTTCGCCTCGTATGCCTTCATTGTCGTCGCTTCTTCGCTTGTGGCCGCGTGCAGCAGCGATCCTGTGTCGACCTGTTCTCCTCCGACCGATGGGCAACTCTGCGCGCAGGCGGGCGCGCTCTGCGGCTCACTTCAGGTCGTGGATCTCTGCGGGACGTCGCGCACAGTCGCAAGCTGCGGGCAGTGCGGGCCGACCGATCTCTGCTCCGCGCAGCATCACTGTGAGCCTGCGATCCAGGAGGGGAATGACGCGGGGAGCGACGCAGGAAGCGATGCCGGAAGCGATGCAGGCAGCGACGCAGGAAGCGATGCAGGCAGCAACGGAGGGGAATGGGATGGCGGCTACTATGACGGCGGGACCGGCGGGCTGCCGAGCTATCCTGGTGTCACTCCGGTGCGGATCGGCGCGGGCCCCGCTCTGGGCCTGCGCGCGGCAGGTGATGAATCACACGTCCTGGTTGAGCGAGGGCAGGTCGACGCCGGTCAAGGAGTGCCTGGTTGCGCGCTGGCCGTAATCACCCTCGATGGGGGCTCTGGCTCCACGCGGGAGTTGACCTCCCACGGCGCTTATAGCAACACCAGTTACAACCTCCCGCTTGCGGACTTTACCCCTGACTCGAGCGGCCTCTATTACTTCGCGTTGAATGAGCCAACGGCGGCGCCCCTGCTCTGGGCTGCGGCCGCTGACGGCAGCAATGCCCGCTCGCTCTCCTCGACCGCTCTGCTTGCGACCGCCGCTGGCGAGCTCTTCTTCGCGACCAGAACGGCGCAGGGACTCGACGTCTGGATGGTTCCGGCCTCGGGAGGCGCGCCGAAGCGGCTCGCAGGTGGATTCGCGGATACGCCGGTGGTTCAGCCGAATGTGACGGCGACGGCCGCAGTCGTCCATGGTTTCGTTGATGGCGGCGGGCCTGAGTCGTTGCTCGTGCAGACCGCGACCGCAACGCAGCTCTCCCTCCCGCCGGGTTCTCCCGCTTCGTCCGCCGGCACCGGCTATTGGACTCCAGATGGTGCGCAGCTCTTCTATGTGACTGCATTGAATCAGACCTATTCGTTGCATCAGATCGCGTCGTCAGGAGCGGGCGATACCGTCCTGAC
Source organism: uncultured delta proteobacterium (assembly GCA_903911145.1). Taxonomy (GTDB): domain Bacteria; phylum Myxococcota; class Myxococcia; order Myxococcales; family 40CM-4-68-19; genus CAIWCD01. The sequence continues at coordinate 16,748 of CAIWCD010000013.1, read as the reverse complement.
CTCGAACTATGCCGACGGACCACAATTCAGCGCTGATAGCACCATTGCTGCCTATGGAATCACCACGCACACCACCGATGTTCAAGCGACCTCAATGGCGATCCATCGACGCAGCGGCGTTGCCGATGTCACCATTTCAACTGGCAGCGATGCGGCCAATACCTTCTATCTGTCGCCCGATGGAACGCTGCTCTTCATGCAGGGGCAGAACCAGCTCCACGTCGCATCAACGGCAAGCGGCTCCGCATTCATCACGCTTGCTTCATCGAGCAACTATATCAGCGCACAGCTTGGATATCCGATCGCGTTCAGCCTCTCCCCTGACGATCAATACTTCGCGCTCGATGGTTCCGATAATCGCATTCACGTCGCGCCTCTCGATGGCGGCGCGGCGCAATTGATCGCGAACCAGGGGCAGATCGTCGAATATGAGCCAGTTCTGCCGACTCGCGTTGCGATGCTGAATTCGCCGATTGTGCAGAATACGGCGACGGCGACACCTGGTCCGGTACTGCTCTATGCAGAGAATGGTGTCGGCTCGCCGATCACGCTGCCGGGAATGGTGGACCCGAATGGCCCCGTATCGAACTTTGGTTTCAATATCCCGAATACCTGGGCCGAGCCGAATCCAGATACCTACGGCGGGCCGGTCGAGCCGTTCACCTTCCGCTGGACTGGGCGGGAGCTGGTCTTCGCACCCTCGCGCGCGGTTGGTTCGCTGGGAATGCTCGATGTCTGCGCGTCGACCGAGAGCGGTGGGGTCGCGGGCGTGATTGCGCCGGGCGCGCAGGTCTGGACGGTCGGCAATCCGACGAGCTTCTCGCGGCTCTTTTTTGATCGCTCGGTTGGCGACGGTGTCTGGATGGTCACCGTTCCTCAGGCGCAATAGCGGCCGCGTCGTCGAGAGCACTTGCAGCACGGTGCGACCCACTCGTTGAGCACAAAGGGGGAGGCGACCCTGTGACCTTCCTTGTTCCCACGCCGGTGAGAGGAATTCTCGGGCTGCCTGCGCCCGCGGCCGCGTCAGTGCCCCGGCCGGCTCGTCGAGCGGGCCTCCTGGAGCGGCTGCGCGCGCTCTTCGACTGACTGCTGCCCGCGAACCGTTCGTTGCTCTTGCGGCGACGCGCAGCAACCCTCGTAAGTCTACGAACAGGACGCCCGAACGCTCCGTTTTGAGATGCGTTCAGTAGACGACGCGCAGCGAGAATCACATTGACGCGTTCCGGTCTCGCTGCGAGCGTCGCGCGCTTCTCAACTCGTCTGCACTGCACGCTCTGGAGAGATCGATGCGAACCCCTCTTTGGTTGGCCGTATCCGCACTCTGCTCGTTGGTCCTCAGTTGCTCGGATGAGACAGGGCCGAGAGGATTGCAGGGCGTGCAGGGCGCCACCGGCGCGACAGGGATGACTGGTGCTTCCGGAGCGACGGGCGATGCCGGAACTACAGGGGCGACGGGTGATGCCGGAAACAATGGTTCCACGGGTGCAGTCGGAGTTCCCGGAGCAACGGGCGCGACTGGCAGCGTCGGTGCGACTGGCGATACAGGGAATACGGGTGCCACCGGCGCCACGGGCCGCACTGGTGCTACTGGAGTGAATGGAGCGACTGGAAATGCTGGTGCGACTGGAGCGACAGGAGCGACCGGAAATTCTGGCTCCACGGGGGCGACCGGCGCGACCGGAAATCCTGGTGCTACTGGAGCGACCGGCGCGACCGGAAATTCTGGTTCCACAGGGGCGACTGGCGCGACTGGAAATTCTGGTTCTACTGGAGCGACAGGAACGACTGGAAACATCGGTGCAACTGGAGCAACCGGTGCGACCGGAAATTCTGGTTCCACTGGGGCGACTGGCGCGACGGGAGTCACTGGTGCCACTGGAAACGGGATTCCGTGGACTATTACAAACAGTTCGATCTCCGCGGCCGCGCAGCACGGTTATGTCTCTGAGCCCGCGAGCATTGCAGCGCTGACAATCACGCTTCCTTCTGGTGCTTCCCTGACTCCGGGTTCTGAGATCGATGTCGCATCAGAGGGTGTCGGTCCAACCTGGATGGTCGCGAGCGGCTCAGACACGATTCAATATCCGTCCGGCTCTGAGGTTCTCCCGAATCACTGGGTGAATCGCACGCACGGTACCGCGGGTTCGGGACTGAACTGGCAGGCGATTGCCTCCGATCGTTCGGGTGCGCATCTGATTGCGAGTGTGTTCGGTGGTGATCTTTGGACTTCCAGCAATTCCGGAGCGAGTTGGACGAATCGCACGACCGGCACGGCTGCCACGGGAAAGCTCTGGTACTCGGTGGCATCGAATGCCGACGCGAGTCTGCTGGTCGCATCGGAGGTGCAGGATGTCTGGACGTCAGTCGACTTCGGCCAGACCTGGGTGAACCGGACGACCGGAACATCGGCCTCGGGCGCACCCTGGTTTTCCGTTGCATCCGATGCTTCTGGTGTCCACCTCGTTGGCGCGACGCAGGGGAGGGATGTCTGGACCTCTCATGACTCGGGCGCAACGTGGGTCAACCGGACGACGGGCAGCTCGGCGACGAACGAAAACTGGCAATCGGTCGCCTCAGACTCAACCGGCACCAACCTCATCGCGGCAGGGAAGGACCTCTGGGTGTCCCATGATTCCGGTGCAACCTGGAGCAACCGGACAGCAGGAACGGAAGCGTCCGGACAGAACTGGACCTCCGTGGCGTCGGACGCCGCTGGCGCTACGCTGATGGCCGTCGCGCTGGCCGGGGATATCTGGATATCGACCAATGCAGGCACAACCTGGTTGAATCGAACTACCGGAACTCCCGAATCGGGCAACTCCTGGACCTCGATCGCAACCAATACCGCCGGGACCCGTTTCATCGCGGCGTCTGAGCGGTATGCAGGGGGGCCGCCAGGATCGAAGGGCGATCTCTGGACCTCGGCCGACGTGGGCACGACGTGGGTCGAGCGGCTCGGAGGAGGAATCGCACAGCGGGTCTGGGTCTCGGCCGCGTCCGATGCGAGCGGGACGCAACTCGTTGCCGCGGATGATACCGGCGATCTCTGGACCTATCGCTCCGACACGACGACAACCTCGCTGCTCGTGGGCCAGCCCGGCGCATTCGTGCGGCTGCTCTATATCGGCGGCGGGATGTTCATCGTCGCCGATGCATTCGGACCGCTCGCAGCCTACTGATGCGGCGGGGCGCTCTGGAGCAGATCTCCGGTGCGCCCCGTTGGGAGCCTAAGGCAGCTGCTCGAGCGTCGCGCTCGTCGCGCTGAGAGTCGCGTTGAAGAACGACGGGTTGTGCAGACCGAGCGAACCGTCGTTCGTGAGCAGCGCGATGTTCCACCCGGCCTTCATGAGCGTCTGGACCTGCGCGACTGCGCCCATGTTCCCCGTGAGCCACTGCGGCTGCGGAACGGTCGGGAAGTTTCCCGTGTCCGTTCCCGTTGCGGGCGAGGGAGCGCCCCAGACCGAATAGAGGTAGGCGCTCGCGGTCGGCCAACCCGGCAGCGTGTTGGGCACCGTCTGGTTCGTCGCGATCGATTCGTACGCGACCGCGAGCGCCGTGGTCGTGACCGGAGCCGCGCCCTGTGCGGTCGGCGTGAAGGTGACGGCGTTGGGAACGTTGAGCACGATGAGCGGCGTGCCTGTCTGCGTGCGGGTGAACCCGATGCTGGTCGGCGTGTTGCCCGTCGCCACGAGGTCGACCCATCCCGAGAGGCCCGCGCCGCTGTAGGACGACTGGCTGCTCGAGTAGGAGTTGCTGACGGCGTCGTACGGACGCACAGCGACGACCATCGCGCCGGAGACGGGCACGTTCTGGATGGCGTGCGCCAGCGTCGTCAGGAGTTTCGAAGCGAAGAGCTGCTGCACGGAAGTGAGCTGCAGCTGGTTCGCCGCCTTGAGTGCCTCGCCATCGACCGCCGCTGAACCTGCGCCGTGGCAGTTCGCGCAGAGCGTGCTGTCGGTCGCCATCGCGTGATTCGACGTCTGATGCGCCGCGCGCTGGTTCGCCGTCGGCAGCTTGACGTGGCAGCCCGCGCACGTGTCCGCGATCGCGAGGTGCGCCGAAGGCGAATAGCGCGGCATGAAGTAGGCGCTGAACCCGAACATCATCTCCGCCTGCGTCGAGTTGTGCGGCTTCGGAAAGGAGACCAGCGTCGGCTGCGGGAGCGGACGACCGGTCGCGAAGTCGAGGCCCATCTGCGCGAAGTCCGAATGCTCGCCGCGCGCGGAGTTGTGGCAGGCGATGCAGATCGCGCCTGTGCCCATGCCTGTGATTCCGGTCAGGCCGTCGACGAGCGAAGGCACGGCATCGTAGATGCGCAACTGGTGCTGACCCGCGCCTGCATTCCCGTGCGGATCGTGGCAGGCCGCGCAGGTCTGCGGCTCGACCGAGCTGGCCGCCAGTCCGATCGCGCGCAGCTCGGTTCCGGTCGCGGGATGATTGTTCCCGCTCAGCGGCAGCGCATCGCTGGTCAGGTATCCCGACTCGCCCGCGTTCAGCTGCCGGGCATACCGTGCGAACCCTTGCGCAGAGTGGCAACGCGCGCAGGCCTTGAGATTCGCGCCCTGCGGAATCACCGCACCGGTCGCGGTGATGAACGATGCAGGAAAGCGTTCGTAGGAGCCTTCGCCAATCGCGGCAAAGCTGTTGGAGTGGCCGACGTAGTTGGCTCCCGGCGTCGCCCACTGCTCCATCATCGAGTAGGTGCCGGACTTCTGGTGGCAGCTCGCGCAGACCTCAGACGACCAGGAGTTGCGCGCCGCCGGATCGATGCCGCTGTGCGGTCCGCCGGTCGGCTGTCCCTGCGGTCCGTGGCAGCTCTCGCACTGGATTCCTGCCAGCGGGCCGAGCGTGTTGTTCGACACCAGCGCGTCCCAGTTTCCCATCTGCAGCGTCTGCGGGAATGACCAGCCCGAAGAGGTCTCGACGTCGTCGAATCCGTTGTTCGCTGCGCTCTTGTCGTAGCCGACCGTGTGGCACGCGAGACACGATTCGCGAAAGCCGTTGCCCGCGGTGCCGTCGAGCTTGTGCTGCATCGCCGTCGTGTGCGCGCTCGTCCGGGTGAGTTGCCACATGTCGGGTGCGGACATCGACGTCGCGGGGTTCGCAGGATTGGCGGTGTGGCAGATCCCGCACGTGTTGCTCGGAGGCGTGCCATCGGAAGTCATGCTGCCGATCCAGGTGCCGGCGTAGATGGTGAGCGACTTTCCCGAGACCGTGTCGGTGGCGACGTAGATGCCCTTCACGTCTGGCGTGAACGAGGGAAACTGGCTGGTGATGTTCTGCAGTTGCGCGCTCGATGCGGGCGCGCGCGCAGCGCTTGCTCAATCGGTTGCCGATGGAGGGTCAACGACCGCTTCGTCCGGATGAAGCGTATTCGCCTCCCAGAATATGCCTCGAGCCAGACCTGCCGCGCGGCGAGGCTGCATGCGAGCGAGGAAGCGCGCGTCAGCCGAGCGGATCGCACCGGTGATTCGCGTGGCCGTCCGCGGTGAGACTGCATCGATGAGCAACTCGAGCCAGGTGCGGCAGCCGAGATCGTGGTGGTACTCGGAGAGATCAAATTCTGCCCAATCCCGCTCGACGAAGGCGTTCCATGCGCGGATATGTCGGGCCACGTCGCCGCTGTTGAATCGCTCCGCGACCGCCGCAGGCTTGCCCCAGCGACGAATGGCGGCACGCACATGCGCGAGTTCGTCGTCGCCCAACGCAAGCTCCGAGAGGTCCTCTGCTTGCGTCACGCGGGCTCCGCGAAATATTCGATGCGCACCTGCGGCCATCGCGTGCGCAACCGGTCCACTTTGTGCGAGTCGAATGGATTCATGAAGAGCACGACCGAGCGGAGTTTCGGCAGCGCGAAGAGCGCGTCAGGAAGCGAGCGCAACGCGTTCTGATCGAGGGAGAGATTCTCCAGTTGCGTGAGCGCGAGCAGCGCCTCCGGGAGCGCCGTCAGTCCATATCGAATCAGCCGCAGCGTCGTGACTTGTCTCAAACGATCGAGCGCGGGGAGCGGCTCTCCGCCTGATCCGTAGAGCGCGAGCGTCCGCAGAGTCGGAACGCGGGCGAGCACGTCGAGCGCCTGCGCGACATCCAGCGCGGGCAGTTCCTTGATCTCGAATGCACCGAGCGCAGTCGTCGTGAGCCCCTCGGGAAGCGCGCGCAATGGGTTGCGCGAGAGCTCGAGCTTGCGCAGTCTGTCGAGCCGTCCGATCGAGCGCGGCAGCTCTGTGAGCTGGTTGTCGCGCAGCTCCAACTCCTCGAGGGCGGCCAGTTCGCCAACGCTCTCGGGCAGAGACGTCAACTGGTTGCCTGCGAGCTGCAGCTGCCTGAGCGCGGTGAGCTTCCCGATGCTCGACGGGAGCGAGGCCAGACGATTCGGCGCGAGGCAGAGGCGGGTCAGATTTCGCAATTCGCCGATCTCATCCGGCAGCGACTCAAGCTCGTCTCCCGAGAGAACCAGCTCGCGCAACCCGGTGAGCTTGCCGATCTCTCTGGGCACCCCGGACGAGAGCTTCTGCGAGGAGCAGATGAGCCGGCGCAGTCCAGTTGCCGCGAAGAGCGACGCAGGCAGCGCCCGGATCTTCTGTTCGAGAAACCGCGCTTCGATCGCATCGGGCGCGATCGGCCGCGGTGCCTGCTCGAGCGCAGACGAGAGCTGCTGATCAAGCCAGGCGAGGACGTCGAGCGGCGCGCGCCCCTTTGGCGCCTTCGAGGGCAGCGGCGCGAATCCATTCTCTGCGCAGTGCCAGACGGTTCCCCGCAGCGGACCCGTGAGCACCACGCAGTCATACTGGGCGTCGCCGTAATCCATGATCGGCAGAAGCCCGTGGAACGGACCTGCGAACGCTCTGTGCGCGACTGCATCGCTGCTGCTTGGGGCTGCGAGGAGCTCCATCGCCTCGCGCTCACTGCAGGGAAACAGCGCCGCCGGATTCGCGCCTGCAGGCAGCTCCGCGAGTCCCTGCAAGGGACCCAGAATCGAGGGGGCGCCACACGGCTCCTCACCGCCAGAGAGCTGCGCGAGAAACGCACGAAACTCTTCTGGAAGAGAAGTGCCGAGCCGCGCTTCGCTGTCGTGCAAGGCCTCCTCGTCGAGCGGGGGGAGAAATCCGTTCGCGTCCGCGAGCGCGCACAACGCCTCGAGCTTCTTGCGCAGCGCTGCGATCTTCCTCGCCCACACTGGTTGCGCCACGGCCCCTCCAGAACACGTCGATATCAAGGAGTCCCGATGTTTGAAATCAGTCATTGACAATCCGCCGAGATAAGACTCAAGTCTTATGCGGCGGAGGTTCCTCATGGGAAGAGTCTTGATTGTCGAAGACGACCTCGCGGTGGGCCAGGTGCTGCTGCGCCAGGTCCGATGGGGTGGCCACGACGGCTTGGTGTTCAACTCGCTCAGCGACGGCCTCGCAGCCGCGGCCGACTATCTGCCGGACGTGGTCTGTCTCGACGTCAACCTCCCCGATGGGAATGGGCTGGATTCGATCCCCTCGTTCGCGGAGTCGCCGGGACGTCCAGAGGTGCTCGTGCTGACTGGGCGCGCCTCGGCAGCGGACGCTGAGAAGGCGATTCGCGGCGGCGCCTGGGATTACCTCTGCAAGAGCGACGAATACAAAGGGTTCTCCGACTCGCTCCACCGCGCGCTCGCCTACCATTCGATCCAGGAGCAGGCCGCGCCGCGCAATCTCGATCTGGGCCGGATGATCGGATGCAGTCCGGCGATGAAGGCCTGCCACGAGCGGCTTGCAGAGGCTTCCGCGTGCGACGCGAAAGTGCTGGTCACAGGCGAATCCGGCACAGGCAAGGAGCTCGCGGCCTGGGCGATCCACAGCAACAGCGACCGGCGCGACAAGAGCTTCGTCGTCGTCGACTGCGCGGCGCTCCCTCCGGAGTTGGTCGAGAGCATGCTGTTCGGCCATCGCCGCGGCTCGTTCACCGGCGCGACCGAGAGCCGTGTCGGGTTGGTCGAGCAGGCCGACGGAGGCACGCTCTTTCTCGATGAAGTGGCCGAGCTTCCAATGGCGGTCCAGAAGGCGTTCCTGCGCATGCTGCAGGAGAAGAAATTTCGCCCCGTGGGAAGCGATCGCGAGGTGAGCAGCGACTTCCGATTGGTTGCGGCCACCAACCGCGACCTCGATCAGATGGCGTCCGACGGGACCTTCCGTGCCGACCTGTTGTTCAGGCTGCGCGCGCTCACGGTCCACCTGCCGCCGCTGCACGAGCGCGGCGACGACGTGCGAGAGATCTCTCTCGATGCGGTGGCGCGCATCTGCGAACGCCAGGGGGTTCGCACCAAGGAGCTCTCTCCTGAGTTCATTCGCGCGCTGTCGCTCTATTCCTGGCCTGGAAATGTTCGCGAGCTGCTCAACGCGATTGAGCAAGCGGTCGCGAAGGCGTGGGGCCACGACACGCTGCAACCCGTCCATCTCCCGACGGCGTTGCGCGCAACAGTGGCGAAAGCGTCGTTCGTCGAAACCCACGCTGCGCCAGCGCCCGCCGAAGACGAAACACGGACCGCCGTTTCGCTTCCTTCCCTCGAGGAACATCGGAACAAGGTGACGAGGCGGTATCTCGAGGAGTTGTTGCGCGCGACCCGCTCTGACGTGAACCTGGCGTGCGGCATCTCGATGCTCTCGCGGTCGCGCTTCTATGCGCTTCTCAAGGAACACGGCCTCGCCCGCCAATAAGGGACAGCTTCAGGAACTCCGCAGCACGGTCTTGAAAATGGGTCCAGGCCTGTCCGCTTCATAGGACGTTCGTCCTTCGCCCGGGACTCTTTGGGACGTTTTTTGCGCGCTTCGGGGAGTGCTGGGCCGAGCAGGCCCTTTCGCGACTGGCGCGGTTCTTGGAAAGAGAAGGCGCAGAGGAGCGCTCATGCACTTCTTCTCCGTCGCGCCAGACCCACGTTGGATTGAGCCGCTCGAGGCTCTTGAGTCGCCATCCGGCGACGTACCGGCCCGCGTGCACCAACTCCGGAGTGAAGCCAACTGATGGGCGCTCGACTTGCTCAGCTGGGGGACCCGACTTCGGGGACACGCGCTCGACTCGTTGCGGTCTGCCTTCGCCTTTCAAGATTTCTGAGCGGATCGGAGCAGGTCTTTCTCGATACGGGGAACCGGCTGCAAACACTCCAGCAGGGCGCGCTGGGTCTGGTCGAAACATCCAGCGCCGCGGCGCTCGTCAGCGATGACGGAGACGCAGTTCCCTCCGATCTCCTCCGCCAGGAATTGGAGCGGACCCGGCATCACCTCGACGTGAGCCAACGCTCGACGACGAACGGAAGCGACGGGCTGGCCAAGCTCCTCTCTCGGCTTGCGCGGCTCCATGATTTTCGCGATGGATACGTCGATGTCGCGGGCTCCCTGCGAGCGATCGCGATGCAGACGAAGATCCAGAGCGCCTGCACTGCCGCGCAGATGGAGACCGTGGCCACCGAGGCGCGCGTGCTCGCCGGTCAGATCGAGCCCCAGTTCGACAATGTGTTGAATCAAGCCACCGACCTGCATGCGGCGGCCGCGGCCGCTCGTGAGCGCGCGCTTGCTTTCCTCAGCCAGCAAGGGGCGCGTGGACCCAAGCTGGTCGCAGACACGAGAGCAGGAGTGGAAGCATTGCAGGGCCTGGCGACGTCGGCCTCCGGGTTGGTTACGAAGGCGTGCGCGACCGCGGGGCGGGTCTCCACGAGAGTGAGTGACGTGCTGGTCGGCCTGCAGTCACACGACTCGACCCGGCAGATGATCGAACACGTCGCGGAGGAGCTTGGGAGTCTCGCCGGTGATCTCGACGAGAGCGGCCCCGCCTTCTTCTCTGAGGCGGCGGCGCTCTGCCGTCTGGAGGCGCGCCAGTTGAGTGTTGCGCGGACGCGGCTGGTGAGCGGCCTGACGCAGGTCTCCAATGGATTGCTCGATCTGGCCGGCGATGTCGCCGAGCTTACCGACGAGGCGAAGCGGATGGCGTCTGGCAACGCCACGGAGCTGGTGCACGAGGTGGAACGAGACGCTGGCGACGCGGCGCGGTTGCTGATCGAGCAGATTGCCGCGGAGCGGGAACTCCACGCGGCCATCCACACGGTGAACACCGCACTGCAAGGGATGGCCGGTTGCGTGTCCCAGATTGAGCAGATCGGCCGCCAGCTGAAGCTGCTCTCGCTCAACGCCATGGTCGAGAGCGCCCAGGTGCGCGCCGGTGGGCGGGTCTTCAACGCGCTGTCGCGGGAGATGTCGGAATGCGCCGACGGTGTACGCAAGCACAACGCTGTGGTCATCGCTGCGCTCGAGCAGGTCTTTGCGGAGGTTCGCACGCTGAAGCGAGATGACGATGTCATCGCGGCAGACGGCTCGAGCGCGAGCGCCAGCAACTTCGAGCAGGTCGCGGCCAAGCTGGCCCTCTGGCACCAGCGGCTGGCGGAGCAGGTCGATCAGTTGCAGCAGGGCAGTGCGGCGCTCGGCGCTGCTGCGGCCGAGACCCGGACTGGGCTCTCCGCACACTTGATGACCACGCACGCACTCGCAGAAATCGAGGAGGAGCTCTCCCGGTTGGCGGATTTCGCAGAGGCGGCGGTGGGGCCGAACGCTGGTCACTACCGCTCGAAGCGACTGGATGCAGCTGCGGCCCGCTACACGATGGAGTCAGAGCGCGAGGTGCATAGCGCGGGTTCGCATTCGCATGGAGCAGCGGCCGGAGCGCGCGCGGAGCTTTCCGCGCCCCCGCCGTTGAGCGGCGAGCTCGGAGAGAACGTCGAGCTGTTTTGAGCAGGTGTCTTGCGCGGCAACGAAGGATTGGAGATGGCGATGCTTCTGGAGCTTCCGAAAGAGATGACCATTGCAGAGACGGGCACGCTCTGGACCCGCTTCAAGGCCGCGCTTCTGAGTGGCGACGAAGTGCTGCTCGACGGACGCGGAGTTGCGCACGTCGACATCGCTGGTCTGCAACTGATCGAGGTCGCATGGAGCGTCGCCACCGCGCGCGGGAGCCTGCTGTCCTTCGCGCCGAACGGACGCAGCCCCGTGCTCGAACAGGCCGCCGTTGATGCAGGCCTCTGCTGTGCGCGTGTTGGTGGAGTCTGGGCGGAGGCGGAACATGGCTAAGCGGATTCTGGCGGCCGATGACTCCTCGAGCGTGCGGCAGGTCGTGAAGTTCGTCCTCAGTGGCGCCGGCTATGAGGTGGTCGAGGCGGTTGATGGAAAGGACGCGCTCGCCAAGCTGGGCGCGGGCGCGCCGGTCAACCTGATCGTGACCGATCTCAACATGCCCAACCTCGACGGCGTTGGACTCATCAAGGCCGTGCGCAGCAACCCCACGCATCGGCTCACTCCGATTCTCATGGTCACCACCGAGTCGTCCGCCGACAAGAAACAGGAAGGCCGCGCAGCAGGAGCGACAGGGTGGGTCGTCAAGCCGTTCACTCCGGACCAGCTGGTCGCGGTGGTCCGCAAGCTGATTGGCTAGGAGTGCCGATGGACCGCACGAAAGATTTTGAATCCTCGTTTCGCGAGGAGGCTGCTGAGCGTCTTGCTGAACTCGAGGCCGCGCTGCTTGAGCTGGAAGAGAACCCTGGCGACGCGGAGCTGATCGGCAGCGCCTTCCGCGCGATGCACACCATCAAGGGCTCCGGCTCGATGTTCGGCTTCGACGAGGTCGCCGCGTTCACCCATGGGCTCGAGACGGTGTTCGACCGGGTTCGCAACGGAACCGAGAAGATCACACCGGCACTGATCGGGCTGGGCCTGCGGGCCAAGGATGTCATCCGCGCCATGCTCGACGGCGCGGGGCCGTCCGTCGCGGCCGAGCGCGAGGCGATCACTCTCGCGCTCGCTTCCTTCTTGGGACCGGCAGCAAAACCTCCTGCGCAGAAAAGCGCGGCGCCAGTGGCTGCGGGGCCTTCGGTTCCGCGGCAGGACCCGGTCTCGCCGCCCCCCTCAGCGCCGCCGGCACAGACATTGGAGCGCGAATCTCCTGCTGGAGGAACGAAGACCTTCCGCGTGCGATTCGTCCCGCCGCGCGATCTGCTCCGCGACGGAACCAACCCGATGTCGCTGCTGGCCGAGTTGCGCGCGCTCGGCCCCTGCCAGGTGATCGCACATCGTCAAGAGTTGCCGTCGCTCGAGCAGTTCGACGCGGAGTCCTGCTACCTCTCGTGGGACGTCGTGCTCACCACCAACCGCGGAGCCGACGCGATCCACGATGTGTTCATCTTCGTCGAAGGGCGCGGGGAGCTGCGCGTCGAGTTGCTCGACGATGATGGCATCGAAGGTGACGCCAGTTACAAGAAGCTGGGCGAGATCCTTCTGGATCGCGGTGAGGTGACTGCCGACCAACTGCGTGCGGCGCTCGCTGCCCAGAAGAATCTTGGCGCCGTCCTGATCGCACAGGGAGCGGTCGCGCCGGAGGTGGTGGCTGCGGCCGCGACGGAACAGATGGTCGTGCGCGACGCACGTGCCAGGCGCGAACCGGGCCGCACCGACGAGGCGTCGAGCATCCGCGTGCCCGCGGACAAGCTTGATGTGCTCGTCGATCTGGTCGGCGAGATGGTGATCGCGCAGGCGAGGCTCAACCAGATCGCCTCTCGCCACGACGACGTCGAGCTCAGTTCGATTGCAGAGGTGCTGGAGCGGCTCTCGACTTCGCTGCGCGACAACACGCTCAACATCCGGATGGTTCCGATCGGCACCACCTTCTCGCGCTTCAAGCGGCTCGTTCGGGATCTCTCCTCTGAGCTGGGCAAGGAGATCGAGTTGGTCACCGAGGGCGCAGAGACCGAGTTGGATAAGACGGTGATCGATCGGCTCGGGGATCCGCTGGTTCATCTCATCCGCAACAGCTGCGACCACGGCATCGAGTCGCCGGCCGGTCGCGCAGCCGCAGGCAAGACCCCGCGCGCAACCGTCAGCCTCTCTTCCTACCAATCGGGGCCGAGCGTGGTGGTCGAGATCCGCGATGACGGACGCGGCCTCGACGCTGCTGCGATCCGCGCCAAGGCATTGAGCCGCGGACTGATCGAGCCCGATGCGCGCCTTGCGGAGAGTGAACTGTTCAACCTGATCTTCCTTCCTGGCTTCTCCACCGCCGCCCAGGTCTCCAACCTTTCTGGTCGCGGAGTTGGTCTGGATGTCGTCAAGCGCTCGGTCGACGCCCTTCGCGGAACCATTGAACTCGAGAGCGCGCCCGGTGCGGGAGTGACAGTGCGGCTCAAGCTGCCGCTGACTCTGGCCATCATCGAGGGGCTGCTTGTGTCAGTGGGCGACGCCTCCTATGTGCTTCCGATGTCGCTGGTCGAGGAGTGCGTGGAGATCACGCGCGAAGACGTCACCAGGGCAAATGGCAACCAACTGGCGTCTGTGCGCGGCGAGCTGATTCCCTACGTCCGCCTGCGCGACTGGTTTGATGTTCCAGGCGACCGTCCACCCATTGAGCAGATCGCGATTGCGCACGCTGGCGGTAACCGATTCGGGGTGGTGATCGATCACGTGATTGGCCAGCACCAGACCGTGATCAAGACGCTCGGCAGCGCCTATCGGGACGTGAAGGGCTTCTCCGGCGCGACCATCCTCGGCGACGGCTCGGTGGCATTGATCATCGATCTACCCACCGTCATGCAGGCGGCCGTGCGCGACTCTCAGACATTCAACTAGCGATGAGTCGATGACCCACGGTCTGAGATTTCCTATGCTCCAGGGTCAGTAGGTGAACGAGGCATTGAGCGCGAGCATCGTCTGCGTGCTGCATTTCTTGCCATCGCCGTCACCGTTCATACCCAATGGCAGCCAGCGCGCGAGCTTGAAGCGGTTTCGATTCCGCGCTGAAAGAACGGTCACCAGTCCCGCGCTCCGGACAGATCGGTTTATCGGATCCTTCGTCTCCGGCAACGAGCGGTTCGGAATCCGACCCGCTCTTGTTCATCTTCCCCTGCTGCAGAAACTCCAGATCCAAACCGCGAGCGGAACCGGCCTGCAGGAGCAGACGACGACGGATGCGTCGTCTGAGGGCACTGTCATCGGGTTCCCAGGTCTCTTTTCCTGGACACTGTCCTGTGTACTCGGAGCGGGAGCATCAACAGGAACTCCGCTGGAACGGATTTGAGTGCTGAATCCACAGACCTCTGCATCCGGTAGCGCGGCATGCATCTTGAAGCTGTTCGCGACTCACCACGCAGAGGCCGCGGACGGCTTCGCCAGGCAGCAGCGTCCAGGGTCATCACGTGACATGCGGCAACTCGACGGTTGAATCTTCTGGAGGCAGCACATGGGAAATCTGAAGCTCGGCGCGAAGGTCGCCGTTGGTTTCATCGTCGTTTCTCTGGCGATGCTCGTCGTCGCCGCAATGAGCTACCGCTCGATCAAGGAGCTCATCTTCATCACTGAGGATCTCTCCACCAACCAGTTGCCAACCGTCGATGCGCTTGGAACCATCAACGAAGCGAAGACCTCGATGCTCGCCGCGGAGCGAGGAGTTCGCGCGGCCAGGACAGAGGCCACCAGGAAGGCGGGGCAGGAGCGTGAGGACAAGGCCATCCCGCGCCTGACCGCGGCCTGGAATGCCTATGTAGCGCTGCCTCAAGGCGCGCAGGAGGCGGTGCTCTGGAACAAGTTCGTTCCTCTCTTCGAGAACTGGAAGAAGCAGCACCTGGCGATCGTGGCGCAGGCGAATGACAGGAACGACATCCTCGCCGCGAACCAGTGGAAGCCCGACGCGCGGACGGATGCCCTCGATGCTGCCTCATCGCTCACCGCCGCGGAGGCGTTGAAGAGCTTCCGTGAGGTAGAGGCCGCACAGACTGACGTCATGGCGGAAGTCATTCACACGGCCCAGGTTCAGGCAAAAGAGGCGGGACGCTCGGCCTCCACCGCCATCACCACCGTAGTTGTGTCGACGCTACTTGCGCTGCTTCTCGCAGCCATTCTGTTGATGGTGCTCAGTCGCAACATCTCCAGCATCATCAAGGCGCTGCTCGACGAGAGTCGCCGTCTCGGCACGGCGGTCGACGAGGGCAAGCTCGGCCTGCGCGGCAATCTTGAGAGCGTCAATTTCGAGTTCCGCGACATCATCGTCGGCTTCAACAACATGATGGATGCCTACACCAAGCCGATCAAGGTGACCGCGGACTACGTCAATCGCATCTCGAAGGGGGATGTCCCGCCGAAGATCACCGACAGCTACGACGGAGAATTCAACGAGATCAAGCTCAACCTCAATACCTGCATCGATGCAGTGAATCTGCTGGTCGCGGACGCGGTCATGCTCTCCAAGGCAGCAGTGGAGGGCAAGTTGGCCACCCGTGCCGACGCGAGCAAGCACCAGGGTGACTTCCGGAAGATCGTGCAGGGCGTCGATGACACGCTCGATGCCGTGATCAATCCGCTCAATGTCGCGGCGAACTATGTCAACCGGATCTCAAAGGGAGATATCCCGCCGAAGATCACGGACAGCTACAACGGGGATTTCAACCAGCTCAAGAACAACCTGAATACCTGCGTCGATGCTGTCAATGCGCTGGTTGCGGATGCCAACCTTCTCGCCAAGGCCGCAGTGGAAGGCAAGTTGTCCACCCGCGCGGACGCGAGCAAACACCAGGGTGACTTCCGGAAGATCGTGCAGGGCGTCGATGACACGCTCGATGCCGTGATCAATCCGCTCAACGTCGCGGCGAACTATGTCGACCGGATCTCAAAGGGAGATATCCCGCCGAAGATCACGGACAGCTACAATGGGGATTTCAACCAACTCAAGAACAACCTGAATACCTGCGTCGATGCTGTCAATGCGCTGGTTTCGGATGCCAACCTTCTCGCCAAGGCGGCAGTGGAGGGCAAGTTGGCCACCCGTGCCGACGCGAGCAAACACTTTGGTGACTTCCGCAAAATCGTCGAGGGAGTCAACCACACACTCGACGCGGTGATCAACCCACTCAACGTGGCCGCGAACTACGTCGATCGAATCTCCAAGGGTGACATCCCGACCAAGATCTCAGACAGCTACAACGGGGATTTCAACAACATCAAGAACAACCTCAATACCCTGATCGACGCGATGGGTAAGGTGACCCAGGTCGCGTCGCAGATCGCCGGGGGCGACCTCCAGGTTGAGGTGACCGCACGCTCCGAGCGCGATGAACTGATGAAGGCGCTGGCGTCGATGGTGAAGAATCTGGCCGACGTGGTTGGAAATGTGCGCTCGGCTACCGACAACGTCACGCAGGGATCTCAGGAGATGAGCGCGTCGTCGGAGCAGGTGAGCCAGGGCGCGTCTGAGCAGTCTTCATCGATCGAGGAGGTCTCCTCCTCTGTTGAGCAGATGAGCGCCAACATCAAGCAGAACGCTGATAACGCGACCCAGACGGAGAAGATCGCGCTCAAGGCCGCGGCCGATGCGAAGGAAGGTGGAGAGGCCGTGACCCAGACCGTGGAGGCGATGAACCAGATCGCCTCGAAGATCTCGATCATCGGTGAGATCTCGCGGCAGACGAACCTGCTCGCGCTCAACGCGGCCATCGAGGCGGCACGGGCTGGAGAGCACGGGAAGGGGTTTGCGGTCGTGGCGTCTGAGGTTCGCAAACTTGCTGAGCGCAGCCAGAAGGCGGCAGGAGAGATCACGGACCTCTCTACCAAGAGTGTTGCGGTGGCAGTGAAGGCTGGTGGCCTGCTGGCGCGCATTCTTCCAGACGTGCAGCGCACTGCGGAGTTGGTGCAGGAGATCACCGCGGCGAGCCGCGAACAGGATGTTGGGACCGCACAGATCAACAAGGCAATCCAGCAACT
>CAIWCD010000012.1 GCA_903911145.1 uncultured delta proteobacterium | reverse complement strand
GAGTCGCTGCTCGAACTCGACGCGCCGCTGCCTGAGGAGTCGCTGCTCGAACTCGACGCGCCGCTGCTCGAGGAGTCGCTGCTCGAACTCGATGCGCCGCCGCTCGAGGAGTCGCTGCTCGAACTCGATGCGCCGCTGCTCGAGGAGTCGCTGCTCGAACTCGATGCGCCGCTGCTCGAGGAGTCGCTGCTCGAACTCGACGCGCCGCTGCTCGAGGAGTCGCTGCTCGAGGAGTCGCTGCTCGAACTCGACGCGCCGCTGCTTGAGGAGGACTGATCAGAGCTCGATGCGCTCGACTCCGACGCAGAAGAGTCGCTGCTGGATTCGCCCATGGTCCGGTCCCCGCTGCCCGCCGCCGAATCGCACCTGGGCGGGGCAGAAAAATCGAGCGGTAATTCTACACCGGGCCGGCGGCTCGTGTCGCGGGCGGGAAGGCTACTGCACCTGCCCCGCGCGCACCTTCGCGTCGAGAGGCATTGCCAGACCGAAGCCGATCACGCGCCACTTCTTGAAGCTGTCCATGCGCGTCAGATAGTCATCGAGTGGCTCGTCGATCACCTTGTGCTCCGCGCCGCTGGTCGCGTGCCGCACGAAGAGCCCGCGCGGGCCGCGCAGCACGAATCCCATGTGGCTCGTGCGCACGATGCGTTTCGGATCATCTTCGCGCACCACGAGGATCACCGAGCCGATCTCGATGCTCGACGCGCGCTTCTTGAGCTGCGCCGGAGTGAGGTAGCGGATGGGAAATTTCCCCTCGGGAATGTCCGCGCTCGCGAGGCGCGCGAGGCCTGGCAGCTTGCTCCACTTCGCGCGCGCGAGGTGCAGGTCGGCCGCCGGCGCGCGCCCGTCGATCGAAGGAACCTCGTCGCGCAGATACCCCTTCTCGATGTTCGCCGGCAGCCACTGCGCCTCGGTGAAGTGATTGCGGTGCGCGAACGAGAGGGGCGGCTTGCTGTAGCGGATGTCATCGAGCAGCGCCTTGGCGTGCGCGGTCGACTTCGCGTTCGCGAGCGAGAGAACCGTCTCGACGAAGGTCTGGCAGTCGACGCCGTCGAGCCGCCAGCGCGCCTGCGGTTCCGGCCCGTCGCCGCCTTCGCCGAGGGGGAATTCGACGTAGGGGGTGCCGACGAAGAGCGAACTCACAGCGTCGATGCGGTCGCCGACGACGAGCATCTTCTGCACGCCTGCAAGCTTCTGATCGAGTTGTGCGTCGGAGAGTTGCGCGATTGGCGCGGCGGCGAGGAGGGCGAGAGCGATCGCGATCATGCGGCGAGTCTAGTCTTCCCGCTCGCGGCGTTGCGATCGATTTCGCGCGAGTAATTTGTCTCCCACGCCGTCGGACGATGACTGTAGGTTGCGCCGCTCTTCGCGGCCTCTATCAAATTCATCGGGCGGGATTTCCATGACTCGTATGTCTCTTCGCGTGGCGCCGCTGGCGCTCGTTTGCCTCGCCATCACCTGCGGCAAGTCGACTGTGACGGTCACGCAGATCGCGCCCGGTGCGCAGTGCCCGACGGGCGGCATCTCGATCGTTGTCGACAACGGCGCGGCGCAGATCGTCTGCAGCGGGACGAACGGGACCAATGGCACGAACGGATCCAACGGCGTCGACGGCGGCAACGGCACCAACGGGACCAATGGCAGCAACGGGTTCACCACGCTGGTGAAGACGACAACGCTGCTGGTTGGCGACGCGAACTGCGCCGGTGGCGGGCAGCGGATCGACAGCGGCCTCGACAACGGCGCCAACGGCGGCACGGCGAACGACGGCATCCTCCAGGCCGGCGAGATCACCAGCACCAGCTACGTCTGCAACGGCAGCGCCGAGAACGTCGGCTCGATCGTTGCGCCCTCGGGCTCCGCGGGCGACTCGACGATCGCTGCGGTGGGTGGCGATAGCGACGCGGGCGCTGGTGGCGATGGCGGCGTGATCTTCATCGGCTTCGAGAATGGCACCATCGGCGGACACGTGAAGGTCTTCAGGACCGGCGCGGCCGATCCGAGCTTCATCTTCCCGGAGAAGCCCGTTGTCGATCTCGGCGAGACGCCTGCAAACATCACGGCAGACACCACGATCGATTCGCTCGATCCATCGAGCACCGACGCGGGCAGGGGCACGCTCTACGTCGATGGCAACAACATGATTGCTCGACTCGACGACCCGGAGGACGGCGGTTCGACGGAGGTGACGGGCATCTCGATCGCGGCCGGCGTGACAGTCTTCATGACCCCAGCGATCAACGCGACGACGACCTACTTCGGGGTCAACGGCGCGATTGTGAACGCGGGCACCATCACGCTCGCCAACGTCGGCGCTGCGATCGCGCTGCAGATCAACGCCAACGCCTACTTCGGCGACATCACCTCGGCGATCCTGAACAACGGCATCGACGGCGCCGCGCTCCCTCCCGGCAGGGCGCTGCAGAACGCCGGTGCAAGCTCCAATGGAAGCCACAGCGGCGGGATCGTCATCACCGCTTCGCCGATCTGGAACGAGGGACTTCTTTCGGCCAAAGGCGGCAACGGGGCCAGCGGCGGCAACGGCGGCGGCATCACGCTCCAGGGAAACCGTGGCGCTGCGGCGGAGATGTTCAACACCGGCATCATCCAGGCTACGGGCGGCGTCGGTGCACACGGCGCGGGCGGCAGCGGAGGCGACGTGCACCTGGCGGCATACCTCGACCTGAACAACTCGGGCCCGATCGATGCGAGCGGCGGAGCCGGAACGACGGCAGGCGGATGGGCGGGACAGATCGGCCTCTACGGCGGTTACGGGGTCTCGGCCGCGCTGCGCAATTCCGGCACGCTGACGGCAAAGGGCGGCGACGTTGCCGCGAGCTGCGCCCAGTTGAACGGCATCTCCTGCGCGGGGGGCAATGGCGCGGAAATCGACGTCCAGGACTGGGGCGGCACACTGACGAACAACGCCGCGATCTCGACGCGCGGCGGCTCTTCACGGGGCGGGAGGGGAGGCGCCGGTGCTCGCGTCTTCGTCCTGGTCGACGCCGGAGAGAATTCGCCCGTGACCGGAAACGCCCGCCTGACCGCGCCGGGAGACCTGCTCTTCTCCGGCAGTATCGACAGCTCTGGCGGGTTCGGCGGCGTGAACGGCGGCGCCGCCGGGCCGGTCCAGATCTCCTTCGACAACTACTACCAGCCCAACGGCCAGGAGGTGATCCTCTACGGCTACGCGCAGCTCAACTCGAGTGGCGGTACGGGCGCGACCAACGGCGGCAATGGCGCCGAGCTTGATCTGGTCAACACCTACTACGCGCCGGGAATCTGCCACGAGTGCAGGGCGCTCCGTTCGGCACTCGTGAACGGCGCCAACAACGGACCGGGAGGCAGCGTGATCAACTACGCCGATCTCGTCGCGCGAGGAGGCACCGGCGGCACCGGCATCGGTGGCAGCGGCGGCTTGCTGAATCTCTCCACGCAGGCGCAGTTCTACTTCGGCGGCGACGCCTTCGAGCAGGTGATCAACGCCGGCAACATCGACGTCTCGGGCGGTGCATCGACGGTGCCCGGCGCCGAGTCGAATGGAGGGGATTCGTCAGGGGTCCGGTTCTATGGCCTGACTGGCGTAACCAACCTCGGCGGGATCACGGCGCGCGGCGGCGCGAGCGCGGGTTTGAATGGGGGCTCCGTCAAAGGGGTCTGGTTGGGCTCGGACAATGGCGTGGTGACCAACTCGAACACCATCGACGTCAGCGGCGGTGCAAGCTCCTGGTCCAACGGTGGAGGGGCCGGCACGATCGTGTTCGCAGGCACGACCGCGGTCGATACGGGCGCGCTGATCGCGGCGGGCGGTGTGTCCACCGCCGCAGAATGCAACGGCGGCACCGGCGGCGGCGTCCAGATCACCAGCACGATTGGTTTCTCCTCGGTAACGGTGGCAGCGCCGGCGGGTATCTCGGTGGCGGGCGGCACCGCACTTCAGTCGGGCACGCCCGGCGCCGCGGGCCAGGTGAACATCGACGGCTGGAATCTCACCTCGAGTTGGACGCACTGAGCGTGAACTGCTCGTTCTCTGCGCGACTGGAATCTCTCCGTGACAGCGCTGCGCATTCACTGATTGCGCGCCGCGCCCTTTCTTGAAGCCTGGTGGAAATTCAATGACCCGATTCACTCTCCGTGCAGTCCCGCCGTTGCTCTGCGTGCTCGCGATCTCCTGCGGCAAGTCGACTGTGACGGTGATGCCGATCGCGCCCGGCGCGCAGTGCCCGACCGGCGGCACGTCGATCAGCATCGACAACGGCACGCCGCAAATCATCTGCAACGGGTCGAACGCCACCAACGGCACCAATGGCACCAACGGCGTCGATGGAGGCAACGGCACGAACGGTACCAACGGCAGCAGCGGATTCACCACGCTCGTGCGCACGACCATGCTTGCTGTCGGTGACGCGAACTGCGCGAGCGGCGGGCAGCAGATCGACAGCGGCCTCGACAACGGCGCCCACGGCGGCACCGCGAACGACGGAATTCTCCAGGCCGGCGAGATCACCAGCACCAGCTACGTCTGCAATGGCAGCGGAGACGTTGTCGGCTCGATCGCAGCGCCTTCGGGGGCGACGGGAGATTCGACGATCACTGCGGTGGGCGGCAGCGCCGACGCCGGCTTCGGCGGCAACAGCGATGGCGTCTACGTTCAGATGTGGAACGGATCGTTCGGCGGCCACGTGAAGGTCTTCAAGACCGGTGCGGCCGATCCGAGCTTCGCCTTCCCGACGGCGCCCACGTTCGATCCTGGCGCGTCGCCTGTACACATCGCGGTGGACACCACAGTGGGTCCGCTCGATCCGTCGAACACCGACGCCGGCGTGGGCACGCTCTACATCGACAGCAACAACACGCTTGCGATGCTCGACGATGCGGTCGACGGCGGCTCGATCGAGGCGACCAGCCTCTCGATCAGCGCGGGCGCGACGCTCACGCTCGTCCCGGGGTCAGTGGGGAGCTCCTACGTGATCGGGGTCAACGGCTCGATCTTCAACTCGGGCTCCATCGTCCTCGGCAACGTCGGTGCCCGCCTCTTGTTGGTGGTCAAGAGCAGCGGCGGTTATTTCGGCGACAGCACGTCGCAGGTGCTCAACAACGGCCTCGACGGAGTTCTCACCAATGCCAGGAGCCAGCGAAATAGTGGGAGCGTTGCCGACGGAACCAGCAGCGGCGGGATCTCTATCAGTGCTTCGCCAATCTGGAACCGGGGACTCATCTCGGCCAACGGTGGCACCGGGCGCAACGGCGGCAACGGCGGAAAGATCGATCTGCTCGCAAACGGCGGGACGCCAACATCTCTGTTCAACACGGGCATCGTTGAGGCCAATGGCGGTGCTGGCACGTTCGGCAGCGGCGGCAACGCGGGCTCGGTTGTCTTCGAAGTTGGGCTCGATGCGAACAACTCAGGACCGCTCTCGGCTGTCGGCGGCTCGGGGACGACGGTGGGCGGGAACGGCGGCGAAGTCGGGATCTACGCGGGAGACCGCGAGGGCGGCATCGGCTCGACTCGCAACTCCGGCACGATCCACACCATCGGCGGCAGCGTCGACGCAAGCTGCGTCTTCGGCGAGGTCGTCAGCTGCATCGGCGGCAACGGTGGCGGGGTGATCCTCGCGGCCAACAACGGAACGCTGGTGAACAACGCGGCCCTCACGTCGCGTGGCGGTTCGTCGGCGAACGGCGCGGGCGGCTCCGGCGGCCAGATCATCGTCACTCTGGGGGCGAGCAACGCAGCGGTCGTCGCCGGGAGAGTGCCGCTCAGTCCGGCTGGCGATCTGGTCCTTTCGGGCTCTGTCGACAGCTCCGGCGGCACGGGGGCCACGCGCGGCGGGAATGCGGGCCTGCTCGGCGTCTATCTCGATCCGAACGTGCAGCCCAACGGCCAGGAGATCATCCTCTACGGATATGCGCGCATCGACGCGAGCGGTGGTTCGGGGGCGATCGGAGGCGGATCCGGCGGTGAGATTCAGCTCGAGAACACCTATTACAGCTCGGACGGCTGCAACGTGTGCAAGGCGCAGGCGCAGAGCGTGACGTACGGACCGGGCGGCAGCGTGATCAACGACGTCGATCTCGTCTCGCGCGGTGGCGCAAGCGGCGCTGGCTCCGGCGGCAGCGGCGGACAGGTTCAGCTGATTACGCAGTCGAGCTACTACTTCCCCGGTGACGCGTTCGAGCAGGTGCGCAACACGGGCCGCGTGGATGTCGGTGGCGGTGACGGCCAGAGCGGCGGCAGCGGCGGCTCCTTCCAATTCTACGGTTTGACCGGCGTCACCAACAGCGGCCCTTTGACCGCGAGAGGTGGGGTCGGCCTCGCTGCGAGCGGGGGCACGGACGCCAACAGTTCCAGGCTCACCTCGGACAACGGCGAAGTGATCAGCTCGGCCGCCATCGACGTGAGTGGCGGCGACGGCGTCACACAGGGAGGCGGCTCTGCCCAGCTCGATCTTCAAGGAACGACAGTCACCGTCTCCGCAGACCTGGTGGCGAAGGGTGGCGCAGCGAGCGCTTCCGTCGGGGGCTCAGGCGGCGCCGGAGGTACGATCGTCATCGGGAGTTCCGCGGGCTCGTCGTCCATCTCTGTCGCGGCGCCCGGAGGCGTTTCGGTCGCGGGCGGTGCGGCTGCGCAAGCGGGCACGCCCGGCAAAGTGGGGACGGTGACCATCGACGGCTGGAACCTGACGTCGAGCTGGACGCACTGACCTCGAGGCTGCGCTCACCGCACTCGACGGACCGATCCTCTCCAACCCTTTTCGCCTCAGCTCTGTTTGGGAGTCCAATGACTCGAACGTTTCTTCGCGCAGCCTCTTTGTCGCTGGTGTTTCTCGCGCTCTCCTGCGGCAAGTCGACCGTGACCATGACGGCGATCGCGCCAGGGGCGCAGTGCCCGACGGGCGGCGTCTCGATCGTCGTCGATAGCGGTGCGCCGCAGATCGTCTGCAACGGCTCAAATGGAACCAACGGGACCAACGGCGCGAACGGCGTCGACGGTGGCAATGGCGCCAACGGGACCAACGGCGCCGCTGGTTTCACCACGCTCGTGAAGACGACCACGCTGGAGGTCGGCGATGCGAACTGCGCCGGCGGTGGGCAGCGGATCGACAGCGGCCTCGACAACGGCGCCCACGGCGGCACGGCGAACGACGGAATTCTCCAGCCCGGCGAAATCACCAGCACCAGCTACGTCTGCAGCGGCAGCGCGGAGAATGTCGGCTCGATCATTGCGCCGGTGGGCTCGCCCGGCGACTCGACCATCAGCGCGCTCGGCGGCAACAGCGACGCCGGCAGCGGCGGAAACGGCGGCGAGATCCAGATCGGATTCTGGAACGGCACCATCGGCGGGCACGTCAAGGTCTTCAAGACCGGCGCGGCCGACCCGAGCTTCACCTTTCCGGCGAAGCCTGCGGTCGACCTCGGCGCGACGCCGGCGAACATCACCGCGAACACCACGATCGAATCGCTCGACCCGTTGAGCACCGACGCAGGCGCGGGCACGCTCTACCTCGACAAGAACGACATCGTCGCGCTGCTCGACAACCCGACGGACGGCGGCTCGACGGAGGTGACTGGCCTCTCGATCGCGCCCGGCGTGACGGTCACGCTCATCCCCCTCCCGTCGAACCCGGTCAATTTCAGGGTCAAGGGCCCGATCCTGAACGCGGGCACGATTGCGCTCGCCAACGCCGGGGTGCAGGTCGCGCTGTTGATCCTCGCCGACTCCTATTTCGGCGATGCCACCTCGGCGGTTCTCAACAATGGCATCGACGCCTCGAGCGCCAACGGGACCAGCAGCGGAGGGATCGACATCGTCGCCTCTCCCCTCTGGAACCAGGGGCTGATCTCTGCGACTGGCGGCAACGGGAGCAGCGGCGGCAACGGCGGCCAGATCCGCATGAATGGCTACAACGGAAGTCCGGCTTCGATGTTCAACACGGGCATCATCCAGACCACCGGCGGCAACGGCTCGAGTGGGAGCGGCGGCAACGGCGGGCAGGTGTTGTTCTACCCGTACCTCGATCTGAACAACTCCGGCCCCATCGACGCGAGCGGCGGAACGGGCATGACCCAGGGAGGCAGCGCTGGTGGAATTGCCCTCTATGGAGGTGACAAGGCGGCGGCCTCGGTGCGCAACTCCGGCACGCTGACATCCAAAGGCGGCGACGTCGCCGCGAGCTGCACGACGGGCTGCGCGGCGGGCAACGGCAGGGAGATCGACGTCTATGCTTACGCCGGCACGGTGGTGAACAACGCCGCCATCACGACGCGCGGCGGCTCGTCGGCGAACGGCGCGGGCGGCAGCGGCGGCCTGATCTACATCGAGATGTCGGGAAGCCAGCGGTCCGCCGTGACGGGAAACAACCGACTCGTTCCCGGCGGCGACGTGATGGTCTCCGGCAATCTCAACAGCTCAGGCGGATTCGGTGGCACCGGTGGTGGCGGCGCCGGCAACGTCGCGATCTGGTTCGATACCAACTACCAGCCCAACGGCCAGGAGGTGATCCTCTACGGCTATTCGCAGCTCAGCGCGAGCGGCGGAGACGGCCTGCAGAACGGCGGCAGCGGGGCGCCGATTCAGATGATCAATACCTACTACAATCCCACCGTGGGCTGTGTGGACTGCCAGAACCGTGCGGCCGTCGTGAACGGAACAGGCTACGGCCCGGGCGGTAGCGTCATCAACTATGCCGATCTGATCGCGCGCGGCGGAACAGGCGGGTCGGGCAGTGGCGGGACGAGCGGGAGCGTGAGCCTCTCCACGCAGCAGGCCTACTTCTTTGCTGGCGATTCGTTCGAGCAGGTGGTGAACGCCGGCAACATCGACATCACGGGCGGAGCATCGACCCGGCTCGTCGCGACTTTGAACACGCTGGTTCCGGCCGGTGTTCGCTTCTACGGACTGACCGGCGTGACCAACAGCGGGACGATCATCGCGCGGGGAGGCGCGAGCGCGAGCGGTCCCGGTGGAATCGGCAGGCCGGTCTCGATGGGCTCGGACAACGGCGCGGTGACCAGCACGAACAGCATCGACGTCAGCGGCGGCCCCGGCATCTTGCAGGGAGGCAACGCGAGCACGATCTCGCTGACGGGCACGACAGTGAACGACATCGGCGATCTGGTCGCGCTCGGCGCCGCGGCGACCGGAGCCACTGGCAGCGGTGGCTCCGGCGGCACCGTCCGGATCTTCAGCACGAACGGCCTCTCGTCGGTGACCGTGCCAGCTCCGGCCGGTATCTCCGTCTCGGGCGGCACCGCCCCGCAATCGGGCACGCCGGGAAGTGCCGGGCAGGTGCAGATCGACGGCTGGACCGAGACGTCGAGCTGGACGCACTGAGCAGACGGCACGCACTGACGCCTCCTCATCGTGAAGCAACCGAAGGCCTCGCGGGATGCATCTCCGCGGGGCCTTCGTGCGTCTTGCGTCGGCAGCACGAAGCGCCGATCGACAGATGCTTTCTTTTGTAAAGCGACTTGCAAAATGAAAGCGCAGCGATTAGCTCTCCTCCCCGCGCAGATTCCCCACCCGCGCGCAACCCAGGAGACACCGCATGGCCACCCAGTGGAACATCGACGCGTCGCACTCGAGCATCACCTTCTCCGTCCGCCACATGATGATCGCGAAGGTGCGCGGCAGCTTCGGCGTCTGGACCGGCTCGATCTCGTTCGACGAAGGAGATCTCGCGCACGCCAGCATCAAGGGTGAGATCGACGTCGGCAGCATCAACACGCAGGAGGCCAAGCGCGACGGACATCTCAAGAGCCCCGACTTCTTCGACGCCGAGAAGTTTCCCAAGATCACGTTCGCGAGCAAGCGGCTCGAGGGCTCGGGTGACAAATTCAAGGTGACGGGCGATCTCACGCTGCACGGCGTGACGAAGGAGATCGGATTCGACGTCTCGCGCGAGGGTGCGGGCAAGGATCCGTGGGGCAATGACCGCGTCGCCTTCTCGGCGCGGGGCAGCCTCAACCGCATCGACTACGGCCTCTCGTGGAACCAGGCGCTCGAGGCCGGCGGCGTGCTGGTGAGCGAGAAGGTTGAGTTCGACATCGAGATCTCGGCGATCAAGGGGAAGTAGCGCTCTCGCAGACAGGGGCGGGGCGTGCGCGGCCGCTCCTGCTCCCGTCAGCCTGGTCGATCGGCATGAGGCTTTCGTTGACACCGACCGATCTTCGTTGTCGACTCTCGCCCCTCTTGACCGCGCACAATCCCCGACTCCCGCCGTTGACGTTCGTGCTCGCCCTGGCGCTGCCACTGCTCGGCTGCGGGCCGATCGGGTCGGCGGTGGTGATCAGCGACGCGGAGCAGGCGGTCGCGCAGGCCCACGCGGCCGACGGCGACAAGCTGGCGATCTACGAGACGACCTCGGCCGATCTCTATCTGCAGAAGGCGCGTGAGGAGTCGGGCCGGGCGCACTACGACGCGGCGAGCGAGTTTGCGAAGAAGAGCGCCGAACTCGCGGAGAGCGCGTCGCAGAAGGCACTCGCTGCGCGCAACTCCGCCTCGACACCGGCACCCCAGGCGACCATCAAGCATGAGGCGATCGAGGTCGCGCCCGCTCCTGTTGTCGTCGCGGCGCCCGCGAAGACCGCCCCTGCGACCGCACCCGATGCGGGGCCTTCTGCCGCGCCTGCGGCATCGACCGCGAAGGCCAGCAGCGCACCCACCGCGCCGGCAGCATCGAGTCCGCCCGATGCTGGAACTCCGCCGCCTGCGGCTCCCGCGCGCACGCCGATCATTCCTTCCGGGAGCAAGCCGTGAAATCGCGCGTGACCGCTCCTGGCCTCATCGCGCTGCTTGCGAGCCTCTCCTGCATGACTGGCGCGCAGCTCGCCGATCGCGGGCGTGGGCGGGTGGTGCGCGAAGACATCTCGGCGGCGCGCAAGTCGAACGCACTCCAGTGCGCTCCCCGCGAGCTCGCGACGGCCGAGGCGAATCTGCGCTTTACCGAAATCGAGCTCGAGCAGGGCGACAGCTTCCGCGCCGAGGAGCATCTCGACGTCGCGCAGAAGGCGGCCAAGCAGGCGGTCGTGCTCTCCAAAGATTGCGCGCCGGTGCAGGTGCTCATTCGTGAGAAGCCCGCGCCCGCGCCGGTGGCGCTCAAGGACACCGACGGCGACGGCGTGCCGGACATCGACGATCTCTGCCCCGACGTCCCGGGCCCGAAGGAGAATCGCGGCTGCCCGCTGCAGACGGACAAGGACGGCGACGGCGTTCCCGACACGCTCGACCGCTGCCCCGATGTGCCCGGCCCGAAGGAGAACTTCGGCTGCCCGTGGCCCGACACCGACGGCGATGGCATCCCCGACAAGGACGACAAGTGCCCGACCGAGTTCGGCCCCAAGGAGAACCAGGGCTGCCCCGATCGCGACACCGATGGCGATGGTCTCATCGATCGGCTCGATCGCTGCCCGCTCGTCGCTGGTCCCGCCGAGAACGGTGGCTGCCCCTGGGCTGATCGCGATGGCGATGGCGTGCCCGACAAGGACGACAAGTGCCCCGATGAGCCGGGCCCGAAGGACAACGAAGGCTGCCCTCGCAAGCAGTCGCTGATCATCGTCCGGCGCGATCGAATCGAGCTCAAGCAGCAGGTCCATTTTGCGACCAACAAGTCACGAATTCTGCCGGACAGCTTCGAGCTCCTGCGTGAAGTGGCGCAGGCGATCAAGGACGCGCCGCTGGTGAAAATGCGCGTCGAGGGGCACACCGACAACGTCGGGACGATCGACGACAACATGAAGCTCTCGAGCGCGCGCGCGGAGTCGGTGCGCGAATATCTGATCAAGCAGGGAGTCGATCCGCAGCAGATCGTGTCCGAGGGCTACGGGCCGACGCGGCCGATCGCGAGCAATGTGACCCGCGCGGGCAAGGCGTCCAATCGTCGCGTCGAGTTCCGCATGGTGGAGAAGAAGTGAGCGAAGCGCTCCAGAGCGAAGCCAGGCTCGCGCCTGTCCGGGTGGGAACTGCGCGCGCGGCCGACGGGGCCGAGTTGCGCTGGCGCGTCGATGGTGCAGGCACAGGCGTGCCGCTGCTCTGCGCGAACGGCATCGGCGTGAGCAGCTTCTTCTGGCACTTCATCGCGGAGCAGTTCGGCGGCGAGCGGCCGGTGATCACGTGGGACTATCGCGGCCACGGCGCGTCTCCGGTTCCCGCGCATCCTGAAGAACTGACGGTCGCGGGCTGCGCGAGCGATCTCTGGACCGTCGCCGATGCAGTCGGAGCCAGACACGCGGTGCTGCTCGGACACTCGATGGGCTGCCAGGTCGGGCTCGAGGCGATTCGTCAAGCGCCTTCGCGCGCGCTCGGCTTTGTGCCCATGCTGGGCGCGCCCGGGCGCATCTTCGAGAGCTTCCCGATCAGCGCCCGCCTGCTTCCGCTTGTGCGTGCTGCGCTGGCATTCACTTCTTCGCGCACGGGCCTCGCCGAGCAGGTGTTGCGCCGGTCGTTGCAGACGCCGGGCCTCTGGCCGCTCGTGCGCGCGATGGGCCTCGTGCATCCCGACCTCTGCCCGCGCGAGGAGTTCGAGCCCTACTTCGCGCATCTCGCGGGCCTCGATCTGCGCTGCTACTTCGCGCTCTTTCGCGATCTGCTCACGCACGATGCGACCGATTTCCTGCCGAGCCTGCACCTGCCGACGCTCGTCATCGCCGGCTCGCGCGATCTCTTCACGCCGATGTTCCGCTCGGAAGAGATGGCGAAAGCGATTCCTCATGCAGAGCTGCTCGTCGTGCGCGACGGCTCTCACGCGGCGCTGGTTGAACAACCTGAGCTGATCCAGCTTGCGCTGGAGCGGTTTCTGCGCAAGCACCACCTCGGGCACAGAACAGATCTGGGAGGCTAGATGGCGCGGTTCGAAGTGTTCATTCCGGCAGCGACTGCGGAAGAGATGAACATGACCCTGCGGGTGACGGCCGATACGTGGATGGCCGCGCTCAAGGTGGGTCTGAAGAAGATCGGCGACACGTCCGGGCTCCCGCAGAATGTTCTCTGCGACATCCAGGACGACGAGTCGATCCACGTCACCGACCCGCGCAACAACCGGGTCTTCCGCATCGCGCAGATCCCCGAGATTTCGAATCCGGGTGTGGGCGTGGTGTTGCCGACGCCGAGCTGGATGGCGGCGCCGAGCGATCCGCCCCCGACGAACGACGCTGCGCTGCGCGAGATGGCCGTGGTTGCGTCCAAGCGCGCGGACGAGGAGAAGGCAGCGCTCGCGCGCGCGGCGGCTGAGCGGGCCTCCGCGGAAAAGGCGGCAGCAGAGAAGGCCGCCGCCGAGCGTCGGGCTGCCGAGATGGCCGCAGCGGAAGCCGAGGCTGCCGAGCTGGCTGCGCAGGAGAAGGCTGCAGCGGAGCAGGCCGCTGCCGATCAGGCTGCCGCGGAAGCTGCAGCGAAGATGGCGAAGACGTTCGTCGACAAGACCGCCGCTGATTCGCGCGGCGCGAAGGACGCGGGATCGCGCGCGGACGCGAAGGCGATGGAGGAGAAGGCCGCCGCGGAGAAGGCCGCAGCGGATCGCGCAGCCTCGGAAAAGGGCGCGCAGAAGAAGGCCGCGGCGGAGCGGGCCGCGAACGCGCGCGCTGCTGCCGAGAAGGCGGCCGCCGAGAAGAAGGCTGCAGAGAAGGCCGCGAAGGAAAAGATCGCTGCCGAGAAGATTGCCGCGGAGAAGGCCGCTGCCGAGAGGGCGATTGCCGAGCGCGCCACGGCCGAGAAGGCGACTGCCGATCAGGCGATGAGCGAGGCCCTGCGCGCGCCGCCGCCGATCAAGATCGTCGAGGTCGACAACCAGCGCTCGCCGCCGCCTGCCGTGATTGGTCGGCTCTCGCGCACGCCGAATGCCGCCGAGGCGGGCCAGCTCGAGGACGTTCTCTCCGAGCTGTTCGAGCGCACGCCCGAGATGTTCGGCAAGGAGCAGGCCGACGCGCTCTACTTCCTGCTCGATCTGGCGATGGAGAAGATTCCCTCGGAGTCGGGCTCGTTCTACGTCGCGGACCTCAACCGGCGCGATCTCGGCTTCGCGGCCGTGCGCGGTCCGAAGGCGGGCGAGCTCGTTGCGCTCAAGCTGCGCGTCCCGATGGGCAAGGGCCTCGTCGGCTTCTGCGCGCAGGAAGGCGTCGGCGTCGCCATCAGCGACGTGCAGCGCGACAAGCGCTTCTACAAAGAGATCTCGCAGCGGCTCGGCTATGACACCAAGAGCATGATCACGACGCCGGTCATCCACGACAACCGCACGCTCGGCGCGATCCAGCTGATCAACAAGAACGGCTCGACGAGCTTCTCGGCGTCGGAGCTGTCGATCCTCCACTACCTCGCGCACCAGGCAGCGATCTACCTCGAGGCACACGAGGAGTAGGGTCGCCGCGGGTCACCGATGGTGCGGGCCGTGCTCAAACATGCATCCGCGGCTGGCGTCCGTGCTCGCTGCGGAGATGGTTGCGGCCGCTCCTGAACTGCGCGCGGCCCGCACCATCGGCTGCCCCGCGGCTTGGGGGCCGGTCGAAAGCAGCGCCGAGCGAGTTACTTGTTTTCGTCTCGAAACCCAGCGGAGCCGCGCTGGGCGCTGCCGCGCGCACGCGTGAACGATCACGACGGCGGTGAACCCGCATCTCGCCCGACGGTCTTTTTGTCCGGAATTAGCAGCAGGACCGCTGTGGGAGCGGCCGCGCGCAGTTCAGGAGCGGCCCTACACAACTCCGAATGGAGCAATTTCTGCGTCAGCCGCGGATGCATGTTTGAGCACGGCCGCACCCACAGCGGTCCTGCTGCGCACCTGCATGTTTGAGCACGGCCGCACCCACAGCGGCCCTGCTGCGCACCATTACTTCTGGCGATACGTGATGCGACCGCGCGTCAGGTCGTACGGAGACAGCTCCAGCTTGACCCGGTCGCCCGGGAGAATGCGGATGCGGAACTTGCGCATCTTGCCGCTCGCGTAGGCGAGCACCGAATGCTTGTTGTCGAGCTCGACGCGATAGTTCCCGCCGGCGAGCTCCTCGCGAACGGTCCCTTCGACTTCGATTCCTGCTTCCTTCTCTGACATGAATCCTCGATTCCCCGTGCGCTGCGAACTTCGGCGCGCCGCATAGCACAGGGGCTGCTCGCGCGGCAACTCGCCCGGGGCGCGGCGCAGCGATCGAGGCGCTCAGCGAGAGAGGCGCGCCAACGCAAAGCGGGGGAGCAGCTCAGCGGGCGTGCAGGCTGCGATCTCGTCTCCGACGAGGCTGGAGGAGCGTGCCAACTGCGCGACGATGGTGCGCGGATCGTCTCCGCGCGCACGCATCGTCGAGAGCGTCTCCGCGCCAGCCCGCTTGGAGAGCCGCTGCGGCTGTCCATCGATTCCGGGCGGTCCGAAGAGCAGCGGAACATGCGCCCACGACGGGATGCGCAGACCGAGCATTCGATAGAGGAGCATCTGCCGCGCCGTCGATGCGAGGAGGTCCGCGCCCCGCACGACCTCGGTGATCTCCATCGCGGCGTCATCGACGACCACCGCAAGCTGGTAGGCGTGCACGCCATCTGCGCGGCGAAGGATGAAGTCGCCCACTTCCGTCGCGGGATCGAACTGCTGCGGCCCCGCGATCGCATCGTCGAACGAAATCGGTTCGTGCGGCACGCGCAGGCGCAGCGCGGGCGCGCGCGATTTCCGCCGCGTCGCGACCTCGGCAGCGGTGAGGTTCGCGCAGGTGCCCGGATAGCGCGGGCCGTCGTCCTGCGGACCGTGCGGCGCGCTCGCCTCGCTCGTGGCGTCGGCGCGATCGTTTGAGTGCAAAGCATCTGCGGCCGCCCGGATCTGCGCGCGCGAGCAGAAGCAGTCGTAGACGTGGCCGCCCTCGCGCAGCTGCTCAATCGCGCGATCGTAGAGCGGGCCGCGCTGCGATTGGCGATACGGGCCATGCGGACCGGCCTCTGTGTGCGGCGGCGCGCTCTCTGGACCCTCGTCCCAGTCGAGCCCGAGCCACGCGAGCTCCTCAAGCTGTTTCTCGGCGAGCCCCGGCCTGCAGCGCGGCCGATCGAGATCTTCGATGCGCATCGTGAAGCGAGCGCCTCGGCTGCGCGCGGAGAGCCAGGCCAGGAGCGCAGTGCGCGCGTTTCCCAGATGCAGCTCGCCGGTGGGGCTGGGCGCGAATCGTCCGCGCTCGATGGTCCTGCCGCTGACAGACATGCGCCGCGCACTCTACGTGAGCCAGAGAGCTTCGCGCGAGTCGGGCACGCCCTTCGCCGCGACGACTCCGATCGCCTCGCGCCCCCAACGATCCAGAGCAGGCTGGGCGCGGTCGCGATGATGCGGGCATGAACGGTTGTGCAGGTGTCGGGCCTTCCTGCTAGGGTCCGCTCCCCATGCTTGACCTACTTCGCGTGAAGAATTTCGCCATCATCGACGAGCTGGAGATCCGCTTCGAGCCCGGCTTCAACGTGCTCACGGGCGAGACCGGCGCGGGCAAGAGCATCCTCGTCGACGCGCTCCACCTCTCTCTTGGCGGACGGGCGCAGGCCGACTGCGTGCGCACGGGCGCAGAAGAAGCGGAGGTCGAGGCGCTGTTCCTTCCTCGCGATCCGGCGGCGAGCGACGCGCGCCTGACCGCGCTGGGCCTGCCCGCGGCAGGATCTGAGCTTCTCGTGCGCCGCACCGTGCAGCGTGAAGGGCGCAGCCGCGCCTTCGTCAACGGCCAGCTCGCGACCGCGTCGCAGCTCGCGGCCGCGACGCGCGGACTGCTCGACATCAGCGGCCAGCACGAGCACGTCGGGCTGCTCGATGCGGGCGTGCACCTCGAGCTGATCGACGCGCACGCGCAGCTCGCTCCCGAGCGCGCGGCCTACAGCGAGGCCTTCTCCCGCCTTGCCGAGGCCGAGAAGGCGCGCACGCAGCTCGGCAGCGACGAGAGCGCGCGAGCAGAGCGTGCTGAGTGGCTGCGCTGGCAACTCGAGGAGCTCACGCAGATCGATCCGAAGGCGGGCGAGGATGACGAGCTCGCGCAGGAGCGCAAGCGGCTCGCCTCGGCAGAGAAGCTGCGCGCGGGCGCCGAGGACGCGGAGGGTTTTCTGAGCGCGTCCGAGGGCGCGGCGCTCGAGCTGGTGACGCGCGCGGCGAAGCGCCTCGAGGAGCTGGCGCTGATCGATCCGACGCTCGCGCCACTGGCCACGTCGATGCGCGGCGCGGCGGCAGAGATTGACGAGGCCGCGCGCGAGCTGGCGCGCTACGCGGCCCGCGCTGGGGGCGACCCGCAGCGTCTCGAGGCGATCGACGAGCGGCTCGAACTCCTGCGCAAACTCACGCGCAAGCATGGCGGCACTCTCTCCGCCGCGCTTGCCCGGCGCGAGGCGATGAGCCAGGAGCTGCTCTCGATCGACGATCACGGCGGCGAGCTTTTGCGTCGCGAAGTCGAGGTGCAGAAGCGCGCCGTTATCGCGTTGCAGCTCGCGCGCGAGCTTTCTCTGAAGCGCAGGAGCGCGGCCGCCGCGTTCACCAGGGCCGTCGCCGCCGAGTTGGCAAGTCTGGGCATGGCGCGCAGCGAACTCTCGGTTCGCTTCTCGCCGATCACCGAGGGTGGAATTGCGCTGCGCGAGGACGGCTCGCCGCTCAATCTTCCGCCGGGCGCCGTCGAGAAAAACTCGCAGACCCTTGGTGCGCGCGGTCTGGAGAGCGCCGAGCTGATGCTCTCGCCCAACCTCGGTGAAGAGCAGAAACCGCTCGCGCGCATCGCCTCGGGCGGTGAACTCTCGCGCGTGCTGCTCGCGGTCAAGCGGGTCCTCGTCGAGAGCGATCCGGTCGGCTCCTATCTCTTCGACGAGGTCGACGCGGGCATCGGCGGCGTCGTCGCGGATGCGGTCGGACGCGCTCTGTGCGCGGTCGCGCGCGATCGGCAGATCATCTGCATCACGCATCTGCCGCAGATCGCCGCCTTCGCGCGCCGCCACCAGACCGTCGAAAAAGAGGTCGCCCGCGGCCGCACCCGCACGCGCGTCACCGCCGTCGAAGGCGACGTGCGCACACAGGAGCTCGCCCGCCTCCTCAGCGGCCACGTCACCGACGCCTCGCTCATCCACGCGCGAGAGTTGCTCGAGAAGGCTGCGCTCGACACGAGCCCGAAGCGAGCGCGCCGCGCGTCGTGAGGGCCCCGCGAGGCATCGATGGCTGCTGCCGTGCTCAAACATGCATCCGCGGCTGACGCAGAATGTGCTCACTGCGGAGAGCCGTGCGGCCGCTCCTGAACTGCGCGCGGCAGCAGCCATCGACTGCCTCGCGGCTATGACCGGACCAAGAAGAGTCACGACACATGCAGCGAGCGGTCTTGCTGCGCCGCCCCGTACCTGGCCAAGCGCAGGCCTCCTGCTCTCTCCCTCGTCGACGAGCTTGCTCGCAGCGCGTCGCTGAGGCACAAGGGCTCGTGGCCAACTATCGCAGCGTCGCACTGACCGACGTCGGCATGAAGCGTGAGCACAACGAAGACAGCTTCCTCATCAACGAGGAGCTCGGTCTCTACGTTGTCTGTGACGGCATGGGCGGGCACGCCGGTGGCGAGACTGCGAGCCGCCTCGCCGTGCAGACGGTCGAGCGCGAGCTGCTCTCCGCGCGGCTGCGCAACGACAGTCCCTACGCGAGCAAGGCCAACCTCGCGGACTCGCCGATGGCGGGAGCAGTGCGCGAAGCTGTCGAGGGCGCGTGCGCCGCGGTCTTCCGCACCAGCAAGCTCAACCCCGAACTGCACGGAATGGGCACCACCTGCATCTGCCTCGTGATCAACGGGGCCCACGCTCTCGTCGGCCACGTCGGCGACAGCCGCGCGTATCTCGTGCGCGAGGGCGGCGTGCTGCAGCTCAGCGAAGATCATTCGCTCGTCAATGAGCAGGTGCGCGCGGGGCTGCTCACGCCCGACGAGGCGCGCGTCAGCCGATTGAAGAACATCATCACCCGCTCGGTCGGCTTCGAAGAGGACGTGCTCGTCGACGTGATGGGGGTGGAGACCAAGCCGGGCGACCGCTTCCTGCTCTGCTCGGACGGCCTCTCGAATCTCGTCGAGAACGAAGAGATCTGCGAGGCGCTGTCGACGGACACGACGCTCGAGACGATCGCGACGGCGCTGATCCAGCTCGCCAACGATCGCGGCGGAGACGACAACAGCACGGCCGTGCTCGTCGAGCGCTTGCCGGATTAGAAACACCGCTCGTCCGCTCCCAGCGCGGGTTCTAGCGATCGTCGATCGGTGGATTGTCGGGATCGCAGTTGCGATGACCGGCCATCACGCAGTCCTGCATCTTCGCGTCGCGCCGCAGTCGATCGACGAGAAACCAGCAGCCGATCGCGAGCGCGATGAAGAAGAGCAGCGCGAAGAGCGCGCGATCAGGATTGCGTTCTGGTGGCTTGCGCCCGGTCATTGCTCGATGCGTGCGCCGGCAGCGAACGCATCGACGCTCAACGCGCGGCCGGGAACCGACAACTCTGCGGCGCGTGCGCGAAGGGCTTCGACGACGCGCTCGGATGCCTCGGGTGGCACGAGCGCGAAGACGGTCGTGCCTGCGCCGGAGAGCGCTGCGCCGTAGGCCCCCGCGCTCCGCGCCGCCTCGATGAGATGGGGCAGCCACGGCATCAGCGTCGAGCGGGCCGGCTGGTGCAGACGATCGGTCATCGCCTCGCCGAGCAGATCGCGCTCGCCCGCGCCCAGCGCGGCTACGAAGAGCGCGGCCCGCCCGAGATTGAAGACGGCGTCGGAGAGAGGCACGGTGCGCGGAATCACTGCGCGCGCTTCGCTGGTGCGCAATTCCTGATCGGGAATGAAGATCGCCGCGCGCAGTGGAGCTGCAATCTTCAGAGGGCAGGCGCGCACGACGCCCTGCGCGTCGAGGACAGCGACCTGCGCGCCGCCGCGAAGAGACGCGATGACGTTGTCGGGATGGCCCTCGAGTGCGAGAGCCGTCGCGAGCACGCGCGTGTCGTTGAACGCCGTTGCGCTTGCGCCCGCGAGATCGTTTGAGTGCAAAGCATCTCCGCCGAGCCGCGCTGCGAGCGCCTCCGCGAGGATCGCGCCGCCGACGGCCGCCGCTGCGGACGAGCCGAGTCCGCGCGCGAGAGGAATCGTGTTGTCGATCGAGAGCTCTCCGCGCAGCGACTCGAACGGGACGCCGATGCGCTCGGCCGCGGCACGCGCGGCGACGAGGATTCGATTGTCGCTGCCGCGCGAGAGGCTGCTTGCTCCCTCTCCCGAGAGCGCAACGATGCGCAGATCGGGACCGCCTGGCGTGCAACGGATCGCGAGCCGAGGCCCGCCCAGTGCGACTCCCAGCGCGTCGAAGCCGGCGCCAAGGTTTGACGTGGAGCAGGGCGCGATGATGGTGAAGGGCGTGCTCATGCCAGCGCCTTCTCGAGCGCGGCGAAGTCATTCTCGATCGGCTCGGGCAGCGGCGGAGCGTCTGCGATCGCGGTCTGCGGATCCTTGAGTCCATGTCCAGTGAGCACGGCGACGAGGGTCTGTCCGCGAAAACGTCCCGGCGTCTGCGCGGCCAGCTTGAGCAACCCGGCGATGGGCGCGGCACTCGCGGGCTCGCAGAAGACTCCCGCCTCGCTTGCGAGACGACGCTGGGCCGAGAGGATCTCCGCGTCGGTGGCGCTCGCGAAGAGTCCGCCGCTCTCACGCTGCGCGCGGATCGCCAGATCCCAGCTCGCGGGGTTGCCGATGCGGATGGCGGTCGCGATCGTCTCCGGATGCGCGACAGGCGCGCCGCTCAGGAACGGCGCGGCCCCCGCGGCTTGCACGCCATAGATGACAGGTGTAGTGCGCGCCCGGCCGGCCTGCTCCTCGCGCGCGGCGTGTTCGGTGAAGCCTTTCCAATACGCGGAGATGTTGCCCGCATTGCCGACCGGAAGCGCCAGCCCATGCGGGACGCGGCCGAGCGCCTCGATCACCTCGAACGCTGCCGTCTTCTGCCCTTCGAGCCGGAACGGATTGACGCTGTTGACGAGCGCGATCGGTGTTCGCTCCGCGAGCACGCGAACGGCCTGCAGCGCGGCATCGAAGTTCCCGCGCAGCACGACGATGCGCGCGCCGTGGACGATCGCCTGCGCGAGTTTCCCGAGAGCGACTTTTCCCTCGGGAACGACGACGCGGCAGCCGATGCCAGCAGCTGCGCAGTAGGCCGCGGCAGACGCAGAGGTGTTTCCCGTCGAGGCGCAGACCGCGACGCGCGCGCCGGCCTCGATCGCCTTGGCCATCGCGACGACCATTCCGCGATCCTTGAACGAGCCGGTCGGGTTCATCCCTTCGCACTTGAGCCACAGCTCGTCGCAGCCGATCGCGCGCGCGAGCGCAGGAGCGGAAACGAGCGGCGTGTCGCCCTCGCCCAGCGTGAGGCGGGGCGTCTTTGCGGTGACGGGAAGGAACTCTGCCCAGCGCGCGAGCACTCCCTGCTGGCGGCTCACGCTGCACCTCCGCTGTCACCGCCCTCGACGCGGATTCGCGCACGCACGGCACGCACGCACGACAGGCGCGCAAGCTGCTCCTCGGCACTCGCGAGCGCGGCCTCTGGCGCGGCATAGGTGAGCAGCACCACCTCGGCGCTGCCCATCTTTCCGGGCTCGCGCTGCAGCACGCTCGCGAGCCCGATCGACTGCTGCGCGAGCACCTGCGTCACCTGCGCGAACACGCCCGGCTGATCCTCGACGGCGAGCCGGAAGTAGCAGCGTGTGCGGGCCTCGGCGAGCGGCGCGAGCTTTGGCTCAGGTCCAAAGTCGCGCACCGTCGGGGCCGGATCTCCCAGCGCCATTCTGCGGGAGACGTGCAGCAGATCGGCCAGCACCGCACTCGCCGTCGCGTCTCCTCCCGCGCCTTGTCCGCTGAACATCACGGGCCCGCAGAGATCGCCGACGACGTGCACGGCGTTCTGCGCGCCATCGATGCGGGCGAGCGGATGCGCGATTGGAACAAACGCGGGATGCACGCGCGCTTCGATGCCGTTGGTGCCGCGGCGGGCAAGCGCAAGCAGCTTGAGCGCGTAGCCGAATTCGCGACCGTACGCGATGTCGCGTGGATCGAGTCCGCGCAGGCCCTGGCGGAAGATCTCTCGAGGAGGAACGGTGAGACCGAACGCGTGGCGCACGAGGATGGCGAGCTTGTCGGCGGCATCAACCGCGTCCACATCATCGCTCGGATCGGCCTCCGCGTAGCCGAGCCGCTGCGCCTCCGCGAGCGCGACATCGAGCGTGTCGCCCGCGGCCATGCGCGTGAGGATGTAGTTGGTCGTGCCGTTGATGATCGCGCGCAGCTCGAGGAGACGATTGGCCGCGAGATCATCGAGCAGCGGCGCGATCAGCGGAATGCCACCGCCCACGGCCGCTTCGTAACGCAGCTCCGCGCCCTTCTTCGCCGCGAGCGACAGCAGCGAAGGTCCATGCCAGGAGACGACGCGCTTGTTCGCCGTCACCACCGACTTGCCGCGAGAGAGCGCCGCTTCGATCACCGTGCGCGCCGGCTCGAGGCCGCCCATCAGCTCGACGACGACATCGATGTCGTCCGCTTCAGTGACGCGCGCGATCTCCGTCGTGAGCTGCTCGCGGGGAATCGCGCGCGGCTTGTCGAGATCGCGCACGACCGCGCGCTGGAGCACGAGCGGCGCGCCCGCAGATCGCGCGAGAAGATCGCGCCGTTCGAGCAGCGCCCGCGCGACCGATTGTCCAACCGTGCCGAGCCCCAGAATGCCAATGCGAATCGGTTTCATGGCGGCGGACTGTAGCAGCGGTCGCCCTCACTCTGCGCGCTGTCGTTCTACGCTCCCGCTTTACATGGCCCCGCGCCTTGCGCCACGGTCCGCGCATGGACCTCAAGCGGCATCTGCTCAAGCTCGCCAATCTCTATCCGCCGTTTCTCGGCGCGGGCATTCGCGTGCGGCGCATCTCCGAGGATCATCGCGAGGTCGATGTCGAGATGCGGCTGCGCGTGTGGAACCGCAATCTCGTCGGGACCCACTACGGCGGCTCGCTCTACTCGATGGCCGATCCCTTCTTCATGATGATGCTGATGCAGATTCTCGGACCCGATTACATCGTCTGGGACAAGGCCGCGTCGATTCGGTTTCGCAAGCCGGGGCGCGGTACGGTGAGAGCGGCGTTTCGCATCGCGCGGGAGGAGAGCGACGCGATCATCGCGACGCTGTCGCGCGAGGCGAGGAGCGCGCCCAGGTTCACCGTGCTCATCACCAACGAGGCGGGCGAGACGGTCGCGGAGGTCGAGAAGATCCTCTCGGTGCAGCGGCGCGACCGAGCGCAGAGTCGATAGCCGCAAGGAGGGCGCAGGAGAGGCGTGGCCGTGTGCCGCGCAGCGCAGGTCGTGCGCGGTTGTCTCTTGCACTCCCGAGGCGCGATCAGTAATCCAGCGCGCGCGAGACCGCGTTGCGTGCTCTCCAGGGCAGCAGATGCAGCAAGGAGCTTGAGCGTGAGCGACGAGGGACATCAGGGACCGCCGGCTGCGTCGCCGATGGCTGCGAGGCTCGGTGTGCACGAGGAGAGCCGCGTGCTCCTGCTCGATCCACCGCTCGGATTCGCGCGCAAGCTCGAGCCGCTGCCCCGCGCAGCGTCCGTCGGTACGCGTCCTTTCGGGCAGGCCGACGTGATCGCGCTCTTTGCCTCGTCGAATGCCGCGCTCGTCGAGCTGTTCGCCAAGGCCGCGAAGGTGCTCGCGCCGCGCGGCCGCATCTGGGCCGCGTGGCCGCGCAAGAGTTCGGGCGTCTACACCGATCTCAACGAAGAGCTGGTGCGCGCGGCCGGTCTCGCGCTGGGCCTGAGCGACGACAAGCAGACGCCTCTCGATGATGTCTGGGCTGCTCTGCGCTTTGAGTTCAAGGAGCGTCCGCGGCTCAATCGCCCGAGCTCGCAGCCTGAGCTGACTCAACTGCCCAAGGCGTAGGGCGTGATGCGCTTCTCGCGCCGAGTGGCGGCGAACCTCTCCGAGAATCCGCTCGCGCTCGCGCTCACTCGGCGGCGGCGTGATGGCTTGCCGCTCATCGATCTCACCGAATCGAATCCGACGCGGGCGGGTTTTCTCTACGAAGAGGCGCGCATTCTCCAGGCGCTCGCGCAGCCCGAATCGCTCTCGTACCTGCCTGACCCGAAGGGGCTCCCGGCCGCACGGGGAGCGGTCGCGCGCTATTTCGCAGAGTCCCGCGGCACACGCGTCGATCCTGAAAACATCCTCATCACGGCCTCGACGAGCGAGGCCTACTCGCTGCTCTTCAAGCTGCTCTGCGATCCGGGCGACGCGGTGCTGGTGCCGACGCCGAGTTATCCGCTCTTCGGATTTCTCACCGCGCTCGAGTCGGTCCGCACGATCGAATATCCGCTGCGCTGGGATGGCGAGTGGCACGTCGATCTTCCCGCGCTCGAGACGCTCATGGCGGGAGGCGAGCGAATCCGCGCGCTGATGATCGTCTCGCCGGGCAATCCGACCGGGGCATATATCAAGAGATATGAATATATGCGCGCGGCCGCTCTCTGTGCGGACCGGAATATCGCGCTCATTTCCGATGAAGTATTCGCGGACTATCCGATGGAGGTGGCGGCCGCGGGTCGATCTGCGCGGCAGAATCCCGATGACGCGATGCCGACGGCGGCGGGATCCGGTGACGGGCTGACATTCACTTTGTCGGGGCTGTCGAAGGTCTGCGGACTGCCGCAGCTCAAGCTCGGTTGGTGCGCGATCACCGGCCCCGATGCGCTGGTGGAGGAAGCGACCCGGCGGCTCGAGCTGATCGCCGATACCTATCTTTCGGTGTCGACGCCGGTCCAGTTGGCACTCTCCACTCTGCTCGACACGCGGCACGCGCTGCAGGCGCAGGTGCGCGCGCGCTGCACGAAGAATTTCGCGGCGCTGCGAGAAGCGCGTCCTCATGACGCGAGCTGGGACGTGCTCACGAGTGAAGGCGGCTGGTGCGCGATCCTCCGCGTCCCCGATGCGTGCAGCGAAGAGGAGCTCGCGCTTCAACTTCTCGCGCGCGGCGTGCTCGTGCAGCCCGGCTACTTCTATGATTTCCCGCGCGGCAACCATCTCGTGCTCAGCCTGCTGCCTCGTGAGGATGAGTTCGCGCGCGCGATTGCGCTGGTGGCTGACGTGCTGCGCGCGGATGCGCACACGGCTCCCTCTTTGCTGTAGCGTTCGCGCCCTTTCGCGCCGATTCGCGCTTCAGGCCCCATGCTCCTCGCCCTCCTTCTCGCCAGTGGTTCAGCTCTGCTCGGCGGCGCGCTCGCGCTGGCGGTGCGTCGGCGGCGCGTGCTGCTGGAGTTGACGAGGACGTTCGCGTTCGCGGCCGCAGCTGGCGTGGTCGGGCTGCATCTCTTGCCCGAGGTGCTCGAGTCGCTCGGCGCGGTCGGGCTGCTCTGGGCGATGCTCGGCTTTGCGCTTCCGGGACTGCTCGAATGGCGCGCACGCTCCTGGGGGCCGGGGCTGCGCGCGCGCGGATTCTCTCCTGCGCGCGTCGCGGCGGAGCTGGGCCTCCTCGCGCTCGTCGCGCATTCGCTGCTCGAGGGGCTTGCGCTGCGCGCCGTGGCCGACGGCAGCGGCTCGCACGTCGATCTCGAGATCGCGCTCGTTGCGCATCATGCGCCGCTGACCGCGGCTGTCATCCTCCCGTTCCTCGAATTGCTCGATGCGCGCGGCATCATGCGGCGCGTGCTGCTCGTCGCTCTCTCGGGCGCGGTGGGCGCGCTCGCGGGCGGTCTCATCCCCGGCGGATTTTCCACCGGCCACGCGCAGGAGATCGCGAGCGCCGTGATGGCCGGCGCGCTCCTCCACGTGGTCGCCGATGAGATCCGCGTACAGACATTTGCGCAGCCCTGGGAGCGCGCGGCCGATCTGCTCGCAGCGCTGCTCGGAGTCGGCATCGCGCTCGTCAGCGCGATCTTCGGCGAGTCGATCCAGGTCGACCTCCTCTACGGACTTGGTGCGCTCTTCCTTCCCTGCGCGCCGGCGCTGCTTGCCGCCGATCTGCTCGTGGCCCTGCCGCGCAGCCCGCGGCGTGCACTGGCGACGCGGCCCGAACTCGATGCGCTCCTTGTCTCTCTGCGCGCGCTTGGCCTGTTCGCCGCCGTCGCGCAGTTGGCGATCGGGCTGTGCGGCTGGGCGATGTCGTCGGCGTTTGCTCCCGGAGACGGCCGGCCGCAGGAGGCCGAGCGCGGTTTCGTCTTTCGCGTGATCTCCGGCACGTCGACGAGAGCGCCAGGGCGAGTGATCGCGGCGCTCCTGTTCGTCCTCGTTCTCTGGCTGCCGCCGCGCACGGCTTCGCTGACCTCGCCCGAACTTTCCCTCGCGGCAACCGCGATCGCGACGCTCGTTGTGCTGCTCTTGTCGGGCCTGAGCGCGAGCGTGACGACGCTGCTGGTGGTCGCGCTTCTCTCCTCTCCCGCAGAGTGGATTCCGAATGCGGCGCTGCTCGTTCCTGCTCTTGCGCTCGGTCCGCTGCTCGCCCGCCGCGCTGCGTGGAGAGGCGCACTCAAGCAGCGGCTCATGGGCGCGCTCCTGCTGCTCGCGCTCGGTGTTTGCGCGGCGATGCTGCTCGCGCGGCCGCTCTTCCTCGAGCGCGCGCACGTCGCCGTGGCAGCGCTGGTGCGCAGCCAGGGGTTGTTGCCAGCGCAACAGGTTCACAGCGCGCTCTTCCCTCTTTGCGCGGCGGCCGGACTGGTTCTGCTCGCGCTCGCCTCGCTCTGGCAGACCGGCGTGCGCGGCTTCTTCGCTGTGCTTCGACCGCCGGCCAGTGAGGGCTCCACTCCTCCGGACCCGCTCTAGGAGCGGTTCGCGACGTCGTTACTTCGGTGCGGCTGCGAGTCGGCGCGCTGCGAACTTGCCTTCGTCCGTCTCGGGGAAACGCTGCACAAGCTCGCGAAGCAGGCGATCGCTGCGCGTGCGATTCGAGAGCAACTCGTCGCAGAGCCGCGCGGCCTGCAGCCAGATCTTCGGCGCGAGAGCTCCTTGCGGCGCGAGCTCGATGGCGCGCATGCAGGCGAGCAGCGACAGCTCCGCCCGCGCACGCTTCTCGTCGGGCGACGTGCGCGCGGCCTCTTCGCCCATGCTGCGCGCAAGCTCGCTCCAGCTCTGCGCCGAGAGCGTGCTCGCCGGGATCGACGCGCCCCCTGCACGCAGCAGCGCGCGTGCGTTGTCGAGATCCCGTGTGGCCATGCTCATCGCCAGTCGCGAGGGCAGCTGTGCGTCGACTGTCTCAGGCAGCGCGACCGCGCCTGGAGCGGCTTTGCGCTCCTCCTCGAACTCCAGCTGCGGCGTTGGTGTTCCGAGCTCTGCGGCGCTCTCGGCGACCGCTTGAATCTCCATCGGGTGCATCATCGGCCCGAGTTCGATCGGCGCGTAGAGACGCTCGTGCGCAGAGCCGCTCGCGATCTCCACGGGCTTCACCTCGTGGCGCGGCGACGCGTCGAGGATCGCCACGCGATACGCGTCTCCACCGCCGTAGCCGAGCTCATCGCCGCGCGCGCGCACGAGCAGGCCCAGCGCGCGAAACGAGACGAAGGGGAGGTAGAGCGAAATCGCCGCGCCAAGGAATCCACTGAAGGGGATCGGCACGCGATCAAAGAGGGCGTCGCAGCCTGCCGAGACGAGGCCGCCTCCGAACGAGCAGGCCAGACAGAACAGCGAGCAGCGCCAGTAGTCGCTGCCGAGACGCAGCGCGCCGCCGATGACCGCGATCGGGTTGAGCATCGCGTACATCGGGCCGCGCAGCGCGCCGATGATGATCGACATCGGATAGAGCAGGGCGCCGAGCAGCATCAGCGCGACGGGGAGCGGCGTGATCGGCACGATCTCATCGAACGCCAGCACATCACGCAGCGAGTGCGCGTTCTCGTAGATCCAGATCATCGGCGGCGCGAGGAACCACATCGAGGCGAGCAGCGCGCGGAAGCTGGGGCCGATCACATCGTCGAAGATGTTGTGGAAATCTTCCGGCGCGGGGACGTCGTCGTGGCCCGCCGCAGTGTGGCGCACGATCTGGAAGAGGTACGCGAGCATGACGCCGAAGCCGATGAGGCCGCCGAGTCCGCCCGACAACTGCAGCAGATGAACGATGACCGAGACGGCGGCGAGCGAGATGAGGCCTTCGCGTGAAGAGGGCCAGCGCAGAGACGACAAGAGAGTGGTGCTCAGCGGCGCGTGCTCGGAGCGGTGCGCGCGCAGCCGGTGCGCGAGAGAACCGCACGGCATGCAGAGTTCG
The DNA here is from genome assembly GCA_903911145.1 of uncultured delta proteobacterium. GTDB lineage: Bacteria > Myxococcota > Myxococcia > Myxococcales > 40CM-4-68-19 > CAIWCD01. The sequence goes on along the minus strand of CAIWCD010000012.1, from coordinate 5,333 downwards.
ACGCGGCCCTGTCCGGCGACGCGAAAGCCCGTGCAGTCGGGGCAGAGGTCTCGTCCGCAGACCGTGCAGCGCCAGCCGGCGGGCGAAGATGGATGCGTGGTGCAGAGGATCAAGCGCATCGAGCGTGATCGCGCAAAGGTGCGCCGTCAAGCTTCGCGCATGCAATCGCGCGCCGCCCCCAAGAGCGCGCGATCGATTCATCGCGCACAGATCTGGATTGCGCGCAGCCGCGCGGCGTGGATACTGCGCGCGACGAGTCGCTAGCTCAGCTGGTAGAGCACCGGCCTTTTAAGCCGAGGGTCCTGGGTTCGATCCCCAGGCGACTCACCAATAAAACAAATAAATTCAGTAACTTATCTGCTCTGTCTTAGCGGAGCCTTGCACTGAAATCTATACGTGGGGTAATCCTGGGGTAGTTGCGATCGAGCCGATAGAGTTCCATTCGGGCTCGAAGGCGCATGGAACTGGGAGACGCACCGATGCCTTCGCTCACCTGGAACCCCGATGCGAAGGGGCGCCCCACTTGCTGGGAGGGCGGCACCATTCGCTACACCGCATCCGGCAGGGCTACGTTCGTCATCGCGCGGATGGTCCGGGGTCGCCGCTACAAAACCTCGACGCGCGCGCATACGATCTCGGCGGCGCTCAAACACCTCGCGCGATTCGAAGGCGACCCATCCGGCTACGTGAAGAAGGACGAGGAGTACGACGCCGTCTTCATGAACGAGGAGCTGACGGACGAGTTCCTCAAGCACTCGACCGAGGTGAAGAAGAACTCGCCGAACTGGATCTCGACCCAGAGGATCTATCTCGCGTGGTGGCGCGAGAAGCTCCTGGGGCGCGATCTGCGCCAGCTCAATTTGCGCGACGACATCGATCCCGTGCTGCTCGATGTTCCTGGGAAGGCGCACCGGATCAAGGTGCTCAAGGCGCTCATGGGTTGGCTGCGGAAAGTGAAGCGGCTGCTCAAGACCGCCGAGGACGCAACCATCGATCTGCCCGTGCCCCAGGCGAGGCCCGAGCAGGCGCGCAGGCTCAAGGCGATCCCACGCGACCACTTCGACCTCGCGCTGGAGCATCTCGTCGGCCCGGTAAGGGATGGACTGCTCGTGCTCGGCGGCACGGGCTGCCACTACAGCGAGCTGGAGCGCTTCATTCGCGAGGGCTCCATCGAGCCGGTCCCCAATGGCACGAAGGACGCAAAGGCCGTCTTGATGTTCGGCCACAAGAGCGGTGTGCCTCATCGGGTTCGCGTCGGTGCGATCGTGCTCGCCGCTGCGGAGCGACTCAAAGAGCGCGGTGTCGCGTGGGACCCGCACACGTTCAACGCGGCGCTGCGTTCTGCGTGCGCAGCAGCCAAGATCCCCGTCTTTCACGCCGGACAGATGAGGCACTCGGTCGCCACGTGGGCGGTCAACGCGGGTGCGGATCCTGCGTCGGTGGCTGCGTTCCTCGGCCATCGCTCGGTGTCGACGCTGAAGCGGTTCTACTCGACGCACGCTGCGCCCAAGCGGGTCCCGACGCTCGTGCGCTAGGAACGGCGCTTGCCGTTGCTGAGCAGATAGCGATCGAGCTCCGCGTCGAGAACTCTTCGTCGCGCCCCGGCCACAACGATGGCGATCTTGCGCTCGCGGATCAGATCCTTGAGCTTGGTCAGGCTGATTCCCATGAGGGTCGCCGCTTCGCGCAGGGGATAGGCGCGTCGCTTGGGCACGTCGCTCGGAGTCTTTGGCTGGAGCTTGGGGATCAGGCTGTCGAACTTCGCTTCCAGCCTTTCGATGGCCGCCAGCTCGCGGCCATCGAAGCGGGTCGCCTGCGCTTCGACGGAGGGCTCGCTCACGCGCTCTTCTTCGAGCAGCTTTCCGAGTCGGCCCAGCTCGCCTGCGACTTGCGCGAGAGTATCCCTCGGCAACTCCACCGTCGCGCGCGCGTCCCCGTGGCCGCCGAGCGCGCTGTGCACGAGCCGCACGACCCCTGAATTCAACTTCCGCGGCGAACTCATCAGCGCCTCCTGTGTATATCTTGATAGAGTCTAAATAGAATACGCAAAGAAGTCAAGCGCGGACGGCAATCCGCACGTCGACCACCGCTCGGATCCTGCTCGTGTCCCGAGGCACTCGACACCTCGGCGCGACTCACGGCGCATGCAGCTCGCCGCTTCTGGCTTGCCGACAGGCCACCGCAGTGGGGTTCGCGCCACGCGCGGCGTCACGATCCAGTTCGACGTCGATGAGGACGAGGCGCAGGCCCACGTGCCTCTTCTCCAGTGCGACCAACTGGGGCAACTCGACGTTGCTGGGCAGGTGAATCGGGTGAGCCGCGCTGTTCAAGCAGCCGAATCGCGCCGTTCACCGAGGCTGATGACAGATGCATGTACCTCATCGTCGTGGTCAGGTCGGAGTGCCCAGCCAACACCATGATGGCCCTCGCCGATGCGCCCCTCATCGCCAAGTGCGAGCAGAACGTGTGGCGCAGGATATGGATATCGTTCGTCTCCGGCATCCCAGCCAGCTTGAGCGCCCGCCGCATCCAGGTCCGCACGGTGTCCTTGGTGACGGGACAACCGTCCGCCTGGATGAGCACCCGCCGCCCGCGCTGGTGACGGATGGCTTGCAGCGCCGCCACCAGCCGCGTTGTCATCGGCACCCGCCTCGTCTTCCCGCCTTTTGGCACGCCGACAGTGCCTTCCCAATCGGCGCGCGCGACGGTGATCTGGTTGCGCTTGAAGTCGATGTCGGGCCACTCGACCGCGATGATTTCACCACGTCGCAGACCAGCCTCGCCACCAAGGAGGAGGAACGCGAGCACGTCCGCACCCTCTTTCGCTGCGCTCTCGACGAGCTGCTCGTACTCGTCGAAGTCATGGAAGCGCGGCGCCTTGTTCATGTCGCGCCTCAGCGGCTTGATCATGCACGGCATGACATCGATCTCTTTCCACTCGATCGCTGTCTTCAGAAGCTTCGAGAGGACCCCAAGGACGTCGTTGACGGTCTTCGGGTCGAGCTCAAGCATTCGTCCCTTCAATCGCTGCAAGGCCGCGTCGTCCACCTCGGACAAGCGCAGCGCTCCCAGCGCAGGCAGGATGTGGAGCTTCAGCCTGATGTTCTCGTAGGTGTTCACGGTGCTCGGCTTGAGCTTGTTCGCGCGCGCATAACCATCGAGCCAGCGCGGCGCAAATTCGCGGAGGGTTGGTGCGTCCTTTTTCGGTTGTTCCCTCCGCTGGGCACCGAACTTCGGCTGCACGGGAACTGGCAACCCAATGCGGACGTCCACCATGATCCAGCTTGGCTTCTTGTTCTCGCGAACCCGGACGCGCATCGCAGTCATCTCCTGCCGGCGACGGTGAGTGATTCGAAACTCGGCGGCGGTCTCAGCGTGGCCCCTCCGCGCCGAACACGGGCTCGAAGTGAGACCCTCAAGCGTCTCGAAATGAGTCGCCTCCACGTGGCTCTTCGACGCGCTCCGAGCGGCGCCGAGTCCGGCACGCTTCGTGGAGTGGCGCCGCTGCATGCTCGACGCGGCGGGACCAGTTCAGCCCTGCGAACGTCGCGCAGCCGACGCGCGCGCACCGCCAAGCTCGTCCTATCGTCGTCGCGAGCCGGAGAAATCGATCCTCTACGAGACTGTTCGCACCCACTGGAACACCCTCCTCGCCGAGGTCGCCCAGCGGACCGACGGCGGAAGCCTCCCAGGATTCGTCATCGGCGAGTTCGAGCGATACCTGGCTTGCGGCATCCTTGCCAACGGCTTCGCGCGGGTGCATTGCGACACGTGCGGGAAGGACATGCTCGTCGCCTTCTCGTGTCGCGGTCGCGGCTTCTGCCCCTCGTGCACCACGCGCCGCATGCAGGGCACGGCGCTCCACCTCGTCGACCGCGTCATCCCGAGCGTGCCGGTGCGCCAGTGGGTGCTCTCGTTGCCGCGCTGGGCGCGCTTTCTGCTCGCGCGCGACCCGGCGCTAATCACTCGCACGCTCGATCTCTGCCTGCGCGAGATCTTCAACAGCCACAGACGCCGGGCCCGGAAGGCAGGAGCGCGCGCCTCGCGGCCTGGAGCTATTTCATTCGTTCAGCGATTTGGCTCCGCGATCAATCTCAATGTCCATTTCCACTGCGTCATCCCAGACGGAGTCTTCGTCCGCGAAGATGGACAGATCCGCTTCGAGTCGCTTGACGCACCCTCGGACGACGAAGTGAAGGCGATCCTTCAGAAGCTCGTGGCGCGAGCCCTAAAGCTCTTACGCCCGCGCCTCGAAATCGCACAGGACGACGCGCGCACACCCGACGCGCTCGCCGAAGCCCAGGCGGACTCGGTGGCCACCCTCTCCGGCAAACCAGCCAACGCCGCGATCACGAAGAAGCACTCCGCCTACCTCGAAGGCTTCTCATTGCATGCCGGTGTCCATCTGCACGGCAACGATCGGGAGGGCTTGGCTCGGTTGTGCGGCTATGGCGCACGGCCTGCGTTGTCGCTGGATCGGCTCTCCGCGCTGCCCGACGGGCGCCTCGCGATCCAGATGAAGCGCCCGCTCGCCGACGGCAGCCAGGAGCTGCGACTTGAGCCGGTCGAGTTGCTTCGGCGTCTCGCGACGCTGGTGCCTCCGCCGCGCGCGCACCTCGTTCGTTTCCACGGAACATTTGCTCCGGCTTCGAGGTGGCGCAGAGAGATCGTGCCGGCGGCGCTCGCCGAGAGCGCGCACGAACATCGAGGATCCGAACCGACACTCGCGGCACCAGCCGAACCGGACAAGACGGCGCGGCGGGCAGAGCCATCGAAGCCACGCAGACCGGACGCCAAGATTCCGTGGGCGGAGCTGCTCCAGCGCGTCTTCCGCGAGGACGTGCTCGCCTGTCCCTGCGGTGGCCGCCGGAGGGTCATCGCCTTCATCACCGAGCGCGCCGTGGTCAAGGCGATCCTGGAGCACCTCGGCCTGCCGACGACCGGGCCGCCGATTGCGCCGGCCCGTAGCACGGCCCCGCAGGACCCGGCTCTCTGGCAAGACGACGTACCTTCGCTGCATCAGGCGCTCCGCTGAAGGGCGCGTAGGGACCGCTCGCGCCTATGCCTTATTTTCGGCTTGCGCGCGTCTCGCGCGATGGGTGAGAGTAGCGACCAGAGAACAGATCTCTGAGCAGAAGGCGCGCAGATCGAGGCGGCGACTTGATGGGTGGCCACTTGAAGTGCTTATCGCCGGTTGGCGTCCGCGACGATTTGGTGGCGGCCGTGCGGGATCACCTCTGCGCGCTGCTGCCGCGGCTTGAGACGATCCTGACCGACTTGCCAACTGCGCTGATTCACGGCGATTTCGGCTGGCACAATGCGCTGTGGCAGGG
>CAIWCD010000011.1 GCA_903911145.1 uncultured delta proteobacterium | reverse complement strand
GCCGGCGGCCGACGAACTCAGCCGCACCACCGACTTCCCATTCGCGTCCGTCGGCGGCGCGGTCGTCACCTGCGCGCCGTCGCCCGTCGCCGTGATCGCCACGTGCGCTCCGCTGAGCGCCTGCCCTTGCGCGTTCACCAGCGTCAGCGTGATCACCGCGTTGTCGGAACCATTCGCGAGCAGGCCCGTCGTGCGATCGCTCGTCAGCGTCGACCGAATCGGATCGGGCGAGGGCGACGAGATCTGGCGCTGCGTGGAACAGGCGGAGAGGATGAAAGCGACAGCGAACAGCGCACGAAGCTTCATCATGTTCCCTCGATTTCGCAGCACGCGCCGAGGCATGGGTACAGAGGCGCGACGCGGGTTGCACGCTACACCAGTGGCAAGCGCGAGGGCGCCGAGCGGGGCTGTAGAATGCTGCGCGGCGTTTCGACGCGGGCGCTACGGAACCTTCTCGTAGAGAGCCCAGCCGCCTTCGCGCACTGTCAAATGCCATTGCGGTCCACCCGCGAGCTGAAGCCGCGTGAGTGGATCGACCATTCCGTGCACGAGCCAGTAATCGTAGTAGGCGCCCTCTCGCGCGTTGTTGAAGTCGGTCGGGTGCCACTCCCAACCGGCGGCCTTCGTCGGCGGACCCATCCCCGGGATGTAGCGCAGCGGGGACTGTGGCAACTCGGCGAACGAGAATGACGCCACGCCTCCCTTGCGCGCCCGGTAGTAACTGCCGAAGTGGAGGAATGCGGAGAACTTCGCCGTCTTCGAGTTCTGCTCGAAGATCATCGAGATCAGATGCTTGCCGGGTTCGGTGTGATCGAGCACGCGATCGAAGGCGCCGACCTCCTTCTCGAAGACGCGAAATTGAGTCAACGCGTTGTTGCCCGCGAAGAGCGCGGTCAACGCCACGAGCACGAGGGGCACAGCTCCGCGAAGGCCGCGTGCGGGACGCAGCAGCAGCGGTACCAGCAGCGCAAAGACGAGCGCGTAGCGTTCATTGAGCTGCCACAGCCAGCCGATCGAGACGGGGAACGCGAAGTAGAGCGTGGCCGCAAACGCAAGCCAGGCCGCGACCAGCGAACGTCGTCGAGAAAGCTGCGGCGCCTCGCTGTCGTCTGCGCGCGGCCAGGCGAGGAGAGCCAGAGCGGCGAGCAGCGCGAGCAGGCACCACTCGTCCTGCGGCCCGTGCCAGATGTCGAGCAGCGCATCGGGGAGGTTGCGCAGCGCCTTGTCGATCTCATCGAACTCGACCTTCATCGGCTGCTGCCAGCCGACGTTGCTCGGGTGCACGACGGGGCTCTTCAAGACGAACAGCAGCGTTCCCGCGATCGACGGAAGGGTCCAGTAGAAGCGCGGGAGCGCGGCCCGGATGAACTCGAACGTGCGCTTGGCGACGTCGCTCATCTGCGCGCCCAGCGCGGCCGGGAGTGATTCGCGGGTTGGACCCTCGGGAAGAATCAGCAGCGCCAACCCCGCGGCGGGCGCGAAGAAGAGGAACGCCGAGAGGTGCATGTAGAAGATCGCGAGGCTCAGGAGGCCGAGCTGGATCTGCAATTTCCGCGAGGGCGCGCGCGCCAAGCGGACGGCGAGGGCGAGGCCGTAGAGCATCATTGGCATCGCCGCGACGTAGTTGAAGAAGCCGATGAGCAGAGCCTGGCTCCAGAAGAGCGTCGAGGCGAAGAGCGAGAGCCGCTCGTCGAACTCGAGCGCGCGCAGGAGTGATCGCAGCGAATACGGGAAGCCGATCGCGATCAGCGAGAGCAGCACGAGGTTCGCGCGCTCGGCGGTGCCGAAGGGAAACGCGAGCAGCGCGCCGAGCAGGTAGTAGAGAAGGTACTGCGTCTGCGAGAGCGCGAGCGTGAAGTGCTCCTGGACGCGAAACACCGGATCCCACCAGTGGCGCAGGCTGGCGATCGCGGCGGCATGCTGCGGGAGATCGGTGAAGGGCAGGTGGTCGGTCAGCCAGAGCGGCACAGCTCCCGAGAGCGCGCACGCGAGCAGAAGCCAGCGCCAGAACGGGTGGCCCACGTCGGTCCAGCTCGATGGACGGGACTTGGAGTTCGGCGAATCTGCGCGCGCATCCTGGTTCGACGGTGAGGTCGGGACGGCGGCAGCAGCGGGGGCGCGTGTTTGTGAGCGGGCCAAAGTGGAGCACGTCTGGCGCAACTTGGCCGCGCGCGCAACCGACGTCTATCGGTGCTCGCGCGATCGCCCCAGACGAGTCGCTAGGGTGCGATCACCGGCGAGCTGATGCCGTCACCGTCGGCGTCGACCCAGATCGGATTGCTGATCGCGAACGGCGGCACCTGCGTCTGCACGACCGGCCAGAGGGCATTCGAGATGCCATCGATGTTGAGCGGGCCGCGCACGGTCGTCACCACCCAGTTGTCCTTCGTCATCGGGATGTTCACCGTCGTCGCCACGCGCTGCACCTGCGTTCCGTTGTCGAGATACGGCGGCTGCGTCAGGTCGAGCGAGAGCGCAAGCACCCCCGGCTTCTCCGGCGTCGCCGCGCTGCCCATCCAGACATCGACGCGCGAGAGCGGTCCCATCCAGGTCGGCGCCTGCACATCGATGTGCAGCGGCAGCACTTGTTGTCCATTGAGGATCTTCGTGCTCGCCGTGTCTCCGATTCCCACCGTCGCGCCGCTCGCGTTGGTCGAAGTGATGACGAGGAAGGGCCCACCGCTGATCGATGCGTGGCCACCGCGAAGCGCCGAGAGCAGCCTGGCGTCCGTGAGCGTCGCCGGATCATCGCTGCCGACGTTCACATAGTTGCGCGGATAGCCGACCGCGTTGGTGCTGGCGATGTGCGAGTCGGAGTTGCCGGTGCCGGTGATCCGCACGCCGTGCGTGAGGTACGCGAACCAGTCGTTCTGCGTCGGGAAGGAGACCGAGCAGGTCGCGCTCGTCGAACCGGGCGGGCATCCTTCGAACTGCGTGAGCGGAAACCCGTTCCAGATCTCCATCGCGTCCCAGTTGGTCATGTAGTGCTGGGCGTTGCTGCTGTTGGTTGCGGAGTAGAGGCCCGGATCGAAGCCCACCGACGTGAGGTAGGCCATGCCCGTCGACCGCGGATGGTTCATCTGCACGAACGGCACGACGCCTCCGGGCTGCACGCGCGCGCGAGCCTCGGCGATGACGTCGGGGATGAGGCGATCGAACCAGTTGAACGCACCCTGGTTGACGGCGCTCAGATCGGGCGTGAGCGGGAAGATGTTGAAGTGCCCGATGAACGTCGTCGTCAGTTCCGTGCCCGCGACCGGGTGCATGAACGCGCCGAGCCCGAGGCTCGCGACGGTGGGCGCGAAATCTCCAACCCACTCATGATCGGTCTCGACCGGGATCTCGACTCCCTCTGCGGCGAACGCGCTCACCTTGAGCTCTCGCATATCGTCCGAGTCCGGGCTGCTCTGCGCGTGAATGTGGAAGTCGCCCGACTGCCAGCCGGTGGTGTTGACGACGTGGTGGAGTTGCGCGTTGACCGTGCCGCTCCCTCCCGCGGCGAGCGTGACGTTCTTGACGGCGATGTCGTATTCGAATCCGCGAGAGACGGTGACCTTCCAGTCGCCAGGAGAGAGAGCGAGCGTCGCCTCCCCGGAAGATGCGAACGCAGTGACAGGAGCGAGCGCGGCTGACTCGCCGTAGGAATCGGGGAACGCGTGGCGTGCGCTGTTCGCGGCGGGCTCGGCGACGATCTTGACGGGCAGCGGACCGGTCGCGTCGCTCGCGGAGACGGCGAGCGACGCGCTCAAGCCCAGCGTGAGCTGCACGTCGGTGAGGCCACTCTGCGGCAGCGCCACGGTCTTCGTCGCTGTGAACGGGCGCGCGTCATCGGCGGCCGAGAGCGTGTAGTTGCCCGGACCGATCGCGACCATGAACGTGCCATCAGCAGCCGTGCGGGCGAACGAAACCTCGTTGGCGAGATCGCTCGCGAGCGCAACGTGCACGCGCGCGCCCGAGACCGGCGCACCCGCCGTGTCACGCACCACTCCCGTCATCTTCACGGCCTGCGAGAGCGGTCCGCGCACCGCCGCGTGCGCCGCCTGCAGCGATCCGACATCTCCCGTGCCCACCGCGATCGCGAAACGAAACGCGCCCGCCTGCCCCGGCGGAATCGTCGCCTGCGAGTACTGCCCGAGCAGCACCTTCGCGAAGTCGATGATCGGAGAGAACGACGTGCCGAGCTCAAGGATCGAGTAGCTGACCTTCTCTCCCACGGCTGCATAGAACTCTGCGCTGGGGTTGAGCACTGCGATCGTGCTCATGTCGAATCCACTCTGCGGCAGCCAGTGCGCAAGCCCGCGGCTCATCGCGAGGCCGATGTACGGCTCCTTGAGCTCGAGTGGCGTGTCGCCGTTGTTCTGCACGGTGAACGTCATGAGCAGCGCATCGCTGTCGGGAGGGAGCGAGTAGTCGCGCGTGATGGTGGCCTTGAGTGCGGCCGGCTCAAACCCTGCGGCGAAGAGGCTGGCCATGAACGGAGAGACTTGATCGGTGCCCGTGACGAGGACCTCCGCGGGATCGCCACCAGAGCCGTCGTCGACGAGCTGGACCGTGTCGCAACCGGGCGCGCGGAAGTTCAGTCCAATAAACGTCTCGCCCCAGCGACTCTCTCCGCCGCCGTCGGAGCGCTGCAGATCGGCAGCGAGGATGTTGCCGCCGTACGGATCGTATCCGTCGCTCGCGTGCGCGCCCTCAATGATGAAACGCACGCGTCCATTGGCGAGCATCCAGTCGCCGATGCGCCCCTTCGTCGAGGGACCCGGAATCAGGTCGGCAGCGCTCGTGATCTGCCAGGCGGCCGATTGTCCGGGACCGGGCGTCGGGTGCGGACCGAATCCACCGTCTGTCGCCGGTCCGGCATCATGACCTGGGCCTGCATCGGGAGAGCCGCCGCTCGCGCTGCAGCCCGCCACCAGAGCGGCTGCGAGCATCGGGGCGATCACGAGGCAAAAAAAATCCAGAGGACGCGGAAGGCGCATCCTCTGGACTGTAACAGCAGTGTGACGTCTCGGTGACGAGACGATTGGAGGACTCTCCTACTGAGAGAATCCTTCGAGCTGGTAGTGCGCCTCGATCCGCTTGAGCGCGAGCACCATCGCGGCCGTGCGCATATCGACGACCTTGCCGATCGCGTAGCGCATCGAGTTGTGCGTCGCCGTCCGCCGCGGCGTGTTGCGCGCGATGTCGCGGATGATGCGGTAGTTGCTCTTGATCGCCTGCTCGAGCCGCTGGTTCACTTCGAGCTCGCTCCAGTGCTCCATGCGCTTGTTCTGGATCCACTCGTAGTAGCTCACGGTCACGCCGCCGGCGTTGGCGATGATGTCGGGAATGAGCTCAATCCCACGAGCCGCCAGCACGCGATCACCATCCGGCGTGGTCGGGCCGTTCGCGCCCTCCGCCACCAGCTTGCACTTGAGCGTCTCCGCGACCGGGCCCGTGATCTCGCCGTTGAGCGCGCACGGGAGCACGATGTCGCAGGGGATCGCGAAGAAGTCACTCTTCGGGATGACCTGTGCCTTCGGATAGCCCGCGATGGTGCGGCGCAGGTTCGACGGGTTGTTGTAGACGTACTCGGTGAGGTCCGCGACGTCGATGCCGTTCGGGTTGTAGATCGTCCCGCCCGCGTCGTTCACCGCGAGCAGCTTCGAGCCCATCCCACTGAGGATCTCCGCCGCATTCGAGCCGACGTTTCCGAATCCCTGGAGGATGAACGTCGAGCCGGCCGGCGTCGTGCCGCGGTCGAGGAACCACTCCTGCACCGTGTACGCGAGCCCCTGTCCCGTCGCCTTGACGCGACCTTCGCTGCCGCCGATGCGCGTGTCCTTGCCGGTGACCACGCCGCGAAGCGAGTGATGCTCGCGCTCGCCGTCGGTGTATTGGCGAAGCATCAGACCCATGATGCTCGCATCCGTGCCCACGTCCGGCGCGGGAATGTCGAGGTTCGGCCCGACGAGCGGCTTGAGCTTGTACATGTAGCGCAGCGTCAGCGCCTCAAGCTCTTCGCTCGAGAGGCTGCGCGGATCGATCTTGATGCCGCCCTTCGCGCCACCGAGTGGCACGTCGGCGATCGCGGTCTTCCACGTCATCTCCGCCGCGAGGATCTTGAAGAGGTCGAGCGAGACATCCTGGTGATAGCGGATGCCGCCCTTGTACGGCCCGCGCGCCTGGTTGTGCTGCACGCGATAGGCCTTGTACGTCTCCGGCCGGCCCGGGATGACCTTGTGCAGGCCCTTGTTCTTCAGGCGCAGCACGCCATCGCGCATCTGCACGTTCGCGCCGATCAGCGCACGCCGCTTGAAGACGTAGCTGCCGTCGAGCAGCGGCTCGAGTCCGTCGGGCAACAACTCGCTGTCGCCGAGATCGGTGAACTTCGCCGTCTCCTCTTTCGGCAGCGGCACCAGCCGCGTGTGCAGCTTCACCGTCACGTAGAAGATGTGCTCGTAGTCCGGCTCCTCGAGCTCCATGCGGACGCGGTTGTCGAGACCGATGAGGTCAGCAGCGTGCTGAAAGACCTCCATTGCCTCGGTGTAGATGGTGGAGCGCTTCTCAGCCTTCGACTCCTGGGTGTGCGAGCTCACAAAGAGCCTCCAAACGGGTTGTCGAATCATGGGCGCAGCAAAAGACCAACGCTGCGAATGGCGCGGCTTCTAGGTGCAACTCCGACTGGGTGTCAATTCGCGGCGCGTCAGAGATCGCGAGAGCGAAAGATGCATCCGGGCAGACACGACGCGCCAACCCGCGCCCAGACAGGCGTGGCGGCGCGATCGATCCACAGATGGCGTGAGACGGCGCGGCGAATCGACGCGCCGATCAGACGACCGGCGCGCGCTTGATTACTCGCCCTCGTAGCGCACGAGAATGACGGTCGAGTTGTCGATGCCACCATTCGCATTCGCCGTGTCGAGCAGCTTCTTCGCTGCCGCTTCGAGGTTCGGCGCCTTCTGCAGAATCGACTGCATCGCCGGATCCTCGACCATGCCCGAGAGCCCGTCCGAGCAGAGCATGAAGACGTCGCCGACCTGCGGCTCGTGCTGGTGCACCTCGACCTCGAGCTGCCTGACCTGGCCGAGCGCGCGCAGAATGATGTTCTTCTGCGGGAAGTTCTTCGCCTCCTCTTCGGTGATCTTTCCCTGGCGCAGATACTCCTCGACGAGCGAGTGATCGATGGTGATGCGCGAGAGCTTGCCACCGCGGAAGAGATAGACGCGCGAGTCGCCGGCGTGCGCGACGACGCACTTGGGCTTGCCCTCGACCTCGACGAACTGCGCGGAGACGCAGGTCGAGCCCATGTTCTTCTTCGACGGGTCGGCCTCGGAGGTGTCCATGATGCGCGCGTTGACCAGCTTGATCGACGTGACCAGCCGGTTCTCGTCGTACGTCAGCTCGCGCACATCCTTGAACGGCCAGGTCGCTTCCGGATCGTTGCCCGTCAGCTCGTAGAATTCGCGCATCTCGCGCACGGCGATTCCGCTCGCGACCTCTCCCGCCGCATGCCCGCCCATGCCGTCGAAGACGGCGAAGAGGCGCTGCTCGGGATACTCGAGGAAGTTGTCCTCGTTGTTGTCGCGCTTCATGCCGATGTCGGTACGCGAGGCGTGGGTAATGCGCACGTCTTTCCTCCGAGGGAGCTTTGAGGCCGAACAAAAAGGCCTTCTCACCAGACTATCGCGTTTCAGGCCGCGCAGCTACGTCGATCGGCCGAGCTTCGGTGGATTTGTGCGCGGACGACCGGTTCAGGCGGTCCGGTAGCGGGAGAGGGCGCGAGCCACTTCGTCGCGCAGAGCCGCGCGGGCAGCGGGCGGGGCGATGATCTCGGCTTCGCCGGCGAACGAGAGGGTCAACTGCACGGCGTAGGCGTTGGACGCGCTTTCGATCGAGATCTCGACTGCGCCGCCCTCCAGCCTGGTGGCGCGCGCGCCCCAGCGGGAGAGCGCCCACGCTGCTGCGCTCGGCGAGAACCGGATGGCGACGGCGGTCTCCGCGCCCGAGGGAAAGAACAGCTCGGTGCGCTGGAAACGCGCGGCGTCGAGAGGCCCCGGATCGGCGAAGGACCGGCCGGTCTGCAGGACCTCGCGCACGCGATCGATGCGGAAGATTCGCTCCGCGTTCTTGTCGACGTCGCGACCGACGACGTACCAGCGCCCCCCGTGATCGATCACGCCCTGCGGCTCGAGCGTGCGCTGCTCCTGCTCTCCGCGGCCTTCCTTGTCGTAGGCGAACTTCACTTCGTGCCGGCTCTCGGCCGCGGCGCGCAACGACGAGAGCAGCTCGACTGTCCCGCGAGGAGCCGGCGCAATCGCGACGCGACCTGCGAGCGCACCGAATAGCTTCTGGGCCGCGGTGGGCAGCTGCGCGGTCAGCTTCTCGAGCGCCGAGATGACGGCGGGATCGGCGGGCGCTGCCTCCTGCGCTGCTGCGGAGAGTGCAAGCGCCTCGAACGCAGTCAGCTGCGGCGGCGCGGCGAACGATTGATCGAGCGTGACCGTGACCCGGCCGCGCTCGTCGACGGAGATGTCGATGAGATCATCGGGAGAGAAGGGCGGGCGGCCGACGACCGAGAGCAGATCGATGTCGGCAGTCAGTTCGGCGGGATCGAGCGCGAGCTGGCGCGCAAGCTCCTCGACGCGAATGCCCGGACGCTTGAGCGCCGCCGGGACGATCAGCAGCAGACGGCGCAGCCGCTCCCTCTTGTCGGGCGCGACCGCATCGAGCTCGGGCTTGCTGCGCGCGGCTTTGCGGCCCTGCGCACTTCCTTCCCGTCGCGCATCCTTGATGGGCAGGTCGACCCGAGGAGGAGGCGCCGAGTCCTGCAGCGCGACGCCGCGCGCGGGCTCGGCCTGAAGCAGGCGCGAGAGCTTCTCGAGCGATTCCAGCACGCGCGAGCGCGCAGCCGCGGGTCCTTCGATCCAGACCCGATCGCCGAGTTCGAGCACGGCAGGGAGCAGACCCTCGAGCCAGGTCGCCTGCAGCACCGCGCGCGCGCCTGCGTCGGGAATCGGCTCTGCGACGGCATCGAACACGCGCTCTGCGAGCAGCTCACTGCCGGGAGCGAAACGCAGCGAGACAGGCAGCGGCGCCGAGCCGACCCACTGCCACGGCCGTCTGCGCGCGACCTCTCCTGCATCGAACTCGGGAGGGATCTCGAAGTCCGGCTGGTTCGGCCGCAGTTCGCTCACCGCGAGCGATTCGATCCGATCGACGACGAAGACCCGCTGCGCGCCTCTCAACTGGCAATGCGCGACCAGACGCCAGGCTCCCGCGGAGAACGCGAGTCCGTAGGGATCGACGTCGCGCTCCGTGCGCTCGCCACCGCCCGCGTCTCCAACGGTCGGCGCAGCTCGATAGACAAGCCGGACCCTCTTTCTCCGACTGACCGCTTCCCCGAGTGCACGCAGCTTCCCCGCGCGCTCGGGATCGCCGGGCCGCACGATGAGCAGCCGCCTCGCTGCGCTTCCCGCACTTGGCGCTTCCGGATTTGCCGCGGAACCGCTGGTGCTGCCGGCGAGCGCGATCTTTCGCAGCGCGTGCGCGAGGTCTGGAGCGAAGGGAAAGTCGCGACCGGAGATCGCTGCAGCGCCCGCCGCGTAGAGCGCCGCCGACTCCTCGGGCAGCAGCTTCGGATCGGGAAGGAAGAATTCCTTGCGATCGATTCGGTAGCCGCCGAGCTCTCGATCGTCGTCCGGCGGGACGAACTCGAGCGGAACGCCGAGCGCAAGCAGATCGGCCTTGTCGCGCTCGAGCTTTCTCTCTGCGGCCTCGCGCGATGCGCCGCCGTAGTCGTCGGGAAAGAGCGCGCGCAGCTCGGCGAACGGCACAGGCTCGCGCGCGGACAAGAGCAGCGCGACCAGGTCGAGGATGCGCTCGGTCTTGTCCATCGTGCGTGCGGGGCTTTGCGCGCGACTACGACGAGGCCGCGGCCGCCGGCTCTTCAAGCGTCCACTGGATCGCCGAGACGTTGTCAGAAGGTATTTCGACCTTCTTGCCCGCGAGCGGTCCGTCCTCGGTCCCGATGACGAAGTAGCTGTCGCCCTCCTTGTCGATCCGGGCGATGCCGGGGCCGATCTGGATGACCGTGATGTTCGGGTGGACGGGGAAGCGCAGGTAGATGATCTCGATGGATGCGGCCATGGGTCCTCCCGGAAAGGTCGTCCTTCGTAGCGAGGTGGCGCGCGCGGGTCAAGGGAAGTGAGCGCGCGCGTGGTACATGGGGCGCGATGGCGGCATCTGGCGAACTGCGCGCGACCTTGCTGGTGGCCCTCTCCGCGGCGGGATGGGGGACCTGGTCCCTCTTTTTGCGCGGCTGTGGCATCGCGCCGATCTGGCAGTCGGTGATGATCCTGGTCGTGGTCGCGCTGGTGAGCCTGCCTCTTGCCCTGCGCCAATCGCTTGCTCGGTCACGACGTGCGCGGGCTCGCGCGATGGACGGCGAGGGAGCGCCAGCCCGGGCGCGAGCCGGTGTCCTGATCATGCTCGTCGCGCTGCTCGGAGCATTCGATGCCGGCAACTACTATTTCTTCTTCTCGGCGATCGCGCGCGGGCCGGTCGGAGTCGCAGTCCTCTCGCACTATCTGGCGCCGGTGATGGCCTGTGCGCTCGCTCCTCTTGTGCTCTCTGAGCCGCTCTCCGCGCGGACGCCAGCAGCAGTCGTCGCTTCTTTGGTCGGACTCGGGATGCTTCTGCTCGGCGCCGGAGGAATGCATGGCGACTCCGTGCCCGCAGCGATTCTCGGCGGCGTGAGCGCATTCTTCTACGGAGGCAACATGCTCACCTCCAAGCGGCTGCTGCGCGACCTGAGCGGCGTCGAGTTGCTCAGCTTCCACTGCTTCATCGCGGCCACGCTGCTGGCGGTGTTGGCGCCCTTCGTCGCCGGCGCGCCTCCTTCGCTGACGCTCTTTCTCGGGCGCCCGCTTGTCGGCACGCTGCTGCTCGGATGCCTCTGCGGCGCGACGTTCTATCTCGGCCTGGCGAAGATCCCGGCGCAGCGCGCGGCCGTGCTGACCTACTTCGAGCCGCTCGTGGCCGCTCTCGTCGGCGTCTTCGTCTGGGGCGAGCAACTCGGCGCGCTCGGAATCGCGGGCGCTGGGCTCATCCTCGCCGGAGGCATCGCGGTCGCGACGGCCGAGGATGGTCCCGGGCCGTCGCCCAGCTAGAACGCGACGCCGACCGAGCCGTTCACGTAGAGGCTCCCGTAGTCAGTGGCGCTCTTGCCTGCTGGCATCGCGGAGGGCAGGTCGAGCTGCTCAGCGATGCCAAGCCCGAGCTGGAACGCGCCAAGCTTCTGCGTCAGGCGCAGCGCAAGCAGGTGCGCGCCTGCCCACGGGATGCCCGCGTACGTCTGGTATCCGTACGAGGCCTTCATGCCGAACCCGGCCGAGAACGAGTAGCCAGTCTCGAGCTTGAAGAGGAATCCCTGCGGCGCCGTCGCGAGGCCTCCGAATTCTGGATCGTAGAAGACGCCCTGCAGCGGCGCGCCGCCACTCTGTCCGGTGTCCCCGCTGACGTACGCATTTCCCGACAGCAGCATCCGCACGCCGAATCCTCCGCCGTGCTGCTGGTAGCTCAGCGCGCCCCAGAGCCGCAGCTGGCCCAGGCTTCCGTCATGGAGCTGCGGCGCCTGGGTGTTGGTCGCGCGCCCATAGTCCATCGAGAGGTTTTCGAGCTGCAGGCCGGCGTCGAATCCGAGTCCGAAGTCAGCGCGTGCGCGCATGTTCGCGCCGAGATAGACGGCCGACCAGTTGAGCGAGTCGGTGCGCAGGTTGCCGCCACTGCTGACCGAGTAGGTGCTCCTCCCGGTCGGGCTGAAGCCGACGAGTCCTCCGACGCGGAAGCTGCAGCCCCGGTTGTCGTCGCAGGGCGCGCCGCCGAGGTTGACGAGCAATGCATGGTGGTGACCACCCGAAGCGTCGGCGACATATCGATACAAGAAGAGGATGGCGAGAAAGTCGGGCGCCATGTCTCCGCCAAGTGCGAGCTCATTGGTGAAGAGCCCGGACGGTCCGATGAGGAACTCGTCGCGCGCACGGAGCGTTCTCGGCCGCTGCGTTCCTTCGTCCGCCGCAGGCGGTGCCGGAGGCTGAGCGAGCGGGGCGGGCGCTGCAGACGCCCAGTTGTTCTGCCGCGGAGGCGGAGCCGACTCGACCGCGCTGGGTGCGGAACTGCCGTCGAGCCCGGTCAGCGGAAGCTCGTCCGCGCGCTGGGTGTCTGCATCCGGGCTCGCCGCGCCTCCCTTGCAAACATCTGGAAGCGGCGTTCCTCTCCTGTTCTTCTTCCGGGCCTGTCTGCACAGCGCGGCCCTCTTGTCTTCTTCTTCCTTCGCGCGCATGTGCGCTGCAGCGTCGACATATCCAGGTGCCGCAGGAGCAGGAGCGGCCGAGGGTGTTGCTGGAGGGCTTGCGGGCGAAGGAAGGGGCGGCGGCGGAAGAGCCGCTGGCTGTTCTGCGGGCCGCACGCCAACGCGATTGGAGTCGTGGCGGCCAATCAGATCCGCACTCCCTTCGTCGCTTGGTGTCGAGGGGAGCGGTGCAGGTGTCGCTGCAGCGGCTTCTCCCGCGGGCACGACGGGTTTCGACACAGGCACGGCGTTCGGGTGGCGCTTTCGCTCCGCGGCTGCAGCACGCTCCTCGGCCGCACGAGCCTTGGCGTCCTTTGCTGCCTGCTTCTTCGCTGCCGCATCTGCCTTCCGTTTCGCAATGAGATTGCGGAAGGCCTGATCGCGGAGATCCTTCTCTGCCTTCTTCGCTGCAATCGCGTCGCGTCGCGCCTGCGCAGCCGCTTCAACCTTGGCCTTCTTCGCAGCGATCGCGTCGGCGCGTGCCTGCGCGGCCGCATCGGCCTTGGCCTTCTTCTCGGCTGCCACGGCGGCCTTGGCGTCCTCCTTCGCGCGCTCCTTTGCCTCCTGCTGCGCGCGCACCTGCGCGGCCGCTGTATCCTTCGCGCGCGTCTCTGCCTCCTGCTTCGCTCGAAGTTCCGCTTCTGCCTGCGCCTTGGCCTGGGCCTCCGCGCGCTGCCGGGCCTCGGCCTTCGCTGCAGCCTGCGCCTGCGCCGCAGCGTCGCTGCGGGCTTTCTGCGCTGGGGTCGGACCAACCAATTCGACCGCGTCGTCAGGTTGTGCCGCAGCGGGGGGCGCGGCGCTGCGCGACTCCTGCGCTCGCGTCGGGAGCGCAGAGAGTGTGAGCAGGACGGCGACGGCGGCGGACGTGCGGAAGCGCTGCATGGCTCGATGATCCCTTCGTTGCGCATCCTCTCAAAACAAGGGTGCGCCGATCGCGGGCAAGCTACGCGGCAGAGGTCGGGCAGCAAACCGCCGATCGACCGATGAGATGGTCCGCGCGTACGCCAGACTACGGTGGCGACGCGCTCACCCCTTTCGTCGCGGCGACCCACGCGACAAGCTCCGGCTCCCTCTTGTTGATCTCCTCGAGAATGCGCGCCGGGCTGACGGAGATGACGACGAGATTCGCCGCCGACCGCACCCCGGGCGGCGTCGCGATGTTTGGCCGCAGAGGGAGAAAGCCGGGTTCGCGCGCGACAAGCAGCTGCTCGATGCTCCGGTCGGCGAGCTGCGCTGCGAGCTTCTGGGCCGCCTCCGGATGCGCGGCGTTGCGTGGAATCGAGAGCGCCGTCGGCCAGACGAACGTGCCGATCGAGCGCTGGTTCGGATAGACGACCTCGACCTTCGCGGCGCTCGCCGCTGCCTTCGCGGCGCTGTCACTCGAGAGCAGTCCGACTGTGGCTCGGCCCTGTACGACGGCTGCGCGAACCTCGTCGTCGCTCGCGAAGAGCTGGATTCGGTTGTGCTGCAGTCCCTCGAGCCACGCGCGCATCCGTGCCTCTCCCCACGCGGCGTAGAGCGCAGCGAAGTGGGCGAGCGCTGCTCCGCGCACAGGCTCGACCATCGCGACCTTGCCGAGCAGCCACGGCTCGGTCAGCGAGGTGAAGCGGTTCGGTATGCTGTTCTCGCCAAGCGCTGCGACGCCGACGAGCAGCACCTGCGCGCGGCCTGCGATCGCGACCCATCCTCCCGCGGGATCGCGCCACAACTCGGGGACCTCTGCGGCCTCGTCTGGTGCAGGAAGCAGCTCTCCGCGTGCGGCCGCCGCGATGGCGCCGTAGGGCTCGAGGTCCCAGCGGACATCTCCACCAGCGCCGCCGATCGCGATGCCTCCGTCGGAATCTGCGTTGGGTGAATCATGTCGCGTCAGGGCTGCCGCGCCCAGCGAGAGGCCCGCGATCCGCTCCCCGCGCGGTCCTCCGTGGGCAAGCGTGCTTCGCAGCGCCTGCTCCACCGTCGCGCTGGGAAGATCGCTCGAGAGCTGCACCTCGGCAGGCGGTGCGGGAGGTGGCTTGCATGCCGCCGCCAGCACGAGCACGCAATGCACGAGGGCGCTCCTCCCTCTTGCACGCACTCTACGGTCGCCGATCCGATTCATGATTCGCAGTCTCTCCGCGCAGGCGATGGTGTCAACGACTTGAAGCTCCCCGTCGCGCGCCCGACACCACCGTGCGAGCGTTTTCGCTCACTCTGCGCGAACTGTCTGCGCGCAGCATTTCTTGACTGGCCCCCCGGTCGCTGCTAAACCGCGCGCCTCTTTCGGCGCCGACATAGCTCAGCTGGCAGAGCAGCTGATTCGTAATCAGCAGGTCAACGGTTCAAATCCGTTTGTCGGCTCCACTTTCCCTCTTCATCGAAGCATGGCGACCGCTGTCCCGCGAAGGCGAGACGCGGGCATCGCCCGTTTCGCCTTCGCGTTCCGCGACTACGTTCCGGTCTTCTGTGCGCTGCGCCAGCGCTCCGCTGCGAGCGCGACGCCGATGAGCGAGCCACCCACGAGCAGAAGGTGGAGGAACCAGAGCTCGCCGGTGTGCGCGACGACGAACTGGAAGTAGGCGGTGTAGAGGTTGATGACGAAGAACGTGAGGCCATATCCGCCGAGAACCGCGAGTCCCGTGCCGCGGCTGTAGACGTAGCTGCCCGCTGAGAGCGCTCCCCATACCAGCGTGAAGAGCACGCGCACGCCGACGGTTCCGTCGAATGAGAGCCGACCGTTGTACCAACCGAAGAGAGAGAGAAACCAGAGCGAGAGATGCACGCTCAGCGCGCCGAAATGCGCATAGACGCGTGCGAACGGCCGCCACCTCTCTGCGATCCAACGCAGATGCGCGAAGGCGACTGCGAGAGTGGCCAATCCCGCAGCGAGAAATCGGGCGGGATAGTCCATGCCCAGCCAGTACGCGCCCCAGTCCGAGGCGTAGCCGGTTTCGCCGCCGAGGAACGTGAAGGTGTTGACGCACGTCTGGATGAGGATCAGCCGGTTGTCGAGCGCGTACGCGAGAACGCAGGCGAGCGCAGCATCGACGCCGACGAGCGCGGGCCAGTTCTTCGAGCCCGTTGAAAAGTGGATCGCGAGCACCGCGGTGAGTCCCTGCAGCGCGAGGCTCGCGCACAGCTCCATTGCCGCCGCCGTGCGCGCGAGACCGCTTTGCGCCACGCGTCGCGCACCGAAGAGCAGACCAGCAGCAGCCCCACTGAGCGCGATCTCGAGCGCGACGCGACCGTCGATCACCTTGGGGGCGAGCACGCAGATGCCCGCGGCCATGCCGAGCGCGCCGAGCAGCGTGAACCAACGAACGAGCCGGACGACATCCCACGCGGTCGTCGGGTAGCGATCGACGAGCTGGCGATGCTGGTCGGGCGCGAGCAGTCCCTCGGCGCAGAGTGCATCGAGTTCGGCGCGCACACCGCTGTTTTCCGCTGGCGCGCTCATGTCTTTGCGTCCCGGCGGCGCAGCCCCCACTCGGCCCCCGCGCCCACAGCGAAGAGCAGCGCTCCCGCCAGCAGGAAGAAGAGCCCCGCATCGAGCCGCGCCCAGAGCTGTTCGTGGAAGCGCGTGTAGAGATCGATGAACGCGAACGTCACGCCGAATCCCGTGAGCTGCCCATTGTGAAGGCGCGCGCCGAGAATAATCTGCAGGACGCAGGAGACCGTGAAGAGCGCGATCCAAACGCTCTGCGGGACGCCGCCGGTCGCCGCGCGATCCCAGTCGCCGACGATGCTGAGGATGAGCAGCGAGATGTTCAGATACGTGAGCCCCACGCCAAGCCACGCGGCGTGGCAGCGCGGCCAGTTCGCGCGCGGGTGCTGGGCGAGCCAGGCGCCGAATCCAATCGCTGGGAGGGTTGCAAGCGCCATCAACCGAGGCTGGTCGATCACGATGTCGTAGGTGGAACGGTCGCTCATTCCGGTCCAGCTGCCGACCCAGTGAAAAGCCATCAGCAGCGCAAGCACGAGCAGGAATCCGCTGCGCGCGCGGTGCGCGAGCCCGATCGCGAGCGGCACTTCGAGCAGGCCGACGAAGAGCGGCACGTGCGCGACGTCGAGGCCGAACGCGTGAAGTGCGAGTCCGAGCCCGCTCGCGCTCGCGACGAAGCCGAGGCCCAGCAGAATGCGCCCCGTGATGGCCTGCCGTTGCATCGGGTCGGTCGCCATTCGCATCCCGACCACCAGCAATGCGACGCCCGCGCCACCTGCGAGCAATCCACCAAACCCTTCGGTGCCTGCGGCCGCCGCAATGATCCCGAGCAGGCCCGCCAACGCGAGCAGACCACCGAGGAGAGCCGCCGCGCGCAGAGCTGAGAGCCACCAGACCGAGCGTGCTTCGTATCGCTGCGCAAGCAGCGCGCCCGTCTCTGGCGCGACGATCCCGTCTGCTTGCCAGATGGCGAGGTCGGCAACGATGCGGTCGCGCACAGCGCTCGAGGGCATGCGCTGCGCCTGCGCTCTACTCGAACAGCCCCGCGACGCGCTCGGGCAGCTGCGCCGCGATCTTCTTGAGCACGTCGTCGGAGATGCCCAGCAGCGAGCGGCCGATCATGATCAGCGCGTTCTGATCGTCCACGTCAACCGGCCCGACCGCGCAGCCGTTGATCTTCGCGACAGCATTGGCGAGGCAGACCGTGTTGACGATCGATCCGCGATCGGCGTTGTCGTACTCGCTGCAGTCTCTGATGCAGCGGCAGATCTCAGCGGGCAATTTCCACTTCTCGGCGATCGCGAGGCCGACCTTGCGGTGCACGCTGTTGACCGCCTCGCCCCAGGCGTTCGAGTCGATCCACTTCTGATTTCGGATCTCGACGATCTGCCGCTCGGCCTCGAGGAGCGTCATCGCCACGACCGGCTTGCCGATGTCGTGGAGAAGTCCGCCGAGATAGGCGGCCTCGGCGTTGTCGTTGCCCGTCAGCGCCGCGAGGTCGCGCGCCAGCGTCGCCACCGCGAGCGAGTGCTCCCACGTGGTGCGGGCGAGCGCGGCGATCTTCGGATCCTTCGAGATGAACGCCTGCTTGGCCGCAGCCTCGAGCAGAATCGAGCGCAGATTCTGCTGGCCGAGCCGCGTCAGCGCCTCCTGGAGGTTCAGCTTCGACGTGCCAGCGAAGGCTGCGCTGTTGGCCACGCGCAGCACGCGCGCGATCATCGCCGGCTCGCGCTCAAGAGCCGCCGCCACCGTCTTGTAGCTGAAGTCATCGCTGCGCAGGATCTCCACGCAGCGCAGGGTCACGGAGGGGAGCGCAGGCAATGTGAGAGTGTCATCCTCAATCCGCTTGAGGATGCTCTGCTCGATCCAGTTGACGATCGCTGCGCTGCTTCCCGCTGCCATGTCTCGCTACCCTCTGGCCACTCGAGCGTCCTGAACCGTGCCGTGGATCAGGAGCGTGCGGGTCTCGGAGAATGCGCTCAACAGTTTCTTGAGGTCCGCGTTTCCGACGAGCTTCATGACGATTCCCTGCTCCTTGGTCGATGCCGTGAACTCAAGCAGCATGCGCGGGAGCCGCTCCTGGCGCATCGGGATGTTCGTCATGTCGAGGATGATGTCGTCGTAGCAGGCCGCGACGGCCTTCTTCAGCGAATCCTTGAAGCCGGTGGTGAGCCGCTCGAAGTAGGTCGGGAGCCGGTCTTCCTTGCCGCGGAACGGACCGACCGTGAAGAGATTCTCCGTGCAGGCGAGGATCTCCTGGCTGTCGAAGAACTTGATGAGGAAGTCGTCGACCGCATCCTGCCCGAACGGCTTGAAGAGGATGTCGTCGAATCCCTGGTCTTTCGATGTCTTCGCCAGGTCGGTCGTGGTCGAGGGGAGCGCGAGCGCGAGCAGCTTGGCTCCCGGCTGGAGCAGCCGCAGCTGGCGCGTGAGCACTTTCATCTCGACGCCGGGAAGCTCGTTGTCGATGAGGATCACCTTGATGGTCTTGCCGCGGCACGCAGCGGTGGCCGCTTGCGCGTCGAGGTGGCCTTCCATCACCAGCGTCGCCGGCAGGCGCTCGCGGAGCTTGCGATGCACGTTCTCGAGGTCATCGATGAGCATCACATCGACGTTCAACGACGTCGGCGCGTGGGAGACGGGGATGGCGACGGGAGCGGTCGGCAGAACAGACGGCGCGACGATCCCCGCGGTCGGATCGGGAGCGGCCGCGACAGGGGCCGCCCCCATCTGCAGCTTGGCCCCGAGCGCGGCGACGATCTTGGCGCGCAGTTCTTCCGCCTTGAACGGCTTGAGGATGTAGTCGCTGATGCCCAGCTTCATCGCGTTCGAGATGATCGACGTCTTCGACTCGGACGTCAGCATGATCACCGGCATCTTGTAGCCAGACTCACGCAGCTTCGCGAGCATGCCAGGGCCGTCGAGGACGGGCATCGTCACGTCGAGCAGAACAAGATCAACCGACATCTCTCCAAGGCGGACGAGTCCCTGCTGGCCGTCTTCAGCCTCAGCGACCTCCACTCCGAGAAAGCCCATCTCGCTGACCTGCTTGCGAACGATGGATCGAACGGCACGGCTGTCATCAACAGTCAAAATGCGCGGCATAGAATCAAGCTCCGGAAGTGATGACTAAACAGCGCCGTGGAACACCCAGAGAATAAGACCGATCTCTCGGGCGCGCAGCAGAGTCAGGCGCGGATCGTTGGTGGCTGCAGCGACGCGCGGGTCGGCGTTGGGGATGATCTTGGGGAGGCCGAGCGCCTGGTCGAGCGCGAGGGTGCTCTTGAGCAGGCCGGCAGTCATGTTCGCAAGTTCGCACAGCGAGT
Source organism: uncultured delta proteobacterium (assembly GCA_903911145.1). Taxonomy (GTDB): domain Bacteria; phylum Myxococcota; class Myxococcia; order Myxococcales; family 40CM-4-68-19; genus CAIWCD01. Next base: position 11,061 of record CAIWCD010000011.1, on the reverse strand, counting down.
CGTCCATCATCGACTGGTCGACCGACTCGAGCGGGACCTGGAACATCGCTGAACCCAGCTTGGTGCAGCCCTGCAGATCCGAGGAGAGGCCGACGGTGATCGGGTCCTTCCCCGGGATGGGCAGCAGCACGGTGCGCCAGATGAGATGCGGCGCAGACTCTTGCGGGATGATGGCCTGAAACGAAATGTTGAACATCGTCTGCGTGACGTTCGAGACCAGGCTCGCGAGCTTCTCTGCCGTCGGAAATTCGATCATCGCTTTCACTCTCCTAACAGGTGTTTCGGCTCAGCGTTGACAGCGAGACTTGCCCTGCGTTTTCTCCGCGACCGGTCAGCGCCGGTCCGCGGAGAACGGTGCTAGAGACGGGCACGGGTAACTAGCAGTTTGCCATTGGCCCATCAAGCGCGTTCCCCACTTGCGCTGGATCGTCTGTCGGGTGGTCAAGTCGCCTTCGATGCGCGTTGAGATACGGGGCAAACAGAGATATCGGATAATCCTCCGACGCGACCTGATCACTTCGACAGGGGGCTGCGTTTCCTTGCTGCCGCGGGCGTTGGGCTCAGTCGTACCTCTCCGAACGCTCCATCTCCCGCCTCGCCGCGCCGCTTGGCCAGCGCGCTGACCTCGCTCGAACGTTGGGCAACGAGGGGGTACCTGTTCACTGAAACAGGTTCGCCTTTCGATCGTGGCGAATACGTTCCTTTTCTTGGACACTGACCCGGGCTTCATTCGACGCGGCACCCAGAGCGCGGCGGAAACTCGATCGGTCCAGGGGGAGCGCATCGTGCCGAGTTGCGCCTGCCTTCCTCTTGCCTCATCCGTCGCACGTGACGCAGGTCTTCACGCACTCGCTGCATCTCGGAGGATCGCTTGAAGACCGTCACGTCGCTCCTGGGGTCGAACACCATCGGCCTCGTCTCCGGCCTGTTCACGACCGTCGCTGCGGAGACCTCCGGCAAGGAGTTTCGCGTCGAGGGCACAGAGCACGCGTTCGACCCGAGCAGGAGCCACTACGGGGCGTGCATCCGGCTTGACTACGGCGCGGGCACGATCCAGGTGGCGGTCTTCGGTACCGAGAAGAGCTGCGGGCAGATCGTGCGCATGCTCTACGGGTTCGGCGACGATCAGGAAGTTGCCGGCTCGATGATCGTCGATGCGCTCGGCGAAACACTGAATCTGCTCGCGGGACGCGTCAAGCAGGCGGTCTTCGATGCGTGCGGACAGGAGTTGCTGCTCGGGCTCCCTGAGTTCTTCGGCGGCGAGGACGTGCGCAAGTTCACCGCGCGCGCGATTCCGATCCGCGGCATCGAGATCGCTTCGGCCGGACTGACCGAGACCTTTGAGATCGTCTGTGCCGATCGCTCGCCGGAAAATCTGGTGCGGGAGATCCTCTCGTATCTCGACGGCAGCGTCCCGGACAAGCTCGTCCTCACGCGCGTCCTCGGCCTCTGGGAAGAGCTCTCTGAAGCGCGGCGCGAGACGGCCTCAGATACCGAAATTGCGCAGCTGCGCAACTGCGTCGACCTCGTCGTCAGCGTCATCAACGACGACTCGACCAACCCGCGCGAGTCGGTCCAGAAGCTCACCGAGCGCGCGCAGGAGCTGCTCAAGAGCTACGAGGCAGCACGCGAAGCAGCTGCGCCTCCACCGCCTCCGGCGGCTGCCGATCCGATCGCCGTCTCGTTCGCCGAGTTCGTCCAGATCCCGATGGACGAGGGCTCGCTGGAGATCATCGTTGAGATCGTCCAGGAGGCGATCACCGGTCTCGAGGAGGCAGAGGCGATCCTCTCCTCGATGGAGCAGGGCAAGCACGACGCCGAGCAGATCAACCGCGCATTTCGCATCTTCCACACCATCAAGGGAAACGCGTCGTTCTGGGAGCTCAAGGAGATTGTCGCGATCGCGCATGCGAGCGAGAATCTTCTCTCGAAGCTCCGCGACGGCACGATGGCGCCGAGCCAGCCGGTGGTCTCCGCGCTGTTCCGTTCGACTGCGCTGATCGGCGAGCTCGTCGAGAGGCTGCAGCAGGCGCTCAAGGCCGACGGCAAGGTGATGTCGCTGCCTGGCGTGGGCGAGCAGATCGGCGTCCTCTCCAAGCTGCTCGAGATGAAGGACGCCGCGCCTGCCGTGGGTGCCGCGCCCGCAGCTGCTGAGGCGGCCCATGCTCCGGCGCAGAAGGCCAAGGAGACTGTGCGCGTCGATGTCGCCACCATCGATCGCCTCGAGCGTGCCGTTGCGTCGCTCGCGCTTGTCGAGCAGGCGCTCGCCGCCGAGACTCGCCAACTCGACGACGCGCCAACGAAGGATGCGCAAGCCGCTGCTCGCCTCGCCGAGATCCGCGCAGCGCTCGAGCACGCCTGCTCCGAGATGCGCATGGTGACGCTCGGACCCTTGCTCACCAAGGTCGCGCGCATGGTGCGCGACGTGTCGATGAAGCTCGAGAAGGCCGTGCGCGTCGTTCTCGGCGGCGAGGACACGCGCATCCCGCGTCGGGTCTTCGAGGCGCTCAGCGATCCCTTCGTGCACCTGATCCGCAACGCGCTCGACCACGGCGTCGAGACGCAGGCGGAGCGTCGCCAGACGAGCAAGAATCTCCTCGCGACCATCGAGATCGGCGGCAACCGTGCCGACGACGGCACCATCTACGTGCACATCCGCGACGACGGCCGCGGACTCGACGCGACCAAGCTGATCAAAAAGGCGCTCTCGAAGGGTCTCATTACCGAAGACCTCGCCGAGATGATGTCGAGCCAGGATGCGTTCGCGCTCATCTTCGCGCCGGGATTCTCGACCGCTGAGCAGGTCACGGCGATGTCGGGCCGCGGCGTCGGCATGGACGTGGTCAAGCAGACCATCGAAGGGCTCGGCGGGCGCATCGAGGTTGAGTCGACGCTCGGCAAGGGCTGCCTCTTCCGCATGGTCATCCCGCCGGAGAAGGCACCTGCGCTCACGCTCGCCCCCGAGGGTGGCGCGGGGGATGGTGCATCGGAAATCGTAGCTTCTGACGAAATCAGTTTCTTGTAGTGCTCACATCTTTTGGAGAGTGGAATGGCAAAGACGATTCTTGTTGTTGATGACTCCGCGACGGTTCGCCAGCAGGTCCGGTCCTTCCTGCAGACGAACGAGTTCACGGTGATCGAGGGCTCGAACGGCGTCGAGGGGCTCGCCGCAGCGAAGACGACGCAGGCCGACCTCGTGATGGTCGACGTCAACATGCCGATGATGAACGGCATCGAGATGATCGCCGAGCTGCGCAAACTTCCCGGCTACGAGAAGACGCCGATCTTCGTGCTCACGACCGAGTCGACGACCGCGATGGCCCAGAAGGGCAAAGAGGCCGGCGCGACGGCGTGGCTGGTCAAGCCGTTCAAGCCGGAGCTGGTCCTCAAGGGCATCCAGAAAGTGCTCGGGTTGAAATAATATGGCCTTCGGTGCGACGAGGTTGATGTCGATCCGCAAGCACATCGTGCTGGTGGACGAGCACGGCGGGACGCTGGCGGGAATGGCGCCGCGGCTCAAGGAGCTCGGATTCCAGATCGTCCTGATCTCGGATCCGAACATGGTGCTCGATACCGTTCGCAACGTGCGCAAGCTCGCGCTTGTGGTGATGAACGGTTCGATGGTGAAGGATCTCGCCAACTCGCTGGTGGGCGCGCTCAAGGGAATGCACCCCGAACTGCCCGTGCTCTACTGCGGCGATACGGATGCACCCGTTGAATTCTCCGGGCCGAAGCCGGACTTCATTTTCGTCGGGCCGTTCCCGGCTGAGAAGATCAACGAGCACGCCATCGCGCTGCTGCGGCAGAGCCTCTATCCGCAGGCGATCGTCGATGGCTTGCGGAAGATCACGACCGACATGCTGACGTCGTTCGGCGACTTCTCCGTCTCGGAAGAGCCGTTTCTCAAGGCGAGCCGCACGCTGCTCTTGCCGCTGAACGCGGTGATTCCCGTGACGGGCTCCGATCACCTCGCCGGCCACCTGCTGGTGAGTGGCAAGGAGGACGTGCTCCGCAGCGCGTACGCTGCGCTCTTCGGGAACGATCCTGCGTCGGTGGAAGTCCTCGAGGACATGGTCGGCGAGATCGCCAACATGCTCGCGGGCGGCATCAAGACGTTCATCGAGAAGAAGGGCTCGTCGATGGTCATCGGCGTGCCGACGTTCATTCGCGGGCAGCAGGTTTCGTTCCGCCGCGGAATTCTCACGCCGTCGCTGACGCTCGGCGCGACGTTCAATGGCAAGAAGCAGTCGGGATCGACCGGCGAGGATCTCTTTGTCGAGCTCTACTTCGAGCGCATCGACCCGGCGATCTTCGACGTCGTCGAAGAGGCCGAGCTGCTCGCGGGCGATGAGATGACCTTTTTGTAGCGAGATGGGGCTGTCCGTGTGCAGATGACCGCATTCGGACAGCTCTCCTCTCTCGATTGTTCGTGCGGAGTATGTGATGAAATTTCTGGTCGTCGACGACTCCGCCGTGATGCGCAAGATCATCATCAAGGCGCTCAAAGAGGGCTTCGAGAACGCCGAGTACACAGAAGCCACCGACGGGATGGACGCGCTCGATCAGTTCGAGCCGGGCGCATTCGACGTCGCGCTGGTCGACTGGAACATGCCTCGAATGCTCGGGCTGGAGTTCGTCAAAGAGGTTCGTGAGGTCGACAAGAAGATCATCATCCTCATGGTGACCACCGAGACCTCGACGGGCAGCATGGATCAGGCGAAGGCGAACGACATCGACGGGTACGTCGGCAAGCCGTTCAACAAGACGACGATCGCGGCGGAGATCAACCGCGCTTGCGCAGACTCCGCCTGGCGACGCTGAGCGAGATGCGCACTCAACTTCGGATGCGGAACCGGTGGGCCTGGGCTGGCCTCGTCGCGGCGACGTTCGCGCTGCTGGCTGCTCCTGCGAGCTTGGCGATCGAGGGCTCGCTCTTCGAGCACGCATGGCAGTGGCAGGACGATCGCGGCGAGACAGTGGCCTTCTCTCGTTGGCGCGGTGAGCCGCTGGTCGTGACGGTCGTCTACACGACTTGCAAAGTGCGCTGCCCGATGACGCTCAACAAGCTGCGCAAGGTGGAGAAGGCGTTCACCGCGAAGGGGATGGTGGCGCAGTTCGCGCTGGTGACGCTCGACCCCGCGCACGACACACAGGAGAAGTTGAAGGCGTACAAGAAGTCGCGGCACCTCGCCGACGAGAACTGGCATCTGCTCAATGGCGGCCAGGCGCAGACAAAAGAGCTGCTCGCGTTTCTCGGCATCAAGGCTCTCGAGGATGGCAGCCACATCGATCACGATACGAAGATCTTCGTCTTCGATCGCGAAGGGAAGGCCGCGCGCAGCTTCGAGGGCTGGAACTTCGAGGACGACAAGGCTGTCGTCGCGCCTTAGCCCCGCGCGCCCTGTACCAACGCTAAGCAGCGCCCTCGGCTGCTTCCCGCACCTCGTCGCGTCGCTGCTCCTGGAGGCCTTCGCGACGCTCGTCGAGGCGGCCAAGATCGCTGTCGACCTTGCATTCGCCGAGCTTGAGAGTCGGATCGGCGGCGAACGCAATCTCGGCCATCGAGAGGCCCGCTGCTGTTCTGGAGGCGTGCTGGGTGCGCAGCGCCTCGACGTCCTGTGTGCAGACCCGCAGGGTGATGCGGCGAGCAGCGGCGAGCTCGGCGAGAGAGTCGCGCACCAGATCAAACAAAGGCACGAGATTTTGTTTCATCTCGATGCCGGTGATGCGACGGGCGATCTGGAACGCCATCTCCAGCGAGTCATTGCGCGCCTGCTCCGCGAGCCGCTGGCTGTGCAGTTGCAGAGAATCAACCGCGGCGCCGAGTTGCTCGCGCACCACCTCGGGCGGAATCGTCGGGACCAGCACGGCCTTGGGCGGCTCGACCTTCTTCACCACGGGCGGGGGCGGGTCGGGCATCAGCCGCCGCACCTGGTTCATGCCGGGGCGCGAACCGACGATGGGCTGCTCAATCTCCTGACGCGCGCGGGGTCCGGAGAGGAATCGCGGCTTGAGTGGAGAAGAGGAGGCCATGGGTCGCTCCACCCGCCGACTTCGCAGGTGCACACCCAGTTCATCGGTCCGACGGACGATTTGCTTAAGCTGCCGTGCGTTTCGCTGCGCTTGCACTTGGGTCTCGAGAGCGGCAGCGTGCGCCGATGGAACAGCCCGATTTGAGCATGATGCCGCGCGACGAGTTTCCCTGGATCCCGGTCGTGGCGGTGGTCGTCCTCGTGCTGCTCGTCGGCTGGTTGGTCGGCTACGCGGCGCATGTGCGCAACACGAAGGGGGCCAAGCTGCTGGCCGATTTCCGCGCGCTCACGACCGAATCCGTCGTGCGGATCCTCCTGCGGCCGATGCCGGACAGCGGCCGCCATGCCGCGCCCGGTGCGATGAGCCAGCAGAGCCTCTCGATGGAGGAGATCGAGATCACCGATCGCTCTGACATCGGCAAGCTGATCGCGGCGTTCGGGGCGGCGCAACCGGCCGCCAGCGAGGCCGTGCACGGCAAGGAGTGGATCAGTGCAGTCGCTGTGGTTACCGAATCGAAGACCTGGTGGTTCAACATCGAAGCCGGGAGCGATGGGCGCGTGCTGCTCTTCTTCTGGAGCGACGGACTCAAGGGCTGGAGCCTCGGCGTGCTGCAGAGCGATGCGCTGTTCAAGCTGCTCCCGGCCGCGGCCCACGTGGCGCCCTCGGGCGCTGGCTCAAATCCGGAGGACGCGGACGGCGACGCAGATGACGACAGCTCCGACGATGAGCGCGGCGAAGGCAGCGCGAGCGACGCGGGCGGCGGCCGGTGAGCTTCGCGAGCGAGAGCGCGTTCATCACCTCGTTCGCGATCGGCCTCGTCGGCTTCGGGATCTTTCTCTACGGCAAGAAGCAGCGGCGCCCGGCGCAACTTGCTGTCGGCGTCGCGATGATGATCTACCCGTATTTCGTCTCGGGCACGATCGCGATGATCGCCATCGCGGCCGCTCTGGTCGCGGCTTTGCTGCTCGCGCTCCGATTGGGTCTCTGAACGAACAAAGCCCGCCGAGAGTTCGGGCGGGCTTCGATTCGATGCTGCGCAGCTGCTGTGCGATGCCTTAGTTCCCGGCGTCGCGCCCGCGCATGTCGTCCGGCGTGATCTCCGTCTGGATCGCCTGCGCGAGCCGCTCGTGCTCGTCGCGAATGCCCTTTGGAATGCGGCCGCCGAACGAGTCGAAGAACTCGCCCTGGCTCTGCACCGCCTCGGTCCAATCGGCCGGATCGACCGCGAGCAGCTTGTCGAGCGATTCGCCGCTCAGGTCGGAGCCGCGCAGGTCGAGCGCGTTCGTTGCTGGGACGAACCCGATCGGCGTCTCACGCGCCTCGCCCTTGCCCTCGGCGCGCTCGAGCACCCACTTGATGACGCGGAGGTTGTCGCCGAACCCGGGCCAGAGGAACTTGCCGGCGTCGTTGGTGCGGAACCAGTTGGTGCGGAAGATCGCGGGCGGGTGCTTCAGCTTCGCGCCGACCTCGAGCCAGTGGGCCCAGTAGTCGCCGAAGTTGTAGCCGCAGAAGGGGAGCATCGCCATCGGGTCGCGGCGCAGCACGCCGACCTTGCCAGTGGCGGCCGCGGTGGTCTCCGAGGAGAGCGTCGCGCCGAGGAAGACGCCGTGCTGCCAGCTGCGCGACTGGTAGACGAGCGGAACGACGCGCTGGCGGCGTGCGCCGAAGAGCATCGCGCTGATCGGCACGCCGTTCGGATTCTCGAACTCAGGCGAGATGCACGAGCACTGGCTCGCGGGAGTCGTGAAGCGGCTGTTGGGATGCGCGGCCTTCTCACTGCTCGCGGGAGTCCAAGGGCGGCCCTGCCAATCGAGCGCAGTCGCAGGCGCTGGATCGTCGTGGCCTTCCCACCACGGCGTGCCGTCGGGGCGCAGCGCGACATTGGTGAAGATCGTGTTGCTCTGGATCATCGCCGTCGCGTTGGCGTTGGTCTTCTTGCTCGTGCCCGGCACGACGCCGAAGAATCCCGCCTCGGGGTTGATCGCGTAGAGGCGGCCGTCTTCGCCAGGACGCAGCCAGGCGATGTCGTCGCCGACCGTGAACGTCTTCCATCCCGGCATCGACGCGGGCGGCTGCAGCATCGCGAGGTTCGTCTTGCCGCACGCGCTGGGGAACGCGCCGGTGACGTAGCGGGTCTCGCCCTGCGGATTCTGCACGCCGAGGATGAGCATGTGCTCGGCGAGCCAGCCCTCCTTCTTTCCGAGGTAGCTCGCGAGCCGCAGCGCGAGACACTTCTTGCCAAGCAGCGCGTTGCCTCCGTAGCCCGAGCCGATCGACCAGACGGTGTTGTCTTCGGGGAAGTGGCAGATGAAGCGGCGGTCGGGAGAGAGATCGCCGAGCGAATGCAGGCAGCGCGTGAAGTCGCCTGATGCGCCGAGGTGGTCGAGCGCGGGCTTTCCCACGCGCGTCATGATGCGCATGTTGAGCACGACGTACTTGCTGTCGGTGATCTCGACGCCGACCTTGCTGAAGCGCGAGCCCGGCGGGCCCATCAAGAACGGCACGACGTAGAGCGTGCGGCCCTTCATGCAGCCCTGGTAGAGCGCCGAGAGTTTGGCGCGCGCGTCCGCGGGTGCCATCCAGTTGTTGTTCGGGCCGGCGTCGAGCTTCTCTGGCGTGCAGACGAACGTGAGGTGCTCGGTGCGCGCGACGTCGTGGGCCGCGCTGCGGTGCAAGTAGCAACCGGGCATCTTCTGCTGGTTGAGTTCGATCAACTCGCCCGTTGCCAGGCACTCCTTGGTGAGACGATCTCGCTCTGCTTCCGAACCGTCGCACCAGACAATCTGGTCGGGCGTGCAGAGGGTTTCGATCTCTTTCACCCAGGCTCGAATCGCTGCGTTCTCAACCGCCATGGTGGCTCCCTGGTGAGGATTTGCGCCGCCATTACCACAAATCCAGCCGCGACGCTCGTGGCGCGAGGTCGAGGACGCCACTGCGGGTGGGTGTGTCTCGGGCTAATGTCGATCCGCACACGGAGAACGAATGATCAGATCCAGGCGGTCCATCGGAACTCTCTTCCCGACGGTTGCCACTGCGGTCGCGGCGCTGCTCCTCGGCGGCTGTGGAAACAAAGGGAGTGGCATCCCGGTCGAGCAGCCTGGTACCCCAGCGAAGCTCGTCTATCTGCAGCAGCCGACCGACGTTGCTTCGGGCGCTCCGATCTCTCCGTCCGTCTCGGTTGCGGTCCTCGATGCCGCAGGCAATGTCGTCACGAACGCGACCAACGCCATCGTGCTGGCCTCGAGCGCAGGTACGCTCGAGGTCCCGATTGCCTCGATCGTGCAAGGCGTCGCTGTCTTCACGGGTCTTACTCTCTCGGCGCAGGCGGGCGCATATACGCTGACGGCCACGAGCGACGGCTTGACCTCCGCCACGAGCGCCTCATTCATGGTTTCCGCGGGTGCTCCGTCCCGATTGGCATTTCGTCAGCAACCCACGGACACCTCCTCTGGTGGACTCCTCTCGCCGGCGGTGACTGTCGCAGTCGAGGACTCAGCCGGCAATGTCGTTGCGTCGTTTCACGACCAGGTCGACCTCTCCCTCGAATCCGGTGCTGGCACTCTCTCGGGAGCGTCTCAACCAGCGACGTCGGGAGTCGCGACATTCCCTGCGCTCTCTCTGCAGGCAATGGCGGGAAACTACGCGCTCGCTGCCAGCAGTGGATCGCTCCCGACCGCGACCAGCGCGGCCTTCAGCGTTTCTGCCGGAGTCGCCGTCAGCCTCTCCTTCGCGCAACAACCGACGAACGTTCCATCGGGCGCTTCGTTCGCTCCGGTGGTTCGCGTGGCGATTCTCGATTCCGCCGGCAATATCGTGACAGGAGGCGTCGACCTGATCTCTCTCTCGCTCGCATCCGGCGTCGGCGACTTAATCAACGATTCGGCATCCGCAGTCGCTGGTATCGCCTCCTTTCCAGCACTCGCACTCAGCGCTCGGCAGGGCCAATATTCTCTCGTCGCCTCAAGCGGAGCACTGGTTGCTGCAACCAGCGACCCCTTCGTTGTTTCGGCGGGCGCGGCGGCCCAACTCGTATTCGAACAGCAACCAACCAGCGCGGCCGCGGGAGCCGTGATTTCGCCGGCGGTGATCGTCGCGGCGCAGGACGCCGCGGGAAATGTCGCCACATCATTTGCCGGCACGGTTGTCCTCGCCCTCGCGAGCGGCACGGGGACGCTATCGCAATCGACCCAACCGGCAATCGACGGCGTGGCGACGTTCTCCGATCTGTCCCTGGCTGCTGCTGCCGGCAGCGGCTACTCGCTGATGGCTGCCGATACCGCGGCCGCACTGGTTCCGGTCACCAGCGGGACTTTTTCAATCTCCAGCGGCGTCCCAACACGGCTCGTGTTCACACAGCAACCCGCGGCATCGATCCAGGTCGGTGTGCCGATGAATCCTGCGCCCGTGGTGCAGATCGAGGACGCCAGCGGGAACATCGTGTTTGCAAATGCGACGATTAACCTCTCGGTATCGCCCGGAGGGACGCTGTCGGAAACCTCTGTCGCCGCGCAAAGCGGTGTAGCGGTCTTCAGCAATCTCTCCCTGCTTGCGCCCGAAGGGGGCGGCTATTCGCTGACGGCGGCGAGCGATGGATTAACGTCGGCGACAAGCAGCACGTTTAATCTCTCTGCTGGTGCCGCGTCGAAGCTCGCATTCACGACGCAGCCGTCGAATGTCGGCTCCGGTGTCGCGTTCTCGCCCGTCGTGGTCGTCAAGGTCGAAGACTCCGCCGGCAATGTCGTGACCGGATCTTCCGCTCCAATCGCGATCTCTCTGGCGACAGGCGCGGGAACGCTCGTGAATGCCAGCGCAGTCGCAGTTGGCGGGGTCGCGACGTTAACTGGTCTTGCGGTGACGGCGACCCCAGCGAATGGCTTCTCGCTGACTGCCACGAGCAGCGGATTAACGCCAGCAACAAGCGGCACGTTTAATGTCTCATCAGGCGTGGCGTCGAAGCTCGCATTCACGACGCAGCCCTCGAATGTCGGCTCCGGTGTCGCGTTCTCGCCCGTCGTGGTCGTCAAGGTC
>CAIWCD010000010.1 GCA_903911145.1 uncultured delta proteobacterium | reverse complement strand
CGTCTGGGTTGCCGATACAACCTACCTTCCGGTGCTCGGCGGCTTTATCTACCTCTGCGTGATCCTCGACTTGTTTTCGCGCAGGGTCGTCGGCTGGTCGGTCGATGACAGGCTCGATGCCGAGCTGTCCGGCGAGGCGCTGCGGCGCGCGCTCGCGGTGCGCCAGCCCGGGCCTGGCCTGATCTTCCACTCCGACCGCGGCATCGAGTTCGCAGCCAGACGTTTCCGCGACCGCCTCGCCCGCGTCGGCGCCGTCCAGAGCATGAGCCGCAAAGGCAACTGCTGGGATAACGCCGTCGCAGAGAGCTTCTTCTCCACCCTCGAGTTTGAGATGGAGCCGGGTCAAGCCTGGCGCGTCGCAGACGATGCTCGGCCCGAACTGTCCAACTTCATAGACGGCTATTACAACCGAAGGAGATTACACTCGAGCAACGGCTACCGCAGTCCGAACACCACCGAATCCGATTGGCGATCTGAAGCCGAGGCAGCATAAACTCGGTGTCCACGAAAACGGGGCAAGCTCAGAACTCTCGGTGGAGTTGTCCCGCGACTCCTGTTTGTGAGTCGACGCCCAAGTCGGCGTCCAGCCCGCCCCGATGCGCGGGACTGTATCGAGACGAAACCGATTCAGGTCAAGCAACTCGTGCGCGATGCGTATCGAGGAGTGCGCGCACGACGTGACTCGCGTGGCGGATTCATTCGTCGCACCGATCGTCGCTCTACTCTTCTCCAATGCACGATGGGCGGACCCTGCCAGACTCGCGAAGTCCGGTCGGCGTCCGTCGAAGGCGAGGGCTCGCCCGCCGCTTGACTGCCACTCGGATTGACGTTCGCCGGATTTCTCGCCAACGGCGCCCAACGACGCGGTCGAGTTGCTTGCGCTTCGTTCTCCGCCCAACGTCCTCTTGACGTAGTGTGCCGCCGGGATTTCGCTCCGCCCGGAGTACGTCATGAACTTTGCACTGCTCGCGCCACTCGGAGGCCTCGTCGTCACGCTGGGCGTGCTCACGATCCTGCTCGTCGGGCGCCGCGCGCTGGCCCGTCGCAGCAAGGTCGAACTGGAGAAGGCCGTCGCGAGCGGGCGCCACATCCCGGCCTCGCTCCACCCGGTGATCGACACCGACATCTGCATCGGCAGCCTCTCCTGCCTCAAGGCCTGTCCCGAGGGAGACATCCTCGGCGTCATCGACAACACCGCGCGCCTGGTGCACGCCGATCGCTGCATCGGGCATGGACGCTGTGCAGTCGAGTGCCCGGTCGGTGCGATCAAACTCGTCTTCGGAACAGCCGAGCGCGGCGTCGATCTGCCGGAGGTCGACGAGTTCTTCGAGTCGAGCCGCCCGGGCGTGCATGTGGTCGGCGAACTCGGCGGCATGGGGTTGATCAAGAACGCTGTCGGCCAGGGACTTCAGGTTGCGGAGCGGTTGAACGAGGTGCTGGGCGTCAGCGTGGCAGGCGCTACGGGCGATGCGGAGTTCGTTGACGTCGTGATTGTCGGCGCGGGGCCCGCAGGTCTGGCGACTGCAGCAGGATTGCAGCAGCGCGAGCGGACGTTCCGCATCGTCGACCAGAGCACGCTCGGCGGCACCGTGGCCCACTATCCGCGCCAGAAGGTCGTGATGACCGAACCGGTGGAGCTGCCCTTCGTCGGGCGCCTCGGGAAGTCGCTGGTCGCCAAAGAGGAGTTGCTCGCGGACTGGAAGCGGCTGGTGGAGAAGGGACGCATCCACGTCGAGGAAGGCGTCAAGGTCACGGGCCTTGCCGGCAGCGATGGCGGCTTCAATGTCTTCACCGAGCAGGGGCCGATCGCCGCGCGCAAAGTGGTGCTCGCCTGTGGCCGCCGCGGCTCTCCGCGCAAGCTCGGCGTTCCGGGCGAGGAGCAGAGCAAGGTCGCCTATTCGCTGATCGAGGCCGAGCAGTACGACGGCTGCTCGGTGCTCGTGGTCGGCGGCGGAGACTCGGCGCTCGAGGCCGCAGCGTCGCTCGCGGAGCAGAGCACCGCCCAGGTTGCGATCTCCTATCGCGGCGAAGCCTTCGCGCGCTGCCGCGAGCGCAACCGCGAGAAGATCGGCGCACTCGAGAAGTCGGGTCGTGTGCAGGTTCTCCTCGGAACGCAGGTGAAGCAGATCGACGCCGAGCGGGTCGTGCTGACCCGGACTGATGGCAGCCTGGTCGAACTGCCCAACGACTTCGTGATCGTTCAGGCCGGCGGCGAGCTCCCGCTCGAGTTTCTCAAGCAGATGGGCGTCGAAGTGCGCCGCTTTCACGGCGAGGCGCCGGGCGAGCATTCCGCTTCGCAGAAGCGCCGTCGTGCAGGTCTCGCGAAGGAGCGTGACGTTGCCCGCGACCGGCGCATTACGGGCCTGCTCTACGCCGGGACGGGCCTGCTGATCCTCGCGTGGCTTGCGAGCATGGGCTGGGAGTACTACGTGCTCCCGCACCGCGACCGCCTTCACTCAGCGCTGCACCAGAGCTTCCGCCCCGCGGGCCACATCGGTCATGGCATCGGCATCGGCGCGACGCTGGTGATGATGTCGAACTTCCTCTACGCGGTCCGCAAGCGCACGCGCGCACTGACGGGCCTGGGTTCGATCCGCGGTTGGCTCGACTTCCACATGTTCGTCGGCTTCATGAGCCCGCTGGTGATCGTCTTCCACGCGGCGTTCCAGTTCAACAACCAGCTCGCGACAGGGACCGCCGCGGCGCTGCTGATCGTGGTGTCGACCGGGATCGTCGGTCGCTACATCTACGGCCTCGTGCCCACCGAGCGCGGACGCGCTCTGGAGTTGAGCGACCTGCGCGCGCGCGTTGCCCGCATCCAGGAGCGCACGCTGCCGCTGCTCGAAGATGCGAAGGATCGCGAACCGCTCGAGGCGCTGCTTCAACATGCGCTGCCGCCGGAGAGCACGCAGGGCGGTTCCGCGCTGGGCCTCATCGCGCGTCTGTGCACGTTGCCGTTCGCAGGAGCGATGCTCCGCCTGCGATTGCAGCGTGGGCGCTGGCTGTTTGCCGAGCGCGATGACTTCCGCGATTTTCGCGACGCGCTGTTGCGGCTCCACAGGCTGCGCGTGCAGATCGGATTCTTTGGTGCGCTCAAGGCGGTGATGCGCACCTGGCGGCTCTTCCATGCCGTTCTCGCAGTGCTCCTCGTCTTCGTGATCGCGGCCCACATCGGTGTCTCGCTCTATCTTGGCTATGGCTGGAAACGCTGAGCGTCGCGCGCATCGGCGCGCAGGAGTTGTCCTCGCGGCGCTCTGTGCGCTCGCGTCGTCGCGCGCGCTCGCGGGCGATGCGTTCTCTCCCGGAGATCTCGCCCAGGCGCACCAGGATCTCGAAGGCATCGCCAACTGCACCAAGTGTCACGTGCAGGGCGGCAAACTGGATGAAGAGCGCTGCCTCGCCTGCCACACCGAGCTGAAATCCCGCGTCGCGGCTGGCACCGGCTTCCACGGCAAGCTCGCGCCGACTGACCGGTCGTGCGAGCTCTGCCACAAGGATCACCAGGGCCGCGATTTCCAGCTCATCGATTGGGGCGCAGGCAAGAAGACGTTCGATCATCGCAAGACCGGTTTTCCCCTCGTGGGCAAACACAAAGGACAGGCCTGCACCGCCTGTCACGAGCCGCGGCTGATCCAGGACAAGTCGATCCGTGAACTGATTGTGAAGTCGCCCAAGCGTGAGACGTATCTCGGCCTGGCCACGGCCTGCAGCGTCTGCCATTTCGACGAGCATCGCGGCCAACTCGGCAACGACTGCAAGGCCTGCCACGACGAGAGTGCGTTCAAGCCGGCCAAGGGCTTCCTGCACAGCAAGAGCGCGTTCGCGCTGACGGGGAAGCATGCGCAGGCCGACTGCATCAAGTGCCATGTCCAGGAGCCAGACAAGACGAGCGCTGCGGGGATCTTTCCCGCGCCGCACGCGATGGAGTTTGCGCGCTTCAAGCCGGTTGTGCACGACAGCTGCACCGCCTGTCACAAGGACCCGCACGAGGGAAAGTTCGGCGGCGACTGCGCAAGCTGCCACGCGACTGAGAGCTGGAAAGAGGTGCACGCGACAGGAGCCGGCGGCAATGGATCGCTGCACGACAAGACGAATTTTCCGCTCCGCGGCCTGCACTCGAAGGTCGCTTGCAAGACGTGCCACGGCCCGTTCCCTGGGGAGAAGGCGCGGTTCAAGGGGCTCGCGTATCAGAACTGCACCGACTGCCACGCGGACGCGCACCAGGGGCAGTTCGGGCCAGCCGGCAGCCCTCAGGCCGACTGCACTCGTTGCCACGACGTCAACGGATTCCTGCCCGCACACTTTGAACTCGAGGAGCACGCCAAAAGCCGCTGGCCTCTGGAGGGAGCGCACCGCGCGATCGCCTGCGTCACCTGCCACCAGCGCTATCCTGCGCTGGAGAAGCGATTCCCTGCGGCGCTCGCGAAGGACCTGCGCGCGCACGGCAGGCCGGTGAAGCAGAGCTTGACGCTCTTCAAGCAGCGGGCCGATCCGCTGCGCTGCGACAGTTGCCACGCGGATGCGCACGCGGGCCAGTTCGAAGAGCGGGTGCAGCGCGAGGATTGTGCGGCCTGCCACGTCGCCACGAGCTTCCGCACGCTGCGCTTCGATCACGCGAAGGACAGCCGATTCCCGCTCGAGGGAAAGCACGCCACCGTGGCCTGCTCGGCATGCCACGCGCGCGAACCCGCGCTCAGCGCGGCCAAGGCGAGCAGCGCGATGGCCTCGGCCGCGTCGTCGATCCGCTTCCGGCCCGTCGACACGGCGTGCGCGAACTGCCATCGCGATCCGCACGCGGGTCAGTTCGCGCAAGGGGCAGCGACCGACTGTCTGCGCTGTCACTCCGTGCAGGGCTGGACGCCAACGCGTTTCGTTCACGCGCCCCCGTTCACGCAGTTTGTCCTCGAGGGAAAGCACCAGGCGCTCACGTGTGAGGCCTGCCATGTTCCGGTGGCACTTGCGAATGGGAAGAGTTCGCGCCGCTACAAGCCGCTGCCGCAGACGTGCGAGGGCTGCCACGCAGACGTGCACAGCGGCGCGATGAAGAGGTTTGCGCGATGAGCCCTCGACTCTTCAGTGCGACGCTGGCGGCGGTGCTTCTGCTTGCCGTCGGCAACTCGGCGGCGAGGGGCGCTGGCTCGGGCGACGCTCCTGCGGCCTCTCCAGCTCCGGCCGTACCTGCCGCGCCCGTTGCGCCAGTGCCCGCCGCTCCAGCGAGAACCTCCTCGCCTGCGGTCGCGCACCCGCTCTCCGACACGCGGTGCGCGCTCTGCCACTCGGCCAACGGTTGGCGACAAGTGACGTTCGATCACACGCGGACCGGCTTCATCCTCCGCGGTGTGCACGCGAAGGTCGCCTGCTCGGCGTGCCACGGTGCCGATCTCTCCCGCGCTGTTCCGCAGACCTGCGCGGCCTGCCATCGCGACACACACGTCGGTGAATTCGGCGCGCGCTGCCAGGGGTGCCACGAGGAAACCTCCTGGAAGCCGCTCTTCACCGCCGACGCGCATCGACGCACGAACTTCCCGCTCAACGGCCGCCACGCCTTCATCGCCTGCGAGGAGTGCCACACGAACCAGCGCGATCGCTCATTCACACGCTCGACGGTTGACTGCATCTCCTGCCACCAGAGTGACTACGCGCGCACCGCCGGATCTTCGATCGATCACGCCGCCGCGGGATTTCCGACGACCTGCCGCGACTGCCACCTGCCCTATCGCTGGCAGGGTGCGCACTTCGCCGAGCATGCGACCTGCTTCGAGATCAACGCAGGGCCGCACGCGAACATCCGCTGCACCGAGTGCCACACCGCGATGCCGAACGTCGTGGGCGCGAGCGGCGCGTGCAACACGAACAGCGCCTCGTGCACGCGGTGCCACAGCTGCAACTCGGTCGATGCTCGCCATGCGAGCGTCGGCGCCTACCAGTGCAAGGATCGCAAGTGCTGGGAGTGCCACCGCTTCAGCAACGCGCAGTTCCCCCGCGCTCCCGGACAACGGGGTCTGCGATGAACGCGCGACTGCTCGGCGGCGCACTCTGCATGCTCGCGACCGCAGCTGGCACGGCTTCCGTGCGCGAGGGGCATGTCGTGCAGGCGACGCGCAGCCGCGTCTATCTCGACGCAGGCGCGGCCGAAGGGCTGCACGCGGGGGCGGTGCTGGAGATCCGGCGGCGAGGTTCGACCGTTGGACGCTGCCGCATCGCGGATCTGTCCGATCACCGCGCGAGCTGTACTGGCGCGGCCGCGCGCACGGGCGACACGTTTGCATTGGCACCGGAGACCACGCCGGCTGAGGCTCCGACGCTCCGGGCGACACCGCTTTCTGCGGCCGCTCGGGATGCCGAGAAGAGCGCGCTGCAGGCTGCGGCGCTTGCGCCGGTCGAGTTTCGAGGCGCCGCGAAGACGGTTGGATTCCCGGGCTCTGCGCCGACCATCGATGTCGAGTTGGCTCACGCGACCTGGGCCGCTTCGGGCACCACGCCTGCGAACGAGGAGCGCCTCGACGTCAATGCGCGTGGCGTCCCTCTGGGCGCGGGGATGGAGCTTTGGCTCGACCTGAGCGCGCGCCACTGGAATCGCCAGGCGGCCAACACGCAGTTCCGGCCCGGCGCGGCGACGCAGCTCTACGTCTGGGAGGCGCAGGTGAGCGCGCGCACTGAGCACGCGCTGTTCGGATCGCTTGGCCGCATCAATCCGTGGAACGCACCGGGCGCGCCGCGCATCGATGGAGCGCAGCTCGGGTTCCGCAGCCAGAGTGGCAATGAGATCGGCCTCTATGGCGGCGCCGTGCCCGACCCTTCGACGCTCACACCCGGCATCAATCGCGGAACCGGCGGCCTCTTCTGGGGACTGCAGCGCCGCGCGATTGGCGAGAGTTCGATTCCCATCCTGATCAATCAAGGCCGCATCGCGGTCGTGACCACGCCCGAGGGCGGCACGCGATTCGAGGCGGAGAGCAGCGGTCAGGCATCGCTCTTCAAGCTCGTTGATCTCTCCGCGGACGTTCGTGTCGGTGCGGGCGGCACCGCGAGCAGCGGGCTCGAGGCCGTGCGGGTCGATCTCGGCGCGCATCCGATCGCGCCGCTGTTTGTCAGTGCAGGCTTTCGCTACCTCGGCCTCGCGCTTCCTCAATTCGCAAGCACCGGCGCGCCAACCGGCGGGCCATCACGCGACTTAGACGCCACCATCACGTACACGGTGATCGCGCCGCTGCAGATCAGCGCGGCCGCGGGCGAGAGCCACGATCTCTCCACAGGGATGCAGCGCGCATGGTTCGGTCCCGACGTCGCGCTGCCCACTCTCTTCGGCGCACGCGGCGGCCTCATCGTGGGCTATCGCGAGGAGCGCGGTTGGCTCGCGGGACGCAGCGCGTGGCTGCAGGCGACGACGAAGCCGGTGACCTGGCTGCGCCTGCTGGCGAGGCTCTCATGGACGCAGGACACGCGTCCCGACGTGGGCACCGAGCAGTCGGTCGGTCTCTTCGCCAGCGCGGCAGCACGCGTCGGCGAGCACGTCGATCTGCGGCTCGACTTCCTCACCCGCGCCGATCCGGTCAGCCTCGGGGGCAAGGGCGTTCCAGCAGGCGATGGCGGCTTCTTCAAAGCGGTCGGCGGCGGATCGTTCTAGGCGGCGTTCAACGACGGTGCAGTTGGAGCTGATCCTCGCGCCAGCTCAATTCCCGCAGTTGTTCGTCACGTGGCAGACGCTGCAGGGCGTGGCCGATGTCGAGTCTGTCTTCGGCGGATGGGTGAACGACCAGGCAGTCTGGAGTGCTGTCGACGTCGTCGCGACCACCGAAATTCCCGTCGGCGCCTTGTGGCAGAGCGTGCAATCGGAGGGATAGAAATGCGTTCCCGGCGTTCTCAGCGTGCAACCGCCGCCGCTGAGGGTCGTGAGCGTGAAGGGGCGCGTGTCTCCCGCGCCAGTCGCCTGTGTGGTCGCGCCGTTCCAGACCGTGCCGACCAGATTGCTCCCGGACT
Organism: uncultured delta proteobacterium; assembly: GCA_903911145.1. GTDB lineage: Bacteria > Myxococcota > Myxococcia > Myxococcales > 40CM-4-68-19 > CAIWCD01. The sequence continues at coordinate 19,821 of CAIWCD010000010.1, read as the reverse complement.
CGTGGCACGAGTTGCAGTTGGTCTTGATCAACGTCGAGGCGTGGTCGTAGCCGATCGCGTTCTTGGCGCCGATTCCACCCGTGTGGCAGCTCGCGCAGGTCGTCGGTGACACCACCGTGGGGTGCGGCAGGCTGGCGATCCCGCTCTGGATCGTATTGGCCGCGGCGGCCGGTGGAACAGGAATCGTGAACCCGCCGACCGTGATGTTGAGCGGGACGTTGCTGGCTCCGTACCAGTTGGGCGCGGAGTTTGTGCCGGTGCCAGGGAAGGTGTGGCAGGTGGCGCAATCCTCGCTTCCGGAGACGCTCGTGAACGTGCTGTGATCGGTCGCGAAGGCCACGCCCGGCTTGACGTTCATATGGCAGTTGCTGCAGCGGCCGGTGCTCGCGGAGAGCGTGAGTCCCCCTGCGACCATGTTCGCGTGGAAGTTCGCCTGCGCCCACTCTTTGCCCTGCACGCCGACGACGGAGGAGCGACCAGCCTGCGTGTGGCAGAAGTTGCAGTCGTGGTTCGAGACGTTGATGTCGGCGTGGTTGATCTGATCTGGCGTGCCGACCGCGACTCCCGTGCTCACGTCGTTGCTCGCCATCGTCAGGGTCGTGCTGTTGCTCAGTCCCGAGGGGAGATTGTTGTTCGTGCCGAGGACAGCGCCGCCGCCGTTCGTGACGCCGTGGCATCCCTTGCACGCAGCAGGGCTGGTCACGACGGAGTGGAACAGGTCGGACTTGCTCCACGCGCTTCCCGACTGCCGCGCATCGGCGGCGTGGCAGAGCACGCAATCCTTGCCGACCACATCTGCCGAGCCATGATTCATCCACTGCGCGCCATTGCTCGCCGTGCCGCCAGTGCTCGCGAAGGAGTAGACCGTCGAGCTCGTCGTCGAGACATTTGCTGCCGGCTCGGAGACTGCGTGGCAGTCAAGGCAGGCGCTCGGCTGCGAGGTGAGGCTTGCGTGGAACGCCCCCGGATTCCAGAGCGCCGAGGCGATCGGCGTATTCTTGGCCGCGCCCAGAGCGGTCGTGTGACAACTCTGGCAGGTTTGTAACGGCATCTGTGCGGAGGCGTGCTTCATCACGTAGTTCGTGCCGCTGGTTAGATCGGATCGGGCCGCGTCGGCCATCAGCGGGTAGTGGCAGGCGGTGCAGCCGGCAGGGACACCTGCAGCGATGTTGGAATGGAAGAGAGCTGCAGACCAGCTGCTCGTGCTCTTGTGGCAGACCGCGCATTCAACAGCTCCGACGCCCGTGACCGACGCGCCGTTGATCGTCGTCGCCGCGGTGAAGAGCGCGCCGTGATCCATCGGCTGCAGGTCCGACGCGGCCAACTCGACGATGCCGGCCGGACGCATCTGCGCGTGGCAATCGAGACACTGCGACGGTTGCGCCAGCGGCGTCACCGTTCCACCCGGTGTGGCCGCGTAGTTGGTGAGCGAGGCGTGGAACAGACCTCCCGAATACGAGGAGACGACCGTCGATCCGCTCGAGTGGGTGTGGCAGTGCCAGCAGGAGTTGTTATCGGGGGCGCTCACGGGCCCCGGATTGACTTGCGATGGGATCGCGCCCGAGGTGTGGAGCATCTCGGTATAGAGCGTTGCCACCGACGAGGTCTGGCCCGTGATGAAGCCCGTCCCAAGCGTTCGAGTCAGAGAGATCTCGGTGAGGCTCACGACCGTCGAACTCGTGCCGATCAGCGTTGCACCCGGATAGTAGCGACCGCCCTGCCAGTCCCCGTCGAACGCGGCGTAGTTGCCTGCGACCACCGTGTTCTGGTGACACGCGAAGCAGTCGCCCGGTCCGCCCGTCGCGTGATTGAACCCATTGAGCCGCGCGACCATATCTGCCGGCAACGCGCTCGTCTGGAGGTCCGGCCGCTGCGTGCTGTGGCAGGTGATGCAGGCGGTGTTCGCGATCGTCGTCGGTCCGTGTGCGAAATGCCCGTTGAGCCAGTTCTGCGTGGGCGTGCCGCCCCACGATCCGGTGCCAGGCCCCGGGTGGCAGACGACACAATCCTGCCCGGCGCCATGTGACACTCCTTGTGCATTTGTCACATAGTCGAACGGCGAGTTCTGGTAGGTCGCGCTCGTCCAGTTCGTGGTCGTCGTCGGGCGCTCTGCCGAGTGGCAGGGCAAGCAGGTGGTCGGTGCCGGGTCGCCGGGCAGGTGGTGGCGGCCGCCGTACCAGTTGGGCGCCGAGTTGGTGCCAGTGCCCGGGAAGGTGTGGCAGGTGGCGCAGTCCTCGCTGCCGGAGACGTTGGTGAACGTGCTGTGATCGATCGCGAAGGCCGCGCCCGGCCTGACGTTCATGTGGCAGTTGCTGCAGCGCCCGGCCGTCGACGAGAGCGTGAGTCCTCCCAGGACCAGATTCGCGTGGAAGCTCGCCTGCGCCCATTCCTTGCCCTGCACTCCGGCGACCGACGAGCGACCCGCCTGCGTGTGGCAGAAGTTGCAGTCGTGGCTCGAGACGTTGATGTCGGCGTGGTTGATCTGATCGGCAGTACCGACTGCGACGCCCGTACTCGGGTCGCTGCTCGCCATCGACAATGTTCTGGAGTTGCTCAGGCCGGCGGGCAGATTGTTGTTCGTTCCGAGGACAGCGCCGCCGCCGTTGGTGACGCCGTGGCATCCCTTGCACGCCGCGGGGTTGGTGACGATGGAGTGGAACGAGTCGGACTTGTTCCACGCACTTCCCGACGCGCGCGCATCAGCCGAGTGGCAGACGACGCAGTCTTTCCCCGCGACATCCCCGGAGCCGTGATTCAACCACTGCGCGCCGTTGCTGGAGGTTCCTCCTCCATTCGCGAACGTGTAGTTCGTCGAACTCGTCGTCGAGGCATTCGCGGCCGGCTCGGAGATGGCGTGGCAGTCGAGGCAGGTGCTCGGCTGCGACGCCACGCTCGCGTGGAACGCACCGGGATTCCAGAGCGTCGATGCGATCGGCGTCGTCTTGGCCGCGCCCAGCGCGGTCGTGTGACAAGTCTGGCACGTTTGTAACGGCATCTGCACGGAAGCGTGCTTCATCGAATAGTTCGTGCCGCTGGTGAGGTCTGCGCGCGGAGCGTCGGCCATCAGTGGGTAGTGGCAGGCGGTGCAGTCGGCGGGGACGGCTGCGGCAATGCTCGAGTGGAAGAGAGCGCCAGACCAGTTGCTGGTGCTGCTGTGGCAGACCGCGCACTCGAGAGCTCCGACGCCCGCGACGGACGCGCCGTTGATCACTGCTGGACCCGTGAAGATTGCCGCGTGATCCATCGGCTGCAGGTCCGAGCCGCCAAGTTCGACGATCCCGATGGGCCGCATCTGCGCGTGGCAATCAAGGCACTGCGTCGACGGTTGCGCCAGCGGCGTGACTGTTCCACCCGGCGTGGCCGAGAAGTTGTCGAGCGACGTATGGAATCGCCCGCCGCCGAATGCGGTCACGAGCGTCGACCCGCTCGCGTGCGTGTGGCAATGCCAGCACGAGGTGTTGTCCGGGCTGTTCGCGGGTCCGGGACTGGCCTGGCTCGGGATCGCGGCGGAGGTATGGAGCATCTGGGTGTAGAGCGTCGCGACCGACGAGGTCTGGCCTGTGATGAAGCCCGTCGAAAGCGTTCGCGACAGAGCGATCTCCGTCACGCTCACGAACGTCGAGGTCGAGCCGACGAGTGTTGCGCCCGGATAGGCGCGCCCGCCCTGCCAGTCCCCGTCGTACGCAACGTAGTTCCCTGCGATCACCGTGCTCTGGTGACACCCGAAGCAGTCGCCCGGTCCGTTCGTGGCGTGATTGAACCCATTGAGCCGCGTGGTCATGTCGGAAGGCAGCGCAGTCGTCTGGAGATCTGGCCGCTGCGTGCTGTGGCAGGTGACGCACGCGTTGTTCGCGATCGTCGTCGGCCCGTGGGCGAAATGTCCATTGAGCCAGTTCTGCGTGGGCGTGCCGCCCCAGGATCCGGTGCCGGGACCGGTGTGGCAGACGACGCAATCCTGCCCGGCGCCATGTGACACTCCTTGCGCATTTGTCACATAGTCGAACGGCGAGTTCCGATACGTCGCGCTCGTCCAGTTGGTCGTCGTCGTGGGGCGCTCTGCGGCGTGGCAGGGCATGCAGGTGGTCGGCGCCGGGTCGCCGGGTTGGTGGTGTCGCCCGCCGTACCAGTTGGGCGCAGCGTTGGTTCCGGTGCCGGGGAAGGTGTGGCAGGTGGCGCAATCTTCGCTGCCAGCGGCGTTGGAGAAGGTGCTGTGATCGATGGAGAAGGCCGCGCCCGGCTTGACGTTCAGGTGGCAGTTGCTGCAGCGGCCGGTGGTGGAGGAGAGAGTCATTCCAGTGGCGACGAAGTTGGCGTGGAAGCTCGCCTGCGCCCACTCTTTACCCTGCACTCCGGCGACGGACGAGCGGCCGACCTGCGCGTGGCAGAAGTTGCAGTCATGGCTCGAGACATTGACGTCGGCGTGGTTGATCTGATCGGCTGTGCCGACCGCGACGCCCGTGCTCGGGTCGTTGCTTGCCATCGTCAAGGTCCTGGTGCTGCTGATGCCAGCGGGCAGGTTGTTGTTCGTGCCCAGGGCAGCGCCGCCGCCGTTGGTGACGCCGTGGCATCCCTTGCACGCCGAGGGACTCGCGACGACAGAGTGGAATGAATCGGACTTGCTCCAGGCGCTCCCCGAAGCCTGCGCATCGGCGGAGTGGCAGAGCACGCAGTCCTTTCCGACCACATCTGCCGAGCCATGATTCATCCACTGCGCACCGTTGCTGGTGGTTCCGCCTCCATTCGCGAACGTGTAGTTCGTGGAACTCGTCGTCGAGGCATTCGCGGCTGGCTCGGAGATCGCGTGGCAGTCGAGGCAGGCGCTCGGCTGCGATGTGAGGCTTGCGTGGAGCGCACCGGGATTCCAGAGAACAGAGGCAACGGGCGTCGCCTTGGCCGCGCCCAGCGCGCCCGTGTGACAAGTCTGGCATGTTTGTAACGGTACCTGCGCGGAGGCATGCTTCATCGAATAGTTGGTGCCACTGGTGAGGTCCGAGTGTGGCGAGTCGGCCATCAGCGGGTAGTGGCAGGCGGTGCAGTCCGCGGGTACGGCCGAGGCGATGCTCGAGTGGAAGAGCGCACCCGACCAGTTGCTGGTGCTCTTGTGGCAGACCGCACATTCGAGAGTGCCGACGCCCGAGACGGAGGCGCCGTTGATCGTCGCTGGTCCGACGAAGAGTGCCGCGTGATCCATCGGCACCAGGTTCGATGCGGCCAACTCGACAATGCCGCTCGGACGCATCTGCGCGTGGCAATCGAGGCACTGCGTTGGCTGCGGGAGCGGTGCGGCCGCCCCATTCGGCGTCGCGGAGAAGTTGTCGAGCGACGTGTGGAATCGCCCTTCGCCGAACGAGGTGACAATCGACGACCCGCTGGCGTGGACGTGGCAGTGCCAGCACGAGCTGTTGTCCGGATTGTCCGCGGGCCCCGGACTGGCCTGCGAGGGGATCGCGGCAGAGACGTGAAGCATGTCGCTGTAGAACGTCGCCACCGTCGAGGTCTGGCCCGTAATGAATCCCGTCGAGGGAACACGCGAGAGCGCAATCTCCGTCAAGGTCAGCGATGTCGAGGTTGAGCCGACGAGCGTTGCGCCGGGATAGGGGCGCCCGCCCTGCCAGTCACCGTCGTACGCCACGTAGTTTCCCGCGATGACCGTGTTCTGGTGACACCCGAAGCAGTCGCCCGGTCCATTCGCGGCGTGATTGAATCCATTCAGCCGCGTAGTCATGTCGGCCGGCAGCGGAGTTGTCTGGAGATCGGGCCGCTGCGTGCTGTGGCAGGTGACGCAACTGGTGTTCGCGATCGTCGTCGGCCCGTGCGCGAAGTGTCCGTTGAGCCAGTTCTGCGCAGGCGTGCCGCCCCACGATCCAGTGCCGGGGCCGGTGTGGCAGACGGCGCAGTCCTGCCCTGCGCCATGTGACACTCCAAGGCCATTTGTCACATAGTCGAATGGCGAGTTCTGATAGGCCGTGCCTATCCACCCAGTCGTCGCTGTCGGGCGTTCGTCGCCGTGGCAGGGCAGGCAACTCGTCGGCGTCGCGTCACCGGGCTGGTGGTGCCGACCGCCGCTCCACGATGCCCACTGCGCTGCAGCCGCGCTCGCCGCGTGGCAGGTGGCGCAATCGCCGACTGCAGATGGATCGGCGTGATCGAACGAGACGTTCGCCGGCAGGGCCGCGCTGCTCGAGGTCAGCACCGCAAGCGGATTGGTATTGGCGTGGCAATCGACGCAAGAGGAAGGCTGCGGCAGACCCGCCGCGGAGAGCGAGGCATGAAACAGCGGGCCGCTCGCGCCAGCGATTCCGCTTCGCCAGGATTGGGTGCTGTCGGCAGGACCGGCGTGGCAGAGCGCACACTCCGTCGGAACGATGCTCGCCTGGGTTGGCGCGCCGTTCGTCCAGGCGACGGCGTCGTGCTTCATCTCTCCCGAGGCAGGCCGCCGCACGGGATTGATCGCCGTCGGGCCAACGAACCCGATCGGCATCGATGTGCTGTGGCAATCGAGGCACTGCGTCGGCTGCGCGAGCCCGAGATTCGCCAGCGAGGCGTGCAACACGCCGGGCCGGAACGGGCCGGTTGCGGCGTTGACATGACAGTTGCCGCAGCTCGACAGCGCGGCCGACGCGAGGTGCGGCGCGCCGTGATCCATCGGCATCGGCAGCGTCTCGCGCTGCTGGGTCAGGCTCGAGATCGTCGACCCGATATACGAAGGAATCAGCGCATCGACATCGATGGCTCGCGCGGGATCGCTGACCGTACCGGACGGGAGTGTCCCGGCCGCAGTCCCATGCGGGTGGCACGAGTAACAGCTGGCGCTCGCGTAGGCATAGCCCGCAAGCCCGTGATGGGCCTGATCGAGAGCAGCCTGGTTTGAGTGCGCATGGCAGGAGACGCAGTCAAACTTCCTGAACGTGTCGAATGCGCCGTGGCAACTGTTGCAGGCGATCGCAGGAGTGTCGCTGCCGAGCGCGTGCTTGCTGCCCGCCGCAATCGGGAAACGCGGAGCGTGCGTGGTCGCGTCCAACATCGTGTTGGCAGGAACGGGCGTCGGGGCCGGACCGCAGGCGGCCAGCAGGCAGAGTGCACTCACGCTGGCATTGCGAAGTGATCGCATCGGCCACTGCCTCCAGACTACGAACGAGCCGTTTCAAACTGCGAGAGTACCACTCCAGGTCCGACGCAGGAATGTGTCCGCCTCATCCAAGGTGGGACAGGCCTCTCCGACACTGCCCCGCGCGCCCTCGCTTCCCTCGACGTAGGTCGAGGCGACATTGATTCCGGTTCGCGATGCTGGGCGACCTGGCGCCGCAAGTGGAAAGGAATCATCGATATTTGAAACTGTTCATTTGTCGGGCAGATGACAAATTGTCGCACGTCGCGATTCGGCCTTTGCGATCAATTTTCGCCCAGTGAATCTTCCCGTCGCGCGGAATCTTCCGCGTGGGGCCAGGGGCCCAACAAATGGGGTGCGGACAATGAAGGGGACGATCGTCAAGTGTCTTGAAGGGTTGATTCTGGAGAAGTTCGGCGCGCCAACGTGGAAGCAGATCCTCACCACGTCGGGAATGCCGGAGAGCTCATTCTTCACCACCACCACGAACGTGCCGGATGCGGATGTCGTCAAGATGATCGGCGCGACCGCGACGGTGCTCAAGATCACCGGCGAGCAGGCGATGGAGGCGTTCGGCGAATACTGGAGCACCAAGTATGCGCCGAGCATCTATGAGGTCTATTTCGCCAAGGCGAAGACGGCGCGCGAGTTTCTGATGAGTCTGGATGGCGTGCACGTTGCGATGACCAAGAATGCCGGCGCCCAGCCGCCCCGCTTTACCTATAAATGGACTCACGAACGCGAACTTGTCATGACGTACAGCTCGGCCCGCGGGCTTGTTGCGTTGATGCCCGGTCTGATTCGCGGCGTCGGGAAGTATTACCGGGAGACCGTCGACGTCACCGTCACGGGCAATGACGTCAAGATTCAATTCACCCGTTAGTTGATCGGTTGCGTTTGTCGGGTGAAAGCCCGTCTGGTCGTTGCGCGACGGCCAGCGGGCAGTCAATTTGAATCCAATCGATTCTTCGCGGCTGCGACATCCTGCCGCGCAATGCAGGTGATGATTGCTTCCATTCCAATCAACGTGAAAGACCTCGTCGCGCTTGATGTGTGAACGGTGGGTCATTCACGCTCGCAGATCGGATCGCGCAGGATGGACGCACAGCTCTTCGGAGCGCCCGCAGGTCCGCTGCCGGCCGAGACGCTCCGCGCAGCGCTCGATGCTCGCGTGAACGATGCGCGCCCCTGGCTGATCTTCCAGCGCGGCGCGGGTACCCCGTTGACGCTCACGTTTGCGGACGCCGCGCAGCTCGCGCGTCGATGGGCGCAGGCGCTCCGTTCGGCAGGAGTGCGCGCAGGAGATCGCGTCGCGCTCCTCTTGCCCAATGGTCCCGATTTCATCGGTGCCTTCTTCGGAGTGCAGCAAATCTGTGCGACGCCGGTTCCCCTTCCCTGGCCCGTGGTTTCGATGGGGCCGCTCGTGCTTCCCGCTGGCGCTGCAGCCGTGCTTGCGATTGCCGAGCCGCGTGTGCTGGTTGCACCGACCGCGATCGAGGCCTGTCCCGTGCCGGTGTTGACACCTGATGCCGCCGTATCGGGTGTGGGCGAGCAAGCGGAGCCGCAGCCCTCCTCGTCTGTCGGCGTCGATGCGGCGTTGGTGGCGCCGGCCTTCATCCAATTTACGTCTGGCAGCACGGGACGTCCGCGCGGAGCGATCGTCTCGCAGCGCGCTGCCGTGCACAGCGCGTGGGCGATGGGGCAGGCGTTGCGGCTCTCCACCGACGACATCGGCGTCTCGTGGCTCCCCTTCTTCCACGACATGGGGCTCGTCGGCGTTGTGCTCTCGTCGCTGCTTGCCGGCTTCCCTGTTCATGTCCTCACGCCCGCAGAGTTCCTCCTCCGGCCGCGCCGTTGGCTCGAGCTGCTCTCCTCGACGCGCGCGACGATCACGGTTGCGCCGAACTTCGCGTTCGATCTCGTGCTGCGGCGCGCACGCACGCTCTTTCCCTCTCTCGATCTCTCTGCGTTGCGCTTCGCGCTCAATGGCTCGGAGCCCGTGCTGCGCGCGACCCTCGCTGCGTTTGCCACGGCGGGCGCGGAAGCGAAATTGCGCAGCGGTGCGGTGCTTCCCGTCTACGGACTCGCGGAGAACGCGCTCGGCGTGACGTTCCAGGCCGAGGGCGCGCCGGATGCGGATGCCCCGCTCGATGGTCGCAACGTTCCCTCGGTGGGCGTGCCGCTGCCGGGAATGGACGTCGCTGTGCGGCGGGCCGACGGGTCGCTCGCGCAGGTCGGCGAAGAGGGCGAAGTGACCGTGAAGGGCGCAGCGCTGATGGATGGATACCTCGGCGATGCGGAGGGAACGGCGCGGGCCCTGCGCGCGGGATGGCTCTGGACGGGCGATCGCGGACTGATCGTGAACGGGCGATTGCATCTGACGGGGCGCGAGAAGGAGCTCGTCATCAAGGCGGGTCGCAAGTTTCATCCGGCCGATATCGAGCAGGTGGTCGCGACGCTGGTCGATGCGCCGCCCAATGGCGTGGTCGCATTCTCGGTGCTGCGCGAGTCGGCAGGCGGAGAAGAGCTGGTGATCGTCGCGGAGCTGCGCCGGCGGCCGACCGGCGATCTCGTCTCGCAGATTCGCGGGAAGCTCTCCGAGACGCTCGGCGTGATGGCGGATCGGATCGAACTTGTGGGCGCCGGAGATCTGCCGCGCACGACCAGCGGGAAGTTGCGCCGCGCTGAATGCATCGCGCGCTACGGGGCGCGCACGTGAAGCCGCTTGTGCTCGGCGCGGCCGGATTTCTCGGCATCAATCTCGTCGACGCGCTGGTCGCTGCGGGGATCGCGCCGAGGTGTGGACGCCGCACGCGGACAAATGTGCTCGCGCTGCGCCAGCGCAAGGTGCCGATGGTGCAGGCCGACCTCGACTCTCCCGAGCAGCTCGCCGAGGCGTGCAGCGGGGTCGATGTCCTGTTTCATCTCGCAGGCCACTATCCGCGGCTGTCACTCGATCTTGCGGGCGCGCTCGAACTGGGACTGCGCCAACTCGAGAATGTGCTCGACGCGGCGGCGCTCGCAGGCGTCAAGCGCGTCGTCTATGTCTCGAGCACGGCCACGGTCGCTCCGCGTGCATCGGGCGGTGCCTCGACCGAGGCCGATCTCTTCCTCGCGCCACCAACGTTCGGCACCTATCACGCGCTCAAGTGGCAGATGGAGGCGCGCGCGCTGCGTGAGGATCGCCTCGAGGTGATCGTCGCGTGTCCTGCGGCCTGTCTCGGTCCGTGGGATCTGCGCGTGGGGACTTCCGCGCTGCTGGTGGCGACCGCGCGGGGCCTGCCTGTGCCGCATCCGGATGGGATCGTCAGCTGGGTCGATGCGCGCGATGTCGCGCTCGCACTCGTGCGCCTCGGGCTTCATGCCGCGCCGCCGCGGCGAGTGATTCTCTCGGCGGAGAGTCCGCGATTGCAGCCGCTGCTTGGTGATCTTGCCCGTCGCTACGGTGCGGCGCCGCCCTCTTTGCCGCTCACTGCAATGGAGGCGGTGGCCTTCTGCGATGAAGAGGAAACGCGCGCGGCCCGCTCTGGTGGCCGTCCAGCGCTCGCTCGGGAGCTCGCCGATCTGATCATTCACGGCGTTGAGCTCGATGCCTCGCTCGCGCGCAGCTCGCTCGATCTCCAGTTCCGCCCGCTCGCCAACACGCTCGACGCTTTCGATGAATGGGCGCGTCGGGTCCGCATTCTTCCATCGTTGAATCTGCAGGAGGCACAAAGCTGATGCGCGCCGATCCCACCGCAACCGTCGACAGCCGCGTCGTCTACATCATCTCCCAGCTCGTGCCGGTGAAGCCCGAGCAGATCCTCGCCGAGCACCGGCTGCGCGAGGATCTCGGGATGGATTCGGTGAGCTCGATGGAGCTGCTCTCGATGCTCGCGGAGGAGCTCGATCTCGACGTCGGCGTCGAGGACATCGCGGACGTGCATACGGTCGGCGCGACGATTGCGCTCGCCAAGACCTTCCTCGCGAAGAAGGGAGCCTGACGTTTGCTCCCGCGCGCCGACGAGGAGTTGGTCCGTCCGCTGCTCGCGCAGGTGAGCCGCTTCGCGCTTGAGTCGATCGACGCGCGTGCGATCGATCGCGCGTCGGCGATCCCGCAGCGCGTGCTCGCGGGCATGGGCGAACTCGGACTGTTCGGGCTGACGCTGCCCGAGGAGTTCGGCGGCTCTGGCTGTTCACTCCCGGTCGCCTGCAGCGCGGTCGCGGAGCTTGCGCGCGCGGATCGTTCAGTGGCCGTAACGCTCGGACTTCATCTCGGCCTCGGCACGCGCGGCCTTGTTGCGCTGGGCACTCGCGCGCAGCACGAGCGTTATCTGCCGACGCTCGCCTCCGGGAATTGCATTGCGGCCTTTGCGACGACGGAGCCCGGTGCAGGCAGCGATCTCTCCGCTCTGCAGACCCGTGCCCTCGACGACGGCACTGCTCTCGTCGTCAACGGTCAGAAAATCTACGTCACCAACGGCGGCCTCGCGGGCCTCTACACGCTCGCGGTCTCGACGCCAGGCCTCGGTGGAAGCGCGCGTGGGCAGAGCCTGCTCCTGATCGAGCGCGGAGATGCCGGCCTGCGCGTCGAGGCGGAGGAGCACAAGCTCGGCCTGCGCGGTTCGTCGACGACGGGCCTCTCTCTCGAGGAGATGCGACTGCCCTACTCGCGCGTGCTCGGAGAGGCGGGTGGTGGTGCTCGCGCGCTGGGAATGATCCTTTCGTGGGGTCGGACGCTGATGTCCGCGGGCTGCTGCGGAGCTGCGCGGGTTGCGCTCGAGAAGACCGTGGCACACGTTGCTGAGCGGCGGCAGTTCGGCAAGCCCCTCGCCGCGCTTGAGGTCGTTCGCGAGCAGATGGCGCGTCTGACCGCGCGGGCCTTCGCGATGGAGGCGCTGGTCGACGAGGTTTCGCGGGAGAGCGCCGAGACGCTGCTGGTGCGCTCGCTGGCGGCCAAGGTCTTCTCCAGCGAGAGCGCGTGGATGGTCGTCGACGGTGCGATCCAGTTGCACGGCGGACTCGGCTTCATCGAGGACACGGGGCTCGCGATGATGCTGCGCGACGTGCGCATCACTCGCATCTTCGAGGGCGCGAACGATGTGCTCCTCTCGCATCTTGGCGCGGGTGAACTGCTGCGTGCCACTGCGCGCACTCCGCTTGCCTCAAGTCTCGTCGAAGGTGCGCTCGCCTCCGCTGCCAAAGATGCTGACGCGCTCGCCGCTCAAGTGGATTCGCTTCGCCAGTCGCTGCACGCACGCTTTCGCGTCGGAGTCTTTCGCCAGCCGCGATGGCTTCACCGCCTCGGCCGCGCCTGCATGTGGCGCGAAGCGATCGACGCGAGCGTACGGCGCGCGATTCGCTCGGGCCGCACCGACGAGATCGCGCAGGTTGCCCTCCTCACGCAGGAGGCCCGCGTCGAAGTCGCTGCACTCGCGAGCGAGCCGTCCGCGCGAGAGCTGGTTGAACAATGTCTCGCACAAGCACTCCCCCTTCCCGAGGTCCGCGCATGAAGATCCTCTTCGTCTATCCGCGCTTCCAGCGGCACGCGCAGGCCCATCCCGAGTTGCTCGAGTTCGTCCCGATGAACGAGTATCTCGGCTCGCCTTCTCTCGGCCTCGCCTGCATTGCCGCAGTGACGCCGCCGAACTGGGAGATCGAATTTCGCGACGATCGCCTGACACCCGCGGATACGCCCACGGATGCCGATCTCGTCGCCCTCTCGTTCTTCACTGCCGCGGCCTCGCGAGCATTTCAACTCGGTGATTACTTCCGCGCGCAGGGCAAGCCCACTGTCGCGGGCGGCATCTTCCCCACGGCAATGCCCGAGGACACGCAGGTTCATTTCGACAGCGTCGTCGTCGGCGAGGGCGACGGCGTCTGGCCGCAGCTCCTCCGCGACGCCGAGGCAAAATCGCTCAAGCCTCGCTACGATTCGATCCCCTGCGCGCTCGATACCCTGCCGTTACCAAAGGTATCGCTCTATATCGACCGCGAAGGTCCGGGCTTCTCTCCCGATGATTATCCTGTGCAGCTCTCGCGCGGCTGCCCGCTCTCCTGTCATTCCTGCATTCTGCCCGTCTCGATGACGAAGACGCTGCGCGAATATCCGCTCGCGCAGGTGATTGGACAACTCGATCAGCTTGCCAGGAAGGGCAAGCGGGCCTGCCTGACCGAGGACACTTCGTGGCTCCCCGGTAAAGGCAATCGACTCCTCTCCGCGCTCTTTGATCACCTGCTCGCGACGGGGCAGGAGGCGGCCGTCAGCTATGTCGGTATCTCCATGCCGATGATTCTCGCGACCCCGCTTGCATTGCTACAGAAGGCGCGGCGCGCGGGCGTCGATATGTTCTATCTGGTCGGCGGATTCGACCCGATTACAATGCGTGCGTTTAATGGCCAGGATCCCCAGGCGCTCTCCCGCGCGCATGCTGCGATTGCGAAGTGTCACGAGGCAGGAATTGATCCCTATACGTCGTTCCTCTACGGACAGGACGACGACGACGAGGGAACGGTCGATCGCATGCTCGAGTTCGCTGCGACCTCGGGCATCAAGAAGGCCGAGTTTGCAATCTTCACGCCCTACCCCGGCACTCCATCGTGGAAGCGGCTCGTCGCAGAGGATCGCATCCTGACACGTGATTGGACTCTCTATAACGACGCCAATTGCGTCTATCGTCCGGCGAAGCTCACGCCCGAGCAGGTGACGAAGGGATATCTGCGCCTGTGGCGGGAGTTCTATGCCGATAAGCGTCACTTCCTGCAGGAGAGCCAGGAAGAGCGGACGATTCAGTTCTGATTGGAACGACAGGACGCCGACATGAAGCAGCACCCCGCGCCTGCGACGATTGATGAATACCTTGCGGGAGTGGGGGCCGAGCAGCGGGCTGCGCTCGAAACACTCCGCGCGACAATCAAGGCGATCCTACCGGACGCAGAGGAGTGCATCAGCTATCGGATTCCTGCGTTCCGCCTCAATGGAAGGGTCGTTGCCGGGTTTGCGGCCTTCAAACACGGCTGCTCATACTTCCCCTTCAGCGGTTCCACACTCGCCGCGCTCGCTCCTGAGTTGAAACGATACGAGCAAACGAAATCCGCACTGCATTTCAATGCGAGTCGGCCGCTGCCTGCGTCGCTCTTGCGAAAGTTGATCCGCGCCCGCATTGCTGAAGGATAGATCGCGGCCATTGCGCGATTTCCTGCTTTGTCGCCACAAGCATATAAGAGGGGCGTGCGAACTCGTTCGTTCCCCACTGTCGCCGCGCTGGAGGTGCCGCATCGATTTGGCGCGATCAATGCGCAGCGCGCCGAGGTCGAACGACTGATTTCCGATTCGCCTGGCGTTGACCTCGTCCTGCTCTCGGAATGCGCCATCACTGGATATGTCTCGCCAGTCGGCGATTTCGATCTGCGTCGATTCGCGGAGCCGATCGATGGAGCAACGGGCGCGCAGTTTGCCGAACTCGCGCGTCGATATGATGTCGCCATTGCCGGACCGATCATCGAACAAGTGAGCAGCGATACGTTTAATGCCCACGTTGTGTGGGATCGCGGCGGCAATCGTATCGCGCACTATCGCAAGCGCCATCCCTGGATTCCCGAGACGTGGGCGTCGCCCGGAGATCTCCGCCCTCCGCTCTTCGAGCTCGGTGGCGCAATCTTCACGCTTGCGATCTGTTTCGATCTGCACTTCCTCGCCAACGATGCTGCGAGTGAGTTGGCCGCCGCTGACGTTCTTCTGTTCCCGAGTGCCTGGACCGAAGAGGGAGCGGATTCACGCGATGAGTTGCTTCCCGCGCTCGCGCAGGAATTCGAGATTGCCGTCGTGAATGCCAATTGGGGCGTTGGTGCGCCGCTCGTCGAAGGACAGGGCGCGTCGCGCATCATCGACCGCCGAGGCCGCGAACTGGTTCGTGCCGACGGCGTGCGCAGGATCATTTCTGCGGCGCTCGAGTAGCCTGCGCGTGCTGTCTCTGATTCCGGAATCAATCGGGTTGTTGAATGCGCCCCAATGGCTCCATCTCGCTCCAGAGGTCTGCGCCATCGAGCCAGGCACGTCACGACCTCCAGGTCGGTGCTGTCGCAGCCTGAAATCCAAGATTGGAGGTTGCCGCGAAAGCCCGTCCGGACAGTAGCAAGTTCCAATCAGGCACAAAGAAATGAACCGCGATTGCCGACGCGTTTCGTTGCCGCCATGCCGCCGATTAGAAGCGATAGACGATATTCCCCGCCGTGCAGGCCACCCAGACGTTCACGCCGTCGAACGCCAGCGACGTCGGCGCGCTTGTCAGAGGGATGGTCGCGAGTAGCGCACCGTCGCTCGCGCGCAGTTTGCTCACGGTGCTCGCGCCTGTGTTGGCGACCCAGATGCTTGCGCCATCGAAGACCACGCTGCCTGGTTGCGAGCCCACTGTGAACGTGCCGCCGGACGAGCCATCGTTTGCGCGAACGCGGGAGACGGTTCCATCGGTGACGTTGGTGACCCAGATATACGCGCCATCGAATGCGACACCGCCGGGGTTCTTGCCCACCGCGAAACTGCTCGTGTTGGTGGTGTCACCCACGCTTACGCGTTCGACAGTGGTGCCGCCGTTCTGCGCCACCCAGAGATTCGCGCCGTCGAAGGCGAGTGCGATCGGCTTCTGCCCTACCGAAACGCTCGCGCCTGCGCTGCCGTCGCTGGCGGCGAGCGCGGAGACGAATCCCGAGGAGACATTGCCGATCCAGATCTCCTTGCCGTCGAAGGCCATCGCGCCATTTCCGTTGGAGGAGAAGGTTCCTCCGTCGCTTCCGTCGCTCGCCCGCAGGCGTCCGATGTCAGGACCCGACGCGACCTGGTTGCTGATCCAGAGATAGGTGCCATCGAACGCGATGCCGACCTCTGGGCCGCTGGTGCTGTACGTGCCGAGGATGGTCGCGTCGCTCGCGCGAACCTTGGTGACCGAACCGCTCGCGGAGGTGATCCACATATTCACGCCGTCGAACGCCATCGCGCCCGGACTGGCCAGCGCAACGCTCGAGAGCGTCTGGTTGGTCGCATACCAGCGCATCTGCGCGACCTGGGCCGGGTTGACACCGATCGCCGACGCGCCCGGGGGGCCGACGACTCCTTGCGGTCCCGCGTCGCCAGTCGCTCCAGGCGCCCCGTTGCACGCGTAACTCTTGGTGCCGTCCGGAGCGGTGAACTGCGCGCCGCCATTCGCGCAGGTTCCGCTCGAATCGACGCTGCCGATGATTGATGGGCCCGTCGGCCCGTATGCGAAGAGGACGCCTGCGTCGATGGAGTAACTGCCTCCGTCAGCAACGGAGATCTGGAAGACAGTGCTGCCGGAGGCGCCAGTCGCGCCCGTGGCACCTGTGGCGCCTTTGCTGCCCGTTGCGCCGAGCATGCCGGGCGCGCCGTTGCAGATGAAGCTCTCGCCGCTCGCGGTGATGATCTCGACGCCACCCGTCGCGCAGTGGATGTCATTGAGGCCGAGAGAGAGGGAACCTGCCGACTCTCCGGCCGGGCCAGAGACCAGAAACGACCCGCCGTCGAATGAGAACGAACCACCGTCGGCGATCTCGATTGAATAGGCAGCGCTCCCTGCCGGCCCCTGCAATCCTCGCGGACCTTGTAATCCTTGCGGACCTTGAGGCCCATAGACCGTGATCAATCCGCCATCGATGGTGAGCTGGCCGCCGTCGGCGACGCTGAGTGAATAAACGGTATTTCCGACTGCCCCAGTCGCACCGGTTGCGCCCGTCGCACCGGTGATTCCCTGCGCCCCGGGCAATCCTCCGAGCCCTCGCGGTCCTGCGCCGCAAGCGACGATGCAGAGCGCGGCCAGCGCCAGCGCAGCATTACGCATGATCAACCCCGGTTCGTTCGCGAGATCTGATTTCATAGGATTCGATATTCCCCTACAGCTTGGTAACGGACTGGCTCGTGCCGACCCAGACATTGATCCCGTCGAACGTCATCGTCCACGGACCATTGGCGACAGGATAGGTTCCAACCAGAGCGCCATCCGTCGCGCGTAGTTTGGTGACGCTGTTGCTGCCATTGTTGGCTACCCAGACATTCGCTCCGTCAAAGAGCAGTCCGAGTGGCGTGGTTCCCACAGGGAAGACACCGCCATCCGAGAGATCGCTGGTCCGGATCCGGTGCACGGTGTTGTCGACGCTGTTGCTGATCCACATATATGCGCCGTCATATGCGATGCCATATCCGCTGCCGCCACCGTTGCCCACCGTTACCGTGCCGGCGCTGCTGCCGTTGCTCGCCTTCAATCGATAGACCTGGTTGCTGTTCTGGATGGTGACCCAGACGTTCGTGCCATCAAAGGCAATCTGGTTCGGATTGAATCCGACGGAATAGGTGCCGACGATGGCTCCGTTGAGCGGGTTGAATTTGACCACGCTGCTTCCCGCTCCGCCGCCGATGGTCACCCAGAGAGCTGTTCCATCGGAGGTGATTCCGCCAGCCCACTGACCGACGTCGGGACCGCCAGCATCGAGCGAGTTGATATCCGCGGCGATGCTCGCCGACTTATCGAACCCGAAGACATGTGCGCTGCTGGCAATCCAGATCCGCGTTCCATCGAAATAGGCGGTGACTGGATGTGCCGCATAGGACTCGTTGGTGAAATCAATCGTCCCCGCGTTGGTGGCGTCGCTCGGTCGGACGCGGATGACGCAGTCGCAGCTATATCCTGCTACCCAGATATAGGTGCCGTCGAAACCGAGTCCGGCCACTCCGCCGGGAATCGCCAGACCAACGCCCGCCTGGTTCACCTCATACCAATGCAGGGTTGCGACCTGGAGCGGATTGAGCACGCGTCCTTGAACTCCTTGCGGACCCGAGACGCCGGTGGCTCCCTGCGCGCCGGCCGCGCCATTGCACGCATAGGTCACTGTTCCATCGGCCGCAGTGAAGGCGGTGCCTCCGCGCGGGCAATGCAGGTCATTGGCGCTCAACAACGTCGCTGAAACCGCGCGACCGGACGCTCCCGGTAAGATCGTCACGCCGCCGTCGATAATGCGCTGGCCCCCGCCAGCGAGGGGTACTCCATAGAGCGCAACGCCATCCGGCCCGCGCGCACCGGCAGCGCCTGCTGCGCCGGGAGCGCCTGTGTTTCCGGAGAGACCGGGGAGCCCACTGCAGACCGAGGCGACGGTTCCATCCGCGGCGGTATAGTTGATACCTCCCGCTGGGCATTCACCGCTCCCGAGGCCGAGTTCCGTCGTCAAAAGGCCTTGTCCCGCATTGCCGGCAACTACAGAGATCGAGCTCGCCTCGATTAGACCTCCGTCGAAAGCAATCTGATAGCTGGCAATTCCATCGGGTCCGACCGGACCCTGCGGCCCGATAGGTCCGATCTCTCCGGGCAGTCCAGGGAGAACAGCCAATCCGCCGTCGAACGAAAGTCCGTCCGAGAGTTGAAAGATGGCAACCCCGCCAGCGCCGGTCGCTCCGGTCGCGCCTGTAGCACCTGTCTCCCCCGCGCGTCCGGCGTCACCACGCGAACCGGTTGGGCCGGTGCTTCCGCAGGCACCAAGGAGGAAAACCAGCGCCGCGAATTGCAATCGCATGCCATACACCTCGTTCGAACTTCCTGATCTCTACCCTCCGTGCGAACGATTCCGGATGCAACATGCGATTTGTTTCTGCGGACAAATTGCTGCCGCGATTGCGGACCGCTATTTCGCAACGGCCTCCGCGACGACTGAGCCAACGCTCTCTGTTTCGCCAGCGACGGCCGTGACGGAATAGTAGTAGAGCACGCCGTCTGAGAGTCCCGTATTGTTGTAACTGGTTCCGGAAACCTGAGTCAGGAATGTTCCGGTCAGTGGGGAGACATCAGAGAAAGCGGAACGGTAGATATTGTAGGCAGTCGCGCCGGAGGAGGCGGTCCAACTGAGCGAGATGGTCGGGAGCGTGGCGCTCGGGGTCGCGGTCAATCCGGTCGGCGCGAGGAGCCAATCGGGGTTGGAGATGACGCTCGCCACAGGGGTGCTGCTGTCGCCAACCAGCGTGGCGGCGAGTTGGCCATAGAAATCATATCCCCAGGCGCAGACAGTGCCATCCGACCTCAGCGCGACCGTGTGGAACTCTCCCCCGGCGACCGCGACAACTCCATTCAGAAAACCGGTGCCGCCCGCTCCAAGCACCTGGGCAGGAATGAGTACGTCGGTTGTCTGCCCATTTCCAACCTGGCCGTTGCCGTTGTATCCCCAGCCCCAGACGGTCCCGTCCGATTTCAATGCGACGGTGCTAGCATTTTCCGCGGCAATCGCGACGATACCACCAAGGGTTCCTGCGCCGCCCGCGCCAACCACCTGCACCGGCGTATGGACCTCAGCGCGCGAGTTGTTCCCGAGGGCCCCGTTTCCATTGTATCCCCACGCCCAGACGGTCCCGTCCGATTTCAGTGCGACCGTATGGGCGGCCCCCGCCGCTACCGCGACGATCCCACCGAGGGTTCCCGCGCCCCCCGCGCCCATCACCTGTACCGGCGTATGGGAAGGGCTTGAGGAATTGTTGCCGAGTTGACCGTCGCCATTTCCTCCCCAGGCCCAGAGTGTGCCATCCCCCCTTAGCGCGTAGGTTTCATTTCGGCCCGCGGCAATTCCGACGATGCCGCTGAGCACTCCCGAACCTCCGACTCCCAACACCTGCACCGGCGTCGTGCTTTGATTGGTGGAGTTATTCCCGAGTTGGCCCCCCGTATTGGCTCCCCACGCCCAGACTG
>CAIWCD010000009.1 GCA_903911145.1 uncultured delta proteobacterium | reverse complement strand
GGTGCTGCCAGTCGCGCCCGTGCTGCCCGTCACGCCCGTGCTGCCAGTCGCGCCCGTGCTGCCAGTCGCGCCCGTGCTGCCAGTCGCGCCCGTGCTGCCAGTTGCGCCAGTGCTGCCAGTCGCGCCAGTTGCGCCCGTGCTGCCCGTCGCGCCCGTGCTGCCCGTCGCGCCAGTGCTGCCAGTCGCTCCAGTGCTGCCGGTCGCTCCAGTGCTGCCGGTCGCTCCAGTGCTGCCCGTCGCGCCAGTGCTGCCAGTCGCTCCAGTGCTGCCGGTCGCTCCAGTGCTGCCGGTCGCTCCAGTGCTGCCGGTCGCTCCAGTGCTGCCAGTCGCTCCAGTGCCGCCAGTTGCTCCATTGCTGCCAGTTGCGCCAGTGCTGCCGGTCACGCCGGTGCTGCCAGTCGCTCCAGTGATACCAGTTGCGCCAGTGCTGCCCGTCGCGCCGGTCGCGCCTTGGCCCGTACCGAAGAATACCGACGCGGACAACCGGGTGATGAGCGCGTCGCACCCGAGGTCAGTGCAAATCGTCGCTGTCAGGACGTCATTGCCAGGCGCGGTTGACGACAGCGACGTCGTGAACGATCCGTCTGCAGACGTGGAACCCGTGAGGCTCCCGAACTGATCGAGCCCGGTCTGCGACGTGACGTCGCCGTTGGACGAGGAGAGCCGCACGAACTGGCCCGAGACAGGATTGCCGTTGGCGTCGAGCGCGTAGAGAGACAGTGTCGTCGTCGAAACGCCGTCCTTCGGGACAACCTCGGGGCTGACGACGAAGAGCGACCCGGCGAGGCTTGTCGGGCCAGCAACGAAGGACACCGTCGTCGTCGCCGAGGCCACGCCCATCGTCAGCGATGCGGTGATGCTCTTCGTCTCCGCGTGCGTCGATACCAACAGGGCGCCCAGTTGCCCCTTGCCATCCGTCGTGCCGACTGCGGAAGATGCGGTCGCGCCGCCCGTGGTGAAGAGGTTGCCCGCCCCGGTGGCGGTCAGCGTCACGGATTGACCGGTGAGCGCGTTCCCGAGCAGGTCCGTCACAGCGGCCGTGATGGCCGTCGACGATACACCGTCGGCAGTGATCGGGCCCGGGGTCGCGACGACGCTGATGAGCGCCCCACCGACGGTGTTCCTGGTGAAGACGACCGGCGTGGAGACAAGCGCACTGCTCGAGTTGTCGAGCTTGACGGAGACGTTCTCTGCCTGCACCTGGGAGGAGGTCAGCGAAGCGACGAAGAGTCCGCTCCCATCGGTGGTCCCGCCCAGCGTGCTCGCGCCCGCGCCACCGTTGACACTGAATGAATTTGCGGTCCCGTCGGCGGAGAGCTTGATCGATTGATTCGCGATCGGATTGCCGTTCGCGTCGGCGAGGAGCACGAGCAGATTGGTGTTGCCTCCGACGGTCAAGAGCGAGGGGCTGGCCTGCACGGAGGAGTTCGCGCTGCTGGCGGCTCCGGCCACGAACGTCACGACCGCTTCGCCGGTGACCGCGCCCGCAGAAGTGACCGTCGTCCCGGTGACCACCTTCGTCTCCGCCTTCGTCGACACCATCGTCGCGCTGAGCTTCCCGGCGGAGTTCGTGAACCCATTCGACGGCGTGATCGTCGCGCCGCGGCCCGTCGCGGTGAGCGAGACCGCCTGGCCGCTGATGGGAATTCCGTAGGCGTCGGTCACCGTCGCGACGATCGACGTTGTCGCGACCCCATCCGCGATGGGGAATCCTGGAGTCGCCACGACGGAGAGCAGCGGCTGCGCGGGGCTGGAGATGAAGACAACTGACGTGGCCGTGGAGATGGCGCTGCTTCCGGTCCCGAGTTTTGCAGTGACGACTTTCGCCTCGACCTGCGTTGAGGCCAACGTCGCGACAAGGGTTCCATCGGCGTTGGTGGTCCCGGAGGTCACGCTGAACTTGTTCGACTGCCCGCTCGATGAGAGCGCAACGGGCAGTCCGCTGATCGGATTTCCATTCGCATCGTTGACGAGGATGAACAGCGCCGAGGTCGACGTGCCGTCGGCGAGGACGGCGGTCGGGCTGGCCGTCATGAAGGTGTTGCTCGCGCTCGGTGCGCCGGCGACGAAGAGCAACGGGGCAGTCGCGCTGAACGAGTTGTTCCCGCTGCTCACCGAGGCGGTGACGAGCTTGGTCTCGGCCTTCTTGGACGTGAGGTGCGCAATGACCCGTCCGTTGCCGTCGGTGGTGCCAGTCGCAGTCGCGCCAGCCGCGCCTGAACCCGTGAACAGATTGCTCGAGCCCGTGGTGGAGAAGGAGACGAGCTGGTTCGAGATGGGGAACCCATTGCCGTCGATGACCGTCGCTGTGAGCGCAGCCGTCCCGAGACCATCAGCGCTGACCTGGGTTGGACTCGCGGCAAGGGCGACCTGGATCGATGCAGTGGAAGAGACGAAGGCGACGACCGTCGAAACGACCACGGTGGCGTCCCCAGCCGCGCCCAGCTTGGCCCGGATCGTCTTCTGCTCCGCGGCACTCGACGTGAGCATCGTCGAGAAGCCGCCGTTCGCGTCGGTGTTTCCGCTTGTCGGGGTGAACGCATTTCCGCTCCCGGACGAGGAGAACGCCACGGGGACGTTGCCGACCGGGTTTCCGTTGGCGTCGCGGGCAAACAGCATCAGCGTCATGGGAGACGTGCCGTCGGCGATGAGACGACTGGGGGACGCGATCAGGAGGGAACTTGTCGCGCTGGGCAGGCCGGCGATGAATGTGACGGCAGTGGAGACCGATGAAACAGTCGACGGATCGGCCGCAGAGCTGAGCGTCGCGGTGACCATCTTGGTTTCGGCGTTGAGAGACGAAAGGTCCGCGGTGAACGTGCCGTCGGAGAGAGTGGTGCCCGAGACGCTCGTCGCCGGGATGACCTGATTGGCGGAGGTGAACGCGTTGGTGCCGCCGCTTGCGGTCAGCGTGACGATGGCATCGGGAACCGCATTGCCGGAGGCATCGTTGACGGTCACCGTGATCGTGCTGGTCTGGGTGCCGTCTGCGATCACGCCGCTCGAGGGAGTGGCGCGGATCACCGAGAGCAGGCCGTTCGCCGCACCCGCCGAGAAGACGACAGTGGTGACGAGCCGGAACGATGCCACCCCCGAACCGATGGTCGCGGTGATGGTCTTGGTTCCCGCATGGGTCGACGCGAGCGCGACGGTGAAGGTGCCGTCTTGGCCGCTGACGCCCTGCGTGGCGCTGAAGAGATTTCCCAGGCCATCCGACGTGAGATTCACCGGCTGGCCCACCACCGGCGCGCCGTCGCCGTCGAGAACCGTGGTTGTGATGGAGACAGTCGAGGCGCCGTCAGCGACGGTCGTCGAGCTGGTGCCGGTCGCCGCTACAGTCGAGGTTGTCTGGCTTGGCGCCCCGACCGCGACGTTGAAGGCCGCGCTGCGCGCACCCGCCAGCTGCTGCAGATCGGTGCCTGACTGCGTCGCCACCAGAGTGTAGCCGTTGCCTGCGCCGAGAATGGTCAAGTCGTTGAAGGTCGCGACACCCGCAACGATGGGCTGCGTCAGCGTCCCGGAAAGCACGCCGGCGCCGCCGCGCACGCCGATGGCCATGGTCACAGAACCGGTCGCACTCGACTCGAGATTGCCCTGGTTGTCCTCGACCGCGACCTGGATGGGCGGGGAGATCAGCGCGCGGGTCTGGACGTTTGTTGGCTCAACAACGAAGTCGAGCTTCGCTGGCGGCGCAGCGGTGACGGCGAACGGAGCGCTGATGGCATTCGCGAGTCCGCTCGCGGTCGCCGTGAGCGTGTAGCCATCGCTCGCTTGCGGAATGATCAGGCCATCGAAGGTGGCGACGCCCGCGACCGCGTTCACCGTCGTGGTGCCCGCCATGGTTCCGGTGGAGGGCGAGAGCGTCAGAGTGATCGCATCGGTCGCGGAGGAGAGCACTTCTCCGACGGCGTCCTCGACACTCACCTGAATCGAGGGTGAGATCGCGACGCCTGCCTGCACTGCAGAAGGGGGAACGGTGAACGCGAGCTTGGTCTCGGGAATCGGAACGAACGTGACCCCAAGTGGGGCCTGCGAGAGATTTGTGGTGCCGAGAGAAACAGTGATGGTCACAGGCTGGGCAACGGTGGACGCGATGGTGCCTTGTGCGATGCCGTCGATATCGCTGGCGAGAGGCTGGATGATCGTGATGCCGATGCTGGGCGATGCTGTGAGGATGACCTGCTGGTTCTGGACCGGGAAGCCCGTCGCGCTGACGACCTTGACCGAGACCGTCGCGTGGTCAGCCCCGTCAGCGATGACGTGGTCGACACGATTGATTGTTGCCGTCGATTTGCTCGCATCGCCGACTGCGCTGTGGGTCGATTTGCATGCCGTCAACAGGCAGGCTGAAAGGACCAGTGCTGTGGAAATGCGCATGGGTGCTCCGAGTCGCAGGACGGCAGTGTCGAAATCCTACCGACACTAGCAGGGAAAACGCTCTGTACACAAAAAGACTGATGTCCCACCCACGACCACGCTCCTTTGCTGCAATCGGTCAAACGTCGAATGCGCGGAGATCAGTCGGCCGCGAAGGACAAACCGAGCAGGGATAGACGGCGCCAAACGTTCAGCACTTGACCCCACCGATTTGGCGGCGCAGATTCCGCCATTCGCGCTGTTGGCGTGCGTCGCGACCAACTCCAAGGCACTTCAGATGCAACGGATTCTTGTCACTGGCGCGGCGGGATTCATCGGTGGAGCGCTGGTGCCAGCCCTGGCGCAGCTCCCCGACATCCGGGTCTGCGGCGTCGACATTCGACCACCTCTGCTTCCTCAGGCTGAGTTCCACCAGCTCGATCTCCGCGATGGAGCCGGACTCGGGCGATTGTTTCAGTCGCTCAAACCCACTTGCGTCGTGCATCTGGCGTCGATCGTCACGCCGCCCACGGGCATGTCGCGGGCCGAGATGCGGGACATCGACGTCGGCGCCACAGAGACATTGGTGCGGCTGTGCGTGGAACACCACGTCGAGCATCTGACCGTGACGACGAGCGGTGCGGCCTACGGATATCATCCGGACAATCCCGCCTGGATTGACGAAGAGACGGCGATTCGCGGCAACGTAGAATTCGCCTACTCCGATCATAAACGGCAGATTGAGGAGCTCCTCGCGAAGACGCGTGCCGCGCACCCGGAGTTGAAGCTGCTGATCCTCAGGCCAGGGACGATTCTCGGACGCACGGTATCGAATCAAATCACCGCGCTGTTTGCCAAGCCGCGCGTGCTTGGGGTGGCCGGGAGCGAGAGCCCGTTTGTCTTCATCTGGGATGAGGACGTGGTGCGCATTCTCGTGCAGGGCGCGACGAGGCAGGCGACGGGAGCGTTTAATCTCGCTGGCGACGGCGCGTTGTCCATGCGGGAGATCGCGCTGCGACTGAACAAGCCTTATCTCCCGATCCCGGCGTGGCTCCTGCGCGGGATATTAACGGTCCTGCACCCGCTCGGTCTGATTCAATATGGACCGGAGCAGGTCGGGTTTCTCCAATACCGGCCCGTGCTCGCGAATATCCGACTCAAACGCGACTTTGGATATACGCCGCAGATGAGTTCGGCGGAGGCGTTCGCCGCGCTACTGGAAGCGCAACCGGAATTGGTGCGAACGCGATGAAGCCGTTGGGTCTGGTTGGATTGGCGTTGCTCTGCGCTTCCCCTGTGCGCGCGCTTGAATTCACGGTGCAGCAGACAGATGGCAAGCCCGCCTCGCTCGTCATGGCAACGCTTGTGCCGCAGGAGGCCGCGCCCGTCGATCGAACCGACAATGGATACGCGCAACCCGGTCAATTGCAGCCGGGCGATCGCTGGCGAACGGCGTTCTCCGACGCGCGAGGAACCATCCGCTTCGACCTTCCGGCGGGGCCAGCGAACTATCGCGTTCGTCTGCGCAAACCCGGATATACCGATCTATCGCTGGAGAATCTAATCGCGACCGATTCGCAGACGATCGTCATCCACGCCGAGACGGACGCGCAGACGCTCGCCGCGGCGAAGCCCGCGAACGTCTGGGCGGCGGAGATTCACGTCGGCACGCCGGAGCAGGATAAGCAGTTTCGACTGCAATGCAGTTTCTGCCACCAGCAGGGCACCGCGTTTATCCGCAGCGAGCGTTCGCCGGACCAATGGCGGGAGACGATCCGACGCATGATCGGGTATGGGGCGCGCTTATCAACGGCATTGCAGGCCGTCGCTCCCGAGAGACTTCAGACAGGATATGCGGCGCTGCGGGAGCACCCCGAACGGCTGGCCGCTCCTCTGGAATGGCAGGAGGCGCTCTCGCAGACGCGCGTTGATGAATGGCCGATTGGCGATGCGATGAGCCAGATCCACGACATGCTTCTGCACGACAACGGAATGGTCTATGTCGGGGATAATATCCAGGACCGACTCTATGAGGTCGATCCGAAGAGCGGGCATTACACCGTCTATAAGCTCCCGCGCGATCCGGGCGATACCCTCGGTGGACTGATTGCCGCCCGGTTGGCGAAGTTTCCCAAGCACGAGAGTTTCCTCGCGCTCCATTCGCTCGCCGCCAGCGCGAAGGATGGACATATCTTCATGACGCCGTCGGTGCAGCGGCGAATCGTCGAGTTCGATCCAGCGACGAAGCAGTTCAAGATCCATCACCTGAAAGACGGTCTCTATCCCCACACCATTCGAATCGACGCGCAGGATCGCGTCTGGTTCACGCTCTCGCTCTCCAACCAGGTGGGGATGATCGATCGGGCGACGGGCGAGCAGCATTTCATCGATCTGCCCACGCGCAGCATTGGCGAATCGCTGACCATTCGCCTGGTGCCGCTGCTCTTCAAATTGGCGAGTCTGGGAATGCCGCTCGCAGCGCTGCCGATCGATGATCGCTCGTCTGGAGCGCCGCTTCCCTATGGCGTTGAGGTCGCCCCCGATGGCGCGATCTGGATTGCGCGATTGCACGCGAACGATCTGATTCGAATCGATCCGGTGACATTGGCGCCAACGCGCATTGATTTCCCCGCGCTTGGCCCGCGGCGGCTGCGCGCAGATGCCGCGGGCAATCTCTGGATCACGGCATTCGCGGAGGGGGCGATCTATCGGTATGACCCGAAGCGCGCCGCATATGATCGATTTGAAATGCCGACGTTGCCCAAGGGTACCGATACTCCCTATTCCCTGAACGTCGATCGGGCTCGCGGAATCGTGTGGGTCACCGGAACAGGCTCCGATACTCTCGACGCGTTGGAGATATCCACCGGGAAATGGAGTGTCGTTCCCCTGCCCCACCGGATGACGTTTACGCGCGATATCGAAATCGCCAACGACGGCTCGGTCTATAGCGCCAACGGTGCCTTTCCTGCGTGGCAGATCGAAGGCGCGCAGCCGACGCTCATCCGGGTAACGCCACAGTGGGCGCAGGGTGCACCGTGAATCTGCGATTGATTCGATATCTCGTCGGCTGCCTGCTCGCGTTTCTCGGCGGGCATATGATCAACTTCGGGCTGGTGCAATGGACGCAGGAGGTCCTGCAGGCACCAGCCTGGTCGGGCGCGCTGCTGCTGATCTGTTTCGGATTGCCGATCCTGTTCGGGTGGCATGGCGGTGCGCTCAGCGATCGAGTGAATCCACTGCGCGTGGTGCGCACGGGCCACGCGGGATTGGTGCTTGCGGCGCTCACGCTGGCCCTGACGTCATGGGTCCCCTGGTTGCGGCGCGAGGCCTTGATGCTCGCCATGATTGCTGCGCTCTTCGCCGGGCTCTCCTGGAGTTATGCTGCGCCGGCGCGCCTCGCTTATCTCCCAAAACTCGCAGCGGCGGATAAGCTGCGCAGCGCTGCGATTCTATTCAACGTGCTCACCACGGTTGGCTTCGGCGGCGCGCCGCTGCTCATCGGACAAGTGCGCCAGCATTACCCGTGGCATATGGTCTTTCTCGTCGCAGTTGCGCTGCTCCTGACCAGCCTGATCTGCCTGATCGGGCTGCCCGCGATCGTGCGCACAACCGCGCTGGGCGCGAACGGGAGCATTCGCGAGGGTTGGGCGTATATCCGCCGCACGCCTCTGGTTGCACAACTGCTCATCGCCTCCGCAATCGCGCATCTCTTAATGGGGCCAATCCAGGTCATTCTGCCCAGATATCTCGACAGCACTCTGCATCTCGAGCCCGGCGCGCGCGGAGCGTTCCTGGGAATGGCTGCCCCGGCGTTGATTACGGGTGGATTAATCGCATTGAGCCTCAAGCGCCTGGCGTATCCCGGACGGGCGCTCCTCGCAGGTGTCATCGCCAGCGCATTGTCGTGCTGCTTGTTGTCGGGCGTGAACCGACTGCCTCTGGCAATCGCGGTCTTCGCGGGCGCGTGCGTGCTCGCAGGCTCGGCCGTGGCATTTCTCGCCGCGTCTCTGCAGGACGTGAGCGCCGATCTCTTTCGCGGCCGCGTCATGGCGAGCTATGCAATCACCACGCAATTCTTTCCTGCACTCTCGGGATTGATCTGCGGACTTCTGCTCGCCGCTGCTGGCCCCATCAAGGCACTGGCCATCTATGCGGCCTGCGTCTGCGCAGTCGCGCTCATTGGAGCAATGGCGATGCCGGTGCTGCGCGGGTATCGGCGTGGGTCGCCGTCCGGACCTTTACAGGCGACAGCAGAAGGGTAAGGCTGGCGCGCGGTGGATAGGACGATCGAGCTGAATCGCTACGACGTCGTCGGGTCGCTCTCGCGGGCGCTCGACCTGAGCGGCAGCTACGGCCGCAACGAATATATGCACCATGGCCGACGCGTCGCATATTCAGCGGCGCGCATCGGCGAGCAACTGGGATTGAAGCCCGACCAGCTCGACCGGCTGGCGCTCGCGGGATTGATGCACGATTGCGGCGTGGCGAGCGATCGCTCCCGCCGCGCAATCCTGGCGCTTGATCGTTCGCATACGGAGGAACATTGCATCCGCGGCGCCCGGCTGCTTGAGCGGGCATCGGCGTTGGCAGATCTGGCCCCGATCGTGCGCTCGCACCACGATCATTTCGGGCGCGATAACGTCTCTGGATTAACCGGGACGACAATTCCCCTCGAGTCGCGCATCCTCGTCGTCGCCGATCGCGTCGATGTGTTGCTCGATGCGGCCGAATCGCCACTCGAACATCGCGCCGACCTGATCGCGCGCATGACCGAGCGCCGCGGCGAACTGTTTGATCCGGAGATCGTTGACGCGTGGCTGCCGCTCGCCCATCAAGAGGCTTATTGGTTCGAGCTCTTCGACGGCAGCGACTATTTTCTCAAGCAGCAGCGCAATCAACCGTCCGTGATCATCAGCCTCGATCAGGTCGAGGAGCTTGCGACCATCTTCGGCGCGATCGTGGATGCGAAGAGTCCGCTGACACAGGTTCATTCCACCGGAGTCGCCAGCATGGCCGCAGAGCTCGCGCGCCGCCTCGGCGAAACTCCGCGCACTGCGAAGTTGGCGCACATTGCGGGATATCTGCACGATCTCGGAAAGCTCGGCGTCGCCGACGAGCTGCTCGAGAAACCGAACGCCCTGAGCCACGACGAGTTCGATCTGATCAAGCGGCACTCTTATGAGACCTACCGGATCATTGCGTCGATTCGCGGCCTCGAGGACGTCGCGAAATGGGCCGCCCATCACCACGAGCGAATCGACGGGACGGGATATCCCTTCCGGCTTCGCGGAGCGCAGCTGCCACTCTTGTCGCGAGCAATGTGCGTCGCCGACGTCTTTCAAGCGCTCAACCAGGACCGCCCTTACCGCCCGGCACTTGCGCGTGCAGACGTGATTCGGCTTATGCGGGAGATGGTCCGCGACCGTGCACTCGACGCGGCGATCGCGGAGCTGGTCATCGCCGATTACGACACGTTCCACCAACTCGCCGCCCGCTCAAGCGTGAGCAATGCCGCCTTCGCAGAGCCGCTCTGACGAATTCCCGCACGCGCGCCGCAAAGGGAGTAGGTCGTATCCCCAGGCTTGAAGCGTGAAAGGCGGCCCGTCGTGCTGAAGCTCAAAGAGTTCAAGAAGAACTTTCATCACCATGAGATCCCCGACGAGATCTCCCGATTGGTGGAATTCCAGAACGCGATCGGCAAGCCGTTCTGTCGGGGATTTCAACTTGCGCTCGACGATAAGGCGCGGCTGCGGCCGATCTTCGAGAAGCGTGAATTCCTCGATGCGATGTGTCCGCTCGGGAAGGCCACCAGCGCGGGTTCGCTCTATGTGATCTGGGCGCGCGAATCGGTCAAGCAGATCGGCGATTGCCCCGTGCTGGCCTTCGGCGACGAAGGCGGCGTGCATATCGTCGCGGAGAATTCATTGCAGCTCATGCGCATCCTCACGCTCGATGCCGAGCCGATGATCGACAGCGAGTCGCTCGTCTTCATGAAAGATGACGGCGAGCCTGCGAGCGCCGGCGCGCAGGAATATGCGGTCTGGTTGGAGAAGCATTACAAGCAGACGCCGGTGAAGAGCGTCGCTGAGGTCGACCTGGTTGTCCGGACCGCGCAGAGCCTGCTCGAGAAGCCGTTGCAGGGCTGGCTAAAGCATTTCAAGAACTAACCAACTACATCGCAGGCCCGCTGGGTGTTGAAGCCAGCGGGCCCGGTTGGTGCTGAACTAGGCCTTGGCCGCGTGCTTGGCCTTATAGGCATCGCCCGCCTTGATCTGCTCGCCCTTCGGCAGTTTCATGTGCTCTTCGCACATATAGCGGAAGCCCGGACCCTTCGAGCGGTTCTTGCAGCCGGCAACGCGGCAGCTCATATCGCGCTTGAACTTCGGCGCCTTCGCAACTGCGGCCGGCTTGGCGGCGTTCTTCGAGCCGGGAGGACGGCCGACGCGCGCCTTCGGGGCTGCGCCCGCGACCGCATTCGCGAGAATGGCCGCACCGCGGCCGGAGAGGCCCGCTTCGACCTTGACCGCGGTCATTTCGATAATCTTCAGCGCAATTTCAGTCGAGAGGCGATCGAGGACTTTGTCAAACATCGCTGTACTCCTGGTGGTGGTTGGTTGTTGCGCTGGTTAGAGCGCGTACGTCTGGTGGAGATAAGCCTTGATATCGGCGCTCTCAAACATCTTCGCGCCTGTGTTCGGATCAATCAGAAAGGGAACCATCATTTTGCCTGAGAGCTCGACAAATCGTTTCCGGCTTGGACTGTGCTTACCGACATTGTGCAGTCGGTAGGGTATTTCCAGCCTACATAGCGCCTCGCGGGCGATGCGGCAATAGGGAGAGATCTCGAAACTATAAAGTTCGAGGGGCAGCGCGGGTGCGCGCGACTTGATGGCGGTCGCGCTTGCGGGGCGAAGCAGCCCTGCCAGCGGCGCCGAGAGCACTGTCGCTGGAGCGGACCAGCGCAGCGGCGGCACCCGCCCGGAACCATAGTGTTGATAGAGATAGGCGATGATGTCGTTGGACTCGAACATTGCCGCGCCCGTATTCGGATCCTCGAAGTAGGGGAATTGGGTGCGGCCGGTCTTCTGCTTGAGCTCATCACGAAAACGGTTGCCGCCTTTGGGACAAGGACGAATCTCCACCTCGAGATCGAGCGCGGTCAATGCCTCCCGGACGTTGCGGCAGAAGGGGCAGGCTTCGAACTCATAGAGGATCAATGTCCTGGCGGGGCGCGGCCCGGGAGCACCGACAAACAGGCCCGAGCCGAGCCGGGAAATCGATACGGCCCAGGACGTCCAGACGTCGAGCTTGCGATTCATTTGGTTCTCCGAACAGGCCATGGGGCGCAAGGCGCGCACACAGGATTGAAGATTGCGGATCGTTATGCCGGCAGGTCCGGAACGGCGGCAAGCGCCCGCTCCACCTGCTCGGTCAACTCGACGCGCCTTGATTGGAGCGCGCGCGCAATGCGAGCCCCGTTCGCACCGATTGCCCAGGCGCGCAGAGTCTCCCGCCGCAGGGATAAGCGCTCGGAATAGCGCAGCGCTGTATAGCCCGAGAGCGGAGCAACGAGGAGAAGTGCGAATGCCCAATAAGCGCCGCCGAAATGGAAGGCGACAACCGACTCGGCGAGCCAATAGAGATAAAGAAAGAGTGCTCCGCCGAGCGCCTTGAAGGTGCCGATGAGATCCGTTTCAGTGCCCGCGAGTCGGCGCGCAATCAGACCGGTGAATCGATAAGCGGGCCAGCCGAGCAGTGCTCCACAGAGAGCAATCGGGGCCAATAGCACCATAGGCCCAAGAAGCGAAACGGGGTGTACGGGAGGCGGTGCCTCGACCGAGAACGGATCTGCGATGTGCAGCGCGCGCAGCATCCGCGCATATCGGCGGGTCGCGGTCACCACTCCCTCGGCCTGCTCAGGAGACGCGGCGCTCAACGCGGCATAAGCGCGGGCAAGCTTGCGGGCGTGCGCTTCGCGCAAGGTAAGGTCGGCGGCGCATTCAGGTCGCGTCCAGCCCGCGACGGCGAGCAATCCCTGCCAGAGCTCCGCGCTATCAGCTTCGAGGACGACAGCGCTCAAGGCGGCGTCAATCGCGGCCGTCAGCGCTTCGACCGCGGCCCGCTCGTCGGTCTGCGCCTGCGCGATGAATGGAGCCAGCGAAATCGGCTCGCCGACGGCAACGGCAACGCGCGAACGAAAGACGTTCTTATCCTCATATAAGAGCCCGACCGGCAGAATAGAGAGCCCGCGCGCCTGCGCCTCTGTCGCTCCGAGCGCAATCCGGGCCGCGCCAGTCTTGAGCGGGCGCAGCATCGGGTCGCTGTGGCTGGTGCCTTCGGGGAAGAGCGCGAGGTGGCGACCCTCGGCGAGCAGCGCGTGGCATTGCGCGAACGTCGCCTGGTTGCGGCTGGTATCCGAACCATCCCGCGGTCGATAGACAGGGATTGCATCAAACGCGCGCATCATTGCGCGGCCGAGTGGATTTCCGAAGAGCGTGCTCTTGGCGAGAAAGGCCAGCGGGCGGTTGAGCGCAAGTCGCAGCACGACCGGATCGAGCATTCCATTCGGATGATTGGCGAGCACGATCGTTGGCGTCGACGGCAATCGCGATAATCCCGAGGCGCGGATCGACGGATAGAAGAAACGCACCAGAGAAAGACCGAGTGCACGCAACAAGGCAATCATGCTGCGGCCTCCTCGGCGACCGAGCGCCAGGCATAGACCCAGATCACGGTGCAAAGAACGAGCGCGACGGGGACGAGCAGGATCGCCGTGCGCAATCCAATCGCGTCCGAGAGGATTCCAACGGCGCTCGGACTGAGCGCGTCGCCGAAGAGATGGATCATGAGAATCGATAAGCTGAATGCACGCGTTCGCTGGTCGGCTGCGACGCTATTGACGAGCATGGTGTTGATGGGGCCGTTGTAACACCAGAGGCAGAGCTGCGCGGCGAGCAGGCAGGTGAAGATCGCTGCGCTGCTGGTAACGAAGAAGGCGGCGATTGCGAGCAGCGTTGCGGGGACCATTGAGAGCGCGCTCATGCCGAGATAAGGCTGGCGAATCTTGCCGCGAAGCCAATCGGCGCCGAAGCCGCCGAGCAGCGTTCCGCCGAGGCCGCCGATCACTGCGGTGGTGCCGACAATCGAAGCCGCCTCGGCCGTGCTGAAGCCCCGATACCTCGATAGGAACGCTGGATACCAATCGGCGAGAGCGCCAGAGGCGAAAGTAACGGCGGTATATCCCGCAACGGTGAGGACATATGCGCGGTTCTTTCGCAGCGCGCGCAACGCCGCGGGCCAGCTGGTCGCGAGTGCGGGCGCCGGAGGATCGAACTGGCCGCGCGTGGGTTCGCGCACGAAGAGCACAGCGAGAGCAGCGAGAATTCCCGGCAGGCCGACGGCAAGAAATGCCGTTCGCCAGCCATAGGCCTCACCGAGCTTGCCGCCGACCGTAAAGCCAATCGCCGCGCCGACGGGAATGGCGACATAGAAGATGGTCAAGGCGCGATTGCGGCGGCTCGGAGGATAGAAGTCGCTGATGATCGATGGGCTGAGCGTCGCATAGGCCGCCTCTCCGACGCCGACCAGCGCACGCGCGATCAGGAACGTCCAGAAGCCGTGCGCCAAGGCAGCCGCGCCCGTGCAGATCGACCAGAAGGCCACGCCCGCAGCGACCACATATCGGCGCGGCCAGCGCGCCTCCAATGAGCCGAAGATGGGGCTCGCGATCATATAGACGATGACAAAAGCGGTGAGCGGATAACTCGTCTGCGCGTCGGAGAGCTTGAGGTCCGCCTTGAAGAGCTCCTTCACGGCGCTGGGGACCCAGCGATCGACATAGTTGAGCAGGTTCATCGCCATCAGGACAGAGAGGGCGAACGTCGCTCCGGCAGCAGGAGCGCGGGAATCTTCTCGATCGGAGGCCGGGGTCGGAACGGGCAAGGACATGCGAGCCGCGCAGCTTCTCATGCCTGTTCGCGGGCCGATAGATTCAATCGCGCGCGCCCATCAGGGGCAATTGGGGCCTGCGGTATATTGGCGCTGCGCCGAAAACAGGAATCAGCCGCGCCCGCAGTTGATATGGTCCGTTGCTGTCAGCTGCAGTGCACCGAGGACCTGGGGGCGAAAGCGATGAAGGATCAGCTTTCCGCTGCAATCAGCGAAGCAGAGCAAGCGCAGGAGCGCGCGCGCGGCGCTGCGGACAATATTGATTCCGTCATCATGAACGTTCGGATGACCGTTGCCATGGCGGGCCAGATCTCCGCCGAGCTCGGATCAATGGTCGAGAAGGCGAAGCTCTCGAGCCGGATGGCCAACGCGTCGATGGACGAGATCGACGCGACAGCAAAGCAGATCGCGGGAGTCGCGGAGCTGTCGCAAGCCGCGATGGCAGTGGTCGGAGTGATCACCAAGATCGCGGCCCAGACGAAACTGCTGGCGCTCAATGCAACCATTGAAGCCGCGCGTGCGGGCGATGCCGGGCTCGGGTTTGCCATCGTCGCCAACGAAGTGAAGGTGCTCGCCAAAGAGTCCGAGGACGCGGCCGAAAAGGTCGGCAACCAGATCGAACAGATCCGCGCGGCCGCCACCAGCGCGGCCTCGCGCGTTTCCGAAACGCGCACGAGCTTCGAGAAGGTGCGCGACGTCGTCGAGAGCGTCTCAGCGGGAGTCGTCGATCAGCGGGGAGCCACCGACGGGATCGGACGCTACGCGCATGATGCCGCGGGAAGCGTGGAGAGCATTGGCAACACGATCAACGAGGTGGCCGACCGGATCGCGTGCGCACAGCGGTCTGTCGAGCAGGCGCGCGGCGAACTGGCTGTTGCAGAGCAGGGAGTGATTCCACAAAACGGAGGATAACGAAAATGCCGCTGATGCAATGGAACGACCGGATGAGCATGGGCCTTGAGACATTCGATGCCGAGCACAAGAAGCTCGTCGAAATGATCAACGAGCTCTTCGACGGAATGCAGGCCGGCAAAGGCGCCGAGGCGCTTGGGAAGATCCTCGACAAGCTGATCGATTACACCAAGGTCCACTTCGCGCACGAAGAGAAGCTGATGGCCCAGCACGGCTATGCCGATTCGCCCGCGCACAAGGCTGAGCATGTCGCGCTCGCCAAGCAGGTGCTCGACGTTCAGGCGAAGTTCAAGAGCGGCGCGTCGGCGGTGCTGAGCATGGACGTGCTGAACTTCCTCAAGGAGTGGCTGCTCAAGCACATCCAGGGGACGGATAAGAAGTACGTCGCGCACTTCAAGAGCAAGGGCGTGAAGTAGCGCAGCGCAACGAGGGAGGAGAGTGCGAACATCGCCTCCCTCCCTCGCTTGAGATTCAACTGCTATTCGCGCTCTTCGATCGCCTTGAGTTCCTGGTGCACGTCGGCATAGAGCGCCTCGGCCAGATCGAGACCGATTCGGATCATCAGCTTGCGGAACTGGGCCCGGTGCGAAGAGTGCTTCGCGGGCGTGGTCGGCTTGTGGTTCGCGGACGCGGACGCCTTCGCCTTGGCTTTCGCGGGCGCGGCCTTCCCTGCCTTCGCCTGGCGCTTCTTCTGGGCGCTGCGAACCTCATAGACGAGGCCAGGCTTGAACGCGTAACCCTCGGTGGAACCCTTGGCAGCAACTTCCTTCGCCGACATCGACGCGGGCTGCGCACGGATATAGGCCGACGAGGAGAGCTTGCCTCCTGCCTGCTTCGACTTGCTCGCCGTGGCCTTGCTCTTCTTGGCCTTACCGGAACCCTTGCTCTTCTTCACGGAGCGAACCTTATAGACGAGCGCGGTGGTGATGCTCAGACCCGCCTCCTTCGCCTTCGCCACGACTTCGGCGGCAGAGAGTTCGATGGGCTGGCTGCGCACAAATGCAGACTTGTTCGGCTCGTTGCTCTTCTTCGGCATACGGAAAGATCTCCTGGTTGGCCCGGGGGCGGGCGGCGGACCTTGTAACCCAGATCGACCGCAGATGGGAACACGAGTGCGAATCAGAAGAGTTTCAATTGGGGAGGAGCGCGAGTGAGTGCTCCAGATCTCAGAGATGGATCGACATCCTCACCAACCATCAACTCAGATGGAAACGGCTTGAGACACTCTCCGGAGTCGACGACGCCAGGCCGCATCCAGACTGCACGATCCGAGGCACTGAGAATCGCCGGCATCCGGTCGTGGACGGGCGCGACCAGAGTGGAAGGTTTAGTGGTGATGATGGTGCAACTCAGACGTCCCTGAACCCGATTCCAGAGGCCCGCGAAACAGAACGGCGCTTTGTCGCGCATGGAGAAACGCACGGGCTGTTTACGCTTCTGACCCGGAACAACCCTCCACTCAAAAAATGCCGTCGCGGGGATCAGACACCGCCGGGTCTCAAATGCCGTATGCCAAGATCTTCCGAGCAGCTTGTCATCGCGGGCATTGAACGGCCGAAGGCGCTCACTCCAGGTATCGATATATCCCCAGGCCGCGCTCTGCAGTCGCGTGGGTTCCTGGTTGAGGACAACGAGCACTTCATTGCTGGGGCGGACCTCCGGTCGATCACAGAGAGCTTCCGCATCAACCCTGAGACCGTCGCTCTCCAGATCGAACAACGCGATCAGCGACTCAGGGCTCGCCTGGATTTCATATCGTCCACACATCTGGATTCCTGAGGTTCTCTACAGCATGCCGAGTTTGTTGATTTCGGTTGATTCCAGAATTCTCAGACTCGTCTCACCGCGCATCGCTCTGAGCATCGCCCGCCCGAGGCGCTCTGAACTGGTCATCAGAGACGGGAGATGGCGCAGGGCAAATGGCATGATCGGTCTGAGGATCGAGTAGAGGATTCGATAGAGGCGCGTCTTGGATTGCACTCCCTCCATCGGTTGGATGGCTCCGGGCCTGAACATCACCGCAGGGTGAAACTCCATCGCGAGGAGACGATTCTCCAGACGTCCCTTCACGCGCGCCCACATGAAGAGTCCCTTCTCACTCGTGTCTGTTCCCTGCCCTGAGACATATGCGAATCCACAACCAGGGTTGGCTTTGAGAATCGCCTCCGCAGCGGCGAGTGTCAGGTCATAGGTCAGGTGGGTATATTCCGTTTCGCTCAGCCCTCTCTGCCAACGTGAGTGAGACAATCCAGTTCAGGAGTTTAGTGTAGAGGGCGATCAAGGAAGTCTTCATGGGATCGGCAGAGCAGGCAGTGCTCGTTGGGCAGGCGGTGGAAGTGACGGAAAAGGCGAAGCGGCG
>CAIWCD010000008.1 GCA_903911145.1 uncultured delta proteobacterium | reverse complement strand
GGCTGCGAGGATTCCGGCGCGGGCGCGTCAGGCTGCGAGGATTCCGGCGCGGGCGCGTCAGGCTGCGAGGATTCCGGCGCGGGCGCGTCAGGCTGCGAGGATTCCGGCGCGGGCGCGTC
This sequence comes from uncultured delta proteobacterium, assembly GCA_903911145.1. Classification (GTDB taxonomy): domain Bacteria; phylum Myxococcota; class Myxococcia; order Myxococcales; family 40CM-4-68-19; genus CAIWCD01. The sequence continues at coordinate 42,031 of CAIWCD010000008.1, read as the reverse complement.
AGGCTGCGAGGATTCCGGCGCAGGCGCGGCAGGCGTTGGGTCGTCTGTTGAGGTCGATTCTTCGCCCATCGCCATCTCCTTGCGTGCTGCTCACTTCGCGATTCCCTACGCGCGCTGTCAGCTTTGTGCGCGCCGCCCGTCCAGGTCGTCTGGCGCAGAGCCTTCTGGCTCCGTCGTCAGCTCGAACTTGCGCCGCCGGCCTGCACATCGTCTGCGCCGCCACCGACTACGCTCGCGCGCATCCGGGTGAGCGCAGGATCGAGCGGCACCGGAACCTCGCCGCGGAAGCGCATGCGGGTCCCGTTCAGGTCCGGCACGGGCTTGGCGGTGAAGCGCAGTTTCTGCTTCGTGTGATCGGGAACCAGCTCGGCGCGGAAGCGAACGCTGCGAGCATCGGTGTCCGCGACCAGCTCGGCACGCGCACGAATCTGCGGCGGGTTCGCGAGCGCGGCAGAGAAACGCAGCTTGCTTCGCGGTGTCGTTGGGTCGCTGTGCCGAACCGTGATCTTGCCCGTCGCCGTTCCGCCGACCACGGTAGCCACGGCCGTTCCGATCGACGTCCACTGCTGGTTCGCGAACTTCTCCAGCGAGAACGTCACGCGGTGCCCATTGAGCCCACGCGCATCGACGATCAGCTCGGCCTTGTCTCCGTGCGCGAGATCGCCCTTGCCCCACCGCGGAGAGGAGAGCTTCGCGCCCGCCTTGTGGTGCACCGGAAGTTTCGCGCGCGCGATACCCTTGGCGACCTTGCCGATCGCAGACCCGACGGTGCTCCATCCGGTCGCCTTTTGTTCTTCGAGCGTGAAGCGGACGGTGCGGCCGTTGTTGGCTCCAACGGTGGTTGCGGTGACGCTTCCGGTCTCCTCGTCGTACTTCGCATCGAGCGGCGCTTCGAGCGCTTCGCCAGGATTCGCAATCACGGATGAGCGGAAGCGGAACTTGCGCAGCGACGCATCTGCGCCGGGATGCTGCACCGTGATCAGGCCAACCGCTTTGCCGCTCACCACGGGCGCCGTCCCGCGTCCGGCCTCGAGCCAACCGCCTTCCTCAAGCCGCTCGACGAGGAACTGCACGGTCGCCCCATCAAGCCCGGCGGCATCCACGAGCGCCTTCACCTGATTGCCGTGGAACAGTGCCTTGCTGCCCCAGCGAGGATTGGTCAACCTGGGCCGTTCGGTCGCGCCCTCTGCATTCGCGCCGCGCGCCACAGTGGTCGGATGCGAGATCGAGGCAGTCGCCGAGGCCTTCCCTCCCGCGACCTTCGCCATCGTGCGCAGGAGTTGGACCCACTGGTTGTTGTCGTTGCGCTCGAGGATGAACGCCACAGTCCGACCATCAAGGTCGGGCGCCTCGACGCTGAACTTGCCCGCATCGCCGTGCGAGAGATCGCTCTTGTCCCAAAGCGGATTCTTCAGCACGTCGGCGTGTGCAGGCTGCGCGTTGTTCGCGGGGTGCCGCAAGTCCGGCAGCGAGACGGTCGCGGTGCCATGATCGACTTTGCCCTGCACCGAGCGCACGAGCTTCCACTTGCCGTCTGCGCCCTGGCTCTCGACGTCGAACTGGACCATCCGGCCATCGGGCAGGCCCGGCGCGCGGACCTGGAGCGTGCCGCTCGAGCCGTGAGCAGAAGGATGGGCCGTCCAGGTCGGCAGCTTGAGCAGCTTGTTGTCCGGCTTGTTCGCCTCGGCCTCAAACGGATGCGTGAGCGTGAACGCGGCCTTGACCTCGCCTCCGCTGACGCTTGCAATCTTCTGCGCGACCCGCTCCCAGCCTGTGCCGTTCTGCTGCTCGAGGATGATGCGGACCTGCGTGCCGTCCTTGGCCTTCGCCTTCATCGAAACTTCGCCCGAGTCGCCGTGCGTGTGCGCCGACTTCTTCGCCGCCGTCCACTTGGGATTGGAGAAGTCGCTGGCGTCGAGCTTGTCGAGGTTGGCTGTCGCGGTGGCGGTTCCGGAGTTCACCGAACCTTGCGCCTCGGCGACCTGCTTCCACTTGCCATTGACCTTCGTCTCGAGCGTGAACTTGACCGACTTGCCGTCGAGCGCCTTCGAGGCATCGACCGCCATGTCGGCGACGTCGTTCTGCCCGCTGTCGCGCCGCTTCCAGCGCGGTCGCACCAGCTGCCCGTCCTTGTCCTCCTTCTTCTCGTTCTTCTTGACCGGCGCCGCGGGCGGTTGCGGCTTCTTCGCCGAGACGCGAACCGCCTCCATCTTGACGAAATATCCGCGCCGGCTGAAGTCGTGCAGCGCCCGCTCGATGCGCCAGGTCCCGTCGATGTTGGGCCCGAACTTGTCGAAGTCGAAGGTCTGGCCGGGCACCATCCGCGGGTCGCCGATCATGTCGGTCTGCGACTTGATGAACCCCTCGGCCATCTTCTGCATGCGGCCCTTGGCCATCGATTCGGCCGTCGAGACGTCAGGCGGGAGATTGTCGCCGCTCGAGTCCGCGAGGCTCGCGCCGTCGCCGTGATCCTTGGCGCCCTTTCCGACGTCTCCCGAGGGAGCCTTGGCCTTGCCGACCACGTCGCGCTTGTTCGCCGGATCCCAGCCGTGGACGGCGATCTCGCTGATCTGCCCGCCCGACTTGACGCGAACCTTGATCTTGCGGATCCCGTCGGACATCGCGAGCGCGATCGACTGCGTGCTCGGCGGCGGCCCCATGATCAACTTCTTGCCCTCGACGCGCACGCGCATGCCGAGGCGCGACCCGAGGCGCCGCAGCATCACGGCATCGGTGACGTTGCCCTGCATGATGTGCTGCTTGGTGCCGCTCGGCGCGTCCGAGGAGAAGCCGTGGTCCTGCGCGATCTGCTTGACCACTTCCGAGACGTCGACGTTGTTGAGCGAGCGAGTCGACTGCGAAAGCGCGAGCCGGTGCAGCGGCTCCTGGCAGACAATCTGGAGCGCGATCGGCTGGTCCTTGCGGAACTGCGACTCGAGGCGGACGACCTCGCCGTCAAAGAGGGTCTCGAGATTGGCGCCGTAGCCGAGGCGGATCTTGACCGTCGCGCCGCACGCGAAGGTGTCGCCGCCCATCAGCTTCATCTGCGGATCGGCGAAGAGCAGCGTCGTCTGCGCAAACAGATCCGAGTCGAGGTCGACCGAGAGGTGGACCAGACCGGCCTGCAGCGCCGGGTCGAGGGCCTGGCCGTCGACCGTCACCTTGCAGTTTGGGACCAGTCTGGCGGATTCGGCCAAACGCGCCTCAGCGACGAAAGGAAGCAACTCTGCGGGAGTAACCGGCTAGCCGGTGCAGATTACGCCCACGCAGCTTCCGCAACAACCGGTTTGTGGCGATCGAAGAAAAAAACAGAGTGGGGTCGCCGGGAATCGAACCCGGACTCCCTTTCGGGAAAGGGATTTTAAGTCCCGCGCGTCTACCAATTCCGCCACGACCCCAGAGGCTCAAGCGCCATTCTCGGGAGCGGTCTTGCCACACAAGGTCCCGTCCAGGGAAGCCATGCGTTCATCAGAAGTGGCCCGGACCCCCCCCTGTCCGTTATCTTCCGCGCCCTGCAGAATTTTCGCGGGGGCGAGAGCGGCCCGTCCGCAGGATGGGCGACAAAGGCAACATGGACTTCGATCGCGATTTCGGCATCAACCAGGTCTTCGTCGAGGATCTCTACCAAGCGTGGCGGCAGAACCCGATCGCCGTCGACGAAGAGTGGGATCGCTACTTCACACAGCTGTCGGGCGGGACGTTTCACGCGCGGGGCGTGAACGGCAACGGCGCGCCCCGAGAGACGAACGGCGTTCATCCTCTCCCGCAGGCGTTCGACCTGCGCGGTCTCTCGATTCCTCCGCCGACGCAGAGTGTCGGCGCGCGGCCGCTCGTCTCCTCCAACGAGCTGCGCCAGGGCGAGCGCGCAGCGACGACGATGCAGGGCGTCTCGGATCTCATCGAGGCCTATCGTTCGCGCGGCCATCTCTCCGCGCAGATCGATCCGCTCGGCGTGCGCGTTCCGCCGCCAGGTGACGAACTGACGCTCGCGCAGTTCGGTCTCACCGAGCAGGATCTCGACCAGAGCTTTGCGACAGGAGACATTCCGCAGCTCGGGGAGATCCCTCTGCGCGAACTGATCGCGCGGCTCAAGCGGACCTACTGCGGCTCGATCGGCGTCGAGTACATGCACTGCGACGAGCCGGCGATCCGCCACTGGCTGCAGGAGCGAATGGAGCCCGCGCAGAACCAGGTTTCGCTCTCGCGCGAGGAGAAAACGCGCATCCTCGAGCGGCTCACCGACGGCGAGACGCTTGAGACGTTTCTGCACAAGCGCTTCGGCGCCTACAAGCGCTTCTCCCTCGAGGGCGGCGAGAGCCTGATCCCGGCGATGGACTGGCTGATCGAAGAGGCCAGCGCACGTGGCGTCGAGGAGATCGTGCTCGGCATGGCGCACCGCGGGCGTCTCAACGTGCTCGCGAACATCCTCGGCAAGAGGACGGGCGAGATCTTCACCGAGTTCGAGGATCGCGACGCGCAGGAGCTGATCGGCCGCGGCGACGTGAAGTACCACATGGGCTACTCGAGCGACCGGACCACGCGGGCCGGCAAGAAGGTGCACCTCTCGCTCGCGTTCAATCCGAGCCATCTCGAGATCGTCAACCCGGTCGTCGAGGGGCGCGTGCGGGCCAAGCAGGACAGGCTCGCGCGCGATTCGGCGCGGCTTCAGGTGGCGCCCGTGCTCATCCATGGCGACGCCGCGTTCGCAGGGCAGGGGCCGGTCGCGGAGACGCTCAACTTCGCCAACCTCGAGGGCTACCGCACGGGCGGCACGCTGCACATCGTCGTCAACAACCAGATCGGCTTCACGACGAACCCCGAGGATGATCGCTCGACGCCCTACTGCACCGACCTCGCGCGCGCTCTGCGTGTGCCGGTGTTCCACGTCAACGGCGAGGATCCCGAGGCGGTGATCTGGACGGTGAAACTCGCGGTCGAGTTCCGCCAGACCTTCCAGCAGGACGTGTTCATCGACCTCGTCTGCTATCGCAAGTGGGGGCACAACGAGCAGGACGAGCCCGGCTTCACGCAGCCGCTGATGTACGAGGTGATTCGCAAGAAGGAGCCGCCGCGATCGATCTACGCGCGGGCGCTGGTGCGCGAAGGCGCGGTCACCGAGGCGGAGGCGAACGCGCTGGTGGCGCGCGCGCAGGAGAAGCTCGAGGCGGAGCTCGACCATACGCGCTCGACGGGCGCGAAGCGGGTCTACTCGGCGATGAGCGGCCTCTGGTCGCACTACAAAGGCGGGCCGCAAGGGACGGTCCCGGACCTCTCGACGGCGGTGCCGCTCGAGAAGCTGCGCGAGCTTCTTCTCGGGATTTCACGAGTGCCGGATGGGTTCGCGGCGCACGAGAAGATCACGGCGATGCTGCAGATGCGTGCGCGCCTCGCCGAGCCCGGTGGCGAGAAGACGCCGTTTGATTGGGGCGTCGGCGAGCACCTCGCGTTCGCATCGCTGCTCAACCATGGCGCGTCGATTCGATTCAGCGGACAGGACGCGCGCCGCGGAACCTTCAGCCATCGTCACGCCGCGCTCACCGACATGAAGACGGGCAAGCGTTTCGTCCCGCTCACGAACGTCGGCACCAACGGCGCGCGCTTCGACATCTTCGACAGCCCGCTCTCGGAGTCGGCGGTCGTCGGCTTCGACTACGGCTTCTCTCTCGACACGCCCGAGTGGCTGACCATCTGGGAAGCCCAGTTCGGCGACTTCGTCAACTGCGCGCAGGTCGTCATCGACCAGTTCATCTCCTCGGCCGAAGACAAGTGGATGCGCTTGTCTGGTCTGGTGATGCTGCTCCCGCACGGGTTTGAAGGGCAGGGACCGGAGCACAGCTCGGCGCGCCTCGAGCGCTTCCTGCAGCTCTGCGCCGAGGACAACATGCAGGTCTGCAATCTGACCACGCCCGCGCAGATCTTCCACGCGCTCCGTCGGCAGATCGTGCGGCCGTGGAGGAAGCCGCTGATCGTGATGACGCCGAAGAGTCTGCTGCGTCACAAACAGGCGGTCTCGACGCTGCTCGATCTTTCGGAAGGTGGCTTCCAGCGCGTGATTCCCGACGCGGAGGTTTCGCCGGCGAGCGTCCGCAAGGTCCTGCTCTGCTCGGGCAAGGTCTATTACGATCTGCACGCGGCGCGCGAAGCGAAGAAGGTCCAGGACGTCGCGATCATCCGTCTCGAGGAGCTCTATCCGCTGCCCGAGGCGGATCTGCTCAAAGCGCTTGCGCCCTACAAGCCGGGCACGTCGCTCGTCTGGGTGCAGGAAGAGCCGTGGAACATGGGCGCCTGGTATTTCCTCAGTGCGCGCTGGCCGCAGTCGCTGGCGGCGATGAAGCCTTCCTGCGTGGCACGCATGGAGAGCGCGAGCCCCGCGACGGGGAGCACGGCGAGCCACAAGTTCGAGCAGCAGTTGCTGGTGGATCAGGCGCTGAGCTGAGTCCGGAAGTTCGCGCGCGACCGCTCCCAGAGCGGTCCGCCGTGATCACGTCTGCATCGAGCGCGCGAGCGAACGTGGCTCCTTGTTGAACTGCTCCTCGCGCTCGGGCGTGAATCCCGTGGTCGCGTCGGTCGCCAACTGTGCGAGCGCCGCGAGCAGCTCATCGGCCTGCTCCTTCTTGACGGTCAGCGCGATGGTGCTCCCGTCCGCGAACTTGGCGATCACGTTGCGGTCGCCCACGGGGGCGCGGATCCCTTCGACGATCACCTCGACGTCCTGCGCGTAGATCCAGACGACGAGTTCGGGACGGTTGCGCAATGCAATCATCAGAGGCGCGCGATCGGGACGCTGCTTGACCAGCGCGGTCCAGCACATCGCGCCACCGATCAGGCCGAAGAACAGCGCGAAGCTGCCGATGATCAGTAAGCCCCCGATGCCCGGAGCGATGCCGACCGCGTCCGGCCGGACCAGCATGGACGCGAAGAGGCCCCCGAATGCGAGCATGCCGAGACCGACGATGAGCAAGCCGCGACGGGTGCGCGAGATGGCGGTGCGGACGATCTGGAATGCGCGCTCGTCGTCGATGGGCATGCGCGGCACGATCGGCGATTGCACAGGGAGCGGCCAGCGAAGAACAGGCGCGCGTGCGTCGAGAGATCGAGTACGGTCCCGGATCCATTTTTCCTCGGAGATCGCTCATGGCGCTCGGCAAGAATTTCCGCCTGCCCCTCGACGTCAAGCCGCATCGCTACAACGCGCACCTCGCGCCCGATCTGAAGGCGGGGCTGTTTGAAGGGCGCCTCGAGCTGGAAATCGAACTGGCGAAGCCGCGGCGGGAGATCGTGCTGCACGCCATCGAGCTGAATCTGCAGCGTGCGCGCGCACGTCTCGCGGGAGGCAAGGCGGTCAAGGCCGAGAGCACGATCGATGTCGAGAGCGAGACGGTGACGCTCTCGTTCGCGGAAGAGCTTCCTGCGGGCAAGGTCACGCTCGATCTCGCGTGGAACGGAAAGTTCTCGCCCGGTCTGCGCGGGCTCTATCGCGCCGGTCCCACTGCCGTCACGCAGTTCGAGGCGGCCGATGCTCGCCGCGTCTTCCCCTGCTTCGACGAGCCGGAGTTCAAGGCGCGCTGGAATCTCTCTCTGCTCGACGTGCCGAAGGGCGCGGCGGCGATCTCGAACGGGAAGATCATCAAGGACGAGGTCGCGGCTGGCGCGAAGGCGGGCGAGCGGCAGATCGTCTTCGCGGAGACGCCGCCCTTGTCGAGCTATCTCATCGCGCTCTGCATCGGCGAACTGGCTGCGAGCGAGCAGATCGTCGCGAGCAAGATCCCGATTCGCACCTGGTCTGTTCCGGCGAAATCGCATCTCACGGCCTTCGCGCAGGAGTGCGCCGCGGCTGTGCTGCCGCTGCTTGAAAACTACTTCGGGCAACCCTACGCGTACGGAAAGCTCGACCAGATCGGCGTGCCCGAGTTCGAGGCGGGCGCGATGGAGAACGCCGGCTGCATCACGTTCCGCGAAGTGGTTCTCCTGCTCGACGGGAAGACCGCGCCGCTCTCCGTGCAGAAGCGCGCGGCCGAGGTGATCACGCACGAACTTGCGCACCAGTGGTTCGGAAATCTCGTGACGATGGTCTGGTGGGATGACCTCTGGCTCAACGAGGCCTTCGCGACCTGGATGGCCTACAAGATCGTCGATGCGTGGAAGCCCGACTGGCGCGTCTGGATGGATTTCGAGACGGGCAAAGGCGCAGCGCTCCATCTCGATGCGCTGCAGTCGAGCCATCCGATTCGCGCAGAGATCAAGAACGCGCAGGAGGCGGGCGAGGCGTTCGATGTCATCACGTACGAGAAGGGCGGCGCGATTTTGCGCATGATCGAAGCGTGGCTCGGCGAGGAGCGCTTCCGCGACGGCATCCGCGGCTACATGCGCTACCACCGCGAGCGCAACGCGACTGCCGACGACCTCTGGAGCGCACTCGCGGAGTCGAGCGGGGGCTTGCCGATCCAGCAGGTCGCCAACGGTTGGATCAAGCAGGTCGGCTATCCGATCGTCGAGCTGAGCGAGAAGGACGGGTGGGCCAAGGTTCGCCAGTCGCGCTTCTTCTCGGATCCGACGGCGCTCGAGAAGGGCCCTGCGACGACGTGGATGATTCCGATGGTCCTTCGCTTCGCGGATCGCCTCGGCGTGCGGACGCTCGCGGTGCTGGTCAACGAGGACGTGCAGAAGATCGAGCTCGGTCGCCCTGGCGGCGGGCCGATCGACTGGATCGTCGCCAATGTCGATGCGACCGGTTTCTATCGCGTGCAGTACGAGGAGGAGCAGCTTCGGCGGCTGATCGCGATCCTTCCCGACCTCTCTCCCGCGGAGCGGATGGGTCTCGTCTCCGATCAGTGGGCGCTCGTGCGCTCGGGGCGAGGCGCGCTGACGCCGTTCCTCACGCTGATGAAGGGGCAGGGCAAAGAGGAGGATCACGTCGTGCTCGACGAGGTGGTCGCGCGTCTTTCGTGGCTCGAGCACCGCGCGTTGCTCGATGACGATCGGCCGATGTTCCACTCGTTCGTCAGCCGCATCTTCGCGGCGCAGGGCGGCGAGCTCGGCTGGTTCCCGCGTGAAGGAGAGAGCGACGAGCGCAAGCTGCAGCGCGCGGCGGTGATGCGCGCGCTGGCTCTGGTGGCGCGCGATCCGCACACCCTCGAGATGGTCGATGATCTCTTCCGCGCGGCGCTCGGCACGCACGCGCACCAGGTCGATCCGAACCTGCTCGACGTCGTGATGGCCGCGGCCGCGCGCAGTGCGGACCAGGCGCGCTTCGATCTGCTCCGTGCCCGTGCGAAGACGGAGATCGATCCGGCCGCGCGGCGTCGCTACCTGCTCGCGCTCGCGATGGTCGAGCGCAAGGATCTGGTGCAGCAGGCGGTCGATCTCGCGCTTACCGATGCAGTGCAGATGCAGGACTTTGCGGCCTACCTCGGCACTCTGCTGGGCAATCGCGCGGCACGCGAACTTACCTTCACGCTCATTCGCGAGCGCTGGGACGAGGTGCATAAGAAGGGTGACTCGCCGATGCTCCTGCGCCGGATTTTCGAGGCGCTCGGCAGTCTGCCGGAGCGGCGCCACCTCACGGCGGTCGAGCTGTTTCTCCGCGAGCATCCGGTCGAGGGAGCCAAGCAGGCGATCGCGCAGACACTCGAGCGGATGCGGATGGACGTCGCTCTGCGGGAGCGTCTGGGCATCGAGCTTAAGACCTGGCTTCGCGCACGCGCCGGGCTCTGACGTCACGTCTGGTGTGATTCGGTAATTTCGATAACGCTTTGAGTGCCATCGATTATCGTTGGCACTCAAAGCAAATGAGGAACATGGCCGACGTGAAGCAGTTCCCCTCGACACCGAGCGTGGTGATCCCCGTGCTGCATCGAGGACGTTCGTGTGCGGTCGTCGACAAGCCCGCCGGTCTCGCGGTTGAGAGTGATGGACCTGACTGCGTGGTGAAGTTGCTCGCGCGCCAGCTTGCGCCGCCGGGAGGGCGCGCGTGGCCGCGGGTGGTGCACCGGCTCGACACGGGGACGAGCGGGTGTCTGGCGATCGCGCTCAACCAGCGCGGCGAGAAGGCGCTGGCGCAGGGGTTTCTCGAGGGAGAGATCGAGAAGGAGTATCTCGCGGTCGTGCGCGGAGACGTGCCGGACGAGGGGCGCTTCGACACTGCCTACGGGCCGGATCCGACCGATGCGCGCAGGCACACCACGCGCATCGAGACGCCGCGGCGCGCGCGCCTGTCGTGGAAGCTCGTCGAGCGGTTCGTCGGTGCTGCGCTGGTGCGCGTGCAACTCGACACCGGACGCACGCACCAGATCCGCGTGCAGTTCGCCGAAGCCGGATTTCCCGTGCTTGGCGACGCGACCTACCGCGTGACGGCGAATGGCACGTTCGTTCCAGATGAACTCGATGTGCGCGCGGCGATGCCTCGACCTGCGCTGCATGCGGCGCGCCTCGCGTTTCCCGATCCCGATGGGAACGGGATCGATCGTCGCGTCGTCGAAGCGCCCATGCCGACCGACGTCGTTTCGTTGTTGGATCGTCTGCGCGCCTGATCGCCTGAGCGCGGTTCACACACGACCGACGCGCCCGAGGTGTGTCTCGCGGAAGCTGCCTGCGTGTTTCAGCCCGTATCCGGCCGCGCGATCGAAGCCGATGTGCGCGCTCCAGATGAGCGCGGCCTCGAGTGCATGCGGCGTTGGATGGAGCAGGGCCGCTGCCGCGAGCAGCGTCGGCCCGATCAGCGTGTGCGCACTGTTGTAGAGCCGCGCTCCGAGCGTTGGTCCCGCGAAGTATCCGAGCAGCGAGAGGTCGGGGACGAAGAACCAGAGCGCGAAGGTGCTCCACGTTCCGCCGATGATCCGCCAGGCCACCAGCATGGCGATGAGCAGTGCGAGGCCCTCGGCGCGGAGCAGGAGGCGCGGCGTCATTGCGGCAGCGTTGTCGGTCGTCATGCAGAGCCTCTTGTTCGCGCGCTGCCCGTGGTGACAGCGACAAGAGAGAGCGTGCACGTCTTTGGTGCTCATCACGATTGTGCAAATGCGTTGATGCGCTCATCATGATTTGATGAGCACCCGAGAACCATCCTGGGAGCTGTACGAGACCTTTCTGGCCGTGCTTGATGGAGGCAGTCTCTCGGCCGCCGCTCGCACGTTGGCCGTCGCGCAACCCACTGTGCGGCGCAGGCTCGAGGTGCTCGAAGAACATCTCGGTGCGGTCCTCTTCACGCGCGCACCGAACGGGCTGACGCCGACGGAGTTGGCGCTGGCCACGCGACCGGATGCGGAGGCGATGGCGGCCTCCGCGCGGGCCCTCGTGCGATCGGTCTCGGCTCGGCGGGACGAACCGCGTGGCACGGTTCGCGTGACCTGCAGCGAGGTGATGGGGAGCGAGGTGTTGCCGGAGTTGCTCGCGCCGCTGCTGCGCGCCCATCGCGGCCTGCAGCTGGAACTCTCCATCTCGAATCGAGCGCAGGATCTGCTCCGGCGCGACGCCGACATCGCGGTGCGGATGTTCGCGCCGACGCAGCGTGCGCTCGTCGCGCGCCGGATCGGCGCCATCCCGGTCGGGCTGTTCGCGCGCACGGAATATCTCGCGCGGCACGGCGCGCCTCGTCGTGCATCCCAGTTGCTCGAGCATACACTCGTCGGCGCGGACCGCGGGCGAGTGATGCTCGATGCGCTGTCGTCGCTCTCGGTCGAGGCGACGCCGCGCAATTTTACGTTTCGAACCGACAGCGACATCGCGCAACTGGCCGCCATTCGCGCCGGCGTCGGCATCGGCGCTTGTCAGGTTGCGATTGCGGCGCGCGAGCCTCGACTGGTGCGCGTGCTGCCGTCCATCTCGTTTCCTCTCGAGACCTGGGTGGTGATGCATGAAGACCAGCGGCGCGTGCGACGCATTCGGCTGGTGTTCGATCACCTCGTCGCGACGGTTGGCGAGTATGCGCGCGCGACGCAGCCGCGACGTCGTTCAAAGCCCGCGTGATCGCTACGCCGGCCCGAGGAGAAAACGCGCGAGCTCCTCCTCGCGCGCGCGCGCATCGCGCTGGCCCAACTCGATCAACTCCCGCGCGTACTCGCCGTCGAAGCAGAGGTAGCTGAGCAGATCGCTCGGTTCGCTTTGCCTCTCTGAACTCTCGGCGAGATGGCGCATGAAGAATCCGCCGGGACCGGTGAGGCGAGCGCGCACCGCGGGCCGCAGCATCACCTCGACGGCGAGCCGACCGAGATCTTCGCTGGGGCGCAGGAGAACATCGCTGACCGGTCGCAGGCCGCCACCCGCGCGCTCAAGCGCGAATGCGACGTTCTCTTCGCCGAGCGCCGCCGAGGCGCCCGCGTTCTGCAGCGAGAGCAGCGCCTGGTTCACGCGGCGCAGATTGTTCAAGTCGCTCTCGACGCGATCGAGCAGCAGCGCATCGAGGAGCTTGCCGAAGAGAAAGAGCGGGCGCGAGAGCTGGGCCTGCTCTTCCTCATCTTGTCGCGGACGGCGCACGCGCTCGGGAGTCTTCGCGCGCAGCGAGATGACCATCACGCGTCCGGCGCCGAGGCGCAGCGCGGGCGCGAGCGGCGTGTTCTGTCTCAGGCCGCCATCGGAGTAGGCGCGGCCCGCGATCTGCGCGGTCGGGAAGACGAGCGGGATCGCCGCGCTCGCGAGCGCGTGCCGCGGAGTGAGGCGGCAGGAGAGCCACTCCATCGCCGGGTCTGTCTGCGGCGGCGTCGGCAGATCGCTCTCGACAAACACGACGGTGCGGCCGCTCTCGACATCGGTTGCGGAGACGGTCACGCCGCGCAAGAGGCCGTTGGAGACGTTCTCGTGCAGCGCGCGCCATGGCACCAGCGTGCGCACCAACTCCGCGAGCGGCCCGGCGTCGAGCAGCGAGCGCGGGCCGAGCGACGTCTGCTTTCCGATCATCCAGCGCATCACTCCCGCGATGTCGGTCCAGCCAAGTCGAAACACGTCTCCGAGCCGCAGCTGCTCCCAGCGCTCGATGACGATCTCCACGCCCATGCCAGGTGCGGCCGCGAGTGCGCCGAGGCAGCACGCGTTGATCGCGCCGACCGACGTTCCGCAGAGGATTCGCGGAATCGCCTCGGGCCCCAGACGAGGGACGAGCTCGCAGAGCACATGCTTGAGTACGCCAAGCTCGTACGCGCCACGACCGCCACCGCCCGAGAGGACGATCGCGAGTGGACTGCTATTCGTGCGCGGTGCGGCCATGCGGTGTGCCTGCTTGGGCTAGATGCGGATCTCGATGCCGGCGCCGAGAGAGAGAATCTGTTTGGAGAATGCGGTCTCTGCATTCCCCGTCACGTCGTTTCCAACGAACGGCATATCGGCCACGCCCTCGATGTAGATGCCGACGAAGGGAATGTTGATCTTGACGCCCGCCGCGACGCGAAGTCCGAGTTCCGCAGCTGCGGGCTCGATGCGAATCGGCAGCGCGACGCGCAGGTAGAGCGGCACGACGGGAACGTTCAGCATCACCTCCGGGCCAATCGACGTACCCGTGCGCGTGAACGTATTCGTCGAGAGGAAGTTCACGTGGCCCTCGACGCCGAACGCGATCAGATCACTCGGGCCCTTCTGGATAAGCAGGTTTACAGCGGGCTGGAAGCTGGTCCCGATGTTGAAGCTGTTCCCAGCATCGTTGCGGTGGGTGACGAGCGGAGCCTCAAGCCCAGCGCGGATTCCCCATCCCGGATTGTCGGCGTGCGCAGAGGAGGGAAGGGCCAACGCGGCGACGATGACGGCCGCTGCAAGAGTCGTTTTCATGCGCGTGCTCCTCGTCGGTAACGCCGACGTTGTGTGCCCTGCCGAAACTCTACTCGTGAATCCGATTGCTCCAAGATTGCTGCCGCCGAGCGCGGATGCGTATTCAATCGGTTGTTGCGGGAAGACCGCCGGCGCGCACGATCGCTCACGCGGCGGGTCGCGGCGCGAATCACGACAGCTCGAGCATCCGCTGCACCGGCTTGAGCGCGCGCAGTCGAAGCTCCTCGTCGAGTGTGATCTCGGGAGTGCGATCGCGCATGCAGAGGTAGAGCTTCTCGAGCGAGTTGAGCCGCATGTAGGGACAGATCGAGCAGTTGCAGCCCGAGCTCGGCGGCGCCGGGATCAGCTCGGCATCGGGCCGTGCCTTCGCCATCAGGTGGAGGATTCCCACCTCGGTGGCGACGATGAACGTCTTCGCCGCGCTCGCCTTGACGTGGTCGAGCAGCCCGCGCGTCGAGCCGATGTAGTCGGCGAGATCGAGCACGCTCGCCTCGCACTCGGGATGCGCGATGATCTCCGCCTGCGGATGCTGCGCCTTGAGCCGCAGCAACTGGCGCGCGGTGAACTGCTCGTGCACGACGCAGAAGCCCGGCCATAGCACCATCTTGCGCCCGAGCTGCTTCTCGACCCACGCGCCGAGGTGGCGGTCGGGCGCGAAAATGAGCGGCTGGTCTTTCGGGAAGCTGTTGCAGATCTGCACTGCGTTGCTCGAGGTGCAGATGACATCGCTGAGCGCCTTCACTCCCGCGCTGCAGTTGATGTAGCTGATGACCTTGTGGCCCGGATGTGCCGCGACCCAGCGCGCGAACGCTTCGGGAGGGCAGCGGTCGGCTAGGGAGCAACCGGCATCCAAATCGGGAATCAGGACCTGTTTGTCCGGATTCAGGATCTTCGCGGTCTCGGCCATGAAGTGAACGCCCGCGAAGACGATGACCTTCGCGCTCGTCTTCGCCGCGGCCTGGGAGAGCTGCAGCGAGTCTCCAACGAAGTCGGCGAGGTCCTGGATCTCGCCGTCCTGGTAGTAGTGCGCGAGCACCACCGCATCGAGCTCCTTGCGCAGGCGCGCGATCTCGCGAATCAGCGCCTCGCCTTGCGGCAGCTCGTTCGGGTGGCGCCTCTGGGCATCGGTTGCGGGCATCAGCGGGACAGACATAGCGACGGAGTGTAACAGGGAGCGCGCTCCGACTGGGGCGGCGTCGGTCCCGCTCGATTGCAATGCGACATCGTTACAAAAACTGTAACTCTGTCACTCAGGTGCGGATGTCGCGCACCAGCGCGCCGAGAGCAGCGACGATCGCGCGTCCCGCATCGTCCACCGTGGAGAATCGATAATCGCTGCGTCCGCCGCCGAGGGCCGCCACACGCGCCAGATCGAGATCTTCACGGAACGTCGCGACCGTGATCGCCTTGCCCTCGACGACCACGCCGATCTCCGCGCGCGATTCGAGATCCGAGAGCACCGCCTTCTTGAGCGGCTTGGCGAGCGGCTTGTCGACGCGCAGGACGAGCACGCCCGTCGATTCGATCTTCGCTTGCGCGGCGAGAGTGAGCGCTGGCGCGAGCGTGGATTGAAACTCTGCGCGCAGAGTCTCCAGCTGCTGCGCGAGCGCCGAAGGAAGCGCGTCGGGTGTGCTTGCGAGCGCGTGCACGAGTTCCTGGCGCAGCTGCTCGCGCGCCTTGCTGCGCAGCGTGGATTGCGCTTCCCCGAGCGCATCGCAAAGCGCCTGCGCGCGTGCGCTGATCGTGTGTCCTCGGCCCGGGCTGTCGGCCGCGCGCGCATCCTCATCGCAGCTCGGCCAGGGCGCGACGCCGTTGCGCAGAAACTTCACCGCCGACATCAGCCCGTCGAAATCCGCGTGCGCGACGACGACATCCAGCGGCCCCGCGCGCAGCACGGTCTCGGGCGTGACCAGCTCCGGGCACGCGTGTGCTTCGCGGTTTGGCACGAGGAGAAAGCGCGGATCGTTCCGGTAGCGCGACCAGCCGATCGGATGTTCGTGATGATCGACCCAGAGCGCGAGACGATCGCCGAGCGCTTCGATGAACGGGAGCGTCGAACTCTCGTAGCCCGCGCCGGCAGCGAACGCGACGTCGACCACGGCAACGCGGCCTTCGGGTGCAGGAGGCAGAGCGGAGGCTTGCTCGACAAAGAGGACGCGCATGGGAGGCGGCAAAACGCACGGAGAGCCGTCGCGCGTCAAGGAAGCGCGAGGAGTGAAATCAGCAAAGGCCTTGGTGGGCGCGGACGATCACGACTTCGACGGCGTCTCGGATTCGTCCCGCGGCTCTCCCGACTCGGTGATTGCCGGAAGATCATCGAAGCCGATCGGCTTCTTCGGACCGGCCCAGAAGAAGATCGCGCGCGGATCGATCGTCCATGCTCGCTTCGCTGCGTCACCCGGCAGCACCGCGGGGTCTGTCTCGCCAGGGAGCTCGACCACGGCGGCCTCGCCGTCCTCGAGCATCTTCGCGATCGCGGGTGTGAGCGCGAGGCGTCCGACTTTTCCGCTGCGCCGCACGAAGTGGAACGAGACTTCGCCGAGCGTCTCCCGCAGCCGATGCTCGGCGATCAGCGCGCGAAGTGAGCGGGCCCGCTCCGACTGCTGCTTCGCTTCGTTGGCCTTCGCCGAATCGCGCCGCCGCTGCTCGGCGACCTCGGCATCCCGCGCGGCAAACGCGGCTGCACGCTGCGCCTCCTCCGGCGATTGCACGCGCGGCGCATGCGGTCTCGGCGGACCCTTGTGGGTTCGCTTGTTGTCGGTGAGGGCCTTCTCCACCTGTTTCTCGGTGACGAGGCCCGCCTTGAGCAGCTTGTCGCGCAGGTTCTGCATGTGATCGCGAGAGTAGCAAATGCGCCGCTTCGTCGTCGGGCAATCGCGCATCCGGTGCGCGACGCGGCGACTTGCGTGCGTCTATTTGCGAGACGACTTCTGCTGCGAGTAGCGGACGATCGCGAGTCCCATCGCGACCAGCGCGCTCGTGCCAGCGATCGCATACGCGGTGCGCGGATTCATCGCGTGGGCCTGCGCCATGCCGGCGAAGAAGAGCGTCATCATGACGAAGAAGTTGATCGCGATGTTCATCGAAATCTCCTCGCGACGCATGGGGCGTGCGCGCGTGTCAGGCGTTGTGAAATGCATCGCCTTTGCGATGCAGCTCGAGCCGTTCACCGTTCGGCTCGTCGCTGCGCAGCACCGCGATCAGAGACGCGTGATGATCAATGACTGCGCGTCGAACAATCTTCAACGTCGGCGTCAGCTCTCCGCGTGCGACCGTGAGCGGCTCCGCGACCAGCGCGGCTGTGCGCACGCGTTGGTAGGGAATGGTCGCCATCAGATTCGCGGCCTGCAGCGCTTCGGTGAGCGTGCGGCGCAACTCGGGAAGCTGGCCGAGTTGCACGAGCGTGAGAGCCTCCTCGCTGTCGCCATCGGGACCGAGGCCGAGCTCCTGTGCGAAAGCGCGCGCGGCCGCGAGGTTGAGCCAGAGCAGGGCGGTGGCGAACGGCTGGCCCGCGCCGAGCACGACGGCCTGCTCGAGGAGCGGCGTTGCGGCGAGCAGGCGCGCCTCGGCCTCTGCGCTCGAGACCTTCTCGCCGTTCTGCAATTTGAAGACGCCGTCGACGCGGCCGCTGATGCGCAGTCCATGCGGAGTCCAGGTGCCGAGATCTCCCGTACGGAAGAAGCCATCCGCGCGCAGCACACGCCGGGTTGCCTCCGGATCGTCGTGGTAGCCGCGCGTGACCTGCGGCCCGCGCACGAGCACCTCTCCGAATCCCGTGCCTGCTTCTTCGACGGCATCGAGCAGCACGTCGGTGCCCGGCAACGGCCAGCCTGTCGCGCCAGCGCGTCGAGGACCTGCGCCCGTGAGTGTTGCATCGGGGCTCGTCTCGGTCAGGCCCCAACCTTCGTGAACGGGAATATTCGCCTCTTCGAAGAAGCGATAGCAGCCCTCGGGTAGCGGCGCCGCAGCAGTGAAGACGAAGCGAAGCCGAGGGTGCAGCAGTGTTGCCTTCGCTGGTGGATCCTGCGCGGCGCGGCCGATGAGCGCTTGATAGACGCGCGGGACGCTCATGTAGAGCGTCGGCTGCACCTCGCGAAAGTTCGCGAGCAGTCGATCGAGATCGCGGCCGCGCGAATCATCGAGGACGAGGACAGCGCCGTGCCAGAGCGCCATCATCCGCTCGAAGAGCGCGCCGAAGCAGTGGTGCCACGGGAGATAGGAGAGGAACGTGTCGTCAGCCGTGATCGACCAGACCTGCGCGATGGCGGCCTGCTGCGAGAGCACGTTGCGATGCGTGAGTGGAACTCCCTTGGGCCGCCCCGTCGTGCCTGACGTGTAGAGCAGAAATGCGCGCTCGTCCGCGCCCACCGCGGCTGTGCGCGCATCGACCTCGGCGAGTGCGCGCGCCTGCGCCTGGCTGCTTTGCGCGGCGAACGCCTCCTCGAGACGCGCCAGAGAGGTGCCGCGATCGTCGCCTGGGATTGCCTCGCACTCGAGCGAGATGATTCGTTTGAGTTGCCCGCCGGAGACCTCCGCGAGTCGGCTCTGTTGCACGGCGCCCGCGCCCAGAGCGAGTTGCGCGCCCGAGTCACGAAGGCAGTGGCGCAGGAGATCGAGCGAGTAGTCGGGAAAGACCGGCGTGCTGATCGCACCGAGACTGACAATGGCCAGTTCGCACAAGAGCATTTCGATCGAGTTGTGCGAGAGCACGAAGACGCGATCGCCGGGCACGAGTTGCTCGGCCAGAAGTGCCGCCGCGATGTTCCGGCGGCGCTCGTTGAGCTGCGCGAAGGTGAGTGAACTCCACGCCCCATCCGATCCGCGAAAGCGCACTGCCTCGCGTTCGCCGAATCGCTCGGCGCGCTCGGCGATCATCGCGCCGACGCTCTGCTCGTCAAACGGCGCCAGCGCGGGCCCGCTGACGATCTCTCCGACGCCCTGCACCTGTGTGCTCTGCGGGATCATCACGCGTGAACGAAGAGCACGCGCACGCACGACGGGCAAGCGGCAATCGCGGATGCGTGACGCTCGACCACGAAGCGAAACGGGCCGCTCCCCTCTCGAGAAGCGACCCGCGTTACCGAAAAATTACCGAATCGGTAATTTCGATAATCGTTTGAGTGCGAACTACTTCTTCGCCTCCGCCTGCTTCTCCTTGAACTCCTTGATCATCTGCTCCTGCGTCGCGCGGGGCACCGGCTGGTACTTGGCGAACTCCATCGAGAACTCGCCCTTGCCCTGCGTCGCCGAGCGGATGTCGGTCGAGTACCCGAACATCTCCGAGAGCGGAATGAGCGCGACGGCCTGGAGGTATCCCTCGACCGACTCGGTGCTCATGATCACGCCGCGGCGCTGGTTGAGCTGGCCGATGACCTGGCCCTGGAACTCTTCCGGCGCCTGCACTTCGACGGTCATGATCGGCTCGAGAATGACCGGCTTCGCCTCGGCATACGCCTCGCGGAAGCCCATCAGCGCGGCCGTCTTGAACGCCTGCTCGCTCGAGTCGACCGCGTGCGAGAGACCGTCGTTGATGACGCAGCGAACGCCGACGACAGGGAAGCCGATGAGCGAACCCTTCTTCACGGCCTCCTTGAAGCCCTTGTCGGTGGCCGGGATGAACTCGCGCGGGATCGAGCCGCCGACGACGTCGTCGACGAACTCGTACGCCTCGACTGCATCCGCGGGCAGCGGCTCGATGTATCCGCACACGCGCGCGAACTGGCCGGAGCCGCCCGTCTGCTTCTTGTGCGTGTACGCGAACTCTCCGCGCTGCTGGATCGTCTCGCGGTATGCGACCTGCGGCTGGCCGACGACGACCTCGCAGCCGTACTCGCGCTTGATGCGCTCGCAGTAGATCTCGAGGTGGAGCTCGCCCATTCCGCTCGCGATCGTCTGCGCGGACTCTTCATCGCGGTGGACGCGGAAGGTCGGATCCTCGCGCGTGAAGCGATTGAGCGCCTTCGAGAAGTTGGCCGCACCGGCCTTCTCCTTCGGCGCGATGGCGAGCGAGATCACGGCGTCGGGGATGTGCATCGAGGTCATCGTGACCTTGGTGTCCCCGTCGGTGAACGTGTCGCCCGAGGCGCAGTCGACGCCGAAGAGCGCGACGATGTCACCCGCCTGGGCCGCGTCGATGTCGTGCATTTCGTCCGAGTGCATGCGCACCAGTCGCGGAACCTTGACCTTCTTCTGGTTCACGCAATTGATGATGAAGTCGCCCTTGGCGACCTTGCCCTGGTAGATGCGCATATACGTGAGCTGGCCGTAACGCCCGTCTTCGAGCTTGAACGCGAGGCCCACGAACGGCTTGTTCGGCGTCGACTCGAGGGCAACCTTCTCCTCGTTCTTCTGCTGGTCGTGCGCCTCGTTGACGACTTCCTTCGGATTGGGCAGGTACGAGCAGACGCCGTCGAGCAGCGCCTGCACTCCCTTGTTCTTGTAGGCCGAGCCCATGAAGACCGGTGTCATCTTCAGCGAGATGCAGCCCTTGCGAACGGCGCGCATGAGCGTCTCGGCGGGGACTTCCTTGTCCTCGAGGAAGAGCGTCGCAACTTCGTCGTCGAACTCGCCCGCGGCGTTGACGAGCTCAAGGCGCTTGGTCTTCGCCTCCTCGAGCATGTCGGCGGGAACGTCCTCGGTGCGGATCGTCTCGCCCGCGGGGCCATCGTAGTAGTAGGCCTTCATCTTGACGAGATCGACGACGCCGACGAACTTGTCCTCGGAGCCGATCGGGATCTGCATCATGATCGCGTTGTGCGCGAGCTTGTCGCGCAGCTGCTGGGTCACGCGGTACGCGTTCGCGCCGGCGCGATCCATCTTGTTGATGAACGCAAGCCGCGGAACCTTGTAGCGGCGCATCTGGCGGTCGACCGTGATCGACTGCGACTGCACGCCCGAGACCGAGCAGAGCACGAGGATGGCGCCGTCGAGCACGCGGAGCGCGCGCTCCACCTCGATGGTGAAGTCGACGTGTCCGGGCGTGTCGATGATGTTGATGTTGTAGTCGATGCCGTCGGAGCCCTTCCACTCGCAGTAGGTCGCGGCGGACTGGATCGTGATGCCCTTCTCACGCTCGAGGTCCATCGAGTCCATCTTCGCGCCGACGCCGTCCTTGCCCTTCACTTCGTGAATGGCGTGGACCTTGCCCGTGTAGAAGAGGATGCGCTCGCTGAGCGTCGTCTTGCCCGAGTCGATGTGCGCAGAGATCCCGATGTTCCGGATGATGTCGATGTTCGCGAGTGCGGTCGCCACGGCGGTTCTGCCCTTCTTTGGGGGTGGTCCTCGGGCCGCACAGTGGCCGTCGGAAGTCCCAGGAAATGAAGGCGCGCCCACTACCCCGGAATGGGGGTCAATGGCAAGCGCCCGACGGTGAGTTTGGGAAAGTAGTGCGCGAGAATCCGTTCGTACGTCTCTCCTGCGCGAGCCCAACGCGAGGCTCCGCGCTGGCAGAGACCTACGCCGTGCCCGAACCCCAGACCGCGCAAGACGACGCGGCGGGGAGTTGCGTGAACCTGAGCAGTGGTGCTCTTCGCGGAGTCATCGGAGGCCTCTGACGCGACATTGGCGTCGCTCCAGAAGATGCGGCTCGAGCGGATTCGATTCCATCCCAGAGCCCGGCCGAGGAGCAGGTGCAGTTCGTCGGCACCGACGAAGTGGCCGTTGAACGACAGTGTGCGGACCCATCCCTCCGGCGCGCGTTCAAGGGCGACCGACAGCGGCGAAGCCGCGCCCAGTGCGTGCGCGAGTGCAGTCGCGTCGATCTCCGCTTGCCACTCGAGCGGCGGATCTCCCGGGCCGGCAGCACATGCGGCTGCACCGCTCGGGAGATGATCATCGACGGACGCGGAGGCCAGCTCTTCATCGTCGCTCGCGTGGAGCCACAGCTCCCTGGCCGTCGCAGTGTGACCACCGCAGGCCGCGTGGTGCTGCGTTGCTGCGACGTGCCCCGACGGGAGGAGAAGTCCAACTCCCTGCGTCGCGGCCGTCGCTGCTCGAGCGGATTTTGAACTGCTTGCGAGCCCAAGATAGAGCTGGCAGTGCGTCTGATCGCAGAGCGGCGCGGAGTCGTGCGCGCCCGGATTTGCGCCCCCTGCGCTCCTCTGAATTGTGTTGAGTGCAAACGATCTCGCCACGATGGAGAGAGCCTTCTGCGCCTCGAGCGGCGCGCGCGGCATCTCGGCTCCGACGACCGAGGCGACATACTCCTCGAGCGGAACTTCGTTGATGATCTCGAGCTCGCCAGCATGCGCACGCAGCTCGAGTGCGCCCGCGAAGCGTCGCCGTGCGAGCTTGTCGATCTTGATCGACACAGGAGGCTCGTTCGCCGCGGGCGATTCAATGCGCAGCAGCACTCGTTCAGGCCCCACGCCGAAATGCAGACGGTCGCCGACGGCGCGGACGTTCAACTCTCGATGGCCCGCAGAAATCGTTGCGCGGTGGGGATGGAGCAACCCCAGCACTTCGACGCGCACGTTGGGATTGACCAGCGCGGCCGTGACCAGCGCAAGCTGAAGGGGCAGGAACGCGGCCACCTAGCCCTCAGCCCTCGCGCGGAAGAACGTGTAAGTGAACGACGCGCCAGGCGTGCTCTGCAGAGCGAACAGTTGCGCGACAGCTTCGGCGACGCGTGGGCGCAGACCGTCTGGAAGCGCATCGGTGCCGCTCTCGAGAATCTCGGCGAACTCCTCCAGTGACGCTCGCCAGAAGCCGACTGGCGAACCGGCGTGTTGGTGCACCGTCGTGGGGGTCACCAGCACTTGCGAGAAGCCAGCCGCGGTGCAGAGACCGTGCAACTTGCGACCGACGATCGGATCGCCGCCGCCCTTGACCTGCGCGGTCCAGAGCGCTTCGAAGCACTCCTCGACCAGCGGCAGACGCGGCCAGAAATGGAGGCTCTCGTTCTCCACTTCGCAGAGCCAGAGCCTCCCCCCCGTTGCAAGCACGCGGCGCGCTTCGCGCAGGATCCCGACCGTCGCGCCGCCCGGCACGTGCTCGAGCAGCCAGGAGCAGTGGATCGCGTCGAACGCGCCGTTGCGGAAGGGAAGTTGGCCCGCGTCTGCGCAGGCGAATGGGATGGTCGCGTCGCCACCGCGTCCGCTGAAGTGCCTTGCCGCCCGCACCTGCGAGAGCGAGAGGTCGCAGCCGACGAGATGCACGTCGGGCAGCCGCGCGCGCAGGCGGCGAGCCATCGCGCCGACGCCGCAAGCGAGATCGAGCAGGCGGGCACCGGGTCCAACATCGATCCCGTCGAGCAGCCAGCGCGAGAGGTACTGCGCCTGTTTCTCGAGTCGCGCCGTTTCGATCTCGTCGGTGCCGCCGTGGATGTACTCGGTCATGCGCCAGCTTCTAACAGGGCCGAGCTCGTCGCGCGTTCACGTTCGCGCCGAAGCGGCCGAAGCCCCTGCGCGCCAGATCGCGAAGCCTCCGCGCTCGAGCAGGAGCGAGAATCCTGCATTCGCACGCGCGATCGCTTCGTTCATCTTCTGCGGCGCGAGCACAAATGCCTGCCCTCGCGGAGCGAGCATCGCGCGGGCCTCCTTGAGCTCGCGCGCCGCGACGAGGTCTCCCGCCGACGATGAGAGCTCACCGACCACCAGATCGAACACCTGCTTCGCCGCGGCCTCGCCAGGAAAGAGAGTCGTGCGCGCGTCGAGTCGCTGGTGCATCGACAGCGCGCGCGCATTGCGCACGAGGAACGTCGCGTCGAGAAGATCGCGCTCTTGCGCAACGACGTGTGCCCCTGGCCAGAGCGCGAGACTCGCGAGCGCTGCGCCGCCGAATCCACAGCGAAACGCGAGCACGCGAGCGGGGGCGGTGCGCGGGAACGCAGAAAAGAAGAACGCGAGCGCCTCGGCGTGGCGCGGATCTTCGGAGGCATCGTGCGGCCGGACGAGCGAGATCGATGGGGCGTGCGAACCGTGCGGGATCGGCAGCGGGCTTTCATCGCGTGCGTAGATCGAATCGATCCCGTCGGCTCCTGGCGCGGCCGAGAGCGTTGGTGCGCGGTCTGCCGCTGCGCTCTTGCTTGCCTCAAGCGCAAAGACCGAGTGGCGCGGACCGTGGACGATTTCGCGCACCTCATCGGCGAATCCGCGCGCCACTGCCGCTGCGCGGACGACCGGTACGAGATCGCGAATCACCACCACGCGAACTTCCCCGCCGGGCGACAGGAGGGCTCGCCCCTCGAGGAGAAAGTGGCCGATCGCGGTCGCGCCGATGCGCGCCGGGACGTTGCAGAGCAGCCAGTCGAATCGCTCGTTCGCGTCGGGCAGATCGCGAAATCCGAGAGAGGGCCGAGCCTCAACATTGACCAGACCGAGCGCGCGCGCGTTGTGCGCGGAGGCCGCCACCGCGAGCAGATCGCGATCGACGAGCAGCGCGCGGCACGAGGGGAAACGGGCCGCGACCGGCAGTCCGAGAGCACCGTAGCCGCAGCCGAGATCGAGCAGGCGAGTGGGCTCGGCGGCGGGAAGATGCGAGAGCAGCAGCTGCGTGCCCTCGTCGATCCGCTGCGTGGAGAAGACGTCGCCGGGGACATCGAGCGCGAGCGATTTTCCCAGCGCGTGCACGGTGAGGCGCGTGCGCGCGTAGGGCCCCAGCGCTGCCCACGCCTCGCGCGAGGGCCTGGCGAGATCGCTCGTCGCCGCTGCCTTCGAGTGATGTTCGCGCGGATTCGCACGCCGCTGCGCGCTCACTGTCGCGCCTCTTCGCGGCTTCGCTGGGCCGCTCGCCCAGCGCGAAGAAAGGCTTCGCCGAGTTCGCCGCCGAGCTTTGCGCCTCCGCGAAGATGTTCCGGGAGATCATGCTCTCGGCCGCGCCCAGCCTGCTCCAGCGCACAGTTGTCCGCTGCGCCGATGGCGCGCCCCAGCGGCCTTCGTGCCGGCAAGGCCCCCGCGTGTGCGAGACCAAAATGCAGTTCGCGAACGAGCGCTTTGCCCAGCCGTGCATTGACCCGTGAGATCAGCTCCATGCGCATCGCGTCGAGCTGGTCTCTCCATCGGTGATCCTCGACGAGTACGTGCAGCACGCCCGCAGTGAGATGCGTCGGCTGCGCACGCGTCGCGATCTCGCGCCCCACCGCTGCCTCCCAGACCTGCTTTGGCAATCGCCGCGCGAGCGACGAGGAGAGCCCCGCCTGGTGCATCGCCAACTCAAGCAGGCTGCGCAGTCCGTGCATGTTCTTGTTCATCACTACCGACCGCTCCGGTCCGTGCGCGACTTCAGCGGCAGCGCGTCTCCAACTCCCGGAATCCCGCGACGTCCCTGCACCGCGCCGGGTGCGCGCTCGCGCTCCTCATGCTGTTCACGACGGAAGTCGCTGCCGAGCACCTCGATGAAGTCGCAATGCTCATGCAGCCGCGAATAGACGCGCGGTCCGACGCGCTGCTCGAGCGTCTCTCCGACTTCTCCCTCGGCGCCAAACTTCCAGGTCGCGCCGGGCCGCGGATAGTTGGTCGCGAGCAGCGTCGGTCTGCCCGCGTTGTAGCGAACTGAAATGATCTCATCGATCACTCCCTGCTCCCACTCGCGGTTCTTGCCTCCTTTGCCGACCTCGTCGATGGCGAGCACTTCGACTTCGCGCAGCGGCTCCAGCCAGTCGCGCGCGGACGTGCCGTTCGAGTAGCCGTCCTTGATGTCGCTGAGTAGCAGGAAGAATTCCGCGTAGCGCCCGCGCACGCCTTTCTCGAGAGCGAGCTGCCGCAGGATCGCCGCGAGCAGATGCGTCTTGCCTGTGCCTGGCGGCCCGACGAAACAGAGCGCTCGCGTCCCTGCTGTCTGCGGCACGAGCTCATCCACGAATCGCCCCGCGCGCCCGAGCGCCTTCATCTGCTGTGGATTGCGCGGTCGATAGTTCGAGAGCGTCTTGTCGATGAAGTGGGTCGGAAGCTTGAGGCCGGCGAGCATGGCGAGCCTCCGCGGGTCCGCTCCGCAGGTGCATCCGCGCAGCACGCTGTAGCCGCGCACATCGGTCTCGTAGAGCCGCCCGGTGCCTTCGCAGCGAGGGCAGGTGCGGGTGCATTCGCACGCCTCGGCGACAACTTTTCCCGCCTTCACGAGCAGGAGTGCTCCCTCTCCAGCGCAGCGGGAGCAGCGAGCGCGATCAGGTGCGGCAGCAGCGGATTCGGTCATTGCAGGGCGACCTTCAGGCACGGCGCTAGAGGAGAAATGGGGCAGGGGGAAGCGAAAAGAGGCTGCTCGCGGTCTTCAGCAGATGGAGCGCCTGCGCGCGGCGAAAGCGCCGGTGGGTCATCGAGCCCGGCCGGCGCGGCATGCGCTCACGAAGCGCCTTCACCAGCGTCTGCCTCTCGGCGCGCGAGAGCTCGGGAAGCGCAGCGCGCAGCGCCGCGATCGTCCGCGTCCAGTACGCGTCTGCTGATGTCGCGAGCAGCGTCTCGGCGTCGTTCGCCAGCGCGATCCAGGCGGCCCGTGCGCGCAGGCCTGAGACCGCGGCGGCCGCGAGAAGTTCATCGCGGAGGCTGTCGCGCCCGGTGACCACCCGCACGGCTTTGCCGCGCTTGCTCGACGAACGCGCCTCGATGGTGGGGGCGATCGCAGAGAGGGAGATCGCTGGCTCGCCCGCGCCGCGTGCGCTCTTGCGCGCCTTGAGCCGCTTGCCATCGCGAACGGCCTCGAGCACGGTCGTGAGTGGAACAGCGGCCGCGTGCCAGCCGAGGGCGAGCTTTGCGTCGCTCGCCGAGAGGAAGAGCCCCGCACCGCGCACGCGGGAGAGCTCCGCGGCGATGGCTTCAATGTAGGCTCGCGCGTCCATGGATCTTCCCACTCCAACCCCTACGCCCAGCCTCCGACATCAGGCTGTCTCCCGCTGGCTTTCGCGGCGAGGGGAAGCGGGTTCTACTCGCGTCTAAGCAGCCGTCAATACATGATAAATTATACCTGTTGAGGCACAGGTTATCCACAGCCTCGCCCCCAGCCATGCCCGCGAAACTGCAGGGCGCATCTGGTGCCGATCCACAGGCATCGGTTATCTCGCCCTTCCGGCCTGTGGAGCGCGTCGCAACCCAGTCGGGTCGGGCCGCCTGCTAGAGTGCGCGCCGTGGAGCCGATTCTCATCGTCGACGACGACCGCTCGATCCGCGAGCTGCTCACCATGCACCTCGAGGAGCGCGGCTACTCCGTGCTCGCGGCTTCGTCTGCCGAGGACGGCGCGCGGCTCGCGGCGAAGGCACAGCCCTCCGCCATCGTGCTCGACATGCGACTCCCCGACGGCTCTGGGATCGACCTCATTCCCGCGCTGCGTGAGAGCGCTTCGGAATCGCCGGTGCTGATGATCACCGCGCACCACGACATGGCGACGACCATCCTCGCGATGAAGGCGGGCGCGTTCGACTATCTGCACAAGCCGATCGACATTGAGGCGTTCGACCAGGCGCTTGCCCGCGCGCTCGAACAGCGTCGGCTCTCCCGCGCGCCCGATTCGCTCCCCGTCGGTACCAGCGATTCGCTTGCAAATCTCGTCGGCGCGTCGCGACCTATGCAGCGCCTCTTCAAAGAGCTCGGCAAGGTCGCCGCCAGCCGCGCAGCCGTGCTGATTCAAGGCGAGAGCGGCACGGGCAAGGAGATGATCGCGCGCATATTGCACAGCTATGGGCAGGCCCCGGGCGAGACGAAGCCGTTCGTCGCCGTCAACTGCTCGGCGCTCGTGGAAACGCTGCTGGAGACGGAGCTGTTCGGCCACGAGAAGGGCGCGTTCACGGGGGCCGTGCAGAGCAAGGCGGGCCGCTTCGAACTCGCGCAGGACGGAACGGTCTTCCTCGACGAGATCGGCGAGTTGTCGCTCTCGCTGCAGAGCAAGTTGCTGCGCGTCCTGCAGGAGCGGGAGTTCGAGCGTGTCGGCGGGACTCGTTCGATTCCCGTGCGCGCGCGCGTGCTGGCCGCGACCCACCGCGACCTCGCTGCTGATGTCAACGCGGGCCTCTTCCGCGCCGACCTCTACCAGCGGCTCAAGGTGGTGACCCTGCGTGTTCCCTCGCTTCGCGAGCGACGGGAGGACATCCCGCAGCTCGTCGAGCACCTTCTCTCGCGCATCAACCAGCGGCTCCACAAGCGGCTGCGGCGAGTGCCGCGCCAGTCGCTGCAACTGCTTCAGGATCGCCCCTGGCCAGGCAACGTGCGTGAACTCGAGAACGTGCTCACGCGTGCCGCGGTGCTGAGCGACGGCGATATTCTCCTCGAGGAGCATCTGCGCGAAGCGGTCGAGCCACACGAGCCTCTGCCCGCCGAGATGTCGCCTGTCCGGGACACGCGTCCTGCTCGCGGCACAGCAGGTGGTGGGGAGCTCACGTCGCTTGAGGGCGCCCTCTCCCTCGACGATCTCGAGCGGGGCCACATTGCCCGCGTTTATCTGCTCGCCGGTCAACACAAGGGCCGCACTTGCAAGATTCTCGGGATCTCTCGCCCGACGCTCGAGCGGAAACTCCGGAAATACGGGATCGAGGATTGAACGTTTCGTTCAGGTCGTTTGATTGATCGACGACTTCGTCATTGAATGTTTCGTTCAACGCTCCTGCCCAACTGCTTCCTGAACCAGACGCAGCAGGGCGCCACGGCCCTTCCGCGCGCTGTGCCTGCTGGCACGTCCGTCGCTTTCCAGAAGGCACCTCCTGGAGGACGTCATGCGTACCCAGCTCCAATCCGTTGCTCGCAATCCTGCCTCCGCGCCGAGCCTTCCCATCTCCGATGTGATCGATTTTCGCGGTTACTTTCGCGTCGAGACGTTCGCGACGGGGCAGAGCATCTATCGCCAGGGCGACGCACTCGAAAAGTTCTATCTGCTCCGCGAAGGGCGCGTGCGGCTCGTTGATGGGGATGCGCGCCGAGGTCAACTTCATGCGTTGCTTCGGCCGGGAGAGTTCTTCGGAGCCGCGCTGCGTGCGGACGGGGCGCTCGCGGACGAGACGGCCATCGCGGTGGGAAAGTGCGATGTCTGGACGATCGAGGCGCGCGATTTCCGCACGCTGATCGAGGGACGGCCAGCGCTGGCAATCGATGTCATCCGCACGCTCGAGGCGCGGGTGCGCACGCTGGGGCGACGCGTGCAGGCTCTCACGCGCAAGGATGTTCCGGCGCTGCTCGCGGAGACGCTGGTCGTTCTCTGGAACCAGGTGGGCGAGCACGAGGGATCGGAGCGGCGGCTGCACGGGATCACACAGCAGGACCTGGCGGATCTCGTCGGCGCGTCGCGCTCGTTCGTCAGCACGCTGGTCAATGAGATGAAGCGCGACGGGCTGCTCGAATCGCGTGGGCGCATGCTCGTGCTCAAGGATCTCGACGGGCTCCTCGCATACGGCAGCCGCACCGAGTTGTCGGCGTAGTCGCGGAAGTTCCCCGCGCCGTGCGCATTGCGTGCGGGGACGCAGAAAATGAACGGAGCGCGGCGAGCAGTAATGCTCGGGCCGCGCTCCGGTAGCTGCTCGATAGTGTGGACTGCGTGAGGCCTAAGCCTCCGACTTCTTCTCGGCCTTCTCCTTCTTGGCCTTGGGCGCCTTCGCCGCCTTCTCCTCGGCAGGCTTCGTCTCCACGGCGGCCGCTTCGGCCTTCTTCGCTGCAGCGCCAGCGTACTTCTTGTTGAAGCGATCGATGCGGCCGGCCGTGTCCATCAGCTTCTGCTTGCCGGTGAAGAACGGGTGGCAGCTCGAGCAGACGTCGAGGTGCAGCTCCGTCGCGGTCGAGCGGGTCTCCCAGCTGTTTCCGCAGGCGCAGGAGATCTTGGAGATGTTGTAGGCGGGGTGGATATCCGAGCGCATCGTGGTTGCCTCTTGTGTGGGCCGCTTGCTCGCCCGGTTGTGGGCGGGGTCCTGGCCGACGAAATGGGGCCGGGTCACTAGCGGAGGATTCGCGCCACGTCAAGTGCGCTTGACTTCAAAGCCCCGCAGCAGCAGGGTGCGCGCGCCGTTTTTGGGGAGTGGAGCGCACGCGTGAAGGTCAGCATCATCATCCCCGTCTACAATGAAGAGCAGCATGTGCTTGAGGTGTTGCGGCGCGTGGCGCGGGTTCCCCTCGAGAAGGAGCTGATCGTCGTCGACGACTCCTCGCGCGACGGCACGCAGGAGGTGCTCGCGAAAGTGAGCGCGGATCCTTCGCTGGTGACGAGCGCGGATCCGACCGGGCGCACGACCATCCGCTGCTATCGGCAGGAGCAGAATCGCGGCAAGGGCGCGGCGCTGCATCGCGGTTTTGCGGAGGCGCGCGGAGAGGTCGTCGTCGTTCAGGACGCCGACTTCGAATACGACCCGGCAGAGCTTCCGAGCCTGCTCGAGCCGATCGAACGCGGTGAAGCGGAGGTCGTCTTCGGGAGCCGGTTTCTCCTCGGGCACAAGGGTTTTCCGCTGCTGCACACGCTCGCGAATCGGATGCTGACGTTCGCGTCGAATGTCGCCACGGGCCTGCGCGTGACTGACATGGAGACCTGCTACAAACTCTTCCGCGCCGAGGTCCTGCGAGCGCTTCCGCTTCGCGAGGAGCGGTTCGGCTTCGAGCCGGAGGTGACAGCGCTGCTCGGTCACTATCGCAAGCGGTTCGGTCTGCGCCTCGCCGAGCGGCCGATCTCGTACAAGCCGCGCTCGATCGCCGAGGGCAAGAAGATCCGCCTCAAAGACGCCTTCCGCGCCGTCTATTGCATTCTGCGCTACGGGCTCTTCTCGGCGCAGCTTCGCGTCGAGCCGCGCACGGCTGAAGGCAAGTCGGTCGCCTAGTTCCTGGTTTGCGCGCCGAGCCGCGGGTGCAGTCCGACCACCAGCGCCAGCCAGAGCGGATACATCACCTTGCTGTCGTAGACGACGTCGTGCATCTGCGCGACCACGAGCAGCGCGCATGCGCTCGCGATCGCACCCGCCGTGAATCGGCCACCTTCGCGCAAACGCACGAGTAGCGCGCGCACGATCGCGAAGGCGAGCAGTGCGACTGCGCAAAGCCCCACGAAGCCCGTTTCCGCGGTGAGCGAAAGCAGCGAGTTGTGCGCCCAGGTCCGCATCGGGAAGCTCGGGTCGACGAGATCGTAGTAGCGCGAGCAGACGCGCGGATAGTTGCCGAAGCCGATGCCGAGGAGTGGGTGGTCGCGGATGATTTCGAGCGCGCGCGTCCAGAGGAAGATCCGGTCGCTGTTCTGCTGGACATCGAAGGCGGAGGCGAATCGTGCGCGTACAGAGGGGACCAGGCCCGCGACGACGCACAAGAGCGAAAATGCAGCGGCGATGAGCAGCGCCGTTCGTCCTCCGCCCCGATCCTTATCCGGGTGCGCGCTGCTTGAACGCCGGACGAACCAGCAGACGCCGAGAGCGAGCGCGGCCGCGAAGAGGCCCAGCCATGCCGCGCGATCGAAGGTGAGCACGATCGCGCAGAGGCCGAGCGCGCTGGCGGTCAACTGCCATGCCCGCAGCCGCGTCGAGAGATCCGCGAAGATCGCCGCGCCGACGAGGAGCGCGACCAGGATCATTGCGTTGTGTCCGAATGTCAGGCGCGAGATGAAGAAGCCCATCGCGGCGAATCGCTCGGGAACGCCAGGGGCGCCGACGAGCCGCTCGTCGCGGCGCAGATGCAGCGCGTGCACGACGTCGATGCCGGTGCGGTACTGCAGGATCCCGACGAGCGATGCGGCTGCGAGTCCGACGCCGGCGAGGGCGAGCACCCGCGCGGCGCTCACTCTTGCGTCCGAGGCGAGAGTGAAGGTCTGCCAGCAGATCCAGAATCCGGCGGCGTGGCGCCAGAGCGTGAAGTTGATTGCCGAGCCCGTTCCTTCGCGCGAGAAGATCGTGGAGGCGAGCGCGGCGGCGACGAAGAGCGCGAGCGAGAGATCGAGCGGCGTCCGCGCTGGGCGCCTTCCGGCGAGCGCGCAGAGAATCAATCCCGAGAAGGCAACCCCGAGCCCGATCTGCGTGGCCGCGATCGAGATCGGCGCAAAGAGCGCGTGTGTGGCGAGGCCGGCTGCCGCGAGCGCGCGACCGATTCTCTCCGTCGTGGACACGACCGCTTCGTATCACGCCACTTGGCCGAAGTCGGGCCGCCCGCACCGCTGCTATGTTGCGCCCCGGTGACCCTGCTCGATCGCATGCTGCTGCGCGAAGCGCTCCTTCCTCTGCTGGTCGGCCTCTTCGCGATCCTGCAACTGCTCGTGCTCGGCCAGCTCCTCCAGCTCAATGAGATTGTCTTCAGCGGCGCAGTGACGCTCGGTGATCTTGTGCGCGTCACGCTCGGTCTGCTCCCTCACTTCCTCGTCATGGCCGCGCCGATCGCCTATGTGCTCGGCATCCAGCTCGCGGTCGGTCGGCTCGCTTCCGATCGCGAACTGCTGGCTCTGGCTGCGGTCGGGCGCTCGCCGCTTGCGCTCTATCGCGTGCCGCTGCTGCTCGGGCTTCTCTTCGCCTGTGCCACGGCTGCGCTGGTTCGTTGGGCCGAGCCGCAGGGACTCGCCTCGCTCAATCACACTGTCGATGCCGTGCTCTCTCGCAATCTCGAGACGGGTCTGTCACCGGGCGTCTTCAACGATCCGATTCCGCGGCTGATGCTCTTCTTCGAGCAGTCCGAAGTTCAGGCGCGAGGGCGGCGGTGGAAGGGCGTTCTCCTCGAGGATCGCACGGAGCAGGGCGGGCCGATGCTGGCGTTTGCGCAAGCGGGAAGTCTCGAGCGCAGCCAGGATTCGCTCACGCTCGCAATGGAGCGCGGCGAGCTGCATCGCAGCGATGCGCAGAGCGAGACGGTGGCCCGCTTCTCCTCTGCGCGGATCGCGATCGACGTGCGGGAATGGCTGGAGAACAAGAATCGCTTCGCGACCAACGAGGCCGCGCTCTCGGTCGAGGCGCTGCGTGCGCGCGCTGTCGAGATGGATGCGGCGGGTCGTCCGGGCCTGGCGCAGCGGGCGCGTCTGGACGAGGCCCGGCGCGCAGTGGCGCCTCTGGCCTGCCTGCTTTTCGCTCTGCTCTCGGTGCCTCTTGCTGCACTCACCGGAGGCAGTCGGGGCGCCGCCTACCTCACCACGCTGCTCGTCTTCGCAATCTACTTTGCGCTCTCGCGGGCCGGAGTCGCACTCGCCGAGCATGGAACGTCGGTGTGGCTTGCGGCGCTGTTGCCTGATCTTCCCACGACCTTGCTGGGGGCGGCTTTGAGCGCGCGCTTCCTACGCCGCGGACCGGGAGCGGTCTGAGCGATGCGCACGACGCGATGCTCGCTACTTCTCGTTGCGCTCGTCTTGTGTGCGGCCGCGTGCCGTGGGCGGCCCGATGTTCCGATCCTCGGCTTTCACGCGGTCGTCGACTCGCCCGGTCGCCTCGATGTGACTCCGACGCAGTTCGTCGCCCAGCTCGATGCGCTGGTGGCCGCGGGCTTTCATTCCGTGCCGCTCTCGGCACTGCTCGATCACGCCGATCGCGCAACTCCTCTCCCAGAGCGGCCGATCGTGCTCACGTTCGATGACGGCACAGCCGATGCGATCAGAGTTGTCCTGCCGGCGCTGCGTGCCCGGGGGATGGTCGCGACGTTCTTTGTCGTCTCCAGCTGGATCGGCGACGACGAAGCGCATCGTTCTCTTCATCCGGCCGGTGCCGATGAAAGTTCGCACCCGGTGTTGACCTGGCCAGAGGTTCGCGCGCTGCACGCGGCGGGCATGGAGATCGGCTCGCACTCGCGCACGCATCCGCGCCTTCCCGAACTCGATGACAAGGCGCTCCTCGAGGAGCTTCGCGGTTCGCGGCGAGAGCTCGAGGCGGGACTCGGCGCGCCGATCGACCTGTTCGCGTATCCCTACAATTCAGTGCGGGCGCGGATCGAACCCGTGGTGATTGCTGCGGGCTACCGCGCTGCCGTCGCGGGGCAGGATCATGGCGGACGCAGCCGCACGGCGCTCTATCGCATCGGCGTCTACCGAGAGACCTCGCCGCAAGAGCTGGTCGGCTATGCGCGCGCGGGGACGCGCTGAGGCAGTCCGAGCGCGAGCAGCGCAGGAGGCCAGAGCTGCAAAAGCAGCCGATCGATCGACGCATGTAGATGCCAGGTGAGTTCGTGCGGCGAGATGAGATAGGCGCAGAGAAACCCGCCCAGCACGACGCCGCAGATCGACAGAAGCGCGAGGGCCGGTCGCGACAGATCCCGGCGGTGCATGCGCAGAGCGAGCATCGCAGTGACGGCGAGCAGATGGACGCCCCACGCCTGCACATAGACGATGCGGCGGACCAGCCCGAGTGCGGTCTGACCGATGCGCGTCGGCAGGTGCGCCAACGTCGTCACGAGGTCGCCATTCGCGAGATCGCTGGGCGGCGCGAAGGAGTGCTTGAACCAGCCGAGCAGCACGAGCGGGAGAGCCGCGCCCAGAGCGAACGGGAGAAGATCGCGGCGCCGCGAAACCAGCGTCACCAGTGCGCAGGCGAGGAGCCAGACCAGCCCTTCGTGCTTCACCAGCGCAGCGAGGCCCAGTGAATGCCCAGCCAGCAGGAGGAGCCACCTGCGTCCCGGTTGCGTCTCGACAAGTTCGTCAGCGAGCAGGAGCAGCGCCAGCGCGGTCATGACGAGGACGCTGAGCGCCAGCTCCGCATATTGCGCGGATGCCATCCTCGCAAACTCCGGCGTCGTCAAGAGCAGCAGCGTCGTGAAACCCGCGCTCCTGGCCGACGAGCGCGCGATCACCAGTGCGCCGATCGCTGCAAGCCAGAGCGCAGGCGCCAGGCCAAGGAGCATCGGAACCAGTGGTGTCTCGCTGCCCAGCGAGCGCCAACCAAGAGCGATCATGGTTGGCAGCAGCAACGGATATTCGGGGTGGAGCGTGAACAGCGCCGCTCCGCGCCCAGCCGCGCAGGCCAGCCGCACGTCGCCGCCGCTGCGCAGAAGAGCGCGTGCGCGCGAGTTCCAGATCGACCAGGCGTCCCAGCCGCCGTCGGGTGCGCGCCAGGTCGCATGCAGCGTCGTGCCAACCAGCAGCAGCAGCGCGAGCGCGATGCTCCACTGCAGCCACCGCGGCATCGGCTCTCCTTCTTCTTCGGTGCGCGCGGCCGCGCCCAGCAAGGGTGCGAGCGATCGTTGAAGCAAGAGCGCGCCGCCTGCTCCGACCAGCAACAGCAGCGTCGCCGCGGCCTTCGCCGACGACGTCGAGCCGAGCAGCAGTTGACCGTGTCCCGCGAGCATCAACGCGAAGCCGATCGCTGCGCTGGTCGCTATCGAAGGCGCCACCGCGAGCGCCAACCCCAGCGCCCGGGAGGTTGCGGCGGCCTGTCGATCGGTCTGTCGATGCATGGTAAAATTCGTCAAAATACAGTCAGTACCGAATTCTAAGTACAGAATACTGACTATCTGTTTGCGGGGTGCGCGGTGCTTGGCTGTGATCGTTCAAGGAGGGCGACGCCCGAGGGGAGCGTGAGCACCACGGTCATCGCGGCGGAGGCTGCGTGCGCCTTCGTTTGAGCCGCGTGGTCGAGATCGACCAGCACCAGCGCGGTCGCGCCGTCATCCGGGAGCACGAGGCGCGGAGCGAGCGAGTAGCTCGCCTGGCTGAAGCGGCGCTGCCCTTCGAGCGTCTCGAGTCCTTCTTCTGCGATGTAGCCGACCGTCGCGTGGAGCGGAATCCGCTCTGCAAGTCCCGCATAGCGCTCGTCGATTGGATGCGAGCGCACGTCGCGAAGTTCGACCGTTGCGAGCCGCGCTGCGCCGATGAGCGCGACCATCGCGCCGACGATCTCGACCGGGCGCATCGGCACCTACCGACTCATTGAATCGAGGAACTCCTTGTTGCTCTTGGTCCCGCGCAGCTTGGCGAGGAGGAACTCCATCGAGTCGATCACGTTGAGCGGATGCAGCAGCTGCCGCAGGATCCAGACGCGGTTGAGCTGCTTGTCATCCATCAGCAGCTCCTCCTTGCGCGTGCCCGACTTGTTGATGTCGAGGCAGGGGAAGATGCGCTTCTCCATCAGCTTGCGATCGAGCACGATCTCGCTGTTGCCGGTGCCCTTGAACTCCTCGAAGATCACCTCGTCCATGCGCGAGCCGGTGTCGACGAGCGCCGTGCCGATGATGGTCAGCGAGCCGCCCTCTTCGCAATTTCGCGCGGCGCCGAAGAAGCGCTTGGGCTTGTGCAGCGCATTCGAATCGACGCCGCCGGAGAGAATCTTTCCGCTCGACGGAACGGTCGCGTTGTAGGCGCGCGCAAGGCGGGTGATCGAGTCGAGCAGGATGATCACGTCGCGCCCCTGCTCGACGAGCCGCTTGGCCTGCTCGCCGACCATCTCGGCAACCTGCACGTGGCGTGTCGCAGGTTCGTCGAAGGTTGACGAGACGACCTGGCCCTTCACCGTGCGCTGCATGTCGGTGACTTCCTCGGGCCGCTCGTCGATGAGCAACACAATGAGGAAGGCATCGGGATGGTTCGCCGCGATCGCGTGCGCGATGTCCTGCAGAAGGACTGTCTTACCTGCACGCGGCGGCGCGACGATCAGCGCGCGCTGCCCGAACCCGATCGGATTGAGCAGATTGATGATGCGCGTGCTCATCTCCGTCTTGCTGTGCTCGAGGTTGATCGAGCGCGTCGGGTAGAGCGCCGTGAGGTTGTCGAAGAGGACCTTCGGCGCGCCCTCGATCGGCTCGGCGAAGTTGATCTGATCGATCTTGAGCAGCGCGAAGTAGCGCTCGGAATCCTTGGGCTGCCGAATTTGTCCCTTGAGCATGTCGCCCGTGCGGAGATTGAAGCGGCGCACCTGCGAGGGCGAGACGTAGATGTCGTCGGGGCCCGGGCTGAAGGAGAAATCGGGACTGCGCAGAAAGCCGAATCCGTCGGGCAACACCTCGAGCACACCCTCAGCCTCGATCAGCGTGTCGCTCTTCTGCGCCTGCAGGATGTGGAAGATCAGCTCCTGCCGACGCAACGCCCCGGGCATCTCGACGTTGAGGTCCTTGGCGAGCTTCGCCAGCGCGGTGATCTTCATCGCCTTCAGTTCGGACAGATTCATCGTCACGGCCTTTGTTTGGGGGAGCGTTGCCCGCGGAGTGCGGGTCGCTCGCTAGCGCTGCTCGCCGGGCGGAAAGCCCGAAGCGGCGCGCGTGCGGCTTGAGTGGAAGAAGGCTGCGTCTAGTCGGGAAGGGCGCTCAAGTCAACACGCCTCTCGCGCACCG
Source organism: uncultured delta proteobacterium (assembly GCA_903911145.1). Classification (GTDB taxonomy): domain Bacteria; phylum Myxococcota; class Myxococcia; order Myxococcales; family 40CM-4-68-19; genus CAIWCD01. The sequence goes on along the minus strand of CAIWCD010000008.1, from coordinate 5,179 downwards.
ACAAACATCGGGCGCAAGAGGCGTGCGGGAACGGAGGTTGCTGCTACCAGGGGTTGTTCTGCTGCGGCTGCGGCGGCGGCTGCTGCTGGACCATCGAGTCGAGATACGCCTGCACGCGGGCTGCGCGGCTCTCGAGTTCGCGTGCCGCGTCGTACGCGCCGTGCGCCGAGTTGCTCAGATCGCTGGCGATCCGACGGCGGAACGTGACGTTCGTGCGATCGCTGCGCGCGTAGCCCGCAGACTCCTCCGCCAGCTTCATCAACTGCTCCTTGGCGCGCGGGTTGAACATCTGCGCATTCGCCATCGTCTGGAATTCGCGCGCGCGCTGGTCGAGCCGGTTGGCGTGGTCATCGAGCTGCTGCGCGAGGTTGTTGAGCTCCTGCGCCATGCGCTCATCGGCCTGTCCGACCGTCTGCAACTCGCGCGCGCGATCATGCTGCATGCGGACCTCTTCCTGGAGCTTCATGCGGATGTCCTGCTGCGCAGACGCGGGCAGCGCGACGGCTGTGGCGCAGAGCAGTGCGGCGATGATCGAAAGGCGCATGTCGGAGTTCTCCTCGAGTTCGCCCGGCACAGGAGAGTGCCCAGGGCGGAGCAATGTGAACACGCGAGGCGCCGATAGGAAAGACCTTCCTGCATCGTGCGTGCTTGGCTACTCTACGCAGCCCATGTCGAGTCCTGCCCAGCGCGTGCGCGAGCTGCACGAGACGCTTCACCAAGCGAGCTACCGTTACTACGCGCTCGATGCGCCGACGCTCTCAGACGCCGAGTACGATCGCCTCTTTCGTGAACTCCAGGAACTCGAGCGCGCGCACCCGGAGTTGGTTGCGCCGGACTCGCCCACGCAGCGCATCGGAGCCGCACCCAGTGAGCGGTTCGAGAAGGTCCAGCACCGCCGTCCGATGATGTCGCTCGACAACTGCTTCTCTGCCGAGGAGTTCGACGAGTTCGCTGAGCGCGTGCATAAGCTGCTCGGCGACGAGCCGGTGACGTGGGTCATCGAGCCGAAGATGGACGGCCTTGCGGTCGCGCTCACCTATGAGCAGGGGCAGTTCGTGCGCGGAGCGACCCGCGGAGATGGCACGACCGGCGAGGACGTGACGGCGAATCTACGCACCATCAAGTCGATCCCGCTGCGGCTGCACGAGTTGCCGCCGGCGCTCTTCGAGGTGCGGGGCGAGGTCTACATCGCGAAGAGCGAGTTCGCGCGGATGAATGCGGAGCGAGAGGCGGCCGGTGAGCCGACGTTCGCGAACCCGCGCAACTCCGCGGCCGGTTCGCTGCGACAACTCGATCCGCGCGAGACAGCCAGGCGTCCTCTCGCGGCGCTCTTCTACGACGTCGGCGAGGTCGGCGCGCTCGAGGGGAATCCGGCGCCCGGACATCCCTTCAAGACGCATCTCGAGAAGCTCGCGAAGCTGCGCGAGGTGGGGTTCAAGACCAATCCAATCAACGCCAGCTGCACGACCATCGAGCAGGTCCATGAGCAGTTCCGCAAGATGCAGGCGGCTCGCCACGGACTCCCCTACGAGATCGACGGGATGGTCGTGAAGGTCGATTCCGAGGAGCAGCGCGCGCGCCTCGGCGCCGTCTCGCGCACGCCGCGCTGGGCGATCGCGTGGAAGTTTCCCGCGGAGGAGGAAGCGACGACGGTCGAGGGCATCGGAGTCTCCGTCGGGCGCACGGGCGCGATCACTCCGTTTGCGCAGCTCACGCCCGTCCTCGTTGGCGGTACGACCATCTCGCTCGCGACGTTGCACAACGAAGAAGAGGTCCATCGCAAGGATATCCGCGTCGGCGATCGGGTCTTCATCCGGCGAGCGGGCGATGTGATTCCCGAGGTCGTGCGGGTCATTCTCGAGGCGCGCAAACCCGACGCGCAGCCGTTCGCGATGCCTCCCGATTGTCCCGCTTGCCACCATCCGGTCGCGCGCGTCGAAGGCGAGGTCGTGCTTCGTTGCCGCAACCCAGCCTGTCCCGCGCAACTCGCCGCGCGCTTGCAGCACTTCGCGTCGCGTCTCGCCCTCGACATCGAGGGTCTCGGCGAACAGACCTGCGCGGCGCTCGTCGACAGCAAGCTGCTCCAGTCGCCGGCCGACCTCTACGCGCTGACCCGCGAGCAGTGGCTCACGCTGCCGCGCCTCGGTGAGAAGTCGGTCGACAATCTCCTCGAGGCAATCGCGCGCAGCCGCACCCCGCGCCTGTCGCGCTTCATCTACGCGCTCGGGATCCGGATGGTCGGCGAGGCGACAGCACGCGCGCTGGCCCTGCGCTTCCCGGGCCCGGATGCGCTCTTGTCCGCGACGGTCGACGATCTGCAGTCGGTGCGCGACGTCGGTCCGGAAGTGGCGGCGCAGGTGCGCAGCTTCATCGACCAGCCAGAGAATCGCGTGCTCGTCGAGCGGCTGCTCGCGCCTCCCGCGTCGATCGTGCCTCAGCCGGAACAGATCGTCTCGAGCGGACCCTTCGTGGGCAAGTCGGTTGTGCTCACCGGCTCGCTCTCGACGATGTCGCGCGATGAAGCCAAGGCGGCGATCGAGTTGCGCGGGGGCCGCGTGTCGGGGTCGGTGAGCCGCAAGACCGATCTCGTCGTCGCCGGTGCCGACGCGGGCTCGAAGCTGACGAAGGCGCAGGATCTCGGCGTTCGTCTGGTCGATGAAGCGGCCTTTCGTGCGATGCTGGAGCTCCCATGAGCGACCCCTCGCGCGAGCTGGCCTGTGCCGTTCTGGTCGTCTCCGGCAAGGTGCACGGCGTATTCTTCCGCGCGTCGGCGCAGGCGGAAGCGATGCGGCTCGGGCTGATTGGCGAGGTGCAGAACCTGCCGGATGGCTCCGTCGAAGCGATCGTCGAGGGGGAGCGGCGCGCGGTCGAGGAGTTCGTCTCCTGGTGCCGCCGCGGTCCTCCACTGGCCATCGTGGAGGGCGTGGAGATCCGCTGGAAGCCCCCGCGCGGCGAGTTCCGGACATTCACAATCGTGCGATAGAAATCGCCCTCGGCGTGGAACGTATTGATTTCAAAGACTTTCCCGCGCAAGTCGGAACGCTCTTCCAGCCAGTAGCTTTCTGGGCTATGATGGCGGCTCCCTGCAGTCTGGCCGCTTCGAGGTCCCAACCCCGGTGCCCGACGACTCTTCCTACAAACCAGACTTCGCCATCTACCTCGATGGAACGAAGCTGGACCCGGCTGCGGCGGCCGCCGTTCTCGCCATTCGTGTCTTCCAGACGCGAACCGCTGCGACTGCATTTGAGATCGTCGTCTCTGATCCCGCACTGAAGTGGCAGTCGGATCCCACATTCGCGGACTGCACGAAGGTCAAGATCGACCTCGGCACCGTCGGCAAGCTCAAGACCGTCTTCGAGGGAGAAGTCACTGCCTGGCGCAGCGAACTCGAGCGCAACGGTCCGGTCGTTCTCGTCCTGCGCGGAATGGACAAGTCGCATCGGCTGATGCGCGGAACCAAGACCAAGACCTATGCCGGCGCGACGCCGTTCACCGTCGTGCAGCAGATCTGCAACGACGCAGGCCTCACGCCCCACACCAACAAGGGCGACGGACCCGATCCCGTCTCGGCGTTCCGCTTCCAAGCCAACGAGAGCGACTACTCGTTCCTGCGCCGCATCGCCGAGCAGGAGGGCTATCTCCTCTGGGTCGAAGGCGACGATCTCCACTTCGAGCGCCCGCACCTCTCGGACTCGGACGACTGCGTCTTCACCTTCGGCGTGGAGGTCAAGACCTTCCTCCCGGTCGCGAACTTCAGGAAGCCTCTCGCGAAGGTCAAGGTCCTCGGCTGGGACTCGGCGGGCAAGACCGGCCTCGAGGGGAACGCGGCCAAGGGCAAGGAGTTCTGGACCGTCCCCGGAGGCAAGGCCGGCGTCGACATGGTCCGGTTCGGCTCGGAGAAGGCCGAGCGCGCATTTGCTGAAGCGAAGGTGCTCAACCAGGCCCACGCGGACACCTGCGCAGGTGCTTCGCTGACGCACGCGCAGATGGAGTTCATCACCGCCGAGGTCGAGGTCCGCGGGGACCCGGCTGTCAAGCCCGGCGCGATGGTCAACATCAAGAAGGTCGGCGTCTACTCGGGCAAGTATGTTGTCACCGAGGCCGAGCACTTCTACGACGCTGCCGGATATGTCGTCGTCTTCTACGTGGCGCGCGACAAGTGGGGCGATTCGTCGAACGACGACGTCCACGACAACGACGACAACAACGACACCGATCCGACAGGCGCCAACAACGACGCAAGCGGTGACAGCGACCAGTCCGGTCCTCCCCAGCAGGACATCGATTTCATTCTGCAGGACGACGACGGGAACGCGATCCCCGACGCGAAGATTCGCATCCACATTCCGGGCAAGGACCCGATCGACACGACGTCGGGCAGCGACGGTCACGTTCACATCGACGAGGTCGACGAGGGCAACTACGTCGTCGAGATCCTCGAGGCGCAGCCGCCGCTGACGTTCATAGAGGTCACGCTCGTCAACGCGACCAACAACCGCCCGATCGCCGGTGCGTCCGGACAGGTCACGCTCTCCGACGGCAGCACGATCGACGTGATCACCGACGCGTTTGGCAACGTTCGCCTCGATGAGGTTCCCGAGGGCGCGTACACAATCACGTTCTCCGACGATGACTGCTGCGGCGGGGGCTCCGGCTCCGGCGACGGCTCGGGCGACGGGCCGCGGCTGACCAGCATTGACTTCGACGTCGTCGGAGGTGACGACGGTCAGCCGATGGCCGCCGTTTCCGGCACGGTCACGTTCTCCGACGGCAGTACGCGCTCGATCACCACCGACATCCTCGGCCACGTCCATCTCGACGATGTTCCCGAGGGTGAATACACGCTCGAACTCGACATTGACGACGCCACCGACGGGTCCGGCGACGGTTCCAGCGATGGGTCGGGCGATGGTTCCGGCGACGGGACGGGCGACGGCTCGGGCGATGGTTCCAGCGACGGCTCGGGCGAAGGTTCCAGCGACGGCTCGGGCGATGGTTCCAGCGACGGCTCGGGCGATGGTTCCAGCGACGGCTCGGGCGATGGTTCCAGCGATGGCTCGGGCGACGGTTCCAGCGACGGTTCCAGCGATGGCTCCAGCGATGGCTCCAGCGATGGCTCCGGCGATGGCTCCAGCGATGGCTCCGGCGACGGTTCCAGCGATGGCTCGGGCGATGGTTC
>CAIWCD010000007.1 GCA_903911145.1 uncultured delta proteobacterium | reverse complement strand
GCTCGCCGCGCTGGTGGGAAACTACACGTTGACGGCGAGCAGCGGCACGTACGCGCAGGCGACGAGCAATTCGTTTGCGATCAGCACGGGCGCAGCGAAGAAGCTCGCATTCGCTCAGCAGCCGACCGCGGCGCAGTCGGGCGCAACGATCTCGCCGTCGGTCGCGGTCAATATTGAGGACTCGGCGGGCAACATCGTGGCGTCGGCGAGCGATACCGTCGCTCTCTCCTCGAACGGGGGAACGCTGACAGGCAATTCGCAAGCGGCCGTCAATGGCGTCGCGACGTTTGCATCGCTTTCGCTCGCCGCGCTGGTCGGCAACTACACGCTGACCGCGAGCGGCGGCTCCTATACGCAGGCGACGAGCAGCTCATTTGCGATCAGCGTCGGCGCGGCGAAGCAGCTCGCATTTGACGTGCAGCCTCCGATAGCCGTGCAGTCGGGCGCGACGATATCGCCATCCGTCAGCGTCTCCATTGAAGACTCCGCGGGCAATCTCGTCACCTCCTCGAGCGACACAGTGGCGCTCACCTCGAGCGGCGGCGCACTGACGGGCAATTCGCAAGCTGCAGTGAACGGCGTCGCGACGTTTGCCTCGCTCTCGCTCGCGGCGCTGGTCGGCGACTACACGCTGACCGCGTCGAGCGGCAACTATGCCCAAGCCGAGAGCAGCTCATTCAGCGTCGGCATCGGCGAACCGACCCAACTTGTCTTCGGTCAACAGCCGACGGCCGCGCAATCGGGCGCAACGATCTCGCCGTCAGTCGCGGTCAATATTGAAGACTCCGCCGGCAACATCGTGACTACAGCGAGCGATACAATCGCGCTCGCGTCGAGCGGTGGAACGGTGACCGGCAATTCGCAAGCTGCCGTCAACGGTGTTGCGACGTTCGCATCGCTTTCGCTCGCGGCGCTGGTCGGCAACTACACGCTGACGGCGACGAGCGGCACCTACGCGCAGGCGACCAGCAGCTCTTTCGCCATCAGCATCGGCGCGGCAAAAAAGCTTGTGTTCAATCAGCAGCCAACCGCCGCGAGGTCGGGCGCGACGATCTCGCCATCGGTCACGGTTGATATCGAAGACTCCGCCGGAAACATCGTGACCTCGTCCAGCGACACCGTGGCGCTCTCGTCGAGCGGCGGAACGCTCACGGGCAATTCGCAGGCCGCGGTGAACGGCGTCGCGACGTTTGCATCGCTCTCGCTCGCCGCGCTGGTCGGCAACTACACGCTGACCGCGACGAGCGGCACCTATACGCAGACGACGAGCAGCTCATTCGCCATCAGCACTGGCGCGGCAAAGAAGCTGGTATTCAATCAGCAGCCGACAGCAGCTCAGTCGGGCGCGACGATATCGCCATCGGTCACCGTCGATATCGCAGATTCCGCGGGCAATATCGTCACCACGGCGAGCGACACAGTCGCTCTGACATCGAGCGGCGGAGCGTTGACGGGCAATTCGCAAGCTGCCGTCAACGGCGTAGCGACGTTTGCATCGCTCTCGCTGGCCGCATTGGTCGGCAACTACACGCTGACCGCGACGAGTGGCACCTATACGCAGGCGACGAGCAGCTCATTCGCGATCAGCACCGGTGCGGCGAAGAAGCTCGCCTTTGCGCAGCAGCCCACCGCCGCGCAGTCGGGCGCGACAATATCGCCATCTGTCGCAGTGAATATCGAAGACTCCGCGGGCAATATCGTCACCACGGCGAGCGACACAGTGGCGCTTTCCTCGAGCGGCGGGACGCTGACCGGCAATTCACAGGCGGCAGTCAATGGAACCGCAACGTTTGCGGCCCTCTCGCTCGCCGCATTGGTCGGCAACTACACGCTGACTGCGACCAGCGGCAATTATACGCAGGTGACAAGCAGCTCCTTTGCGATCAGCACCGGTTCGGCAAAGCAGCTTGTGTTCAGCCAGCAGCCGACAGCGGCGCAATCGGGCGCGACGATATCGCCTTCTGTCGCCGTCTCCATCGAAGACTCGGGCGGCAACGTGGTGACTTCATCGACCGCGACAGTGGCTCTCGCCTCAAGCGGAGGAGCATTGAGCGGCAATTCGCAAGCTGCGGTCAGCGGAGTCGCAACGTTTGCCTCGCTCTCGCTCGCAGCGCTGGTCGGCAACTACACGCTCACGGCGTCGAGCGGCTCCTTTACGCAGGCGACGAGCAACTCATTCGCCATCAGCACCGGCGCAGCGAAACAGCTCGTCTTCGGCCAGCAGCCGACAGCGGCGCAGTCGGGCGCGACGATATCGCCTTCCGTCACCGTTTCCATCGAAGACTCGGGCGGCAACGTGGTAACTTCATCGACCGCGACCGTTGCTCTCGCCTCGAGCGGAGGAGCATTGAGCGGCAATTCACAAGCTGCCGTCAGCGGTGTTGCAACCTTCGCCTCGCTCTCGCTCGCAGCGCTGGTCGGCAACTACACGCTGACTGCGACAAGCGGCATATATACCCAGGCGACGAGCAGCTCATTTGCCATCAGCACCGGTGCAGCGAAGAAGCTCGCATTCGCTCAGCAGCCGACCGCAGCGCAGGCGGGCGCGACGATCTCGCCGTCGGTCGCGGTCAATATCGAAGACTCGGCCGGCAATATCGTGACCTCGTCGACCGATACCGTCGCGCTCACGTCGAGCGGCGGAACTCTGGCGGGCAATTCGCAAGCAGCGGTGAATGGCGTCGCCACGTTTGCGTCGCTCGCGCTGTCAGCTCTGGTGGGCAACTACACGCTGACCGCCTCCAGCGGCACCTATACGCAGGCCACCAGCAACTCATTTGCCATCAGCGTCGGTGCGGCAATGAAGCTCGCCTTTGCGCAGCAGCCGACGGCGGCGCAGGCGGGCGCGACGATATCGCCGTCGGTCACGGTCAACGTCGAAGACTCTGGCGGCAATATCGTCACCACCTCGAGCGATACCGTCGCCCTCGCGGCGAGCGGGGGGACTTTGACCGGCAATTCGCAAGCTGCCGTCAACGGTGTTGCGACGTTCGCATCGCTTTCGCTCGCAGCGCTGGTTGGCAACTACACGCTGACCGCGACGAGCGGCACATATGCGCAGGCGACGAGCAGTTCATTTGCCATCAGCATTGGCGCGGCGAAGCAGCTTGTATTCATCCAGCAGCCGACCGCAGCCAAGTCGGGCGCGACGATATCGCCTTCGGTATCGGTCGCGATCGAAGACCCGGGAGGTAATATCGTGTCGTCGACGGCGACGATCGTTCTCGCCGCAAGCGGCGGCACACTCTCCAATGGTTCGAAAGCTGCCGTGAGCGGCACCGCGACATTCTCCACGCTCCAGCTCGCAGGAACGGTGGGCAGCTACACGCTGACTGCGACCTGCGGCACATATACGCAGGCCACGAGCAATTTATTCGCGATCAGCGCTGGCGCAGCGATACACATGGCATTCATCCAGCAACCGACCACGCCGCAAGCCGGATTGGTGATATCGCCGGCGGTGTCCGTGGCGATCGAAGACGCCCAAGGCAATATCGTCACCACCTCGAGCGCGTACGTCTCGCTCTCCCCGAGCGGCGGCAGCCTGTTTGGAAACACTGGCCAGTCCGCCGTGAACGGTATCGCGACGTTTCCCGGCATCCAACTCGCGGGGAATTTTGGCAGCTATACGCTGACGGCGTACAGCAACCCCGTGCAAGCGAGCGTACAGGTAACAAGCAATAGCTTTGTGGGGCCAGGGCCCACTCAGCTTGTATTCAGTTGCCCGGGGTCGACGATAAAATCGGGAGCAGTATTCTCGCCGACATTGACCATTTCTCTGGAGGACTCCAGCGACACCCATGTCGCGACGACATCCACCGCAACCATCAATGTTGTCGCGAGCAGCAACAGCACCGGGTACGCCGCCGGTACGATGACGGGCGGCACGATAGCAGCCGTCAATGGGGTCGCGACTTTTTCCGCGCTTTCGCTCACCGCGCCGACCGGTGGCTACACCCTGCTCGCATCGACCCCGGGGATATCGAACGGGTTCCTAAACTGCAACTTTACGGTCACCGCCGGGACGCCGACGCAGCTCGCGTTCGTCCAACAGCCGACGGCGTCGTACTCGGGTTCGTTGATATATCCATCGGTCTCGGTATCCATTAAGGATGCGGCGGGAAATCTTGTCACTTCGGCGAAGGATACCATCACGCTCACGTCGAGCGCGGGAACCTTGACGGGAAATTCACAGGCGGCGGTCAATGGAGTGGCGACCTTCCCTTCACTGTCGCTCACCGGGGCCGTCGGGAGCTACACGCTCACTGCATCGGACAGCACTTACACGCAGCCCACGAGCAACTCGTTTGTTCTCTCTCCTGCATCGATCGGTGCAGTCGAGTCGATCGCTGTCGGCGATCAGCACGCGTGCTCCATCGTCAATGGCGGCGCCATGTGCTGGGGAGCCAATGCGCAAGGGCAGCTCGGAATCAATTCGACGGTGAGCAGCCCTGTGCCCGTGTCCGTCGCGAACGTCACGACCGGAGTTCAAGCCATCGCCACCGGATGGCAGAACACCTGCGCCATCGTGAATGGTGGAGCGCAGTGCTGGGGCGACAATACCTATGGGCAGCTGGGAAACAACACGACGCTTGCGAGCCTCGTTCCCACCGCTGTATCGGGGCTGACGAGCGGAGTGCAGGCCATCGCCGTCGGGCAGTGGCACGCCTGTGCCGTAGCCAACGGCGCTGTTCAGTGCTGGGGCTACAATTCAGACGGAGAGCTGGGAAATAATTCGACCTCCAACAGTCTAGTTCCGGTCTCCGTATCCAGCTTGTCTGGCGGAGTACCTGCCATTGCTGCCGGCGAGCTTCATACCTGCGCTCTTCGAAACGGTGGAGTCCAGTGTTGGGGCGCCAATGCGAGCGGGCAGCTCGGCAATAACTCGACGACTGGCAGCCTGATTCCCGCTGCAGTGACCGGTATGACCACCGGTGTTCAAGCCATCGCCACGGGAACGATTCACAGCTGCGCTCTGCTGAACGGCGGCGTTCAATGCTGGGGCGATAATGCTGCCGGCGAGCTGGGGAACAACTCGACGGCAAACAGCAGCGTACCGCTCCTCGTATCGAGTCTCTCGTCTGGCGTGCAGAGCATATCCGCGGGCGCCTCGCATAGCTGCGTCGTATCAAACGGAGCGGTCCGGTGCTGGGGATCGAATACCAACGGACAGCTGGGAAACAACCAGACCGCCAATAGCCTTATTCCTGTCCTGGCAACCTCGCTGTCGAGCGGCGCACAGAGCATAGCGATCGGCGGCGGACATTCATGCGCGAACATCAATAGCCAAATCGAATGCTGGGGACTCAATGGCCAGGGCGAACTCGGCAACAACACGACAACCGACAGCTATGTCGCGGTTCAGGTTCCCGGTCTTTGGGGTGGCATCTCGCAGCTCTCCATGGGGAGTGGATTCGCTTGCGCCGTCTACGCCGGAGGCGCTGAATGTTGGGGCTCTGGTCTATATTCCAACCTGGGAGATAATTCAGTCAGCGATCAATATCTGCCGGTTCGTGTATACGGGCTTAGGAGCGGAGTTCAATCGGTCTCCTCGGGAGCCTTGCACGCCTGCGCAGTTGTCAACGGCGGCGCACAGTGTTGGGGAAGTGATGGATACGGGGAGCTTGGAAACCACTCCACGACGGACTCTTCGGTGCCGGTTCAGCCACAGGGTTTGACCAGCGGAGTGCAGCAGATCTCCGCCGGCTGGGACCATACCTGCGCGATCGTAAACGGTGGAGTTCAGTGCTGGGGCTACAATTCCAAGGGGGAGCTTGGCAATAGCAATACTTATACTCAGATCACTCCAGTGTCCGTCACTGGGCTGACCAGCGGCGTCCAGTCTGTGGGAGCGGGAATGCAACACTCCTGTGCTCTGGTGAATGGAGGGGTGCAATGCTGGGGAGACAATACCTACGGCCAGCTCGGCAATAACAACACTTCCGTCTCCTATAGCAATGTTCCCGTGGCCGTCACCGGCCTGCAGAGCGGCGTCGAGGCACTCTCCGTCGGTTATTATCATTCATGCGTGTTGCTGAACGGCAGCGTGCAGTGCTGGGGCGATAACAATCAGACTGAACTCGGCAACGATACCTACGTTGCCGACAGTTTCATTCCCGTGACTGCGTGGGGACTGTCCTCGGGAGTCCAGAGCGTGTCGGCGGGTGAGTACTACACGCTCGCATTGGTGAACGGCGGTGCGGAGTCGTGGGGAAATGACTTCGTAACCAACAGCAGTATACCCGTCGCGATCTCCGGCGTGACGAGTGGGGTGCAGTCCGTATCTGCCTATTTCCCGGGATGCGGAATCGTCAACGGGGCCGCGGAGTGCTGGGGGCGCAACACGAACGGCGAGCTCGGCAACAACAGCACGAGCAACAGCGCGACACCGGTATCGGTGGGGCCATGGCCGCAATAGTCCGTCGATGGCTCAACGATCAACGGCCGGACAATCGCGCAGCCGTGGTCAACCAGCGATCGCAGCCGCGCAGTCGTCCAACATTGGCGTTCGGATCAATGTCCGTCCGCTCGAGGAGCAGTGCGAACCAGACCCGCGTGATTATCGACTGAAGATACGTTTGATCGAGCGCCAACTTGCGGCGATTGTGATCGCCGTAGCCGTGATTGGGCAAGAGCCAAATCAAATGTCCGAATCTCAAGGGCAGCGAAGATCCCCAACACAATCATGCTGGCCCCTCCAGCGCAGATGGCAGCGGTGGCAAGTCTCTTCGGTTGTCCGGCCGGAATGCGGATGTGCGCCATGACTCCAAGAACGATTCCGACAAGTACCAGCGGGGGAAAAAACAGGCAGCAGGAAAGGATGAGCGCGACGATGGCAAGCGTCCTGCCCCGTCTCGGCTCTACGTCGCGAGTCACATTCACACTCACCTCCACCAGGAATTACACGTAACGGCGATACGTGGAGCGGGCGCCGAATTGATGTCTGATCACGCAATCGCTTTAAGCACCGAGCTGCAGAGTCTGTCGTAGCTCAGCGCGGGCGAGGGTGGGTCTGCGCGGCGTTGATTCCTGCTCACAAGATCATTGAGGGCGATAAGGCGTTCAGCGGCAGCCAGGCTCGCGATCAGTTTCTTTGGTGCCTGGTCCCGGGAGTTCTCGTCGAGCATCCGCAGCCGCCAGAAGCGGGCCGACGGCGTCGGAGGGGCAGAGTCTCTCCTTGCGCGCGCCCCGCGCGCGGTGCTCTTCTCTCGCTGGCACGCAAGTGTCGGCGAGCCGAGTGGACGTAAGTTTCGTTATCAGACCCGGATCGCCTCTTGAAAGTCCTATCGCCCAGAGCCAATAGAGATGCGTGTATACGCATCGTTCAGGGCATGCTAATCAGACGCCTATGACATCCAAAGGCGGAAACAACATTCGTCCCCATCGTAGCGAAGAGCGCGAGCGGACCACCATCGCCCTCCCGCGCAGCTTGATGGAGCGCGTGCGCGCGCACGGCCCCGGTACGATGCTGAGCACCATCGAGAAGGCCGTCGAGGTCTACACGCTGCACTCGGTGCCCACGTTCGTGCGCGAACTCGTCGAGGCGGCGGCGGACAAGGACGGCCGGCCCTACGAGCAGTTCTTCCTCGACGCGCTCGTCGAGGGCGTGCGCGCGCTCGACAACGCCAAGGCGAAGAAGTCCAAGTAGCCCTCGTCTCCGCGCAGAGTGTGCCGTCGCGCTCCCGGCAGGAGCGAAATGCGCTGGCGCTTGTCGTTGAGCGCGATAGCCGCTGCTCGCGTCAGCGCGCGGGAGCGGTTTTGCCGCTTCCCGAGGCTCTGGCTACCTGCCTGCGTCGATCATCTTGACTTGAATCTAAATGAGCATCTATATTGCTTCATGCTCGTTCGCTTTGTACACCCTCGAGCTTGAATCCGTTGTCGCGGCGAGTTCGCGCCGGCCAAGGAGAGATCGGGATGAGCGCGTTGACCGATGAGATCAAGACAGCGGTTCGCGAGGTGCTGCGCGAGGAGGTGCGACAGCTGCTCGTCGAAATGCGGCCAGCGCCAACTTCGACGACCGGTGCCGCTTCTGAGCTGGCGGTAAGCGTCGCGCGCGCGGCCGAGCTGAGCGGGTACACCCACGAGACGATCCTCGCGCGCATCAATGAGGGGCAACTCCACGCGACGAAACCAGGCGGCTCGCGCGAGTGGCGGATCCTCGTCGACGATTTGCGCCGCTGGTTGGCGTCGGAGTCGAGTGAGAAGGTGGTCTTGGACAACAAGAGCGAGGCGCGCAAGATCGTTGCGGGCCTTGCGGCATCGCGAGGGAGGTAGCAAATGGCGCTCGGTGGCTCGAAGGGCGGGCGCGTGTACGTTCGCGATGGCCGTCTCGTCGTGGCCTTCAAGGATACCCAAGGCAAGTGGCATCAGCACCGCACCGAGCTTCGGCCCGGCCAGGAAGCCGCCGCCGAGCGCCTGCTCGCCGAGATCCGCGATGCGCTCGATGTTGGCGAGACGTGGACCTCTGGCCCGCTCACCGTGCGCGCTTACGTCGTTGGGCGCTGGCTCGAGACGCGCAAGCATCTGGCCTCTTGGAAAGATGATCTCGCGCGCCTCAAGCAGCACGTGCTTCCCGCAATCGGCGAGATGCTCTTGGTCGATGTCCGGCCTCGGCATTTGCGCGATGTGATCCATGCTCTGCGCATCAAGCCTGCCCAGCTCCGCAGCGAGACGGACAAGCCGCGCCTGCTCGCGCCGCGGACCATCCGCTCGATCTACAGCGCCGTGTCGGCTCTCTTCCGCGACGCCGCGCTCGAGGGACTGATCGAGCAGTCGCCCGCGATCCTTCGCCGCGAGACGCTGCCGAAGATTCGCGACGCAGATCCGTTGTGGCGCCAAGGCGCGCTGTTCACCGCTGGCGAGGTGGAGTCGCTGATCTCTGACTCGCGCATCCCTGTCGACCGGCGCGTCTTCTACGCGCTGCTCTTCCTCGCCGGATGCCGCTTTGGAGAGGCCGCAGCGCTGCGCTGGCGCGTGCTCGAGGAGGCGAAGCCGCTCGATCGGCTCACGCTCGCCGTCAGCTACTCTGCCAATCTCAAGAAGGAGAAGGGCACCAAGACCGATACGCCTCGCCTCGTTCCAGTGCACCCGACGCTCGCGAAGATGCTCGCCTCGTGGCAGCAAGCTGGCTGGGCGCTGCACCAAGGGCGCCCGCCCAAGGATGACGACCTGATCGCGCCCTCGGGCGAAGGGAAGCACCGTTCGGCGCAGCACATGCTGAAGCGCTTCCACGAAGACTGCGCGCGCCTCGGCATGCGGCGCCGGCGGCAGCACGACGCCCGGCGCACGTTTGTCAGCTTGGCCCTGGCTGGCGGCGCGGATCGGGAATCAGTGAAGTGGATCGTCCACGGTCGGCCCTCAGATACGCTGGGGCTGTACACGGAGGTCAACTGGTCGAGGCTCTGTGCCGCGGTGGCAGCGATCGACGTTCTGCCCCTCGAGGGAAGAGTGGTCGAACTGCGCCCAATCGCGAGCCCGAAAGACGGATTTTCGGGCGATCCGAAAAAGGGACCGGGCGAAAAAGTTTGGGCGGAACTTGGGCAGCACACAGGCTCGGTACTGCAAGCTACCGAGACCTGGAAGGGAAAACTGGCGGGGTGTACGGGACTCGAACCCGTGGCCTCCGGCGTGACAGGCCGGCGTTATAACCAGCTTAACTAACACCCCACAACGAATGGGCGGGACAGGATTCGAACCTGCGGCCCTCGGTGTGTAAGACCGACGCTCTACCGCTGAGCTACCCGCCCCAAACGGCTGAGCGGGCGCGGTTTCTACGGGAGACCCTCCGCGAAGTCAAGCATCGTTCGACACGCTCGCGAAATTCTCTCGCGAGGCCGAGTGGCGCAAGCTTGGATCTTTCGTTGGCAGGGAGCAGCTGATCGGTTAGAGGTCTGCGCGAACCGCGCCGCTGGGCGCAATCTTCAGAGGGAAAACCATGCTCCGTTCCATCGCCAGGTCCTCGCTGCTCATCGCTCTCGTCTCCGCACTCGTTGCAGCTCCCGCCCGCGCCGATGACGCGCCGGCCACCGCTACGCCGGCAGCGACCGCCAGCGATTCGAGCAGCACCTCGAAGGGCGCGACCAACGGCGGCAGCTCCTGGACCGCGCCGGCCGCGAACAACATGACCAATCGGCTCGTCTATGCAGGACTTGGCGAGGCCGGCGGATACGGCAGCGCCTTCGCTCTGCGCGGCGGGCTCGATTGGGGATTTGCCTCGGTCGCGGACGGCTTCTCGATCAACGGCTACGCCGAACTCGGCCTCGCTTCTGCTGCGGCGGGCTCTTCTTCCCTGTCGAGGTCGGCCCGTCGGTCAGCTACGACAAGCTCCCGGTGAAGATCTTCGCTCGGAGTCGGTTACTCGTTTTAATCAGGCATTTTTAATCAGGCCTGATTAAACTCCCTGCGGCCGCTCGCGCGATCGAATCGCGCGGCGGCCGTTCTCTTTTTGTCTCACAATCAGATCTCTCCGGCCCTCTCTGGGCGCGGGTTTCGTGCGCGGGATTGGGAATCGATGCCGGCGCTGATCACGACCTCTCCGAGCGGCGACGAAGCCGAAGCGCGAGAGATCGCGGCCCGTTTTGGTCTTGCTTATGCCGCACGGGCCAACCGATTAATCGATGAGCTGCTCGCGCTCGCCGGCGGATCGCCCGTGCTGGTCCTCAGCGCGCGCACCGCCGAGCTCTTTTCGTCGACCCAGGATGAGCACGGTGCTGTTCAGCTTGTCCGCCGCCGCGCAACTCTCGGCATGGCGCTCATGCGCCTCGCGCACGTCCTCGAGAGTGAGCCGGATTCGCTCCTGCGCGCATCGGGTCTGCGTCCGGGCGAGGTCGTCATCGACGCCACGCTCGGCCTCGGCTGCGACGCGCTGCTTGCAGCCCACGCGACGGGCTCAACCGTGATTGCCTTCGAGAAGTCACCGCTCCTGGCGGCCTTCACGCAGGCCGCGCTGCGCAGGCCGAGCGGGAAGGGAAGGCTCGCCAAGGCCGCTCTGGATGCGGGCGCGCGCATCGACGTGCGCGCAGGCGATCATCGCGAGGTTCTCGCTTCAATGCCTGACAAGAGCGCCGACGTCATCCTCTTCGACCCGATGTTCCGCGCGCCCATCGACGCAGCGCCCGTCTTCGACGTCGTGCGCGACTACGCCGAGATGGGACAGCTCTCGCCCGAGACGCTCTTGCAGGCGCGTCGCGTCGCGCGCCGGGGCGTGCTGATCAAGGACTCCCCGCGCGGGACCGAGTTGCGCCGCCTCGGCGTGACCAACCTCTACGCGCGCCGCTTCCTCTTCGGTTGGCTCGATGCAACGTGACAACTAGTGTAACTCTGTCACATCCTACGAGGGAATGACCGGCGGTTCAGCCGCGACTGCGATCACCGCGGCGAGCGGAGCCGGCGGAACCTCCTTGCGGAAGAACGCCTCCGGATCATCGAGCTTGAGCGCCACGCGCAGCACCTCGTCGACCTGATCGACGGGGATGATCTTCAGCTCCTTGCGGATCCGCATCGGGATCTCGCGGATGTCCTTCGCGTTCTCGCGCGGAATGAGGATCGTGCGGATCCCGCCGCGGTGGGCCGCGAGCGCCTTCTCCTTTAATCCCCCGATTGGCAATACGCGTCCGCGCAGCGTGATCTCTCCCGTCATCGCCACGTCGCGCCGCACCGGCACGCGCGCGAGCGCCGAGATCATTGCCGTCGCCATCGTCACGCCGGCGCTGGGCCCATCCTTCGGCACCGCGCCTTCCGCGACGTGGACGTGGATATCGAGCACATCGATGAACTTTTTATCGATGCCGAATCGCTCCGCGCGCGTGCGCACATAACTTAGTGCGGCCTGCGCGCTCTCCTGCATCACTTCGCCGAGCTTGCCGGTGAGGATTAACTTCCCCTTGCCCGGCATCACCGTGACTTCCGTCTGCAGCAGCTCGCCACCCACTTCGGTCCAGGCGAGACCCGTCACGAGCCCGATCTCATCCTGCTCCTCGGTCTTTCCGTAACTGAACCGCGGCGGCCCGAGCAGCTTATGGACTTTACGCCGATCCACTTTAATCAACTCGTCCCGCTTGCCGCTCTTTAATACCTCTTTGGCGACCTTGCGGCAGACCGAGGCGATCTCGCGCTCGAGCCCGCGCACTCCGGCCTCTTTGGTGTAGCGATGGATTAACTCCAACAACGCGGGACTGGTGATCTTGACCGGAATCTCCTCCAGCCCGTTCTGCTCCTTCTGCTTGGCGACGAGATACTTGCGCGCAATGGAGAGCTTCTCGAGGTCGGTATATCCAGCCAGGCGAATAATCTCGAGGCGGTCCTGCAGCGGGGCAGGGATGCCGTGCAGCGTATTGGCTGTGCAGATGAACATCACCTTCTGCAGGTCGTAATCCAGGTCGAGGTAATGGTCGCTGAAGGTATGGTTCTGCTCCGGGTCGAGAACCTCGAGGAGCGCCGCCGAGGGGTCGCCGCGGAAGTCGGTCGACATCTTGTCGATCTCGTCGAGCAGGAAGATCGGATTGCCCGAACCGGCCTTCTTCATCGACTGGATGATCTTACCTGGCATCGCGCCGATATAGGTCCGGCGATGCCCGCGGATCTCGGCTTCGTCGCGCACGCCGCCTAATGAAATGCGGACAAACTTGCGCCCGAGCGCTTTCGCGATGCTCTTCCCGAGGGACGTCTTGCCGACGCCCGGAGGCCCGACGAAACAGAGAATCGGACCTTTCATCTTCTCGACCAGCGCCTGCACCGAGAGATATTCGAGGATGCGATCCTTGACCTTTTTTAATCCGTAATGGTCTTGATTCAGAATCGCTTCAGCCTCGCTGATGTCGTGCTTGTCCTTGGTGTAATCAAACCAGGGGAGATTAATGATCCAGTCGATGTAGTTGCGCACCACCGTGGCCTCTGCGCTCATCGGGCTCATCATCTTGAGCTTGCGCAGCTCCTTCTTGACCTTGGCCGTGGCCTCCTTCGACATCTTCTTCGTCTTGATCTTTTCTTCGAGTTCCTGCAACTCGCTCTTGAACTCGTCGCGCTCTCCGAGCTCCTTCTGGATCGCCTGCATCTGCTCGTTTAAGTAATATTCCTTCTGCGTCTTCTCCATCTGCTTCTTGACGCGCGTGCGGATCTTCTTCTCGACCTGGAGAATTTCGATCTCGCCCTGCATCAACTCATAGAGTTTCTCTAACCGCTTACCCGCGTGCGTCTCCTCGAGGAGAGCCTGCTTGTCGAGCAGTTTTAATGAAAGCTGCGGCGCGATGGTGTCGGCGAGGCGGTCCGGCTCCTCAATGCTGCTGACCGCAACCAGCAACTCCGGGAGAATCCGCTTATTGAGCTTTACATAAGCCTCGAACGTCGTATGCACCGAGCGCATCAGCGCTTCGCGTTCCACCGTGCGCTCGAGCTTGTGCTCGATCTCCTCCGCCTCGACGAGGAAATACTTATCGTTGGGCAGGAACTTCTTAATCTGCACGCGCCGCTTGCCCTCGACGAGAACCTTGACGGTTCCATCGGCGAGGCGAGAGAGCGTGTGGATCTCGCCGAGCACGCCGACGCCGAAGATATCGTCGGGGCCCGGCTCATTGGTCTTCGCCTTCTTCTGTGCGGCGAGGAGAATTCCCTTGTCCTTCGCCATCGCCTGCTCGAGCGCGGCAATTGAACGATCGCGTCCCACGAAGAGCGGCACGACGAGGTACGGAAACGCAACGATGTCGCGCAGTGGCAGCAGCGGCACGGTGAGGATGAGCGGCTTCTTCGCTGCAGGATCGCGCTTGTCGTCGTCGCGGAAGAACATCGGCACGGGTTGCCTCCAACGCCCGAGCGCGTGAGGCGCGGGCGGGCGCGGAGCGTAATGCCTCGATCGCGGTCTGTCAGTAAGAGAGTGATGGAGCGGCGCTTGAGGCGAGGCGGGGAGCGGCGGGCGACACGCACCTGTATGTCTCGGGGAGCGGCGAAGACACTCAGGCGTGGAGCATGCGGAGACGTGGATGCAACGCGAGATGCAATGCTCCGCATGCGGGTCGCGCCTTTTGCTCCCGGAGTCGGGCGCTATCGAAACCCTCTGCGCGTGCCAGGCGAAACCGGAGCGGGATATCGGAGCGAAATGTCGCCCGCCGCTCCCCGCCTCGCCTCAAGCGCCTCGCGGGAAATGACCGGTCAAGAGCCGAAGAAACGAGCGCGCCATCGTCTCGCGAAATCTCGCGAGAGCGCATCTAATCTTCTCTTGTTGCAGGAAGCGCCCGAGGCGGCGGGAGGCGGGCGGCGAACATTTCGCCCCGATAGAACGCTCCGGTTTCGCTTATGCCGCGCCTCTGGTTTCGCCAGCGCCAAGGTCCGGGACCAACAGGCGCGCTCGTGCGCGGAGGCTCGAATCCCGCTCGAGCCCTCCCCACTCCGCGCACTCTACGCTTGAGCCTCTTCGCCGCGCCCCGAGACAGACAGGTGCGTGTTCGCCGCCCGCCTCCCGCCGCCTCGGGCGCATACGCGCATTTCGATTAAGCGCTCTCGGCAGCCTTCTCGTACACAATGAGCGGCGCCTCTTTCTTCAAGATCGCCTCCTCATTAATCACCACCTCGCGAATGTTCTTATGCGAGGGCACGTCGTACATGATGTTCAGCATCGCGGTCTCGAGGATGGCCCGCAGCCCACGCGCACCGCTCTTATGCTCGATGGCCAATTTCGCCACCGCGCGCAGCGCACCGTCCGTGAACTTCAGCTGCACGCCGTCCATCTCGAGCAAGCGCCGATACTGCTTGGCGAGCGCATTGCGCGGGCGCGTGAGGATATCCATCAGCGCCGGCTCATCGAGCTCCTCGAGCGTTGCGACGACAGGCAGGCGGCCGATGAACTCGGGGATCATGCCGAACTTGAGCAGATCCTCGGGCTGCACATCGCGCAGAAGCTGGCTGACGTTGCGCTGCTTCTTCGAGACCACTTCGCTGCCGAACCCGAGGCTCTTGCCCTCTTTGCGCCGCTCGACGATCTGCTCAAGGCCGCCGAACGCGCCGCCGCAGATGAAGAGGATGTTCGAGGTATCGACCTGGAGAAACTCCTGCTGCGGGTGCTTGCGGCCACCCTTGGGCGGAATATTCGCGACCGTGCCTTCGATGAGCTTGAGCAGCGCCTGCTGCACGCCCTCGCCTGAGACGTCGCGCGTAATGCTCGGGTTCTCGCTCTTGCGCGCGATCTTGTCGATCTCGTCAATGTAGACGATGCCGCGCTGGGCCCGCTCGATGTCGTGATCGGCGGCCTGCAGCAGATTGACGATGATGTTTTCGACGTCCTCGCCGACGTAACCCGCCTCGGTGAGGCACGTCGCGTCTGAGATCGTGAAGGGCACGTTGAGAATGCGCGCGAGCGTCTGCGCGAGCAGCGTCTTGCCCGACCCGGTTGGGCCCAGCAGCAGAATGTTCGACTTCTGCAGCTCGACGTCATCGAGCGACACCTTCGTCTCGATGCGCTTGTAGTGATTGTGCACCGCGACCGAGAGAACCTTCTTCGCGCGCTCCTGGCCGATCACGTACTCATCGAGGATCGCCTTGATCTCAGAGGGCCGCGGAATGCGCAGCTTCTGATCCTTCGTCTCCTCCTTGTCGATCTCCTCGGCGATGATGTCGTTGCACAGCCCGATGCACTCGTCGCAGATGTAGACGGTCGGGCCGGCGATCAGCTTCTTCACTTCCTTCTGCGACTTGCCGCAGAAGGAGCAACAGAGCGTGTGGTTCTCTTTCTTTTCCACAGTACGCCCCTGTCTACTTCGCCGGAGTCGGTGCAGCGCCCGGACGTGCATGCCCGTGCGTCATGACTTCATCGATAAGCCCATAGGCCTTCGCGTCGGCCGCGCTCATGAAGTTGTCGCGATCGGTGTCCTTGTGAACCTGCTCAACCGGCTGCCCGGTGTGCTTGGACATGATCTCGTTGAGGATGTGCTTGAGCCGCAGGATCTCCTTGGCGTGCAGCTCGATGTCCGAGGCCTGCCCGCCGAACCCTCCGGACGGCTGGTGGATCATGATGCGCGAGTGCGGCAGCGAGAAGCGCTTGCCCTTCGCGCCCGCCGCGAGCAGCAGCGCGCCCATCGACGCGGCCTGGCCGATGCAGATCGTCGAGACCGCGGGCTTCACGTACTGCATGGTGTCGTAGATCGCCATGCCGGCCGTGACCGAACCGCCCGGGCTGTTGATGTAGAGGTTGATGTCCTTGTCGGGATCGTCGCTCTCGAGAAAGAGCATCTGCGCGATGATCGCGTTGGCCGAATCGTCGGTGACCTCGCTGCCGAGCAGGATGATGCGGTCCTTCAGCAGGCGCGAATAAATGTCGTAGCTGCGCTCGCCGCGGTGGGTCTGCTCGACGACGATCGGGATCAAGAAGCTCATTTTGAATGCACTCCGCTGCTGAGTCTTATCGGCTGTTGGACGGGTTTCCTGAACTCTAACCGAGAGTGCGCGGTTCGCCAGTTGCTGATTTCGTCTCGGCGCGCACGGCGGTGGGGAGCGGCCGGCCAACATGCGTGCGGGGATCGCCAGTTCTTGATTCCATCTCGGCGCGCACGGCGGTGGGGAGCGGCCGGCCAACACGCGCCTGTGGCCCTCGGGCGTGTCGCAGGACTGTCGGTCGTGGAGTCAGCGCGCGGCCGATCCGTCGCGGAAAATTCCTGCAGCGCTGACGAGCGCGCCTTGGCTCCCGGAGCCGGCGCTTGGGTTCGCGCTGCACGATTCCCGACTGCGCGGCGGGCTTTCCGGAGCGAAATGTTGGCCGGCCGCTCCCCACCGCCGTGCGCGCCTGGCGAAATGCAGGTCGTGTCGATCGAGGGGACAAGCAAAGAAAAGCAGCGTGATGTTCTCTTGTCTTTGATTCTTCTTGGCGCAGAACCGGCGCACCCGCATCGCGCCCGTCGTCGATGCGTCTCATCTGCAGAGGCGCGCTCAAGCGGCGGGGAGCTCGGACGGCGAACATTTCGCTCCGACCATCACGACGCTCAGTCGTGAATCGCGTCCGATAAGCCCAGCGCCAAGGTCCGGGACCAAAAGGCGCGCTCGTGAGCGGAGACCGCATCCCCGAAGGGGCGTCTCGAACTCCGCACACTCCACGACCGACCGCCGCGCATCGCGCAGAGAGCGCACAGGCGCGTGTTCGCCGCCGAGTTCCCCGCCGCTTGCGCGCGCCGACCGGCCTAGCTCAACGACGCCTTCGCGAGAATGAACTGGTACGCCTTGTCCTGCTTGAGGCGGCTCTTGAGCGACGCGAGCGCATCGGCGCGCTTGAAGGCCAGCTTCACCTTGTCCGGCGTCTGGTTCATCTCGCCCGCCATCTTCGCGAACTGCTTCTCGAGATCCTCGTCGGTGACTTCGATCTTCTCCTTGTCGCCGATCGCGTCGAGCACGAGATACGCCTTCACTTCCGTCTGGGCGCGCTCGCGCAGGTCATCGCGCAGGCGATCGAGATTGACGCCGAGTTGCGAGACGTCGAGGCCGCGGCGCTCGAAGCCCTCGAGCATTCCGCGCAGCATCGCGTCGACGTTGCGCTCAACCAGCGCGGGCGGCGCCTCGATCGGATTCTTCGCGAGCAGCGCATTCAGGAGCGCCTCGCGCTGCGCCGACTCGAGCTTCTCCTTGTGCCGCTCGCCGAGATCCTTCTCGACCTGCGTGCGCAGGCTCGCGAGCGACTCCATGCCGAGATCCTTCGCAAACGCGTCGTCGAGCTCAGGCGTCTTGCGCCGCTTCATGCCCTTGACGGTGGCCATGAACGAGGCCTCCTTGCCGCGCAGATCTTCGACTGCGTAGTCGTTCGGGAACGTAACGCCCAGCTCGCGCGTCTCGCCGATGCGCGCACCGACGAGCGCCTCGGCCTTGTTCTCGAGCAGCGATCCCGGAACCATCTCGAGGAGCACACCCTCGCGCGAAGCGCCACGCAGGGGCGCGCCGTCCATCGTGCCGACGTAATCCACAGTCGCGTAGTCGCCCGCCTCGACGACGTCGCGGCCTTCGACCTCG
Source organism: uncultured delta proteobacterium (assembly GCA_903911145.1). GTDB lineage: Bacteria > Myxococcota > Myxococcia > Myxococcales > 40CM-4-68-19 > CAIWCD01. The sequence continues at coordinate 120,553 of CAIWCD010000007.1, read as the reverse complement.
GTGAACACCGACTGCTCCGTGCGCATCTCCTCGAGGCGCTCATCGACCTCGGCGGCGCTCAGCGCAGCGTCGGAGCGGGGAGCTGCGAGACCCTCGTACTCCTTCGGGTCCACCACCGGACGCACTTCGACAGTGGCGACGTACTTGAACACTTCACCGTTCAGGACCTCGCCGTTCTCCACGCGGGGCGGCGCGACGGGATCGAGCTTGTGCTCGTTGAGCGCCTCGTTGATCGAGAGATGCACGAGCTTCTGCGCGACGTCGCGCTTGAGGTCGTCCGCGAAGTGGCGCTCGACGAGTCGTCGCGGCGCGTGTCCGGCGCGATAGCCCTTGAGCCGCACGGTCCGCGAGAGCTGCGTCACCGCGCTCTCGAACTCCCGCTTGACCTGCTCGGGCGCGAGCTCGACAGAGAGACGCTTGACGACAGGGCTGAGATCTTCGACGCGCGACTGGACCACGGGGACTACCTCCGGGAGAGAAAAAAACGGCCCCGTGCAGCGGCGGGGCCGATGAAGCGCGCTCTCTCAAGAGCGCAGGTTGGTGCGAGAGGCGGGACTCGAACCCGCACGAGTTGCCTCACTGGCTCCTAAGGCCAGCGCGTCTGCCAGTTCCGCCACTCTCGCAATGACGAAACGGCGCTCACATAGCGGAAGGGGCCGTCGGGCGTCAATGGCGGCCGGGGGGCGACGAAAAGAAAAAGGCCCCAGGACGCGAATCCTGGGGCCTGCACTGGTGAGAGCGGAAGGAATCGAACCTTCAACCTATGGATTAAGAGTCCATTGCTCTGCCAATTGAGCTACGCTCCCGAAGTCTTGGCGAAAGAGGCCGCGCTGTTTACTTGCGATCTGCGCGGGTGTCAAGGAGTCGATTCGCACTCCTTTTTTGGCTGCCTTCTGTCTGTTCGTCGAGGGTGGAAAAAAGGGGTGGCTGACGGGACTCGAACCCGCAACACCTGGAGTCACAGTCCAGTGATCTACCATTGATCTACAGCCACCACAGACGACCGCTTCACCTCTTCTGCACCGGGTTCAACTGGCGCGCCAGGAGGGAATCGAACCCCCGACCGCCGGCTTAGAAGGCCGATGCTCTATCCAACTGAGCTACTGGCGCGTAAACCCTCACCTGTGCCTCTACATCCGCGAAAGTCGGGGCGAGAGGATTCGAACCTCCGACCTCCTGCGCCCAAGGCAGGCGCGCTACCAGGCTGCGCTACGCCCCGTCAAATGCGGCGCGGGGAATTAGCAGGAAGACCTCGCGAGTGCAAGCACTGCTGCCAAAGAGATTTCTGCGTCATGCGAGATCGCCGTCGCGCAGCAGGCGCTCGAGCAGAGGGGCCAGGCGGGCCAGCGCGCGGCCGCGATGGCTGAGCTTGTTCTTCTCGTCGACGGAGAGCTCCGCAAGCGTCTGCGCCGGCGTCTCGTCAGGGATGAAGATCGGATCGTACCCGAAGCCGCCCGCGCCTCGCGCAGCAAGGGCGATCTGTCCGTCAACGCGTCCCTCGGCACGGAAGATTCGCTTGCCGTCCGGCGAGGCGAGCGCGACCGCGCAGAAGAAGTGCGCCCCGCGACGGGCCGCAGGAACCGAGGAGAGCGCGCCGAGCAGCTTCTGGCGACGCGCGTCGTCCGAATTGGCATAGCGCGCCGAACGCACGCCTGGCGCGCCCGAGAGCGCGTCGACGCAAATCCCGCTGTCGTCGGCGAGCGTCCACAGACCGCTCGCGAGCGCGCTCTCGCTCGCCTTGATCGCAGCGTTGTCGTGGAACGTCTCGCCCGTTTCGGCCGGAGCGGGCAGGGCGAGCCCCGCAAGAGAGAAGAGCTGGTGCGGGCCGCCCGCGAGCAACGGCGCGAGGATCTCGCGCACCTCTCCGAGCTTGCCTTCGTTGCTGGTCGCGACGAGCAGTCTCATCGGCCCTTGCCTCCGCTCGCCCCCGCTGCTGCGTGGCGGGCCAGATCGCGCGCTGCGCACTCATCGAGCGCGACCTGTTGCGCGAGGTGGAGCTGGCTGCAGGCACGCGTCGCGGCCTCGACCATCGCTGCAAGCTGCGCAGGCGTGAACGGCTTGTGCTCAGCGGTTCCCTGTACCTCGAGCAGCTCTCCCGCCGCGTTCGAGACGACGTTGAGATCGACATCCGCGGTCGAGTCTTCGTTGTAATCGAGGTCGACGAGCAGCTCGCCCTTGAGCAGTCCCACGCTCACGGCCGAAACCGGCGGACGCATCGCCGAGCCGCGCTGCATGCGGCGCAGCGCGATCCCCAGCGCCACATACGCGCCCGTGATCGCCGCCGTCCGCGTGCCGCCATCGGCCTGAAGAACGTCGCAGTCGATGACGATCTGCCGCTCGCCCATCGCGACCAGATCGACCGCCGCGCGCAGGCTGCGCCCGATCAGTCGCTGGATCTCCTGCGTGCGTCCCTGCTGCTTTCCCTTCGCCGCTTCCCGATCGGAGCGCGTGTGCGTCGCGCGCGGGAGCATCCCGTACTCGGCGGTGACCCAGCCGCGCCCGGAGTTCTTCACGTGGCTGGGAACCTTCTCCTCGGCAGTCGCAGTGCAGAGAACGCGCGTGCGCCCGAAGCAGCAGAGCACGCTGCCTTCGGGGTGGTCGGTAAAGTCGGTGGTGATGACGACGGAGCGGAGCTGGTCTGTCTGGCGGCCTTGACGCATGGGCGCTTGCTACCGCGGTTTGGCGGCCAGCTCAATGCTCGCCGCGGGGCCGTGGTAACGCTGGCCGTGCTCAAACATGCATCCGCGGCTGACGTCCGTGCTCGCTGCGGGGGATCTTGCGGCCGCCCCTGAACTGCGCGCGGCCAGCATCACCACGGCCCCGCGGCTTGGTCCGGACGGAGAGAAATTGCGAGAGTCGGGAGACTTCTCAGGGCGTACTTGCGGGGGGCGCGACGGGCGTTGCTATCGGGGTTGCTGCGGTCGCGCCGAGCTTCTCTGCTTCGGAAGGTGCCTGTGCCGTCGCAGCGGTGTCACCCGGGGCCGGGCTGCTCGGTGCTGCAGCGGGATTCGGCGCCGTGACCGCCGGACCGCTCCCAGCCTCGGTTTGCGCAGATGCTTTGTGTTCCAACGATCCGCCCTGCGGCCCCATTCTCTCGCTGCGCTCCTTCGCAGCCTCGCTGCGCTGGGCGAGCAGGGCGGCGCGCGCGTCCTCGGTGGGCGGGAGCAGCCGGCGCATCAGGACGTGCGCGGCGAAATCGCGGACTCCCTGCGCGAGTGCCTCGGCGATCTTGTCCTGGTACGCCTCTTTCGCGAGCAGTCGACCTTCGCCCGGATGCGAGATGAAGCCGACCTCGATCAGCGCCGAGGGCATGCGTGTCGCAGAGAGGACGAGGAACGGCGCCTGGCGCAGGCCACGGCTCGGCGCGCCGGTTCGCTTCACGAGCGAGTGATGCAGCGTCTCGGCGAGCGCGGCGCTGTCGTTTCGCGCCTGGCCAAGCGCGAGATCGGCGAGCAGTCCCGAGACCGCGTTCCCCGTCTTCGGCACCGGCACCGCCGTCGGCCCGCCGTTCTCGAGTTCGGCGAGCAGCTTCGCCTCCGCGTCGGTCGGGTCGGGCGAGAGAAAGTAGCTCTCCACTCCGCGCGTCACAGCGCGATCGTGGCGCGTCGCCATCGAGTTGCAGTGGATGGAGACGAAGAGATCCGCGTTGGCCTCGTTGGCGAAGCGTGCGCGATCGGCCAGCGAGACGTCGGCCGCGTCATCCTCGCGCGTCAGCAGCACCGTCGCCCCTGCGGCCTCGAGCTGTTCGCGAAGTCGCTTTGCGATCTGCAGCGCGATGCTCTTCTCGACGAGTCCCTTGGCCCCGTGCGCTCCATCGTGCGGGAACGGTCCGCCGTGGCCCGGGTCGAGCACGACGACGAGTGGGCTGCCCTCTGCACGCGCAGCCGGACCGGCAGGCACGTCCGCTCGCGATGCAGACGCACCGAGCGCGAGCAGCAGAGCGATGGGGAGACGGAGGCAGCGCACGTTCACACCATAGCAGAGCTGCCCACCCGGGTGAACTCGCCAAAGTCAAGAGGGGCGCGGAGTTCCGCCGACACCGAGTGCGCCCCGAACGCGCGCGGCGCTGTCGGGGCTGACGATCGAGAGCGCGAAGTAGACCGCTCCGCCGATGCAGACCAGCTTGAGCGCGAACCATCCGAGCGCGAAGGCGATCCCGATCGCTCCGCCGAGAACACCGAACGCGACCTTCAGCGCGACAAGTCCCACCACAGCGGCGAAGGCGAATGCGAGAGCAGTGCGGATCATGATGGCCTCCCTGGATTTCGACTGGTGTTGACCTCTACGCGCGCCAACGCCGCTTCTTTCACGCCCGACATCATTTCGACGCTCTGCTCTTTTCTTTCTGTGCTCTCCGCTTGGGCTAGATTGTCAGACTCCTATGACCCGACCCGTCCGAACCGCGGCCCGAACACATCTGCTCGTCATCCTCCCACTCGCCCTCGCTCTCGGTGCCTGCTCGACGACGCCCGCGCTCAGCGTGACCGCCTCGCCCACCAGCATCGGCGGCGACGGTCAGAGCCCAATCACCGTGACGGCCAAGGTCACCAGCGGCGGCGCCCCCGCGACAGATGGCACGCCCGTCCACTTCGTCGCCACCGACGGCGTCTTCACGATCGACGGAACACCCACGGCCAACCCGCTCGTCGTCGACGTCAATTCACAGTCTGGCGCGGCGACGGCTGTGCTCACGGTCCCGCGCCGCGGTCGCGGCAACATCACGATCACTGCGAGTTCATCGTTCAGCGGCAGTTCGGTCAGCCAGGCGGTCACCGTCGCGCTCACGCCCGCCGGCAGCTTGGCGACGTCGCTCCAGTTCTCCTGCGCCTCGCAGAACGTCGGGGGGCTCGTTCCGGAGTTGGCGAATCCGATCCACGTGCTCTGCACCGCCAACGCCGTCGACGCGAATGGCGCGGTGATTCCGAACGCGTCGATCGAGCCCTACGCCGAGGCGGGCGAGCTTTCGTGGATCACCGACAACACCTCGGGCAAGCAGCTGCTCGTCTACACGATCAACCCGGGCGCGACTCCGCCGCTTGACGTCGACCCGTTTGGCCCCGACGGACATGCCCGCTCACTCTGTCCGAACATCTGCAGCAACGATCCGACCACCTGCGATGCCGAGCCGTGCTGGGTCGGCAACAACGGCATCACGCACAACCCGCGCGATGGCGTGGCGACCTTGATGGTTGCGGTTCCGGGCGTCCCCGGCTTCTTCGATCAGAACGCGAACGGCGAACCGTTCGTCGACTCGAACGACAACAACGTGCACGACACCGGCGAGTTCTTCATCGACGTCAACGGCAACGGCAGGTACGACGACAACTCGGGCGGCCAGCAGCAGAACCCGCGCATGGTCTGGCGCGCGCTGCGCATCATCTGGAGCGGTGAGGCCGACGTCAGCAACTCGACGCACGGCTCTCATGTCACGGGCACGCCGAGCGGCGCGAAACTCAACAACCTGGTCGTGCGGCTCAACGACATCAACTTCAATAAGCTCGCCGTTGACAGCGCCGATGGCTCCGACGGATTCGCGCTTGCGGCGGCCTGCAACCCCGACGGTTCGCTCACCGGCAACGTGTTCAACGCGGTGCCGAAGCTCGATCCGCACAATCCGGGGATCCTCTTCGATCCGCCGACCGGCAACATCAGCGGGCCCGGACTTCCCAGCACCTATCGGCAGGAGACCGACACGCAGTTGCAGTCCTTCGGTTCGCCGCAGATCTCCGGGAACACCGGCATCTCGCAGTGCACGGTCAGCGCGACGGTGACGCGCACGTTCGATCCGGGCGCCGGAACGCTCTTCAACTCGCAGGGCTCGCTCGCGAACGAGACCGTCTCCAACACCTTCTCGTTCGCCGCGCCAACCGACGGTGGCTCGTAGTCCAGAGCTGGCCGGGGCGCGGTGCGCTCCTTCGCTGGCGCTCATCGGGCTCGCGCTGGTCGCGATTCTCGTTGCGCGCGAGGCCCGTTCGCACCCGCTCGATCACCCCAAGCGAGACGAGCTGCGGCTCTCCGCGTCGCGCATCGAGCTTGTCATCGACGAGGAGATCGCGCCGGGTCCGCCCGCGCAGGCGCTGCGCGCGATTTTTGATCGCGATCGCAATGGGCAGCTCGACGCGAGCGAGCAGGCGGCGCTGCTCGAGCACCTCGCGCGGACGGCCGAGCTGCACGTCTCGCTGTCGATCGACGACGCGAAGGTTCAGCTCACGCGGGTTGCGGGCAGCGTCCGCGGAGATCATCTCGGGGCAGACGCGCGCTCGACCGCGCTGCTCACGGTCCGGCTGACTCTCTCGGCGGCCTGGCCCGCGGGGAGCGGCGACTGGCGCGGCCGGCGGCATCTCGTGTTCATCGACGATGCTCCCGATGCAACCGGCCACGTGCCCACGCAGGTCTACTGCAGCGCGTGCGCGATCGCCGACGCCAACACGGGAACCTTCGCTCACGATCCGCGCGGCGATTGGCTGCTCGGCGGCGAAACCAGTCCTGCGATTCCGCTCGCGCTCAAGCTGCGCCTGTCTCCGTAATGCGCGGCCGACTCTCGCGCGCCGCAGAGATCGTTGGCACTCCAATGATTGCTATGCCAACGATTTTAGTTTGCACTCAAACTAAAATTGCCGCACATACCCGCGCGCCAGCAGCGACGCAATCTTCTGCGCCGTCTCGAGATCGCTCCCCGATGCACGATCGAGCACGGCCTGCACGACGCCGTAGTTGTGCACGAGCTGGATCAGATCGATCTCGTCCGGGGGAAGGTCGCGCAGCGGCGCGGTCAGGGGCATCGAGAGGCCGATGGCCATTGTCGGTGCAGGAAGATTCCCACTCGCCAGCTCGTCGGCCTGGTGCATCGCGTCCATCACCAGTTGCTCGGTCGGCTCGGAAAGCTCGTTGGGGAAGGGCGGCAGCTCTCCCTCCTGCGGCACGAACTCGAACCCACCCTGCGTCCACATCACCATCCGGTTGAGCGCCTTCTTCGGCAAGAGCGTCGTGTCCGCGTCGATCACCGCGTTGACGACCTTGCCGCCGCGCAGATAGACGCGCCCCTGCCGGTACCCCTTGATGACGATCGCGCCCGTCTTCTTCGAGGTCGAGAGCAGCTGGAGCAGGTCTACGAGCGGCACCTCCTCGAGGCGACCCGCCACTGCGCTGCGACCACCTTGCTTCTTCTCCTGCGCGGCCGCAGTGCGCTCGAGTTGCTGCTGCGCGGCCTTGGTGTCGACCACCGCTCCGCCAGCCTGCTTGTCTGCGCCGACCAGCTTCAGGATGCTCGTGCCGATGAGAATGCGATCGCCTTCCTTGAGGCGCGCCTTCTTGATCTTTTCGCCGTTGACGAACGTGCCGTTGGTCGAGCCGAGATCGGCGATGGAGATCTGGCCGGGTGCGAGAGAAATCTTTGCGTGCTTGCGGCTGACCATGTCCTCGATGAGGACCATGTCCAGCTCGGAGGAGCGGCCGATGACGAGCTCGCCTGCCTCCTGAAGCGGGTACTCGCCACCTTGGTATTTGCCGCTGATGAACCGCAGCAGAAATGCGCGATCACTCATCGAGGTCTCCTCGCGGCCCGCGCGCGGCGGGACGAATTGGCAGGCTGCATTGTGCCGTTCACGGCTGCGCTGCAGGAGCGGTTGGCGCTGCGGGCAGCGTTGACGGAACGGCCGCGGGCGCTGCAGCAGGGTCAGGCGCCGCGGCGGGCGCAGGCGTCGCAACCGGCGCAGCGAGATTCGCGATCTTCTGTTCGGCCTCTGAGCGATGCGAACCGTTGGGCGCGTCCTCGATCAGCCGTCGCAGGATCGTCCGCTCGTCGTCGGGGCGGCCGGCATTCTCGAAGCTCTGCGCCGCGCGCCAGAGTGCGTCTGCGCGGACGCTGCCGCTGTTGAGATCTCCGTAGGCATCGGCCAGCTCGAGATAGCGCCCGGCCGCGCCAGTCCAGGCCTTGCGCTTCCAGTAGAAGTCCGCGACGTAGCGCGCGTGGGCCGCCAGCCGCGAGCGGCACTCGTCCATCAGCCGCCGCGCATCAGGCACCAGCTCGCTCTTCGGATAGACATGCTCGAACTTCTGCAGCGCCTCGAGCGCGGCCCGCACCGGTCCCTGATCCTTCTCGTGCGCGGGCGGGTAGATGAAGAACTCCGAGCTGCGATCATCGAAGTGCGCGAGGCCGACGCGGTAGGCCGCGTAGTCGGCCTTCGGATGCGAAGGGTGGGCCTTGACGAAGTCGGCGTAGTCGGCCGCCGCGATCGCGAACTCGGCCCGCTCGTAGGCCATGTCGGCGAGCGCGAGCTCCGAGAGCGCCGCGAACTGCGAGTACGGGAAATTGTTGCGCACGTACTCGAAGAATTTCGTCGCGTCGATGTAGTTGCTGCTCGACTTCTGCTCGAGGCCCTTCTTGTAGGCCTTCTCGGCGTTGCTCGCTTCGGCGCCCGTCACGGGCCGCGTCGCGTCGACGGGCTTGTTGATGTCGAGCGTGTCCTTGCCGGTGGTCGCGCACGAGGCGACGAGCAGCGAAAGCGCCAGCGCGGCGAGGCGGGATGCGGTCCGGAAGTCACTCGACATCGACATCTGCGTCCACCTCTGCGCTCTCGACCTCGGCGCCGTCCATCGCCAACCGCAAAGCCTTCACTGCCGACGAGGCGCGATGACCGTGCTGCATCAACGCGCGCAAAAGCCGCCTGCGCTCCTTCTCGTCCTTCACGGGCCGTCCGCGCAGCCGCCTCGCGAGCGCCTGCACCGCCAGCTCGTCCTCGGAGGCTCCTGCGGTGGCCTGCTTCGCCGCCGCGTGCGCCTCTTCCGCTGCGACTCCTTGCTGCAAAAGCCGCTGCGCGATCATCCGCGGAGCGTCTCCCTTGCTGAGCCTCTGTCGTGCGCGAGCCTGGGCCAGCGAGGGGTCGTCGATGTACCCGAGTTCGCGCATCCGCGCCAGCGCCGCGGCTCTGTCGGCGGGCGTGACTTTCGCGCGGGCGAGCGCCTGATCGAGCTCGTGCTCCGTGCGCGCACGGAACGCGAGCAGCCGGAGCGCACGCTCGACGGGTGTCGGTTCGGGCCGCGGACTCTTCGCTGCTCGGGGCACTAGAACCGCTCGATCTTGAAGTCGTCGTCGCTCTCGGGCGGCGCCTGTTTCACGCCCGGGGACGAGGGCACGCGAGGCGCAGTCGCCGGGTGTGGCGGAGAGGATGGAGGCTTGCCTGGTCCCGAGGTCTTCGAGCTCCCGACCGCGCCCAGCGTGGGTTTGCTCGCACCCGACGGCGGAGGGGGCGCGACCGGCTCGGTCTTCTGCTCGAAGCTGTCCCAGCTGGAATCGCTCGTCGCGCTGATGCCCGACACGCGCAGCGCGAAGTCGTCCGGATTCGTCGATTGCCGCAGCGCCTCGTCGTAGGTGATGAGGTTCTGCTTGAGCAGGCCCATCAGCGACTGATCGAACGTCTGCATGCCGTAGGTCGTGTAGCTCTGCGAGATCGCGCCTGCGATTTCCTTGGTGCGATCTTTGTCCTCGATCATTTCGCGCACGCGGCCGTTGCAGACGAGCACTTCGATCGCCGCGACGCGACCCTTGCCGTCGGCCTTGGGCACGAGCCGCTGCGAGATGACCGACTTGAGCACCGAGCCGAGCTGGAGGCGGACCTGCTTCTGCTGGTGCGGCGGGAACGCGGAGACGATGCGCGCGATCGACTCGGTGGCGTCGAGAGTGTGCAGCGTCGAGAGCACGAGATGTCCCGTCTCAGCCGCCGCCAGCGCGGTCTCGATCGTCTCAAGGTCGCGCATTTCGCCGACGAGAATCACGTCGGGGTCCTGCCGCAGCGAGCTCTTGAGTGCGTGCGCAAACGAGAGCGTGTCGACGCCGACCTCGCGCTGGTTGACGATGCTGCGCTTGTCTCGAATGAGGAACTCGATCGGATCCTCAATCGTCATGATGTGGCAGGTCTCGTTGGTGTTGATGTGATCGATCATCGCGGCGAGCGTGGTGCTCTTGCCCGAGCCCGTGGTGCCGGTGACGAGGATGAGCCCGCGCTGCTCTCCGGCGATCTTCTCGAGGACCTTGGGCAGCATCAGCTGCTCGATGGTCGAGATCTTGAACGGGATCACGCGCAGCACGACGCCGATGGTGCCGCGCTGCTGGAAGACGTTGACGCGGAAGCGCCCCAGGCCGGGCACGCCATACGCGAGGTCGAGCTCGTTCTGCGCCTTGAACTTCTCCTTCTGGTAGTCGTTCATGATCCCGAACGCCATGCGGCCGATCTCTTCGGGCGGCAAGCGGCGCGCATCCTTGAGCGGCACCAGCGAGCCGTCGACGCGGAACATCGGCGGAAGGCCCGCCTTCAAATGGATGTCGGAGGCACCGCCGCGGAGCGCGACGCCGAGAATCTCGTTCAGTTCCATCGATTCCTCGACCGCCGCAGCGAGTGGATCATGGCGCGGACCGTAGCAGGTCGCGGCGTGCCTCCCAAGCGCGATTGCGAGACCGTGCACTGCGACGCTTCGTGTAGGAATGACACGAAGGATCGTGTGCAGAATACACAAAGGCCCCACCGGGATGCCGGCAGGGCCTTTGGCGAACTCGAATTGTAAGCGGGCCGCGAAGCGGCCACGCCTTGTCCGGCTTAGCGCTTGCTGAACTGGAACCGCTTGCGCGCGCCCGGCTGGCCGTACTTCTTGCGCTCGACAGAGCGCGAGTCACGGGTCAGGAAGCCGGCCTTCTTGAGCGCAGGGCGCCACTCGACGTTCAGCTTGATCAGCGCGCGGCTGATGCCGTGGCGGATCGCGCCGGCCTGGCCCGAGAGCCCGCCGCCGCAGACGTTGATCGAGATGTCGACCTTGCCGAGCTGCTCGACAACCTCGAGCGGCTGCTTCAAGACCATCTTGCTGGTGGCGCGCCCGAAGTACTCATCGAGCGTGCGATCGTTGACGGCGAACTCGCCGGTGCCCGGCTTGAGACGCACGCGAGCGATCGATTCCTTGCGGCGTCCAGTGGCGGTGACGAGCAGTTCCTTGGCCATCTTTGCTTCCTTCCTGAAGCTTCATTGCTGGCGCCCACGGAGAGCGCCGGGATTCAAGTCAATCGCACGGCGAAGAGCCGAGCGGAAAAATCTAGGCGTCCTTCGCCACGATCGTCTGCGGCTGCTGCGCGGCGTGCGGGTGCTGCTCTCCCGCGTACACCTTGAGCTTGCGCATCAGTTCGCGGCCGAGCACGGTGCGCGGAAGCATGCGGCGCACGGCGTCCTCGACAAGGCGGGTCGGCTCACGCGCAACGGCCTGCTGCGCCGTGAACGTCTTGAGGCCGCCCGGGAACTGGGTGTGGTGTCGGTAGAGCTTGTCCGCCCACTTCTTGCCGGTCAGCTTGACCTTCTCCGCGTTGACGACGACGACGAAGTCACCGCAGTCAGCGTGGGGCGTGAACGAGGTCTTGTGCTTGCCGCGCAGAATGCTGGCGATCTGGGTCGCGGCGCGCCCCAACACCTTATCGTTCACGTCGATGACCACCCACTTGCGGTCGGCGGTCTCTCGGCTTGCCATTGCGGTCTTCATCGCTGCTCCAGAGCAGAATTCGTAAGATTTCCCCTGCAGCGCCAGAGTGGCCGAAAACAAGGGGCGGCGGGATCTATGCGATCTGCCTGTGGGTGTCAACAGATGCGCGTTACTTTGCTGATGGCGGCTTCTCTTCGCTCGTCGACAGCAGGGCCTGCATCGCCGCGAAGAAGTTCGTCGCCTTCTGCTGCTTCACCTCTTCGGTGCCCTCGGGCTGCGGACCGGCGACGTCGATCACGTCGAGCAGCTCGAGCGGCAGATCCTCGAGGAAGCGGCTGGGCGTGCGCGGCTGCGGCTTGCCTCTCTTGATTCGCTCGCGGCAGCGGGTGATGGCGAGCTTCTCTCGGGCGCGCGTGATGCCGACGTAGGTGAGCCGCCGCTCCTCGTCGAGGTTGAGCACGCCGTCGGCCTGCGGGCCATCGCCGCCGTCGTCGAACCCTTTGCCCGAGTGGGGCAGGAGCCCCTCCTCGAGACCGCAGAGGATGACGGCGCGCCACTCGAGCCCCTTGGCGCCGTGGAGCGTCATCAAGGTCACCGCATCGCCACCCTCCTCGGCGGCCTCGCGCTGGTCGAGTGCGAGCCGCGAGAGATATCCCGAGAGCCCTGCCGCAAGCTCCTCGTCAATCTCGGTGTCCTCGCGCATCGCCTCGCCGATGTCGCGCGTGGTCATCTCGCGGGGCACAGGCTCGCTCGGTTTCGTCTCGGGCGGCCCGCGGAGAAACGACGCGATCGATCCTGACTCGCGCGCGCTCGGTGCCGCCAGCGCATCCCAGGCCAGCTGGACTGCCGCGATCGCCTCCGGGGCAAGCTCGACAGCATCCTCGTCGCTCTGCGGAACCTCGACGCTCGGAGCGTGTGACACCGAGACATCATTTGTCAAACTGTCACGCGGCTGCGGGTCGAGAGCAGTCGTGGGCTCAGGTGCATCGCTCTCGTCCTCGGGCAGAGCGTCTCCTTGTGCGGCGCCTGCAAGCTCGAGCCTTCGCTCGGCCGCCTTCATCTCCTGCCGCTTCTCGTACTCCGAGAGCTGCCGCAGCAGGCCCTCCACCGCCTCGATGCGCCGCGCCTGGGCGGGAAGGCTCTGCGCGCCCCGCTTGGCCTCATCGAAGAGCCCGACCTCCTCGACCAACGCGCGCGCGGCACTCGCGAACCCGGCGCGCGACAGGCGCGGCCCGTACTTCTCGACGATGCGCGAAAAGGCCAGCACCCGCTCGTGCGCCTGCTCGAGTTCAGCGTGGTGATCCGCGCGCCGGAGGATTTCGAACAGCGGCAGCTTCTTCTTGCGCGCAAGCTCCTGCGCCTTCGCGACGGTCTGATCTCCGATGCCCCGGGCCGGCACATTGATGATGCGCAGGAGACTCACCTCGTCGCGCGGATTCATCGCGGCGCGCAGGTACGCGAGCAGGTCGCGCACCTCCTTGCGATCGAAGAGGCTCGTCCCGCCGACGACACGATAGGGAACGCCCGCGAGCCGCAGCGTCTCCTCGAGCGGCTTGGCCTGCGCGTTGGTCCGATAGAGCACCGCGATCTCGTGCCGCGGAATCTTCTCCTCGAAGGAGAGCCGCACGATCTCGTCCGCGACCCACCTCGCCTCGCCTTCATCATCGGGCGCGACGACGAGGCGGATGTTCGAGCCGCGACCCCGATCGGTCCAGAGCTTCTTCTTCTTGCGCTCGCTGTTCTTGCCAATCACCGCGTTCGCCGCGTCGAGCACCGCACTCGTCGAGCGGTAGTTCTGCTCGAGGAAGATCTCGACCGAGCCAGGGAAGCGCTTGTCGAACGAGAGGATGTTCTCCACCTGCGCGCCGCGCCACGCGTAGATGCTCTGGTCGTCATCGCCGACGACGCAGAGGTTTCTTCGCATCCCCGCAAGCAGCTCGAGCAGCTCCAGCTGCGTCTGGTTTGTGTCCTGGTATTCGTCGACGAGCAGATAGCGGAAGCGACTCTGGTACTGCGCGAGCACCGCCGGATTGGTCTTGAACAGCTTGAGCGGCAAGAGGAGCAGATCGTCGAAGTCGACGGCGCCCATCGCCTTGAGGCCCAATTCGTAGCGCGGCAACAGCTCGTCGCAGAGCAGCTCGTATTCCGGGTCCTGTCCGTGCGCGAGCGCGTCGCCATCGTCGGGCGACGTCGGCGTGAGAATCTGCTTCTTGCCACCCCCCGTGCGCCGCCGGCTCAGCGTCGAGACGAGCCGCGGAACATCGAAGCGGCGATCCTCCACATTGATGTCGCGCAGGAGCCGTTTCACCAACGAGGCCTGATCGCCGGAGTCGAAGATAGCGAATTTCGCCGGCAGCTCGAGGTGGTGATGCTCCTTGCGCAGCACGCGCACGCCGAACGCGTGGAACGTGCTGACGGTGAGTCCGCGGCACCGCTGCGCACCGGCCTTCGCGTCGCCATCCGCGGCCAGCTTGACGATGCGCTCCTTCATCTCTGCTGCGGCCTTGTTGGTGAAGGTCACCGCGAGAATCGCGCGCGGCGAGACACCCTTGTCCATCAAGTGAACCACGCGATGCGCGATCACGCGCGTCTTGCCCGAGCCTGCTCCCGCGAGCACGAGGAGCGGCCCTTCCGTCTGAATGACGGCGGCGCGCTGCTGCGGATTGAGGAGGGAGAGGTCGATGGCCACGGGAGTGGGCGCATTACCATCGCCGCGCGCGCAGGTGCAGTCTTGAACTCAGGCCGCCATCGTGGGATCGGCGCCTGTGCTTCAGCCTTCCTTCTTCTTGTGCAGCGCCGCGTGCAGTTCTCCCGAACTCGGCCCAGGCTTTCTCTCTCGCTCGTTCGCAGTGGTCGGGTCAGCCTGCGCGGCGCGGGCGCGCTCCACTTCTTCCCTCGCCGCATTCATCCTCTCGCCAATCACCCTCTCCTCGCCGCTCACTCCCGGTTGGTAGAAGCGCGCGCCCCGCAGTTTGTCGGGCAGATACTCCTCGGCGACGTAGTTCCCCTCGAAGTTGTGCGGATACTTGTATCCGCCCGAGTAACCCATCGACTTCATCATCGCGGTCGGCGCGTTGCGCAGCTTCATCGGGACGGGCAGGGGGCCATGCTCGTTCACTGCCGCGCGCGCGGCTCCGTAGGCCTTGATCACCGCGTTGCTCTTCGGGCAGGTCGCAAGAAACGCCGCTGCCTGCGTCATCGGCAGCACCCCCTCAGGGAGCCCCATGAGCTCGAAGGCGCGCAGCGCATCGACCGCGACCGAGAGCGCCCGCGGCTCGGCATTTCCGATGTCCTCGCTCGCAAAGATGACCATCCGGCGCAGGAGAAAGCGCGGCTCCTCTCCCGACTCGAGCATGCGCACGAGGTAGTAGATCGCCGCGTCGGGATCGCTGCCTCGCATCGACTTGATGAACGCCGAGACGGTGTCGTAGTGCGCGTCGCCGCCCTTGTCGTAGAGGAGCGTCTTCTGCTGCAGCGCCTCTTCGGCGTCCTCGACCGTGAGCTTGCCGCGCCCCTCGGATTGCGCGCGCGCGGCCGCCACCTCGAGCGCACCGAGCGCACGCCGTCCATCTCCACTCGCGTGGCGGGCGACGTGATCGAGAAAATCCGGCGACGCGACGAGGCCCATTTCGCCGAGCCCACGCGTCTTGTCGATGAGCGCGCGCATCATCAGGGCGTGCAGATCGGTCTCTTCGAGAGGGCGAAGCGCGAAGACGCGCGTGCGCGAAAGAAGCGCCGCGTTCACCTCGAAGCTCGGGTTTTCCGTCGTCGCGCCGAGCAGCGTGATCACGCCGCGTTCGACGTGAGGGAGGAGGGCATCCTGCTGCCCCTTGTTGAAGCGGTGGATCTCGTCGATGAAGAGCAGCGTGCGCTTGTGCTGGTGCGCCCGTAGCTCCTTCGCGCGCGCGACCACCTCGCGGATGTCCTTGATTCCCGCCTCGGTGGCCGAGAGCTGGACGAGCTCCGACTTCGTTGCCGCCGCGACCACCTGCGCGAGCGTCGTCTTTCCGCATCCGGGCGGTCCCCAGAGGAGCAGAGACGGAACGTGGTCGGCTTCGATCGCGCGGCGCAACAGCGTCCCCGGCCCGAGCACATGCTCCTGGCCGACCACCTCGTCGAGCGTGCGCGGCCTCATCCTCTCCGCGAGCGGCTTGTTCGACAGGTCCCGCTCGGCGGCGGCTTCAAAGAGATCGAGCGACATGGTCTGCGACTATAGGATCGATCTGCGCGCGCGCCCGCCTCGCTCTTCCTGTAGCCTGCGCGGCGATGCGCACCATCGCCCTCGTCCCCAAGCTCGGCAACGCCCAGGCCGTCGCGCTCTGCCGCCTCCTCGCAATCGAGCTGCAGCGGCAGGGACATTGTCCGTTGATCGAAGAGGGCACCGGCCTTCCCGATCTGCCGAACGCGCGGGGTCTTGAACTGGGCCAGCGCGCCGATCTCTTCGTCGTCCTCGGCGGCGACGGCACGCTGCTGCACGCTGCCGGACTCTGCGCGGGACGCGAGGTGCCCATTCTCGGCGTCAATCTCGGCACGCTCGGATACCTCACCGAAGCGCCGCGCGAACGGGCCGCCGAGATGGTCGCGCGCGCTCTGTCGGGCGAGCTTCCCGTGAGCCGCCGCTCGATGCTCGCGCTCGAGGTGCGGCGGGGCGATCAGGTGGTGCAGAAGGGGTTCGCGCTCAACGACGCGGTGATCTCGAAAGGAGACCTTGCGCGCTTGACGCGGCTGACCGCTTCAGTGGGTGGACGGCTCGCGGCAGAGTACGAGGCCGACGGGCTGATCGTCGCGACGCCGACCGGTTCGACTGCCTATTCGCTCTCGGCGGGCGGCCCAATCGTCTATCCGACGCTCGAGGCGGTGCTGCTCACGCCGATCTGTCCCCACTCGCTCACGCAGCGGCCGCTCGTGCTGCCGGCCTCGATGCCGATCGAGATCTTTCTCGCAGGCGATGCGGAAATGTTCCTCTCCGTCGATGGAACGCGCGGCTGCGAGTTGCGCCGCGGAGACGTCGTGCGCGCGACACTCGCGCCCCACCGCACGCTGCTCGTGGGAAATCCCGACGTCGATCCCTTCAGCATCCTTCGCGCGAAGCTGCACTGGGGAGCGTGATCATCCATGTCCTTGCGTTCGATCCTCATCGCCGATGATGAAGAGTCGATCCGCCACGTCCTCACCATTCTTCTCTCCGATCGCGGCTACGAGGTGCGCGCGGTGTCGAATGGAGAGGAGGCGTTGCAAGAGCTGGCCGCTCGCGATTACGACGCGCTGGTGACCGACGTGCGCATGCCGAAGATGAGCGGACTTGAGCTGGTGCCGCGCGCGCTCGCGATCGCTCCCGAGCTGACCATCATCGTCATGAGCGCGTACGGCTCCCAGGAGCTGGCGATCGAGGCGATGAAGGCGGGCGCCTACGATTATCTCGGCAAGCCGTTCCGACCCGACGAGGTCCTGCTCGTGCTGCGCAAGGCCGAGGAGCGGGAGCGGCTGCGTGCGCAGAACCGGCTGCTGCGGCGGGAGCTCGAAGGTTCGCGCGTCGGCAGCGAGCTCGTCGCGACGGGTGCGGCGATGCGCGAAGTGATGCGCATCGTGCAGAAGGCCGCGCCCACCAAGGCGACGATGCTGATCACGGGAGAGAGCGGCACCGGCAAGGAGCGCATTGCCCGCGCGCTCCACCAGCTCTCACAGCGCGCCGACCGTCAGTTCGTCGCCATCAATTGTGCATCGCTCCCGGCTGCGCTCATCGAGAGCGAGCTGTTCGGTCACGCAAAGGGAGCGTTCACGGGAGCGCAGAGCGCACGGCGCGGCCTCTTCGAGGAGGCGGACGGCGGCACGCTCCTGCTCGACGAGATCGGCGACCTTCCTCCTTCCTTGCAGGTCTCGCTGCTTCGCGTCCTGCAGGAAGGAGAGATCCGCCGCGTCGGCGAGAGCCGCGGAGTGAAGGTCGATGTGCGGGTGCTCGCCGCGACCCACGTCGATCTCAAGGAGGCTGTCGCGCAGGGCCGCTTCCGCGAGGATCTCTTCTACCGGCTCAACGTCGTTGCCATCCACCTCCCGCCTCTGCGCGAGCGACCCGAGGAGATCGCGCAGCTCGCAGCGCGATTCATCGAGCGACACGCGCAGCGGCTTGGCGTCCGCGCCCGCCCGCTTTCCGCACCGGCGCTTGAGCGCCTGGTTCGCTACCGCTGGCCCGGCAACGTGCGCGAGCTGGAAAACGCTCTCGAGCGTGCGCTGGTGATGAGCGACGACGAGCAGATCGAGATCGACGCGCTCCCCGAATCGATCGCGCAGGATGCTCCCGCCGGCCACCAGCCGCCGCCGCTCATCGAAGGCGACCTCAGCGTGAAGCGCGCAGCGCGTGCTGTCGAGGCCGATCTGATCCGCCGCGCACTCGTCCAGACGAGCGGCAATCGCAGCCGCGCCGCCGAGCTTCTCGAGCTCTCCCCTCGCGCGCTGCTCTATAAGATTCGCGACTATGGATTGGAATAGTTCTCCATTCCGCAGTTTTGCGCTATGACGTCCGGTCCGCTACGTCGTCAGGTGAATGCAAGGCATGCGCTGCCATTTTTTTTGTCGAGATTCTGGACAGTGATAGCGTCACCAACGTCTTAGGGAGAACCCCGTTTCCTTCGAAACGGGCCGATGTCTGGGGGCCGATTCAAGCGCCCTCGTGGGAGTGTGGCCGTGGCAAAAAGCAGGCTCGCCCTCGGGCTCGACATCGGCTCATCGTCGGTGAAGCTCGTCCAGTTGCGAGAGAACAAGCGTTCGTTTGCGCTTGAAGCGTTCGGTGTCGCGCAGCTTCCTCCCGAGGCCATTGTCGATGGCGCGTTGATGAACTCGACCGCGATTGTCGAGGCAATCAAGCACCTCGTCGGCCAGTTCAAGCTGAAGAACCGTGAGGTCGCGATCGGCGTCTCCGGCCACTCGGTCATCATCAAGAAGATTTCCATGCCCCGCATGACCCAGGAGGAGCTCGAGGAGAGCATCCAGTGGGAGGCGGCTCAGTACATCCCGTTCGATGTCAAGGACGTGAACATCGACGTGCAGATCCTCACCGGGCCCGAGTCGGACACAGGCACTGGTCAGATGGACGTGCTGCTCGTCGCGGCCAAGAAGGACATGATCAACGACTACACCTCGGTCGTGGCCGAGGCGGGCCTGACGCCCGTGGTCGTGGATGTGGATGCCTTCGCAGTGCAGAACGCGTTCGAGATCAACTACCAGCTCTCGAAGGCAGAGACGGTCGTCCTCGTGAATGCGGGCGCCTCGGTCTGCAACATCAATGTGCTCGCGAACGGCCTGACCACCTTCACGCGCGATGTGACGATGGGTGGCAACCAGTTCACCGAGGAGATTCAGAAGCAGCTCAACGTCTCGTATGACGAGGCGGAGAAGCTGAAGGTCGGCGGCGACGCAGCTCGCGACGCGGACTCGGTGATTCCGCAGGAGGTCGAGCGCGTGATCCAGGGTGTCGCCGATCAGATGGCCGGCGAGATCCAGCGCAGCCTCGATTTCTACACCGCGACGGCGGCCGACAGCCACATCGCGCGGCTCTACCTCGCAGGCGGCACGGCGAAGATCCCGGCGCTCTTCAAGGTCATCGAGCAGCGCGTCGGCGTTCCCGTCGAGATCCTCAATCCGTTCAAGTCGATCGAGATCGACAACCGTCGCTTCGATCCCAACTACATTCTCGAAGTGGCCCTGTCGGCCGCTGTGGGCGTGGGCCTCGCGCTGCGCCGGAGCAACGAGCGATGATTCGGATCAACCTCCTCCCGGTTCGTGCGAGCAAGAAACGCGAATCGGGTCGTCAACAGATCGTCGTCGGTGCGCTGGTGATCGTTCTGGCGTCGCTCTGCAACTACCTCTGGTACACGCGTGTCGACGCCGATGAGACGGCGCTGAACGCGCGCATCTCCTCGACGCGCGACGACATCGCGAAGCTCGAAAAGACGATCGGCGAGGTCAAGTCGATCAACGCGGAAAAGAAGGCGCTCGAGGACAAGCTCAAGATCCTCGACAACCTCAAAAAGGGCCGCACCGGACCGGTCAAGGTCATGGACGAGCTCTCCAACCTGATCCCTGCGCGGGTCTGGCTGGCCGAGTACGCGGAAGCGGGCGGCAACGTCTCGATGAAGGGGAGCGCCGTCAACTACGAGGACCTCTCCGTCTTCAGCAAGAAGCTCAAATCCTCGAAGCACTTCAGCGACGTCGTCATCCGCCACGCGAACCAGCGCGGGGACGGGGTCGTCGATTGGGAGATCTCGTGCCACGCCGACTACTCAGCGTGATGACCACGCTTCGCCCGCTCACGGGGACGCTCTCATGGCGATGACCGGACAAGACATTGTCAACCAGCTCAACAAGATCCCGCTTGCGCAGAAGCTGGCGGGGCTCGGCGTGGTCGTTGCGCTGTTGACGGGTGCCAACTTCTACTTCGTGATCCAGCCGATGTTCGACGAGATCGCCCGCAAGCAGCAGGAGCTGCACGCACTCGAGAACGATCTGATTCAGAAGCAGCAGATCGCGAACAACCTGGCCCAGTTCAAGCACGACAAGGAGATCCTCGAGCGCAAGCTGGCCCAGGCTCTGACCGAGCTGCCGAACGAGACGAACATGGCGGAGCTGATCAGCTCGATCAGCGACATCGGCAATAAGAGCGGGCTCGTCATCAACAACATCGAGCCGCAGGGTGAGCAGCCGCAGGGCTTCTACGCGGCGATTCCTGTCGTGATGTCGGTGACGGGCAACTACCACGAGATTGGCGTCTTCCTCGATTCGCTCTCGAAGCTCGCGCGCATCGTGAACGTGACCAACATCAAGATGAGCACCCCGAAGCTCGTGAACGAGAAGCTTGTCGTGCAGTCGAGCTACGTCGCGACCACGTTCCGCTTCCTGCCCCAGACGCCGCCGGCTGGAGGTGCGAAGTGAGCCGCTCGATGAAGCTGGGCGCCGCTTTCGCGGCGATGCTTGCGGGAGGCCTTGCGTGTGGTGAGCCACCGCCGCCTCCGCGTCCGCCTCCTGCGCCGAAACCGGTTGTTGCCGCGGCGGACGAGACCGAGAAGCCGGCAGAGCCGACATCGATCTACGTCTACTCTCCCGTCGGGAAGCGCGACCCGTTCCAGAATGTCTTCGCCGTGAAGGAAGTCACGCCGGTGAAGATCCCGGGTGGCAAGCCGACTCCGCTGCAGCGCTGGCCGATCGACAAGCTCAGGCTCTCACTCACCGTGACGGGCACGGCGTCGCCGATGGCGATGGTCGAGGACCCGGACGGGCGCGGCTGGTCTGTCTACCTTGGCTCGTTCATCGGACAGAACTGGGGCAAGGTCACGTCGATCCAGCGAGACCAGATCATCATCACTGAAACGATCACCGATCACGCAACTGGCCGGGTCTATCCTCAGACGGTCCCGCTCAAGGTCGTGCAGGACGCGGCGGACATGGCGTCGGAACAACAGCTGCGTGACGGCGAATCGCTGGGCACGGCAGCGAGCCGGGGAAAATAGCGTGACCATCTTTGTTGAAGCGAAGGAGCACCGGATGATTTCGCACGGTCGCAAGATGACGCTGGCGCTGCTCGTGCTGCTGTGTGGCGCATCTGCCGCACGCGCGGGCACTGCCGAGGCGCTCAACCGAGTCACGTCGGTCGAGGCGCTGGATGCGCAGGGCAAGCTGGCCATTCACGGCACCGAGCGGCCCTCGTTCACGGTGTTCAAGCTCGCTGAGCCGTCGCGACTGGTGATCGATCTGGCCGGCGCGGATGTGACCGCGGTGGCGCCGGGCATCGACCTCAAGAGCGGTGCGGTCAAGGGCGTGACGGCGGCGCAGTTCGACGAGGCAGGTCGCCGCGTCGGCCGACTCGTGGTGGTGCTCGATGGCGACGCTCATTACGATGTCAAGGCGGCGGGGAACGATCTGCTCGTCACTGTCGCGGCCGAGCATGCCGCGACGACCGCGCCGGTTGCGTCTCCTTTGAACACGTCGCCTGCGGGCGAAACGAACGCTGCTGGTGTCGAGAGCGCATCGACCGCGAGCGCGGAGGCCAGCAACTCGGCCCCGACCGATCCTAATCTCGTTGTGCAGCGCGAAGACTCGCGTACGGTCAAGCACGCGGCGCACAAGCTGTCGGGCGTGTCCGTGCAGGAAGCGCACGGCCAGGCGCGTGTGCGGCTCTCGACGGACGGGCAGATCGCGCACTTCTCCGTGATTGAGCTGAAGGATCCGGCCCGCCTCGCGGTCGACCTGCACGGGGTCTCTGGCGTCACGCGCAAGCTCGACGGCAAGGGGGATCTCAAGGGCGTGCGGATCGCCCGCCATGAAGACGGAACGCGCGTGGTTCTCGACGGGCAGGGCGATCGCATGCCGGCCTACGATGTCCAGCGTCGTGCCGACGGACTCGACGTCGTCGTCGGGAGCGCCGTGGTCGCCGCGAATCACCCGACGCCGCTTGCTCCCTCGGAAGCCCAGCCTCTGACAGTCGCGTCGGTGCCCCCTGCAAAGCCCACCGTGAAGCTCGAAGCGAAGCAGGTCCTTGCGAACATCCGCTCGGTCGATCTCGACAGCAGCGTCGAACATACACAGGTCGCGATCGCGATCGACGGTGCGTTCAAGTTCGAGGTCGGTCATCCGAATCCGAAGACTGTCGTGCTGACAATCTCCGACGCGAACCTTCCCGAGCGGCTCGAGCGCAATCTCGATGCGACGGCGCTTGGCGGCGCGCTCGACATGGTCTCTGCCTATCGCGTTCCGTCGATGCCCGGCGTGGTGAAGATCATCGCGTCGCTCCACGCGCCCTGCAAGGACGAGATCTCGGCGCACATGGGCGGGCTTTCGTGGAAGTTCGGTGCCGACCCGGTTTTCGCGCAGCAGCCTGCGGTGTCGATCCCCGCGCGGGCAGCGGCCGCAACGACCGAGCCCGCTTCTGCCTCGCCGCAGCCGAGCGTGCTCGACGACCGCAACTACACCGGTCGCCGCGTCGACTTCAACGTCAAGGACATCGACATCCGCAACCTGCTCGGTGCCATCGCCGACATCAGCAAGAAGAACATCATCCTCGCCGACGACGTGAAGGGGACGGTGACCATTCGTCTGCGCAACGTTCCGTGGGACCAGGCTCTCGACATCATCCTCAAGTCGAAGGGGCTCGGGAAGGAGGAGATCTCCAACATCATCCGGGTCGCGCCGATCGAGCGCCTGCGGCAGGAGCAGAAGGACGCAGCGGACGCGGCGAAGGTCAAGCAGACCTACGAGCCGCTCAAGGTCCGTCTGATCCCCGTGAACAACGCGACCGCAGCGCAGCTGGTCGACAAGATCAAGGACTCGCTCACCGAGCGCGGCACGGTCTCAGTCGACGCGCGCACGAACACGCTGATCATCAAGGACGTCCAGGATTCGCTGCTGCGCGCGGAAGGCATCATCCGCAACCTCGATACGCAGACTCCCGAAGTTCTCATCGAGAGCCGCATCGTCGAAGCCTCGGTCAACTTCACGCGCGCGGCCGGCATCCAGTGGGGCGGCAACGTCTCGCTCTCGCCTGCGACGGGAAACTCGACTGGCCTCGTTTTCCCCAACATCCTCCAGGTGGCCGGTGCGGCCGATGACTCGACGGCGCCGATCGGCGGCCTCTCAAACGTCACGCAGCCGAACTTCGCGGTCAACATGCCGGCGGCGATCGGTGTGAACAGCGGCGGTGGTCTCGGCTTCGTCCTCGGCAGCGCGGGCGGCGCAGCCCAGCTCAACCTGCGCCTCTCGGCAGCGGAGAACTCGGGCACGCTCAAGACCATCAGCTCGCCGCGCATCCAGACTCTCGACAACGTCGAGGCGAGCATCGGGCAGGGTGTGCAGATCCCGTTCTCGCAGGTCTCGGCGTCGGGCGTGAACACCCAGTTCATTGAGGCGAAACTCGAACTGCGCGTCACCCCGCACGTCACGCAGGAGGGCAGCATCCAGATGAAGATCTCGGCGACCAACAACCAGCCCAACGCGCAGCTCACGGGCGCGAACGGCCAGCCGGCGATCTCCAACCGCGAAGCGAAGACGCAGGTGCTCGTCAAGGACAGCGACACTGCGGTCATCGGCGGCATCTACACGCGCCAGAACTCGGAGTCGTGGAACGAGGTGCCGGTCCTCTCGCGCATCCCGATCCTCGGCTGGCTCTTCAAGAAGAAGCAGGTCAGCGATCAGCGCACGGAGCTGCTGATCTTCATCACTCCTCACATCATCAATCGGTCCGAGTCGACGCTCTCGACTTCGTCCGACGAACCCAAGCAGTAGGAGAGACGGCCATGAACACGAAGATGACCTGTCTGCTGCTTGCCTCGGTTGCGCTCTGCGTGGGCTCCTGCTCGACGAAGAACCAGAACTCGGAGCTGGAGATCCAGAAGCTGATCCCACCGACGACATCGGAAGCGCTCGATGCGGCTGGAGCGGCGACGAGCTGCAGCTACAGTGCGGCCACGGCCGAGTACACCTTCCAGTCGTTCAACACTGCGCGCGATTTCTCGGTGGGAATCGTCATCAAGAACAACCTCACGCAGAACGGAAACCCGTCCCTCGGGCGGCTCAACACCAACGACTTCCTCGCGATGCAGGCGATCACGACCTATGAGTCGACCGACGGCTCGCTGGTCAACATCCCGCAGCAGGTGGAGCCGATCGGTGGCGTGGCGGCGGCAGGAGGAACGCTGACGACGGCGGCCATCCTGATTCCCGCGGCAGTGGCCGCGCAGCTCTCCACGGTCACCTCGGTGCGCCTCCACGTGCGGATCGAGGGGCGACTTCTCGATGGCAGCACCATCAGCACGAATGAGTACCTTCCGGTCGCAGTCCCGACGAGCAGCAGCCTCGATAGTTCGAGCTGCCTCTCTTCGGCGCCATAGCGACGCAGCGGGTTGGCGGTGCGCCGGTGGTGACCCGATGAGCGAGCAGGCGCCGACGATGATGCTCGCCGAACTCTACTCTCGGCAGGGGCTCAACGGACGCGCACGGGAGATCTACCAGCGGCTCGCAGAGGGTGGCTCCGTCGAGCAGCAGGCGGAGGCGCAGCGCAGGTTGATCGCGCTCGGGCCCTCGGCGCAGGAAGAGATTGAGCTGCTGCGGGCGCTGATGGCGCGGGTGCAGGAGCGGCGGCGAAGCTGACGTGCGGTGCGCGGGATGACCGCGCAGGAAGGTGCAGGCCGAGATGGCATTCCGGGACGACCTCGAGGGAATCTGCGGGCGCGTCGACGGTGCGTTCGCCGCCAGCATCATGGGATTCGACGGCATCTCCGTCGAGACGGTCGAGCACCAGGTCGCGCCGGGCGTCGAGGTCGAGACGCTTCTCGTCGAATACTCGTCGATTCTCTCGCAGGTACGCCAGGCCGCCGATTCGTTGCAGATGGGCAAGGCGAGCGAAGTCTCGATCCGCACCGAGAAGATGATCGCGATCGCCCGCTTGCTCACGCCGGACTATTTCGCGGTGGTCGCGCTCGGCCCTGATGGAAACGTCGGACGGGCCCGCTACGAGCTGCGCATCGCGGGCGGCAAGCTCGCCGAGCAGCTGTAGCCGCATCTCGATTTTGCCTCCGACGCTCACGGCCTTTACGGGCGGCCCCACTTGGGGTAATGAGCCGCTCCCATTTCTCCAGGGAGCACGGGCATGGCCGACGTCATCGATACGAGCGAGTTTCGCAACGGGCTGAAGATTCTCGTCGACGGGGACCCGTTCGAGATCGTCGAGTTCCAGCACGTCAAGCCTGGCAAGGGCTCGGCGTTCGTGCGCACCCGCATTCGCAATCTCATCTCCGGGCGCACGCTCGAGCCGACCTTCAAGTCGGGCGACAAGGTCGGCCGCCCCGACATGGAAGAAAAGGAAATGCAGTACCTCTACAAAGAGGGCGAGCATTTCGTCTTCATGGACACCAAGACGTTCGACCAGACGCACGTCGATGAGAAGGGTCTGGGCGAGTCGAAGAACTATTTGAAGGAGAACGAGAACGCGAAGGTTCTCTTCTGGAACGGGCGCGCCATCAGCGTGCAGATGCCCAACGCGGTCGAGCTCAAGGTCACCAAGTGCGACCCGGGCGTGCGCGGCGACACCGTCTCCGGCGCTCTCAAGCCGGCGACGATGGAGACTGGCTACACGCTGAACGTTCCGCTCTTCATCAACGAGGGCGACGTCCTGCGCATCGACACCCGGACTGGCGCCTACATCACGCGCGTCGGCTAAGCGCTTGGACGTCGACAAGCTCAAGGCAATCCTCGCGGCGCTCAAAGGGACGGAAGTCTCGCGCCTCGACTGGACCGATGGGGAGGAGCGCATCGAGCTGCGGCTCGGGCATCCTCCTGCGCAGACCGCGCATCACACGCACGCGTCCACGCACACGGCGGCGCCAGTGGCGGCCCCGCTGCATCCGCCCGTCGCTGCCGCGGCTCCCGCTCCAGCTGCGCCGAAGCCGGACGCGAAGAGCTTCACGGTGAACTCGCCGTTCGTCGGTACCTTCTATCGCTCGGCCTCGCCCGATGCGCCGTCGTTCGTCGACGTCGGCGTGGCGGTGAAGAAGGGGCAGGTGCTCTGCATCGTCGAGGCAATGAAGCTGATGAACGAGATCGAGGCGGAGACGCCGGGCCGCATCGTCGAGGTGCTGGTGCAGAACGGCAGCCCGGTCGAGTACGGCGAGCCGCTCTTTCGTCTCGAGCCGTAATCGATGTTCTCGCGAATTCTGATCGCGAATCGCGGAGAGATCGCACTGCGCATCATCCGCGCCGCGCGCGAGTTGGGCATCCAGACTGTTGCGGTGCACTCGACCGCGGACGCCAATTCGCTGCACGTGAAGTTCGCCGACCAGTCGTTCTGCATCGGCCCGGCGCCCTCGAAAGAGAGCTACCTGAACATCCCGGCGCTGCTCTCGGCGGCGGAGGTCTCGGGCGCAGACGCGATCCATCCGGGCTACGGCTTCCTCTCCGAGAACGCCGAGTTTGCCGAGATGGTCGCTCACTGCGGCCTCGGCTGGATCGGTCCGCGCGCGGAGATGATCCGCATGATGGGCAACAAGGTCCGCGCGAAGGCCGCGATGAAGGAGGCGGGGCTGCCTCAACTGCCCGGCTCTCCCGGCGTCGTGAGCGACGAGCGCGAGCTCTTGAAGCTCTGCGAGAAGATCGGCTTCCCCGTGATCCTCAAGGCCGCGTCGGGCGGAGGCGGTCGCGGGATGAAGATCATCCGCGAGAAAGATCGCGACACGCTGGTGCAGCAGTTCCGCACCGCGTCTGCAGAAGCGCTCTCGGCGTTCGGCAACGGCGACATGTACGTCGAGCGTTATGTCGAACGGCCGCGCCACATCGAGATCCAGATCGTCGCCGACGATCACGGCAACATCATCCATCTCGGCGAGCGCGAATGCTCGGTACAGCGCCGCCACCAGAAGATGCTCGAGGAGTCGCCGAGCCCCGCGGTGAACGAGAAACTGCGCGAGAAGATGGGCAAGGTCGCCGTCGAGGCGATGAAGCGGATTGGCTACAACAACGTCGGCACCATCGAGTTTCTCCTCGACGAGCGGGGGGATTTCTACTTCATGGAGATGAACACCCGCATCCAGGTCGAGCATCCGGTGACCGAGGCGGTGACCGGGATCGATCTGCTCAAGGAGCAGATTCGTCTCGCGGCGGGTGAGCAGCTCGGGCGATCGCAGAAGAGCATCCAGCTCAAAGGTCACGCGATTGAGTGCCGCGTGAACGCCGAGGATCCCGTCACGTTCGCGCCGTCGCCGGGCCTGATCACCGCGTATCACGCGCCCGGTGGACTTGGCGTTCGGGTCGACAGCGTCGCCTACGAACAGTACCGCGTGCTGCCGTTCTACGACTCGATGGTGGCGAAGCTGATCGTCACGGCCGACAGCCGGCCCGCCGCGATCATGCGGATGCGGCGCAGCCTCGACGAGTACATCGTCGAGGGAATCAAGACGAACATTCCCTTTCATCGGAGGCTGCTCGCGTATGAGCCGTTCGTGCAAGGGCGCTACGACACGCGGCTGGTCGAGAAGCTGCTCGCCGAACCGGTTCCGTCGCCAAGCCCGCAGCACCGATAAAAGCGGCGTCTGTCCAATGGCTTGGGCTGGGTCGCGGCGTCCGATAAACTTGACCGTCCCGGGCGCTTGCCACTAGTGTCACCGATCCGGAATTCGTCTGCTGTTCAAGCCTCGAGAACCTCGCCTCGCGCGTCGCGCAGCAAGCCTTAGGACCGATGGACAAGAACAAGGTCATCGAGGCCGCCGCGAAGCTGATCGCGAAAGGGCAGCTCGACAAAGCCGCGAAGGAATTTCAGCGCGCGCTCGACTTTGATCCGGACGATGTCCGCATTCTGCAGAAGCTCGCCGAGCTCGATCAGAAGATGGGCCGGCACGCGGAGGCGGCCGACTGCTTCGAGCGGGTCGCCAAGACGTATGCGGCGCAGGGCTTCTATTTGAAGGCCGTCGCGCTCTATAAGCAGGTGCTCAAGGTCGTCGAGCGGATCGAAGTCAACATCAAGCTCGCCGAGCTCTACCAGCAGCTCGGGCTGCTCGGAGATGCCACGAAGGAGTGGCAGGCGGTCTCCGCGCACTACGAGAAGGTCGGCGATCTCAAGTCGGCGCTCGATACGCTCAAGAAGCTCGTCGAGCTCGACCCCGACAACGTCGCGGCGCGAATCCGTCTCGGCGAGCAGTACGCGCGGCAGGACAATTTCGTCGAGGCTGTCACCGAGCTGCGGCGCGCGGCGGAGTACCTCAAGAAGCATGGACGGACCGACGACTATCTGCGCGTCGCCGAGCGCATCAGCCATCTCGATCAGGGCGATGCGACGCTCGCGCGAGAGCTGGCCGAGAGCTATCTCGGACGCGGTGACGCGAAGCGCGCGCTGGCGAAACTGCAGATCTGCTTCAAGGCCAATCCGCGCGATCTGCAGACGCTCGAGATGCTCGCGCGAGCATTCGAAGAGCTCGGGCAGATCAACAAGACCGTCTCGGTGCTCAAGGAGCTCGGGCGACTGCACTTCGATGCGGGCCGCAAGGACGATGCGCGGCGCGTCTTCGAGCACATCACCGAGCTCGCGCCCGAGGACGCGGACGTCAAGGCGATGCTGCGGCAGATCATCACTGCGCAGTCAGGAAACGCGGCGAAGAAGGAGACGACCTCTCCGGGATTTCTCGCGCCGGGCGCGCGGCGCAGCGGACCGGGCCGCCCGGGTTCGCGGCCGAAGAGCGGGTCGACACTGTCGGTTCCTCCTCCCGCACCGCCGCTGTCGCAGCCCGCGATTGCGACGATCGCCAGCGAGATGGATCGGCTCTCGGGCACCACGTCGCAGAGCGCGCCGGTCGCAGCCCGCGGACTCTCGGCGCCGCCGCCACCGCCTGGCCCGCCGCAGTCGTCGAACTCGATCCCCAAGCTGCTCAAGGAGACCGACGTCTACGTGAAGTACGGTCTGCACGAGAAGGCGCTTGAGCATCTCAGCAAGATCTTCGCGCTCGATCCCGACAGCACCGAGGCGCACGAGAAGGCGAAGACGCTGGCGTTGGCGATGAAGCGCCCGGCCGACGCTGCGGAGTCGCTGGCGAAGCTCGTTCGGCTCTACTCGGCGCGCAGCGATCCGCGGGCCGATGCGGCGAAGGCCGAGCTGCGCAAACTCGATCCGAAGAATCCTGCGCTGCAGCTCTCGGCCAAGCTCGGGCCGTTCCCGACCGCGCGGGTGGCGATCGAGAGCGATCCGTTCGAGGAGAAGACGCGCATTGATCCTCCGCGCGGGCGGCCCGTCGCTGTCGAAGAGTATGGCGCGGACGAGTCTGGCGAGGTCACGATCGCCGACGTCCTGCACCAGCTCGACATATCCGGTCCGCTCCCCGTTCCGCGCTCGCCGCCGCCGGGGAAGAGCGCGCCGAACTCTGCGTCGCCGATCACGCAGCCAATCGATCCGGCCGTCTATGCGGCTGAAGCCGATCTCGAGGCCGAGGAGTTCGTCGAGGAGGCCGAGGAGGTCGGTGAGCACGACACGCAGCCACAGCCGCTGAATGCGTCTGCCCTCGGCGACGAAGATCCCTTCGCATCTGATCTCGCGGAGGCCGATTTCTATATCGACGCCGGGCTCGGCGAGGATGCACGTGCGATCCTCGAGGGGATCCTGCTTGCAGAGCCGTCACACGCGGCGGCCCGCAAGCGGCTCGCGCAGCTCTCGCCAGAAGAAAGCCCGGACGATACGCAAGAGTCGCCTCCGACTCTCCTCGACGCGCGGCCAATCTCGCCGCGGGCTGGCAACGCCTTGATCGCCGAGGATCTCGCGCAAGCCGTCGGTGCGCAATCGATGACGGGAGAGGGCGCACCGCTCGACGTGCAGCGGCTCGACCTGATGAACGAGGTGGCCGAGACGACCGGCGGCACTCTGCGCTCACAGGTGCACGAAGCGATTCGACGCGAGGACGCGCAGACCCACTACGATCTTGGCATCGCCTACAAGGAGATGGGGCTGCTCGACGACGCCATCGCCGAGTTTGAACTGGCGCTGCAGTTCGGCGGCGGCGTGCGCAAGATCGACTGCATCACCATTCTCGCGGTCTGCGCGATGGAGAAGGGCAGGCCGCAGGATTCAGTCGCGGTGCTGCGCCGTGCGCTCGAGGAGCCGGGCTTGAATCCGCCCGCTCTGCGTGCGCTCGCATACGAGCTGGGACAAGCTTACGAGGCGCTGGGCGATCGTGGGCTCGCGATCGAGCAGTACAAGGCGATCGAGCGCTCGGAGCGCGGGTTTCGCGACGCGGCGGCGCGCATCCAGCGGCTCGGTGGATCCATCTCGACGCCGCTGCCGACGAACGCGTCTGGCATCCGTCCTGTCTCGGCGCCAATCCAGAACACGCCCGCCCCGAGCGGCGACTCGAGTGCGAGCGGCACACGTCCGACGTCTGCGCCGATCCGTCGCCCCGCGCCCGGGCTGGGGAAACCCAGCGCGCCTCCGAAGGCTCCACCGGTCGCGCCGCCGGCCACCTCTCGCGACGAGTTCGGCGAGGCGCTCGGCGAGGAACTCGGAGCGGAACCGACCGAGGGCAAGAAGTCGGAGTCGAGCAATCCTGGGGCACCAGTTCAGCGAAATCGAAAGATCGGCTTCATATGACGTCGATAGCCGCGTGATATGAACTCGATATGAGCTTGATATGAACTATCTGGACTACTATCAGCTCGCGCAGGAGCCGTTTTCCAACGCGCCCGTCTCGCGCTTCTATTTCAATTCGCCGCAGCACGCGCAGGCGCTGGTGCGCTTGACCCACGTCTGCTCGCAGATGAAGGGCCTGGGAATTCTCGTTGGCGATATCGGCGCAGGCAAGACGACGCTCGCGCGCCGGCTGCTCGATTCCCTGCCCGAGAGTGAATACGAAGCGGCACTGCTGGTGATCATCCACAGCGGCGTGACGGCGAACTGGCTGCTCAAGCGGATCGCGCTCCAGCTCGGCGTCGAGGCTCCCAGCGAAGATCGGCTCGCGCTGCTCGGCCAGCTCTACCAGCGGCTCGTCGAGATCTACGAGCAGGGCAAGAAGGCCGTGGTGCTCATCGATGAGGCGCAGATGCTCGCTTCGCGTGAGCTGATGGAGGAGTTTCGCGGGCTGCTCAATCTCGAGGTTCCCGAGCGCAAGCTGCTCTCGCTGATCTTCTTCGGCCTGCCGGAGATCGAGCAGAATCTGAAGCTCGATCCGCCGCTCGCCCAGCGCGTCGCCGTGAAGTATCGGCTCAGCCATCTCAACGCCGAGAGCACCGAGGCCTATATCAAGCACCGGCTGCGTCTCGCCGGCGCGTCGCGCATGCCCTTCACTGCGGGCGCCGTGCAGGCGGTCCATCGCTTCTCGGGCGGCACGCCGCGCGTGATCAACACGCTCTGCGACAACGCGCTCTTTGAGGGATGCGTCGCGCGCGTGCCGGTGATCGACGAGGCGATGATCACGCGCATCGCGCTCGAAATTGGCCTCGATGGGCAGGACACGCTTGCATCACCGGAAGCTCTCCCGACCGCGCCCAGTGCGGCCTTGCCGGCTGCGATCTCCTCGCCACCTGCCGCGATCTCGAGCCCTCCGGCCGAGGTGAAGCGGCCGCTCGACCTCAGTGAGATCGATCGCTATCTCGCGGGCCTGGCCAAGCCGAGTTAGCATCGCCCTCGTCCATGCTCCCTCGCATCCTGGTGGCACTGGCGCTCACAGCGCTCTTCGTAGCCGCCTTCGCTTTGGTGGTGGCCCGGACCGATTTTGTCTCGAACAACATCTGCGCGTATGCGGTCGCCACCATCGAGGAGGCCTCGGCCGCGCATGTGAAGGTTGCGCGCTGCACGGTCGATCCGCTTGCGGGCCAGCTGACCATCGATGGCCTCGAGGTTGGCGATGAAGCTGGCGCGCTGCACCTCACTGTCTCGCGCGTCTTCATCCACGTCGTGGTGCGACCGCTCGTGCAGCGGTTGCGGCTCGAGCGGCTCGAGGTCGATCATCCGAATCTGGTGCTGCAGTTGCCGCCGGCAACGGAAGCGAAGAAAAGCACTGGCGAGTGCATCCCTCCAGTGGTTGATGCGTTCGAACTCGGGCGCGTGACGGTGCGCAAAGCATCGCTCGAAATGCGCAACAGCGATGGCATGCGCGTGGTCGTGCCGCGGCTGCAGGCGGCGCTTGATGGCAAAGGCCAGGTGCTGGCGGTCAATGCGTCGGCGCGCGGCGGCTCGCTCGAGATGCCGGGGCATGGCGCGGGCCTGATCTCCGCGCGCATCGCGGCCCATCTCGATCTGCGCGGTACGGGAACGCTCACGGTCGACAAGGCCGATCTGATCGGCACCGAGCTGTCGGCGTTCGTCACCGGCAAGATGGAGGACCTTTGCGATCCACGCATCGAGGCCGCGGCCAACGTGCGCGTCGACGATCTGCGCGTGGCGACCGATCGCTTCATCCCCAACACGCTCGCCGACGTGAAAGGCAGCATCGCGGTCGACGCCTCGGTTGACGTCGTGCATGGCAAGCCGCACGTGCGCGGAGATCTGCGCACCAAGGCGCTGGCTCTCGAGGGGTTCGCGCCGGGCGAGCTGAACGCGAAGTTCGATCTCACGCCCGCGGGAGTGAAGGTCGATCCGCTGATGATCCCCTTCTCGAACAAGGGGGTCGCAAATGTGCGCGCGCAGCTCGCGTTCGCGGGGGCGATGCCGGTCACCGCCGAGGCGACGCTGCACGACATGGAGCTCGCGGAGCTGCTCGATCGTCTGGGTCTTGTGCGCAGCCACGTCGTCTTGAAGGTCGGCGGCCGCGCGGGCGTGAAGGGGACGCTCTCTCCGCTGCAGCTCGGCGGTGACGCAGCGCTCGAGCTGTCCGACTTCGCCATTCTCGATCGCCGATTCGAAGAGCGCGCGCAGGCCGAGAAGATCCTCGAGTTCGCACGCGGCAAGCTGGTCGCGCCCGTGAAGATCGACGCGAAGGAAGTCACGCTCGCCGGCGCGAAGCTCAACGTCCAGAACTCGCAGCTCACCGTCGATGGAACGCTCTCGACCGACGTGAAGGTCGGACTGAATCTGCACGTGCAGGGCGAGGATTTCGCGCTCGAGGATTTCCGCGGACACCTCGCGAGCATTCCCTGGAAGGGCAAGGCGACGGTCGATGGAACGGTCCTCGGGCCGTATGGCGATCAGACGATCAACGCCGACGCGGAGGTGCACGGACTGCACTTCTTCGATCTCTCGCTCGGCGATGTCGCGTCGACGGTCGCGTTCCAGAACATGAAACTGCACCTCTCGGACATCGAGGCGCAGAAGGGGCGCTCGCGCTACGAGGCGGATGTCGCGCTCGACTTCAACGACGATGCGATCCCTGCCGTCGCGCACGTCGAGCTGCCCGACGCCTATCTGCACGATCTCATCGATCTCGCGGTGGGACTGGTGCCGTCGATCTCGTCGCTCACCGACGGAAAAGACGTCGAGGGGCAGGTGACTGGAAGCATCGACGTGCAGGGACCGGTCGCATCGCCAGAGGGGAGCGCGTCGCTCACGTTTGCGAACGTGACGATGTTCGATCAGACCTTCGCTGACGGCGACGCGCACTTCACGCTGCACGGGAAGATTCCGAGGCTGCTGATCGACGGAATCAATCTGCGCCATGGCGACGCGCAGCTGAAGATCGCGGGAACGTTCGGGCCCGAGTGGAAACTGGCGATCGACGGAGCCACCGAGAAGTTCACTCTCTCGGACCTCGACTCGATGAAGGCCGCCTCGCTCACCGGGCCGCTCGCCGCGACGATGACCGTGCGCGGGGTCGCGTCTCATCCGCTCATCGACATCGAGACGACGTTCACTGATGGCTTCGCGGGAAAAGCCGCACTCGGTGACGGCGCCATCTCGCTGCTCGTCGATGGAAAAGAGATGAGCTGGAAGGGAAACGTCGGCACGCACTCGCTCACGGGGGCCTCGCGGCTGGTCGGCGAGTTCGCCTACTCAAGCGTTGTGCAGCTGCGCTTTCCGGACTTGAGCGGCTACTTCCAGAGCTTCGTGCCGCAAGCGAGCTTCGAGGGCGGCGAGGCGTCGGCGGATGTTTCGCTGACCGGCTCGCTGCTGCACTGGCGCGACAGCCGCGCGTCGATCGATCTGTCGCGGCTCTTGCTGCGCCGCGCGGGCCTCGAGTTCGAGAACGATGGACGCGGCCACATCGATTACGGGCCGAGCGGTCTCGACGTGAAGAGACTGGCGATGCGCGGCGACGACCTGACCTTCTTCCTGCAGGGGACGCGCTCGCGCGATGGTCGCCTCGACCTGCACACGAGCGCATCGATCGACGCACGCATGCTGCCGACGATGGTTCCCGATCTCGAACACGCGGCTGGCCGATTCTCCGCGCAGGCGGTCGTGAACGGTCCGGAGAAGTCGCCGACGGTGCTTGGCAATCTCCGGGTCGAGCAGGGCGAGTTGCGACTGCGCGGCATCCCCTTCGCGCTGCGCGAACTCAACGGGAGCATCTCGTTCAGCCAGGACGCAATCGCGATCGACGAGCTCGAGGGGAAGATCAACAACGGGCAGGCCAAGCTCAGCGGGCGCGTCGAGATGACGGAGCTCAAGCCCGAGCGGCTCGACATCGCGCTGCACATGAGCGACGTCAGCGCCACGCTGCGAGAAGGGATGGCCGCCACCGTCGACGGCGATCTTACGCTCAGCGGCCCGCCTCAAGATTCGACGCTCGCGGGCGCGCTGCACTTGAGCCGGATGGTCTACGCGGAGGACATCGACATCGAGCGCAGCATGCTCGATTTCAGCCGGAGGCCGCCGCAGCCGCGCGTGCTCGAACGCAGCGATCTGCTCGTGCACTTCGACGTTGATATCCAGCTCGAGCGCGGCGTGCGCATCGAGAACAATCTCGCGCGTGCGGACCTCGGCGGGAAGCTCACGCTGACCGGCACCAGCCGCAGCTTCGGCCTGCTCGGTTCGATCAACACGGTGCACGGGACGGCGCAGTTTCGCGGCAACGAGTTTGTCATCGAGCAGGGCGTGCTCAGCTTCACCGATCGGCAGCGCATCCGGCCCGCGTTCGACTTCCTCGCCTCGGCGCAGGTGAAAGATTACAAGGTGCGGCTGCACGCATTCGGAACGCCGGCAGATCCGAAGCTCAAGCTCTCGAGCGATCCGGTGCTCTCCGACGCGGACATCGGCTCGCTGCTCACCTTCGGTTTCGTTTCGCAGAACCAGGTGAACCTCTCGGGTGCCGACAGCGGCCTCGCGCTCGGCATCGAAGCGGTGAACAAGCTGACCGGCTTCTCGCAGGAGGTGCGCCGCCTGATTCCGAAAAATCCGGTGCTGCGCGATCCGAACATCGATTTCGTCACAGACTACTCGAACGTCACCAGCGGTGGCGGCGCGCGCCTCGAGGCGATGGCCCGCTTCAGCGCGCACCTGGTCAGCGACCAGCTCGACCTGCGCGTGATGGAAGGGCTCACCTCGCGGCGAGCCCGCGTGCAGCTCGGCTGGCGATTCTCCGATGCCATCTCACTGCAGGCCCAGCTCGACAACGAGCACGAGTATGTCGGCACCGACTTCGGTCTCGATCTCAAGATGCGCTGGGAGGGCGAGTGAGCCGACGCGCGCTGGCGCCCGCGCTCTGTGCGGCTCTGCTCGCGATCTCGTTCGCCACGCAGGCCTCGGTCGGCACCGATGACGACGAGCCGCGCGCGCCGACCGGGCCCGTGCCGCAAGTGATGCTGGTCTCGCCGCGTGTGCTCGAGGTTCGCTTCGAGGGCGCGCCGCAGACGCAGTTGAAGGAACTCACTGCGTACATCGCAGTCGACAAGGGCGCGCCGCTCGACCTGCGCGACGTGCGCGATACCGTGCGCGCGCTGCACGGGAGCGGACGCTTCTCGCGGGTCTCGGCGTGGGCCGAAGAGGTCTCTGCAGCGCAGCTCCCGGCTGGTTGGGCGAGCGCTGTGCGCGTGGTGTTCGTGCTTCAGCCGGTCCTCAAGCTCGTCCAGGTTTCCTTCCCCGGCCACGCCGCGTTGCCCGAGACGATCCTGGTGCAGACGGCGAATCTGGCGGTGAACGCGGAGTACCAGCCCGAGGCGATTCCGCGCGTCATCGAAGCGATCCGCAGCGCCTACTTCCGAATCGGATATCGCGACGTCGCCATCACGCCCGAGCCCAACGAGACAGCGAGCGGCGTGCAGCTCGCGCTGCGCATCGTGGAGGGAGACGCGACGCGGATCGCAAGCATCACCTTCGCCGGAAAGCTCGGCCTCGAACATGATCAGCTCGTGGCGGCGCTGCAGCTCTCGCACGGGGATGTGCTCAATCTCTCCGAGCTCGAAGAAGGTCTGCGCAACGTTCGTGCCCGCGTTCGCAGCGCCGGATATCTGCGCGCGCGCGTGGGTGAGCCGAGGATCGAAAACGCGGGCGACGCCCAGGGGCGCGGCCTCGCGCGCGTAACCATCCCGCTGGAGAGTGGACCTCTGGTGCACTTTCGCGTTCGCGGCAACCAGTCGTTCCCGACGGATCTTCTGCTCGGCAAGCTCGAGCTCTCCAGCGATGAACCGCTCGACGCGCAGGCGGCCTCGGAGCTCGCTGGAAGGCTGCGAACCTTCTATGTGCAGAACGGCTTCTTCTTCGTGAAGAGCAATTGGCGGGAGCAGCGCGCGCAGGACGGCTCCGTCTCGATCGCGTTTGCGCTCGATGAAGGCCCGCGCGTGCGCGTCGAGAAGATCGACTTCACCGGCGTCGAGGCGCTCACGGAAGATTCGCTGCGCGATCGAGTTCTCCTCGAGCTCAACGATGCGATGACCTGGCTGCCTCCTCGCTCGAGCGACCCGGCGTCTGGCGCGGACATGAACAAGCTGGCCAGGGGCGGCCTGATGGGGCGCATCCCGGCAGGGCCGGCGCGGCTCGAGCTCGACGCCGACACGCTCTACGATCCGGTCCTCTACTCGCGCGTGCGCGGGCAGATCGCCGACCTCTACAAGAGCATGGGCTATCTCTCGGCGCGCGTCGACGAGGAGAAGCTCGAGCCGCTCGATGGCGCTCCGCTTTCGGGGAGTGCTCCGAAGCACGCAGCCTCGCCGCTGCGGCACGTGCGGGTGGTGATCCCGATCAACGCGGGTCTGCGAACGATGGTTTCGCTGCTGAAGATCCAGGGCGGCAGCGACGACGTTCCGATTGCCGAGGCAGACGCCGCGCTCTCTCTGCGCATCGGGCAGCCATTCAGCTACCTGAGCGCCGAAGAAGGGCGCGCCGCGCTCACGCAGCTCTTCACCAGACGCGGCCACTTCTACTGCAAGGTCGAGGACGAGGAGGTGTTCCACGAGCCGGCCGATGGTGCCGCGAAGGGGACGTCGACTGTCGAGGTGACCTATCGCGTGCAGGCCGGACCGCTCGTGCACGTCGCCTACGTCGAGGTGACGGGCGAGCAGCGCACGCAGGAGTCGCTCGTGCGCGAGCTCGTGGGAATGAAGCCGGGTGACCTGCTGACTCCAGACGGGCTCGATCGCGCGCAGCAGGCGCTCCTGCTGACCGGACTCTTCTTCAGCGCGTCGCTCACGCCGCGAAATCCCGAGGAGGCCGAGGCGGAGAAGACGGTGCTCATCACCTTGCGCGAGCGTCCGCGGCGCGAGGTGCAGGCGAGCATCGGCCTCTCGAAGGCTGATGGTCCGCGCGCGTCGTTGCAGTGGACGCAGGCGAATCTCTTCGGGCGCAATCTGACGTTCTCTGCGCTGGGCCGCGCGAATTTTCCCTACTGGCGCTTTCTCGTGCCGACCTGTGGAAACACGCTGCCCGACGGCCAGCAGGTGTCGCCTGGCAGCACGCCGTACTGCACGCAATCGATCCAGTTGCCGAACGATCCGCTCGAGCGGCTTGTCGATCTCGGGCTCTCGATGCCGCGCCTTCCGCCGTTTGGCGACCTGCTGCGCGGGAGTCTCGATCTCATCCACCAGCGCGCGGTGCAGTACACGTACAACCTGACCAAATACTCCGCGCAGGTCTCGGTGGCGGCCAATCATTCCCGCCCGTTTGGCGCGAGCGTGACGTACGAGGTCGGCTTCCAGCAGCTCGCGAAGGGCGTGCAGTCTCTCGCGGACATCCTTGCCGGCACCGATGCGCGCATCTTCACGCAGCCCAACGGCAACATGCTCTTCGGTTCTCTGCGGCCCGCGCTCACGCTCGATCTGCGCGACGATCCCGGCATTCCGCGCTCGGGTTTCTACGCGCAGGTGTCGGCCGACTATCTGCGCTCGCTCGCGACCAGCTCGATCGACGTCAATCTGCTGCAGCTGCAAGGACTCGTCGCCGGATATGTGCCGCTGCCGTTTCGCAGTTCGGTGATGCTGCACGCGAAGGTCGGGCGCATCCTGCTGATCGATCCCGCCTCGCAGGTGCCCGGCGATCGCCGTTTCTATCTCGGCGGCGCGGCGACTCTGCGCGGCTTCAACCAGGACGCGCTGCAGCCGCAGGACGTGCGAAACCAGCTCCGCTCCGAGGTGCAGGGATGCCTGGCGATCATCACCGGGCTCGCCTGCACCAACTCGACGGCGGCGCTGCAGGCGGGCACCGCATCGACAGGTGGAGACGAATCGGTCGCGCTGGGCGCGGAGCTGCGCATTCCTGTGCCCATCATTCAAGGGCTCGAGGTCGCGCTCTTCTACGACGCGGGAAATCTCTGGGTGAAGCCGGTCGACCTCACCTGTTTCTTCCGCGGCTCGTCGCCTGCCTGCGCGTCGGATGCGGGCCTGATGGTGCTGCGAGACGCGGTGGGCGCGGGTGTGCGGTGGGGCACGCCGATCGGTCGGATCGCGATCGACATCGGCGTCAACTTGAGTCCCGACCCCGATCTCGGCGAGCCGCGCGCCGGCCTCTACTTCAACATCGACACGCTCTGACCCTACTTCGTGATCAGCGCGTTCACTGCGCGGGGAAGATCCCCGTCGAGCTGATCGACCGTCTTTCCCTCTGCGGTGGCGCCGGCGAGGAGCTGGCCGTTGTGCGTGTCGTGCAGGCGCAGGTCGAGCTTGAGCTTGCTCCCGACGCGGATCAGCTCGCCGCTGATGACGAGATCTGCACCGAGGCGACGGCCCGTATCGACCTCGCACTCCCCCTCGCAGTCCGCGAGTGCGCGACCCGTCGAGCGCAGCAGCACCAGTACGTTCTCTCGCGTCATCACCTGCGCATCGGGCGCGGCCAGCTTGATCTTCGCGCGCACCTGGTTGCCGAAGTAGGCAGCGTCGACGTCGCTCGCATCGGCGCCCTTGAGCTTGTCGTGCAGCTCAAGCACGGCGACGAGCTGGTGTGCTGCGATTCTCAATCGCGCGCCCGGTGCGGTCGCCTGAACCGCCGCGATGCCTCTCTGCGCCGTGTCTCCGGGCAGGCCGGAACCGGCCACCCCGACGACTCCTCCGGCGACCTGTCCAGCAAGCCCGTCGGTCGTGCGTCCATCCCACGTCACCGGAAACGCTTCAGTCGGACGCGCGCGCACGATGAACGCCGGGTGCGTACCGGGAGTCGTGCATCCGATCGCGCTTGCGATCAGGAGCAGCAGAAGCCGTTGCGTGAGCTGCTCCACCTCGTTCGCGCGCATCATGGCGTCACCCCGCCGCGACGAATCGCATCGTCGAGCGCCGCGCCGAGTGCTTCTCCTTTGGCGGGCTCGAACGCCTCCACGCTGTACATGGTCATCCAGCGCGTCGCCGTTCCGTGCCCGGTGTAGCGCTTGCCGTGCAGCTCGATGGTCAGGTCGGTCGCAACCTCGAACTTCTGCATCGGACAGTCGAAGATCACGAGGAGCGTGAGGCACGGAACGAACATCGTCAGCGCCGAGCTGTCAAAGCCGTAGGCGATCTTCACGCGGGCCTTCTCCGCGCCAGGTTGCGCGTCGCCGAAGAGGCTGGTGAGCGCGAAGATGGTGTCGCGGCGTTCCCTGGTCGGCCCGACCTCCATGAACCCGGTGCCGCCGGCTACGTTTCCAAGCGCGCCCAGATCAGGCTGCACGACCGGCGGGCGCTCTCCGTCGCCGAGGATCGTCAGCTCCGAGGCATCGACGTCGATGGGCACGCCGCGGAACGCGGAGACGTCGTGCGGACGCGAGCGCAGTCCCGACGCGAACGTGCTCATGCAGGCGACGTTCATCAGCGCGAGCGCGGCGAGCAGTGGGAGTGAGCGCAGGGTGGTCAACAGCAACCTCGGGAGATTGTGATGAAACGCGAGTATCGAGCGCGGAGTGGATAGTCGCATGCGGACGGAATGTCCGTGACCTGCGTCACATCACGGAATGACAATCGACAGCGGATGCGCGCGACCGCTCTAGGCAAGGCCTTGCGCGTGAGGCAAATAGATTGGTTGCGCAACCAATCAATTCCCGGCGGGGAACGGCCCCCACGAGGGATCGCCCGCAGAGCGCGGCTCATCGGTGATGCGCTGCTGGTTCGTCCCGTCCGGCGACATCGTCCAGAGCTGCCGCTTTCCCGTGCGCGTCGAGCTGAAGATGAGGTGGCGCCCGTTCGGCGACCAGCTCGGCTTCTCGTTGGTCCCCGCGTTCTGCGTCAGCCGCGCGACCTTCCCCGTCGCCACCGCGACCGTATAGATGTCGAAGGAGCGCAGCTCGTCGCGTCCGGAGAAGGCGATCAGATCTCCCTTGGGCGACCAGGCCGGCTCCTGGTTGTAGTTGCCCTGGAACGTGAGGCGCCGCTGGTTCGAGCCGTCCGCGTTCATC
Organism: uncultured delta proteobacterium; assembly: GCA_903911145.1. Classification (GTDB taxonomy): domain Bacteria; phylum Myxococcota; class Myxococcia; order Myxococcales; family 40CM-4-68-19; genus CAIWCD01. The sequence goes on along the minus strand of CAIWCD010000007.1, from coordinate 79,928 downwards.
ACGTAGACTTGCGGATTTCCCGCGCGGTTGGAGATGAACGCGATCTGCTTCCCGTCGGGGCTCCAGGTTGCGGCAGTGTTGATGTCGCGCGCCTCGGTGAGCTTGCGGCCGGCGGAGCCATCAGCCTCGGAGAGGAAGATATCGGTGTTGCCGTTGAGCGACGCGGAGAAGGTGAAGCGAAGGCCATCTGGCGCGAAGACGGGACCGCTCGCGTAGTCGCCCATCAGCACCAGCGGCTTGATGGCGCGCGTGAGCGCATCGACCGTATAGATGTGCGCGGCGCCGTCGCGGAAGCTGGTGAACGCGATGGTGTGCCCATCGTGGGCCCAGCCGGGCAAGAGGTTGATCGACGCGCCCGTGACGGCCTGCGCGTTGGCACCGTCCGAGTCGGCGACGACGATCTGCTTGCCGTCGCCTGTCTCGCGCACGTAGGCGATGCGGGTCTGGAAGTCGCCGCGCTCCTGCGTGAAGAACTTCATCACGTCATCGGCGAAGCGGTGCGCGATCTGGCGCAGGCTGGCCACGGGCGCGCTGTACGTGCCGTGCAGCACCTCGGCGTTCTTCGCGGTGTCGTAGAAGTGGAACTCGACCTGCACGTTGTCGCCCGTGATGACGCTCTTCGCTTTCACGAGGCCCGACGCGCCGACGGTCGTCCACTTGCTGAAATCGATCGTCTGCTCGGTGAATCCCTCCTTGTTCGGATCGGCGAGGAACGAGGCGGGGTCGAGGATGCGGAAGAGGCCGCTGCGCGTGAAGTCGCCGCTGAGCACGTCGAGGACGGCCTTGCCCGAGGTCGGCTCGCCGACGGGTGGCGCAATCGCGACCGGATAGGCCTGGATGCCGGCATGCTCGATGTTGATGACCGGCCGGTCAGCGAGCGCGGGCTGCGCGAATGCGGTGCAGAGCAAGAGCGCGTGGGCGAGCGATGCGAAGGGAATCGAAGGTGTCCTAGTTTTCACGGGCCGGTTCTATCGCAGGAGTTGGCGCGCCGCGAGAAACGCACTCACTGGCGCAGGCGTAGGCACCCAGAACTGGAATATCCTCGTGCGAATCTGCAATGAATGAAATTTGCGCGCGCCCCGTGCGTTGGAAGACCGCCAATGCCTTCGTTTCGCAGCGCACAACTCGTTGCGCTTCTCGTTCTTGCCTCCGCCTCGATCGCGCGCGCGCAGGAGCCCGCCACTCCTGCACCTGCAGCCGCGCTGCCCGCGGAAGAGTTGCTCGCACGCATCGCCCACGCCGCGCGTCGCACCGGTTCAATCGAGATTGACGGCAAGCTCGACGACGCGGCCTGGAGCTCGGTTGCATTCAACGACGGCTTTACGCAGGAGGAGCCCGACGAAGGCGCGCAACCCACGGTGCAGACGCGATTCAAGGTGCTCTGGGACGACGAATATCTCTATATCGGCATTCAATGCGATGACCCGGAGCTGCCGGTGGCGACGCTCAGCCGGCGCGATCGCTGGATAGAAGGGGATTGGGTCTCGGTTGACCTCGATACCACCTTCGATCGCCGCACGGCTTATCACTTCCAGGTCTTCGCGGCGGGGCAGCAGCTCGATGCGCTGCATTTCAATGACACCGATATGACCACCGATTGGGACGCGGCCTGGGAATCGAAGGTGGCGCTCAATCCCTCGGGCTGGTCGGTTGAAATGCAGATCCCGCTGCGCGTGTTGCGCATTCCCGAGCACGCGACGCAATTCGGTTTCGATATCTTCCGCAATCTCTCTCGCCGTCACGAGCAGGACCAGTGGCGCTTTCAGCCGCGCGGCCGGGCCGGGAATATCAGCCGGCTTGGCGTTCTCGATGGGCTTGAAGGTATCCACCCGGTGAAGCAGATCGAGCTGCGTCCTTATGTCGGCGCGAGATTAACCCGCAATGCTCCCGCGCCCGGACGCGTGCCCGATCCAGCGCTCGGGCTCTGCTCGTCGATTGGCCTCGATGCGCACCGCCAGGCCGGTGCCTGTATTGGTCTCGATTTCCGTTACAACCTCGCCAGCGATCTCTCGCTCGTCGGAACCATCAATCCCGACTTCGGCCAGGTCGAGGCCGATCAGCGTGTGTTGAACCTATCCACGTTCGAGACGTTCTATCCGGAGAAGCGGCCGTTCTTCCTCGAAGGCCTCGACCTGTTCAAATCGCCGCTGCATATCGATTTCGGCGGTCCCTATGGTGGCGATGCATATCAACTCTTCTATTCGCGGCGCATTGGACGCGCCTCGCCAAGTGCCAGCGATCTCGGAGTCGATATCAACCAACTCGTCTATGAGCCGCAGGCAGTCCCGGTGCTCGGCGCGGTCAAACTGAGCGGCGCGATTGGTCGCTCAAGCGTGGGACTGCTTGCCGCGTTCGAGCCTCGCGTCGATGCGCAACTGCTTGGCTCTGATGGAAACGTTGTGAGCGAGCGCGTGATTGAAGAGCGGGCCACCGGGGCCGCGCGCGTGCGCACGGCATTCGGCGACAATCTGTTGGTTGGCGTGACCGGAACCGCGGTGGATCCGATATCAACCGAACCTTCGTTGGGCCTCGATGGAACCCACGCGCATGTCGGCTCTGCCGATATCACGCTCTTTAATCAGGATCGCTCGTGGAACCTGACCCTGCAGGGCTCCGGTTCGCTGCTCACCGGACATATCCGCGAAACCTTGCTCGATGGTACCCAGATCGGCCAGACCTCGACGGGTTGGGCGCTCTCTGGAAAGCTTTCACGCGAGACGGAGCATACGGTCTTCGCCGTCAACGCCGATCGCCTCTCTCCAACCTTTACCGTCGATCAACTGGGATATCTCCAGCGCGCAAATCTCACGCGCCTGATGGGATACTTCGCGCTGCGCGACCCGCATCAGAACGATTGGCGTCAAAGTATCCAACTGCTCTTTGGTGCGCGGGAGATCCGCGATGCTGGTTTCAACCACACGCTTGAGCGCGATGCGATGCTGGAGCTGACCTTTACGACCAATGCGCAATGGTTTGTCGATATCGGCTCGCTCCTGCAGGCGCCGTACGTCGATGACCGAGAACTCCAGGACGGCACGCCCATCGAGCGTCGGCCGACGTTGGGCGTCTGGGGATTCGTCTCCACTGACGCGCGCAAGCGGGCGCAGGCGCAACTCAGCTTCACCGAGATTCGTGCTCTCAATGGCTTCGAGCGGACCAACCAACTCGAGGCGACGGGAATGTTCCGTCCTTTGCCGCAGCTCGATGGCTCGCTGGATATCTCCTATTCGGAATCGGCCGGAGTATTCCGACAAATCCGTCCGGCCAGTGCGCTTCCTGGCGCGGGAGCGAATCCGACGGTTGTTCTCGATCCGGCCATTGCCGTTACGCAGGAGCGTCTCTATCTGCTCGCGCCGCAGCAGGCCCGCTCGGTCAGCATGCTGCTGCGCGGCACTTATGCGTTTACCCCTTATCTGACGTTTCAGGCCTATGCCCAGCTCTTCACCGCTGGCGTGTCTTATGGGACGCCAATGCGCGCCGTCGCAGCGCCCGGGAAAGCCACGATCCGGTTGAATCAGCTCTCCCCATCGCTGCCTGCCGACCTTTCGCCGAACAATGACGACCGGCAAGTGGGCTTCAATGCCCAGCTTGTGCTGCGTTGGGAATGGCGCACGGGCTCGACCATCTATTTTGTCTATGCGCACCAGGCCTCAAACGATATCGCGCCGCCGCTCGATCGCGGGTTGAACTTCGGCAGCGAACTTGGCGCCCTTCGCACGCGCGGCGTCGCCAACGGCGATACCGTGCTGATTAAAATCGATCTGCTCTCCGCCATTTAACCATCGCGGATATCTGGTCGGCTGGTCCGCGCGCTCGGGCACAGTGATTACTTGAAGAGCGATTGATACTTCCCATATCCCTCTTCAGCGAGCTTGGCCGCGGGCACGAATCGCAGCGCCGCCGAGTTCATGCAGTAGCGCTGGCCGGTCGGTGCAGGGCCATCGTCGAAGAGATGTCCGAGGTGCGAATCGCCGTTCTTCGAGCGGACCTCCACGCGGCTCATCAGCAAGCTGCGATCGCTTTTGGTCTGCACGTTCGCGGGCTCGAGCGGCCTGGTGAAGCTGGGCCACCCCGAGCCGGAATCATACTTGTCCAACGAGCTGAAGAGCGGCTCGCCCGAGACGACGTCGACGTAGATTCCGGGCTCGTGATTGTCCCAATACTCATTCCTGAACGGCGCCTCGGTGCCTTCCTTTTGCGTCACATCATATTGAGCGCGCGTAAGCTTCTTGCGCAGCTCCTCATCGCTCGGCTTTGCGTGGAGCGCCGGCGGCAGCGCAGTCGCGGGTGTCGCGGGAATCGCAGTGGCATCGGTGTGCGGCGCAAGCGCGCCAAGCGGCGACGCGCCTGACTTGAGATGCGGCCGATGCGGCAACGGACAGGAGCGCGCGCCGTGCTTTTCATCCCATTGCTGGTGGTAATCCTCGGCGATCCAGAAGCGGCCCGCGGGAGCGATCTCCGTCGTGATCGGCGACTCAAGTGAGCGCTGCGCTTCGTCCCGCGCGGCCAGCGCTTCGCTCTGCTGGCGCGCGCCGAACGTGTAGATCGCCGAGCGATACTGCGTGCCGTGGTCGGGCCCCTGCGCATTCCCGCTGGTGGGGTCGTGCGTCGCGAAGAAGAAGCGCAAGAGTTCGCTGTAGGGGACCTGCACCGGATCGAACTCGACGAGCACCGACTCGGCGTGGCCGCTCTGATCGCTGCAGACATCTTCGTAGGTCGGATTCTCGGTATGACCGCCGGTATATCCAACCGCCGTTGCGACGACTCCCTTCACGCGGCGAAAGCGCTCCTCAACGCCCCAGAAGCAGCCCTGCGAGAAGATCGCCAGCTTGTTGTTGCCAGTGGCGACGAGCGCAGTGCCGTGCCCAGCGTGCCCCGGAGCCTTGCCCAGCGCGGGATTGCCGATCGGATCCGACGCGCCCGGCCGCGTGCATGCGAGCGTGACGAGACCAGCGAGAGCGAATCTTCCAGCGAGCTTGAGCAAACGATTCATGACGCCTCCGTATCTGCTCAGATGCTTGTCGCCCGGAATCGTTACGCGACCACGCCGATTCTGCTTCTTGCTATGGTGCGCGCCCAATGGGCGCTCAATGGAAACAGAAGGGCCGTGAGCAAGCGGCCGACGCGCGCGGGCGCATCTTCAGCAAGCTCGCGAAAGAGATCATCATCGCTGCCAAGAGCGGGGCCGACCCCGACTTGAATCCGCGGCTGCGCATGGCTGTCGAGGCGGCGAAGAAGGCCTCGATGACCAAGGATACGCTCGAGCGCGCGATCAAGAAGGGGGCGGGCCTGCTCGACGAGAAGGTCAACTACGACAGCATCGCCTACGAAGGGTTCGCGCCCAACCAGGTGCCGGTGATTGTTGAGTGCCTCACCGACAATCGTGCGCGCACGGCCACCAACGTGCGCAACATCTTCAAGCGTGGCCAGCTCGGCGTCAGCGGCAGCGTCTCCTGGGATTTCAATCGGCAGGGCTTCATCGAAGCGGCGGCTCCTGCGGGCGCCGATCCGGAGAGCGCCGCGATCGAGGCGGGTGCGCAGGATCTCGAGAGCGCGGATGAAGGCGCGACGCGGTTCTTCACCGAGGCGGCCGATCTCGACTCTGTCGCCAAGGCGCTGATCGCCGCGAAGTGGACCGTCACCTCAGCGAAGCTCGGCTGGCGCGCGAAGAATCCAGTCGCTCTCAATGAGGAGCAGCGCAAGCAGACCGAGTCGTTCCTCGAGGCGCTCGATGCCGACGATGACGTGCAGGAGATCTACGTCGCGCTCGCGTGAGATCATCACGCCCCGTGGAGCGATATCCCGTCTTCGCGGAGCGTAAATGAGCTAGAGAGGGCGCGTGAACCTCTTCTCGAAGCGTCTGCCGCACGTCATTACACGCAAAGATCTCGCTCTCATCGTTGCGTCCACCTATGCCAGCTCAGCGAACGTCGACTTCGACGAAGCGCACGAGCGGATGGACCGCGCGGTGCACAGCCCGCGCATCCTCGACGCGCTCTACAGCGGCCTCTCCGCGGCGCTGCGCGATCGCACCGGCCCGCGCACGGGCGAGGATGAGCTCGTCGACAATCTCTCCGCGGGCCTCGTCAAGCGGCGCGCGCGCGTGAAGGCCGCGGCGCTGACTCCGTCGATCTCGGCGGCGATGGTGATGCTCAATCTCGAACTCGGTTATGCGCCGGAGATGATGACGAACGCGCTCGAGACGGAGAAGGGCAGGGAGCTGCTCGCCGACGGCCTGCGCGATCTCGGCGCGCATCTTCTGAAGGAGCTCATCAAGTGACGTTCGCATCGCTGGGACTTTCTCCGCGTGCGCTCGCCGCGCTCGAGGTCGCAGGCTTTGAAGCACCGACGCCGATTCAAGCGCGCGCGATTCCGCCCGGACTCGAAGGGCGCGATGTGATCGGCTGCGCCGCGACGGGCACCGGCAAGACCGCGGCGTTTCTTCTGCCGATGATCGAGCGGATGTCGCAGCACGCGCGCACCGGCGCTGCTCGCGGTCCGCGTGCACTTGTGCTCGCGCCGACGCGCGAACTCGCGCTGCAGATCGGAGAGGAGGCCGAGCGCTTCGGCGGCAACCAGAACATCCGCTCGGCCGTCGTGATCGGCGGCGTCGGGATGAATCCGCAAGCCGATGCGTTCCGCGCCAACGTCGAGATCATCGTCGCCACGCCGGGCCGGCTGAAGGATCACCTCGATCGCCGCACGGCCCACCTCGACGGCGTCGAGATGCTCGTGCTCGACGAGGCCGACCGGATGCTCGACATGGGCTTCAAGCCCCAGCTCGATTACATCCTCGCGCGCCTGCCGCGCGCCCGGCAGACGATGCTCTTCTCTGCCACCATGGCGGGCGAGGTCGCGACGTTCGCTTCGCAGCATCTGAAGAATCCGGTGCGCGTCGAAGTGGCACGCAGCGGCGACACGGCCTCGCGTGCGACGCAGCAAGTGTTCCTCGTCGGCCACGAAGAGAAGCTCGCGCTGCTCTGCTCATTGCTTGCGCAAGACAACCTTTCGACGCTCGTCTTCACGCGCACCAAGCGACGCGCCGATCGGGTCGCCAAGGGGTTGGTGTCGGCTGGACACGAAGTCGCGGTGATCCACGCTGACCGCTCCCAGAGCCAGCGCCGTCACGCGCTCGATGGGTTCAAGGACGGGAAGTATCGCGTCCTCGTCGCCACCGACATCGCGGCGCGCGGCATCGACGTTGCGGAGATCGGCCACGTCATCAACTTCGATCTGCCCAACGTGCCCGAGGATTACGTGCACCGGATCGGCCGCACTGCGCGCGCTTCTGCGAGCGGGCGGGCCTCGAGCTTCGCTGCTCCTGACGAGCACGATCTCCTGCGCAACATCGAGAAGCTCACGCGCACCACGGTGTCGCGCACGACGGTGCCGCGCGACGACGAGGCGTTCCAGAACGCAGTGAAGCACCAACCGCGCCTCTCCGCGCCCAAGCAGCGGCAGGGAGATTCGCGGCCGGCTGAACGTCGCGGTGGACGCAAGCCGCAGGGCAACAGCGGCAATCGCTCGTCGGCAGGGAGCGGCCGCGGGCACGGCGGCGGTCGCGGCGGATCGAGCGGAGCGTCGCGCGGTTCGTCAGGTGCTCCGTCGGGCAGCGCGCCGGCGGGCGCTGGCACGGGCCAGGCTCCCAAGCGGCTCGGTTCCTGGCGTCCGAAGACGCGCCGCTGAGTCGCTTCCCGAGATGGTTTGAACAGCAATCAATTTGATTGGCATACCAATCGTCGCGCAGGTAGCGCTCCGCAGGCGGTCGAGCGCACTTCGACGAGCGTGAAGCTGCGAGCTACTCGTCTGCGCGCACTCGCAGGGCGGACTGCGTAGAGGATGCGGCCGCCTGTCCCGGCGGCGCGACTGCGCTCTCGGCGGCGATGTTCTCGGTCGGCACCTGCGCATCGCCAGCCGTTGCAACTCCGCGCGAAACTTCCTCGAGCGCGTCGGCGATAGCTGCCACTTCGGACTGCAGTTGCTGCACGCTCTGGCTGAGCCGCGCGTCGGGCGCTTGCGTGGCATCTGCTCCCGCGCTGCGCAGCCGCACAAGCTGGGCCACCAATCCGTCGAGCGTCCAGAAGAGCCGCGTCAGCTCGGCATCGAGGCGATCGGCGCTGCGTGCGAGCAGTTTGCGCTGTTGCACCTGCGTGTCGATGGCCGCGATCGCGCTCTGAAGCGACATGCGGGTCTGGGCATCATCGCTGGTCGCGATGCGCCCGTTGATGCCGTCCCGTTCGGCAAGCAGTTGCGCGACCGCCTCGGGCGATGCCTCAGTGCGCAGCGCGTGCTCGCGCGCGAGCAGGGCTGTGCAGGTTCCACGCAGCGCGCGCACGCCGCCAGCTGACGCGCCGAGATGCTCGCGCACCAGCGCCGGCGCGAGATCGATCTGCGCGTCGATGCGCGCGAACAGCTCGCTGAATTTCACGGCGCGCGGGTCGGTCGACGCGGCGCTTGGCGCAGCGAGAGGCGTCGCGGTTCGCGCAGACGCAACATCTGTGGCGCGCGATTTGCTGAATCGCGTATCGCCCGCATCATCCCCGGCAACGACATCCCGGGCAGCCTTTCCGCCCCATTCACCTCCGGGAAAGATGCGCAAGTCGCGCGGGACGTGCGCACCCGACTTCACGGTTGCTCCCGCACCAACGCGTGCATGCGCGCCGACGACTGCGTCGCGTCGAACGTCGGCGCCCCACGAGACGATCGCGTCGTTTTCAACCACCGCGCGCGCGCCGATCGACGCGCCCATTCGCACCACTGCGCCGCGCTGGATCACCGCGCCCGCACCGACGCTCGCGCCCACCTCCACCGTTGCGCCAGGTTCGACAATCGCGCCGTCCCCGATGGTCGCGCCCAACCCGATGTGCGGCCGCGCCGGCATCAGGTCGAGCGTCTGCTGCGCAGCCGGGTCCGCCGGAAGCAGCAGCCCGTTGCGGAGGATGCTCTGGCCGATGATCCCAATGAAGATCAGCACTCCGAACACTGGATGCCCCATCCGCACGAACTGATATTCCATCAGCCCGGACATCAGAAGGATGAGTGGCAGATTCCTTCCCATGTGTGTCTGGCGGAACCGTTTCCAGAAGGTCCCCGGCGTGCCGGCGTGCAGGCCGATCGGCGCCGCACCGCTCTGCGCGCGGCCCGGCTCGAGATTCTCCAGCGCGCTCTCGATGCGCGCCAGGCTCTTCGCGAGCCTTCCGCGCTCATTCGCGACATCGACATCGATCACGATCTTCACCGCGTGCTCTCCTTCGCCGCTCGCCGCACAGTTCTGCGCTACCGCTTCAATTTATCGCGCTCGCGCGAGCATCGGCCCGCGCTGCAGCTCGATCGTCTGCGCAAACGGGCTCCCGCCCGCTCTCAGCGCGGCCACAAGCGATCCTCTCTGCGCCGCACTCTTCTCGTCGAGCACCGCTCCCGTTGCATCTCGCACCTGCGCGCTGCCGTCATCGTTCACACCCAGTGATGCGATCAGCGCGCCATCGTCACTGCGCAGTTCGGCATTCTCTCCGCGCATCGTGAGCATCATCCTGCGCGCTGGGTCTCCCTGAGCCGAGAGCGTTACGCGCAACGTACTTCCCTCGTCGGTGAGCGCGAACTCCGTCGGATGCCCTGCACTCGAATCTCTCCGGGCCGCACTGGGCGCGGTCGCGGTTGGTGTCGTCGGGGTCTGCCGATCGATCGATTCGCCATCGACAGGATTCTTCCCGCCCCAGAATTCGATCGTGTTGAGCACGCCTCCATCAATGAGCAGCGTGACGCCGTAGACGGGCACGACGATCATCGCGAACGTGGCGATCGCGCGCAGCCACTTCTCGTTGATCGAGAGGTTGGCTTTGTAGAGATTGCGGGTGAGCGCGAAGCGCCCGATGCAGCCAGTGGTCGTGAACTGCAGCGAGATCAGCACGAGTGCGAGGACGGCAGCGCGGCGCGGCTTCATCATGGTGACTCTTCTCTCTCTCTCTGCAGAGTTTGGGCACGGGCGATGCGCGAACGTGGCACAAGTGAGCCGGGGCCGCTCGAGCGAAAGTGCGCGAGGGTGCGCGATTCAAGTTCACCAGCCAGCGCAGTGGGTCCGTGAGGAGCAACACGATGTTGAGCAACTGGGGACGCGCGATTGCGCGCAGACCGAAGCCCGTGCTGATCGCGAGCGGCGCGATGCTCGTCGTGAGCCTTGCGATGCTCGTGCGCGGAGGCCCGCTCACGACGCCGACGATCGATGGGATCGGCTGGACGCGCGCGCAGGAGTTGATCGAGCACGATCTCGGACAGCCAGGCCAGGCCTCGTTCACGCTGGTTCTTCACGCGGACGGCGTGCTCGCGAGCGATCCTCGCTTTGATCGCGCGCTGCATGAACAGCTCGACGGGTTCCGCGCCGACCCGCGCGTGCAGCAAGTCATCTCGCCCGTCGATCTGCCGCATCCTTACAGCGACGCGTTCATCTCCGCCGATCAGACGCACGCGCTCGCGCTCATCGCCGTGAAGGGCACGCTGCGCGAGGTTGGCCTCATCTCCGAGGAGATTCGCGGCGAGTTCAAGCCAGGCCTGCTCAAGCCGACCTTCACGGGCTATCTCGCCTTCAAGCGGGACCTCGATCGGCTGCTCGAGCACGATCTGATCCGCGCCGAGATCTTCTCTCTTCCTCTCGCGCTGCTCGTGCTCATCGCGGTCTTCGGCTCGATCGTCGCGGCGACCTTGCCGGTGCTCGTCGGCGGAGTCGCGGTGGTCGGCGGCGTCGCCATGGTCACGGCCTTGAGCCACTTCACCGACATGGCCCAGTACACGATCAATGTCGTCTCGCTCATCGGCCTCGGCGTCGCGATCGACTACTCGCTCTTCATCGTCAGCCGCGTGCGCGACGAGCGGGCCGCAGGGCTTTCCAACGAGGACGCGATCGCGCGCGGCATCGCCACCGCAGGCCGCGCGGTGCTCTTCTCCGGGCTCGCCGTCTTCGTCGGGCTCTCGGGTCTCCTCTGCTTCCCGCACAGCTATCTCTCGGCGATGGGCATCGGCGGCGCGTTCGTCGTCTTCCTCGCGGTGCTCGCGTCGCTGACGCTGCTGCCCGCGCTGCTGGCGGTTCTCGGCGATCGCATCGATGCGGGAAATCTCTCGTGGCTGCACTGGAAGCCGGGCGGCGACGAGGCGTTCTGGCGCGGCGTGGCGGCGAAGGTGATGCGTCGGCCGCTCGTTGTGCTCGTGCCCGCTGTGCTCTCGCTGGTCGCGCTCGGCACGCCGTTCTTCCGCATCGATCTCGCCACCGCCGATGTGACCGTGCTGCCCGCGGGCACCGAAGCGCGCCGCGGCTACGAGGAGTTGCACACCTATTTCCCGCTGCAGGCGGCGACGCGCATCCAGGTCGTCGCGCTCTTCCCGACCGCGCCAGGCTTCACGCCGGCGCGTGCCGGGCCTCTCTTTGATCTCTCGCAGGCGATCCAGAAACTGCCTGGCGTCGTGCGCGTGGAGAGCATCGTCGATGTCGATGCGACGCTCGATCGCGATGACGTGATCGCGATGGCGCAGACGCCCGAGAAGGATCTCGCGCCGTCGCTGCTCTTTGCGTGGAAGTCGAGCGTGGGAAAGCGTGCGGTGCTCCTCAACGTGGTGACGAATGAGGCGCCGCAGAGCAATGCTGCTCGCGCTCTCGTGCGCGCGATCCAGCGATTGCCCGCGCCCGCCGATGGCGAACTCGTGCTCGGCGGACAGACCGCGCTCGATGTCGATGTGCTCGCGTTCATCGAGCAGCACGCGCTGCAGGCCCTCGCGCTCGTCATCAGCGCAACGCTCTTGATTCTCTTCTTCGCGCTCGGTTCGGTGCTGCTGCCGATCAAGGCAGTGCTGATGAATCTGCTCTCGATCGCCGCGTCATTCGGTGCGCTCGTCTTCGTCTTTCAGGAGGGCCACGGTCACTCGCTCCTGCGCTTTGTTCCTGCGCTCACCGAACCGACTCTGCCCGTGCTGCTCTTCTGCGCCGTCTTCGGCCTCTCGATGGACTACGAGGTGCTTCTGCTCTCGCGCATGCAGGAGGAGTGGCAAGCAACCGGCGACAACGCGCAGGCGGTCGCAGCAGGAATGGCGCGCAGCGGTCGTCTCATCAGCAGTGCCGCGATGATCATGGTCGTCGTCTTCCTCGCCTTCTCGACCGCCCAGGTCGTGCTGATGAAGGCGATGGGTTTCGGAATGGCGCTCGCAGTTGCACTCGATGCGACGCTGGTGCGCCTGCTCATCGTGCCGGCTGCGATGGACCTGATGGGCCGATGGAACTGGTGGTGTCCGAAGCCGCTCGCGAAGCTGTTTGAGAAGCGAAGATAGTCCCGCAGTTCTTCGCTCCGGCCCGTAGATCGTTGGTGTACAAACCATTTCTCCGGAGGGGAAATGCGTGCATTGAAACTGATCGGCGGAGTCGTCGCGGCCGCGCTGGTGGCGGTCGGCGTAAGTCTTGCCCTCGTTGGCGCGAGCGGCGTTCCCCACTACGCGGTGCCGAAACTCGAGCTCCACGTCGAGGTGACTCCATCGCGCGTTGAGCACGGCCGCCTGCTCTCGGGGATGCTCTGCGCGGAGTGCCATCGCGATCCCGCGACGCAGGTGTTCAGCGGGCGCGAGATCACCGACCTGCCGCGGCAGTTCGGGCGCGCCTGGTCGCAGAACATCACGCGCGATCCGGTGGACGGGATCGGCTCGTGGAGCGACGGCGAGCTCGCGGTGATCATCCGCACCGGCATTCATCGCGACAGTCACTACTCGCCGCCCTGGATGGTGAAGTTGCCGAACATCTCGGACGAGGATCTCGCGTCGATCATTGCCTATCTGCGTTCGGACGCGCCCGAACTTGCTGCGCGCAAGGGGCGCCAGCCCGCAGGCCAGCCGACGCTTCTGGCGAAGCTGCTCTTTCGCCTGGTGATGAAGCCGCTGCCTTTGCCGACGGGGCCGATCGCCACGCCGAAACTCGCGGACGACAAGGTCGCTTTTGGTCACTACCTCGCGACCGGCGTGCTCGGCTGCTTCGCCTGCCACTCGAAGGACTTCTCGTCGAACAACGAGCTCAAGCCGGAGTTGAGCGCGGGCTTCTTCGGCGGTGGCAACGCGATGCCGGACATCAACCAGCGCATCATCTCGACGGCCAATCTCACGCCCGATGCCGAGACGGGGCTCGGACGCTGGAGCGAGAGCGACTTCCGGCGCGCGCTGCAGGATGGCTTTCGTCCCGATCACCGGCCGGTGCGAGCGCCGATGCCTCGCTATCCGAACCTGAGCGACGACTGGTCCGACGCACTCTTCGCCTACCTTCGCTCCGTGCCGGCAATCTCGAATCGCGTCGTGCGCGAAGACGCGCCGCAGCTCGCGACCAATGCCAGCGCGGGTGAGCGTGCGTACAGAACCTACGCCTGCGGGAGCTGCCACGGCGACTCCGGGCTCGGGACCTACGACCTGCGCGGCGCGGGCGCGAAATACGCGCACGACGAGGAGCTGATCGCCTGGATTCGCGATGCGCCCAAACAGAAGCCCGGGACGCCGATGCCGCGTTGGAACGGCGTGATCGCCGAGAGCGATTACCAGCCGCTCGCCGACTACGTGCGGCTGCTCGGCAAGCGCGCGCAGGAGCAGGCCGCAGGCCGGTGACGCGCTAGGCGCGCGATCCATCCTTGCGCAGAAACTCGCCGGGAGCGCCGTGCGGCTGCGGGGTGAACTTCAGGTCGATGTCTGAGTACTCACCGAAGTCCTCGTCGCTGTGGTTGCTCAAGGCGAGCAGCACCGCGTCTCGAGCGCTTCGGTTCTGCGCGCAGTGTCCATCGCGCACGCCCGCTTTGAATGCTGCGCAATCGCCCGCGCGCAGGATCTCCTCTCCCGCGTCTGTCACCAGCACGACTTCTCCCTCGAGCACGACGATGAATTCATCTTCGTGCGAGTGCCAATGGCGCTGGCTCGACCAGGCTCCGGGCGGCAGACGAATGTGACTCGCTCCGAGCCGCGTCAGACCCGCCGCATCGCCGAGTCGCCGCACGCGCCGCTCTTTGCAGGGCGCATCGTAAGGCGCGGGATATCGCGCGCCGCGCTGCTCAGGGACTGCCGCGAGATCGATTTTGGCCATCGCTTGTCTCCGCCGCACTACGGTTGAAATGGGCGCGCATGATAAGCGAGCACGCTTCAACGGAGGCACCCGATGGCTCGCGTGATGAACTTCAATGCCGGACCCGCCGCTCTTCCTCTCACCGCACTCGAGCGCGCGCAGGCCGAGCTGCTCGATTTCCAGGGCTCGGGCATGTCGGTGATGGAGCACAGCCACCGCGGTCGCGAGTACGACGCGGTTCACGAGGAGGCGCTCGCGCTCCTGCGAGAGCTTTTGAATATACCTGTTGAGTACAACATATTGTTCCAGACCGGCGGGGCCTCGCAGCAGTTCGCGGTTGTTCCGATGAATCTGCTCCCGCGCACAGGCAAGGCTGCGTATGCGCTCAGCGGCGCCTGGGGCGAGAAGGCCGTGGCCGAAGCGAAGAGCGTCGCGGCGATGCTCGGCGGCGAAGCGTACGTCTCGGCGACGACCGGCACCGGCGATGGCAAGGAGAAGAGCTACACGCGCACGCCGACCGAACTCAACGACGTCGGCGCGAGCTACGTGCACCTCACGACCAACGAGACAATCCACGGCGTGCAGTTCGCGTCCTCTCCTGGCGCGGCTTTCCCGACCGCGCACGCGCCGCTCGTCGCCGACATGTCGAGCGACTTTCTCTGGCGGCCGATCAACGTCAGCCAATTCGGACTCATCTACGCGGGCGCGCAGAAGAACATCGGGCCGAGCGGCGTGACCGTGGTGGTGATCAAGAAGGATCTCGTCGAGAGCGGCCGGCGCGACATCCCGAAGATCTTCCAGTACCGCACGCACGCCGAGGCGAACTCGCTCTACAACACGCCGCCCACGTTCGGCATCTACCTGATGCGCAACGTGCTCTCGTGGCTGAAAGAGCAGGGCGGACTCACCGCGATCGAGAAGGTCAATCGCGCCAAGGCCGGCGCCATCTACAGCGCGATCTCTGCGTCCGGCGGCTTCTATAGCTGCCCCGTGGAACAGTCGTCGCGCTCGATGATGAACATCGTCTTCCGTCTCGGCAGCGAAGCGCTCGAAGAGAAATTCGTCTCCGAAGCGAAGAAGGCCGGGATGGTCGGCCTCAAGGGCCACCGCGCCCTCGGCGGCATCCGCGTCTCGCTCTACAACGCCGTCCTCCTCGAGTGGGCCGAGTCTCTCGCAACCTTCATGCACGACTTCGCGAAGAGGAACGGCTAGCCGATCTCGAAGCTCCTCTTTCCGACTTGTCTAAGCTGTGGAGCAGCCGCTGGTCGCGGCCGCGCGCAGTTCAGGAGCGGCCCCTCCCAACTTCGATCGGAGCGCGCTCTTAACGTCGGCCGCGCATGCATGTTTGAGCACGGCCGCGACCAGCGATGCTCCGCAGCGCTCCCTACGGAGTGTGCTTATGCTCAAACAGCCGCAGCACATCGCTCATCACGCCCTTGGGCTCCGCCTTCGCAAGCTTCTCGAACTCGCCTGACGAGAGGAACGTGCCGTTGCAGGCGAAGCAGCGCTCGATCTTCACGTTGCGATACGTGACGTCGTGCAGCTCCATCCCGCAGCTCGGGCAGCGCTTGTGGTGCAGTTGGCGCAGCTTCGCCTTCTCGCTCTCCGCGAGGTGCGCGCGCTGCTCCGCGGCCAGCTTGCGCATCTTCTCCGCGTTCTCGCGGGCGAAATACTCTTCTTCTTCGCTTCCGGGCTTGTGCATGTTTCCCTCGGTCAGAGAGCGTCGGTGTAACACCCGCAAGTGCGCTCGCGCCAGCAGTTGCGGCAAGCAGCGGCGACGTGAAGCAGAGTAGAAGACGCGCCATGGCCCTCTACACAATCGAGCGCGCGGCACAGCAGCTTCCCGCCACCGGCACTCTGGTGATGCTCCACGGGTACGGCGCGAGTGAAGACGATCTGATCTCGCTCGGTGCGGCGATCGATCCGCGCCTCGCCTGCGTCGGGATCCGCGCGCCGCTGCCACTGCCGTGGGGCGGATATGCCTGGTATCCGCTGGTGCCGCGCGGAGAGGGCATCGACTTCAATCCCGATGACGTCGCCGAAGCGGTGACGACAGCGACGGAGGCGGTCGCGGCGATTGCGAAGCGGGATGGGCGGGCGCCGATCCTGCTCGGCTTCTCGCAGGGAGGCGGCGTGGCGCTCTCGCTTGCGCTGCTGCGACCCGACCTCGCGCGCGCGGTGATCTCGCTGTCGGCCGTCCCGCCGATGATTCCGCTCGCGCAGCGGGCTCCCCGCGAAACGCTCGCGCGCCTGCCGATCTTCGCAGCACACGGCACGCGCGACGAGATCCTCCCCATCGTCTACGGGCAGACCACGCGCGCAACGCTCGAGGAGAGCGGCTGCTCGGTCGACTGGCACACCTACTCGATGGGCCACGAGATCTGCGATGACGAGCTCAAGGATCTGCGAGCGTTCGTCGCGAAGCATCAGTTGTAGAAAGCAACCAATGGCGATCGAGATCGAGCGGAAATTTCTCGTGCTGCGTGAGCGGCTGCCTGTGCTGCCCGCGCCGTTCGCGTTGCGACAAGGCTATCTCTCCTCGAAGCCGTCGGTGCGGGTGCGCGAGACGACTGATCCCGACGGTGTCCGCTCGCTGCGACTGACGATCAAAGGGCCGGGCCTGATGTCGCGCACCGAGCTGGAATATCCAATTCCCCTCGAGGACGGACCCACGCTCTTCGCGCTCTGCAAATCGTCGTTATCGAAACTTCGTTATCGAATCGGCCGCTGGGAACTCGATCAATTTCTCGATCTCCCTCGAGGAGAATTCTGGATGGCGGAGATCGAACTCGCCTCCGAAGACGAACCGTTCGATAGGCCCGACTGGCTTGGGCAGGAGGTCACGACCGACCCCGCCTACAGCAATAGCCGGCTTGCCGCACCGCTTTCCCCGTGATAGCGCGCCGCCTCGTCCTATCCACCCGCACAGCATCGATGGAGGCCCCTTTGAATCGCCTCGTTTCCCTTGCGGCCGTTGCCGCACTTTCGCTCGCGCTTCCTGCGCGTGCGTCGGACCCCGAGATCAAGTTCGAGAAGTACAAACTCCAGAATGGCCTCACCGTCATTCTCAGCGAGGACCACCGGCTCCCGCAGGTCGCGGTCAACATCTGGTACCACGTCGGCGCGGCCAACCAGACGCCCGGCAAGAGCGGCTTTGCGCACCTGTTCGAGCACATGATGTTCTCGGGCAGCAAGCACGTGCAGCCTGCGCCGTTCAACGTTCTGCAGTCGATCGGCACCATCCCGGGCGCGATGGCAAACGGGACGACGAGCTTCGATCGCACCAACTATTTCGAGGTCGTCTCCGCGCCCGAGTTGGGCACTGCTCTCTGGATCGAGAGCGATCGGATGGCGTTCCTCCTCGACACCCTCGACGCGAAGAAGCTGTCGGTGCAGCGCGATGTCGTTTCGAATGAGCGGCGCCAGAGCTACGAGAACCGGCCGTACGGCGTCGGCCAACTCAAGCTCTGCGACGTGCTCTACCCGTCGCCGCACCCGTATTACGAGTGCGTGATCGGCAGCATCCCCGAGATCCAGGCGGCGAGCATCGACGACCTCAAGGGCTTCTTCCGCTCCTGGTACGGGCCGCAGAACGCGTCGCTCGCGATCGTCGGCGACTTCGATCCGGCGGCCGCGAAGGCGCTGATCGAGAAGTACTTCGGGCCGATCGTCAACGACAAGATGCCGGCGCGTCCCGACGTGGCGCAGCCGAAGCTCGACAAGGTTGTCGTCGAGAACGTCGAGGACAAGGTGGCCGAAGTGCCGCGTTTCTCCCTCGTGTGGAACGGCGTGAAGCAGTTCTCCGACGATGAGGCCGCGGGCGATGTGCTCAGCGAGATCCTCGGCGGCGGCAAGACCTCTCGGTTGTACAAAACACTTGTTTTTGACAAGAAAGTTGCGAGCGAAGTCGACGCTGGCGACGACGCGCTCGGCCTCGGCGGATACCTCGAGATCAGCGCGACGGTGAACGCGGGCCACGAACTCGCGGAGCTCAAGCCGCTCATCCAGGCCGAGATCGATCGCATCAAGAAAGAGGCGCCCAGCGCGGCCGAGGTCGCGCGTGCGCAGCGCAAGTTCATCGCGCAGAAGGTCCGCGCGGTCGAGCTGCTCGGCGGATTCGGCGGCAAGGCCGACATCCTCAACGAGTACGAAACCTATCTCGGCGATCCCGGCTATCTGCCGCGCGATCTCGCCCGCTATCGCGCCGTCACACCGGACGCGGTCAAGGCGTTTGCCAACAAGTATCTGCTCGACGACAAGCGGCTCGAGCTCTCCATCGTGCCTGCGGCGAAGACGCCCCAGGCGAGCGCGAAGTAGAGGACGAGGAAAGCCATGACCATCTCGCGAAATCAGATCCTGTCCCTCGCGGCTCTCACTCTTTCGGGCTGCATCGTCGGCGAAGAGCGCAAGCCGAATCCGCCCGCGCAGCAGATCGCCGCGGCGCCCGCGAAGCCGCTGCCGCCGGCTCCTCCCGCGCCACCGCCGCCACCGCCCCCTCCTCCGACCACACCTGACGCGGAGTTCCGCGCTGCCAAGCCCGCGCCTGCCGCCGGCGCGGCGACGTTCACGGCTCCGGTGCCGTCGTCGCGCATGCTCAAGAACGGCGCGCGCCTGCTCGTCGTCGAGAACCACGCGGTGCCGCTCGTCTCGGTCGATCTGTTGATTGAGACCGGCACGGACGGTGAGCCTGCGGGGAAAGCGGGCATCGCCAATTTCGTCGCCAACATGCTCGACGAAGGCACGAAGAAGGTGTCCGCCACGCAGCAGGCGGAGAAGATCGAAGATCTCGCCGCGCACATCAATTCGTTCGCGGGACAGGAGACGATGCGCGTCCACCTGAACTGCCTGAAGGAGACGCTGCCCGAGGCGCTCGAGTTGTTCGCGGACATGGTGGTGAATCCGGCGTTCAACAAGGACGACGTCGAGCGCGTGCGCGGTCTTCTCTCGACCGAGCAGGCGCAGAAGCTCGCGAGTCCGAATGCACTCGCGCGCGATGAGATGTCGCGGATTCTCTACGGCGACAAGCACCCGTGGGGACAGCCCGCGGGCGGCACGCCCGAGACGCTCAAGGCGATCACGCAGAAGGATCTCGTGCAGTTCCACGCGAGCTACTTCCGGCCGAGCAACGCGATTCTCTCCGTCTCGGGAGACGTGACGGACGCCGAGATCGGCAAGCTCATCGAGGAGAAATTCGCGTCGTGGAAGAAGCAGCCGCGCATCGCCGTGAGGCTGCCGAAGCTGCCCGAACAGAAGACGCGCAGCTTCGTGCTCGTCGACAAGCCGGGTGCATCGCAGAGCCAGGTCTGGACGTTCGGGCACGCCGTCGCCGCGAAGGATCCCGATGCGATTCCCTTGCGGATCGCGAGCTACATCCTCGGTGGACCGTTCGCGCGCCTCGACATGAACATCCGCGAGAACAAGGGCTACAGCTACGGCGTGCGCGCGAGCGCGAGTCTGATGCGCGAGCACGGGACGTGGCTGGCGGCGGGTGGCATCAAGGCCAACGTGACGGCCGAGGCGCTCACCGAGTTCGAGAAGGAGTTGGCGGGATTTGCGACCGGTGCGCTGAAGGATGGCGAGCTCGCGAACGCGAAGGAGGCGCTCGTGCGCTCGCTGCCGTCGACGCTGGAGACGAACGACGCGGTCGCAGCTTCGATGGCCTCGCTCGCGTTCAACGGCCAGCCGCTCGACTACTACCGGACGCTGCCGGCCGCAGTGGCGAAGGTCGATGCGGCCGAGGTGGCGCGCGTCGCGGCGAAGTATGACCGGCCGGACGCATGGTCGATCGTGATCGTCGGGCCGCGCGCGGCGAGCGAGGAGAAGCTCAACGCGATGAAGCTCGGTACGCTCGTCGTCAAGGGCGCGATGGGTTCGCCTGCTGCTGCCGCGAAGAGCGATGCGGTGAAGCCTGATGCAGCAAAGGCGGACGCAGCGCAGGTCGCGGCGCCGAAGACCGACGCGGCGAAGGACGCTGCAGTCAAGGGCGGCGCGGCGAAGGGCGACGTGGGCAAGAGCGACGCGGGCAAGGGAGAGACGCCCCCCGCGAAGAAGTAGGAACGTCGTGGTCCACGAGCGGTGCGCCCTTCGCGTGATCAACGCGGGAGCGCACCGTTCGTCGTTTCAGTTGTCGGCCTGTGAGGAGACGAAATGCGGGCGCTGGTGATTGATGACGAGAAGAACATCCGGCGCGCGCTGGTGCTCTGCCTTGAAGGACTTCACTGCGAAGTGAGCGAGGCGGCGAACGGCGCGCTGGCGCTGGAGCAGCTCGCGCGCAGCGCGTGCGACCTGGCGTTTCTCGATCTCCGCCTGGGCACCGAAGACGGACTCGCGCTGCTGCCGAAGCTGCTCGCTGTGCGGCCCGGCCTCGACGTGATCGTGATCACCGCGTACGCGACAATCGAGACTGCCGTCGAGGCGATCAAACTCGGCGCGCGCGACTATCTTCCCAAACCGTTCACCCCCGCGCAGATCCGCCAGGTGCTCGATCGCGTGGAAGAGCGACGCACGCGCGGAGCCGCTCCTGGCGCGGGCGAGACGCGCGATGCGCTACCGGAGATCGATCTCTCGCATGCGAGTCCGCCGATGCGTGCCGCCGTCGAGATCATCGAGCGGGCCGCGCCGCACGACGCTCCCGTTCTCCTGACGGGAGAGAGCGGCACGGGCAAGACGATGCTCGCGCGCCTGCTGCACGAGAAGAGTCCGCGGCGCGGAAAGCCGTTCGCTCAGGTGAGCTGCCCGACGCTCTCCGAGGAGCTGCTCGCGAGCGAACTGTTCGGCCATGCGCGCGGCTCGTTCACGGGCGCGCTGCGCGACAAGCCGGGGCGTGTCGAGCAGGCGCAGGGAGGCACGCTCTTCCTCGACGAGATCGGCGAGCTGCCGCTCGCGCTGCAGGCGAAGCTGCTTCGCTTCCTGCAGGACAAACAGTTCGAGCGCATCGGCGACGCGCAGACCCGCACTGCCGACGTGCGCATCGTCGCCGCGACCAATCGCGATCTCCACGCCGATGTGAAGGCGGGCCGCTTTCGCGAGGATCTGCTCTTTCGTCTCGACGTCGTCGCGGTCGCGGTGCCGCCGCTGCGCGATCGCAAGAGTGAGATCGTCCCGCTCGCCCACCGCCTGCTCGCGCAGTTTTCCCGCGCGGCGAAGCGAGGTGTGCCGGAGTTGACGCGCGAGGCGGAGGAGATTCTCACCGCATACGCGTGGCCGGGAAATGTGCGCGAGCTGCGCAACACGCTCGAGCGCGCAGTGATCCTCTCGCCGGGTGAGCGGTTGGGGCCGGAGGCGCTGCCTGAGCGCATGGTGCCGACGGGAGCGACCAAGCCCGTGCTCGGCGGCGACTTCTCGATCGACTCGGTCGAGCGCGAGCACATCCTCAGCGTGCTCGCGCGCTCATCAACGCTCGAGGAGGCGGCGAAGGTTCTCGGCGTCGATGTCTCGACGCTCTGGCGCAAGCGCAAGCGATACGACGGCAGCTAGACTCTCCCGCTACGCGCTTGCGGGCAGCGTGAACCAGAAGCGCGCGCCGCCGCCTTCGGCAGTCTCGACGCCCATCTCGCCGCCGTGCGCGCGGACGATCTCGCGCGAGATGTAGAGGCCGAGGCCCACGCCCTCGCCAGTTGTTCCGGGCACGCGGAAGAATTTCTCGAAGATCCGCTGCTGGTATTCGCGCGGCACGCCCGGTCCCTGATCGCGCACGCTGAAGCGGACTTCTTTGCTCTGCCGCTCTGCGCGCAGCTCGACGCTGCTGCCGCGCGGCGCGTGCCTGAGCGCATTGACGATCATGTTGCCGAGCACCAGCCCGATGCGTTCTCTGTCCGCGAGCACGGAAGGCACGGGCTCGACAAGTGCATCGATGAGCCGCACGCCTGCGCTGTGCGCGCTCTCCTTCTGCGCCGCGAGCGCCTTGTCGATCAGCTCCCGCGTCGCGCACGGCTGCGGCACGACCTCGCCGCGCCCAGCCTGGATGCGCGCGAGATCGAGCAGATCATCGACGATGTCCTGGAGCCGCTCGCAATCCTGGCGTGCGCCGTGGAGCAACTCGCTCTGCTTCTCCGTCACCGGCCCGACCGTGCCCTCGACGCAGAGGTGGATCGCCATGCGCAACGACGTGAGCGGCGTGCGGAACTCGTGCGCCACTGTCGCGACGAGATCGTTCTTGAGCTCATCGAAGCGCCACAGCCGCGTCACGTCCTGCAGCACGATCGCCGCGCCGACGATCCCGGCCTCCTCCGAGTAGACCGGCTCCGCGCGGGGCAAGAGGTAGCGCGTGCCGCCATTTCCCTCGAGGCGCAGCGCCTCTTCAAATCCTTTCGGCTCATACGCACCCTTGCCGGAGATGACGTGCGCGCGAACCTTCTCAAGCAACTCGCGCACGGGCGCAGTCGCGAGCGCGAGCGGATCGGCGCGCGCTCCGGAGCCGATCTGCAAGAGCGCCTCTGCTGCGTGATTGACGTTGAGCACCGCGCCTTCGTTTCCGAGAATCACCACCGGATCGGGCAGGCTGTCGATGGCCGCTTGCGAAGCATGCTGTGCCTGAAGCAGCTCACCAAGAGAGCTGCGCCGATACTCCGCGATGCGCGCGGCCATCGTGTTGAACTCGCCAGCGAGCTGCGCGATCTCGTCGCTGCCGCGCAGATCCGCGCGCGCGGCGAGATCTCCCTCGGCCACACGCCGCACGGCCTGGGTCAGCACCGAGAGCGGCCGCAGGAGCTGCCCGGTGATCCAGACGCTCGCGAGCACGCCCGAGAGCGCGGCCGCGAGCGTCGCGGCCAGCATCATCGCGTTCTGCTTCTCCGCCGCGATGCGCACCTGCTCGCTCTTGCGCACCATCGCGTCCTGGTTCAGCTCGAGGATTCGATCGGCCGCCGTCTTCACGCGCAGGAACGCCGGCTCCATCGTCGCGAAGTAGTCGGTGCGCTGTACTTCCGGCGCGAGCGCGACGAAGCGGTCGGCCTCGGTGAGGTAGCTCTGCCAGCGCGCGCGCAGCTCCCGCGTCGCCTCCGCTTCGCCCGCCTCGGTGATGTTGTGCTCCTGGATCGAAAGCTCGGAAGAGAACCGGGTGCGGTTCTGCGCATCCTGCGGCGCGGCCTTGTCTGCGCGCCCGGCCGCGCGGAAGGCCATCGCGCTGTCGATGCGCTCGACCGCCTCCTTCATCCGCTGCGCCGCGAGCACGCTGCGATAATTGTCCTTGAGGATGCGCTGCGAGAGCTCGCCTTGCTGCGCGATCACGCGCACCGCTTGTCCACCGAGCAGCAGCAGCGCGCCGGCAAGAGGAATCAGCGCGAGCAGAAGTTTGGAGCGCAGACTCATGTGCTCTCCTCGAGCGCGGTCACGTGCACATCGAGACCTTCCGCATCATCGATCAGCCGCTCGATCAGAGATCGCGAGAAAGGCCGCTTCCAGCGCGCCCGCGTGCTGCGACCAACGATGACATGACCGACGCCGTGCGAGCGGGCGAAGTCGAGCAGCGCAGTCACCGGATCGCGCGACTGCAGTCGAACCACCTCGGCGCCGAGCTCGCGGGCCTTGTCCAGATTGGCCAGGAGCACCCGCTGCGCTTCCGCGCTGATGCGCAGCGCGTCTTCATCCGGCGTCTCGACATAGACGACGAACCAGTCGGTGTTGAGACGTCCCGCCATGCGTGAGCCGCGCCGCAGCAGCGTCATCCCGTGCGGCGGATTCGACGACATCGCCACCATCACGCGCTCGCCGCGATGACCCTTCTCGGGCGCCGCGGCCGCGCTGGTGGCGGTCGCGGAGCGATCAAGGCTCTCGGCCACTTCGCGCAGCGCGAGCTCGCGCAGCGTCGTCAGATTGTTCATCTGAAAGAAGTGCTCGAGCGCCCACGGCACTTTGTCGGCCGGATAGATCTTTCCCGCGCGCAGACGTTCTTGGAGATCTTCCACCGCGAGATCGAGGTTCACGATCTGATCGGCGCGCCGCAGAAATGTGTCGGGAACCGTCTCGCGCACGAGCACGCCCGTCTCGCGCTCGAGCAGTCCGCCGAGCGACTCGAGGTGCTGCACGTTCATCGCGCCGATCACGTTGATGCCGCGATCGAGCAGATCGATCACGTCCTGCCAGCGCTTGCGGTGCTCGCTTCCCGGCACATTCGTGTGCGGGATCTCGTCGACGATGGCGATGGCGGGAGCGCGCGCGATGACAGCGGCGATGTCCATCTCCTCGAGCGTGACGCCGCGGTAGTCGATGCGGCGTCGCGGGATGACCTCGAGGCCATCGACGAGTCGCTCGGTCTCGATGCGGCCATGCGTCTCGACGAACGCGACCACCACATCGACGCCGCGCACTTGCAGTGCGTGCGCCTCCTCGAGCATGCGGAACGTCTTGCCGACGCCGGCTGCAAAGCCGAGATAGAGCTTCAGCCGCCCGCGCCGGGCGCGCTCGACGAGTTCGAGAAAATCTTCGACGCGGCTTGCCGGCATCAATCGTCCTCCCCTGCGCGCTACTTTCCCGGCGGCGCTACTGGCTTCCCGAGCAACCGATCAAGCGCCAGATTGAGCAAGAGCACATTCACGCGCGGCTCGCCGAGAAAGCCGAGATCGCGACCTTCGATCTGGTCGGCCACGAGCCGCTCGAT
Organism: uncultured delta proteobacterium; assembly: GCA_903911145.1. Classification (GTDB taxonomy): domain Bacteria; phylum Myxococcota; class Myxococcia; order Myxococcales; family 40CM-4-68-19; genus CAIWCD01. The sequence goes on along the minus strand of CAIWCD010000007.1, from coordinate 55,266 downwards.
GCGATCCGGTGCGACCTGGCGAGCGCGCGCGATGCGCGGGATCTGCCACCGCACCGCGGCGGGTGACAAGTGCGGATCCAGTCCGCTTCCCGAGGTGGTGACCAGCTCCGCCGGAATCTCTGCAAGCGCGTCTGGGTTCTCGGTCTTGAGTCGCGAAACGTCGGCCTGAACGCGGTCGCGGAGCTTCTTCGACGTCGCGCCGAGGTTCGAGCCGCCCGAGTTGTTCGCGTCCCATCCTTTGTCTCCGGCCGCCGAGGGTCGAGGCTGCACATAGGCCGCGCTCGCGAACGGCTGCGCGATCAACTCGGAGCCGACGGTGTGGCCGGCGTCGTCGGTGACGAAGCTGCCTCTCGCGCGCTGCGGAAAGAGCACCAGGGCCAGCCCGGTGCAGAGGAGCGGATAGGCCACTCCGGTGATGAGCAGCGTGCAGAGCGTGGCGCGGGCTGCGGGGAGAACATGTTCGCGGATCATCTTCGACTCCTCGGTGCTCGACGGCTTTTACAAACGTGCGTTATCGAATTCGGTAATTTCGCAAAACGGCTGTCAGACGAGACCGATCGACGAGATGAGCAGGTCGATCAGCTTGATGCCCACGAACGGCGCGATCACGCCGCCGACTCCGTAGATGAGCAGCGAGCGCCGCAGCAGCGCCGATGCGCCGAGTGGACGGTACGTCACGCCGCGCAGTGCGAGCGGGATGAGCAGGACGATGATCAGCGCGTTGAAGATCACTGCGCTCAGGATCGCCGAGAGCGGTGACGCCAGGTGCATCACGTCGAGCGTCTTGAGTTCCGGATAGGCCGTCGCGAAGAGTGCCGGCAGGATCGCGAAGTACTTCGCGACGTCGTTGGCGATCGAGAAGGTCGTTAATGACCCGCGGGTCATTAATAGCTGTTTGCCGACCTCGACCACCTCGAGCAGCTTGGTTGGATTCGAGTCGAGGTCGACCATGTTGCCGGCCTCTTTGGCTGCCTGCGTGCCGGTGTTCATCGCGACGCCGACGTCGGCCTGCGCGAGCGCGGGCGCATCGTTGGTGCCGTCGCCCGTCATCGCGACGAGCTTGCCCTTCGCCTGCTCGTCGCGGATGAGCTGCATCTTCATCTCGGGCGTCGCCTCGGCGAGAAAATCATCCACGCCTGCTTCGCCCGCGATCGCTGCCGCCGTGCGCGGGTTGTCTCCCGTGATCATCACGGTGCGGATGCCCATCGCGCGGAATCGGTCGAACCGCTCGCGGATGCCGCCCTTCACGACGTCCTTGAGCTGGATGAGGCCGAGCACGCGCGCGCCCTCTGCGACGGCGAGCGGAGTGCCTCCTTGATCCGAGATCTGGTTCGCCGCTGTGCGCACCTCGTCGGGCAGCGTGCCGCCGAGCGCGACGACGTGCCGGCCGATCGCCTCGACTGCGCCCTTGCGCAGGATGCGCCCGTTGAGATCGCAGCCGCTCATGCGCGTGATCGCGGTGAAGGGAACAAAGGTGTGCTCGCCCTCGTTGAGCGCCCGCTCGCGCATGCCGAACTGCTCCTTCGCGAGCACCACCACGCTGCGTCCTTCGGGGGTTTCATCGGCGAGGCTCGCGAGCTGTGCGGCATCGGCGAGATCGCGCGCGGCCACGCCAGGAGCGGCCAGGAATGCTGTCGCCATCCGATTGCCCAGGGTGATCGTGCCGGTCTTGTCGAGCAGAAGCACGTCGACGTCGCCCGCCGCTTCGACTGCGCGGCCACTCATCGCGAGCACATTCTTCTGCAGCAGCCGATCCATTCCCGCGATGCCGATCGCGGAGAGCAGGCCACCGATCGTCGTCGGAATCAGACACACGAGCAGCGCGACCACTGTGGCCGCGGGGATCGCCACGCCCGAGTAGATCCCGAGCGGAACCAGCGTCGCGCAGGCGAGCAGGAAGATCATCGTCAGGCCGACGAGGAGAATGTGCAGCGCGATCTCGTTGGGCGTCTTCTGGCGGGCCGCGCCCTCGACGAGGCGGATCATCCGGTCGAGGAACGACTCGCCGGGATCGGCCGTGATGCGCACGACGATGCGATCGCTCAAGACCTTGGTGCCGCCGGTGACCGCGCTGCGATCGCCGCCGCTCTCGCGAATGACCGGTGCCGACTCGCCCGTGATCGCCGACTCATCGACGGACGCGATCCCCTCGATGATCTCGCCGTCGCCAGGGATGATCTCGCCGGCCCAGGCGACGATCAGATCTCCCTTCCTCAGGCGCGAGGCGGGGATTCGCTCCTCGTTCGCCACGCTCGGCACACCCTCGGGTGCGGGCCAGGTCCGTACCTTGCGCGCGCTCGTCTCCTGCCTCATCCGTCGCAGCGTGTCTGCCTGCGCCTTGCCACGACCCTCCGCGACTGCCTCGGCGAAGTTCGCGAAGAGCACGGTGAACCAGAGCCAGAGCGAGATCGCGAACGTGAACCAGGTCGGCGCGGCCGCGTGCTCGGGGTGGATTCGATCGCGGATGTAGAGCGCGGTGGTCATTGCGCTGCCGATCTCGACGACGAACATGACCGGGTTCTTCGCGACCGCGCGCGGATCGAGCTTCTTGATGCTGTCCCAGAGGGCGGCGCGGATGATCGACGGATCGAACAGCGACAGCCGCTTTGATTTGGCGGCCATATCAGAACACCTTTCCGCTCTGTGCGAGCAGCGCTTCAACGACAGGCCCGAGCGCGAGCGCCGGGAAGAATGTGAGCGCGCCGACGATGAGGATGACGGCGCACAGCAGGGCGGAGAAGAGCGCGCCGGTGGTCGGGAAGGTGCCCAGACTCTGCGGCACGACCTTCTTGCCGATCATCGCGCCGCCCAATGCCAGCGCGGGCAGGAGCATGAAGAAGCGGCCGGCGAGCATCGAGATGCCGAGTGAGAAGTTCCAGAAGTTCGTGTTGGCGTTGAGCCCCGCGAATGCCGAGCCGTTGTTTCCGGCCGCGCTGGTGAAGGCGTAGAGGATCTCGCTGAGCCCGTGCGGGCCGCCGTTGTTCAATGAAGCAAGTGCGCCCTTGTCGATTGCGGCCCACGCTGCCGGCGCGAGGATGATGAGGGGGAAGATCAGCGTGTAGAGCACCGCCAGCTTCATCTCGCGCGCTTCGATCTTCTTGCCGAGATACTCGGGCGTGCGGCCGACCATCAGGCCCGCGATGAAGACGGTGAGAATGGCCATGATCAGCATCGCGTAGAGGCCCGCACCGACGCCGCCGAAGACGAGCTCGCCGAGCTGGATGTTGAGCATCGGGACGAGGCCGCCGATGGGATTGAAGCTGTCGTGCATCGAGTTGACTGCGCCGCACGACGCGTCGGTCGTGACGGTGGCGAAGAGCGTCGAGCCGGCGACTCCGAATCGGCACTCCTTGCCCTCGAGGTTTCCCATCGATTGATCGACGCCGAGACCTGCGAGCGCAGCGTTGGGCCGCGCTTCTGCGCCCCAGCAGACGAGCGCGCCGATCAGGAACAGCGCGCTCATCGCGCCGAACAGCGCCCAGCCCTCGCGAGCGTCGCGCGCCATCCGTCCGAACGTGTTGGTCAGGCCTGCGGGGATGATGAAGATGAGGAACATCTGCAGGAGATTTGCGAACGGCGTCGGGTTCTCGAACGGATGCGCGCTGTTGGCGTTGAAGAAGCCGCCGCCATTGGTGCCGAGCATCTTGATCGCTTCTTGAGACGCAACCGGACCGAGCGCGATGATCTGCTGCAGACCTTCGAGCGTGGTCACGGTTTGCGGGCCCGCAAACGTCTGGGTCACTCCCTGCGAGACAAAGATCAACGCGGTGATGATGCTCGCGGGAATGAGCACATAGACGTGCGCGCGGATCAGATCGACCCAGAAGTTGCCGAGCGTCTTCGCTCCGTCGGGGCCGGGGCGACGTGCAAGTCCGCGTGAGAGCGCGAGTGCGACGCCGATGCCCGCTGCGGCCGAGGTGAAGTTGTGCCAGGCGAGCGCCGCCATCTGTGAGAGGTGGCTCATCACCTGCTCGCCTGAATAGGACTGCCAGTTCGTGTTGGTCGTGAAGCTCGCGGCCGTGTTGAACGCGAGCGCGGGATCGACGTTGGCGAACCCTTGCGGATTGAGCGGAAGTCCGTGCTGCATGCGGAGCATCGCGTAGGTGACCAGCATCGAGAACGCGCTGAAGGCGAGCAGCGCCATCGCGTACTGCACCCACGTCTGCTCTTTCTTCGGATCGACGCCAACCAGACGCAGCAGGAGTCGCTCGACCGCGCCCAGCGTGCTCTTGAGCGGTGGCGTCTCGGTTTCGAAGACGCGGAAGAGATAGCCGCCGACGGGCCTCGTGCAGACGAGGATCAGCGCGGCAAAGACGAGCAGTTGAATCCAGCCTGAAGTCGTCATGGCTAGAACCGCTCGGGGCGCAGAAGCGCGTAGACGAGGTAGCCGGTGATGAGCACGCAGAGCGCGAGACCCACCGCATAGTCGACGGAGAGAGTCGCCTCCATCAGAGACGCTCGAGCGCGTAGGCGTAGAGGCCGCACGCGGTGAAGAAGGCGAGGGTGACACCGACGACGATGAGATCGAGCACAAAGTCCTCCGCGAAAAGAAGCGAGAGGCGGCAGTGCATCGGGCGTGCCCGCGCGAAGGGCCGTGCGACGCGGGGATTTCTCGAGGAGCCGTGCAATTTGCAAATGGAGGCGGCGGTCGAGTTGCGAATTGCACGGGCGGCGACGAGCAGCTTGCGGAAGCTGCGCGGCGATGAGAAGCGAACCCCTCTATGTCGACGCCAACAGCGGCAGCGAACATCGGTCCGAGCGGTGCGTTGAGCGCCGCGCGGACGACCTTCGCGGCGCTCGCAGCGGTCGCGACCGGATGGGCGATCTGGCTGCGCGACGGGGCCTTCGATCCTGTCGCGCTCGCTCTGGTCGCGGTCGCGCTGCTCTCGCTCGCCGCCGCTGCGCTCGTGCTGCTCTCGATGGCGGCGCAGTTCGTCCGGCCTCCGGGGATCGATCTGCATCCGGTTCCGGGCGGTCCGTGGCCGTTCTGGGGCGGACTGCTCGTTGCGATCGCGCTGGCGGTCGCCGGGATGTTTCCTTCACCGCCGCTCGGGCGTCTGCGCTGGCCGCTCCTGCTCGCTACTCACGCGGCGCTCGTGCTCTGGCTTCTGCGCGCGTCGCCCTCTCCCGCGATCGATGTCTTCCTCTTCCACCGCGCCGGGTTCGCCGCGCTCCTCGATGGTCACAGTCCGTACGCGACGACCATCCCGCTCCTCTACGGTGATGCGCGCTTCTACGGCGAGGGACTGGTGCGCGATGGAATTGTGCACGTCGGCCATCCCTATCCGCCGCTCTCTCTGGCGCTCACGTTCCTCGCGCACTTTCTCTGCGGCGACTATCGAATCGCTCTTGTCGCGGCACTGACCGTGAGCGCTGCCTGCATCGCGAAACTCGGACGCGGACGCATCGGTGAACTCTGCGCGCTGCTCCTGCTCTTTTCTCCGCGCACGTTCTTCGTGCTCGAGCAGGGATGGACCGAGCCGCTCATGGTCGCGTTCGTCTGCGCGCTGGCTCTCGCTGCTCCGCGCGCGCCGCGTCTGTCGACGTGGCTGCTCGCCGGTCTCATCGCGGTCAAGCAGTACGGCTGCTTCATTCTTCCTCTGCTGCCGCTGCTGTTTTCCGAGGAGCGTCGCGCGCAACTTGCGGGGCGGGCGCTGCGTGCGTGCGCACTTGCGCTGCTCATCAGCCTGCCGCTCGCGCTTTTCGCGCCGAGCGACTTTGTCGACTCTGTTCTGCTCTTCCAGTTGCGCCAGCCGTTTCGCTTCGACGCGCTCAGCTTCGCCGCTCTGCTCGCTCGCGCTGGAGGTCCGCAGTTGCCTGGATTCACCTCGTTCCTCGTGCTCGCGCCCGCTCTCGCCCTCGGCTGGCGATTCTCGCCGCGCAACGTTGGTGGCGCTCTCGCGGCGCTCGCCTTCGCCTTCGCGGGCTTCTTCGACATCGGCAAGCAGGCCTTCGCGAACTATCACTTTCTCGTTCTCGCGCTCGCCTGCGCCGCCGCTGCCGCGCTTACGCCAACACCGGCGAATGAACGCGATGCACAGAGCGGTGATCTCGCATTGACCGATCCGCAGCCCGCAGACTAGGGTCCGCGCCCCGTGTCAGAGGGCGACATCAGCGAGCGAGGGCTGCACACCGATCTGCTCTCGCGGCGACTTCTCGTCGTCACTGGAAAAGGTGGAACCGGCAAGAGCACGATCTCTGCCGCGCTGGCGCTGGCGGCTGCGCGCCGAGGCAAGCGCGTGCTGGTCTGCGAAGTCTCGGCCAGAGAGCGGGTGAGCGAGCTGTTCGGCAAGCCGCCGAGTGGCCCGGAGATCCGCGAGCTCGCGAAGAACGTCTACTCGGTGCACGTCCGTCCACCGGAGGCGATGCGCGAGTACGGCATCATGACGCTGCGTTCGGAGACGCTCTACAACCTCGTCTTCGAGAGAAAAGTCGTGCGTTACTTCCTGCGCGCGGCGCCGTCGCTCGCCGAGATCGTGATGCTCGGGAAGATCGCCTGGCACGCCGAGAAGGAGTTCGATCGGGGCGTCCACAAGTGGGATCTGGTTGTGCTCGATGCGCCCGCGACGGGCCACGCGCTCGCGCTGCTCACGGTTCCGCGCGTCTTTCTCTCGCTTGTCTCGGACGGTCCTCTGGCGGCGGACATGACCTGGATCCAGACGCTCCTGCAAGATCCCACGCGCACGCAGGTGCTGGTCGCTTCGCTTCCTGAAGAGATGCCGGTGAATGAGGCGATCGAGCTGCGGGCCGCGCTCTGCAAGGAGAAGCTGCCGCTCGGGCCGCTCGTGCTCAACGCGGTCTTCCAGCCGCGCTTCACCGAAGCCGAGCGCACGGCGGTCGCGCGCGGAGGGCCGATGCTCTCGGCCGCCGCGGACGCAGCCGACGGCCACGAGGCGCGCGCGCAGATGTCGGTGCAGTACGAGAAGGTGCTCCGCGATGCGATCGCCGCGCAGAGTGCTCCCGGCCAGGCTGCGCAAGGGCCGCTGCTCTGTGTGCCGCAGCTCTTCGAAAGGCAGTTCGGCCTCAATGCGATCGAGAAGGTCGCACATGCTCTCGAGGGCGCGCTGTGACCGCGAGCGCTGCGCAGAATTCACAACTCCCTCTGCGCGAGCTGGTGCGCGGCCGCAAGGTGGTTGCGCTCGTCGGTTCGGGCGGCGTCGGCAAGACCACCAGCGCTGCGGCGCTTGCGCTGCGCCTTGCCGTCGATGGGCAGCGCGTGCTCGTGCTCACCATCGATCCTGCGCGCCGCCTCGCCAACTCGCTCGGGCTCTCTGCTCTTGGCAACAAGGAGACGCCGATCGATCTCTCCTCGCTGCGCGCGCGTGGCATCGAGCCGCGCGGACAGCTCTCCGCGATGATGCTCGATTTGAAGACCGCGTGGGACGAGCTGGTGCGCAAGGATTCGCGCTCTCCCGCGCAGGCCGAAGCGATCCTCAAGAACCGCCTCTACCAGACCGTCTCGACGGTGCTCGCCGGCAGCCTCGAATACATGGCGATGGAGCAGGTGCAGCGCATCTCCGCGAGCGGCCGCTACGACGTGGTGGTCCTCGACACGCCTCCCACCTCGAATGCACTCGACTTCCTCGGCGCGCCCGATCGCTTGATGGACATGCTCGACAACGACGCCATGCGCTTCGTGCTCGGGCCGATGCTCAAGGCGGGATCGTTCGGACTCAAGCTCTTCGCGCTGCCGTCGAGCATCATCCTCAAGACGCTCGCACGCTTTACTGGCGCGGACTTCCTGCGCGACGTCGCGGATTTCTTCGTCGCGTTCGAGGGCATGTACGAAGGGTTCACGCAGCGTGCAGCGCAGGTGAAGGCACTGCTCGCTTCGCCCGAATCCGCGTTCGTCCTGGTGACCTCGCCGTCGGCGCTGACCATCGATGAGGCGCTCTTCTTTCATCGCGCACTCTCCGATGCGCGCATCAAGACGGCGGCGGTGATCGTCAACCGCATGCAGCGGGATCCCCGCGCAGTGGGCGGCGCAGAGCTCGCTGCGGATCTTGTCGAGGCGCTCTCCCGCGCGCAGATCCCCGATGCTCCAGCGGCTCCAGCGGCCCTCCACGAACTGGGCGCGGTCGAGTCGTCGGCGCTCGACGCGAAGGGCGGCGAGCTGCTCTCGGCGCGGCTTGCGCGCACGCTGCTCGAGCAGGCCGCGCTCGCCGACGTCGACCACCGCGAAGTCGCGCGTCTCACGGCTGCGCTGCCAGGTGTGCCGCTCTACGTCGCGCCCCGTCTGCGCCGCGACATCCACGATCTATCGGGGCTCTGGCAGATCCACGAGAGCCTTGGTGCGTTCTAGATCAGCAGTGCACCTCGCCTCGGCGATGGGCCTTGAATCAGGAGAGAGATGATGCCTGCGCATTTCAGCTCGCTGGAGCTGCTCACCAGCAAGAAGGCGGAGATGGTCGACGTCACCAAGCGCGTGCGCGCCGAGGTGAAGTCGAGCGGGATCGAGAACGGTCTCTGCGTCGTCTCGTCGGGACACACCACGGGCGGGCTGACGGTCAATGAGAACACCGACCCCGATGTGCAGACCGACATCCTCAATGCGCTTGAGCGCGCAGTGCCCTCGACGGCGACCTACTACAAGCACGAGGAGGGCAACGCCGCCGCGCACGCCAAGGCGACGATGACCGGCTTCTCGGTGACGCTCCCGGTGCAGAGCGGGAAGCTCGTCCTCGGCACCTGGCAGGCGATCTACTTCTGCGAGTTCGATGGTCCGCGCAATCGCAAGCTCAACATTACTGTCGTGGGGTAGCCAATGACGATCACTTGCCGCAGCGCGCACGTCGCAGCTCTCGTCTCGCTCGCGCTGCTCTCGGCGTGTGCGGCAGCAACGCGCGAGCAGGCTGGGCGTGGCGAAAACGCTCTTCGCGATCGCAGTGCCGCGCATGTGCCGCCGCCTCCGAAACACGCGGACATCGATCTTCCTGAAGTGGTCGTGGTGGCCAGTCCGCTCGAAGAGCGCGCGCTCGGTGAACTCGACGAGACGCAGCTGTTCGACTGCGGCGTGCGTGCGTTCGACGCCGCCGATTGGAATCGCGCGGCGGCCTGCTTTTCGCGTCTCGCCGACGCCTTTCCAGCGTCGGAGCGCGTCGGTGCCGCGACGTTCAACAGCGCGCTCTCTCTCGAGCGTCTGCAGCGCTACGGCGATGCGCTCGCGCGCTGGGAAGCGGACATCGCGCTCATCGTCGCGGCGGAGAAGAGCCGTGCGCCGAAGGATGCTGCGCTCAAGCCGACGAGCGATGAGATCGATGCGACGTTCCACGCCGCATTTGCCGAGCACGAATTAGGCCGCCTCGACGCGGCAGCAACGCGCTTGAAGACCTTGAGCGAGCGGCCGGGAATTCCCGACAGCCGCAAGGGCGAGGCTCTCGTGCAGCAGGCCGTCTGTCTGGTCGAGAGGGCGGAGCATGCGCGCAAGGCGGGCGAGCGCGATCCCGCGCTGCTGGCGGGTCGCGGCGATGCCGAGCATCTGCTGCGCGCAGCGCTGGAGCTCTACGCCAAGGCCGGCACGGACGGCGAGGCCGACCCCGCGCTGCTCGCGCAGGCCGAGTTCTGGATTGGCGAGATCTACCGAAGCTATTTCGATGAGACGACGCTCGACCCCGGAACCCAGAACGAGAAGGCGCTCGGCGCTGCGCTGGAGACAAAGGCGCAGTTTCTCCTCTCCGCACAAGGTCACTATCTGCGCGCGATCCGCCGCGGCGATGGCGAGTGGGCGACGGCGTCCGGTTACCGAATCGGCGAACTCTACGAGTCGCTCCACCAGCAGATGATCGATGCGCCAATGCCGAAGCTGACGCACGACGAGGTCGCGGTCTATCGGGAGGAGCTCAAGAAGAAGGTCCGCGTGCTGATCGAGAAGGCGATGAAGATCTACGAGCAGACGCTGGCCACTGCCGAGCGCGTGAACGCGCAGAGCGACTATGTGCGCAAGACGCATGAGGCGCTGGAGCGCATGCGCGCGATGCTGATCGAAGAGAAGCCTCACGCCGCCGCTCCCGGCGCGGCTCCGGCACCGCGAGTCAACTAGTCGATGTCGCTCCTGCACGCGCGCGGGCTCTCGGTCCGCTTCGGCAAGAAGGTCATTCTCGACGAGGCGAGCTTCACGCTCGGCGCGCATGATCGCGTCGGTCTCATCGGACCGAATGGCTCGGGCAAGTCGACGCTCCTGCGCGTGCTCGCGGGCGCGCGAGAGGCCGATGCGGGCGAGGTGCAGATGGTGCGCCGTGCGCGGGCCGGATATCTGCCGCAGGAGATGGGCGAGATGCCTGACGGGCCGCTCATCGATGGCGTGCTCGCGTCGGTGCCGGGTCGGCGCGCGCTCGAGCAGCGCATCGAGGCGATCGAAAGGCAGCTCGCGAATCCGAACGAGCTGCAGCAGGCGACGTTCAAGGACACGACCCGTGCGGACGCGGAGAGCGATCTTCACGCGTTGCAAGTCGAGCTCGCGGGAGAACTCGCGACGCTGCACGAGGAGCTCGCGCATCACGAGGAGCATTACGGACGGCATCGCGCGGAGGAGATCCTGCTCGGTCTCGGCTTCAAGCCCGCGCAGCTTGGCGAGCCCGCGAAGTCGCTCTCCGGCGGCTGGCGCATGCGCGCGACGTTGTCGGGGTTGCTCCTGCAAGACCCCGAGCTGCTTCTTCTCGACGAGCCGACGAACCATCTCGATGTGCCGACGCTCGAGTGGTTCGACGCGTTCCTCAAGCGATCGCGCAAGGCGCTGCTGCTCGTCTCGCACGATCGCGAATTTCTCGATCGGCAGATCGATCGCGTGCTCTCGCTCGAGGTCGATGGGCTGCGCAGCTACAAGGGCGACTACGAGAGCTATCTGGTGCAGCGCGCCGATGAGCTCGAGCAGCTCGAAGCGCGCGCGGATCGGCAGCAGAAGAAGCACGACGAGGTGATGGCGTTCGTCAATCGCTTCCGCGCGAAGGCGACGAAGGCCAAGGCGGCCCAGAGCAAGCTGCGCGCGCTCGAGAAGGAAGAGAAGATCGAGCGGATCGAGGAGCGCAAGACGGTGCAGTTCCGTTTTCCTCCGGCGCCGCGCTCGGGGCGCGAGGTCATCAAGCTCGAGAAGGTCAGCAAGCGATTCGGCGACAACGTCGTCTATCGGGAGTTGAGCGGGCAGGTCTTGCGAGGAGAACGGATCGCGATCGTCGGGCTCAATGGCACGGGCAAGACGACGCTGCTCAAGCTGATCGCGAGTGAACTCGCGCAGGACGCGGGCGAGATCGAGCTCGGGCACAATGTCGAACTGGGCTACTTCGCGCAGCATCACGCCGAGGCGCTCGCGCGCGAGAAGACGGTGCTCGAAGAGGTCCACGCGCTGGTGCCGACCGAGCCGCAGTCGTGGGTCCGCTCGATCCTCGGCTCGTTTCTCTTCAGCGGCGACGACGTCGACAAGAAGATCGCGGTGCTCTCAGGCGGCGAGCGTGCGCGCGTGGCGCTGGCGAAGCTGCTCGTCGTGCCGACCAATCTGCTGCTTCTCGACGAGCCGACGAACCATCTCGATCTCGATTCTGCTGAAGCGCTGATCGAGGCGCTCACCGGCTACGAAGGCACGCTGCTGTTCGTCTCGCACAACCGCTCGTTCGTGAATGGGCTCGCGACGCAGGTCTGGGAAGTCAAAGACGGGAAGATCGATCCGCAGCCGGGCAATCTCGATGATTGGGAGCGGCGACGCGCGGAGGAGAAGGCGCGGCTCGCGGAACTCGCGGCAACTGCGCGTGCGGCCGCAGAGGCGGGGCGCGAGAGCAAGGGCGATGCGCGCGAGGCCGCGGGGCAGGGCAAGGACGCGCGCCGCGAGCGTGCTGTTGAGCGCGAGCGAAAGTCAAAGCTGCTTGGGCCGCTGAAGAAGGAAGTCACGCAGCTCGAAGAGAAGATCGCGGCGCTCGAGATCGAGAAGAAGGACGCCGAGACGCAGCTCGCGGATCCGGCGACCTTCGCGGACAGCGCGCGCTCGACGCCGCTGGTGGCGCGCTATCGTGCGGCCGAGCGCGAACTCGAGACGCTGTTCGAGCGCTGGACGGAAAAGCAGGACGAGCTGTCGCGCGCGGAAGCCGCGCTGTGATTGAGTGCGAGCGCGCCCCCGTTCGTTGTGTCGCGCGCCGCGGAATGCGCGCTGGAGATGATCGATGAAGCGAATCGTTCTGGTGATTGCGGCCGTGCTGGGCGTGGCTCTCCTCGTCGCGGTAGCGATCGCGGGCGTTCTCTACCAGCGCGAACAGGCCTTCGCGCGCACGCCGTTCGGCAAAGGATCAGTGACAATCGATATTCCGCCAGGCTCGGGTCCGCAGAAGCTCGCGCATCTGCTCGCGCAGGGGGGCGCGGTCTCCTCGGCAGATCAGCTCTACACGCATCTCCATTACTTCCGTCGCTCGGCCCATACCAAGGCGGGCGAATATGAATTCACGCTGCCGCTCACTCCCGATCAGGTGATCGAGAAGCTCGTGCGCGCAGAGGTGAAGCTGCATCATTTCACCATCCCCGAAGGCCTGCGCGCCGATGAGATCGCGACGCTCATCGGCGAGTCGGGCCTCTGCACCGCGAGCGACTTCCTCGCGCTCGCCCGCGATCCCGCGGAGGCCCACGCGCTGGGCATTCCCGGCAAATCGCTCGAGGGATATCTCTTTCCCGATACCTATTCGGTGCCGAAGGGAATTGGCTGCAAGGGGATAGCTCAAGCGATGCACGCGCGCTTTCTCGCGGCCTATAATCAAGCGCAGACGCATCGCGCGGCGAACGTGAAGCTATCCCCCGCCGATACCGTCACGCTCGCGTCGATCATCGAGAAGGAGACGGGCCTTCCCGAGGATCGGCCGCACGTCTCCTGCGTCTTCCACAATCGCTTGCGCAAGCACGTGCAGCTCGCGACCGACCCCACGGTCGTCTACGCGATCCTCCTCGAGAATGATTTCAAGTGGGACGGCAATATCCACAAGTCGGATCTGCAGCGGCCGCATCCCTATAATACGTATCTGAATATCGGATTACCGCCGGGACCAATCTCCAATCCGGGCGAGGCGGCGATCGAGGCGGCGGTGCATCCGATGGAGTGCAACGACCTCTATTTCGTCTCGAGGAACGACCATACGACGGTCTTCTGTCCTGATTGGAAATGCCACGATGCGGCCGTGCAGAAGTGGCAGGTCGAATACTTCAAGAAGAAGCATTGATATCAAGCAGCGATCAAATCGGAGGAGAGTTCATGATCGTGGGATGGTCTGCGGAAGATGAGATCGCGGCGATTCCCGTCGACTCGCGACACGCGATCTGCCCGTACGATACGAAGCGACTCGCGCAAGAGCAGACCGTGATCTGCGCCAACTGCTTCGCGCCGGCTCCATCATCGTCAATACCTGCCGACCCATTGGTCGTGTGTGACTGCCGCGTTCCGCGAATTGATACGGACGTGAAATTCCGAGAGGGCCGCTGGCAGAGCGCTTGTGAATCCTGCGGACGCTCGCGCAGCGGCAGCCATCGCCTCGCCGAGCATGGTCGTTGGGTATCAACCGACCTCCGCGCCCTCAGCGACGCGGGGTCAGGCCAGCGCGGGCCGGCGTGGATCTTCACCGATGAACAGACGATCAACGGCGTGGGCTCCGCTCACGTCTCGTTCGAATCGGCGAACGGATATCGCTGGGGTATCAGCGTGGACCTTCCGGGGCGCCCGGCCATGGGGGAGATCCATCCATACGTACTGACATTCCGCAGCGGACTGCGTGCCACGCCTGAGTCGCTCCTGCCCGACGAGGAGACTCGCACGCGCCTGCGGGAACTGATTGAGCGAGGAATCCAAGTCAAGCTTGCGGCCTGCATGACGGGAGAGGAGTCGCTGATCCGCGCGCGCGGCTCGATTAATTTCGCGACACGCGTGCTCGAGCAGCTCTGACGGGTCAGGCCAACATGCGGTGCCGTTATCGTGGGCAGACTCGATAGACGCCCGCATAGATAAACTCAGCCTCGCGGCAGAAATGAATTCCGCGGAAATCAAACGCCGGGCTCTGCCAGGCCGCGCCCGTCGTGCCAGCGAGAAATTGCAGATTGCCTTGATAGAGCAGCACCGCCATCGTCGGCGTGACCCGCTTGAGTTTCGCCTCGAAGTTGTCATACGCGAGCCGCGTGAACTGCGATTCAGGCAGCTTGCTCTCGAATGCGAGCGGGATCTCGAGATAGTCCCAGACCCCGTCGAGGATGATCTGATCGCCCGGCGTGGCGTGCTCGCGCAGATATCTCGCGGCCTGCGCGATTCCGGGTGGCACCGACGAGACGGGCGAGAGCGGGCGCGCCCACTCAGCGGTGTTGCTGTTCTTGCCGTAGGAGAGCGTGAAGAAGAAGAGCGGGGTGGCAACAGCGAGCGCAATCGAGAGCGTGACGAGAACGCGGCGCAACACAAGTTCGTAAGCATTGAGGGCGCGAACTCTCGACGAGAGAAACGAGCTGAAGAGGAGCAGCTCGTTCCACGCGAACGGGAGCGAGAGTGTCGCGGCGACCAGCACGAAACGGGACATCGGGCGGAAGTCGGCGCGGATAGCACCGCGATAGGTGAAGTATGCGGCGGGTATCCAGGCGGCGATGACGAAGCCCCAGCCGGGAGTGCGCTTCCAGAGTGCTCGCGCGGCTCCCGCCATCGAGAAGATGCCGACGATCGGGGAGCTCAAGACCAATACATTCACCGGCCAATAGAAGAGGCAATAGAGGCGATATCCAATCGGCCCGAACCAGCGCAGGCCTTGATCGGCGAGCCCACGGTGATCGAGGTCGACGTGATGGAACGGCGCCATCGCGTCGCCGACATCGAGCTGGTTTCGCGTCATCCACCAGAGTGTCGGCAGGAGCGCGGGAACGCAGAAGCAGAGGAGCGCCGCAAGTTGCGTGAAGCGTGCGCGACTGCGCCAGGAGCGGATGAGATCGATCGTCATCCGCAGACCGAGGAGTGCGACGTAGATCAGTCCGTCGTACCGCACGAGGCACGCGGCTCCGAGGATCGCGCCAGAGGCCGCGAGCTGCGCCAGCGGGAGGGTTGCATCTTGAACCGGCGCTGCGATTGCGCCTGCGCCAGCCGAGGGCGCGCTTGAATTCGCGAGCAGCGTGAGCCGCTCATTGGCGTCGAAGAGCAGCCAGAGCGAGGCGAGGAGCATCGCGAGGAAGACCGCCTCCGAGGCGGCCGAGCTCCCTGCCTGCATATGCACGGTATCGAGCGCGAGCGCGCAGGCCGCGAAGAGCGCGCCCGCCGTGCTCGTCACGCGCTTCGCCAGCCAGTAGAGAATCCAGACGCCGAGCATGGCGAAGCAGAGCGAGAGCAGTCGGGGAGCGACGAGCCGATCGGGCCAGAGCTTGAGCGCGCCGCCGAGCATCGCGAGATGGAGCGGGCCGTACTGGTACGTCTCCGAGAAGCCGCGGAACAGATGGGGCGCGGCGATCCATCGCTCGGCGATCTCGACGCGCACCGGCGCATCCCCGTAATGCTCGACCCCGAGGAGCAGTCCCGGAAGACGGCCGAGCAGGCAGAGCAGCAGCGCCAGCCAGGGCGCGAATCGGTCGAGGGAGCGTTTCATTGCGCTGCGGTCACAAGCACCTTTTGCCTCTGGCAGCAAGCCCCATCCTTGGCGGGAAGATTGCTCTGATTCACTCTCGGCCTTACGCTGTCTGCACGGGAGGCATCATATGGAGACGCTCGTCGCGCGCATCGCAGCCCTGCAGGACAAGACCAACTTCAAGGAGCTGCACTGGGAGGGCACGTTCGAGGAGTACCTGCGCCTGGTGAAGGAGAATCCGCGGATCACGCGCACCGCCTTCCAGCGGCTGCACGACATGATCATCAGCCACGGCAAGTCGGAGTACGTGGACAACAAGAAGAAGCTCATCCGCTATCACTTCTTCCACGACGAGCAGTTCGGCGGCCGCGACGCCGTCTTCGGGCTCGACGTGCCGCTGATGAAGCTGGTCAACGTCTTCAAGAGCGCGGCCGAAGGATATGGCACCGAGAAGCGCGTCATCCTTCTGCACGGCCCGGTCGGCTCGTCGAAGAGCACCATCGTGCGTCTGCTCAAGAAGGGAATTGAAGAGTATTCGCGCACTCCCGACGGCGCGCTCTATACGTTCGATTGGATCCTCGACAAGAAGCGCGACAACGGCGCGGTGGTGAAGGAGATCTATCCGACGCCGATGAATGAGGATCCGCTGCTGCTCATTCCCCAGGATCTGCGCGAGAAGGCCTTCAACGAGCTCTGCCCGGCAGACAGCGGCTATGCGATCACCATTAAAGGCGACCTCTGCCCCGCCTCCCGCCTGATCTTCCGCGAGCTGCTTAACGAATATAAGGGCGACCTCGTCAAGGTGCTCTCGCACGTGCGCGTGCGTCGGTTGCTGCTCTCGGAGAAGGATCGCGTCGGTATTGGAACGTTCCAGCCGAAGGACGAGAAGAACCAGGATTCAACCGAGCTCACGGGAGATGTGAACTATCGGAAGATCGCCGAATACGGCAGCGACTCCGACCCGCGCGCATTCAACTTCGACGGCGAGTTCAATATCGCCAACCGCGGCCTGATCGAGTTTGTCGAGGTGCTCAAGCTCGACGTCGCGTTCCTCTACGATCTGCTCGGCGCAAGCCAGGAGCACAAGATCAAGCCGAAGAAGTTCCCGCAGACCGATATCGACGAAGTGATTATCGGGCATACCAACGAACCCGAATACAAGAAGCTCCAGGACAACGAGTTCATGGAGGCGCTGCGGGATCGCACGGTGAAGATCGATATCCCGTACATCACCAAGCTCAGCGAGGAGCAGAAGATCTACGAGAAGGATTACAACTCGCACCGCATCAAGGGGAAGCATATCGCGCCGCATACGCTGGAGATGGCGGCGATGTGGGGCGTGCTGACGCGCCTTGAAGATCCGAAGAAGCATAACCTGTCGCTCCTCCAGAAGCTCAAGCTCTACAACGGCAAGACGCTGCCGGGCTTTACCGAGGACAACATCAAGGAGCTTCGCAAGGAGAGCCTGCGCGAGGGATTGGAAGGGATATCACCTCGATATGTGCAGGATAAGATCTCCAATGCGCTGGTGAGTGACAAGGGCGAGGGCTGCGTCAACCCGTTCATGGTGCTCAATGAGCTGGAAGGTGGACTGCGCGCACACTCGCTGATCTCCAATGAGGATCAGCGCAAGCGGTATCGCGAGCTGCTTTCTGTTGTGAAGAGCGAGTACGAGGATACGGTCAAGAACGAGGTGCAGCGCGCAATCTCGGCCGATGAAGACGCAATCGGGAAGCTCTGCGGCAACTATATCGACAACATCAAGGCCTATACGCAGCGCGAGAAGGTGAAGAACAAGTATACCGGCCAATACGAGGAGCCCGACGAACGCTTGATGCGGGCGATCGAGGAGAAGATCGATATCCCGGACAATCGGAAGGACGACTTCCGGCGCGAGATCATGAACTACATCGGCGCGCTGGCGATTGAAGGGAAGACCTTCAACTATCGAACCAACGAGCGGCTGCACAAGGCGCTTGAGCTGAAGCTCTTCGAGGACCAGAAGGATTCCATCAAGCTCAAGAATCTCGTCTCGAGCGTGGTCGATAAGGATACGCAGGAGAAGATCGATATCGTCCGCGACCGGATGATGAAGTCGTACGGATACTGCGAGATCTGCTCGACGGACGTGCTCAACTTCGTGGCGAGCATCTTCGCCCGCGGCGACGCGAAGGATTGATTCCGTGAGCCCCCTTCGCATCAAGCAGGATCACAATCGCTTCCGCGAGATCGTGCGCGGGAAGATTAAAGAGAACCTGCGCAAATATGTGCAGAAGGGAGAGATGCTCGGAAAGAAGGGCAAGGACGTCATTTCGATTCCTGTCCCTTCGATTGATATCCCGCACTTTCAGTTCGGTTCGCGCAAGAAGGGCGGCGTCGGGCAAGGTCCGGGCGAGCCGGGTGACTCGCTGGGAAAGGAGCAGCAGGAGGGCGAGGGGACGGGCAAGGCGGGCGAGGGTGAAGGCCAGCACACCCTCGAGGTCGATCTCTCGCTCGATGAGCTTGCGGAGATCCTCGGCGAGGAGCTGGCGCTGCCTCGCATCGAGACGCGCGGGAGGAAGAACCTCACCACGCCCAAGGTGAAGTATTCGGGCGTTCATACGACCGGCCCTGAATCGCTGCGCCACTTCAAGCGGACCTATAAGCAGGCATTAAAGCGAAGCATCGCCAACGGGACGTACAATCCGGAGAATCCGCTCGTGGTGCCGACGCGCGAGGACAAGCGTTACCGTACCTGGCGCCTCGATCCGCAGCCGCAGAGCAACGCGGTGGTCATCTATATGATGGATGTATCCGGTTCGATGGGCGACGAACAGAAGGAGATCGTGCGGATCGAGAGCTTCTGGATCGATACCTGGTTGCGCGCCAACTATAAGGGACTCGAGACGCGCTATATCATTCACGATGCCGTCGCGCGCGAGGTGGATCGTGAGACCTTCTTCCATACGAGGGAGTCGGGCGGGACGATGATCTCGTCGGCCTACAAGCTCTGCAAGGAGATGATGGACAAGGATTACGACTCGGGCTCGTGGAATATCTATCCGTTCCACTTCTCCGACGGGGACAACTGGAGCGCGGATGATACGCGCGCCTGTATCTCGCTCTTGCGCGACCAGATCGTTCCCAAGGCCAACCAGTTTGCTTATGGGCAGGTCGAGAGTCCGTATGGGTCGGGGCAGTTCATCAAGGACCTGCGCGAGTCGTTTGGAAAGACGGAGACCGTCGCGCTCTCGGAGATTGCCAACAAGGATGCGATCTATCAATCGATCAAGGATTTCCTCGGAAAGGGGAAGTAGCCGTGCCCAGCGCCGAGACCGCGCGGTTGTTGCCGCCCCATCTGGCGGCCCTGCGCAAGGAGATTGAGGGATATGCGCGTGGGTATGGCCTCGATTTCTTCGAGACCATCTTCGAGGTGGTCGGCTTCGACGAGATGAATATGGTGGCCGCCTATGGCGGCTTTCCCAATCGATATCCCCACTGGCGCTGGGGAATGGATTACGAGCAGCTTTCGAAGGGCTATGAGTATGGACTTTCGAAGATCTACGAACTGGTGATCAACAACAACCCCAGCTACGCCTATCTGCTCGAAGCGAATATGGATGTGGATCAGAAGCTCGTCATGGCCCACGTATTCGGGCACGTCGACTTCTTCAAGAACAACTTCTCGTTCGCGCACACCAATCGGAAGATGATCGATGAGATGGCCAATCACGCCACGCGCGTGCGGCGCATTGTCGATCGGGTCGGGATTGAGAAGGTCGAGACGTTCATCGACCGCGCGCTCTCGCTGGAGAACCTGATCGATCAGCACCGGCCGCACTTCCGCAATCCGAGCGAGCGGGAGAAGACGGCGGCACGCGAGGAGGAGGAGAAACGCGCGATTGAGGTGCACGGGTTCAAGAACGACCGCGAATATATGAACCAGTTCATCAACCCGCAGTCGTTTCTCGACGAGCAGCGCAAGAAACTGGTCGATGAGCGGGCGAAGCTCAAGAAGTTCCCCGAGCGGCCGGAGCGCGATGTTCTCCTGTTCCTCTTGGAGCACGCGCCGCTTGAGCGCTGGGAGGCTGATGTCCTCTCGGTGATTCGCGAAGAGGCCTATTACTTCGCACCGCAAGGCCAAACGAAGATCATGAACGAGGGCTGGGCGAGTTACTGGCACTCGAAGATCATGACCGAGAAGGCGCTGCGCGATTCGGAGATCATTGATTACGCGGACCATCATTCGGGCACGATGGCGACGCGGCCGGGTTCATTAAACCCATATAAACTTGGTATCGAACTCTGGCGCCATATCGAAGAGCGGTGGAACAAGGGCCAGTTCGGTAAAGAGTGGGACGAATGCGATGATCTGCGCGCGCGCCGGGCCTGGGACAAGAAGACGGGATTGGGCCGGCAGAAGATCTTCGAGGTGCGCAAGCACTGCAATGACATCACGTTCATCGACGAGTTTCTAACTCCCGAATTCGCAATGCAGCAGCAGCTCTTCGTCTATGACTTTAATGAAAAGGGTGCGAGCTGGCAGATCCTCACGCGCGAGTTCGCGGCGGTGAAGGGCAAGCTGCTCCAGCAGTTGACCAACTTCGGGCAGCCGTTAATCGATGTCACCGACGGCAATTACGAGAACCGCGGCGAGTTGCTGCTGACGCATCGTCACGATGGCGTCGATCTCAGACCGGACTATGCGAACGATACTCTCGCCAATCTCGCGGCGATGTGGCGCAGGCCAGTGGCGCTCGAGACGATGGGGGAGGGGAAGAAACTCATCCTTCGGTTTGATGGGAAGGAGCACAGCGAGCGGAAGCTGGAGTAGATCGCGACGTTATTCGTCGAAGTATTCGAACACCGTCTTGCCGCACTGAACCCGGTCGCGATGTCGGAGGTGATGGCGCTGTGTTGCCGTGCCGTTGACGAGCATCTCATCGCTGCCGTCGAGGGTTTCGACCCAGTGGCGTTCGTTCTCGCGGACGATGCGCGCATGGTGCGCGGACATCGTCGCATCGTCGCGGAAGCGGAGATCGCAATCCCGGGCGCGACCAATCAGCACAACCTCGTCACCGAGTAAGACGACATGGCCGTCTCCTGCTGCTGTGTATTGAAGTTGCGCGGTCAAGAACGTCTCCTCCTCGGGCAGCGGGGCTCTGCAATGATCAATGGTCGCGCTTCGGGTGGCGCACCGCCAGCCCTTCGCCAATCTGGAAGCGAGGCGTGACGCGCTCGATCAGGTCCGTAAAGCGTCGCAGCTGCTCGTCGGAAAATGCGCGCAAGGGAACGCTGGTGAGGTGCAGCTCGTCGTTGGGAGTCGGCCAATGGTTGATATCGACGAACTGCTTGCCGACGCGCACGCTGTTGACCTGCTCCCATTGCAACTGCAGGTCTTCCAATGCCCATCCGTGAACGCCCGCATCGTTGAAGCTCAGCTGCAACGGGCGCTCCGGATCGATCTCGACCTTCTGCTTCTTGCGGAGGCGGTACCAGACTCTCGCCGCGTCCAGGGGAAGCCAGGCGAACAGCAGCGCGAACCAGAGGATCCATTGGGGGATCGCGGAGTCGCGGTGAATCACTTTCCAGACGAACGCGATGCTGCATACGAGCGCGACGAGAGAGAGCCCCGCCAAAAGCGCCATTGAGCGCCTGATTCGGCTTTGTTCCTCGCGGACGTCGACCGCCCAGGTCACATCAATGGGAGCGCACCTAAGTGCCATGGATGTCTCGCTCGAAGGAGCGCAGGGCGCGCAGCAGCTCCTCGCGAAATCGATCCGGGTCTTCGCGCTGGAGAAAATGTCCTCCGCGCGTTTCGATGATTTCGTAGCTCCGCTGGTAATGCCGCCGCGCGCGCTCGAAATCGCTGCGCCGGAGCGCCGGATCCTCCGAGCCGTAGAACGCGGCGCTCGGCATCTGGACTGGAGCGCGCATTGATTTCGAAGGCAGTGTCAGCGCGCGGTAATAACCAAGCGCTGCTTCGAGCGAGCCGGGATGGCGGAACGACTCCTTCACGCGCGCCGTCTCGCTCTCCGGAAAGTTCCACGTCGGCGACCAGCGGCGCACGAGAGCGTCGATCCCCGCGAGGTTGTTCTCGCGAATCCACGCCTCAGTGCGCTTCGATTGAAAGGTCAGGAAATGGCGCGCGCCCCAGATGATGCGTGGATAGGGCAGCACGGCGCCGGCGTGGGGAATTGCAACGGTGATCAGGAAGCGGATTCGCTTCGGATCCATCGCTGCGGCCGTGAACGCGCCCGCGGTTCCCCAGTCGTGCGCGACAACGATGGCACTCTCTTCGCCGAGCGCTTCAATCAGCGCCAATACATCGCGGCCGAGGGTATCGCTGTCATATTTCCCGTCTCCGGGAATCTCGGTCGGGTGATATCCGCGCAGATATGGAGCGACGGCGCGATATCCGGCGCGCGCGAGCGGCGATATCACGCCGTCCCAGGTATGGGGCGTATCCGGAAAGCCGTGCAGGAGCAGCACGAGGGGGCCTGCGCCCTCCTCGAGATAAGCGAACGTAAGGCCGTTGGCCGCAACGGTCTTCATTGGGATTGCCGATTACCGGCGACGCGGCCGGGCAACTTCAATCGAGACCGCCGCCTCGCCGAGCATCGCGCCGTTCTTCGCAACATAGGCGGTATGCGCGTCGGGCTTCACCACGACGTAGGCGTGGCGTGGCTTCACATCGAGCGCGAGCACTGAGTCGCGCGGCTGCCCAGCGAGGGCGCTGATGGCCTGCGCGAGCTTTTCGTTGTCCCAGCCCTGCTCGCTGCCGGCGGTGACGAAGAGCTTCACGCGATCGATTGGCGCAGTCTGCGCGGGTGGCGCATTCGGATCGACCGGCGTTGCGGCCTGCGCTGAATCAGTGGCGCCATTGGCTGCTGGTGCCGCGGCCTCCCGCGGCGGGCGCTTCTCGCGTGCTGGCGCACCTTCACGAGGACCGCGGGCCGCATCGCGCGCGCCGCGCTCACCGCGCGCTCCACGCTCGCTCGACTTTCCATCACGACCCTTGCGCGGACGCTCCGCGTGGCTCGCATGGAAGTCGTGCGCGGCCTGCGCATCGGCCTTGGCGTCGAGCTTCTCCTCGGCAGCCGAGCGGACCTGCGCGCGCTCCATCCGGTGATGCGTAAAGAAATATTTTAATGCATAGGCGAGCAGCGAGTGGCGCTCGTCCTTGCCCGCGAGATCCTTCGCCAGCGGGAGATAGGCCTCGAACGCCATTCCCGTCGACATGGCATCGCGAAGCTCTTTAATCGCGCGGTCGGTCCAGAGGCTCTTGGCTTCTTCAGGCGAGGGCAGTGTCATTTGGCGGAATTTAATCCCGAACTTCTTCTGCAGAGTGGAGAGCGTCATGATCTCCGCGCCCGTGACGAGCGAGAGAGCCGTACCCTTCTTACCGATACGCCCCGTGCGGCCGACGCGGTGGAGATAGACCGCGGGGTCTTCGGGCAGTGAATAGTTAATCACGTGCGTTAAGTCGCTGATATCGATTCCGCGCGCCGCGAGATCGGTGGCGACCATGAATCTGAGCTCGCCCTTTTTAATCCGGCCCATCACCCGCTCGCGCTCCTTCTGCGGGAGATCGCCATTGAGCATCTCGGCGTCGAGGCCGTGGCGATTGAGCACGTTGGCAATCAACTCGGTATCCGTGCGCGTATTGCAGAAGATGATCGCGCTATCGGGATTTTCCCTCTCGAGCAGATAGAGAAGATTGCGCGGCTTGGGATATTGATCGACGACGTCGATAATCACGTTGTCGATATGGTCGACCGTGAAGACATCGCCCGAGAGGAGAATCGTCTCGGGATTGCGCAGATAGGTCTGGACGAGCTGCTCGATGTCCGGCGGGACCGTCGCGGAGAAGAGCAGCGTCTGGCGGCTCTTGGGCAGGCTGTTGAGAATGCGCGTGACGTCTTCAAAGAAGCCCGCGCCGAGCATTTCATCGGCCTCATCGAGCACGCAGGTCTGCACCTGATCAAACTTCAGACGTCCGCGATCGAAGAGGTCCTGCACGCGGCCGGGTGTGCCCACGACGATCGCCGCGCCGCGATCGAGCGCGCGCATCTGGTCGTCGGCCGAGGCGCCGCCGTAGATGGTGACCACCTCGAGACCCTTGTATTTCGAGAGAGACGCAAGCTCCTCGGCGACCTGGATGGCCAGCTCGCGCGTGTTGCAGAGCGCGACGGCTGCGACGTGCTTGGTGCCGACCGGGATGCGCTCGATGAGCGGGATGCCGAACGCGGCGGTCTTGCCAGTGCCGGTCTTGCTGCGGACGATCAGGTCGCGGCCGGCGAGGATCGGCTCGAGCACGGCGGCCTGCACAGGCGTGGGCGCGGTGTAGCCCTTCTCGGCGATGGCGCGGCGCAGCTCTTCGGAGAGGGGGAGTTCGGCAAACGTTCTTGTTGCGACGTAATCGCTCATTGGACCAATGGTTCTGCCGCAGGGGATCGGAGCGGCTTGAATGCTGAAAAGGTTGGCTGTATAGCACCCGCCCCTCTGGGAAGTCGAGATGAGCAAAGAGCCGCGCAAAGCTGGCCGCAAGAAGGCGCCTGCCCCGCGCGCGAAGAGTGCCGCGAAGGGCAAGGGCGTTGACGCGCCGGTGCTGGACGCTGACGAGCACGCTTCCGACGAGACGCCGCTTGAGCCGGAGGTCGTCGCCGCCGAGGTGGTGGGTGCGCCCGAGGAGCGCAAGGGCAAGGCGGCGCACACTGCGCTCTTGCCGATCGAGCCGCTCGACGAGGATGAGGAGGAGGCCGAGACAGAGGAGGCCGCCGAGAGCGCCTCGGACGAAGATGCGCCCGCGCTTGCGGTCGTGCGCGGCGCCGGTGCCGATCTCTCTCGCGCCGACGCGCTCACGCGCTACCTCTCGGAGATCTCGCGCCACCCGCTGCTGACGCGCGAGGAGGAACATTCGCTCGCAGTGAAGTTCAAAGAGACGCAAGACCCGGCGCTCGCCTATCGGCTGGTGACGGCCAATCTGCGGCTCGTCGTCAAGATCGCGATGGAGTTCCGCCGGGCCGCCTTCAACGTGCTCGACCTGATCCAGGAGGGCAACGTCGGGCTGATGCAGGCGGTGCAGAAGTACGATCCGCTGCGCGGCGTGAAGCTCTCCTCGTATGCCGCCTGGTGGATCCGCGCCTATATCCTCCGATACCTGATGGACAACTGGCGCATGGTGAAACTCGGCACCACCCAGGCGCAGCGCAAGCTCTTCTTCAATCTGCGCAAGGAGCAGGAGAAGCTGCTCGCACAAGGCTTCGATGCCGCGCCCAGACTGCTGGCCGAGAAGCTCGACGTCAGCGAGCAGGACATCCGCGAGATGGATCAGCGGCTCGGCAACGACGAGCTGTCGATCGACGCGCCGGTCGGCTCGAGCGATGAGTCCAAGCAGACGCACGGTGATCGCTTGAGCGAGCGCTCGCGCAACGCCGAGGAGCAGCTTGGCGACGAGGAGCTGCGGCGGGTCTTCAAGGAGAATCTCACCGCGTTTGGCAAGACGCTGACCACCGAGAAGGATCGCTTCTTCTTCGAGAACCGGATCGCGGTCCCCGAGGGGAAAGAGGCGCTGACGCTGCAGCAGATTGGCGAGAAATATGGCTTCACCCGCGAGCGCGCGCGCCAGCTCGAGGCGCGCCTGACCGATCAGCTGCGCGAGTTCCTGCGCGAGCGCATGCCCGACTTCGCGCAGCTCTCGGTGAACGACGACTAGATCGGCCGCGTTCTCTCGTGCGCAGGATGACCGAGACAGCAGACGCGAGTTCGGAGTATCGAGAGCCCCGCATGTCCATCCAAGCCTTGCAAAATCATCCGCTGCGGCAGACGCGCTACTGGGTTCCGCTCGCGGCGCTCATCCTCGCCGTGCAGCTGCCGTTCCTGCATCACTACCTGCGCGGTGCGCGCGAGGTGACGCAGGGCGTGCCTTTCCAGGACACGTTCGATCGGACCGCTCTCGGCGACGATTACTGGTCCAACGGCGGACTCTGGCGGCTCGTCGACGGCAAGCTCTTCTCGCCGGGCGTCGGGCACAACCCGCTCTGGCTCAAGGCCCGCCTGCCCGACGACGCGCGCATCTCGTTCGACGCCTGGAGCGACGCGGCCGGCGGCGACATTGAGTTCGAGGCGTGGGGAGATGGCCGCAGCCACGGCACCGGCTACCAGTTCCTCCTCGGCATCGCGCGCAACACGGAAAGTCGCATCACCAAGTTCGACGAGCGCGCTCTCACCATCGACGATCAGCGCGCCCGGCTCGCAGCGCAGGCCCGGCCGTTCCCGGTGCGCACCACGGGCATCGAGGGGGCGTGGGATACGATCGCGCAGCCGATTCAAGCCTGGAGCGCCCAGCGCGATCTCGATCGTCTCGCCGCCGGAAACTACTTCGAGTCCGACACGCCGTTCGCGGTGCGCCGCGGAGATCTGCGCGTGGTGCGCGGCCAGCGCTACCACATGACGATCACCAAGAAGGGTGGCTCGATTCGCTGGGAGATCGACGGACAGCTGGTGCTCGAACTCAACGATCCCCGGCCGCTCTCGGGCAGCGAAAATCTGTTCCATGCGGGCCACGATCGCTTCGGCTTCTCGAGCTGGCAGGGCTACACCTACTTCGACAATCTCCAGATCGAAGGGATTTGACGTCGTGGTCGCGTCGCCGCAAAGCCTTGCTGGGCGTGGACGAGCGCGATCGATCCGCATCGCTTGCTCCGCGCTGCTGACGACTGCGCTGCTCGCCTGTTCCGCGCCACCGCCTCCTCCGCGCAAGCTGCTGCCGGGGCAATCGAGCCAGATCGTTCCGATCGAAACGCCGCGCGCGCCGCCTGCGTTGCCAGTGCCGTCCACGCCTGCAGCTGTCCCGGCCGCCAAGAGCGCAGCCGCCGTCCCTGCGATCGGGCCGAAGGGATTCGTCGATCGATTCGATCGCGCAGAGCTCGGAGCGGACTGGTTCAACAGCGGCGGGCCCTACCGTCTTCAGCACGGGCAGCTCACGTTCAGCATGGCGCACAACCACCCGCTCTGGCTCGAGCGTTCGCTGCCGCGCGACGTGCGGGTCGAGTTCGACTGCACGGGGCAGAGCGCCGACGGGGACGTGAAGGTCGAGCTGTTCGGCGATGGGCGCGCCTTCGAGAGCGACGAAGATGTGCAGCGGGACGTGCAGTACACGACGACCGGCTACGTCTTCATCTTCGGCGGCTGGCGCAACCAGCTCTCGACGATCGTCAAGCAGCGCGAGCATGCGTGGCAGTACGACAAGACCGTCCCGCGCCGCACCGACGTGCATGTCGAGCCGGGCCGCAGCTACCACTGGACGATCACGCGGACCAACTCGCCAACCGCAGCGCATCTCGACTGGCAGCTCGACGGAAAATCGTTCCTCGCCTGGGACGACCCGCAGCCGCTCGAGGGGCCGGGGCACGATCGCTTCGCGTTCGAGGGTTGGGAAGCTCCCGTCGCGTGCAGGAATCTTTCGATCACGCCGCTCGCGGCGAAGTAGAGACCTCGCAACCGCATCTCGGCCAACGATCGCGCGCGGCCTTGCCCAGAGCGGATTTGCGCACGCAGCGATCCTCCTTCACCGCACTCAGGCCAGCTTCCCCTCGGGCGCGTAGAGCGCTTCCATCAGCAGGGCAATCTCCTGCGCGTCGGCGCTCTCGTCCTCCCTCAGCGCATTCATCACGCCGATCCGATCGGTCTCGCTGCGGTTCTGGCTGAGCTTGCGTTTGCCCTCAATTCTCTCGATGGGGATCTCGAACGCGAGCACATGCGCCGCGAGCTTCTCGCTGAGGGCCTGCGCTTCTCCGATGCTCCAAGGTTGCGCGCGGCCCTGCTCGTGCGCGTCGGTGAGCGTCGCGATGTTGCGCAGCACGGTCTGGAGTTCGCGCGCGATCACCGGTCTGCCGAACGCGTGGATTGCGACGTAGTTCCACGTCGGCACGTTGCGCGAAGGCTCGCTGTACCAGCGCGGCGAGATGTACGCGTTGGGGCCAGTGAAGACGACCTGGCT
This sequence comes from uncultured delta proteobacterium, assembly GCA_903911145.1. Lineage (GTDB taxonomy): Bacteria > Myxococcota > Myxococcia > Myxococcales > 40CM-4-68-19 > CAIWCD01. The sequence goes on along the minus strand of CAIWCD010000007.1, from coordinate 27,735 downwards.
GGCAGCTCCCGCGATGAGCGCCTCGCAGTGAGGATTGGCGCGGGCGAGGTGCGCGGAGAGCGTCCCGTTCGGACCCCTCCTGCTGTCGAGATGAAACGGCAGGTGGCTGGTGTGCAGCGCGCCTTGATGCTGCGTGAGGAGCAGCGCGAACGGATGGCGACGCATCTGCGTGTGGATAGATTGGACGTCTGACCAATCAAAAATCTGCGGCGTATACATGCGCACTCTCCGCGCGGGAAAAGCTGATCTTCAGCTCTCGCCGCTGTTGCCGAGAAACCTCTCGTGCCGCTCCCGCTCGCGCTTGACCTTGCTCTGCAGTTCGCGGTCGCTCATCGCCTGGGTGCGGGCCGCAGCGCGCAGCCGCTTGCGATGCTCCCGCTCGTGAGAGACGACGATGAGGGCGATGGAGAGGCCGACGAAGAGCGCAAGGCTATAGGGCGCCTGCGCAAGCTCGCTGACGATGGGGCCGGTGTCGGCCGCACCGAGGAGACGGGCGGCGGCGATCGAGAGCGAGAAGGCCGCTGCGATCGGCGGCATCCAGAGGCCCCAGAAGAGATGGTTGGCGAGGCCGAGAAAGAGTCCGAGCAGCGCACCCGGAATCGCGCCGACGAGCAGTGACACGTGCGCGATGCGAACGGCGAGGAACATCCCGACCGCGCACAGAGCGGTCGCGGAGACGATCGCCGTCGTCCATCCGGGCGTCGCGATGCCCAGTCCGAGCGCTGCGCCGCCGCCGAGGACGGCGAGAAATCCCGGCCACTCCGCGTCGGGAAAGTGCGGGCGCAAGCCGAGGAGGATCGCGCCCGCGACGATTCCGCCGAGCGAGGTCCCGGCGAGAAGTCGCTGCCCGTGGCGACCGAGCATCGTGAGTGCGATCGCGAACGCGATGAAGAGCAGCGCTGTCCAGCGCGGCCAGAAGAGCGTCTGATCGAGGCCGCCCTGCACCAGCGATAGCGCGGCGTCGAGGTCGAAGTCGGGCAGAGACGCAGCAGGTGGCGCACTCGGGGCAAACACGGGCGCATCGATAGCGCGCGCGGCCGGGAAGTTCCAGCACCGCCGCGCTGTTCTCTCCCGTTCGATGCGATGCAAAGGCCGCTCCCGGCCGCTGACCCACTGGTATGGTGCGCGCCCCGTGAACGACGACTCCCCCACGCCCTCGCGGCGGCGATTCCTCCAGGGCGTGCTCGCGACCGCTCTGGTGGCGGCTCTCCCGCGTCGGGCCGAAGCCTTCGGCGAGGCCTCGCGTCTCTCGTTTGCGCTCCTGCGGCACGGCGGCCGCTGGGATGTCCGCCCCGAAGGTCTGCCGCGCCTGTCGTGGGAGATCTCGCGCCGCACGTCGATCGACACCTCGCCGCAGGTGCGTCCGCTCGGGCTCGCCGATCCGGAGCTGTTCCATCATCCCTTCGCGGTGCTCTCGAGCGACCAGGCTGTGCCGATGCCGTCCGACGCGGAGCTCGCAGGCCTGCGCCGCTACCTGAGCTACGGCGGATTTCTCTTCATCGACGATGCCAGCGCGACTCCGCAAGGTCCGTTCGAGCAGTCAGCCCGCGCGCTCGTCGCGGCGGCCCTTCCTGGCGCGCAGCTCAAGGCCATCCCGCGCGATCACGTGCTCTACAAATCGTTCTATCTGCTCAGCGAGCCGGTGGGCCGCGCGGCGGTTGCGCCGGAGCTCTTCGGGATCGAGCTCGGCGGACGCCTCGCCGTCGTGCTCTGCGGCAACGATCTGCTCGGCGCACTCGCCCGCGATCCCTACGGCAGCTGGGAGTTCGATGCGACGCCGGGCGGCGAGCCGCAGCGCGAGCACGCGATCCGGCTTGGCGTGAATCTGGTGATGTACTCGATGTGCCTCGACTACAAGGAGGACCAGGTTCACATCCCGTTCATCATGAAGCGGCGGCGCATATGAACGGGCCCGCCTACAACGCGTGGCGCCTGACTGCGCTGACGAATCTTCCTTCGTACGCGCTCGGCCTGATCGGCCTTGCGCTGCTCGCCGCGCTCTGGCTGAGCACGCGCGGGACCGTCGGTGAACCCTCGCGCGGCAAACGCGCGCTGCTCACGACCTTGCGCGCGCTCGCGTGCCTGCTCGTCTTCGCGCTGGTGCTCGAGCCAGGTCTCGAGTTGCGGGCGGAGACGCGCGTGCGTGCGCGGATCGCGATGTTGCTCGACACGTCGAAGTCGATGCGCTTCGCCGCGCAGCCCGCCTCGAGTGGAAGCGCACAGGTCTCGCGCATGGACGCGCTCCTGCGCTGGTTCGCCGCGAAGCAGCCCGAGTTGCGTGAACTCTCGTCGCGCTTCCAGATCGATCTCTACGGATTCGACAAGGAGATTGAGCCGCAGGATGCGCCCAAGCTGCTTGCTCTGAATGCGACGACGGGCGCTGCCCACGCGCAGCAACTCGAGCAACTCGCCGCAGGCAACGCGACCGATCTGCTCTCGTCTCTGGCTGCGGCTGCGAAATCGGGCAGCGGTGGTCGTCCTCTCGCGGGTCTGGTGATCGCCTCCGATGGTGCCGACAACGCGTCGCTCGCTGAGGGGATGAACAAGAAGGCGCAGGAGCAGTTGCAGCAGCTCGCGGCGCCGGTCTTCGCGCTGCCGATCGGCGCGACTGCGATCAAGGATCTCGCGCTCGAGCGCGTGCGCGTCGACGATTTCGCGTTCGTGCGCAGTCCGGTGAAAATCGCTGTGCGCCTTGCTGCGCGCGGCTTTGCGCACCAGATGGTTCCGCTGACGCTCAAGCGCGAAGGGCAGGTGATCGCCGAGCAGCGCGTGCTCATCGACGAGAAAGTTCCTTTCACCGAGGCCGAGCTCACCTTCGTTCCGGACCGCACCGGCAAGTTCGCGTTCACCGTTTCCGTGCCGGTCTACGATGGCGAAGCGATCGTCGAGAACAACGCGAAGTCGTTCGTGCTCAACGTCATCCGCGATCGCGTCCGCGTTCTTCAAGTGGTCGGCCGTCCCTCGTGGGACGAGCGTTTTCTGCGCCAGCTCTTGAAGAAGGATCCGAACGTCGATCTGATCAGCTTCTTCATCTTGCGCACGCCGGGCGACGATTCCCACTCGTCGCAGGACGAGCTCTCGCTGATTCCCTTTCCGACCAACGAGATCTTCCAGGAGCAGCTGCGCACGTTCGATCTGGTGATCTTCCAGAACTTCAATCACCGGCCCTATCGCATGTCGCAATACCTCGACGGCATCGCTTCCTACATTCGCGAGGGCGGTGCGTTCGCGATGATCGGTGGCGACCAGAGCTTCGGTGCGGGCGACTATTCGGGAAGTCCGCTCGAGGAGATTCTTCCGGTCGTGCTGCCTGCGCCGGGCGAGCCGACCATCGATGAAATGCCGCTGCAGCTGCAGCTCGGCGATGCGGGAAAGCGCCACCCGATCACCGAGCTGTTGCCGGGAGCGGCGCAGAACGCGGCGCTCTGGGCGGGCCTGCCGAAGCTGCCGGGGCTCAACACCATCGCGGGTCTGCGCGCGAACGCGCAGGTGCTGCTGCAGTCGAGCGATGGTCGGCCCGCGCTGGTGGTCGGCGAAGCAGGGCAGGGGCGATCGATGGCGCTGCTCACCGATTCGAGCTGGATGTGGAGTCTCGTCGCGGCGGGAGAGGAGCTCGGGCCGCGCGCGTACGAGAGCTTCTGGCATGCGGCGATTCGCTGGCTGGTGCGCGATCCGGCATTGACGCCGATGAGGCTGCATGCGGAGCGCGCAGTGTACGAACCCGGCGAGCCGATCCAGCTCGATGCGCAGGTGCGTGGCAGCGACTACGGAGCTTCTGCGGGTGCAGCGCTTTCGGTCCAGCTCTTCTCTGGTGCAAGCGGTGCCTCGGCTCCGTTCGCGGGGCCGATCGCGGGTGCGGATGGAAACGCGACCGTGCAGCTGCCTGCGCTTCCTGCGGGAGCGTATCGCGCGCAGGTCATCGCACGCGGGGCGAACGGACAGGTCGCGGGCACGGCGGAAGAGGCGTTTGTCGTTGCGCCGTCGGGAGCAGAACTCGAGGATGTCTCGCCGCGGCCCGAGCTGCTTGAGGCTCTTGCGAAGGCGACGGGCGGCGCGCGCATTTCGGAGAGTGACTCGCTCACCGCTTTGCCGTTCCACGATCCGAATCGCGTCGAGGTCGGCCAGCGCACGACGCGTCCGCTCTGGGACACCTGGCTGGTGCTGCTTGCGCTCTGCCTGGTCGTCGGCAGCGAGTGGCTGCTGCGAAGGCGCTGGGGCTACGCGTAGCTACGAATTCACGATCAGCTTCGCCGCCGCGACGATGCTGGCAAGCGACTGGGCGTTCTCTTCGCCGATCAGCGCCGCGAGCAGCTCGTGTCGAAGCAGCTGTTCGCTGCGCGTGCTCGCTTGCGCCGCCTCGTCGTTCCAGAGCGCTTTTTCGCTCGAGAACGCGTGCTGGATGCCGAGCAGGTAGAGAACTCGTGCGTCGGGTGCGGCGCCACCAAACAGCACCGCGCGCAGCTGCGCTTCGAGTTGGGTTCGCCGCTCGACGCCAACCGGAAGAAGCTCGCTTGGCAGCGCACCCGCCGCTTCAAGACGACGCATCGCTCCCGCTTCCGCGAGGATCGATAGATTGCGAATCCACGAGAGAGTGGTTGCGCGCGGTGCGCTGACGATCTCGTGAAGCGCCTCGTCGAGCGCCTCGTGCCGCGTCGGCTCTGGACGCAGCAATTCGACGCTGTCCGTGATGCGGATCCTCCCGCGCAACGAGAGCTCAAGCAGCAGCGCGCACCCGGTCTGGATTCCGACCGAGGCGATCGGCAGACGCTTTCCGTTCCGCCACGCGAGCAGCACGAGCGCCTCGGGCAGGGTCTCTGTCGTCGGCTGCATCGCCATCCCTCTCAGCGCGAGGTGAGCTGCGAATCCCCCGTCAGTCCTCGGAACGTCGCCGTGATCGTCGTGCTCCCGGTCCCGACGATGCTTGCGACACCTCGCGTGCCAGTCCGATCGCTGATGGTCGCAACCGATGGATCGCTCGACGTCCAGACCGCCGACTGCGTCACGTCCTGGAGGCTTCCGTCGCTGAACTGCGCCGTCGCATAGAACGGCGTCTGTGTGCCGCGAGGACCGCCCGGACCGCCACCCTGGCCGCCCGCATTGACGACCGGGTTGACCGGCGTGACCGAGATCGCGGTGGCGGTGAGAGCCGCGACGGTGACCGTCGAATGGCCTGAGATGTTTCCGAGCGTCGCCGTGACGTGCGCCGTTCCCGCTGCCACTGCAGTGACGAGACCCTTCTGCGTGCCTGTGTCGCTGACGATCGCGGCCGCGTTGTTGTCGCTCGTCCAGGTCGCCGCATAGGTCACATCCTGCGTGCTCTGGTCCGCATAGGTTGCGACCGCGATGAGCGCGTGCGTGACTCCCGTCGGCAGCGAGACTGCGCTCTGCACCACCGCGATGCTCACGGGCGTCGCCGACGTGACCGTGAGGTCGAGCGTTCCCGACACTCCGTTGAGCGTGGCCGTGGCCGTGCTGGTGCCCGTGGCCAGCGCGGTGAAGAGCCCGCTCGGCGTCGCGATGAACTGCCCGACGGCGGTGTTGCTGCTGCTCCAAGTCACCAGCGTCGTCACGTCGATGCCGCGCGGCGCGCCCTGGAACTGTGCGGTCGCGCGCAGCTGCACGCTCTGCCCGACCTCGATGTTCGAGGTGCCGCCGCCAGGCCCGCCGGGACCTCCCGGGCCTCCGCCGCGGTTGCCTGCGATATCGACCGTGATCGACTGGAGCGTCGCGGGGACCACGTTTACCTGCGTCGTCGCGCTCTGCCCGCTGAAGCTCGCGGTGACCGTCGTGCGACCGGAGCCCACTCCCGTGACCTGGCCAGCACCGGCTCCCGCCGCGACCACCGAGGCCACGGTCGCATCGGCCGAGGAGTAGAGCGCCTGCGTGGTGACATCGACCTGGCTCCCATCGGCGTAGCGCGCGATCACTTGCAGCGGCTGCGTGATGTAGACGGTCGTCAGCATCTGCCGCGGATTGATCGAGATCGAGCTGAGCGTTGCTGCACTCACGGTGATCGACGCGGGGCCGCTGGTGATGCCGGCAAGCGCTGCCGTGATCTGGGCAGTGCCCGCGCCCGCGCCAGTGGCCACTCCGCGCGATCCGGCGGCATTCGAGATGCCCGCGATCGCGCTCGAACTCGTCGTCCAGGTCGCGAGCGATGTGACATCTTGCAGTGAATTGTCACCATAGATTCCCGTCGCGCTGAGCTGCTGCGTGCTGCCGACGGCGATGGCCGAGTTCTGCGGCGAGATGAGGATCTGCACGAGCTGCGCCTGGGTGATGGTCACGTTCGCGGTGGCGCTCACGCCCGAGAGCGTCGCGGTCAGGGTGGTCGAGCCGGCGGCAGTCCCGGTGAGCAGGCCTGCGCCGCTGATGGTCGCGTAGGTCGCGTTGCCGAGGTGCCAGGTCACACTGCTGGTGACGTCGCGTGACGTGCCGTCGCTGAAGGTCGCGTTCGCCGAGATCTGCTGCGAGACGCCAGCGGGCAGCGTGATGGGAGATGGCGAGATGGTGATCTGCTTTGCGGTTGCGTTCGTGACGGTGATGAGCGCGCTGCCCGAGACCGCGCCCAGCGTGGCCGAGATGGTCGACTGGCCAGGGGTGAGCGCGTCGATGAGGCCGGGGCTCGCGGGTCCGCTGGCGTTCACGTTGCTGGCCTGCTGCGCGACGGAGGCATTGCTGCTCGTCCAGGTCGCGTGGGCCGTGATGTCGGACGTGGTCGAGTCGCTGTAGACGGCAGTGGCGACGAACTGCGCGGCTTCCCCCGCCGCGACCGAGGCCTGCGCAGGCGAGACTGAGATCGTCGTGAGCGTCGCAGCAGAGACGGTGAGCTGGGCGGTTGCCGAGAGCGAGGAGAGCGCAGCGGTGATGGTGGTCTGCCCGGTCGCGACCCCAGTGACCAGCCCGTTCGCCACTGTCGCGGTCGCGGTTGCTCCACTGCTCCACACGGCGGAGTTGGTCGCGTCGACGGCGCTTCCATCCGAGAGCGTCGCTGTTGCCGCGAGCTGCGTGGTTGCGCCTTTGGGCACCTGCGCCGTCGAGGGCGAGACCGAGAGCGCGGTGGCCGTGAGTGCGCTGATCGTGACCGCCGATGTCCCCGACTGCCCGCCGTAGCTCGCGGTGATGGTGCAGCTTCCTGCCGCGACTGCGGTGACGAGTCCCTTGACCGAGCTGTTGTCGACCGTGCAGTGCGCGCTGTCGTTCGTGCTCCAATCCGCGAGCGACGTGACGGTGAGCTGCGACCCGTCCGACTCGGTCGCGTTCGCCGAGAGCTGTGCGCGGAGGCCCGCTGCGAGCGTCAGCGTGGCGGGCGCGATCTGGACGGCCGTGGTGGTGAGCGGGATGCCCGAGAGGATCCGAATCGATCCCTGCGCCGTAAGCGGACTGCCTCCGGTGACGGGGAGCGAGGCCGAGACGATGGCGATGCCGGGCGCGTTGCCGAGCAGCTGCGGTGGCTGGCCGCCGACGATCGACGCCACTGCCGTGTTGCTGCTGGCCAGCGTGGAGTGCGCGGTGACATCGCTCTCGCCGCCCGCACTGTCGCGCGCGAGGACGTGCAGCGAGAGGTGGTTGCCGACCGACAATGTGACGAGGCCTGCATCTGCGCTCAGCTCCTCGATGCGGATCGATACCGCGCCGCTGCCACCATCTCCCGCTCCACCGTCCGTGCCGCCGTCGGTTCCTCCATCGACGCCGCCGTCACTGCCGCCGGGATTGAAGATCGAGAGGTGCGAAGTGCAGGCGAAGAGCAGCGGCGCCGCGAGCAGCAAGGGCAGGATGCGCGTGCGTTGAGCGGAGAGAGTCGCGAGCTGTCGCATGGAGAACCTCTTTGGGCTGCAGTGAACGTGCGCGCGTAGACGGCCTGCGCGCGCGATGAACGCTGTCACGCGGCAGTGCGGTTGAGAGTCGGTCTGTGGGCGGACGGACGATCGCCGCCGCTCGCCGCAACCTGCGCGCAACAGGCGCGGGGCAACTCGCGCGCAACAGGTGCAGGCGCTACGTGCGCTTGACGTCGATCTTCAGACCGACCGGACCCGGCGCGGGCGCGCTCACCGTCGCGGCCGCCTGGTGCGTCTTGAGCTCCGCGATCCACTCTGCCGGCAGCCCGCGCTCCTCGGCGCCCTCGATCAGATAGTTCAAGAGCCGCCCGCTCGCAGGCCCCGGCTCGCCGCGCTTCTCGGCGCGCGCGACGAACGCCTTGGCCGCAACAGGCTTGCCCTCGGCTTCGACAGTCACGTCGATCTCCTGCGAGAGGCCCGTCGGCACGCCCTCCTTGCGCAGGACGCCGTCCTTCGCCATCGGCATGATCTCGAAGAGCACGCCGTGCACGGCGCCTTTCGTGTCCTCTTTCAGATTCGCCACGCGCCCGCCCCAGAAGCGGCTCTCGACGTCAAACTGCAGCTTGTATCCGCGCAGCACCGCTGGAACGCCCCGCGCGAAGAGGCGGGCGTCGACGCCGTGCTCGGCAGCCCACTCACCGATGTGGCGCTTGGAGAGAGTCGAGCCGTAGGCGAAGTAGCGATACATGGTGACCTCGGAGAGTGAGTGAAGGGCTTGCAACGTAATGCGCTGGGACCGCGTGTCAATCGAACAGCATGCGCGCGGCCGCTCCCAGCAAGCGCAGAATTGATTCGCGCTACTTTGGCGCCGCCGCGCCTGCCGCCTGCGCCGCCTCGAGATCGGCCTCGAGCCGCTTGGCCTTCTTCTCGAATGCGGCCGTCACGCCGTCGATCCCCTTCTTCGGCCAGAGCTGCGCGATCTGCTCCTGGTACGTCTCCGCGAGGCTGACCTCTTCAGTGATCACGTCGATGGCACGCGGCTTCTTGTTCTTCTCGGCCGCCATCACGAAGTCGAGCTTCGCTCCGTCGGAGCCATAGCCGAAGTGCGTGTGGACCAGCGTGCTCGACCCCTTCGGCTCCTCGCCGAGATAGTCGACCTTCACCTCGTCGAGCGAGACCTTGCCCTGCATGCGCGTCAGATAGTTCGCCTCCATCGCGCTGCGGATCGCCGAGACGTAGCGGGTGCGCTCGGGGGCCTTGAGCTCGTCCCAGTGCGCGCCCAGCGTGCTCTTCGCGAGTGCCTCGAAGTCGAGCAGCGTGCCAACCGCATCGCGCGCTTCGTTGCGGGCCGTGGCCCAGCCAGCCGTGCCGCGCGCCGCGACCATTTTCTTGAGCGCAACGCGGATCGAATCGTTCGCGCTCTTGATCGCTGCCGTCGAGGGACCGGCCGCAGCCATCGCAGGATGCGCAATCATGAGCAGCCCGAGCAGCGCGATGACTCCCGCTGCGCGCTGCACTGCGCTGCGTGTCGTCGTTGCAAGCGACGCACGCTTCGACTTCGCCGAGTGGCTCTGCTGCTCACCGATGCTGGTCGTCATCGACTCCTCCTTCGTGCTGCGCCGTTGAGCTGCGCCGCTCTCTTCACTGCGATCATCAATGCGTTGCGGCCTTCTTGGTCGCACTCTCCGGAACGCTCTCGACCGCGACAGGCCTGCTCTGGACGATCTCCTGCCCGACCGCGCGCTCGAGGCCCGCCCACGCGATCTGCGCGTCGAGCAGCGACTTGAGCCGCTCCCCCTCGGCGCGCGAATAGAGCAGGGCGTCGATCATCATGTCGAACGCCTGCCCGAGTCCGCTGTCGAGCGCAAGCGCGCCCTTGATGAGCAGCCTCTTCGCCCGCGCCGCGCCGCTCACGTAGTGGATCGAACGGCCGCGCGCCGAGAGCAGATCGCCGAGCGCCTGCTCAATCTCCAGACGCACCAACCGCTCTGCGCCGACCTGCGTTGCCTGCGCCTCGTGCAGTCCGGCCGCGACCTGCCTCACGCGCGCCATCTTCTGCGGAATGTCGAACGACCCCCGCAGCGCGAAGGCCAGGTAGCCGCCGAGCGCGTGGTACGGGTCGTAGGCGAACGGCGCGTTGTTGGGACTCGACGCATTGCTCGTGTCGGTGAAGTTGAAGCCGCCGACGAGCGCGAGGTCCGGGTAGTAGTTCGCCTTCTCGAGATCGAGCAGCGCCTCGTGGGCCGCGACGTTCTCGGCCGCCGCGCGCAGATCGGGGCGCAGCCCGCGCGCCTTCTCGAGGAGAGACTCGAGCGACGGCATCTCCGGCGGCATCGGCACCGTCTCGCGCGCGACGTCGAGCGGCTCCTCCGGCATGCGCCCCACGAGCAGCTTGAGCGCCACCTCAGCGAGACGCTGGTTCGCGAGCGCCTGCGCACTCTGCGCCTCGAGCTCATCCGCGATGTAGTCGAGGCGCGCGGCGTCGGCGGCCGTGATCTGATCACTCTTGTCGTCGAGCATCTCCTGCGCCTGCTTGCGCGCCGACGCGATGCGATCGCGCATCTCGTCGATCGACTTCTCCGCATCGCGCGTCGTCTGGTAGCTCCAGTAGGCGCGCGCGACATCGAAGGCCGCCTGGTTTCGCTGGCCGTCGAGCAGCGCACTTCGCGCCTCGACGCCATGACCGGCGGCGCGCTTGCCCGCATCGATCTTCCCGAACGTGTAGAGCGGCAGCTGCGCCGAGATGTCGATGTTCACCGCCGCCCCCCACTGTCCTCCCAGTAGACCTTTCTTCGTGCCGTCTGTGACGTTCTGCAGATTCGGATCGTTGTCGCCGCCCTTGAGCCGCGCCTCTGCCGTGGGGCCACCGCCAGCGATCGTCGTCTGGAAATTCGGGAACCAGATCCAGTTCGCCTCGTCGCGTTTTCCCTGCGCCCCTTCGAGCTGCGCGTAGGCGATGCGCGCGCGCGGGTCGGCCATGCGCGCCATCGCTTGAAGCTCGCGCAGCGTCAGCGGATGCGACGCATCGGCCGCATCTGCACGAGCTGAAGGCGCGACGAAGAGAGCGCAAGCGATGCACGCAATCGAACCCACGCGCGCGATCCGCGTCATGGTCTCTGCACTGTCGTTCGCTGCGATCTTCATTCGCACCATCCGCCAGATCTCCCTCGCAACCTGCGCTGACACCAGAAAAGAAAATCGGCGCCCGGCCAGCTTGCCGAGGCGCCGATTCATCCTCGAGCGTTCAGCCTCGGCGCGACTCTCCGCGTCCGAACGCTCGAACGTAGGCCGCTACTCGTTCGTGTAGTCCGAGCCGAGATAGTTGATGAGCTCCTCGCCGACGAGGTAGCGCAGATTGTTCTCGAGGCGCACCTTCTGCACGAAGAGATCGTGCTCCGGGTAGACGCTCGCGGCGTGCTGCGGGCTCTTGAAGTAGAAGCTCAGCCACTCCTGGATGCCCTTCATCTTTGAGCGGCCCGCGAGATCCGCGAAGAGCGCGAGATCGAGCACGAGCGGCGCGGCCAGGATCGAATCGCGGCAGAGGAAGTTCACCTTGATCTGCATCGGGTAGCCCATCCACCCGACGATATCGATGTTGTCCCAGCCCTCTTTATTGTCGCCGCGCGGCTTGTAGTAGTGGATCGAGACCTTGTGGTGCAGGTCGCCGTAGAGCTCGGGATAGATCTTCGGCTCGAGGATGTCTTCGAGCACGGAGAGCTTCGAGACTTCCTTGCTCTTGAAGTTCGCCGGCTCGTCGAGCACTTCACCGTCGCGGTTGCCGAGGATGTTGGTGGAGAACCAGCCGTCCATCCCGAGCATGCGGGCCTTGAGTCCGGGCGCGATGATCGTCTTCATCAGCGTCTGGCCCGTCTTGAAATCCTTGCCGCCGATGGCGACGCCCTTCTTCTCCGACAGCTCGATCATCGCGGGGATGTCGCAGCTGAGGTTCGGTGCGCCGTTCATGTACGGCACGCCCGACATGATCGCCGCGTACGCGTAGATCTGGCTCGGCGAGATGTTCGGGTGGTTCTCGTCGAGGGCCTTCTCGAAGGCCGCGATCGTCGCGTGCTCGGGACCGACCTCCTGGTAGGCCTCGGTCGACGCGCACCAGACCATGACGGCGCGCGAGCAGTTGTTCTTGTCCATGAACGAGCGGATGTCGTGCATCAGCGCCGTCGCCTGCTCGCGCTTGGTGCCCGTCTTGACGTTCTTGCCCTCGAGGCGCTTGACCCACTTCTGCTCGAAGACGGCCGGCATCGGCTTGATCTGCTCGAGGAACGGCTTGAGCTGCGCGAGGTGTTCAGGCGAGAGAACTTTCGCGTGCGCGGCCGCCTTGTAGGCGTCGTCCGCAATCGGATCCCAGCCGCCGAAGACGAGATCGTCGAGCTTCGCGAGCGGGACGAGCTCGTTGATCTTCGCGGAGCGCTTCTCGCTGCGCTTGCCGAGGCGGATGTGCCCGAGCTGCGTGAGCGAGCCGATGGGGGTCGCGATCTTCTTCCGCGCCGCCTCGACACCGGCCATGAACGTCGTGGCGACCGCGCCCATACCGGGCAGGAGCACCGCCAGCTTGCCCGATGCGGGCGCGATCTTCGTCTGCTTGGACTCGCTCATCGTGAACTTCTCCTCTTGGCGCCGCGCTTGGGCGGGCCGCTTGACAGCGTCGTGGGGCCGGTGCCGCGCCCGAAGGTCCACAGAAGCGAGGGCGTGTATCCGCGCCGCTCCCCTCCGTCAAGTCGGGATGCCGACTGATGCCCCACCATGGGACAGACCCGAAATCCGCGAGGTGGACTCGGGTGCGCGGGGGATGTGACAGCGGGCGTGACGAATTTCGGAAAAGAAGTGCGGAGCGATGGCGACGCCGCGCTGGTGAATCTGGATTCAGGAATTGAAAGAGAGATTCATCCGCTCCTGGCGCGGCCCAGCGGCTCGTCGCGCGGGCGGCACCAGCAGCGCGTGCCGGTTCGCGAGCACGAGCGGCGAGTGACTGGAAATTGACAAAAAAAAGGGGGGGGTGAAATCGCCCGATGACCAAATTGAACATCCTCGGGATAAAGACGCTCACCGCCTTGACCTGTGCCGTCGCGCTCGCCGCGTGCGGGGGAGGGACGAAGTCGCCAACCGATGGCGGAACGGACGCCGGAAGCGACGGTGGTTCGGACGGCGGGAGCTTCACCGTGAATGGTGCCGTCGTTGGGACCGCTGAGTGGGCGCCGACGATTACTCTGGCGTTCACAGTTATCGGGGGCGCTGCGAATACGCTGTTCGAAATGCAGTGGTCCGGGAGTGTCGGAGGCACGCGGATCCTCTGGGATACAAGCATGTCGCTGGAGAGCTTGCCCGACGCGGGAACGTATGCGGCCAGCGATGGTCGTCCGTTCAAATCATCCCTGAAGACCCTTTCGGCCGACGGTACGATTGAGGCCGACAGCGGTTCCTGGGTGCAGATTTTCGATGGGGCCGCCACAGACACCCAAGGCACGGCTTCGCTGACCATTGATGACCTCGGCCCTCTGCACGGGGGACCCGTCGTGGGCAACTACTTGTCTCCGCACGGAACATTTACAGCGACGCTGCTCTCTGCCGATGCTGGGAGTTCCGTTACGGTGAATGCGAATTTCTAGCTCGCGCGCCCCTCGGATTGTCGCGGAGAGGCCGTTTCGGTTCTGGGCGCGGCGCCGCTTCGTGTTCAGCGCACGATTTCTTGCCGTGGGTCGAGCGTCCGGCGCGATTACTCAATCGCTCGGTGCGCTCTGAGCGGAACGCACGAACCGCCGACGTGGCGCAACCGACGGGCGCTCACTCGAGGATCGAGCGCAGCCCCGCGAGCACGAGATTCGCGTGCCGCTTCGTCAACCGCCCGCTGCGCTCGGTGAGCAGCGCGCGGTCGAGCGTGACCACCTGCGAGACGTTCGCGACCGACTCCTTCGCCAGCCCCGTCGCGCGCGCCGAGAGCAGGACGTTGCCGGGCGCATCGGCCCAGCGCAGGTTGCTCGTGAGCGGCACGACGATGACGGTGGCGATGCGGCTCGCGTTGAGCGCGTCGTTCTGCACGACGACGACGGGGCGGCGAAAGCCCGGGCCTGAGCCGATCGCATCGGGAAGGTCGGCCCACCAGACGTCGCCCTGCGAGATCACCATTCGCTCTTCCGCAGCAGCTTGCGCGCGGCGCCGGCGAACGGGCGCTCGTGACGCGTGTCGAGTTCGGCCGCGAGCTTGTCGTACGCTTCGGTAACCGCGCTCTGCGCACGACGCGCGACGTACTCGGCGATCGCCTCGCTGTAGAGCTGGCTGCGCGACTTGTTGAGCTGCCTGGCGAGTTCGTCGGCGCTGCGAAAGAGATCGCTCGGAACGGAGACGGCAGTCTTCATACCCGGAGTATAACCGCGCCGTACCGCGTGCGTCCAGCCTGCCGCGACTCCTACGCGTGCGGCTGCTGAATCACCACCAGCGTCCCCGCCGAGACGCCGTACTTCTCGAGCGCGCCCACTTCGCGAATCGTCTCGCGCGGCTTCTTCTCTCCGCGCAGCAGCGCCGCGTAGGAGCGCAGAATCGTCTTCGTCTCGCTCGCGTTTTCGCGCACCAGCTCGACGCGGAATCTCCGCACACCAGCGGCGAGCAGCTCAGGCAGGCAGCTCGCGGCGCTCTGCGCCTTCGCGTTGAACACCGTGTTGCGGCAGCCGACGTCGACGATGACCGGATGCGCGACGCCGCTCTGATCCTTGAGCGCGAGCAGATGCGACTCGCACGGCCGCCCGCACGATTTGAAGTCGTGCCCGTTCGAGAGCAGGTGCGAGTAGACGCAATGCTCGTTGTGGAAGAGCGGCAGGTGCTGGTGGATGGTCACCTCGAGCCGACCCGCCTCGACGCCCTTGGTGAGATCGAGCAGCTGCGCGAGATCGAGATCGTAGGCCGGCGTCAGGGTCGTGAGCCCGAGAGAGAGCAGGGTGCGTGCGGTGAGCGCGTTGGTCGCGTTGAGCGAGAAGTCTCCGCGCACGACGAAGCCGCTCGGCCGCTCCTGGCCTGCGCGAGCGCGCGAGCGGAAGGTTTCAAGCGCGCCGAGATGGCGGGCGAGAATTCCATCGGGACGCAGCCGCTCGAAGCGCGCGTCGTAGCCCTCTTCCCCCGGCTTCTGCACGCGCGGGGTCGCGATCGTCGCCTTCAGTCCCGCCGCGCGCACCGCCTCGACTGCACGCCCGAGGCCGACCAGTTCCATGAAGTCGAGCTCGAGCTCGTCCAAGCCCAGAGCGGGCGCGAGCGCGATCGTCTGCTCGACCTGCTCGAGCGTGCGCAGCAGCGGAACGAGCACCGGCGCGGAGTTCGCGACACCAGAGAGCGCAGGCGGCGGCGCGATCAGTTCGGGGTTCGCATGGCCGATCGTCACCGTGCGCTTCTGAATCGGCGTCGGCTGCGCAGTGATCGCTTCGACGAGCGCGCGCCGCAGCTTCTTCAGCTCGCCCGGCGGGAGCCAGAGAGATCCTTTGAGTGCCAATGAAATTGTCCGCAGCTCGAACGGGCTCTCTCCAAACGCGCCGAGCTTGTCGCGCAGCAGCGCCTCGTCGAGCGGCGCACCCTGGGCCGGCGCGAGGAGGATCGTGCTCTCTGCGGATGCGGTTCGCCCGAGCGAATCGCGCGCAGAGACATGCAGCGCCTCGCCCACAGCGCCGCGTACCTCGAGAGCGATATCGAGCTTGCGCTCCTGCGCCGCGATCCGCTTCGCCTTGCGCGTCAGCTCCGCGTCCTTCGCCTTCCAGACGAGATCGCCGGGCCGCACCAGGCGCAGGTCCGGGCCATTTCCATCTCCGTGCCCCGAGCCGAAGACGAGCTTCAGTCGGCCGTCGGGCATGACATCGCAGGCGTGCAGACCACCGCGTGGCTCGTCGTCCTCGGGCTTGCCTTGATCGAAGAGGATGCGATCGCCCGCTTTGAGCGTGGGCGCGGCGGCTTCACCGCGAGCGACGCCGACGAGAGGCTCTGGACTCTGGGCTTTGGACTTCGGGGCGGGGGCGTCGAGAGCTTCGTGGGACTCCGGTCTCACGAAGACGCGGCTCGTGCGTGCCTGCACTTCATCGACGCGGCCGATCAGCACGCCGCGATGGCCGGGATACTTCGCGTGGACGAGCTGCTGGTGATCGCTGCCGTCCATGAAGCCGTGCGAGAAGCTGCGCGAGAAGCTGTAGCGCAGCTCCTCCTCGTCTTCGGCGCCGAGCGGATAGGCGCGCTGTTCAACCGCGGCGTCGAGCGCTCGGCGGTACTTGTCGACCACGTTCGCGACGTATTCGGGGCCCTTCATGCGGCCCTCGATCTTGAAGCAGCTCACTCCCGCGGCGAGCAGCTCAGGCAGCAGATCGTAGGCCGCGAGATCGCGCGGCGAGAGCAGATACTTCAGCTCCTCGTCTCCTCGTGCCGACTGCCGCTCTCCATCGACGAGTAGCTCGTAGGGCAGCCGGCAGCTCTGCGCGCACTGGCCGCGATTGGCCGAGCGGGCCTGCAGCGCTTCGCTGGTCAGACACTGTCCGCTCCAGCTGACGCAGAGCGCGCCGTGAACGAAGCACTCGAGCTCGAGATCGGTGTTGCGCGCGAACTCGGCCATCTCCGCAATCGAGAGCTCGCGCGGCAGCACCACGCGCGTGATGCCCAGCTCCTTCGCGATCGCCGCGCCCTGCGCAGACGAGACGGTCATCTGCGTCGAGGCATGGAGCGGCAACTCGGGGCAGATCGCGCGCGCGAGGCGTGCGGCGCCGAGATCCTGCACGATGATCGCGTCGGCCCCCGCGCGGGCGAGCGCTGCCAGCGCTTCCTCGGCGATCGGCAGCTCACGATCGAACACCAGCGTGTTGAACGTGACGAAGCCCTGCACTCCGCGCGAGTGAAGAAAATCGAAGATGCGCGGCAGATCGTCGGCCGCGAAGTTGTCGGCGCGAGCACGAGCATTGAAGCCGCCGCGCAGACCGAAGTAGACGGCGTCAGCTCCGGCGGCGACAGCCGCGCGCAAGCACTCTTCATCGCCAGCAGGCGCGAGCAGTTCAGGTCTCGGAAGCATCGTGGACACGGGCGGGCCTTGCCTTGTGGCGCGGGCGTCTGTCAAGCGGTGGGTCGGCGCGCGGGCAGGCGGGGAGCGGTCTGCCGACACGCAGCGGTGTGGTCGGTACGCGATGCGTGGGACGCTCGTGGATGAGTGCGCAGGCGTCGCGAAATCCGAGAAATCAACTCCTGCGCACGAGCGCGGCTCGGTTCCCGGAACCGGCCGCTGGCGGGGAGATGGCGCGTCGAAGCGATCGAGCCGTGATGGTTGCGGCGAAATGTCGGCCGACCGCTCCCCGCCTGCCCGCGCGCCTTTCGGCTGCTTGGAAATCGGGGCGCCACAGGAGAGACCCGCGGATTAATGACCGGCCGGTCATTTATTCCGCTGCGCTCTTGATCGGTCCCCTCTTGCGCGCGCTGAAAGATCGAGGCGCCCGGGGCTTTGGTGCGCGGACGGGCAACATTTCGCTCAGCCCATCACGAGCTGGTTTCGCTTAGCACGCGCACTCGTTTCGACAGCGCCCGGCTCCGGGAGCAAAAGGCGCGACCGCTTGCGGAGAACCGGTCACGAAGGAGCCGCCGCGCCTCCGCAAGCTCCACGACTCGCATCTTCGCCGCGCCCCGAGACAGCGCAGAGCGTGTTGCCCGCCGCGCACCAAAGCCCCGGGCGCCGCCCCATCACACGCGCGCAACCCCCTTGGTGAGTCGTGCAATCCAGAGCGCGCCGAGCTTTTCCTGGAGGGAGTTCCCGCGCAGGCGCGCGCGCAGGTGCTCCCAGTCGAGTCGATCCATCTCCTGGTCCTGATCGAAGCAGGTGAAGACGAAGCTCTCCTTGCCCGTCTTCGGATCGCAATGCTTCTGCAGACACTGCGCGCAGATCTCCTTCATCATGCATTGCATCGGCGAGTTGATCGACGCGATGGCGACGTGGTCCGGCGGCAGATGCTCGCGCAGGCTGCTGTGGCGGGCGCGCGCGACGGCGGCCATCATCCGATCACTGCCGATGGCGATCATCCGGCGCACGTTGGTGAGCGGCACCGCGGTCTCGCCGAGCGCGCCGGTGGCGTAGGCGACCATCGCCTCGACCATGTTGCCGACGAACGATCTGTCCTGCGGCCTGCGCGGCGTGGGCGGCTCCTGGCCCTTGTCGACCGCCCAGATCACCACGTCTGCAGAGGCCTCGATCTCATCGCGCTTGAAGACGTCGCGCGCGTTGCGATAGCCCGCGAAATAGACGACGCGGCAGCCGTTGGCGCGCAGGCCCTTGCCGATCGAGAAGAGCACCGCGTTGCCGAGACCTCCGCCGCAGAGCAGGACGTCCTCGTTCTTCGGGAGCGTGCTCGGTGCGCCGGTCGGTCCCATCACGACGACCCGCTCGCCCGGTTTGAGCGCCGCGCAGAGAGACGAGCTGCCGCCCATCTCGAGCACGATCATGCTGAGCAGTCCGCGTTCCGGATCAGTCCACGCACCGGTCAGCGCGAGGCCTTCCATCAGGAGCGGCGTGCCCTCGACGCGCGCGCAGAGCGATTCGAAATTCTGCAGCCGATAGAACTGCCCGGGCAGGAAGCGCCGCGCCGCTGCCTTCGCGCGCACGACCACCTCCACGATCGTTGGCGTCAGTCGATTCACCTCGTGCACCGTCGCGAGCAGCTCGTCGTCGAGGCGCGCGCCAAGACTCGCCCAGTTCTCCTCTCGCGCCAGCTGCGCGGAGATCGCCGCCGTGCCTCCCAGCGTGACCTGCGCGTCGATCGAACCAAGGCGCGCTTCGAACAGCTCGGCGATGCGCGGATAGCCATCCTTCGCCGAGGCCATCGCCTTGACGACGCTGCCCGCGTAGGTCGGGTGGTTGTCTCCGAAGAAGCTGATGTGTCGACCTTCCTTCTCGTAGCTGGTGAAGAACCCGGCCTCACCCGACAGGTCCTCGTTCACCGCGGCCGCCACCAGCTTGATCGAGCCGTCACTCTGCGTCTGCGCGAGGTAGGGCTTGAACGAGCCGTACTCGGGATCCATCTCGATGCGACCCGGCGCTTCCTTCTCGAGCGTCACGTTCGGGCTCGTGCCCGCCGCGACGCAGACGGTGCGCGCGGGCAGCTCGATGATCTCGCCCGCGTCGCGCCACTTGCCCTCGACCAGCTTCTGGCGCGCGAACTTCACCGACGCGACGGCGCCGAACTGATCGGGCACTGCTTCGAGAGGACTCAAGCCCTCTGCGAAGGCGATTCCTTCCTCGAGCGCCTTGTCGACCTCTTCGTGATTGAGGCGATACGCGGGCGCGTCGTTGAGGCCCTTGCGATACGCGAGCGTCACGCCGCCCCACGCATTCACGAGCTTCGCGAAGTCCGGTGCCTCTCCTGCGGCCTTTGCGCGCGAACGCTCCTGCGCAATGGCGCGCCCGTGCGAGATCGCCTCGCCGTAGATGCCGCGCTCCTCTGTGTCGAGGAGGGAGAGCACGTTTTCTTCGCCGAGATCGCGCGCGAGCACCTCGTGACGCGCGTAGATCTTCTCGACCTGCACCGGATAGTAGGCGGCGAGTTCGGTCGCGGTATCGATGCCCGTGAGGCCTCCGCCGATCACCACTGCAGGCAGCCTCACTTGCAGATTCGCCAGCGCACGCTCCTTGAACGCGCCGGTGAGCTGCAGCCCCATCAGGAAGTCGCTCGCCTTGCGGATCCCGCGAATCAGATTGTTCTTGAGCGGAATGATCGTCGGCTTGCCCGCGCCAGCAGCGAGCGCGATGTGATCGAAGCCGAGCGCCCACGCGTCGTCGATGTCGAGCGTGCCGCCGAAACGGATGCCTCCATAGATGCGCACGTTGCTGCGGCGCGCGAGATTCAAGTGGAGAATGTCGAGGAAGCTCTTGTCCCAGCGGACGGTGATTCCGTACTCGCTGACGCCACCGAATCCAGAGGTAACGCGCTCGTCGAGCGGGGCGCCGAAATGTTCGTGCACCCACTCGATCGCCTGCGGCGCGCTCTGTCCAGGCGCGCGCCCGAGCAGCTCATCGGGGATCGGTTCGATCTTCAGTCCGTCGATGCCGACCACGCCGAAGCCCTGGTTGCACAGGTGGTGTGCGAGCGTGTAGCCGGCCGGTCCCATGCCGACGACGAGCGCGTTCACGCCCGCGTAGGGCCGCGCCGTCTGCCGCTGCCCCGCAGAGATCCCGAGCGGATTCCAGCGCGTCAGGAGACTCCAGATCTCGAATCCCCAGCGCAGCCGCAGCACCTCGCTGAGCATCCGCGTTTCAATCTGCGGAATGTTGACCGGCTCCTGCTTTTGATAGACGCAGGCCTTCATGCAGTCGTTGCAGATGCGATGTCCGGTTCCGGGCAGCATCGGGTTGTCGAGGCAGACGAGCGCGAGTGCGCCGAGCGGATCTCCCTCTCCGGCGATCTTGTGCATCTCGCCGATCCGCTCCTCGAGCGGGCAGCCGGTGAGCGGAATGCCGAGCGGATTCTTCTTGTACGGCGCGCCCTGGTCGACGCGGCGGCCAGTGAGCTGCGCCTTCGGATTCTCCTCGCGCTTCTCCTTGAATCCCGAGCTGCACGAGTCCTTTTCCCGCTCGTGGCAGGTGATGCAGTAGTCGATCTCCGAGCGCACCTCGCGCGCGTCGCCGCGCGTGTCGGTCAGCTTGAAGCCATCGCGGCGGCGCTGGTGTTCCGGCTCTCCCACGAGCAGTTCTGTGCCGTGCGCGATGCGGCGCCCAAGCTTGACCAGGTTCGCGAAGTCGAGCGTGTGCGGCAGGCGCAGAAGCATCCAGTGATGAGCGCGCGCGTGTCCCGCCTCGTGCAGCGTGAGCGCGAAGAGGAAGCGATCGAAGAGGTCAAGCAGCGCACGCGAGAGCGCGAGCTCCTCCTTCGTCGGCTCGAGTTGGTGCGGCGGCTCGTTGAGCAGGAAGGGAAACGCCGCGCGAAGGGTCATCACGTCGGCGCCACCTGAGTTGCGCAGACCCGCGCCCAGAGCGGTCGCGAGCGATCGGAAACGCGCGAGGGCGATCTCGTCGAGCGCGCCTGGCTTCTTCTCGTCGAGGCGGATCGACATCGCCCGCTCGCCGTCGAGCAGCGCATCGATCACCACTGCGCAGAGCAGCTCCTCGTCTCCGGCGGCACCTCGCGCACGATCGTCGAGAAGAGCCGCGGCCTTCAGCAGCACCTGCACCTGCGCATCGATGGAAGAGAAGTCGCTCGCGACTGGCCGGTTCGCTGTGCCCTTCTTGAACACCCGCCGCTGCACGAAGTCCCGCTTGACGCGAAAGAGCGGAGCATCGCGCCCGGCCGCGTCCCTCAAGGCTTCGAGCTGCGCGCCAACGCCGAAGAGCTTTCCCACGAAGCGCGAGACGTGTGTCGCGATCTGGATGAGCAGCTCGCTCTCCGCCGGACCGCTCTGGCGCTCGCGGCCTGCTCGGTGCGCGTCGTAGCGCGCGAAGAGCGCGGCGTCGAAGGCGAGGAGCTCCGCGTCGAATACTTTCGTCAGCGCGTCGAGGCGCAGCGGGTTGTGCAGGTCTGCGTAGGTGAAGCCGGGAACCGAGAGCGTCGGCGTCGCGCTGCTGGAGTTGTTCGCGTCAGAGACGGTGTTCATTGGGGGCGGGAATCCTGGGCGGACTTTGGACTTTGGGGGCAAGCGGCAACGCCACTCAGGCGGCCCGTTGGCAGTTCGGACAGATTCCTTCGACCTGCACGCGAACGCAGCGCACCTCGAAGCCGAGCGCGCTCTCGTCGCGCAGAGCAGGCGGCGGCAGGAGCGAGAGAGGGAGATCGTGCACTGCGTGGCACTCGGTGCAGACGAGATGATGGTGCGGTGCGCCCGCGCCAGTTCCCGCCAGCGAGGCCTCGTAGCGGCCCTGCGCGTGGAGCGGATTGACGTCGCTCACCGCACCGATCGCGCGCAGCGCCTCGAGGTTCTTGTATATGGTCGCCAGCGAAATCGACGGGTATCGCCTGCGCACAAGCGCATGCAGCTGCTCGGCGCTCGGGTGCGCGCGTGAGCCAGCGAGCGCGGCGAAGATCGCGAGCCGCTGCTGCGTGACCGAGAGGCCGTGCGCGCGGCAATGCTTCGCGAAGGCCTGCTGCTCCTCGCGGCTCCTGGCTCCTGCTTCGTCTTGTCCTCGCGCGCGCATCGGAGTCTCTCCTCCCCTCTCGCGTCAGGCGAGGTCGTGCGCGAGCGAGCGCCGCTGCGCTTCGTTCAGCTCGAGCCGATGCTGGTAGTTGGGATGATCGATGACGAGCGCGACCGTCTTCGTCGGGTCCGCGAGCGTCTTCTCTCCATCGGCGCCGACGGGAAAGCGCACGTACTGCACCGCCGCGAGTCGCTTGCCGTCATCTCGATCGCCGTCGAAGCGGGCCGCGAAGCGCACACCCTGCAGCTCGAAGAAGACGTGCTTGCCCATCCCCGTGAGCTGCTTGAGCTGGGCCGCGACCTCGGCCTCGGGGCCGACCAGTTCGACCATCAGCGTCGCCGAGAGTTCGCCCGGCGTCGGCAGCATCTCGTTGAAGCCAACCAGCTCCTCCTGCACCGCCTCGGGCGCGGCGATCTTCTCCGCGCGCAGGATCTCCTGCACCTGGAACTTCACCGTCAGCCGGTTCTCGAACACGAACGTCATGAACGGTCCGACCGTGATGCGCCGATGCTGCTTGGCCGCAATCACCTCACGCCGGAACTGGTCGCGCACGCCTTCATAGACGGGCAGGGGCCAGAGATCTCGCTGCGTCAGCGCTTGCATCAGGTGCTCCTTTGAGATGATTGCTGTACCAATAGTTGCTATGCCAATGATTGGCACTCAACGCATCTGCGAATCGCTCTTCTTCGTGCCGGGCGCGGGCGAGCGCAGCGGCTCCCCGCGATAGGCCGCGCGCAGGACCTTGACGGGATGGAACGACGTGCGCCCCGTCTTCTGCTTGAGCTGCAGACCAGCAAGAGGACAGTCGGCCGCGACGACGTCCGGAGCGGTCTCCTCGACCTTGCGGGCCGCGCCCTCCGCGACTTTCAGCGACTCTTCGAAATACTCGGCCTTCATTCCCCAGGTGCCGTCCATGCCGCAGCACTTGTCGACGAGCGTGACGTCGCCGCCGGCCCACTTGAGCAGGTCGCGCCCGCGGTAGCCGAAGTTCTGCACCCGGTTGTGGCAGGCGACGTGGAACGCCACTTTTCCAATCGGCGCGGTCGGCTTGGCGAGGATCTTCGCCCGGCCGAGCTGGAGCAGATAGTCGGAGAGATCGATCGTCGCGTCCGCGAGCTCCTTGCCCTCGGCACCGAGCAGCTCGGGATACTCCTGTTTGAGCATCAGCGTGCAGGACGGTCCGGGAGAGAGGATCTTGCGCCCCTCGCGCACCGACGGCAGGAGGATCTCCGCGTTGCGGCGCGCGAGCTTGCGCGCACCTTCGATGTCGCCGCAATCCATCTTCGGCATCCCGCAGCAGACGCTCTCCGGGCAGGTCAGATCGCAGCCCGCATGCTCGAGCACCTCGACCGCCGCCTTGGGGATCTCCGGATCGTTGTAGTTGCCGAAGCAGGTCGGAAAGAGCGCGGCCTTCGGCGTCTCTTTTCCATCCGTGCGCGCACTGGCCTCGACAGGCGCGCGCCGCGACCACCAGGTCTCGAAGCTCTGATCCGCATAGTCCGGCAGCTGCCGATCCTTCGCGATGCCGAGGGTCTTCTCCATCAGCATCCGGTTGAACGAGTTGTGCGCCGCCGCGTTCGCGATGGGCGCGATCTTCGTCATCAGCGTGCCGTTGAGATCGGTCGCGCCGAGGAACTTCTCGCGCAGTCCGATGCCGTGCTCCTTCGCGTCGATCGCCTTGTAGCGAAGGATCAGCTTGGGGAAATCGACCGCGAACTCATGCGGCGGCACGTACGGGCATTTCGGATAGCAGAGCTTGCACTCGTAGCAGAGCCCGACGATGCGATCCTTGTCGGCCTGCGCGAGCAGATGCACCGGATTGTCAGTCGAGACCTCGACCTTCGCGAGCAGCGACTTCGCCTCGGTCTCCTCGATCATCCCCTGCGCGTGGCTTGCGTCGAGGTGTTTCCCCTCCGCCTCGGACGCATGCGGATCGAGCGCGTCGATCCGTTTGAACATCACGTCGAACGACGGGCAGAGATTGAAGCAGAGCCTGCACCCGTTGCAGATCTCAAAGACCCGCTCAATCTCCTTGTCCGCATGCGCGCGGTCCCAGAAGAGCGGATTCTCGTACGCCATCCCATGCGGATCCGACGCCACCGATTGCGCCGCCGACGGCGAGCCCTCTGCCGCCTGCAACGGAGTCGATTGAACCAGCGGCAGCTTCACGTGTGCCTCGCAAAAGCGACGAGATGATTGCTACACCAACGATTACCAAAAATTACCGAATCGATAATTTCGCAAAGCCATTCCTCGAGACGAACCATCCGTCCGGCGCTTCCCTCGGAGACGATCGCGCTCGCCGGACCAACGCTGGCATCGCAGAGGGGCACGCGAGGAGTTCCGAAGAAAGCTCGCTCGAGGTCCAGGACGCAGGCGACCGCGAACACACAGGCCGAGCGGGAGCCGGATCGCTTTTGCCGCGCGCAGCCGCGCAGACTCCGCTTGCGGGAGTCGAGCAGCGAGCACGGAAAAGCGATCCGGTCCGTCGGCCGACAGCTCGCTAGCCTTCGGCCTTGACCTGCGCGAGCCCCTTCGCAAAACGCCCCGCGTGCGCCTTCTCCGCCTTCGCGAGCGTCTCAAACCACTCCGCGATCTCCGCGTGCCCTTCGTCTCGGGCCGTCTTCGCGAACCCCGGATACATCTGCGTGTACTCGTACGTCTCGCCCGCGACCGCCGAGGCGAGGTTCTGCTCGGTGTCGCCGATCGGCTCGCCCGTCGCCGGGTCGCCGACTTCCTTGATGTAGTCGAGGTGGCCATGCGCGTGGCCCGTCTCGCCCTCGGCCGTGTCGCGGAAGAGGCCCGCGATGTCCGGGCGGCCTTCGACGTCGGCGACCTTGGCGAAATAGAGGTAGCGGCGGTTCGCCTGGCTCTCGCCCGCGAAAGCGGCCTTGAGGTTCTCGTGCGTCTTGCTTCCCTTGAGTTGCGCCATTGGACTCTCCATGAAGTTGGATGCTGCGGTGGCAATTGGAGAACTCTTCTCGAATTTGGATTCGCCCCAGTCAAGCGAAAGCTGATTGGTGCGACCCGTGCGAGAACGAGAAGCGCATGTTTTCGCCGCGCCTGGGTTAGAAGAACCGGCGCGTCTTTTCCGCGCGAAGAGGACTCCATGCGATCGATCCGCAACGCTGCCGCTCTGCTCTCCGTCTCTCTGGCTCTGCTGGCATCCAGCTGCGCGTCGGGTGGAGCCGCCTCGAGCAGCGCCCCGACGAGCGCCACTGCCGCAGCGGGCACCGCTGCGAAGAGTGGCGTCGCGAAGAAGCTGGTGGTGGTCGGCATCAACGACACGCATGGCGGACTCACCGCGCAGCCGGCCGCGAAGTGGCTCGCCAAGCTCGGCGTAGGAGACGTGGGCGGCGCCGACTGGTTCGCAGGTTGGATGAACGCGGTCAGGGCCGACGCTGCAGCGCAGGGCGCCGAGGTGATCATCCTTGACGCCGGCGACATGTTCCAGGGCACGCTGATCTCCAACCAGTTCGTCGGCAAGTCGGTCGTCGAGGTCTACGACGCGGTCGGCGTCAATGCGGCCGCGGTGGGAAATCACGAGTTCGACTTTGGCCTCCCCGTGATGAAGGACCGCATCGCGCAGGCCCACTACCCGATCCTCGCGGCCAACGTCTTCCTCAAGGGAACCACCACGCGGCCAGACTGGGCGCGGCCCACCGCGATCATCGAGGCCGCGGGCATCAAGATCGGCGTCATCGGCCTCTCCTCGATCGAGACGCCGCTCACGACGAATCCGGTCAACGTCGCCGACTACGACTTCCTCCCCGGCGGACCGATCGCCGCGAAGTTCGCCGACGAGCTGCGCGCGCAGGGCTGCTCCGTGGTGCTCATCACCGCGCACATGGGGCCGAAGAACGACAACGAGATCCAGCACGTTGCCGAGCAGGTCGCGGGCAAGGTCGACGGCATCGTTTCCGGTCACCACCACGAGCAGATCGGGCCGCCTGCGCTCATCGTCGCGAACATCCCGATCGTGCAGTCGGGCGCGAAGCTGGTGGCCTTCTCGACGATCGAGCTGACGCTCAACGAGAGCGGCCACGCGACGGCGTTCTCGGTCAATGAAGGCAACTGGCCGAAGACGGGCGGGCCGCAGCAGCTCGTGCACGCGGTCAATGGCGCAGCTCCGCTCTATCGCGGGCGCGTCGTCGCGCCGGACGCGAAGGTCGCGGCGATTCTCAAGGGCTACGACGATCAGGTCTCGAAGCTGCGCGAGTCGGTGATCGGCGCTTCCGAAGTGGTGCTGCAGAAGGGCGGCAAGGACGATCTGCTCGCGAACCTCTGCGCAGACTCACTGCGCTCGGGTGCGGGCGGGAGCCTCAAGGCCGACTTCGCCTTCCAGAACGGCGGCGGCATCCGCATTCCCGAAATCGGCGCGGGCCCGATCAAGTTCGGCCAGGTTTTCGATCTCTACCCGTTCGACAACACGCAGGTCGTGCTCACGCTGCCGGCCGCGACCGTGCGCGATTCCCTCGAGGCGATCCTGCGCTCGGGCAAGTCGGCGATGCGCGTCTCGGGCCTGCGCTACACGATCGACTGGGAGAAGTTCGGCGCGAACAAGAATCTCGCGAAGGCACCCGCTGGCGCGCTGGTCACCGAGATGGACGACGAGAACGGCAAGCCGCTCTGCATCACCAAGAGCTGCACCGCGACGGCGTGCGTGAGCGACTGCAAGGCCGGCACGTTCACGCTCTCGGTCACCGACTTCCTCGCCAACGGCGGAGACGGCCTCACGCCGCTCAAGGATCTGCCGCGCAAGATCGGCCCCGTCCTCGCGCGCGACACGATCGTCGGCTACGTCAAGGAGCACAACCCGCTCACCGCCAAGCAGCTCGGGGCGGCGAGCGCGGGCGCGGCTGCGCGCATCACGGTCATCGGCACCGCGGCCGAAGGAAACGAGTAGTTCGTTTCCTGGCGCGCGTTCGATCGCGATCGAACGCGCGCTTCAGACCTTCTAGTAGCCGATCGCGCGCGCCATCATCGACGCGACGAAGACGCACGCGACGCTCAGCCAGATCTCCGCGTGATTGACGCCCCAGAGCGCCTTTGCCTTCGACGTGTCGATCTTTGTTCCGGCCTTGCGTGCGCGCCGCCAGCCGATGAACGTCACCATCGGCCAGATCTCGAGCAGCACGACGAGCGTGAAGAGCGTCATCTTCACCATGAACATCTTGTTGTGCGCGTAGTAGGCCGTTGGCTTCTCGAAACCGCCGAACGCGCGGAGCAGTCCCGTCAGCATCCAGAGGCCGGCCGCGACGCCCCAGAGATTGTCGGCGGTGAAGAGCCGCTTGAGGCCCGCCTCGTCGAGCGTCCCCTTGAGTGCGCGGCCGCGCGCGACAATGGCGCCGAGGCCGAGAGCGAGGGTCAAGAGGTGCAGCGAGGACATCAGCGCGGAGGAGATCATGCGCGGGATGTAGCCGGCGCGGGGATGCTTGTGTCAATGGGATTTGCGCGAGCGGTCACCTGCGTCGACCGTGAGCAGCGAACCGCATCTGGCCGTCCTTCACGCGATGCGCGGCCGAGTCGATCAGGCGTGGTCGACGATGCTGGCGCGCTCAGCTCGGCCGCACTGGTGGCGGCTCCGCGAGATCTTTGAGCGCCTTGCGCGCGCGATGCAGCCGATACCAGACCGTCCCTTCTGGCAGCGCGAGGATCTCCGCGATCTCCTTGTGCGCGAGCCCCTCGATCGCGAAGAGCGCGATGACGGCGCGGTCGTCCGCCGAGAGCTTGTCCATCGCCGCGATCATGCGGGAGGCCGTCTGGCGGGCAGCGGCCTGCTCATCGAGCGGCGCGCCAGTGTGAGCGACGTGCTGCGCGTTC
>CAIWCD010000006.1 GCA_903911145.1 uncultured delta proteobacterium | reverse complement strand
GCCTCTACGTCTCAGGAATTGTCGGGCCAGGCAGAGCAACTGCAGTCGACCATCGGCTTCTTCAAGGTGGGCGCGCAAGAGCACCGCGCTGGGCCTGCGCGCAAGCAACTCAAGGCGCCGGCTCGGCAACTGAAGGCGGCCTCTGAGATTGCGTTCAACACAAAGGCCAAGAGCAACGGCGAAAGCAATGGCAACGGCAACGGGCCTCAGATCCAACTCGGCAATGCGGATGCGGGCGACCGCGAATTCACTGCCTACTGAGGGATGACATGGCCACCGTCACCAACGAGCCGTCTCAGTATCTGACGTTCACGCTCGACAAGGAGCAGTTTGCGGTCGACATCTCCAAGGTCCGCGAAGTCCTGGAGTTCACCTCGGCGACCAAGGTACCGCGCACTCCTGATTTCATGCGGGGGGTGATCAATCTGCGCGGGAGTGTGGTTCCAGTGGTGGATCTTCGCTTGAAGTTCGGGATGGCCCGGACCGAGCGGACGATCGATACCTGTGTGGTGATCACAGAGGTGGAGGCGAACGGAGAGAAGATCGTGTTGGGAGCTCTTGCCGATTCAGTGCAGGAGGTGATCGAGCTGGAGGCGAAGAACATCGAGCCGCCGCCGAAGATGGGGACGAGGGTGAACATCGACTTCATCCGCGGAATCGGAAAAAGGGAAGAGCAGTTCCTCATCATCCTCGACATCGACCGCGTGCTCACGGAGGACGAACTTCGGAGCGTTGCTGGCCCCGTCAGCTCATCCGCGCCGACAGAGAGCGTGCCCGTTGCACCCGTCGCCGCCTGACCCGGGTTGGCTCGCGCCGCTGACTGGCGCGCAGATCTCCGATGCGGACTTCGCCCGCCTTGGCGCGTTCATCGAGAGTGTCTGCGGCATCCAGGTGGCAGCGGGGAAGAAGATCATGCTGGAGGGCCGGCTGCGCCGCCGGCTCCGCCAGCTGGGGTTGGACAACTTCTCCGACTACACCAACCGGGTTCTGGCCGGCGGTGACGAAGCAGAAGTGCGGTTGATGATCGACGAGATCAGCACCAACAAGACCGACTTCTTCCGGGAGTCACATCACTTCGACTATCTGACTACCCAGGCGTTGCCCGCATTGCTTCGCGAATCGGGCGGTCAGCGGTTGGTCCGGATCTGGAGCGCGGCATGCTCCAGCGGTGAGGAACCGTTCACGCTGGCGATGGTGCTCTCAGAGGCCGCGCTTGTGTCACCCGGTCTGAGTTTCCAGATCCTCGCGAGTGATATCTCCACCGAGATGCTCTCTCGCGCGCGGGCCGCGACCTACGACGCAGTGACAGTGGAGCCCGTGCCGCTGGCGCTGAGACAGAAATATCTGCTGCGTCGGCGCGACGGGACGCCTCAGGTCAGGGTGGTTCCAACGCTGCGGGATCGGGTGCGCTTCCGGCGTCTCAATCTCATGGACTCTGACTACGCGCTCGGGCCGCCGCTGGAGGCGATTTTCTGTCGCAACGTCTTCATCTACTTCAGCCGGAGACTGCAGTCTGAGATCCTCGATCGATTCGTCAGCAATCTGGTTCCTGGCGGCTATCTGTTCCTGGGGCACTCTGAGTCCATCAATGGATTCGACGTCGCGCTGACCCAGGTTGCACCCACCGTCTATTGCAAGGTGGATGTGAAGAGGAGGCGCAAATGAGCGAGACGCGCATCGGCGCTACCGGACGGAAGATTGGCGTTCTGATTGTCGACGACTCGGCGATCGTCAGGCAGGCGCTTACGGAGGTGATCAATTCCGATCCGGCGCTTGAGGTGATCGCAACCGCGGGAGATCCGTTCATCGCTGCCGAGCGGATCCGTGAGCGCGCGCCCGACGTGATCACGCTCGATATCGAGATGCCGCGGATGGACGGGTTGACCTTCCTTTCCAAGTTGATGGCCCAGCATCCATTTCCTGTGATCATCTGTTCCAGTCTTGCCGGTGAGGATTGCGAATCGACGCTGCACGCGCTTGAGCAGGGCGCCGTCGATGTGATTCAGAAGCCGAAGATGGGGACGCGACTCTTCCTCGAGGAGTCGCGCGTACGCATCTGCGATGCGATCCGGGCCGCAGCGCGCGCCCGCCCACGGACAGCACCCAGGATGGTGGTGCAACCGAAGTTGAGCGCCGATGTCATGATCGCCAAAGGGCGTTCTCAGGCGATGCTCCAGACGACCGAACGGGTCGTTGCGGTGGGAGCCTCGACCGGCGGTACGGAAGCCTTGCGCGTGTTCCTTGAGGCGCTGCCTGGCGACGCTCCAGGGATGGTGATCGTGCAGCACATGCCGGAGAAGTTCACCGCGGCATTTGCCGCCCGCCTCGATGGTCTCTGTGCCGTGACAGTGAAAGAAGCCGAGGATGGTGACACGGTGGTGCGCGGGAGGGTGCTGATTGCGCCCGGAAACAAACACACGATGCTCAAGCGCAGCGGTGCTCGATATTATGTAGAGGTGCGCGATGGGCCGCTCGTCTCGCGGCACCGCCCCTCTGTCGATGTGCTCTTCCGCTCCGTGGCGCGCTACGCCGGGCGAAATGCCGTCGGGGTGATCCTGACTGGCATGGGAGACGACGGGGCACACGGAATGGCGGAGATGAAAGAGGCGGGCGCCTATACGATCGCGCAGGATGAGGCGACCTCTGTGGTCTTTGGAATGCCGAACGAGGCGATCAAACTCGGTGGAGTCGAGAAGGTTCTTCCACTGGAGCGGATTGCGCGAGAGGTTCTCTCGGCAGCGAGTCTGCCGCCTTCCGCACAGCGATCCGGCGGATAGCCTCTGGGTTGCTTCAGCGGCGCAACATCCTACTCGCCCAGGCCGAGGTTGTGCCTGATGATGGCGAGACGGATCTCAGGAATCTCCTCCGGTCTGAGGAATCCGAAATCTACAAAGTACTCACCGATCCTGCGCTGAAGAAAACGCTGGCGACCGACGAGCGCGAGCAGTTGACGCGGGGTGATCAGTCCACATCGCACTGCCTGCTCACCGAAGAGAACGCCGTGCGCCCTGTCGCGCCGTCGGGAGGCGAGAACCTCACGCACATCGAGTTCGTTGAGGTGTCCCCAGTCGACGGCGATGCGCCCGAGAGTCGGTCGCTGTGCGCGTTGCCAGGCGATCGCATCCACGAGCGTGCGCCAGGAGATGCGACCCGAATAGTAGAGATACTCGGCAAGGCGCAGTCGTCCTTCCGGTATGGAGCCGCGATGGAATTGAGGGCCGCGCGGCTGCTCCATGGGACGGGCGGGCCTCCATGCGGAAGGTGGCGCGCAGGCAGTGCCCTTTGGGGTTGCAGGCCGAGTCGGTTCTCGTCTGCAGGGAGGCTCTCCATAGGAAGCCAGCAGGCGATAGGCTTCGGTGATGGCAAGAAACGCCTGCTGAAGTTCCGCCTGAGACTTCCCCAGCACCTGGGCGCGATCCGGGTGGGCGTCCAACACGCGCCGACGGAACGCCGCCTTCAGATCTGCGCGCCAGGCATTTCCTCTGAGGTTGGAAAAACCGGACGGGAACAAGAGCGCAGAAGCGCTGCTGATTGGATCGAACGGTTCGTCCGTCATCGCGTGCACTCGCGGTGATGAGCAGAGGGCAAGTGCATGAGAGCAAGGTGCTCCGATTCCACTCTCGCTTCAAGTGGAAACGGAGCCGTCGTTGGTGACTACGTTGCTCCCGTCAAGGCGCTGGACTCGTGATGGTTGCGACCTGCAGCGCGACCTGCGTCTGGGCCAGCGCCCGTCCGTTCATCGAAGCGCCGGTCTGCAGCGTGATCGCCGTCTGGGAGAGGATGATTCCCTCGAGGTGTGCGTTGGTGCCGATGCTGGCCGTGCCGGCCACTTGCCAGAAAATATTCTTACTCATGGCGCCGCCACTGAGGATGACGTTCTTCGCGGCACTCATGGTGAGGTCGCCTGAGATCTGGAAGATCCAGACGTCGGTGGCGCTTCCGGTGAGCGTGACGTCTGAGGGCATCGTCACCGTGCTCGTCCACTTGTAGAGGCCGGGAGCGAGAGTGAGGCCGCCAATGTTTCCCGTGCCCAGGTTGAGAAAGTCGGGCGTTGGTCGGCCGGCGGCATCAGTATACCCAGTCAACATGTCTGAGATTGCGGTGGTCAGGGTCATTGGAGTCGGGAGCCGCGTAGAGCTTGCCGACCACCTGGGGCGAGGTAGAGAAGGCATTGGTGGAGTCGGCGACCAGCGAGAAGCCGGTGATGAACGTCGCGGCGGCCGGACTGAGCGCGATGTCGCCGGTGATCTTCGAGGCCGGCACCGTCGAGATTGCCGTCTTTGCAAGGACAGCATAGTTGGCACTCGAGCCGAGGAGAATCGGAGTCAGGAGAACACGACCGCCGGTCGTGAAGCTCCAGGCATGATCGCTGATGAGCAGATTTCCTGAGACGTCTGAGACTCCGCCGGCTGCGCCATGGATGGTTGCAACGTATCCACTGTGGGCTGCCAGGGAAGCTGAGGCCTGGAAGGTGGCGACGTTTGTGGCCGCGTCAAACGAGACTGTGCCCGGCACTGCGACACCGCCCGGCCCTGAGAGTGTGAAGGTCGCGCTGTTGATGGTGGCGGGTGAGATCGATTTGCTGAAGGTCGCGCTGAGCGCTGCTGTCGCGGCAATCGCCGTTGCATCCGGTGTTGGAATTGTCGACGAGACGGTCGGTGGCGTCGTGTCCGGGGCGATCCCCGTGGTGAACGTCCAGTTGAACTCTGCCGCGAGTGTCTTGCCGGAGAGGTTGGACGCCGCCTGGGTGATCGTCGCGGTGAATACCGTGTTGCTGGGGAGCGCCGCCGCCGGGTGGAAGACGGCGGTCAATCCTGAGTAGGTCACCGTTCCCGTGATCGCGACTGAGCCCGCCGCAGCCAGCAGGAAGGTTGTTGTGACCAGTGTCGCAGGAGCCATCGACTCGCTGAAGGTCGCGGTGATCGACGTGTTGATTGGTACGGAGGTCGCGCCGGTCGCTGGACTCGTCGACGTGACGGTTGGTGCGGTGACGTTTGCAGTGGTGCCTGTGGTGAACGTCCAACTGTAGCTGCTTGCCATCGCAATTCCGGAATGGCTCTTTGCTGAGGCCGCGATCCTCGCTGTGTAGCTTGAGTTCGCTGCCAACGGCTGGGAGGGAAGGAACGTCGCGGTGACACCGGACGCATAGACCGCACCGACGACAGGTGTGGTGCCACAGAGGAGCGTAAAGCTCGCTGCGGTGATCGACGACGGGTCGAGCGGTTCGTTGAAGGTTGCGGAGAGACCGCTGTTGAGCGCGACGCCCGTCGCTGCGTTCGCCGGGCTGGTTGCGCTGACGGAAACTGCGGCGTCAGCGATGGGCGAGGTGCCTCCTCCGCAGGCGACGAGTACGGCCGAATAGAGGAGCGCCGCATAGACGCTGCGCTGTGTACCAATCAATGGGTTGCCCACGAGTTGCTCCGAGCGTTGAAGGTTGAACCAGCCTTCACTCCGCACGGGTTGTGCCGTTGGCCAGCGCGCGTCCCGTCGAGTGCGCGCCGGCCTCTCGGGCGAGCAGAACTGCCCAGCGAACGTTTGAGAACGATCGGCCTGCACGCCTTGATTAGGGGATTCGGACTCTGCGGCCACCAGGCGGCACCTCAGATTGCCCGTCATCGGCTATCATTCTCCAATGACCCGCGGCCAGGCGATCCTCTTCTGTTGGTTGGTGGCCTGGGCGCCCTCTGGGAGCATGTCCATGGCAGACCCAATCGCCGATGCGCCGTTCGATTGTGCACGCGCTGGCGCAATTCTGATTGAGCAGCCCGCCGCGGTGGTCCGCAGTTGCACCCGGATCTTGCCAGACGTGTGGCAGGTCATATTCGTGCCCGAGACGCTGCGCGCAGGAACAAGGGCAATGCAGACAGTTGTCTGGGACTCGGGGCGAGCGGTGTCCTCGCGCGGAGACGGCGCGCTGGCGCATTACCTCAAGCGCCATCCGCCCACGCACGACGCGGGATTCAACCTCGACGGCATGGTGCATCTGCTCGATGCGCTGGATGCGGCGCCGGCGGGATTCTCCGGTGACGACGCGCGTCCGTTCGAGCCGATTGGCGGCGGCCAACCCGGTCCGGGGTTCGAGCGCGATGGCGCAGGACTGCACTTGTCTCCCTTCACATTGACGCTTGTTCGTATCCCCTGGGTCTATCGGCCGCGTGTCACCGATGCGCAACTGGTCGCGATGCCGGTAGACGCGGGCGCGCCAGGTCCGAGTGCGAGGCCGATATCAGAGCCGATATCAGGACCCATATCGGGGCCCATATCGGGGCCGGTTGGTCCTGGAGGGCCGCCCGGTGCTTATGCGCCGCCAGTCAAGGGTCGCGCGACGCTGCGACGCGACGACCATGGCCGCCTGGCGTGGACGATCGAGCGCACGCAATATCCCGGTCAGCCGTGGCAACTGGTCGAGCGAGTCGAATTGCCGTAATCGCTCGGCATGGAGTGCGGCGCTCTATTGTCTAGGGGCCACCCGCTCCCAGAGGAAAGCGCCCTGGGCGAGTTCAGTCGAGACCCATCGCTCGTTGAACCCCGGGCGCGTGTCGCGCGTATCGCTTCCTGGCGAACTGGGCCTGGGCGTCCGGGATGCGCGCTGCGAATCGGGCCCGCGCTGCAGGAAGCAGCTGCTCGGCGGGCCCATCGTGCGTGTAGATATCGGCGAGGCCCAGTCGGAGGATCCATGCGGCCTGGGTTGCGTTAACTGCCGCCTTTGTTTGATCGACGATCTGTTTTCTAGAACCGAGCTGGAGCATCTTCTGCGCTCGAGCTCGCCATCACATCAAGAGCCGCCTGCAACTGCTCCCGCTCGGTTTGCGCCGCTGCCTTGGATTCCTCGAACTCTCCTCGAACGGCTTCCAGTTCCTCTGACCGCGCTGCGTGCGCCAGGGCCATCGACTCGGCCAGAACGAGCAGCGTCTTTGCGGCCCGGGCCAGCTCGCCTCCGGGCGCTGCGGTATATCGAAGCGGCCCACCAAGATACTCAATCGGCTCATCGACAAACTGTCCATTGAAGGGTTCGCCCGCGACCGCCATTGGCTGCGCCCAGCGCTCATAGGAACGAATCAGCTGCGTGTGCCGGACAAATGGCTCGACGATATCCAACTCGTCTTTGATGCAGAGTACCCCTGCGATATTCATCGCCAGAGCTTACCTCTGCTTTGATGAATGCGCTGACTCCAGGGCTGCGCCGCGTGTGATGGCCGCTCCCGCGATCTTCACGATCCCGACCGCCTCCATATCCTTTGGACGATCAAGTCGCAGCGTGAGCACCTGCCGCTTCTCGTCGGCGCGCCCCCAGTTGGTGAATACAGTCGCGGTCATCGTCGCCGGCCCAACCAGCGTCTGAGCGCCCGAGCCGTAGTAATGGACCTTGACTGCATAGTTGCCCGGCACCGCGCGACGCACGAGATACTCCTCGGGGCCATATCCCTGCGTCATATCGCGCGATACCAGACCTCCGATCTCGGTGCGGTTGTGGCTATAGAAGGCGTGCTCGCCGGTGGGCTCGAAGACGTGCAGGTCGACGTCGGTCAGATCGGCATCCCACGAGAGCGAGACGCGCAGGTCCATATCGAGCAGCTTGATCAGGCGTGAGTCGAGCCGCTCTGCGTGCATCTGCTCGCTCCAGTTGCGGCGCTCGGCGCGGGCGAGGATGCGATTGAGTTCCATCAGAGCGACGAGCTCGATCTCGGGGAAGCGCTCCCAGCGCTGCTGCACCACCTCATAGAGCAGAGCGATCGCGCGCTCGGCGTCGGCGGGCTGGTTGTTGGCCTCGGCACGATCGGCGAGGACCAGCGCGAGATCGCGGCGCGAGTGCGGCTCCTCGGGACGCAGCCGCAGCACTTTCTCGAGGATCCCCGCGGCCGCATCGTAATCGCCCCCCTGCGCCATCCGCCATGCGAGCACGCGCAGGAGCGCGGGATCATCGAGGCGCAACTCGGCGAGGTTCGAGAGCACGCGCAGCCCCTTCTCCTTCTCTCCTGCGCGGATGAGGAACTCGGCGCAGTCGAGGAAGAAGGCCGGTCCGCCGTAGCGCGACTTCTGCGCGAGATATGCGACGTAGGCCGCGCCAGGACTGGCTTGGCGCAGCATCGCAAGGTACGGAACCTTCGGGTCCCACGGCGCGATGGCGATCGAGGCCTCGGTGCTCGGCGCTGCTTCGCTCATGAACTTCTTCGCCATCGCGCGACTCGCTGCGGGCGCAGATTCGCTCACGACGTCGAACCGTTCCTGCATCCTCATCGAAGCCGCGGCTGCTGGTGCAGGGGATGGCGGCCGCGAGACCGCGCGTGCGCCAGCCCCTGCACCAGCCGAGATTGAGCCGAGTGCAACCGAGCCGTCCGCGGCGGCATCGTTGAGCACCCTCGGCGCCCAGTCTCCTCGCTCCTCGCGCTCTTCCTTCCAGCGCCAGCCCGGCTCGACGTTGTGCGCGGTGTTCCACCAGTCGACGCGCGCCTGCCAGAGTTGCGCAACCTCGTCGAGGTGATCCTTGACCAGCCGTTGCTTCTCCTTCTCTCGATCGCCGATCTGCGCGAAGTACTGCTGGCGCATCGCGGGCCTCGAAGCGGCCGGCTCGACCGAGTGCTGCAGATGCTGCTCGAGTGTGTCGAGAACGAGCAGCGACGTGCCTGCGGTGACGAGGCCAAAGCGTTGCCCGAGCGCGAGCAGCTCAGGCGCGTTGCGCTCCGCGAAGACGGCCAACGACTCTGCACGCCCCTGCGCCCAGGCGATCGCGACCGGTCCCGGCCCATCTCCCGCAGGCGCGGCAGCTGATCGCGCGAGCTTGATGACCCGTGTTGCGCTCTCTGATTCATTGCCGCCGAACTCCAGCGTGAGCTCCGCGTCGGCAGTGAGCATGCGCCCGCTGATCGTGACCCGCTCGCGATCGGACCGCTGCGAGATCATCAGATCGGCCACTGCGCTCGAAGGAGTGGCGATCGCGCGCAGTAGCCGTGGGCGCGGAAATGCGAGTGCTCGGGTCGCCGCTGCTGCATCGAGCGCGACGAGATCGAGCAGCTCGCCGCCGCCGTTGTTCGAGAGCTCGCGCAGAAGATTGCGGTCGGCGATCGACGAGCCGGTCACCGACCAGATCGGAACATCGCCGTGCGGTGGCAGCGCTTCGCCGAGCGTCGCAAGGCCGTCGCTCGCAACGATCCAGAACGCATCGTCGTGGTGCGGCAGCACCGCGCGCGTGAGGTTGAGCCGTGCGAGCGCGGTGCCTCCATCATTCGGCTCCTTGCGCAGCGCCTCGATGAGCTTCCTGCCTGCGTCACCGGCCTCGAAGGAAACCGGCCGCTCGGGATGATCGCGGAACACAACGAGATCGACCGCCGTGTTCGGCCAGGCGATGAGGAGCTTCTGCAGAAAGCCAAGCTCGCGTTCGGTGGCCTCGGCAGTGCGGCTTCCCGAGGCATCCCACGCCAGCGCGATCCGTGCAGGAGCCGCGCGCTTCGCCAACGCAGCATCACGAGGCAGTGGCTCTGCGGGAAGCAGATCGCTCACCGAGAAGAAGCTCTCCGCGCCCAGCCCCGGCTCGAGGTCGACGAGCTGAGCGGGCAGCCTGGGCAGTCGCACGAGGAGATCGCGGACAGG
Organism: uncultured delta proteobacterium; assembly: GCA_903911145.1. GTDB lineage: Bacteria > Myxococcota > Myxococcia > Myxococcales > 40CM-4-68-19 > CAIWCD01. The sequence goes on along the minus strand of CAIWCD010000006.1, from coordinate 42,107 downwards.
AGCCATGCCCGCCCACTTCGCCTCGGCGAGCCAGCGATTCTCCCACTGCCTCATCTTGAGGTTGCCAAAGCCTCCGTCGACCTCGGGCTGCACAGGCACGCGCACCACCTCGACCCGCATCGCGACCTGCGCGATCGGCGCGTCGTACGGCAACGGAAGATGGTAGGCGGCCTCCTCGCGGCGGCTCTCGAGTTCGGAGATCCACTTGAGGCGAACCGTGCGGCTTCCGTGCGCGGGGATTGGGTAGACGCGCGCGCGATAGAGATTGCCGCGCACCTGCTCGACGAGACCCGGATCGACGCCCTTGCGAATCTCCGCCTCGAGGACGATGCGGGCCTTGTCCTTTGCGACCACCACGCCATCGATCAGTTGCCCATCGACGTCGAGCGCAAACCCCGCCACGGTGGCGCCGTCGGGGAGCGGAAACTCGAGTTCTCCTTCGAGCACGCGGCCGTTCGGGTTGTTGAACACCACCGTCTGCGTTGTCTCCGCGTGCAGCCCGTGGATCAGCACGCGCACGTCGAGAGATCCGATCGTGATCGGCTGCTCGCTCGCAGCGACGCGGAGCAGAGGCCCGAGCGGTGAGATGACCTGTGCACGCAGAGGGCCGCTGGCGCAGAGCAGGGCGGCCGCGACCAGCGCGCTCGCGCGAAGAGCGAGCTTCAAGAAGTCTCTGCGAATCGGGATTCGGGAGCAAAGCGGATTGCGCATGGAGAGCAGAACGCGCAACCCGCGCAGTCGATCTGTGGCCCGCATGAATCGCGGGCGAGCGAAGCGTGTGGCGAGGGGTCGCAGCATCCGCTGGCCCGATGTCCGGATCGGGTTCGCGCGTGATAGCAACCGCGGTTTCGAGACTCCAGGCCTCCCTGCGCCAGGAACTCACGGAGCCGCGATGGATACGCTGCTGAGCCGCTGGAGAGAGACACCGCTGCGCACCTGGATCCTCTATGCGATCCTCTACGCGACGGTCGGTCTGATGAACCAGCGGTTGGGCCAGCATTGGCACATCGCCGAGTTCCGCCACGACTGGCAGGTGCTCACCTGCTACGTGCTCTACCTCGTGCCGTGGTCGCTCGCAGTCAGGCGGTTCGGGCCCGCCGACCAGTTCGTCTGGGGGATGCTCTGTCTCGCTCTCATCGAGATCCCCGGCTACGCGATCGGGAGTTCGATCGCTCATCCGGGAAACCTGCTCGATCAATGGTTCGGCGAGCGCAACTTCACGTTGCTCATGACCGTGGGGTTCGCGGCCTTCCTGCCCGCGGGGAATCTGGTCGTTGCCCGACTCGAGCAACTCCTCGGCTGGAGCGAGCCTACGCGCGCGAGCAGAGGAGCGACTGTCCAGGCAGGCGGAGAATCGGCGTGATCCGCGGCGTCGCCCATCCCGCCTCGCGCAGTTCGCGCGCCGCCTCTTCCACGGTGAGCCGGGGCGTGCGGGCGACGAGGAAGTAGTTGAGCGCCACGAAGGCGCTCGCATCGTCGCGGCCGCTCGACGCGAAGTGATCCATCAGCGCGAGCGTTCCTCCTGGCCGCACCGCCGCTCGCATGCGCACGAGCAGCGCGCGCCGTTCGTCGCGCTGGAGATGCCCGAGCAGCTGGAAGCAGGTGACGATATCGGCCTGCGGCAAGGTGCCATGAAGAACATTCCCATCGGTCCATTCGATGCGCGGCTGCGCCCAGAGCTCGCGCGCAACCCGGTTGTTCCCCGGCAGATCGAGCACGGTCGCAGAGAGCCGCGGGTGGCGTCGGCAGAGCTCGGCCGCGAAGGCGCCGTGCCCTCCCGCGAGATCGAGAAGCGTGGTCCCCGTCCGACCCACCGGCACTTTCGCGCAGACCTCGGGCGCGGCGAGCCGCGCGAGCTGGTGCATCGCTTTTGTATATTCGGCCCAGCGAATATCCTCCGGGCTCCAGGCGTGCAGATCGAACGGCGCCGCTCCGGGTTCAAGCGCCTGCGTCAGCTCTCCCCACCAGCGCCACTGGTGGGCGTTGAAGCGGAGGAAGTCGGCGATGCAGGTCGGCGACGCAGACGAGAGCCAGCGCGCTCCGGATCTGCTGAGCGCATGCACCGCTGCGCCTCCGCGCGTGGTCCGCGTCTGCACCACCGCGAGCGTGCGCAGGCAGGCGACGAGGTGTTCGATCGCCGCCGCGTCCAGGCAGAGCGCGGTCGCGAGCTGTTCGCCGGTCTGTCCGGGGTGTCGGTCGAGCGCATCGACGAGGCCGCACTCGAGCGCGGTCATCAAGACGCGCGAGCCGGCCATCCCGTAGAAGCCGTGAACCAGAGGCGCCGGCACCATCCCGAGCCACGCTCCGATCCTTTCGACGAACGACTCCGGTGCCAGACCGAGGCGCATCAGCGGGGCCCCGCAAGCGGCCGCGCGGCATGCTCTGGAACGAACTCGCGCGCGCCGCCGAGTGTGGTCGTGTCTTCAGCGCTCACGGTGATGCTGGGCGAGGATGGCGCGCTGGTCAGCGCACTGTCGTCACGGAACGGGACGGTCGTTGACGACATGGTCAATCTCGAAGTGATGGGCAGTTCCGCACCCTGGGCAGGGGCAAGCCGGGGGACGGTCCTGGCCGGAGAGGAGATGTGTTCCGTCGAAATGCGGTGCTGGTTGCAGCGGGGCTTGTACTCCAGCCCGCCGTCTCTTGTGTCAGTTGATTCGGTGTGACGCCGGGGGCGAGCGTACAGGCTGATAGAAAGATCTGCACGCACCGGAGTCAATCAAGTCATCAGCAGATGACTCTCCCTGGTTGGTTTCATGCAGCGGAAATCGGATTCAAGAACGTCTCGATAAATCGGGCAGCGGCATCGGCTGCGGCTCCGCGCTATCGGCAGTATGCGTCGTTCTTCCGGACGATCGCCTTGCAGGAGTCTGAGACGCAATAGGCGTCATTGTTGCGAACGAGCGCCTTGCAGTCGCCGCTTTTGCAGTACGCGTCGTTGTTGCGGACGACGCCCTTGCAGTCGTCGGTCTTGCAGTAGGCATCGTTGTGGCGAACGACGGCCTTGCAATCGTCGCTTTCGCAGTACGCATCGTTGTGACGGACCAATCCCTTGCAGTCACTCGATTTGCAGTAGGCGTCGTTGCCCGTCACGATCGCTTTGCAATCACCGGCAGACCACGAGCGGTATCCGGCAGTGAGAGGTTCCGGCGCGGCCGCGAGCAGCGCGGCAGAGAGCAGGAACGCCAGCATGGAGAATGAGCCGAACATACGATTGATCATAGCCTCGGGTTCTAACAGGAGCGCGCGCTCGAAGGTCTGAGATCGGTTCGACGGACGATCCATTCTCAGACCCGAATCGCCTGTTGAATGTCGGATCGGTCCGAGTTCACGTTGGCGTGGGGCGCCGGTTCGCCGGTGACGTGCGCCGAGGTCCCTCTGCGGCGATTGGCCACAACAATGGAAATCGCGCTTTGGATTCAAACTCCGCCACGGGACACCATGAACAGTCGCCAACGCCGACCCGGTATGCCACTCTATCTTCGTGATCGTTCGACCGGCAGCTTGGAGGTTGACGACTATCTCAACCGGAGGCTCACCATGAATTGACTCGGCGTGTTGTTGACCTTGGCATTGGCAGGTTGCGGAGCGGGCACGACGAACAGCCCGTCTGACGGCGGATCTGACGGAGGCAGCAACTGCGCGACTGGGAGCAATAGCAATTCGACCGCGATGGGAACGTCCTCCCTGACGATCACGCACGAGAACGGCGCTGACCTCTGCGCGGTGAGTCCCCTCGCCAACGGTGCGTTCGGCGGCATCTGGAGCCAACTCGACAATCCGCCCGACGGCAAGGGAACGTATTCGGTGCAGTACACGGGGAACTGCATGCAGATCACCATCGGCGGTGCCAATGCCAAACCCGTGGCGGGGCAGTCGAGCACCATCGTTGCGCCGCCGTCGCTCGGCTCACCGTTGTCGCAAGGACAGGCGTCGATCACGTTCACCGATACCTGCACGCGCCCGATTCCCCAGATGTGGTCGGCGACGGGAGGCACGCTCCAGGTTGCCTCGGTGGCGACCAGCGTTCACGACCCGAGCGTCCCGGAGGCGTATGTCGTTCGCTGGAATCTGGGCTCGGTGACCATGGCGCCGATTGTCGGAAGCGTCATGTCGGGCCTGGGGACGTTCCAGCTCGACGGATTCATCGAGGTCGATCCTTACGACATCGCGCAGTAGTTGCAGGGCGCGCGGCCTGCGCGACTGGCCGCTGCAACCCAACCAGCCTTCCGGAAGCGCGGCAGAGGCTCCAGTAAACGACTCTGCCGCGCTGCCTTGCGGACGATCCCCGTATGACGACAAATAGCGGCCGCGCTCTCGCATTCTTGATTCTGTTGCATACCGCCAACGCCCACGCTGCGCAGGTGCCCGCGGACACGACGTTGCCAGCGTGCTATCCGCGCACAGTTGTCGAGGCCGTGTTCGGTCAGAAACCTGCGGAGCTGGCCCCAACGCTTGCCGCCTCGCTCGACGAGATGAAGACCTCCGGTAAGGGCGGAGCGCTCGCGCTGGCCGATTACTACCTGCTCACTGCCCATACCTACGCCCAGGTTCCCGGGAAGTCTGCGGAGGCGGCGAAATATTACAGGCTGGCGGCCGCGCAACTCGGTTCGGCCGACTTCCTGCCCAAGGGAGTAGAAGACCCGGTCGCAATTGCCACGGCGCACGAGAAGCCCGAGGCCGACCATCTACAGAAGCTCTGGGATGCGTGGCACGCCGAGTCTAAGGAACTGGAGCAGCTCGATCTCTTCAAAGCCTATTACGAAGAGTCGGCGCGGCAGAAGCGGAACAAGGATGCAATCCCCAGGCTGCAGGCGGCCGTGGAACGGATGAAAGTCTGGGCCGGGCTGCGGCGCACGTGGACCTATTATATGGAGCTTGGTATCAGCGGCGACGATGCGGAGAGCCGCAAGAAGGGCGAAGAGCTCCTCACGGCCATTGGTGACACATCTCTTGCTGCAACGCGACCGTGGCTGGCGCCGAGTTCCTCCGGTTCCAGACAATCCGGAACGGCCCAGGTCACTCTGGAGCCCTGGTATCCTGAGCAGACAGATAAGAAGCTGAATTACGAACTACCGTTTCTATATAAGACGCAAACGTTCGGCCTGACCGTCAAGAACAGCGGAACCGCGCCGATCGAATTCTCCAGCGACGATATCGTTCTCTCTGCCGCAACCGCCGGCACCCTCGCGGCGCTCCCCGTCGGCGAGTTGGGTCCCGACGTGCTGGCCAACGGGATGAGTCTGCAGCAGTTCATGTATCCCGAGTTGACGCCGTATACGTTCTCGAATCTCTCCGCGACGGAGTTCAACGAGACCCAGATCGAGTTGAACGGAAAGCTGGCTGAGCAGCAATGGAGCGCCGACTGGCAAGAGAGAATGGACTCGCACGAGCGTGCCGCGATTCGAGAACGAGCGGAACGCGCAGCCGCCATGTCTCAGGCCTTCGGCGATGCGTCGCACTCCATGCTGAATGGGATTAATGCCGCAGATGCCCGGCACGATCAGCAGCTGGCCTCGCAGGCGCGCAGTGCCCATGCATACAACACGGCCAACCTCTACGAGAACCGAGCGCGCTGGGAACTCGACAATATCAAGCAGGGCGACGAGAGCCGCAAGCGGTGGAAGGAGTCGATGCAGGCCGATATCAACGCCATTGGTTCTGGCGACGCGCCCGTACCCGCAGGAATGGTCAAGACGATGGATGGCGTCATGGTCGCGATCACCCCGGCGGCGTGGGAGGAATCCGCGTCTGACCGACTGACGAAGCTCGAGGCCAAGATCACTCTTCGACTCGCGTCCAAGAAGCTCGAGCGCTTTCTCAACTCCGATTCCGTGCTGCCGCATCAGGGGACGAATCTGCGAATCGAGCCCGGCCAGTCGTGGACAGGGCTCGTCTCGTTCAATACCCAGAGTGGTGGTTTCGATTCGCTCAAGCTGACGCTGCACGAAAGTGGTGCGGCACGCTCTCTGAGCTTTCCTCTCGCGGAGAAGGCGATCTGGATCGTCAAGCCTCCTTACCTGAACTACCAACCGCCGATCATGATCATGAGTGCGCGGGAGTTTGGAACCGCCAGCGTCATGAAAGCTGTCGATTGGAAGCTGATCGTTCCGGATCTGGTTCACCAACAGTAATCACGGAGGACGTACCCATGGGTAAGGCAACACATCTGGCGATCTTCGCGGTCGCCTGCACCTCGCTGGTCGGCCCGGCGCGCGCCGGCATGACCTACACGACAGTGGAAGAGCTCACGTCTCCACAGGCAATGACCATGAAGCTCGGCGTGCAGGTCTCAGGCGATCGCTCGCGCGCTGAAATGAGCCTCTCGAATCTCGGCGCGCTGGCCGGCGCCAGCACGGCTGATACGGCGGCGACAGCGCAGCAAGGCGCGCAGACAGCCCAGAGCCAGGCGATGAGCGACCAGATGGCCAAGATGAACCAGTATCTGGAGATGATAACTGACCCGAAGAAGAAGGAAGAGATGCGCCAGAAGATGGCGATGATGCAGGCGCAGATGGGCGGCGCGCAGGCGCAGGCGGCCAACCAAGCCAACCAGAACGCGACCGCGCAGGGTGCACAGAAGCCGGCGGCCACCACGGGAGGAAGCTCGGTCTTCTCTCTGATTGACCTGAAAGCAAAGACGGCAGTGCGGTATCTGGATATGGCAGGCAAGCCGAAGGAGTACAGCCAGAAGAACCTGGTTGCCTCCAACAAGTCCGGCAATGGATGGGAGACGGCATCCTCTTCCTTCTCGCAAGAGAAGCCCGTTGCGGATGGTGCAGCCAAACTCTATGTCCTCCATATGAAGTGGACGTTGGCGCATGCCGCCTCGAAGGAGTCGAGCGAGTTCTCCGGGGACATTAGATATTGGATGGACGCTTCAAAGGAGAAGGAGCTCGGCGCGCAGTGGCGCGCTTACAGCGGGGCGCGTAGGAAGGGCGGTATTGGTGGCATCTCGCTGCGTGAGAACATGGACGCCGCTCTCTATCTGATTAATTCCGACGCGGTCCGCGAGCAGTTCGAGAAGGCACTCGCCGCAATGCCGGGGATCCCGCTGAAGGTCGAATACGATTTGAAGGGCCAGGGATTAAAATATCGGATGGCCGGCGTGATGAAAGCGATGGCCTCGAGCGATACGGGATCCGATCTTGCGGACGCAACCGACGACGCCTCCTCGGGCGCGGCAGATACGACTGCGACGGGCCCCGCCGACGCGCAGGCGGAGAAACCCTGGCACCTGACGGCGACGATGAGCGACTTGATTGCCGCAGAGGTTCCCGCCGCGAATATTTCGATTCCGGAGGGATACGCGAAGAAGTAGTCGCTGCGAACGGCGCGGTGCGCTTATTCGTCTTGCCTGATCGATTCCAGTGTCCATCCCAGCTCAGATGGCCCGGAACGTCGGCAAGACGGGTGAGCGTCAGCATCCGGATCAATACACGATCACCCGGCACGCCTGATCGTTGCTCGAAGGCGGGTGATAGGCCGGCAGATTTCCCGGGCTCAGTTCAATGCTCGAGTTGATCAGCGGAACGGGATAGTGGCGGCTTGAGCTCTCGTATCCGAACTGGGTGGCGGTGATGTAGTTGATGAGCTTGGGCGTATTCATCGACCAATTTCCGTTTGCGTCGGTGTTGATGAAGAAATCGGGGTCGTTCAACAGGCGGCCCATGACCAGCGCATACGGGATCGGATTCCCGCTCGTGTCTGAGACCGTGCCGCTGTAGCTGTATCCCGTGCCGCCGGCATAATCGCTGCCGTAATGAGGCCAGGTGAAATCCCAGGGCGCGGGGCAGCTTCCAGGTAGCAGCGCCGCGGGGTTGAGCGCTGCCATCGCCAGTCCCGATGGGCGCATTGCAATGGCGCTGGGATCCGGCGCGGGCTCGCCGGGGTGCACCGCGCTCCAGAATCCCCACATCCCGAAATGGTCCGGGAAGGCCCAATGCTCGTCTTCATATTCCCACCATTGAATGCCCTGGTATCCGCAGTTATATGCGCGCGTCGCGACGTTGGTCAGCCAGGTCGCCTGATCCTGCGCGCTGCCGTCGTTGACCTTCAATACCGCGCCGGTATTCGGATCGAGATCAGATGTGCTCATGCCGAACTCGCCGACGATCGCCGGCTTACGCCCATTCACTCCGCAGTGTCGGGCCGCGATGAAGAAGACCGGACCATTCAGGATGAATGGATTGTATCCGGTTGGAATCGGCGCGACGTTGCAGTTGGCTCCGTCGTCGACGGCCGGAGGCAGGCAGTGGTGGCTGGAGCTTAGATATTGGTAATAGAAATTCTGGCCATAGGTAAATCCATGGGCGCCTGCCGGGCCGATTGCAACCAGACAGTTCGCGCCGTCTGAACTCGACCCCGCGGGACACGACGCGGCGTGTGGCTGCACATAGTAGAACGGACGCGTCTCGAGCAGCGGTTGGTCGTAACCGACCTCATAAGATCCAACCACAGCGGTATGGCCTCCGGAGTCTGTCGTCTGGAACTGGCCGTTCTGTGCTGCCCCGGTGCTGCCGGGTGGGCCGTCGAGGACGTGGCAGTTGCCGCCAGTGAATGTCGTCCCGACAGGGCAGACGCTTCCGCAGCTATTGAGTTTGACGAACCAGGTCTCGCGCTGGACGTAGTCCGCGTCGTGGCTCCAGTTCATCGGAGCGTCCGGATAGATATGATAGGAGGCGAAATCGATGGGAAGGAATTGCGGATCCCAGGTGTCGACGGAAGCGATCGCGAAGGCGTTGCCGACCGTGGTCAATGCGTGCGAGTTGGTTGACCTGACTGCATCAACCCAGCTCTGGACCAGACTCTGCGTCTGATCCTTGGTGATGCTGAAGGAACTCCCGGCCGGTGCACCCGAGGCCCAGGTCGGCTCGTTATCAAAGTCATAACCAATCAGATAGGGCTCGTCGGCCATCGTGGCGGAGAGCTTTGCCAGATAGTCCGTGAAGGCTTTGTTTTCGGGGACGTTGCCATACATATACGGCGTTCCCGTCAGCAGCAGCAGGCTTCGAATGCCGCGCGCGCCGAGGAACTCGACCGCCCGTTTCTCGAGGAGAAGCACGGCATCCATGGCGCTCGGGTTGGCCATGTCGAGCATGAAATTCCACTGCCATGGATCTGTCCGGAAGAACATGTCCTGCTGATCTGCGTCGGGGATCGAGGACGCGGGATCGCCGTTTCCAAATAGAGAGTGGTCGATCATCAACCTGACTGAATTGATACCGAGGGCTTTCAGGTTCGTGACCTGCGCGGCCATCAGCGCTTCGCACGAATCCTTATCGACGCAGGTGTTGGAAGCTGGGTCGTAGTTGACGTCCATCTGCAGAGAGAGATCGTACAGAGCGCCGCCCTGGGCCACGCGCGGCGTGTCGTAGACGATCGGGTCGCCGGCCTGCACTGTCTTCGCGAGAAGGCTCAAGTGGAAGTTCGCGCTCTTGAGCGGGAAGGGCGCGCCGTTCAATTTGAACGCCCCGTCGTCCAGATAAACGAAGTTATCGCACTGCTGGACCTCAGTATGGCCAGGTGCTTGTCCAGGCGGGGTCGTAACCGCGACTGAGATCGCGACCGGCACAGCGCCGCCTGAGTTCGTCGCTGTCACCGTGTAGTGTTCAGTGACCATCGGGTTGGTTGGAGTCCCTGAGATCGCGCCGGTCCCGGTGTCGAGAGCGAGGCCGATTGGTAGCGCTGGTGCAATGGCATAGGAGACGACTGCGCCTCCGGAGTTGGTGGGCGCTGCGAGTGCGCAGGGAGTCTGTTCCAGACAGATCAGCGCGCTGGGCGAGTAGACCAACGAAGGCAGGCTGTCCTTGACCTCGATGCGGATCGTGGTGCTCGCCGAGCCCCAGGAATTGGTCGCTGTCACTCGATAGGTCGAGAGCGCGCTGAGGGTCGTTGGCGTGCCGGAGATCGCGCCGGTTGACGTGTTCACGGCGAGACCCGCCGGCAGCGTGGGAAGAATCGAGAACGACACCTCCGTGCCGCCGGAGAGCGCGGGCGCAGCCAGAGCGCATGCAACTGCGCGCGTGCAACTGATGGAGGAGGGCGAATAACCAAGGCCGGTCGGAGCCGGAGTCGTCACGGTCACGTTGCCGATGCCGCCCATGGTCGCGTCGACGGTGCTCGTCGCAAGCACTTGATCCAGGCCGGCGCGCAGGGGTGCAGTGTAGAGGCCAGTCGAATCGATGGTTCCCCCTGGCCCTCCCGCGCGGACGGTCCAGACGACCGCGTCACTCGGCGATCCGTTGACCTGCGCCGCGAACAACTGCGTCGTGCCTGCGTCGAGGGTGACGCTGCCCGGACTGACCGAAACGCTGGTGATCGTCGGTGGAGGAGGAATCGCGGTTACGGTCACCAGTGCGGTCGCGGTCGCGTGGAGATCGGCTTGGCTCGCAACGACGACGTGATAGCGGCCCGGAACGGAAGGCGCGGTATATGCGCCTGAGGTCGTGATCACTCCACCGCTGCTTCCCTCGATCACCGACCAGTTGACGCCGGTGTTGGTGGTTCCCGTCACGCTGGCCGTGAATGCCTGAGCCGCACTGGTCTGAACTGAGGCGCTGGTGGGACTGAGACTGATTGCGATCGGTTGATGCGCCGGCGGTGATCCACACCCGAGCAGGCAGGCAAAGAGGGCCACGATGAGCCCGATAGTCGTTGAGCGAGTTGCCTGGATCATGGATTCCAACCTTTGGCACGCTGAAGAGTGCCCGCGTACTCAAGCCGCGCGGAGGCTCGCGCTGGGCGTCACATATACCGGCAATCCCTCCGCGCGCGCCCGTCATGCAGAGGAAGGGAATATCCAGATCAGTCGAACCGCACCTGCGCGGTCGAGTGGCTCTGCGCCGTGGGACCTAAAGCTCCCGGTACAGATGTCGTACAGCAGCAATGCGCGTATTGAGCTCGCACCCGTTTCTCGCGGCCTGGCTGTGCGTCGTCACGCGATGGGTATCCCAGCGTTCAAAGAGTGCGTTCATGATGTCACTGGAGAGGCGGAACTCGGCAGGCGCGTCCTCCTGCTCCATGGTGACGTCTTCCGGATCCATCGCTGAACCCGCGAGCGCCGATTTCGCGAACGCAAAGTATCGCGGAGGATCCTCGCTGCAGGCGTCGAACGAGAGCGGGCTGTCATCGACGAGCGCAAGCGCTGCCGCGAGCTCCGCATCGAGTGCCTCTTCGGGCACGAGGCGCAGAAAGGTTCCATATCCGTTGCTGTTCCCGAAGATCACCAGCGTGTGCGCAGGGAGCTGCGCGAGGGCCGCGTCGTCCATCGGTGCCGCCGCTTCGAGCGGAATATCAATCGCGCGCAGCGCGGCAAGGACTCCCGCGCGGCCTTCTGCGAATCGATTCATCCGGAGGAGCGCGCGCGGCGTGCTCAAGTTGCGCGAGAGAAGTTCGCAGGCGTCGAAACCATTCATGGTGAATCTCCTCGGCCGCGTGGTGGCTGGCCGTTGAGCAGCTGGACCGCGCCGGACGCGGCGTCGAGCAGCACGCTGCGATATCCACTGCGCTCGTTCCAGGGATTGAAGATGAAGTGCCACGTCGGTGTGCCGGCGAACATCTCGCGCGGCAGACGCGGATCGAGCCGCGCTGCGCGCAGCGCTTGCTTCCACGAGGAGAAACCGGGGCCGGGCAACAGATCGCCCTGCGCGAAGGCCTTCTCCGCCGCGGCATATGCGCGTGCCTCGGTCGAGAGCATCTGGCGCACGGCTGTCTCGAGATCGGCGCGGGTCGGGCATTCCGAGATGGAGATCTTCTCCCCATCGAGTTGAACCACGCAGCGCAGCGAAAGCTCGCTCGGCACACCAAGGTCTCCTGGCGCGCCGGGGGCGACCACCAACTCGGCGAACAGGATGCGGCCTTTCGAGTATGGCGACGCGGGCATATCTCCAAGGCGCAGAGTCCGCGCGGGGCCGCCGGAGACCAGTTGCGCGGTCGTTGTGGCATTGAGCGCGGCCAGCGCATCGAGCACGCGCTGCTCAACGCGCGCGCGCAGAACTGTCGGCGAAGGATCGGCCATGAGTGAAGCCCCTGGCAGCCAGAGCAGCGCGAGGAAGAGGGTCGTGCCCCATCGCACGGCTCTGCGGCGAATGTCGCACGCAGGTGGATTGCGGTCGAGGCGGACCGGCGCGATGCGCGCGTGCTGAACGACGTGGACGGACTCCTGCGGTCCCGCGTGAGATCTGATCGCGTTCAATCCGAATCACCCGTCGCGGCGGCGAAGAAAAAGTCGCTCGTCGAGGAGGATGCCATTCTCGACCGGCCCCTTGGCATTGCTCGGCGGATAGCGGGTCACGAACCGGCCCTTGATGCTGTGCGCGGGAGTTCCGTGCCATCCGAGCTTCATCGCGGGGGCCATTGCTTCGAAATGGTTTCCTGCGATCGCCAGCGCGGACAACGGCGACGCAGACGAGTCGGTCTCCTTGCCTTTCCTCACTCGTGCGACGCGATAGTCGGCGGAGAGCCGGTTGGCGGCGTCGAGATGCAGCACGATCTCAGAGCGAATCAAGAGTTCCGGATCGGTCGCATCCGCTTGAAACAGGAGATAGCGCCCGGCATAGGCAGCGGGGGCGGGCTCGATCCAATCGCGATCCGATTCATCATCCACGGCGTTTGCACCTCTCCCGCCCAGTACGCAGACGAGCGATGCGGCAAGAAGACAGCTGCGGAGCATCCTCTGCGTCGTCTTCATTCGGCAACCCTATGTGAGGTCGCCTGCCGATCGGAAATTCCGTTTCAGCTCGAGCCCGCGGGGCGCGGACAGCGCTTGACTGTTTCCCGCGGTGTCCCTACCGCGATTGACAATGCGCCGCGCTCGAACGTTGTTTGTCTCCGCGTCCAGCGCGCCGAAGCGCGCGTTCCACAGCCTGCGGTACCGCTCGATCCACGCGCGTTCTGCTCCAAGTTGGCGCTTCCCGAGCTTGCAGGTGCGCACGCGCCCGACCTTCTCCGTCGTGACGAGGCCCGCCTGCTCAAGGACGACGACGTGCTTCTTCATGCCCGTGAGGGTCATGTGGAACTTCTCGGCAAGCTCGCTGATCGACGCGTCCGAGCGTCCAAGTTGTTCAAGAACGCAGCGTCGCGTGGCGTCCGAAATCGCCCCGAAGGCAGCGTCGAGCGAATAGTGAGCCACGTGGTTCACTATCGGCGGAGGTAGTTCGACGTCAACGGGATTTCGACGCGGGCTCCTTCGCTGCCACTCTGGCGTCCACGGTATCGCGTTCACGAACGCGGATGCAGCACTCGGTGAGATCGAGACGAGTGCGGCACTCAAGAAACGGTGAGTCCGGCCGAGGTGCGGAGGGGAGTGATAGGTTGCCACTCGCGTTGTCATTGCCGCACGCGATGGCCAAGTTGAGCCCATTTTGGAGAATACGGAGCGAATCGTGTTCGCATCAGGGACCAAAGCGAGTCCTTCTTCCTCTTTGCTTGGGGTCGCTTCTGCGGGGGCTGCGTGGATCTTCTCGCGCTACGTCGGCTCAGCGCTTTGGATTCCCGCCGCCGTGACATTGCTGCTCGCCTTCGTATTCACGAAGCTCGGTGGACCCAAGGCATACCGTGGGGCCATCGCCATCACTCTTGGCCACCTGGCCTGGTTCGTGGCGGCGGCGATCATCTCGGGCCAGTGGGCGCCGGTCGCGATCGACATCGCGCTCTTGTTGGTGTCCGTCTCGTGGCTCTGGGCGCGTCCGTCGAATGCGTCCGTCGGTTGTCTTGCAGTGGTGCAGGCGTTGTCGCTGCTCCTGAACATTGCGACGATAGTTGGGGTCAATATCGGGACGGACCAACACCGGGCCCTGACCGTACATTGCACTTGGCGGATTCTGGCGCTTGGAGCGTTGCTCGTCGGCGTCTCCGCGCGACGACGAGCGACGCAAATCGCCGCGCCTGACGACGCGAGTGATCAGCGCGGCAATTGAGTTGTCAGACCCGGATCGCCACTTGATCGCACTGGCGCCGCTCGCCACGGATCAGCACCCGAGCTCGTTCGATCCGGCCGCGCTGCATCCGCTCGCCACCGCGGCAGCCAATCAGGTTCGCGAATCGCTGCGCGCAGCCCAGGCCGCGTTTTGCGCGTCTCGCCGCTGGAGTGGTGCGAGCCGCCGCTGGCACATCTCGACGAGCCGTTGTCTTCATGGGAACCGGGCGATGCGAACTCGCGCGACCGCGTCGATGCGCTCGTATATGCGCTGCTCGAGTTGTCGCAGGCGGAAGACGGGCAGCTTCGCAGCGCCGATCACCTCGATGTCGGCGGGCGCTACGGACGATCGAGCGCATCTGCGCTGCATTCGATGTCGATGCCGCGGAGCTGTTTCGGCGAGTCTGAAGCGGTCGGCGGCAACGGTCGCGAACGCTCCATGAGCGCCTCGTGGGCGCATCAGCCTGATCCTCTCGAGGCAGCCGATGTCCCGGTGGCGACTTGCAGGCGACTTGCAGCGCCACCCGCGCGAACGCGAAGGTCCGAACTGGATCCCGTATCTGCTCGCATTATGAGGGGATAGTTGGTGGGCGCGGCAGGGTTCGAACCTGCGACCACTGCCGTGTCAAACCCGTCCAAAGCGATAGCAGTATTTCATCACCGCTGGCAAGCACTGGAAATCACAGTGCCTTGCTGCATGAGCGCAAAGCCTCGATTGGCTCGGATCGGCAGGATTTAGCAGGGGTTGGAGGGCCTCTTGCTGCAAATTTGCTGCACGAAAAAGGCAGTGGAGGCAGGTTCCCTCCAACGTTCGGTCTGACGTTGCTTGGAGTTCGCGAAGTCGCTCGCAGGCTTGGCGTAAGCACGCCAATTGTCTACCGCCTCTGCGAACGCGGTGAGCTGGGGCACGTGCGCGTTGGCGCTGCCATTCGGGTCTCGCTCGATGAACTGGCCGCGTACGTTGCGCGGCTGCGCGGCGGCGCTCGATGAGGCATTGCGCCAGTTGCGCGCTGCCCGAATTCACTCTGGCAAAAGGTGCAAACGCATCTCGCGCAGGAGGTCACCTGGTTTAACGATCGCGATGCCGCGGAGCTTCTTCAGACGAAGCAGGTGCTGATCGAGGCTCACCACGAACTCGACCCGCCCAGCGAAGGCCGCGCCCATGACCATGTCGTCGCCGGGATCGTCGGGAACGACGCCGATTGCTGGCTCTGCTTTCACGCGGTCCGCTGTGGCGACAATCATAGACACGAAGGCTTGGCGATCGACCTTCGCCGCGTAGCGCGCCACTCTTTGATACTCGACGGCGCGGCGGTACTCGGCCTCGATCTCGTCGGTGATGACAAACTGTATAGCTCCGGCGGCTGCCGCGGCGAGGACGACCCGCGAGGCAGAAGCAGTGTTGGGCGTGGTCAGCGCGGCCACCACCACGGAGGAGTCGAGGACGATCCTCACTTGCGCGCGTTCCGAGCCGCTCGTGCCGCCTCTTCCCCGAGGTGCTCTGCCGCCTTGTTGGTTGCAGCGCGACCTGGCGGTAGCTTGGCGAGCATTGCGCGCAGCTCCTCGCGCGCCGCTGCTGCCAACACGGCCTTCGCCTTTTCCTCAGCGGCCTCGCGGAGAAACTCGGACGGCCGCTTGCTTTCCATCTTGGCCGCGCGTCGCACGAGCTCGCGCAGCGCCTTGGTGGTCCGATAAGTCTCGACGGTCTTGGGCATGGGGAGCCTCGTGTTACGTTTGTCCCATTCTAGCACTCAGGTTTCGCGGAGAGAAGGGGGCCGACGGTTCGTCTGTCGCCGCATAATGTTGGCCCGGCATACTGACGCAAGCGCAGGGCATGCTGCCGGGCGCTTCGATGACTTACCCGGACGGGATTTGCACCCGCTGCGTCGATGCCGCTACGCGACGCACAAAAGCGGCTATCGTCACGACGCGATGAGATGGAATGTCGTTCCAGGGATGCCCGGGAACAGGAAATGGTAAGGGTGTCGAATGCGACGCGTCGCCTACTGGACATCGATTTCGGTTCTCGCGATTCCTCTCTTCCTCGGCGTCCTCGTGACGGGGGCCGCGATTACAACTCCGCATGTCTCTTTCGAGAAGGGGGTTGTTCTTATTGCGCCAGTTATCACCGCGGCGATAGTTCGCCGGCTTTGGCGGAACGGCAACCTGCTTTTTCGTCTCGCGCGTGCGGACTTCTATGCTGCTCTACTGGCGGTGTTTACCTGCGCTGCGGCCGAAGAGATTCAGCGAGGATGTTTGGCGAGTAATGACGTCGCCGGCGGGGCCATGCAAGCACAGTGCACAACGCTCGGGGAGCAAACAAGCGCAGTCGTATGCGCCACTATAGCCATTTCTTGGCTGATACTCCTCGTCGATTCTCTTGGACGGCCAGATCCTAGTCGTGTCGCACGAACGAGGTTTATCTCTGTCGCGTGCGCGGTATCCGTGTTCATCGTGATCGCGGTGCTGACATCGAGCATATCCGCGCGAGGCTGTGTCCTCAATGGAAGGCATTTCCTACTGCTCCTCAGCACAACGGTACCTCTGCTGTTAAATATCGTGGTGATCCAACTCCGCTTCTTCCGCGAAGCATTGACCGCCGATGCTCGTGTTGCCGCCATCCAACCCACGAAACCTGTAACCGGATTTTCGGTTAAGGCTTGGATAATCCCAGTTTCAATTTCAGTTGTGTTTGCACTCACTGCATCTGCTGTATTCAATCGCGCGGAACAGGAAGCCGCCGAAGTTCGTCTCGAATTGCGGAAGCAGGAAGACCACGAGCACCGGCTTAAGCAGGTCGCACAAAACAGGGCGGCATTTGAGGGCGATCTTGCAAAACTGCGGAGCATTCTGACGCGCGCGAACGAGCAGCTTCCAGCGTCGCGGAACGCTGACGACCTCATTCGATCAGTCACCTCGTTAGGTGGCAAGGACTTGAGCGCGACGCCCCAACCGTCCTCGAACCCGGAGGTGCTATTTCGCAGTGCCACGTCGCCGCCCACCGCTATTGCAGAGAGCATCGCGTCTCAAAGGCCACTACTGATCGCCCTGGACGCGTTTACTTGTGATGTTGCAAGCTGCGTGGGTGTTGCACGCGCGCCAATTTCTCATGTTTCCGTTTTTAATGATATTGGAGTGCGCCCGATGCCGGCCACACGGCCTCAAACTTGGTGGCTCAACTTCAGGGAGTGGCATCGCCTCGAGGACGCTCACGCCCGGGTTGAGCAGGCCTATGTGGACAAAGGCACTGGTCACTTCTTGGATGAGTTGATGAGCGCCAAGCAAAACACCGAGGCGATCCTAAATGAAATAGATGCGATCAAACGCGATACAAAGCTCGTCGCCGATAGCGCTGGGCGTCTCGCCGAAGCTGGCGTCGCGAAGTTCGCGTTATCGGAAGTTGCTCGAGCCGAAAAAGGATCAACCACAAAGCTGTCAGTGGTCACTACAACCGAAGAACGCGACAAAGCCGCCTCATGTCTGACCTCGCTCGGCACGGTCCGTAGGGAAGGTGATCTGATTATTTTGGAACTGCCCGCGGATCACGGAAAGTCCCTATAGGCTCAAAACGCGCTGTTCCCGATGGCTTGGTTTCTCTCCCCGCCCCTCTCCGCAACATGTCACCCTCCTGTTCTCTTCTTCCGACTCGTCGCCAACACCGGTGACGCGAACACCAACCGCTGCAACTGTCTCTCCCTCACGTACTTCATTAATTCCGCGTGCCCGACCAATTCCCAGTCTCGCGCGGTCCTCGTTCCGATTCCTGATTCGGCCCCGCCTCTTCGTCTTGTCCCTTCGCTTTTTCTTCGTTTTAATTGTCTTAAAAAAAACACAATCTTTACTTTCCCTTACTTATACTGTTCTGCATCTTAAGTGCCGCCTACATAAACATCTCTATTCACCACCTCTTTCTTCTGCTTCCTCCCAATTGCCATGCCTGCCCCCGATTCTGATTTCTCACTCCCAGGTTGATCCTGACCCCTCCATCTCCGTCGTTGAGAGGGAGGGGTCAGGATCAACCGCAGGCGCCAGTCGGGCGGAGAGTCGGGGGGCAGGCATGGTCGGCAGTTCGAGCAACGCCGGATACTTCCGCGCGACCGAGTGTGCTTCGTAGTGTGATCGGCGGTGTGCTTCGTGGTGTCTCCTGTCCACCACACCGCTTGCTACACCTGAGATCACACCAGCGAGGACACCACGAAGCACACTGGCTTCGCTGGCGAGGAACTCAAGACATCGCTGAGATCGATCTCGCACAAACAGACGTATGGAGCGATGAATCACTTTGACGTGCGTGACGGTATCGTGCTTGTATACAATTATCGTCAAAACAGGATCCAACATGCAAACACCAAACACAGAATTCTCTGTCGTGAGCGCGCGCGTAGATCTCGCGACGACGAACAAGCTCGACCGGTACCTGCACTTTCTCAACGAGCGCGACCCTGGGCTCAACGCGAAGCTGAGCACAGTGGTCCGTATGCTGATCGTGCGCGGCCTCGAGCAGGTCGAGCGCGAGCACGGTCCGCTCCCGCAACTCCCCAAGAAGAAGTAGTCCAAGAGGCAGCAATGAGCGACGCGAACGAACAGCCAGCCCCCACGCCAGGCGGTATCGAGGCCGGTACTGGCGAAGCAGCAGGTCCCCGCACGCGAATGTCGCTCCCGCCCGATCGGCTCTGGACGGTGCATCAGGCTGCGGCGTTTCTTTCGCGCTCCGTCTCGTGGGTCTACAAAGCCGCCGAGAGCGGCGTGCTGCCTCGCGCGGTGGGCCTTGGTTGGGGCCTGCGGTTCGTGCCGGCCGATCTCTACGCGTTTGCGAGTGGAGTGACGCGAATGCGGCCCGGCGCGATCTCGATCACGCGCGGCGGGAGATGAGATGGCGAGCATCTTTGATCGCAACGGCACCTGGTACGTGCGTTGGCGCGGGCCGGAGGGTTGGACCCAGCGCGCGACCGAGGCGCATTCGCGGATGGAGGCCAAAGGGCTCATCGCCGAGCTCCAGCTGCAGGAGCAGTCCGCTCGGCGCGCGAAGCTGCGCCAGACCGCCGGGCTCGATCCGGCGCAAGAGGATCTCTCCGGTACTCTCGCCGATCTCTGCCGCTGGTGGCTTGCAGAGCGCTGCCCGGAACCGAGCCGCGAAATCGAGACGCGGCGCCTGAAGAAGCACGTCCTGGACGCGAAGATCGGTGCCATCACTCTGCCTCGCCTTCGCCACGTCGATCTCGATGGGCTTCTACATTCCGTCGAGAAGGCCGGCGCTGCGCCTGCGAGCGTCAACAAGGTCCGCAGCGTGTTGCATGTCGTCTTCGCCAAGGCGCGCAGGGCCGGGCGCTGGATCGGCGAGAATCCTCTCACCGCCACCGAGCCGCGCAAGGTCCCCAAGCGCGTCTATGTAACGCTCACGCCAGAGCAGATGGCGCGCATGCTCGAGCACATCCCCGAGGAGTGGCGACCGCTCTTCGCGTGCGGGCCTGCGCTGGGGCTGCGCAAAGGCGAGCTATACGCGTTGAGGAAGAGCGACGTTGACCTCGAGCGGGCGACGCTGACCATTGCGCGCTCGCACCTTCGCGATACGACCAAGACCAGCGCAGCGGCTTTGCTTCCCCTTCCGGCAGCGCTGTTGCCTTGGATCAAGCATCAGATCGAGAACGCCCCAGGCCCGCTGCTCTTTCCTGCGCCAGATGGCTCCCAGCGCGGGCGCGATATCCAGCCGCAGAAGGTCTTGCGCAGGGCGCTCGCACGAGCCGGCATCGCCTCGGCATGGGATCACCGCTGCCGCTGGTGCAAGCACAGCGAGCAACATCAGGATCGCGAGCAGCGTTTCTGTCCGAAATGCGTGAAGCGCACCAACGGGCTCGGTAAGCCTGCGAAAGAGACGCGCGGGCGAATGCTCTGGGCCAAAGCTGTGCCGCTGCCAATGCGCTTTCACGACCTGCGGCACTTGTACGCGACCGAGATGCTCCGCTGCGGCGTCGACGTTCACCGTGTCCAACGGCTAATGCGGCATAGCGATGTGCGGGTCACTACTGGGACCTATGCGCACCTGCTGGTCGAGGACCTGCGCGCCGCGGTCGATGCGCATGCGCCGGTGCCTGCCGCGCCGCTTGCTGCATTCTTGCTGCACGACGCGAAAAACTGCACGCATGAGCCCGATGGAGAGTCTGTAACTACCGGTTTGTCGGGGGATAAAATTGGTGGGCGCGGCAGGGTTCGAACCTGCGACCACTGCCGTGTCAAGGCAGTGCTCTACCACTGAGCTACGCGCCCAATGCTCCGTTGCAGCGGAGGGCTTCTAGGTTGGAACCCGCACCCTCGTCAAGAACTTCGTCAACAACATCGTGCAGCGCGCGATCCGAGTTGTTGTATCTTCCCGCGCCCGCTCCGATTGGGGAGCGCGATTTGAGGAACGACGAAGCCATGAGCGAGTCTGCCGCCTCCGCCGCCGAAGTCACCATCACGCTACCCGATGGAGCGCAGAAGAGCGTCGCTGCGGGCACGACCGTGGCGGACTTTGTGCGCACGCAGATCGGCGTTGGCCTCGCCAAGGCCGCGCTCTTCGCGAAGTTCGATGGGGCTGAGATCGATCTCTCCCGCGCACTCACGCAGTCGGGGAAGCTCGCCATCTTCACGAGCAAGAATCCCGAAGGTCTCGACCTCGTCCGGCACGACGCTGCGCATATCGTCGCGAGCGTTGTGCAGCGCCTTTTTCCGGGTACGCAGGTTACGATCGGCCCGACCACTGACGAGGGTTTCTATTACGACTTCTTCCGCGAGAAGCCGTTTACTCCGGAGGATCTCGAGGCGATTGAAAAGGCCGCCAATGAGGAGGTCCGCAAGGATCATCCGTTCGTGCGCAAAGAGGTCACGCGCGAAGAGGCCCTCGAGTTGTTCGGGAAGATGGGCGAGAAGTTCAAGCTGGAGATCATCGAGGATATCTTCTCGAAGGGCGCCAAGACGCTCACGCTCTATTCGCACGGCGATTGGGTTGATTTCTGCTTAGGTCCGCACGGGCCTTCGACAGGCCGCGTCGGCGTGATTAAACTCCTCTCTGTCGCCGGCGCTTATTGGCGCGGTGATCACCGCAATGCGCAGCTGCAGCGCATCTATGGCACCGCCTTTTTTAATCAGAAGGATCTCGACGCCTGGACGAATCTGCAGGAGGAGGCGCGCAAGCGGGACCATCGCAAGCTTGGCAAGGAGCTCGACCTCTTTGCCTTCCATCCGGCTGCGCCCGGGGCGGTCTTCTGGACTGCCAATGGCACGATGATCTACACGACGCTGCAGTACGCGATGCGTCGGATGTGCCTGGCCAATGGTTATGTCGAGATTAAAACCCCGCTGCTGTTTAATAAGCTGCTCTGGGAGAAGAGTGGCCACTGGGGCAAGTATCGCGAGAATATGTTCCTCGTGTTGGACCCGGAGGCGGATGAGACGCTGCCGGCTGAGGAGCGCGCGACGTTCTCGCTCAAGCCGATGAACTGTCCTTCGCACCATCTCTTCTATCAGATGAAGAAGAAGTCCTATCGCGAGCTGCCGTTAAGGCTCCATACGCAGGACGTGCTGCATCGCAATGAGGCGACTGGCGTGCTCTCGGGATTAACCCGCGTGCGGCAGTTCCAGCAGGACGACGCGCATATCTATCTGATGGAATCGCAGATCACCGAAGAGGTGAAGAAGCTCGCCGCGATGATCTCGAAGGTCTATTCCGCCTTCGGATTAACCTTTACTGCCAAGTTCGCCACGCGGCCGGCGACGAAGATCGGCGACGACGCCCTCTGGGATCGCGCGGAAGGGGCATTAAAGGCGGCATTAGAGGAGACGGGGCTTGCGTATGAACTCAAGCCCGGCGACGGCGCGTTCTATGGCCCGAAGATCGACTTCGATGTGGCCGATAGCATCGGGCGCAAGTGGCAACTCGGCACCATCCAGCTCGATTACGTCGCGCCCGAGCGGTTCGAACTCGCTTATATCGGGAGCGATAACTCCGAGCATAAGCCGGTCGTGATCCACCGCGCGATCTATGGCTCGTTCGAGCGTTTCATTGGCATCCTCATCGAGCACTTCGCGGGCAACTTCCCGGTCTGGCTCGCCCCCGAGCAGGCGCGCATTCTCCCCGTCGCGGAGCGGCACCACGCCTGGGCGCGCGAGGTGCAGGCCGCGATGCTCAAGAAGGGTCTTCGCGTCGAGGTTGACGTCTCGCAGGGCAAGCTGGGCGCGATGATCCGCGACGCGCAGTTGGCGAAGATCCCCTATGCGCTCGTCATCGGCGACAAGGAGGTCGAGGCGAAGGGCGTTTCGCCGCGCAAGCACGGGACGGGCAAGGAGGCCGAGCTGGGGCTGCTGACGCTCGATGCTTTCCTCGAGAAGATCTGCGCCGAGGCGGAGGTTCCCTACTAGTCGAGAAGGCCGTCCGCGTGCCCGCGCGCGCGAACATCCGTCGCCCGCGGCGCGTGACTTCTCACTGGAGAGGTCGCACGCAGACGGAACTGCCGCTTGACAGTCGGCCTTCCCTGA
Source organism: uncultured delta proteobacterium (assembly GCA_903911145.1). Taxonomy (GTDB): domain Bacteria; phylum Myxococcota; class Myxococcia; order Myxococcales; family 40CM-4-68-19; genus CAIWCD01. Next base: position 19,678 of record CAIWCD010000006.1, on the reverse strand, counting down.
CTACGATGCGCCGCCTCGCGAGCCGCCGTCCGTTCGCGAGGAGTCTTTTCTCTCTGCAGCAGCTCACGCGCTGCAACTTGTCTTCACTCTATTTGGGAGTCTGCCATCCGCGACGCACGTACAAACCGCCGAATCCGCGCACGCGAACTTCGCGTCATTGGTCCTGAGGGCGAGCAGCTCGGCGTCCTCCAGCTCGAGGCCGCGCTGGCCAAGGCCGTCGAGTTCGGTCTCGATCTCGTCGAAGTCTCTCCGATGGCGAAGCCGCCGGTCTGCAAGATCATGGACTACGGCAAGCACAAGTACCAGGAGAAGAAGCGCGCGAACGAGCAGAAGAAGAAGCAGACGGTGGTGAAGCTCAAGGAGATCAAGTTCCGCCCGAAGACGGAGGAGCACGACTACTCCTTCAAGGTGCGGCAGGTGCGCGAGTTCCTCATGGAAGGGAACAAGGCGCGCATCACGGTCATGTTCCGCGGGCGAGAGATCACGCACCGCGAGATCGGTCAGAACATCCTTCGCCGCGTCGAGACCGACCTCAAGGACATCTCGGTGGTCGAGCAGACGGCGCGCCTCGAAGGCCGCTTCCTCTTCATGATTCTCTCCGCGAACCCGCGCGTGCTGCAGGCGATCAAGCAGCGCGAGCAGGCGGCGGAGCAGAAGGCCGCTGCGGCGGCGAAGCCCACGGACGCGAAGCCCGCGGCCGCGGGCGCGACGGCTGAAGTCGAGGCCGCGCCCGCCGAGACCGCACCCGCGTCGGTTCCTCCTCCGGCGGCAGCGCCCGAGGCCTCTGCCGAAGCAAAGGCCTAGACGTCAACTTCACACTCTCTTGCACCCGCGCGGCGGTTCGTGTATAGCGCCGCGCTCTGTTTCGATTGAAGGGAACTGTTCGCCATGCCGAAGCTTAAGACCAAGCGCTCTGCCGTGAAGCGATTCCGCAGCACGGGTACGGGCAAGATCAAGGCGCAGAGCATCAACCGGCGCCACAATCTCACCCTGAGCAAGTCCCGCAAGCGCAAGCGGAGCCTGCGCGGAAGCGCCGTGCTCAAGCGCGTTGACGAGAAGCACCTCAAGAAGGCGCTCCCGTACGGGTTGCCGAAGTAGATTTCTGCAGTCGCAGTCAAACCATCCATACGCGCCGCAGAGTTCAAAGCCCGCGGCGGGCCTCTGGTTCTCAAGCCAGTGATGGAACACCAGGAGAAGTACAATGCGCGTCAAGCGTGGGTTTAAAGCTCGTCAGCGTCGTAACCGCGTCCTCAAGCTCGCCAAGGGCTTCCGCGGCCGTCGCAATGGTTGCTACAAGCGTGCGAACGAGGCCGTCGAACGGGCCATGATGCAGTCGGCGAAGGGCCGCCGCATCCGTCGTCGCGACTTCCGCTCGCTCTGGATCGCCCGCATCAACGCAGGCGCCCGGCTCAACGGATTGTCCTACTCGCGCCTCATCGCGGGGCTCAAGAAGGCCGGCATCGGCCTCGACCGCAAGGTTCTCGCGGACATCGCTCTCTTCGACCCGGCGGCCTTTACGGCCATCGTGAAGAAGGCCGCGGCGTAGAGTTCGCTTCAAGCTTCACGCGAGCGGGCCGCCGGGGCAACCCAGGCGGCCCGTTTCGTTTCTACACTCTGTTCTCTCCTCGGAGATGTTCATGCTTGAGGAACTCGAAACGCTGCTCGCACAAGCCACGACCGAGATCGCGCAGCTGACTCTTGAGGCCGATGTCGAGGCCGCGCGCGTGAAGTATCTCGGCAAGAAGGGCTCGCTCTCGGCGCTGCTGCGCGGGATGGGCAAGCTCGCCGCCGAGGATCGCCCGAAGGCGGGCGAGGCGATGAATCGGGTCAAGGTCGGCATCGAAGCTGCGCTCGACTCCGCGAAGGCTGCGGCCGGACAGAAGGCGCTCGCGGCTGAGCTGAAGCGGGAGCCCGTCGACGTCACGCTGCCCGGTCTTCCTCGTGCGCGCGGCCATCGCCATCCCGTCTCGCAGGCGATGGACGACATCATCGAGATCTTCGCGCGTCTCGGATTCGCCACGGCCGACGGCCCCGAGCTCGAGTGGGACCTCTACAACTTCGAGATGCTCGCGATCCCGCCCGACCATCCTGCGCGCGACATGCAGGACACCTTCTATATCGACATGTCGACCGCGCCCGCGCCGCCTCCAGGCTCGCCTCCGACGCGCGGCGCACAGAGCGCACTCCTGCTGCGCACGCACACGAGCCCTGTGCAGATCCGCACGATGCTCGCGCAGAAGCCTCCCGTGCGGATCATCGCGCCGGGCAAGGTCTACCGGTGCGACTCGGACGTCACGCACACGCCGATGTTCCACCAGGTCGAGTGCCTTCACGTCGAAGCGGGGCTCTCGATGGCGCACCTGCGCGGCACGCTCGATTCGTTCGTGAAGGGCTTCTTCGGACCGGGCACGAAAACGCGCCTGCGCCCGAGCTACTTCCCGTTCACCGAGCCGTCGGCCGAGGTCGACATCTCGCATCCCGCCTGCGCAGGGAAGGGCTGCCGCCTCTGCAAGAACACCGGCTGGCTCGAGGTGCTCGGCGCGGGAATGGTCAATCCCGACGTGCTCCGGATGGCCGGCTACGATCCGGAAGTCGTGAGCGGCTACGCGTTCGGTGTCGGCATCGATCGCCTCGCGCTGCTGCGCCACGGCATCGACGACCTGCGCGCGCTTTTCGAGAACGACGTGCGCTTCCTGCAACAGCTCTAGTTCGCTTCGATCGTTTGAGTGCAAAGCATATTGATTGGCATAGCAATCATCTGCCGTGATTGGGCTTGAGGCAGAAAAGGCGTCCCGGACATGAAGATCTCCCTGAACTGGCTTCGCGAACTGTGCAGCGTCACGCTCTCGGCGCACCCGCTGACGAACGACGAGATCGCGCAGAAGCTCACCGCGATCGGATTCGAGGTGGAAGGTCGCGAGGAGCACGGGCTTCCCGCGCAGCAATCCGCCGAGGGCGCGCCGGCCGGAGTTGTCGCCGCGCGGGTCGTGACGCGCTCGCCGATCGCCGGCTCGGATCATCTCTCGCTCTGCGAAGTCGACGACGGCACGCAGATCTGGAAGGTCGTCTGCGGCGCGCAGAACTACGCAGCCGGAGACGTGGTTCCGCTGGCGCGCGTCGGTGCTGACCTGCCTGGCGGGATGAAGATCAAGGCGGCGAAGCTGCGCGGCAACGAGAGCTTCGGGATGCTCTGCTCGGCGCGCGAACTCGGTCTTGGCGACGATCACGCCGGGCTGATGCATCTACCTCACGCGACGAAGCTGGGCACGCCGGTGGAGTCGCTGCTCGGGCTGCCGGACACGATTCTCGAGTTGAACGTCACCCCGAACCGTCCCGATGCGCTCTCGCATCTCGGAATTGCGCGCGAGCTCTCGGCCGCTCTGGGCATGGCGTTGCGCGCTTCGGAGGCGCAACTCGCGCGCGAAGGCAGCGACGCGTCTCTGCCTGTGCATGGCAAGGCGAAGGTCGAGTTTGCCGCCGATCTCGCGGTCGCTTTCGGCGAGCCGCGCTGCTCGCGCTATCTCGCGCGCGTCATCGAAGGGGTTCGCGTCGCGCCCTCTCCTCTGCATCTTCAAGAACGTCTGCGCGCGAGCGGCGTGCGTGCGATCAGCAACGTCGTCGACGCAACGAACCTGGCGCTGCTCGAGCTGGGGCATCCGCTGCATGCCTTCGATCTCGACAAGCTGCGCGGGGCACGCATCGTCGTGCGCACGGCTCGCGCGGGCGAGAAGATGATCACGCTCGACGCGAAGGAGCGCGAGCTCGCGGCCGATGATCTGCTGATCTGCGACGGGGAAGGGCCCGTCGCGCTCGCGGGAATCATGGGCGGTCAGACCAGCGAAGTGTCGGACGGCACCGTGCGCATCCTCCTCGAGAGCGCCGTATTTGACGGGCCGGGGACGCGCCGCACGAGCAAGCGACAAGGGCTCAAGAGCGAGGCGAGCGCGCGGTTCGAGAAGGGCGCTGACGAGGAGACGGCGCGGCGCGCACTCGATCGCTGCGCGGAGTTGATTGCGCAGCTCGCGGGCGGAACTGTCGTGAGTGGTGTCATCGACCTCTGGCCTGAGCCGCATCGCCAGCCGACGAAGATCTGGGTGCGTCCCGCGCAGGTGAGCCGAACCCTCGGCGTCGAGATTCCTGCTGCCGAGGTCGAGGCGCGGCTCGAATCGTTGGGGCTCAAAGCAATCGAGGGAAATACAGACAAGCGTCTGTGGCAGGTGCCCGGATTCCGCCGCGATCTGACGCGCGAGATCGATTGCGTCGAGGAGATCGCGCGCCAGCGCGGCCTCGACACGATTCCGATCACGCTGCACCTCGCCGGAGTTGGCACGACGCAGCGTCGCGCGGCGTCTGAAGTTGCGACGGCGGCAGCGCGTGCATCGCTCTCTGCGTGCGGGTTTGACGAGGCGCTCAACTACAGCTTCGTCGCCGAGAGGGACCTCGACGCACTCTTTCCTCTGCCGCTGCCGGGCGAAAAACTCGACGGCCACCGCGTCTCGCTGCCGCGGCCCGTGCGCGTGAAGAATCCGCTCACGGTGGAGCAGGGCGCGATGCGCACCTCGATGCTTCCCGGCCTCCTGCGCAATCTCCAGCACAACCTCGCGCGCGGCACGACCGAACTGCGTCTCTACGAACTCGGGCGCGTCTATCTGGGCGTGCCCGACCCGCGCCACGCGGAAGGCGCGCTCGCCTGGCCTCTGGCTGAGCCGCGCCGCCTCGGGCTCGCGTCGGTTGGCCGGACGCAGCCGCGCTTCTGGGCCGCGCCCAAGGCTGGCGAGCTCGATTCTGCTGGTGCGTTCTACGCGCTCAAGGGGGCGATCGAGGAGCTCTGCGCGAGCCTGCGAATCCCGTCGATCTCCTTCGCGCCGATCACCGATTCGCACGCTCCGGCGAAGGCTCTCGATATCTCCACGCAAGCGCTGCATCCTGCGTTTTCCGCTGTGCTTCACCTCGGCGCGATCTCCGCTGGTCCGCACGCAGCGCCGTCGGCCGGCGCTTTCGGCCAGCTGCATCCCGTCGTTGCCAAGGCCTTCGATCTACCGGCCGAGGTGTTCGTCGCAGAGCTCGATTGGGACCTGCTCCTCAATCAGGCACAGACGGTCCCGCAGAGCCACGGCGTGCCGCGCTTCCCCTCGGTCGCGCGCGATCTCGCGTTCGTTGTGGCTGCGAACGTGCCGGCGTCCGCACTGCGCGCAGAGATCCGCAGCGCTGACGACAAGGGCCTGCTCGAAGCCGTCGAGCCGTTCGACGTCTATCGCGGCGCGCCCGTGCCCGCGGACAAGAAGAGCGTGGCCTGGAGCCTGACGCTGCGTGCGCCGGATCGCACGCTCACCGACGCGGAGGCCGATGCGTTGATCGCCGCAGTCGTCACGCGCCTGCGCGAGCGGGTCGGAGCCGAGATCCGCAGCTGAACGGCGCCACTACACCCCCTTTGACAGGCGTGCAAATCGCCGCATAGATTCTGCGCCATGACCAAGGCGGACGTCGTCGACAGCGTGTGCAGCAAGGTCGGGTTCTCGAAGAAGGAGAGCGCGGAGATCGTCGAGCTCGTCTTCGACACCATCAAGCAGACTCTCGAGAAGGGCGAGAAGATCAAATTGTCCGGATTTGGCAACTTCGTCGTGCGCGGCAAGAAGTCCCGCGTTGGTCGCAATCCGCAGACGGGGCAGGAGATCGAGATCAGCGCCCGTCGCGTGCTGACGTTCCGGCCTTCGCAGGTGCTTAAGAGCGCGCTCAACCATGGCGAGCCGGGCACGACGTAGCCGTCGTCGCAGCGCTGCATCCTCGCGCGATGTTTCTGCGCCCCCTTTCCGTTGACGCCGCGCGTGCCCGATGGTACGAGCCACGCCCCGTCATTGAATACCCCAAGACGGGAAGGGACGTGCCGGGGCGTAGCGCAGCCTGGTAGCGCACTTGCTTGGGGTGCAAGTGGTCGCTGGTTCGAATCCAGTCGCCCCGACCAATCGAGGCCTCTGACGATTCTCGAGAAATCGAGAGCCGTCAGGGGCCTCACTTTTTGGGTCGGGGCCTCGTGGCACCAAATTGGCACCAAACATATTCGTCGCGGCACGCTCGAGCAGATACGCGGGAGCAGGCGCGCACTCCTCAAGCGCGCCGAAGTCGAGCCGGCCGAGCGCTTCACGCATGCCCTCCATGTCGCTGACGTGCGTGTAGATCCCGAGCGTCGTCTCGACGTCGGCGTGCCGCAGGATCCGCTGCGCGATGCTGGGATGCACCTTCGCCTGCGCGAGCAGCGTCGCCGTCGTGTGGCGCAGCGAATGGAACGTGATCCCCTTGCGCGGAAGCGGCCGGAGCCAGAGCGCGCGCCCATCGCTCGGGCAGCGCCGGCTCGCGTTGTCGTTCTCGGTCTGCACATGGCCGCAGCCAGCGCGGCGGCAGCGGTGTTGGTAGCCCTCGACGATTCCGGCGCGACCCAGCGCGCGCGTGAGCACTGCTGTGACATCGAGGTCGAGCGCATGCCGACCGCCATGCTCGGCGGGAAAGAGAAAGCGGCTGGGCGAGAGTTGAAGAGCGGCTTCGAGATATGGACGCAGCGGCGCAGGCACGGGCAGCGCGTCCGCGTGACCACCCTTCGTGGTGTCGGCGTCGCCGCTGCGAGAAATGTTGAGCGTGCCCGCGGCGAGATCGAGATCGCTCTTCTCGAGCGCGATCAGCTCGCCGCGCCGCAGGCCGAGAAAACATGCGGTCGCGAAGAGAGGCCGCCAGCGCGGATCGAGCACAGAGAGGACGCGCAGCACTTCGCTGGATGAAAGCGTTCCGCGCACTCGCCCTCTGCCCTTGAACGTCGGCAACTCGTCGCGGTTCACCGGATTCGGCCGCGACCACCAGCCGACCGAGGAGAGCGCAGCGATCGTGTAGAGCCGGCGCACGTAGGCACGGAGATGATTCAGGCTCGACGCAGAGAGTTCGTCTTGCTTGGACGCGAGCAGCGGCGCGACCGCAGCAGCCGCGCCGCCGAGCCGGAGATGGCCGAGCGTGGCACGGAGGTGTTTCTCCACGAACAGCAAAACAGTCTTCGAACGGAGTCGCGGCGCGTATCGCTCGCGCCATAGATCCATCAGATCGCCAAAGGTTCGCTGCGCATCCGCAGCGCCTGGCGCGAGGCCATTGCGCTGTCGATCGGCGAGTTGCTGTGCAGCGAGCGCTTCGAGCTGGGCTGCGGGCTTGGTGATCGCGTCGCAAGGTCGATTGCGCCAGATCCCGTCCGGGCCTTTGACCCGCATGTAGTAGCTGTCGCGCTTCCGGTAGACGCTCGCCATTGTCGACTCCTAGCGGATCTGTCTGACAGCAGCCGCGCCCGACGCAGCCCACTCGCGGATCTTGCTCGGCTGAAAGCGAAGGAGGCCACCGATTCGCAGGAAGGGGATTTCGTTGCGCTCCGCTCGCATATAGACCCAGGAGCGCGAGGTCTTGAGAAAGGTGGCGACGTCGACCGCGTCCCAGAGTCGGTCACACGACTGAGAGATTCGCGACGGTGGGCGCGAGGTGATCCCGCTCCTCGATGCGGAGCCATTGATCTGCGGCGCGTTCGTGATGGCGCTCATTCGTGCCTTCCGACGCCGCTCTGGTCGCCCTTGCGCTTGGCTTTCTTCTCGAAGCCTGGCCCGCCCTGATCGCGGATCTCGTTGTATCGGCGCACGAGCAGGTGGCCGATGTAATCGAACTCATCGAGCCCCATCGCCTTGCGATCGGCTTCGAGCACGTCGGCCATCATCGCGGGGAATCCCCACATCCGTTGCAGGCCCTCGAGTGCGCTGACGACGTACTCGTTCATCGACCAGGCTCGCTTCGAAGCGACATCCTTGAGCCAGGCGGTCAGCCTGAACGACATGCGAAACGAGACGACTGGTTTCTCGTCGGAGGTGATGCGGTTGTTCGACTTCGGGCCCATGCGTGCTCCTCGCAGTGCGTATTGACGTGTACAGCGTCGTGTCATACAAGTCAACGTCATGCACACTACGGAAAGCCGACCGCGAAACAGCCTCGATCGGGGTCTCGATCAGATGGTTTCGGGTCATTGCACCCACGGTGGTTTCGAGTTGGGTTTCGAGGCGGCTGCCGATTCCGCCCCGCGAAATCGATGTGTTGTCGCATCGAACCATGCGCGGCAAGAGCGCCGCGCAAACACCTCTACCGATCCCCTGCCACCCTCTCCCAACGACGGGAAAGGGTGGCAGGGGATCGGTAGAGGTAGAGGGAGAAAATCATGGAGGCAGTGACGGTGGAGAAGGGGGCGGGGCGGAATAGGCAGATGACAGATCGGGACAGGGAGTTGTGTGGATTTTTGGCAGTGTGCAGGTATCTGACCAGGGAACAGATTGAGAGGTTGATGTTTCCAGGAAGAAGCAAAGCAAGATCGTCGACGAGGCTGAGGCAGTTGGCAGCGAAAGTCGGCGGGCAGGGTGCGGTGTTGAGAAGTGATCTGGGGTTTGGAAGTGCAGAGGGATGGACGGCGGTTTGGGCAGCGACAGCAGAGGGATTCGAGATCGGTTGTGAGCGTCTGAATCTGAAGCTGGAGCGGGCTCCAAAGCATGATGTCGGGCAGCAGTTTTTGAAACACGAAGTTCTGCTCAATGAGGTGTTTCTCGGTCTGGTGGCGCAAGACGGAAAGACGCCGGCGAAGGTGCCACGGAATTTCCGGTGGGTGCTCGGCGAATATCTCGATCTGCCGTTCAAGGAGTTCGACGGGCACCGCGACGGTGCGCGACGTGAAGAAGTCGACGTCGACGCTGGCGAAGCTGGACCGCTACGCGCACTTCTTGACCGGCTACGCCGGAAACGTGCATCACGGCGATAGCTCGACGTTCTACTCGAGCGCATTCAAGGACGGCTGGCCGGCCGAGGTGATCTTCGTGGCGCAGAGCGAGGCGCGCCGCGAGACGATCGATCAGGTGATTCGCGAGCGAGAGGAGAAGGCGCGGAGGAAAATGCCGGTGCGCGTGTTCACGCTCGGCGAGGCCCGGTTCTATTTGCGCCGCGCGATCTACAACGCCGATCGGGTTCCAGACCCAGTTCGTAGGAACAGCGCCGCGCGGAATCCGGCGCCACCGCCGGTGGTGGCCCAGCCTCCGCCGCTGCCAGCGAATTCGCTCGGTCCGGCGCAAAGCGCGATGGACGAGCGGCTGCGTCGCGGGCGCGTCGCGGTACGCGGGGAGCAGCTCGTTGAGTTTGAGAAGACGATGCAGAACACGCTCGCGGCGCTGAGTCGTGCTCGTGAGGCTTTGGCGCGGTTCAAAGTGCCAGCCGACGCGCTGCCGGCAGTGCCGGAGCGAGTGCCGGGGATCCTGCGTGTCATGAACGAGTATGCCCGGCGCGGCAGCGAGGCGCTGGCGAAATACGGCATCCCGGGGGCTGATTGAACGGCGCTGGAAGCGACGACAGTTCGAGCCGCGGCTCGAGCGGTTTCTCCAGACCTGCTAAGTGTGCCGACTGAACCGCTCTCGCACGGGGACCCAAGAATGAACTCTGCTCGCTCGGCCTTCCTTCTCGGACTCGCGCTCGTCTCCCTCGCGCCTCTCTCCGCCCGCGCCGCCGAGCAGAAGCATCTCGCGGTGCTCGAATTCGAGATCGCGCCGGGTCTGAAGATCGACCGAGTGGTTTTCAGCGATCTCGCGCGCAGCGCAGTCAACCGCCGCGCGCCCGACCTGTTCGTGATGACGCGCGAGAGCACAGAGGCGCTGCTCCAAGCGAACGGCAAGACCGTGGCGGATTGCACTGGGGAGTGCGAGGTCGAAACCGGCCGCAAGCTGGGCGCGGATTACATCGTCAGCGGGCGCATCGCGCAGGTCGGCAAGCACCTCTTCCTCACCATGCGGCTGTTTTCCACGTTTGATGGGCGGCTTTTGCAGAGCGCGGATGCGCGGGGCACGAACATTGACGAGCTGGTCGATCAAGCGGACGCCGCGCTGGTGACCCTGGTCTCCCCGCTTGGTGCGGCTCCCACAGCAAAGCGTAGCTCGAATGCCGCGAAGCGCAGTGCGACCGTCGCAAGCGAGGGCGCGGGCAGCGAAGGACACATCGGCGGAGCCGCGCAAGATGTCGCGGTCGGCGACGACGCCGAGGTGGTCGTCCAGTTCGCGAGCGAGCCGCCGGGTGCGGTGGTGCTGCTCGACGGAGCCGTTCTCTGCCAAGCCACGCCCTGCTCAAAGCTGGTGGCCAAAGGGCCGCATGATGTTTCGTTGCAGCGCGAGGGATACGAACCGCAGACCGCTCAGCTCGCGGCGAAGGACGGCGCGAAGGTGCAGGTCACGCTGGTGCGCATCTCCGCTCGCGTCTCCGTCGAGACCGAGCCAGCAGGTATCGCCATCAGCATCGATGGCAAGGAAGCGGGGGCGTCGCCTCTTGCGTGGCGGGAGCTGAAAGCGGGCGAGCACAAGGTCGTCATCGACGACCCATGCTGGCAGAGCGACGGTGAGCGGGTGGTGCTGAAGAAGGGTGAAGACCGTCCACTGCGCATCGTCGCCAAGCCGCGGCTCGCGGGACTCAAAGTGACGGCCGAGGACGAGAAGGGCAACGCGCTCGAGGCGCGTGCGCTCCTCGATGGAAAGGAGCTGGGGAAAGTTCCAGGCACCTTCAAGGTCCCGCTCTGCACCAAGAGCGTCGAGGTGACGACAAGTGATTCGTCGCAGGCGGTCGAGCTGAAGCTCGAGGAGGGCAAGGTCGCGCAGAAGCGCGTCGTTCTCTCTACGCGGGCGGCGGCGGCGTCTCCGGGCAAGGGGCGCATCGAGCCGAAGAGCGGGCTTGAGTTCGTGAACCTCCCTGGTGGTGCGCTCGAGGGCGGCAACTTCGCGGGCACGCGCGTGGCGCCGTTCGCGCTGGGCCGCACGGCGACGACGGTGGCCGCGTATGGGAAGTGCGTCGCGGCGGGCGCGTGCACTGAGCCGCAGACCGGCGCCGCCTGCAACTGGAAGACGCGACGCGAGAACCATCCCATCAACTGCGTCGATTGGAACCAAGCGACCGCGTTCTGCGGCTGGATTGGCGGACGCCTGCCGAAGTCCGAAGAGCGCGAGTGGGCTGCGAGCGGCGGCGAGGGTCGCGAATATCCCTGGGGTAACCAACCGCCGAGCAACCAACTCTGCTGGGACGGAGAAGGCAGTGACCTGGGCAAGGGCAACCGCAAGACGACTTGCCCGGTGGGAGCCTATCCCGCCGGACGCTCGAAGCAGGGCCTCTTGGATTTGGCGGGCAACGTCTGGGAGTGGTTGGACACCGACTACAACGGCGGAAAGGAATTGCGCGGCGGTTCCTGGGGCGGCGGCTATCCGTCGTACTTCCGCGTTTCGGACCGCCTCTACGACGATCCGTCCCTCAGGTACGCCAGCCTCGGGTTTCGTTGTGCCCAGTAGGTCGCAGTTGAATTCCTGATTTCTGGCTTCTGATTCCTGAACTCCAGAAGTTCCGAGAGCGAGAGACGAGGCCGCGAGTGGACACCATGCTTCCCGCCCGAAGGGCGGGTCGCTCGTCGCGCTCGGTTTTTCCCCGCCGCCAGGAGAGTAGAAGGAGCCCATGAACGAGTCGCCGCTCTTCTCTCGCGCATATGACCTGTTGCGCGAAGCATGCAAGCAGAGCGAGCGGATGCCGCGCTCGCGGCGCGCGGTCCTTGGCCGCCGGATGGAGGAGGCCGCGTTCGACTTCCACGAAGCCATCACCAGCGCGACGCAGGCGCAGAGCCCGCTCGACTCGCTGCGTGTGGCGGATGTAGCGCTCGCGCGGTGGCGGGTCTGCCTGCGGCTCGGAGTCGATCTCGGGCTGTTCTCGGAGGGCCGCGCGACCGAGTTGATGACGCTGACCGCGGAGGCTGGCCGGCTCTTGGGCGGGTGGCGCAAGAAGCTCGCTCGGTGATCCAATGCCCGCCTTGGGGTTCGCAGGTTCGCCGGGCCGAGCATCTGATACGCTCGCGCGCGCAGTGCCCGAGGAGGCCGGATGCGCGGCGGTTCCTGGAACAACGACAATCCGACGAACTTCCGCGCTTCGAACCGCAACAACAACAATCCGTCCAACAGGAACAACAACAACGGGTTTCGTTGTGCCCAGTCGAGTCCTTCACCCGAGCGAGCAGCGGCCACTCGCGGTCGGTCGTTGCCGGGTGGACCCTACAGGCCTCCTTCGGGTGGTCGGCGGGGCCGGCGCGCGGTGTTGAGCCGTGCGCGCGGGTCCGGGCCGCGCGGAAGCAGGGGATGGCGTCGCCAGCGCGGGGCGCCTTTCTTTCCACTCTGCTATGATTCCCGGCATGTCCTCTTCGCCACTTCGAGCCAAGGTGTCTGGTGGGCGGCTTGTGCTCGACGAGCCGACCACGCTGCCGGACGGGACTGTGGTTGAGCTCGTTCCGATGGACGAAATTGACGAGCTTGACACTGGCGAACGCGCGCGGCTCATCAGCTTCTTGGGAGATTCGATTCGTACCCACTCCCCTGGTACGGGCGTGCCTGCGAGCGACCTCCTAGCCGACCTCCGATCCGCACGTTGACCGTCCGGGTCGAGTTCACGCCAGCCGCCCGAGCGCAGATCCTTGCGGCAGCCGCTTGGTGGCGCGTGAACAGGTTGGCAGCGGCGGAGCTATTCGAGGAGGACCTGACCGCCGCGCTCGCGCATCTTGAGAGCACGCCCCTGCTCGCCCAGGTCTTCGCCGAGGTCGAGGGGAAGATTGTGCGCCGGGTGAGGATGCCCCGCACGCAGTATGCGCTCTACGTCACGCTCGACGGTGAAGTCGCCACCGTTCATGCGCTCTGGCATGGGGCGCGGGGCAGCGGTCCGCCTCTGCCGTAGCCCGCTCATTTCGGGTGGCGAACCAGCGGAAAATCATCGAGCGCATCGCCGAGGACTGCCTCTGCACGAGCCGGACGAGCGTGACCAATCAGCCCGGAGATGCGCTGCTTCGCGCCGGCCAGGTCGAGAACGCCGTCCGCATACTCCTCGGCCACGGCGCGCAGGTGGCAGCGCAACCGAGTCACGCTCGCGCCCGGCAGCTTCGCGCCCCACGGGAACACCCGATAGCCCACGAACGGAACCCCTTCGCGCGCGTCCCATAGCCGCGTCTTTCGCTCGTGCGCCCGGAGCCGTAGCAAAGCGAGCTTCTCCTCGATGGCGGCGCGCGCGTCGTGCAAGCGGCCTCGATCGTGGTCGAAGAGCAGGATGTCGTCGACATAGCGGGCCGCGAGCCCAGGCTGGAGCCGCTGCGCGATGAGCAGATCGACCGGGTGCAGGAGCACGTTGGCGAAGAACTGGCTGGTCTGGTTGCCGATCGGCAGCCCCTTGGGCCGCGTGAGCGCGAGCAGGTCGTCGCCGGGGAAGAGCACCGGCTTCCACTCGGAGGCGAGCAGGCCGTTGCCGCTCGCCAACAGGCGCTCGATCAGCTCCAGCAACGCGCGCTCGTGCACGACGTTCCTCAGGAGAGCGAGCAGCACGGCGTGGTCCACGCTGGGGAAGAACCGCTGCACGTCGAGCTTGAGCACCCAGCGAAAGCGAGCCGCGCCGTGCAGCGCCTGGGCGAGCGCGGCGTGCGTGCCCCGGCCGCGCCGGTTGGCGAAGCTCCAGGGCAGGAAGCGGCGCTCGTAGGTGGGCTCGATCGCGGCGGTGATCGCGTGGTGGACGACACGGTCGGCGAACGGCGCAGCCGAGATGAGCCGCCGCTTGCCGCGCTCGCGCCAGATGAAGGAGCGATATCCGGCAGGCCGCCACGAACCATCCCTCAGGCTCTGCGCCAGGGAGACCAGGGCATCGGGCCAGCCTCGTTCGAACTCGCATACGTCCGGCCGCGCGCGCTTGCCCCTGGCCGCGCGCGACCATGCCTTTTGGAGGGCACCAACGCTCGCGAGTGCATCGAAGATGTCGCCGGAGGATCGCGCCATGCGCAAGCTTGAGGGCAATCGCACTCCGAAGTCGCACGCTCCGTCCGTGTAGTCACTCCCCCGTTTCGCGAGCCGCCTCCCGTTGGTATGATGAAAGCATGTCCAAAGCGAAGATCGCCATCACGCTGGACCTGAGAACCATCGCTCAAGTGCGGGCCCAGGTTCGCTCGCAACGGTCGCCATCCGTGAGCGCCTACATCGCAAGCGCCGTGTCGGCTCGGTTGGAGTCGGAATCGATGGCCCAGCTTGTGAGGGACATCCAGCGAGAGCATGGCAACCCTTCTCGGGAGGCGAAGGCATGGGCGCGCGCCGTCCTCGGGAAGTAGTGCTGATACCGGCACGCTGTCGACCGATGCGACGGAATGAAAGGAGGCTCTATGACGAAGCGAAGGCAAAGCTCCAACGCCGTTCCCAGGAAGGTTCGTAGCCACGACCTCCACGTCGAGGAGTTTGAGAAGCGAGATCTCGGAGAGGACATCCGCGCTGCCGGTGGGCTTCGGCCGATCCGCACGAATATGCCGACCTCAATCGTTCTCGAACCGGACCTGATCGACAAGCTCCGCGAGAAAGCCGCGAAGAGGGGGCTCGGCTACCAACCCATGCTGAAAGTGATCGTTCGGGAGCACCTCGACGAGTACTGAATCGCAGTCACGCATGGGGCGCGATATGATTCGTAGACACGGAGCATGACGTGAGCCAGCAACCGCACTCGATTTCAGTCCCGCGATTCGACGACCTCGCCATTGCGACGGGGCGGTCGGCGGACGAGCTGGAGCATGAGTTATGTGTGTTGCTCGCCGTCAAGCTCTTCGAGATGCAGCGGGTGACGCTGGGGCTGGCCGCGGATGTCGCCGGGCTTTCGAAGCAGGGCTTCATGGACGAGCTCTCCCGCATGCGCGTGCCCATCATCGACTACGACCCGGCCGAACTCGCCGGCGAAGCGAATGGCCACTGAACTCGCGGAGCGGATCTGCTCCGACCGTGCGGATGGACCGATTTGTCAGGTGGGCGGAATCGCGCGGACCGTGAACTTGCCAGTACTCGTCACCTCGACGACCCTGTTGAGGAGATCCTCGCCAGAACCAATGACGGCCTCGAAGACCGGCTTTATCCAGGCCCACTGCTCCGCGCGCGACAGCCCCTGCGACCGAAGGACGACGAGCCCGGCGTGGATTCCCGACCCTTCCGCAAGCTTCACAAAGTCGCTGGCGTTGATGGTGATCACCACCCGGGCTTGCTCAAGCGCGTACTGCCAGAGCGCAGCGTCGTCTACGCCGCTCTTGCCGACGTGGACGACATGCACCGCGGCGATGCCGATCTCGCCGAGTCTCTCGACGAGGGACGGCGACAAGTTTTCGTCGATGAGCGCTTTCACGAGCGGATGAGCTTCAACTTTCGCGGGCGGCCAGGAGCGCGGCCGAGTTCAACGAAGAGCCGCGCAAAGGCAATGTCGTCCTCGGACAGGCTCGGGAAGTCCTCGCGCAACTCAGGCATCGGAACGTCTCTCTTCGCGAGCAGGCCCACGTGACGAACAGAGACACGCGTGCCCTTGAACACCGGTTCGCCGCCGAGGATCTCCGTCGTCGCAACCACGCGCTTCATGCCGCGAGAGAACAGCCTGAGCCGTTCGGCGACGGTGCGGCCGAGATCCGATGTGGAAACCTCGATCGGCACCGTGCCCCCCCGAACCAGGCGACTCGCCTCGCGCGTCCAGTTCCCGTGTTTTGCGTGATCGTGCGTCAGCAACTCGAAGAGATCTCGTCGCTCGCTCTTCGGAAGTTCGACAGGCAGGCTTGAGACGAGGGCGAGATAGAACACGACTCGCGGATCAAACTCGACGTGGTGATGGGCGCGTCGCAGCGGTCGCACGATCTTCGCCGCCAGCTCGTGCCGGATGCTCTTCTCCGTGACCCGCGCCAGCACAGCCGCTTCTTTGAGGGACAATCCTCCGCTTGGACGCTCGCTCAGACCAACAATCATAACCGCACCTCGGGCAATATTATTGCGGGTCTCCTCAACGAACGCAAGGCAGGTTGGCGATGAGCTGCGCGAGATCCGCGCGGCGAACGCGGATGACGTTCACGATGCGTACGTGAGGAAGGACGCCGCTCGCGGCCCACTTGTAGATGGTCGCGGTGCAGACGCCGAAGTGCGCGGCGACCTGGCTGACGGTGAGCAATTCTTCGAGCGCGCCGAGATATTCAGCCGCCGATGCACGAGCTGAATCCGCGGAAAATCGTGGCACCAAATTGGCACCAAAATCTTTGGAAAACCCTCCGAATCGTTGTGATGGATGGACGCCAGCGGCAGCCTCAGATCCAATGATTGCCAAAGCTTGCGAACCATTGGGAACCGCTGTGATGGAGCCGTCGATGCTTGGGGTGCAAGTGGTCGCTGGTTCGAATCCAGTCGCCCCGACCAATCGAGGCCTCTGACGATTCTCGAGCAATCGAGAGACGTCAGGGGCCTCACCTTTTCTGGCCGCAAAAGGCAGGACCCGTTGCGCGATCCGGCATCGAGCCCGCGCACGATCGCATGTTGCGGTGAGACGTCTTCAACGCGATCGCACGGCCCCGGCTACTTCGATTTTCCCATCTGGCTACGCAGCCAGATGAGAGCTGGGGCGACCTCGCCGAACAGCTGCATCGGAATCGCGACACGACTGAGCCGGAAGAAGAGATTTCCCATCGCGCGGCCCATCAGCGTGCCGCCGACAAAGGCGATGGCGGGGAAGTCCTTCGGGCTCATGTTGTCGCGATAGACGGCCCGTGCGCCGGAGTCCTGTCCGGCCCCGCTGTCGAAAAGTGCGACCACGCAACCCGGGTGCCCCTTCTGTCTCCAGTGGGCGTTGAGGATGTTCACGTTGACCAGCGCGGACTCGCGATTGTCCATGGCCGACGGCTTGGGGACGATCGCGAGGATCTCCGACTCGATCTCGTAGAACCGGGTATTCGGGCTCTCCTGCACGAGGCGCCAGGTCGGGTCGATCGCATTCATCCCTGCCTCCCGCGTTGAGGGCCTGCGCGTGCGGCGGCGCCGGACGCAACAGCGTGTTCCAGTCGATCGCAGCGTCTCTCGAGGAGCGACGCTGCGATCAGACCGTTACCCCGGAAAACATTTTCGTCAAGCGTCGGACGGCAACCGCGCGCGCAGACGGAGCAACGCGAGGAACGCGAAGAGCAGCCAGAGCGGAGAGGCTGCGCCGCTCTCTGTCGGGGCCGTGCCGCAGCCGCCGCTCAGCGGAGCGGGAGGTTCGAAGCCGCCATCGCTAACGGTCCACAGTCCAGCGTCGGGATGCCCCGCATCGGCATGCCCACCGTCATGGACGCCACCGTCGACTGCACCAGCGTCGGAAGTGCCCGCGTCGGTCTCTCCCGCGTCAACAATGCCAGCGTCGTGCGAGCCTGCGTCGGCCTCGCCCGCATCGACTGCACCCCCATCGTGCGTGCCGCCGTCAATTGCACCGCCATCGAGCGTGCCTGCGTCCACCTCTCCCGCGTCGACCGTACCCGCGTCGTGCAGGCCTGCATCGAGTTCGCCCGCGTCCTGCGCGCCAGCATCGACGCCGCCATCAGCAACCGCGGCGGGGATCGTCAGTGCTTGAAGCTGCGCGAGCGTTCCGTTGAAGAGATTCACGTCGACACCGCCGACTCCTCCATCGCCCAGAAGCGTGCCGGTCGAGGAGTATTGCCAGAACGTCCACGTCGCCCACGCGTTGGGGATGGTCGGGCAGCTCCCGCTGTAGATCGCGTCCCAGAGTGGCAGCGTGTTGAACTGCGTCGGGCTTCCCACCGTCGCGAGGAAACTCGCTGACGAGTAGACGATGGGGCTCACGCCTGTCTGCGCGCGGATTTCGTCGACAAACGCCTGCGCCCGCGCCACCGAGGTCGCGGCTCCCGGATCCGCCGTCGACTCCCACTCCCAGTCGAGCACCGGCGGCAGATCTCCCGGCTCCAACGTGACATGCGAGAGCAACCAGTCCGCCTGCGCCTTGCCGTCGTCGTTGCGGCGGAAGAAGTGGTACGCGCCGCGCACGATGCCCGCCTGCTTCATTGCCGCCCAGTTGGTCGCGAACTGCGGGTCGGAATAGGTGAGCCCCTCGGTGGCCTTGGCGAACGCGAAGCTGCGATTCGCGCCCTTCACGGCAGCCCAATTCACCGTCCCGTTGTAGTGCGAGACGTCGATTCCATTGAGCGTGACGCCGCTCGCGCAGACGGTCAGCGCGTTCGACGGCTCGCCGCGAAACGCATCGAGCTCGATGCCAGGGTGGCCGCGCGTCTCCTCTTCGACGCCGCAGGCGGTGAAGGTGGCGAGCAGGAGAAACAGTCCGGTCAGGCGAAGCGGTCTCGTCATTGTCCTTCGCCTCTACCGGATCGGTTGCGTGGCGGGAATCGGCCAACGCGGTTTTTCGGGGGGCCTCCTCCAGCATACCGATGCGACAGCGCGGACTGCGAGCGAAGTCAGACGAGCTTGAGGCGTTCGAGCAACGCGAGACAATCCCGTCGAGGGTAAGGCTCCATGATGGAGCCTGTAAACCTTTTTGTGCTCAGGTTGGGTTAGGCAGTCTGTCACCGAAGTAAACAGCGAGCTGCGCGAGTGCGGCGCGCCAGCTGTGTGCAGGTCTGAGCCACTTGCGCTCGATGTTGCGCAGAGCGAGGAAGAGCAGCTTCAGGGCGGCCTCCTCGCTCGGGAAATGGCCCTTGCTCTTGATGACTTTGCGCAGCTGGAAGTTGAGCGATTCGATCGCGTTGGTTGTGTAGATGAGCTTGCGGACCTCGAGTGGAAACGCGAGGAATCCCGTCAGCTGATCCCAGTTTGCGCGCCAGCTGCGGGCGATCATCGGGAAGCGTCTTCCCCACTCGAGTTCGAAGGCATCGAGGCGTTCGCGGGCGCTCTGCTCGCTCTCGGCGGTGTAGATCGCGCGCAGCCCAGCCGCGACGGATTTCCGATCTTTCCACGGCACATACGAGAGCGAATTCCGGACTTGATGCACCAGGCACGACTGCACCATCGCCTTGGGAAACACCGCTTGAATCGCCGCAGGAAACCCTTTGAGTCCATCGACGCACGCGATCAGCACATCCTCGACGCCGCGAGCCTGGATCTCAGACAGCACGCGCATCCAGAATTTCGCGCCCTCGTTGGTCTCGACCCAGAGGCCGAGGATCTCCTTGTGCCCATCGCTGGTGAGGCCGATCGCGACGTGCACCGCGCGGTTTTGCACCACGCCTTCGTGGCGCATTTTCACCACCAGTGCGTCGAGCCACATCACCGCATAGACGCGCTCGAGGCGTCGCCGCTGCCACGCCTCGATCTCCTCCTGCACGGCGTCGGTTACGCGCGACACCAGCGTCGGCGAGATATCAGTCCCATATAGGTCTGATAGTTCCGATTGGATATCGCGCGTCGACAGGCCGCGGCTGTAGAGCGCGATGATCTTCTCGTCGAGACCCTCGACCCGCGTCGCGTGCTTGGGAACCAGCCGCGGCTCGAAGCGCGCCTCGCGATCGCGCGGCACCTCGATCGGCGTCGGCCCTTGCTCGGTGTGAAGCGTCTTCTCGCTGCTGCCGTTGCGCCGATTGGGCAGGCCCGAGTCCTTCTCGACGTCGAGGTGCTCTGACAACTCAGCCCGCAGCGCTCGCTCGACGAGCGCACCGGTCAGCTGCTTGAGCAGACCTCCCGGCCCAAAGATCGCCGCTTGCGTCTTGGCCCCGTCGAGCAGCTCGTCCAATAACTCGTCTCGGATTTTTCTCTTCGCCACCGTGCTCTCCTCTCACATCTGAGAGCACAAAAGAATGTACAGGCTC
>CAIWCD010000005.1 GCA_903911145.1 uncultured delta proteobacterium | reverse complement strand
GCGGTCGGTGCTGCGGTTCCTTGCGTGACCGTCGCCAAGAACGTCGTGTCCGCCGTGACTGTGCTGCCCGTGCAGGTGAAGGTCGCTGGCGAGGAGGTCGCCAGACCCGCCGCCGTGCAGCTCCAGCCCGACGACGTTACCGACGCTGTCGCGGTGCCGCTCGTCGTCGAGAAGGCGACCACCATCGTTAACGACGAAGTTCCGTTGGTTGCGTAGCTCGGTGCAGTGAAGCTCGTGATCGTCGGCGCTGCGACAGGAACCGTCACTGTCTTCTGCGCCTGCTGTCCTGCTTGGTTCGAAACCGACAGGGTAAAAACGGTCGTCTGCGAAAGTGCAGCCGTCGTCACCGTTCCAGGGATTGACCCTGATCCTTGCGCAGGGTTCAGCGCGGCCACGCATCCCGCGCAGGCAGTCGTCACCAGACTCGCCGTTGCTCCGGGGTTAATCGTCCCTCCTGCGTAAGTCAGGTTCGCATTCGCTGTCTGCGTCACGTCCGGCGCAACGGCGACGGTTGTCGTTGCCGTAGGGGCGGACGAGCCTAACGTCACCGTAGCTGTAAAGGTCGTGTTCGCAGTGAGGGTGCTACCAGTGCAGGCAAACGCGGCAGGAGACGCATTAGGAACGCCGGCGGTGCAGGTCCACCCAGTCGCGGTCACGGAAGCCATTGCGCCCGCACCTGTGAATCCAACGGTGACAGGGATTGAAGAAGTTCCCGACGTCGCATACGCCGGACCAGTGAAGCTTGTAATCACGGGTTGAGTCACCGCCACAGTCGTCGTGGCCGTCTGCGGCGAACCATTCTGGTTTGTCACCGTCAAAGAATAGATGGTCGTCCCCGTCGGCCCCGACGGAATGTTTAATGTGTGTTGGTTACCATCGATGGTTAATCCCGAGAGGTTTCCAGGATTGATCGTCGCACTGACTGCCGTAGCAGAGATCGTATAGACCAGTGTTACTGCCGCACCGGGGATGATCGTCGGAGTGGACGACGACAGAGACGCCGACGCCAGCGATCCGACGTAGACCGTCTGCGACGAAGTCGCCGTCGCCGGATGGCTCGCGCTATTCGTGACCACCAATTGGAACGATGCGTTTCCGGCCGGAGTCTCGCTCAGAGACGCGATCGAACCAGAAGTGGCCCCCGCGCTCAGCGGTGCGGACGAAGTCGTCACGCCGGCAATCGTTGTGTTGAGGATTGCGACGCCGTTCGTCCAGGCGAGGGTCAGATTACAACTGTGGCCGCTATCGATAGATGTCTTGTCCGTCAGGAGCGACGCCGTCGGAACACCAACCACGTTCACCTGTTGCGTATGCCGCGCAATTACTCCGTCGCTTGCGCTCGTCGGGCCCGTGACGGTGAGGAGGTAGTTTGTCGGGACTATCGGCGCCACGGAGATCGCGATTTGGCTGCTGACGGGCACGGCCGTTCCGCTGCAGGTCAGACCATCATTCGTCGCGCAAATCGTGCCCTGCCCGTTTTCAAATTTCGGCGTGAGATTCGCCGCCTGTCCAAGGGTAATGATCGCGTTATCGACGGTGAGGCTATCTGCCGCCGGCGCCGCGACGATTTGATAAATCCCTTCATATGCCGTCGTAACAGGCGAAACATTGCCAAGCTTGTCCGTCAGGACGACAGTTGCCGTCACCGCTCCCGCTGCGCTGGATACCGTGATGTCGCACGAAACCAACGGTGCCGACGACGTATCGGAACCGCACTGAGCGCCATCGCACTTACATTGGACCGGCGTTCCAACTGGCGCATCACCGTTGCTCGTTGTGACAACTGCGCTGCTCAACGCTGCCGTTGCGGTTCCGCTGACCGTCACATGCTCATGCGTCCCTGTCTGGCTCGTATCAAGCACGTACGCCGGCGAGAGCGTCAGCCCCGTCAACTCGGGGGCATTCAGGTCAACGAAATAGAGCGCATTCGCCTGGCTCTCGTTCCCAGCCGCGTCAGTTACCATCGCGGTCACGGTTCCTATGCCGGCAATATTCGGCGCGGCAAACGTAGCTGAGTAATGAGTGCCGCTACCGGTAACGGTTAAAGTGGTTCCAGCACCAGTCGCGCCCGGAGCCAGCAAGGATATCACAATTCCATTCGTAGGCGCGGGGGTCAGTCCTGCGGGCAGATCCAGCGCGGCGGTAAACGATCCACCTGCGGCCGCTGCCGGCAATCCTCCGATCGCTACGCCTGTCAAATTCGTAATTTTGAAGTTGTGGCTACTCAAAGGAACCGGAGCACGCACAGCGAACGGCACAACCAGTGCGGTGGCAACCGCGTTTCCCGCGAGGTCAGAGCCGCGAATCGTCAAGTTGTACGAACCCGTCGCGAGGACATCCGTAATCCCGAAAGAAACGAGATAGCTCAGCGCACCTGCATCGGGAGCGCCCGACGGAATCGCAAAGACACCATCTCCGACTGCAGTTCCCGTCGCGTCCGTAACGACAGCGTGCAACGAATTGGGGTCGAGAGTCTCGTTGGAGATGACATGCACGCTAAGAACAGATCCAGTCCTGAGTGTCTGGCCCGAGTCGCTCGTCAGCAGCAGCGGCGCCGCATTATCAACGGTCGCCGTGGCGTTGGCCACCGCGGTCGTCTTATCGCCCCCTGTAACCGCCGCACTCAGAGTGATCGCGACTCCGTCCGGCGACACGCCGGCGTCGATCTGGGTTGTATCGATTGCAAAGTCATAGACCGGCGCGGATCCGGCATCCGTAACCAGTGCTACATAAGCACCGCCATCAGCCATCACGCCCGCGGTCAGCGTGACTGCCCCAACACCCGTGCTCGCCTTGGCCACGACGCTCGCGTGCACGACGCCCCTCACGTGCGGCGCGCTCGCGGCCGGCACCCCATTAATCGAAACGATCTGCACGGTATCGCTGCCAGTCGGCGTTCCCGCGATGCACTTCCCGGCCGAGCAGACCGGATAGTCGCTCGGGCACGAAGAGTCGTCTGCGCAGGGGATATTTCCCGCCTCATTCACGCTGCAGGCCGCCATCGCGAGAAGTGCGACGACAGCGGCGGTGCGCAGGGCAGCAGGTACGGAGAATCGATATGCAGTCATGGTGTCTGTCCGGAGTTCGGAAAGGCGTGGCAATCAAGAGTTCGACTGGCGGTGGCCTGAGGCGCACCGCACGAACGAATCAAGAAAATGGAATTTGATTAAAAGACGAAGAGGGCGGTCGTGACACCGGCCAGGACGACTCCGGTAAGAATTCCCGCAAGCGCGAGGCTCTTGTTCTGGCCCGCGCTGTTGAGGAGTTGCTGCTGCTGAGCACCCGAGCGGATCTGCGCAGTCACGTCACTCTGGTTCGCCGAGGCCTTGCTGTAATAGACGCCGCCGAATGCCAGCGCGCCAACGGCGAGGCCCGCCGTGCAGTAGGCGATCACGCGGTTATTGTGCTCGACGACGCGCGGCTCGCCGCTGACGGTCGCGACGGCAGCAGGAGGAGCTGCCTTCTGTGCCACAGCGGCCGGTTGTGCAGCGGACTTCGCCGGCGCGGGAGCAGTAGTCGTTTTCGGCGCTGGAGCAGCAACCGCGACCTTCGTTGCCGGTGCAGGCTGTGGGGCCGGCTGCGCCGCAGGCTTGGGCGCCGCCGCGATCGGAGCGGGAGCCAGCGCGACCGGTGCAGGCGCCGGCTGGGCAGAGGCGACCTTCTTGTCGTCCTTGGGCTTCGCCGACGGGCCACCGACAGAGCGGTCGGGGCCGCCGACAAGATCGAGATCGAGATCGTTCGCCGCGACCTTCGTTTCCTTCGTCTCCTTCTTCGGCGCAGGAGCGGGCGGTCCGATATCAAGGCCATCCGGGCCACCGAGGTCGAGCGACAGATCGGCGGACGCATCCTTCTTGCCGCCCTTCTTGCCACCCTTCTTGGCCTTCGGCGCATCGACCGGACCCGCGAGATCGAGGTCGAGGTCCGCCGACGCCACCTTCTTGGGCGCAGGGGCAGGGCCGCCGAGATCGAGCGAGAGGTCGTCTGCGGCCGGCTTATCGAGGGCCGCGATCTTTCCCTTCACGCCATCCGTATCCAGCGAAAGAGGGTCCGCGAGGTACGCGTTGTACTGCTTGCGCGCATTCGCCTTGTCTCCAAGCTTCGCGTACGCATCGCCCATGCCGATCAGGTAGTCGGCGTTGGCATCGAGACGATACGCGGCCTGCCACTCCTCAAGAGCCTTGCTCCAGTTGCCCGATTTCTCCGCCTTGTGAGCAGCAGCGACGTGAGTCTTCGCAGAGTCGGCGTGAGATGGCGATGCAAGCAGCAGCACAGCCAACGGCAGGGCTAGAAACAAACGGGGCATGGGGCTTCCCTCTTGCAATCGGCAGGGGAGACCAATGCCCCCGCTTAAGATTGTCGGGCAGAGATCCGATTGTTCAGGGGGTGCTGTCAAGCACTGCGGTCGATGCACGCCCGCGTGGGCTGTTGCGCCCGTTGCAATGACGGGTTCAGTTCGGGCGCGAGCGCTTGAGTCTCAGGCGACGAAGCATCCCCTCGGCCTCGGGCACTCCGAGCAGCGATGTCGTCGCGAGATAGACGAGGCCGAAGAGCGCGAAGACGATCGCGGCGACGAGGAGAGGATGGAGCCGCGGACCCAAGCCCAACAAGTGTCTGGCAAGCGCGCCGACGCAACCGGAGACTGCAGCGCAGCCCCAGAGTTCAAGCTGGAGCCTCTTGGGCAGCGACACTTCGCCGATGCGGCGATGGATGCCGCGCTGGAGAAGCAGGAACTCGCCCCAGCCGGCGATGCCCGCGGAGGCGGTCAGGCCAACTGCGCCAAGCGAGAGATCGACATGCAGCGCGCGAGGGAGCCAGAGGCCGCAGAGCAGTCCGAGAAGGCCGGTCGCGAGGACGCGAAGCGCGGCAAAGACAAGCGGAGTGCGGGTATCCTTCAACGCGTAGTAGGCGCTCGAGTAGAGGCGGGCCTGCGTCGCGGCAAGCAGTCCGATCGTCGAGCCGGCGAGGATTCTCGAGACGTAGATCACCTGATCTGAGCCAAAGCGGCCCGTGCGAAAGAGCGCGGCGCAGATGACATCGCCGAGCACGAGCATCGCGATCACCGCCGGCACCACTGGATAGGCGATCGCGCGCAGGCCGCGCTGGAGCTGGACGCGCAACGCTTCGCGAGCTTCGTCTCCGCCCTCCCCTTGCGCTGCGGACATCGAGGGAAGAGCCGCCGCGGAGATCGACATTCCGAACAGTGAGATGGGCAGGAGATAGATCGTCTGCGCATAGGCGAGCGCCGCGACACCGCCCGTCGGGAGCCAGCTCGCGATGAAGCTGTCGAGATAGGCCGAGAGCTGGACGACGCCGCGGCCGGTGACCACAGGGAGGAAGTTGCGCACGACCTCCGCGGCGTAGGCGTTGCCGCGACCGAGCGTCGGCCAGAAACCTCCGGGGCCGATGCCACCGAGCAGCCGCAGCACAGAGGGAAGTTGCAGCATCAGCTGCAGCAGCGCGCCCGCGACCGAGCCCCAGGCGGCCCAGATTGCGAGCGCGGGCGTGCCGCCGGTGTGCGCGCGATCGCCAAAGACCAGTGCGGCGATCTGCGCAGCGCTCCAGATCACGGGCGCCGCATAGCTGAGGAAGAACTTGTGGTGGCTGTTGAGAACGCCGATGCAGAACGCCGAGAGAACCAGCAACGCGATGCCCGGGAAGAAGATCTGGACGAGGCGGATGGTGAGCGCGCGCTTCTCGCCGGTGAAACCTGGAGCGATCGCGCCGATGAGGAATGGCGTTGCGAAGATTCCCATGAGGCAGAGCAGTCCCGTCAGGAGGCCGAGGAGTCCAGCGACGGCCGAGGCCAGTTTGCGGGCTTCCGCTTCGCTTTGACCGAGGCGCTCGGCGCGCGCGCGGAGTTGGGCGTAGACGGGGATGAATGACGCGGAGAGGACACCCTCTCCGAGAAGGTTCTGCAAAAAGTTGGGGATCTTGAACGCGGCGTTGTAGGCGTCGGCCGCATCCATCGTGCCGAGGTAGTGAGCGAAGACGCGCTGGCGAACGAATCCAGCGAGGCGACTGAGGAGAATCCCGGCCGCGACCAGAGCGGCTCCGCCGCGTTTGCGTGGCCCGGCCGGCGGGCGCATCACCTCAGCGGAGCTGGCCGGAGCAGACTCGGTCACGGCGCGCAGAGTACATCGAGCCGTCGCGCGCTCGCGTGAAGTTTCAGCCAAGCGCGCACGGCCCGTCGACTCTCCGCCAACTCTGTCGGGATTCCGGCACGCATCGCGCCGACGCCGCGCGCATATCCCGCGTCGCAGAGGCCAGGAAGAAGACGCAGGACAGACAGTTTTTCCTCTCACTTCGGGCCGAATTCGTGATTTCTGACCGGCCGGTCATTTTTGGCGAACCGAAACTGACCCGCCGGTCATCAATTGGCACATCGCTCGCACGACACCCGTCGGACGCACCGTTTTGGAGATGACCTGATCTATGGCCCGACGCCCCGCTCCACTCTCTCGCGCAGCGCTGATCGACGCAGCCCGTGTCGAACTCGGACGTCGCGGCCTGCGCGGCGCGCGGGTCGAGGACATCACCGCGGCCTGCGGGCTCTCGAAGGGCGCCTTCTATCTTCACTTCCCCTCGAAGGAGAGCCTCTTCGGTGCGCTGGTGCGGCGATTCGAGCGCGCACTCGATGCCTGCTTCAAGTCGCGGCGCACGCGCACAGAGGCCTTTCTCGCAGAGGGGCCGATCACGCCTCGAGACGTCGAGCAGGTCTCGCCTCGATACAAGCTGCTGCTTGAACTCGAGGAGGGCGAGGACGAGCGCACGCTCGAGGTGATGTGGGAGTACCGCGACGTCGTTGCGGTGCTGATCTCCGGCGCGCAGGGGACGCCGTTCGAGGGAACGCTCTGGAAGGCGGTCGAGCGCGAGGCTGCTCGAGTGGCCAACGAGTTTCGCGCCCAGCAGGCGCAGGGCATCTGCCGGACCGACGTGCCTCCGGAGGTCTTCGGCGCGATGATGGTCGGCACGTACCTCCTGCTCGCGCATCGCCTCTGCCGCATGCGCGCGAAACCAGACCTGCGCAGTTGGGCCCGCTCGCTCCAGGCCCTCGCGCACCAGGGGTCGATTCCGCCTCCGAGCACGTTTTCGATTCCCGTCGGCACGAAGAGCAAGTCCGCGCCCAGCAAGGCCAGGCGCACACAGACGCGTCCGTCACCCCGGAGTTCGCCGTGATCCGCAGCAGACCAATCGTCATCGCCACCGCAGTCGTTGCCACCGCGATCATCTCGATCGGTTTTGCCTCGCGCGCGGACGTGAAGAGCAAGTCCTCGGGTGAACAGGCGAGCGTGACGGCGCAAGTGCAGCTCGCGAAAGTGCGGGCCACGAAGATCGCTGCGAAGAGCGAAGTGACGGGCGCGCTGCAGCCTGCGAAGGCGTTGCAGTTCGGCTTCGAGGTCGGCGGACGACTTGCGCAGATCCTCGTGAAGAAGGGAGCGCCCGTCGCGGCTGGGCAGGTGATCGCGAAGCTCGATCCGGAGATCGCAGACGCGCAGGTCGCGCAGGCCGAGGCGGCGCTCAAGGCGGCCGAAGCGGGCGCGGCCGTCGCCGCAGATGGAGCGGCGCGTACGGCGCAACTGCGCGCGACGAACAACATCAGCGATCAGCAGGCGACGGCGGCAGAGAATCAATCTCACGCAGCAGATGCGCAGGTTCTCGCGGCCAAGGCGCAACTCGCGCAGGCCCGCGCGGCGCGCAGGCGGCACGATCTCCACACGCCGTTCGCGGGAGTGCTCGTCGAGGCACCGGATCAGATCGGCGCGTTCGTCGGTCCCGGAAGCGTGCTCTTCGTCGTCGAGCAACTCGATCCGTTGGTGCTGCACGCGACGGCCGCCGAGAGCGATCGCCCGCTGCTGACGCTCGGGGCGAAGGTTCGGGTCGCGTCCGCTGCGAGCGATGTCACCACGGACGAGGCGCGCATCTCGTCGATCATTCCCTCGGCCGACGCGCAGACGCGCCGCGTGCCCGTCGAGATCTCCGTTCCAAACAAGCAGGGCCGCTTCACCGCGCACACGCTCGCGCGTGCATTTCTTCCTCTTGGAGCGCAGGAGCCAGCGCTTGCGGTCACCGCCTCTGCGCTTGCCTCAACGGGCGGAGATCATCTCTACGTTGTCGGCGAAGGAGGCTCGGTCCGGCGCGTGCAGATCAACGTGATCGATCGCGGCGCGAAGGAGATCGTGTTTCGCGCCAACGAACCGATCGATCAGGTGGTCGACTATCCTGCCGTCGATCTCGAGACCGGCAGCAAGGTCGCCGTGCGAGGCGCGCCATGAGCATCTCAGAGGTCGCAATCCGGCGGCCCGTCTTCACCAGCATGATCGGGCTGCTCATCATCGTGATGGGGCTCCTCGGCATGCAGCGCCTGGGCACGGATCTCTTTCCCGATGTGACCTTCCCCGTCGTCACGGTGACGGCGGTCTATCGCGGCGCTGGCCCGGGCGAGATCGAAACGCAGGTCGTCAAGCCGATTGAAGACGCGGTCTCGGGCATCAGCGGCATCGACCACATCCACAGCTTCTCGCGCGAGAACGCCGGCATCGTGATCGTGCAGTTCAATCTGACCGAGAGCATCGACCGCGCGGCGCAGGAGGTTCGCGACAAGGTCTCGCTCGCCGTCGGCAAGCTGCCGAAAGAGGCCGACGCGCCGATCGTCAATCGCATCGATCTCGGCGCCGCGCCGATTCTCACCTTCGCCGCCTCCGCGGATCTCTCGTCGCAGAAGCTGCGCAAGTTGATCGAAGACCAGCTCCAGCCTGCGCTGCAGCAACTCGACGGCGTCGCGGAGTTGCGCATCACGGGCGGCGACGTGCGCGAGATCCGCGTCGATCTCGATCTCGACAAGACGCAGGCAGCGGGCCTCTCGCCTGGCCTCGTGGCGCAGCGCCTCGGCAGCGAGAACATGAATCTTCCGGCAGGCAGGCTCTCTCTGGGCCCGAGTGAAATGACCGTGCGCACGCTCGGTGAGTTTCAGGACGTCGACGCGATTCGTGGGCTGCCGATCACTGCGAATCGTGGCGGCTCGCAGGTACGTCTCGACGAGATCGCAGCAGTCAGCGACGGCGTCACTGATCGCAGAACCTCGGCCCGCCTCAACGGGCGCGACGCGATCATCTTCGAGGTGGTCAAGCAGCCCGGCGGCAACACGGTCGCGATCGCCGCCGCGACGCAGAAGGTTCTCGCGGAGATGACTCCGCGTCTCGGCTACCACTTCAAGAGCACGCTGCTGATCGATCAGAGCGAGCTGATCAAAGCGAACGCCGACGAGGTCTGGACCGCGCTGATCTTCGGCGGCGCGATGGCGATTCTGATCATTCTCATGTTCCTGCTCGACCCGCGCGGCACGTTCATCAGCGCGCTCGCTCTGCCCACGTCGGTGATCGGCACGTTTTTCGTCATGTACATCTTCGGCTACACGCTCAACCAGATGACGCTGCTCTCGCTCTCGCTCGCGATCGGTCTGCTCATCGACGACGCAGTGGTGGTGCGCGAAGCGATCACGCATCGACTCGATCAGGGCCAGGATCCGATGACGGCCGCGCGAGAAGGCACGAACGATGTCGGTCTCGCTGTGCTCGCAACGACGTTCGCTCTCGTTGCCGTATTCGTGCCCGTCGCCTTCATGTCCGGAATGGTCGGGCAGTTCTTCAAGCAGTTCGGCATCACCATGAGCGCCGCGGTGCTCATCTCGCTGTTCGTCTCCTTCACGATCGATCCGATGCTCTCCTCTCGACTCGCGAAGCAGCGCAAGCCTGGCGAAGTGCGCAAGGAGTTCGTCGTCGCGCGCATGCTGCGCCTGACGTTCGAGGCGACTGAGCGCTGGTACGCGCGCGTGCTCAGGGTGGTGCTGCGCCACAAGTGGCTGTCGCTCTTCGTCACGACGGCGATCACGGTCGGCATGCTCGTTTTGATGTCGGTGGGCCTGCGCGGCGAGTTCATGGCACCGCAGGACAAGGGCCAGTTCGGCGTCGATCTGCAGCTGCCCGATTCGGCGAGTTTCGAGCTGGCGACCGCACGGGCCGGGGATGCGGAGGCGCTGCTGCGCAAGATTCCCGAGGTGCGCGAGGTCTACGCGATCGTCGGTCCGAACGGTGAGGCGAACAAGGTTCACATGCGCGTGCTCAACGGTCCGAAGTGGGAGCGCAAGCGCGGTGTGCAGGCGATCAAGGAGTCTGCGCGCGTGCTGCTCAAGGATCTGCAAGCGACGCGAGTGTTCGTCTCCGATCCACCCGACGTCGAAGGTGTCGGCGACTTCTTCCCCGTGATGGTGCGCCTGATCGGCCCCGACATGGCCGTGCTCAATCGCGAAGGTCAGCGCGTCGCGGAGATCCTCAAGGGACTTCCCGGTACCGTCGACGTGAAGGTCGATTCCAATCCGCCGAAGCCCGAGCTAACGGTGAAGCTCGATCGCACGCGCGCGGCGGATCTCGGCCTCTCTGCGAGCGACATCGGCACGCAGTTGCGGCTCGCGGTCGATGGCGTCGTTGCCGCGAAGCTGCGCGAAGGCAAGGACGAGACCGACGTGCGTGTCCGGTTGCGCGAAGGGGACCGCAATCGCGTCGAGCGCATCGAGAACATGGACATCTTCTCGCTGCGCGGTCCACGCAAGCTCTCAGACGTCGCGCAGATCGGAATCCAGGATGGGCCGTCGGTCATCGAGCACGAAAATCGCGAGCGGCAGATCGCTGTCTACTCGCAGATCGCACAGGGCGGCGCGCTCGGAGAGATCGCCACGACTCTGCGGCGAGCGCTCAAGGACGCGCCGCTGCCGCCCGGCTACAACGTCGTCTACGACGGACAGATGAAGATGCTCGACGAGCAGAACCGCGCGTTTGGAACTGCGTTCGGCCTGGCGATCATCTTCATCATCATGGTGCTCGCATCGCAGTTCGAG
This sequence comes from uncultured delta proteobacterium, assembly GCA_903911145.1. Taxonomy (GTDB): domain Bacteria; phylum Myxococcota; class Myxococcia; order Myxococcales; family 40CM-4-68-19; genus CAIWCD01. The sequence continues at coordinate 74,914 of CAIWCD010000005.1, read as the reverse complement.
TCGCTCAAGCATCCGTTCACAATCATCGTCTCGCTGCCTCTTGCGCTCGTGGGCGCAGGCGGCGCGCTGATGCTCACGGGCTACAACCTCTCGCTCGGCGCGATGGTCGGAATCATTCTCCTGATGGGTCTGGTGACGAAGAATGCGATCCTCCTCGTCGATGGAGCGCTCGTGCACATTCGCGAAGGCGACTCGATCGACACCGCTCTGCTCAAGGCGGGCCCGCGGCGGCTGCGGCCGATCCTCATGACGTCGATCGCCATGGCGGTCGGCATGGTGCCCACTGCGATCGGGCGCGGCATCGGCTCCGAATTTCGCGCGCCGATGGCCATCGCGGTGATCGGCGGCGTGATCAGCTCGACGGCGCTGACGCTGCTGGTGGTGCCGGTGATCTTCGCGGGCGTCGAACGCCTGACTCCTGCATTTCTGCTCGGGTTGCTGCGGCGCAAGCGCTCTGGCGATGACGAGAGCGCTGTTCCAGTCGTCGCGCGCGAGCCTTCGGCGCAGTGATCGCCCACAATTCGAACGTTGAGACATCCGTGAAAGGAACATCGATCATGCAACGCAACGAGCAGCACCGGCCGCTCCGGGCCGCACTCTTCATCGCCTCGGCATTTGCAACGCTCCCTGCGTTCGCGCAGCAGGCCGCACCAGAGGCAAGCGCGACGATTGTCGCGTCGAGTGGATCACGTCGGGTGGTGACGCTGAAAGAGGCGCTCACGCTGACGGCGAAGCAGGGCCCGGATGTCGCGGCGGCCCGAGCGCAGGCCGCGATCGCAGAGGCTGGAGTGCGTCGCGCGTGGACGGCGTGGCAGCCGGATTTTTCTGCAGGCGGGATGATCGACCACACCAACGCGCCGCAGACCTTCAACCTCGGCGCACTCGCGGGCCTCTTCGGTTTCACGCTCTCGCCCGCGCAGGAAGCGCAGGCGAACATGACGATCCTCGCCGTCAACTCCCGCTACGGCAATGTGCAGATCTCCCAGCCGCTCTTCACGCCGCAAGGACTCTTCGCTCCGGGGATCGCGGGCCACGCAGCGGAGGCGGCTCGCCAGGGCGCAGATGCCGCGCGCGAACAGATCCTGCTCGCGACGGCGCAGAGCTACTTCGCGCTGCAGGGAATCGAAGGGCTGCTCAAGGCGGCGCACGATCTCGAGAGCGTGGCGCTGCATCGCGAAGACGAAGCCAAGGCGCAGATCCGGGCGGGCACTGCGGTTGAGCTGCAGCTCCTGCGCGCGCAGAGCGACACGGCGCAGGCGCGGCTTCAGATCGCGAATCTTGAAGGTGCACGCGAGTCGCTGCTGCCAATGCTCGAGGCGCTCAGTGGAGATGCGATCCAGCCGTTGCCCGCGGGAAGCGCGAACAAGCTGCCCGAGCCGAGCACGATGGAGAGTGAGCCCTGGGAGAACAACTTCGCGGTGAAGAGCGCGATCGAAGCAGTGAAGGCGAGCGAGGGCGCGCTGCAGCTCGACGAGTTCCTCTGGCTTCCGCAGATCGCGGTCGGCGCGAAGGGGAACTACAATTCGAACTCGGCATTCACGGGGAAGAACTACTCGTACGATCTCACGCTCTCGGCGAACATCCCGCTCTATGACCGCGGGGCACGCTATGCGTCGCAACACGAGGACAGCGCCAAGCTGCACCAGGCGATGGCGAACCTCGCGGCGGTGCGCGCGAAGGCCCGGTCGACCTGGATCGGCGCGCGCGCCAATCTCTCAGCGGCACAGGCTGCGCTTGCGCAATCGGAGGCACAGGCGAATGTCGCGGTGCGCGCGCAGGCGCAAGTCGATGCGTCCTTCAAGGCGGGCGTGGCGACGAGCCTCGACCTCACCGACGCCGACAACAAGCGCTTCACCGCCACCAGCGCGGCTGCGCAGGCGCGCTCGGTCGTTGATCTGCGTCACGCCGAACTCGCCGCAGCCGAGGGCCATCTCTACAGCGCGATGGTTGCCGACGAGAAGCAGTGACCGATGGAGGCAGAGCGCAGCGGCGCGCGGGAGGCGGATTTGCCGTCTTTCGTCACCGCGCGTTTCTGATCGTCTGGTCCGGCGCACTCGTCTCCAACGTCGGCAGTTGGATGGAGACGGTCGGGCAGTCGTGGATGGTGCAGAGCCAGACGCACTCGCCGTTTCTCGTCGAGGTGCTGGCGGCCAGCGAGTTCGTCCCCGCCGCGTTGCTGCTGCTCTGGGCGGGACGGCTCGCGGACACGCTCGATCGGCGCAAGCTGCTGATCGCGGGCCAGGCCATGATGATGCTGATCGCGGGGCTGCTGGCGGTCCTGACGCATCTCGGGCTTGCGAGCCCGTGGGTGGTGATCACGATCTCGTTTGCGGAAGGCGCGGCGTGGTCGCTGGTGCAGCCCGCGTGGATGACACTCACGCCTTCGCTCGTGCCGCGCGACGATCTCCCGCAGGCGATCGCGCTGAACTCCGCGCAGTTCAATCTCGCGCGCCTCGCCGGCCCCATGCTCGCCGGCGCGCTGCTCTCGTTCAGCGGCGCCGCGCTCGTCTTCGATCTCAACACGGCGAGCTTCATCGCCATCGTCGTCGCGCTCTACTGGGTCACGCTGCCCGCCTCGAGGACGATGCCGGCTGGCGAACGGCCTGAAGCGGAGAACGCGCGCGGTGTCGGCGTCGCGCTCAACTGGGCACGCAACTCAAGCGGCCCGCGTCGCATCCTCCTCGGCGTCTGCGCCTTCACGTTTCTAAGCGCACCGGTTCAAGGGCTGCTTACCGTCTTTGCTGAGAGCGAACTTCACGTCGGAGCAGGCGGCTACGGCATCCTCCTCGCCGCGCTCGGTTCCGGCGCGATCGTCGGCGCACTCGCGCTCGCCCGCATCCCGCGCGGATATCCGCGCCATCACCTGATTCCGCTCTCAATGCTCGGCTTCTCGCTCGCCGCGCTCGTCCACGGCGCGTCGAGTTCGATGATCCTCTCGTGCGCAGCCCTCGCGGTCGCGGGTGTCTTCTGGGTCTGGGCGCTCTCTTCCTCGAACACGGCGATGCAACTGCTCGTGCCGGAGACGCTGCGTGGCCGAGGCATGAGTCTCTTCTCTCTGGCGTCGCTCGGCGCTCTGCCTGTCGGTCATCTACTCGCGGGCGCGCTCGCGCATCGTTTCGGCGCGCATGCGGCGGTGCTCTCGATGACCGGCGTGCTCGCGCTCTTCTCGCTCTGGAGCGTCTGGGCGCGCGTGCCTGCGATCGATGCGATGGAGCGCAAGATCCATTCGGAGAAGCGCTCGTTCGTGGCCGCGCTCTGGGAGACGTTTCGCGCCGAGTCGCACTGGACCGACAACCTGCCGCCAGGGAGTTGAAGCATCGCGAGATGTGATCAGGATCACCTGCGTGCGGAGTGACTTGGGCTATGCAGCCGCACGCCTCTTCTGCGACGTCGAGAGAACCGGCCCGACGCACTTCTGTTCATCCGAGGATCCCATCATGATTTCGCTCCGCGGCGCGCTCTGCCTTGCTCTCGTCGGAACTGCTGCCCGGGCCGCCCCCATCGGCGAGTTGCTCTCGCTCGACGTTGACCCGGGCATCAAGCCCGAGTTGGTGCGGAAGGTGTTCGCCGAGCACCGACACGACCTCGAACAGTGCGTTCTCTCGCTGGAGTCGCAGCGCGAAGGCGAAGGGGCGCCGGTGGAGTTCCGCGAGCCGCCTGATGCGGATGATCGCGTCACTGCGGAATTCAAGATCGGCAGCGACGGCAGCGTTGCGCGAGTGGAGCGCGGGGGCATCAAGGGATTGTTTGTGGCTCCATACTGCGTGCAGGAGGTGATCAACGCTTGGAGTTTTCCCGCGCCGCAGCCTGCGAAGCCCGTCCACGTCAAACTGGGTTATCGGTTCCGCACCACGGCGGAGGAACGCCGCGCGGCCCTCGCCGCGATCGCAAGCGAGATGCATCGCCTCTGTGCACTCTTCACCGAGACGCTGGCTGCCACCGATGAACTCCGGCTTGAGGCGTTCCACCAGGCAGCGGAGAAGGCGGCCCCAACGATGAAGACGGCGGATGTACGAAACGTCACCGGAGGCCTCAGCGGCGCGGGTGCTGAAAACGTCGCGGTGGAATGGAGGGGCAGCGCGAAAGACCTCCGCTTCACAGAGGCGTGTCCCGCAATCGACGCGTGGGCGAAGAAGCATCCCTCGCCTTTCGCTGAATAGAACGCTCGCCGCGGATTACGCGCAGTATCTCTCGCCGAGAAGAAGAGCGAGCTTCTCGCGCGCGGCCTGGGGGATCGCTGCAGGCGCAGTCATGATCGCGTGATCGAGTGCGTGCGCGCAGCCGCATGGACGCGAATCGAGCCGCTCCGCCACCAGCGCGACCGCGCGCAATACCTCTCGCGCAATCTCGACGTTCTTGTGCATCGTCGCGACGACATCCGCGACCGTCACGGCGTCGTGCCCTTCGCGCCAGCAGTCGTAATCGGTCGCGAGCGCGATCGTCGAGAAGCACATCTCCGCTTCGCGCGCGAGCTTCGCCTCCGGCATCGCCGTCATGCCGATCACGTCGATGCCCCACTGCCGATAGAGCAGGCTCTCCGCGCGCGTCGAGAACTGCGGACCTTCGATGCACAAGTAGGTTCCGCCCGAGTGCGCACGTGCGCCGGCCGCGAAGCACGCGGCCTCGATGTGCTTCTTGAAATGCGCGCAGATCGGCTCGGAGAAAGCGACGTGCCCGACCACGCCGTCGCCGAAGAACGTCTTCGGGCGCGCGAACGTGCGGTCGATGAACTGATCGACGAGCACGAGATGGCCCGGCACGATCTCCTCTTTCATCGAGCCGACCGCGCTCACCGAAATGAGGTGCGTGACGCCGAGCTGCTTCATCCCGTGGATGTTCGCGCGCGCGTTGATCTCGCTCGGCGCGATGCGGTGGCCGACGCCGTGGCGCGGGAGGAAGACGAGCTGCGCATTCCCGAGTTCACCGATCACGTACGAGTCGCTCGGCGCGCCGAACGGAGTCGTCAGCGTCTCGCGCCGAACGTTGGTGAGACCGGGAAGATCGTAGAGGCCAGAGCCGCCGAGGACGCCGAGGGTGGTCATAGGGGTCGCTGCGATCGCACGATTCCACGGAGTAGATCAACTGCGAGTGAGTGAATGCGCTCGTCCTACTTGAGCGCGCGCGAGCCCGGGTGGCGGACATCGGTTCCGCGCACCATGAAGATCACCATCTCCGCCACGTTCGTCGCGTGATCGCCAAGCCGCTCGAGGTGCTTGGCGACGAACATCAAGCTGGTGGCGCGCCGGATGTTGCGCGGGTCCTCCATCATCAGCCCAAGCAGCTCGTTGAAGAGCTTGTGATAGAGGGCGTCGAGCAGGTCGTCGTCCTTGATCACCGCCTCGGCCTTCGCGGTGTCTCCATCGACAAATGCGTCGAGCGACTTGCGCAGCTGCGACTGGCAGGCGAGCGCGAGCTTGGTCAGATCGTGAATGGGCCGCAGCGGCGGCGACTGGTTCAGATCGATCGCGCGCTCAGCGATGTTCACCGCGAGATCGCCGATGCGCTCGAGGTCGACGACGATCTTGAGCGCCGTGGTGATGAAGCGCAGATCGCTCGCCGCGGGTTGGCGCAGCGCGAGAAGGCGGCGACAGGCCTCGTCGATCTGCACCTCGAGGCGATTGACCTCGCGATCGGTCGCCATCACATCTTCAGCGAGCGCCGCGTCTCGTTCGGCGAGCGCGCGCATCCCGAGCGCGATCTCCGTCTCGACCTTGCCGCCCAACTCGAGCAGGCGATTGCGCAGCGCCGAGAGCTCAGCCTCGTACCCCTTGTCCGTGTGTCGCGGGCTCATCCGAACTTTCCTGTCACATAGTCCTCGGTCCGCGGCTCGCGTGGGTTGGTGAAGATCTGCTCTGTGTCGCCGTGCTCGATCAACTCGCCCATGTAGAAGAACGCAGTGCGATCCGACGCGCGCGCGGCCTGCTGCATGTTGTGCGTGACAATGACCACGGTCAGCACCTGCTTCAACTCATGAATCAGCTCTTCGATCTTCGCGGTCGCGATCGGATCGAGGGCAGAAGCGGGCTCGTCCATCAGGAGAACCTCGGGCTCGATGGCGAGCGCGCGCGCGATGCAGAGGCGCTGCTGCTGGCCTCCCGAAAGGGAGAGCGCCGACGCATGGAGGCGATCCTTCACTTCATCCCAGAGCGCAGCGCGGCGCAGCGACTTCTCCACGACCGCCGCGTGGTCTCCGCGAATGCCGTTGAGCTTGAAGCCAGCGATCACGTTGTCGAAGATGGAGAGCGTCGGGAACGGATTGGGCCGCTGGAAAACCATCCCGACGCGCCGACGAAGATCGACCGGATCGACTTTGCGCGAGAGGAGATCTTCGCCGTCGATGCGCAACTGCCCGCTCTGTCGCGCGCCCGGCACGAGCTCGTGCATGCGGTTCAGGCAGCGGACGAACGTGCTCTTCCCGCAGCCGGATGGACCGATGATCGCGAGCACCGTGTTGGCAGGAACGCTCAGCGAGACGTTGCGAAGCACGTGCGTCGTGCCGTACCAGGCGGAGAGATCGATCGCTTCGATCTTCGGGCGTGCAGTGTCGCTCGCAGCTGGGGCGGGATGCGGGCCCGACGAAGCAACAGGAGGAGGAGCGGAGATCATCGTTGTCCTCGTGCTCGCAGGCGCGCGAAGAGCCGCGCACCGATCGAAAGCAGGCCCACGAGCATGAGCAGCACCAGCGCCGCAGACCACGCGCGCGCGTGCAGTTCGTCATAGGGACTGACGGCGTCGTTGAAGATCTGCACCGTCAGCGACGCGGTCGGCTCGTCGGGACGGTGGCTCCAATACTGGTTGTTGAGCGCGGTAAAGAGCAGGGGCGCGGTCTCGCCAAGCGCCCGCGCGATCGCCAGCAGCGCGGTCGTGACAATTCCGGGCAGCGCAGTGCGCACGACCACACGCAGCGCCGTCTTCCACTCCGGGATGCCGAGCGCAAGCGACGCCTCGCGCAGCGTGCGCGGAACGAGCCGGACCAGTTCTTCGGTCCCGCGCGCGAGCGTGGGGATCATCAGCACAGAGAGCGCGACAGCCCCGGCGAGCGCCGAGAAGTGATGCATCGGGACGACGAACAGTCCGTACGCGACGATGCCGACGACGATCGAGGGGACACCGGAGAGCACCTCGGCGGTGAAGCGAATCAGCTTGCCCGCGCGGCCGTCGCCATTCTCGGCGAGATAGACGCCGGCGCCGACGCCGACGGGGATACCAATCAGCGACGCAAGTGCGACGATCGAGAGCGAGCCGACGATGGCGTTGCCAACGCCGCCGCCCGATTCGCCGACCGGCCTGGGCAACTGGGTCAGGAAATCGAATGAGAGGCCTGCCGCGCCGCGGGAGATGACCAGCATAAGCAGAGACACGAGAGGGAGCAGCGCGAGCAGCAGCGCGAGGCCGCAGAGTGCAGTCATGGCGCGACTGGTGAATCGACGGCGCGCGAGACTCATGCCGCACTCCGTTCCGGACCGCGCGTCACGACGCGTACGAGAAGTCTCGCGATGGAGTTGAAGGTGAGCGTCACGACAAACAGGAGGAGTCCGAGCGCCGCGAGCGCGCCCGTGTGCATCGCGCCGGAGGCCTCGGCGAACTCGTTGGCGATCACGGAGGGCAGCGAGTATCCCGGTGCGAAGAGCGAGGCGCTGATCCGCGGCGTGTTGCCGATCACCATCGTCACCGCCATCGTCTCGCCAAGCGCGCGCCCGAGTCCGAGGATGATCGCGCCGAGAATGCCAGCGCGCGCGTACGGGAGCACCGCGAGCCGCGTCGCTTCCCAGGGCGTCGCGCCCAACGCCAACGCGGCCTCGCGCTGCGCACCCGGGACCGTCTTGAGAACTTCGATCGAAATCGACGTCATCGTCGGAAGAATCATCACCGCGAGGATCATGCCCGCGGCGAGAAAGCCGAGACCGATCGGCGGACCTTTGAAGAGCGGCAGAAACCCGAGCGTGCGCGCGAGAAACGGCTCGACCGTCTCGCGCAGAAGCGGCACGAGCACGAAGAGTCCCCACAGTCCGTAGACGACGCTGGGAATGCCAGCGAGCAATTCGAGAGGGAAGGAGACGATCGAGCGCAGAGACGGTGGCGACATCTCCGTCACGAAGAGCGCGAGCCCGATCGAGACGGGCGCCGCGATCACCAGCGCGAGCAACGACGTGACGACCGTTCCGTAGAGATAGGTCAACGCACCGAAGCGCTCTCGCTCGGGATCCCAGACGGTGCCGAGGAGGAAATCGATCAGGTGCGTTGCGCGAAGCAGCGGCGAGGCGACGTGTCCGAGCGAAAAGACAATCACTCCAGCAACGACCAGAATCGCACCGCCGAACGCGATGAGGAGCGCACTCCAGAGACGATCGGCCACGCGGCGGCCCGGCACGCCCCCGGTCTGCGGCAATGCTTCGCGAAGGACCGGTGGCGCGACCGCGCTTTCAGCGGACGTGGACAAGCGCGGGCTTCCCCTGGATCGTCAGTGTGTCGAGCGTCTTCTCGAGCTTCGCGACCACCGGCTTGGGCAGCGGCGCGTAGTCGAGAGGAGCTGCGAGCAGCTGCCCCTCGTGCACCGCCCACCAGAGGAACTCGGCGAGCACGCGCCCCTTCGCGGCGTCGCTCTGCTCCTGCCGAATCAGCAGGTACGTGAAGGCCGAGATGGGCCAGGAGTCCTTGCCGGGCGCGTTGGTGATCGAGACGCGATAGTCCGCCGGCACCTCGACTCCCGACGCTGCCGCAGAGGTCGTCTCGATCGAGGGCTTGACGAACTGCCCGTCGCGATTGCGCAGCGACGCCAGCGTCAGCTTGTTCTGATTCGCGTAGGCCAGCTCGACGTAGCCGATCGCCCCACGCGTGTTCTTCACCAGCCCCGTCACGCCGTCGTTGCCCTTGCCGCCGAGCCCCGCGGGCCAGTTCGGGCTCTTGCCCTGCCCGACCTGCGTCTTCCATTCGGGAGAGACCTTCGCGAGGTAGTCGGTGAACACCACCGTCGTGCCCGAACCGTCCGAACGATGCGCGACCGTGATCGCCGTCGTCGGAAGCGCGCCAGGGTTCTCCTTCGCGATCGCCGGGTCGTTCCAGGTCGTGATCTTCCCGAGGAAGATGCCGGCGAGCAGTTCCGGCGTGAGCTTGAGATTCGCGACCGACGGCTCGTTATAGATGATCACGACCGCGCCCAGCACGGTCGGGACGTGGATCACGCCAGGCGCCTTGGCGAGCTCCTCGTCGCTCATCGGCGCATCGCTCGCGCCGAAGTCGACGGTCTTCTCGGTGATCTGCTTGATGCCGCCGCCGGAACCGATCGCCTGGTAGTTGATCCGGATATCAGGGAATCGCTTGTTGTATTCGCTGAACCACTTCGCATAGAGCGGCGCAGGGAACGTGGCGCCAGCTCCATTGACGAGCAAGTCCGCGCCCAGAGCGGCTCCGGCACCCACAGCAAGGAGGACGCCCGACAGCAACGCGCCCAGTTTGAGTCCGAGCTTCCGATTCATCTTCATATCAAGCCTCATATGATTGCCTCTCGGGAGATGCGACGTGGTGCTCACGGGCCCTTGCTGATGTGGCCGCTGGCGGTCGCGCGGAGCTTCACCCAGAAGCGGCTGCCGCCCTGCCCGCTCTCGACGCCGACTTCGCCGCCCTGCGCCTGCACGAGGTGCTTGACGATCGCGAGTCCCAATCCGGTGCCACCCGCCTCGCGCGCCCGACCGCTGTCGACGCGATAGAACCGCTCGAAGATCCGCTCGAGATGTCGCGGTTCGATTCCCGCGCCCGTGTCGATGACCGAGAGGACAATGTGGCTGGACGTGCCGTCCGCGAGCAGCGTGACGCGGCCACCTTCGGGGCTGAACTTGATCGCGTTGTCGAGCAGATTGACGAGCACCTGCTCGAGCGCGCGACGATCCGCGAGCACGCGCAGACGGGCCGGTGAGTCAACCGAGAGAGTGATCTTGCGCTGCGTGGCGCGCGCGCGCACCAACTCGATTGCCTGCTCGCAGAGCGGCTGAACTTCGAGCGCCGACATCTCGACGTGCCACTCGCCCGCTTCGAGCCGGGAGAGATCGAGCAGGTCCTGCGTCAGTCGCGTCAGTCGCGAGCAGTGACGGTTGATCATCTCGACAAAGGATCGCGCCGTCTCATCGAGTGCGATGCCACCAGAGAGGAGCGTCTCGGCCGCACCGGAGATGGCCGCGACTGGCGTGCGCAGTTCGTGACTCGCATTGGCGACGAAGTCCCGGCGCGTCGCCTCGGAACGCTTCTGCTCGGTGAGATCGCGCACGACGAGCAGCGCCCGGTTGCGCGCGACAGGGGCAACGCTGGCGAGGACGATCTTCTGCAGGGCAGGCAGCGTCAGCTCGCGACGCTCGGTTGCGCCGCCGAGCGCACGCGTGACCGCATCCGCCAGATCGACGCTGCGCGTGGCCTCGAGCAGCGTGCGACCGATCGAGCGCCCGGGCCCGAGCAACGCGTCGAGCTGGTAGTTGCTGCGCGAGAGCTTGCCATCTCTCTCGATTACGCCGGCCGGGTCGGGAAGCGCCTCGAGAACCGACTGCAGCAGATCGCCCGTGTCCTCGACGACCGGCTTCGGCTCGTGTTCGCGCAGCAGGCGCGAGAGCTCCTCGAGTTCCGGGGAGACCGCGGACGTAAGCCCGTTCTGGCGCAGGTCCGCGGTGAGTGCGCGCGCGGCCTCGGCGAAGGGAATCTTGCGAGAGAAGAGAGCCATCATTCGCGCTCGCTCGGATCGAGCATGCGATAGCCGACGCCGCGCACCGTCTCGATCAGATCGCGCCCCTCGGGCCCGAGCTTTTCGCGCAGTCGCTTGACGTGCGTGTCGACCGTGCGCGTCTGCAGTTCGCTCGACATCTCCCAGACGTCCTGCAACAGCATCTCGCGCGTCTGCACGCGGCCGAGTCGCGACATGAAGGTCGAGAGCAGCTTGAACTCGAGCGCGGTCAGCTCGATCTCGGCTGCACCGACGAAGGCACGGTGAGCCGTCGGGTCGACGCGCACCGGACCCACCTTCTCGCGCAACCGCTCCTCCTCAACACCAGCGCCACGCCGGAGAATCGCCTTCACGCGCAGCACCAACTCGCGCACCGAGAACGGCTTGGTCACGAAATCGTCGGCTCCCAACTCGAATCCAACGACGCGATCGACCTCGTCGCCGCGCGCCGTGAGCATGATGACGGGCACGTTCTTCGTGCGTGGGTTCGACTTCAGATTGCGGCAGATCTCGGTGCCCGGAATGTCCGGCAGCATCAGATCGAGCACGATGAGATCGGGCACGCGCTGCTTCACGAGTGCGAGAGCCTGCTCGCCATCGAAGGCGCTCGCAGTCTCGAATCCCGCCTGGCGCAGATTGAACTCGACCACCTGTACCAGGTCGCGTTCGTCATCGACGATGAGGATATTCGGCACGGAAGGCATCTATCGGCGCTTTGTGACAACGAGGTGTCATCGCTGTAACTGTGACGCCACGAAGACGCCTTGTTATCGTGCGCGCGGTCGCTCCTGCCCTGCCACTGCGAGCTGTCCACAGGCCGCCGCGATGTCCCGCCCGCGGTTCTTGCGCACCATCGCAGCGAAGCCGCGCCGCTCGAGATGCCGCCGGAACGCCTGCACCCGCTCGACGCCCGGATCGCCGAAGCCAAGACCCGGATTCTCGTTGTACGGGATGAGATTGACCTTCACCGGCATCCCCGCGAGCAGCGTCGACAGGCGCTCCGCGTCCTCGTCGGTGTCGTTCACTCCGCGCAGCATCACGTACTCAAACGTGATGCGACGCCCGTTCTTCATCGGGAACTGCCGGCACGCCTCGAGCAGCGCCGCGATGTTCCACTTCTTGTCGACCGGCATCAGCTTCGCGCGCTGCTCATCGGTGGTCGCGTTCAAGCTCACCGCGAGCTTCACCTGCGTCTCTTCGCCGAGCCGCAGAATGTTCGGGACGAGGCCAGACGTGCTCACCGTGACGTGCCGGTGGCTGAAGTTCGCGCCATCCTGGTGCAGCAGCAGATCGAGCGAGCGCTTCACGTTTGCATAATTATGCAGTGGCTCGCCCATCCCCATGTAGACGAGGTTGGTCAATGGGCGCTGCGCATCCATCTCGCCCTTGTTGATGCCGCGCAGGTCCGCGTTGACGCGATAGACCTGATCGACGATCTCGCCGGCGGTCAGGTTGCGCACCAGACCCATCGTTCCCGTCATGCAGAAACGGCAGCCCATCGCGCAGCCAACCTGCGTCGAAACACAGAGCGTACGGCGCACGCGCGCGGGCTTGCCACTGCTGCGCGCGAGAGGCTCTTCGACGGGATCTTCATCGTCGGCATCGGGATCGAACGCGGGCTCGCCGACCTCGTCGGGCATGTAGACCGACTCGATGAAGCGATTGTCCCAGGTGCGGAAGCGATACTTGCGCGTGCCGTCGGTCGAGACCTGCACGGCGTCAGCGGTGAGCCGCGTCAGCTGCGTCTCGCGCGCAAGCTGCTCGCGAAACGGCCGCGCCAGATCGGTCATCTCATCGAACGAGGCCGCGCCTTTGTGATGCAGCCAGCGGAAGAGCTGCTTGGCACGAAACGGTTTCTCGCCGAGGAGCGCGACGAGTGCCTGCAGCGCGGACAGAGAGAGCGTGCGCAGATCCGGGCGCTCGTCTGGCGCAGGGCTCTGCGGAGGATTTGGCGAGACGACAGGAAGCATGCGCGCTGCTTGTACACCATCAAGTGCGATCGGCCAGCGCGGCGCGCAGGGTACTGTCCGGCCTTCATGCCTGCGCACCATCCAACGCGTCTGCGCGCCAGCTGCCTGCTGCTCCTCGCGCTGGCGCTTGTGCCGCGTGGGCTGCTTGCCGCCATGCCCGACGCAGCCTGGGCTGCATCGCTGCAGCCGGGGCAGACCGTGCAACTTCCCGCGGGCAACTATCGCGGCCCGTGGACGATCGGCCCGCGCGTGCACCTCATCGCGTCGCCCGGAGCAACGCTCGAGGGCGGAGAGACAACGCTCACCATCCGCGGAAATGGCGTCACCGTTGAAGGGCTGCTTGTGCGCGCATCGCCGAGAGGCGTCGGCATCGCAGCCGAGGACGCGTTCGGTGTGGCGTTGCTCGAGGTCCACGTCGTCGGCGGAACGCGCGGTATTGTGATGCATCGGGGCTCGCTCTCGCTGCGAGGAGGAGGAGTCGCGCACACGAGCCAGTTCGGAGTCTGGCTCCAGGGTTGCGACGCGACGATCTCGAGTCTCGAACTGGCCGATCACCGCGGGTCGGCGCTCTACCTCGCCCACACGCGCGCCCGAATTGATCACCTGCACATCACGCGCACCGAGTACGGCTTGCTGGCGTTTCATTCCCGCTTCGAGCTCAAGGCGAGTCGCATCGCAGAGACCAGCCGGACGGGAGCGGGCGTAATTCTCAGCTCGGGTTCGATCGAGGAGACGCTGTTCGATGGACCTTTCAGCGAAGCTGCCCTCTCAATCTCCGGCGCGCACCCGCTGCGGATTCGCGGCAACCGAATCGTTCGCGCCGGAAGCATCGGCATCAAGCTTCTCAACTCGACAGCCTCTCTCTCGCAGAATCTCATCTCCGGTGCGCGCTCCGACGCGCAGGGGCTCGAGGGGGACGGGCTGTACGCGAACAACAGCCAGATCGATTCGGACGGGGATCGCATTCTGGACAACGGAGGCGCGGCCGTCTCGGTCATGGGGGGACGCGCGGCGATTCGTGGATGCATGATCCAGGGCGCGGGACAGGCCGCCGCGGCAGTCGCATCGCAGGGCGTACTCACGCTGTCAGGATGTGAGATCTCCAACGGCTCGACGGATCTGGTGGCGACGCCAGGCGCGACGATCTCGCGCTCAGAAACACCCTGACCTCGCTTCGCAGCCGCGCGCTCAGCTCTCCGGCGCACTCTTCACGGGTGGCGGCCGCGACGCCGGCCGCTCTGGCGCACGCGCGATCTCGACGCGCAGCACGCGCTTCTCGTCTGCGGCCTTCACCGTGAACGTCAGCGGCCCCCAGACCACCAGCGAGCCAGCAGGGGGAACGCGCCCTGCGGTGGCCGTGAGAAATCCGCCAAGCGTGTCGAAGTCTCCCTCGGGAAACTCGACGCCGAGCTGCTCTTCGACATCGCGGATGGCAACCTGCGCATCGGCGAGCACGACGCCGTCCTGGAGCACGCGAAGGCGCTTCACCTCGACATCGCTCTCGTCGTGAATCTCGCCGACGATCTCTTCGAGAACGTCCTCGAGCGTCGCGATGCCGGAGGTGCCACCGTGCTCATCGACGACGATCGCCAGATGCGTCTTGCGCTTCTGCATCTCGCTGAGAACGCGCGCGACCTTCATCGCGTCGGGGACGAAGAACGGCGGCTTGATGTAGCGGCTCAACGTGAACGCCGCCGGCAGAACTCCACCGCGCTGCTCGGCGAGAAAACGGCGCGACTGGAGCACGCCGATCACTTCGTCCATTGTCTCGCGATAGACGGGGATGCGCGACAGTTCGCTCTCGGTGACGAGCTTGAGCGTCTCCTCGTAGGTCGCCGTCGCCTCGAGCGCGACCACCTGCGTGCGCGGAACCATGATCTCCTTCACGCGCGTCTCACTGAACTTCAGCACCGAGCTGAGCAGCTCTTCTGATGCCGCGTCGAGCGCACCGTGGCGCGCGCCGTGCTCAATCAGGAAGCCCAACTCCTGCGACGTCACGGGAGATTGCGAAGGCCCCTCCGCACCGATCGCGCGCTGGAGCAGGCGGGGCACGGCCGCGAAGATCCACACGACCGGCCAGAGGATGAACGTCGTCAGCGCAACCAGCGGCATCGCGGCCACGGCAACACCGCTCGCATATCGCTTGGCAAAGGTCTTCGGCGTGATCTCACCGAACGTGAGCAGCGCGCAGGTCGTGACGCCAGTGAGGACCGCCGGATGATCACCGACGCCGTACCCGTCCGCGATCATCGTCGCGAGAATGCCCATGCCGACGTTGACGAGCGTGTTGCCGATGAGCAGCGCGATCAGGACGCGATCGGGATCGCGCTGCCAGAGCCGAAGCGGGCGCGCGGTGGTTCCTCCCTGTTCGATCAGCGAAGCGACGCGCGCCTCGCCGAGCGCGGTCAGCGCAGTCTCGGAGGAGGAGAAGAATGCGGAGCCGAAAAGTCCGGCCGCGACGGCGACCCACTGCCAGATTGGAACCAAAGTGGCTCCACTCTAACGCGCCCGGCTCCGCCGCGTACGTGAACTCTTACTTCGCCCAGTTGTACTTGACGATCTCGGTGCCCGCGAAGAAGTAGGCGATCTCGATCTTGGCGTTCTCCGCCGAGTCGGAGCCGTGCACGGTGTTGGCGTCGATGCTCTTGGCGAACGACCGGCGGATGGTGCCCTCCGCGGCGTTGGCCGGGTTCGTCGCGCCCATCACTTCGCGGTTCTTCGCGATCGCGTTCTCGCCCTCGAGAACCTGCAGGATCACCGGGCCCGACGTCATGAAGTCGATGAGCGCCTTGAAGAAGCCGCGCTCGCGGTGGATGCCGTAGAACTCCTCGGCCTCGGCGCGCGAGAGCTGCACCATCTTCATCGCCACGGGCTTGAGACCGGCCTCCTCGAACTTCGCGAGGACCTTGCCGATGACGCCGGACTGGAGTGCGTCGGGCTTGAGAATGGAGAACGTACGCTCGATGGCCATGTGAAAACTCCCTCGTGGGTGATGAGGCGCGCGCCATTACCATAGGAGGGCTCCACGGACAAGGCAGCCAGAGGAGTCGACGCGCCCGTTTTCTTTACGGAACGTGATTCCCGAGAGAGGCTTCCCTCGTGGCCAGACAAGCTCCGATTCAAGAGGTCGATGCGCGGCACCCGCAGCCGCATCACATCCAGCGCGCGCTCGCGGCGCTCGAGGCGAACGGGATCATCGCCTATCCAACCGACACCTACTACGCGATCGGCTGCGACTTCTCGCAGAAGAAGGCCGTCGAGCGGATGGCTGCGCTCAAGCGGCGCGACGATCGCAAGCCGTTCACCATCCTCTGCGCCGATCTCGCCGAGGTCGCGAAGTACGCCATCGTCAGCAACGAGGCCTATCGAATCATCAAGCGGCTGACTCCGGGGCCGTTCACGTTCGTTCTTCCTGCGACGAAGATCGTGCCGCGCACCGCGCTCACCCGACAGCGCACGGTCGGTATCCGCATCCCCGATGCACCGATCGCGCTCGCGCTGGTCGAGGCGCTCGGAAGACCGCTCGCCACCACCTCAGCGCAACTTCCCGACGCCGAGATGGAGATGCCCATCGATGCGGGCGAAGTACAGGAGCAGCTCGGCCACGCGATCGATCTGATTCTCGACGGCGGCGCGACGTTGAATGAGCCGAGCACCGTGCTCGATCTCTGCGGTCCCATCCCCGAGATCCTCCGCCAGGGCAAAGGGAAGTTCGAGGAGCACGGGTGATGGAGCGCGAGCCCGACGCGTTCGATCGCGCGCTCGACGCCTACCTCTCCCATCTTCGCGTCGAGCGTGGCCTCTTGCCTGCGACGCTTGAGTCGTACGCGCGCGATCTTGGTGAGTACCTGCACTGGCTGCGCGAGGAGAAGCTCGCGAAGCTCGCGGAGATCTCCGAGGAGAATGTGCTCTCGCACCTTGCTTCGCTCATGCAGCGCGGCCTGTCTGGCTCGAGCCAGGCGCGCCATCTCGCAGCGCTGCGCGGCCTCCATCGCTTCGCTGCTGCCGAGGGGATCTCGCCGCGCGATCCGAGCGAGAGCGTCGGCCAGCCGAGAGGTGCGCGCCCGCTGCCCAATTTTCTCGGGATCGACGAAGTCGACCGACTGCTCGCGCAGCCCGACGTAGCGACGTCGGCGGGGTGCCGAGACAAGGCGATGCTCGAGCTGCTCTACGCGAGCGGATTGCGCGTCTCCGAGTTGGTCACCTTGCCGCTCTCCGCCGTCGACCCCGGCACAGGCGTGGTGCGCGTGCGCGGCAAGGGAGACAAAGAGCGCGCAGTGCCTGTGGGAGAGCGGGCAAGAGAGGCGCTGGCGACCTGGCTGAGCCGAGCACGCGTTGAGCTGCTGCGCGGACGCACCAGCCGCGATCTTTTCATCACGGGCCGCGGAGAGCGAATGACGCGGCAAGGATTCTGGAAGCTGCTGGCCCGCTATGCCCGCGGTGCCGGGATCAGCACTCGTGTCACTCCGCATACGCTGCGGCACAGCTTCGCCACCCACCTGCTCGAGCGCGGCGCCGACCTGCGCGCGGTGCAGGCCATGCTGGGTCACGCCGACATCGCGACCACGCAGATCTACACGCACGTCGACCGGGCTCGACTCGCGCAGGTGCTCTCGCGTCACCCTCGGGCGTGAAGACGTCGGAAGTGACAATGTGACAATAAGAGTCACATTGTCATATCCGTGCGGGTCCCATCGTCGAGGCCAGCATCGCTACGCGCCCAGAGCGGCGATGGCGGATCGGACGGCCTGCAGCACCTGCGCACCACGTGCGTCGTCAACCAACTTGCGGCCCGCGGCACGCGCGTCCCGCAGGTAGAACGCGTCGGCGGCGCGGTTGCCCTCTGTCGCGATTCGCGCCAACTCGATCGACGCGCCTGCATCGTGAAGTGCTTCGGCGATCGCAAAGAGAAGCCCAGGGCGGTCCTGCGCGATCACGTCGAGCACAGTGAAGCGCTGCGACGACCGGTTGTCGAGGCGCACCCGCGTCTCCACCGCGGGCTGCGCGCTGGCATAGGCAGAGCGCCGCAACCGCTTCTGAACAAGGCGCGCCGGACTCTCCTCGCCCGCGAGCAGCTTGCGCAGATCGTTGCGCGCCGTCTCCCATCGACCAACCGCGGGAGCACCGCCGCCGGGTTCGCGGACGAGGAAGCGATCGAGTGCGATCCCTCCTTCGAGCGAATGAACCTCTGCGGTGAGAATATCGATCCCGGCCGCAGCCAGCGCGGCCGAGAAGAGCGCAAGGAGACCGGGACGATCCGGAGCAAGCAGCGTCAACTCCGCCTCGCCGCTCTCCCGCAGCCGCAACTCCGAGGCGAAACCGCTTCGGCGTGCATCGAGCCAGAGCGCGAGATGGCGCGCGGCATCAGCGGGTCGCACCGTGGAGAGATATCGCTCCGGTGCAGCGTGAACGAACTGCGTCGCGAGAGAAGTCGGAGTCGTCGGCGGTGGCGCACTGGTGGGCCGCGCACGCTCTGGACGTCCGCGAAGAGACGGCTCCTCGACGGGAGCAAGCAGGGCCGCGATCTGCGCGGCGAGCCGATCGCGCCGCGCCTCCAGAACGCGCTCATGCTCAGGGGCGTCCATGCCCTCCGCCTGCAGCACCGCGTGGGCCTTTTCATAGAGCGTGCGCAAGAGGCCCGCTTTCCACCCGTTCCAATTCTCCGGCGACACCGAGGCCATGTCTGCGTAGGTCAGGAGGTAGAGCATCTCGAGACGCTCGACCGTGCGGCAGTCGCGCGCGAACGCTTCGATCAACTCGACGTCCTCGAGATCGCGACGCTGCGAGATGTGGCTCATCGTCAGGTGCTGCAGCACCAGCCACTCGACGTCTGCCGCGTCGGCCGGATCGAGCGCGACCCGCTCTGCGTAGGCCCGGACCAACTCGGCGCCGCGCTGTGAATGATCACCGCCGAGCCCTTTTCCGAGGTCGTGGAAGAGCAGACCGAGCATGAGCGCGAGCGGCCGCTCCTGCGCGCGTGCGACCCGCGTGAGCTCCGGCTCTTCTTCGCCGAGCGCGCCAGCGCGCAATCGGCACATGCGCTGGAGCGCGAAGACGGTGTGCGTGTCGACCGTGTACACATGGTAGAGGCTGTGCTGCGCGCGGGCCCGCAGCCGCTGCAACTCGGGGAAGAGCGCGCCGAGCACACCCAGTTCATGCATCGCGAAGAGCTGCGCACCGACGCTGCCCTCGCGCGTGAAGATCTGCCAGCACTCGAAGTGGGCGTCTCGATCGTTGGCGAGCTCAGGCCCGAGGCGGGCGAGCTCCTGCACGAGCAGATCACGCGCGTAGCTGTAGATCGGGACGTCGAGAGATTCCGCGACGGCGAAGACGCGCACGAGATCTGCGTGCCTGCGCGCAAACGTGTCCTTGTCGGCGACGGTGATGCGCCCGTGCCACAGCTTGAAGGCCGCGTCGATCGGCTTGGCCTGGGGCGGCCTGCGCCCGAGCAGTGCACCGGCGAGCGCAGGGAGACTCGTCACCAGCGACGACGGACGTGGAATCTCTTCAATCGCGCAGCGATCGATCAGCGCATCGGAGGCGCGCGCGATCTCCTGCAGCGCCGTGTACGTCTCGCGCATGAGCCGCTCGACACCCAACTCGTGCTCTGTGTCGGCGTAGCCGAGGGCCTGCGCAATCTTCCTCTGGTTGTCGAACGTGAGGCGATCATCGCGGCGGCCCGTCGTCTCGTGCAGCTCGTTGCGCAGGCGCCAGAGCCAATCTCTCGCGGCTCGCGCGGCCGCGACGTCGCGCGAGGGAAGAAGACCGCGCTCGCCCGCTTCGCCGAGCCCTGCGACCTTGTGACGTGCGCGCGCGATCCAGAGCGCGCATTGCAGATCGCGCAGGCCGCCCTTGCCCTGTTTGAGATGCGGCTCGAGCAGCCAGATAGAGCCGCCGTATCGCTTCCGGCGCGCCTGCTGCTCGTCGAGCTTGTCCTTGATGAACTCTTCGACTCGCCGCGAATCCCACTCGACGACCGCCGCACGCTCGAGCGTCTTGTAGAGCGCCGCATCGCCTGCGATCAGCCGGCAATCGAGCAGCGCCGTGCGCGCGGTGTGATCCTGATCAGCCAGAGCGAGCGACTGCGCCAAGGTTCGCGCGGCGAACCCCGCCTCGAGCCCCGCATCCCAGAGCGCGCGATGCAGCTGCTCCGCCACCAGCGCGGCCTCGGCAGCCCCTGGAGCGTTCTCGTCGGGGAGCAGCGCGAGCAGATCGACATCCGAGCGTGGCGCGAGTTCGTGCCGTCCGTACCCACCGGTCGCGACGAGCGCGAGCGGGATGCTTTGAACACCAACGATCTCGTTTGTGATGGCGGCGAACAGCTCGCAGATCACCTCGTCGGTCAGCGCCGAGATCGCCCGGACGATCTCCTGTCCTCCCGCGCCCGCCTGGTGTCGCCCGCGGATCTCCGCGCGGCCCAGAGCAAGGCGCTCGCGCGCGCGCAGGACCGCTGGAGTGAGCGATTGCGCGCGAGGAGGATGCGGAGGAGGAGTCTGCGAAGTGCTCGACATCCGCTCAATCTACTCGAGAGAGCGCGAGGATCACGGAGCGCGCGCCAGCTCGCGCCTGGCGCTGATGAACTGCTGCACGCCGCGCGCGATCGCATCGGCCGCGCCGTCCTGGTACCGGGGCGTCTTGAGCCGCTTCTCCTCGACAGGATTGGAGAGGAACGCCGTCTCGACGAGGATCGACGGCATGTGCGTTCCGAGCAGAACGTAGAAGAGCGCCTGCTTGACGCCGTTGTCCTTCACCTTGCCGACCGACGAGCGCAGGTTCTTCACCATCGACGACTGCACCGTCTCCGCGAGTTCGCGCGCGTCACTGGCGTTCGCCTTCGTCGCCAGATCCGCGAGGATCATGCGCAGGGTGGAGACCGTCGCATCGGCCTCGGCATTCTCGAACGCAGCCAGACGCTGCGCGTAGCGATCGGCAGTCGTGTTCAGCGTCCAGGTCTCGACGCCTTCCAGCTTGCGGCGGCGCGCGGCGTTGCAGTGAACCGAGACGAAGAGATCGGCGTTCGCTTCATTGGCGATGCGCGTGCGCTCCGAGAGCGCGACGTAATCGTCGCTGTCGCGCGTGAGCACGACGGTGAGCCCGGCCGCACGCAGCTTGTCGGCAAGCTTGCGCGCGATGTTCAGCGTCACGTCCTTCTCGCGCAGACCGTGCGGGCCAATCGCGCCGGCGTCGTGCCCACCGTGGCCCGCATCGACGACGACGGTGTGAACTTTCAGACCGAGCTGTGCCGCGAGCGAGCTGGAGGCCGCGCCCAGAGCGGACTTGCGCAGATCTCGTGCCCGCTTCTCGGAATCCGCGTCGGACGGCAAGGTGTCAAACGCGCGGGGCGCCGAGGCGCTGGTGTGGCGCGGGGCCGCTTCATCGTCGGCCTCTTCCGGCTCGGGAGCGACGTCGCTGTCATCACCCTCTTCGGCAGCGGCAGGAGGAGCTGCCTTCGGAGCGTTGCCGAGATCGTTTGCGTTCAAATGATTGGCACTCAAAGCATTCTCGGTGCCTGCGTCCAGCGTCGCCGCGACCGCGCCAGTGGCGCCCGCGAGCGGCTTCTCTGTCGACGGGCCAGTCTCACCGAGCAGGTCAGCCGCGCCATGTCCGCGCGCCGCCTGCACCAGTTGATCGAGAACTGCCGC
The DNA here is from genome assembly GCA_903911145.1 of uncultured delta proteobacterium. Lineage (GTDB taxonomy): Bacteria > Myxococcota > Myxococcia > Myxococcales > 40CM-4-68-19 > CAIWCD01. The sequence continues at coordinate 53,597 of CAIWCD010000005.1, read as the reverse complement.
AGCACCCGCGGGCACATCCGAGTTCGGCTCGCGCGAGGGGGATGCGGGTGCGCCTAGGCCAAGCCGCTCTGCGCGCAACGAAGGCTTGACCGCAGGAGGCGCGGTCACGGGAGCACTCTTCACGGACGCGGGAGCGGTCGCGTCGTCGTCCTCTGAGTCGGCCGGGCGCATCGCCGTGCGATCAGCCGGGGTCGCCGCGCGGGCATCGAGTCCGTGTCCCGCGGGAGCCAGGTCGTGATGGCTCGGCGTCGGCTCGACCGCGCCAGGAGCCAGCGCGAGCGCTTCGTTCAGTTCCGCGGAGCGGGGATAGTGAGCCAGTCGCTTTTCCGATGCAGCGAGTTCGTGGGTAAGGTGCGCGCGGTGCGCGAGGTGGACGGCCGAGATGAGCGCGGTGCGGCCGGCCACGCTGCCCGGATGAATCTCATCGAGAGATGCGTAGGCGGCCACAGCAGCGTGAGCATCCGACGGCGTGCGAGAGACGAGCCAGAGTTCCTCGCGGACGTGCGCGAGCAGAAGCCGCGCCTCATCAACGCGGGCGTCATTCGGCGAGCGATGGATCGCGCTCCCGAGATCGTGCGCGATCGCGTCCCAGCCATCGCGATACTTGCGGCGCCGCTTGTCCTTCGAGAGCTTCTGCAGCGAGGCCTGCGCCAGCGCGATTGGTCCGGCCAGCGAGGAGGGGTGTTCCCGCTCGCGACGCGCGATCGCCGACGGCGCAACTGAGCGGCCTTCCGCCGCGACAGCAGGGGTGCCGCAGAGCGCACAGAGGACGGTTGCGGAGATCAGAGCAGATGTGATCGAGAGGACGGTGCGCACGCGGGCACGTTTGCACGCACTGGCCTTACGTCAACTTCTCGTCCGCCACCTCCGCTTGACGCCCGCCGCAGCGAACAGGCTGCGCTCCAGATGCTCGACCTGGCGCCAGCGCCGGCGTTGCTTGCGCCGCGACGACCAGGCGCTCCCGAGCAGGCCGAGAACTGCAACCGCAAGCAGCGCGGCGATCACTGGAGAACAACCGCGTCGATGCCAAGATCGAGTTGGCCTCGCAGCGCCGACCTGGCGACGGGGCTGAACTGCTTCCGGCTTCCGCAGCGGCACCGACGCAGCGATGCGAGATAGGCGTGCCACGTCGCCTCGCGCACGAAGTCGGCGGCGGCACCGGCCTCGGCCGCGACCATCTCGGCATGACGCTGCATCGCGTAGCTGATCGGAAGCTCCCGCAGGAGCCGGTTGCAGGAGGAGCAGCGCCACAACTTGATTGATTCACCCATCGAAGACCTCGCTTGCGGCGCACCGATTCGCCGACCCGAGGAACGTTACCGAGGGGGTCCGACACGGCCGTTCTGTCGTGCTAGAGAGCGGCCGTGTCCGAGCCGATTCCTCCAGCGCCACTCACGCCGATGCTCCGCCAATACGCGGAGGCCAAATCGCAGGCGAAAGACGCCCTGCTCCTCTTTCGTCTCGGCGATTTCTACGAACTGTTCTTCGAAGACGCGAAGATCGCCTCGGCGCTGCTCGGCATCACCCTGACGGCGCGCAGCAAGGGCGAGGACCGCGTGCCGATGGCAGGCGTGCCGTTTCATGCGGCGCGCGGATACATCGCCCGGCTGGTGGCGGCCGGACACAAGGTGGCGATCTGCGATCAGATGGAGGCGCCGGGGCCGGGGAAGTCGCTGGTCAAGCGCGAGATCGTCCGGCTGGTCACGCCCGGGACGCTGCTCGATGACGATGCGCTTGACGGCCGCGAACCGCTCCTGCTCGCGACGATTGCGCTGGAGGAGAGCGCCGGTCGCGCCCAGGAGAAGCGGCAGGACGGGCCGCGCGGTGCGCTGGCGCTGCTCGATGCTTCGACAGGCGAGTTGCGCGCGCATCCGCTCTCCTCGTGGGAGTCGCTGGTCGATGAGTTGTCGCGCGTGCGTCCGCGCGAACTGCTCATTCCCGAGGAACTGCAGGGCACGCCCCAGGCAGCACAACTCAAGCGTGCAAGCGGCGCACTGCGGGTCGAGCCGCGTGCGTTTCGCGATCTCGCGGGAGCCGAATTGCTGCTCAAGAAGCATCTCGGACTCGGCACGCTGGATGGACTCGGACTGCAGCGAGAGCCCGTGGCCGTGCAGGCCTGCGCAGAGGCGCTGCTCTACCTCCAGGAAACGCAGCGAAGTGCTGCGCAGCACGTCGTGCGCGTGCAGGTCGAGCAGCCCTCGCACGCGCTCTGGATCGATCCGGCAGCGGTGAAGAACCTCGAGCTGTTCCACGGCCCCGATGGGCGCCGCACGGGCACGCTCGCCGCGCTGGTCGACCGCACGCACACGGCCGCGGGTGGCCGACTTCTCTCGCGCTGGCTCGCGGCTCCGCTCGTCGACGTGCGGGCGATCGCAGCGAGGCACGATGCGGTCGAGGAGTTGTTCGGCGCGGCGGTGCTGCGCGAGGAGATCGCGACCCATCTGCGCGCGATCCTCGACATCGAGCGGCTGCTCGGGCGTCTCGCGATCCGGCAGGGCACGCCGCGCGAACTTGCGGGTCTGCGCGCGTCGCTGCGCGAGTTGCCGGGCCTCGCGCAGCTGTTCGCGAAGAGTCACTCCGAACGTCTTTGCGCACTCGCGACGCCGCTCGCGCCCGTCGATCGCGACGGCAACCCGGGTCCGCTTGCAAAGCTATCTTCGCTGCTCGAGAGCGCGCTCGCCGATGAGGTTCCTCCTGCGCGCGAGCCGGGATTCGTGCGGCCCGGATTTCGCGCTGCACTCGACGAACTGGTCGATCTCGCACAGGGCGGCCGCGCCTCGATCGCCGCGCTCGAGGCGGCAGAGAAAGCGCGCAGCGGAATCCAGTCGCTGAAAGTGCGCTTCAACCGCGTCTCGGGCTTCTATCTCGAGATCACCAAAGCCAATCTCCATCTCGTCCCGAGCGACTACCAGCGTCGCTCATCGACCGTGAACGCAGAGCGGTTCATCACCCCCGCGCTGGCCGAGCACGAGAGCAAGGTACTCTCCGCAGAGGATCGCCGGGCCGCGTTGGAGGCGGAGATCTTCCTCGAGTTGACGAGTGCAGTGCTCGCCGTGAGCGCGGAACTTCGTGCAGCAGCAGCGGCAGCCGCGGAGGGAGACGTGCTGCTCTCGTTCGCGCGCATCGCCGCAGAGTCAGGCTGGGTGCGGCCCAGCGTCGACGATGGGTCATTCATAGACATCCGCGGCGGGCGTCATCCGGTGGTCGAGAAGGCGCTGCAGCAGGCGGGAGAGGGGCCGTTCGTGCCCAATGATCTCGCGCTCGACGGTGCGCGCCGACTCCTCGTGCTGACGGGCCCGAACATGGCGGGCAAGAGCACGGCGATGCGGCAGGTCGCGCTGATTGTGCTGCTGGCGCAGTCGGGTGCGTTCGTGCCGGCGACGTCTGCGCGGATCGGGATCGTCGACAAGCTCTTTACGCGCGTGGGCGCAGCAGACGATCTCGCGCGCGGCCAGAGCACGTTCATGGTCGAGATGGCCGAGTGCGCGCGCATCCTCGCGCAGGCGACGACGAACTCCCTGCTCATCCTCGACGAGGTTGGCCGCGGCACCAGCACGTTCGATGGGCTCGCGATCGCGTGGGCCGTGGCGGAGCATCTGCACGACGTGGTGCGGGCCCGCACTCTCTTCGCGACGCACTATCACGAGCTCTGCGATCTCGCGGCCGAGCGGACGCACGCGGTCAACCTCACGATGGCCGTCACCGAGGTCGCGGGCGAGGTCGTCTTCCTGCGCAAAGTCGTGCCTGGCGCGGCCTCGCGCAGTTACGGCATCCACGTTGCGAAGCTCGCGGGGCTGCCGGAAAAGGTGATCGCGCGGGCCCGAGAGATCCTCGCGAACCTCGAGTCGCAGGAGCTCGATGAATCGGGCCGCGCCGCGCTTGCCCATTCGCATCCGGCCCGCGCGCAGAGCCGCCCGCAGCTCGGACTCTTCGCGCAGAGCAGGCCAGAGGCTCCACCGGCAAGCCCCGATTCCGGGACGGACAAGATCGCGCCCGGCCTCGCTGCGAGCACGTCGACGTCGCCGCACGACGAAGCTGCCCGATCGCTCGCGACCGCACTGGGCGCGCTCGATCTCTCGCGGACGAGTCCGCTCGACGCCCTGCTCTTTCTCCACGCGGAGCAGAAGAAGCTGACTTCGAAATAGTTGCCGAACGCAACCATCCACTGAGCAAGAAGAGAGACCGATGAGCAAGACCACGCGCGTTGCACTCGTCACCGGATCGACCGACGGGATCGGCAAGCAGACCGCGCTCGAGCTTCTCGCGCGCGGCTTTCGCGTCATCGTCCACGGACGCAGCGACGCGCGTGTCGCGAGTGCAATCGCGGAACTCTCGAAGCGCGATGAACGCGCGGCGCAAGAGACGCGCATCGACGGATGGTCGTGCGATCTCTCAAGCCTCGCCGCGATCCGCGCGGCCGCGCCCAGTCTGCTTACGCGCGCGCCTCGGCTCGACGTGTTTCTCCACAACGCCGGCGTCTACGCGCAGGAGCGCGCCGTCACCAGCGAGGGCTTCGAGTTGACGCTCGCGGTGAGCCACCTCGCGCCGTTTCTCCTCGCGCATCTGCTGCTGCCGTCGCTCGAGGCCGCAGCGCCCGCACGCATCGTGATGGTCAGCTCACAGGTCCATCTGCGCGGGAAGCTCGATTTCAACAATCTGCAGCTCGAGCGCGGCTACTCGGGAATTGGTTCCTACGCGCAGGCCAAGCTCTGCAATGTCCTCTTCGCGAACGGGCTCGCGGCGCGCTTTCCGACGAGCGTGCTGACCGCGAACAGCCTGCATCCGGGCGTCGTCGGGACGAAGCTGCTCAAGCAAGGGTTCGGAATGAGCGACGGGCCGGACTCGCTGTCGCAGGGCGCGCAGACTTCGGTATTTCTCGCCAGCGCGCCCGAGGTCGCGAACATCTCGGGGCGCTACTTCGATCGCTCGCGCGAGGCGACGCCTGCAGCCGCGGCGCGCTCCGTGGAACTGCGCGAACAGCTCTGGAGCGCGTCGGAAGCGCTGACCGGCGAGCGCTGGAACCTCTCGCCGCTCGCGAAGTGACACTGTTACACGCGGTGTAACTACGTCACGAAGTCCCAGTAGAGGATCTTCTCGGCACCTTCACTGCGTCACCCAGCCTTGCAGGAGAATCCGCTGCGCGCTCTCGCCGCCGCTCACCTGTTTGATGCGCGTCAGCAGCTCTGCCTCCCGCTTCTTCATGTTCTCCTCACCGAGCATGTCGGCCAGCTTGACGTCTGAGAGGTAGCGCAGCGAGAGATCGCGCAGCTCGCTCTGGCGCGGACGCAGCGCCGCCGCGTGCGCCTCGCTGTCAAACACGACGAAGAATGAGATCCTGACGTAATGCGCCGCCTCGGCATCGGCCAGCTTGGCGACGATGTCGAAGACGGCGACTGACCTGGCTTCGATCGAAGATGCCGCGGAGTTCGAGGGCGGTGCGCTGCGCGTCGCCGAGGGTGCGGCGGGCTCACTCGACGATGCGCTTGCGGTCGCGCTCGATGACGCCGTGGGCGACGCGGCGTCGACAGCCGCGCCTGCGTTCGGGTTGGGTCGCGTCGAGAGGGAAGCGACGCCCACGCCGATTGCGAAGACGATCGCGGCGAAGTAGGCAACGAACACGACAAAGCTCGGGCGCACCTCGTCGTCGACGCTCGCGGCACCTGCGGGACTGAACGCCGACGCGAGAAGCGCACCCACGGCGCCGATCGCGAGCGTGATCGTCGCGCCCGAGATCCCTCCGACGGAGACGGAGGGATCTCGGACGACGTGCTCCATCATGTTGATGAGCGCCACGACGAATCCAAGCAGCCCGCTCGCGAGAAACGAGTCTCGCAGCAGCGCGCCAAAGCGTGGGCCAACGCGACTCGGCGACACCGCGATCACGAGTGCGATCGGCCCTGCCAGAGCGAGCGGCGCAGTGACGATCGGGATCGGTGCCCAGTGTGAAGCGACGATGTAGACAGCGACACCGGGTCCGACAATCAGCGACACCATCGAGAGGAGCACGCGACGGACGGTCTGTGTCGGTTCGCCTTCGGCGTCATCGCGGGCAACGAGCACAGCCTCGATCGGCAGCAGCAGGAGAGCCTGCGCGGCCGCGGCGTAGAAGACCGACACAACCGCGAACGCAACGCCATCCCCGAGATGTTTCGGATCGAAGAATCCCGGAGTGAAGCCGGCAAGCCCGATCAGGCTCCCGACGACGCCACCTCCGAGGATTCCAGCGCGGGCGAGCGCGAGGAGCGAGCGGGCATCGCGCGCGCCGCCTGGAGAGATGACCAGCACCGCGGCCATCACGCCGAAGACCGTGAGGAACGCAGAGAGCGAAAGGACGGACGCGGCGTAGACGCCCGCGAGCCGCATTCCGAGAATCGTCAGCACCACACCAACCAAGACGGCCAATCCAACGCGTATCTTCATGATGACTTCCTGTTCTTCGATCGAGAACCGTGAATCGCGCAAACCCAGTCTGGGAGCGGGCGTGCGCTACTGCGAGACGAATCCACGGAAGAGAATCCGCTGCGCGTTTTCGCCGCCACTCACTTGCTTGACGCGCTTGAGCAGCGCGGCCTGGAGCTTCTGCATGTTCTCCTCGCCCACGGTGTCGGCGTGCTTCACGTTCGAGAGGTAGAGGATCGAGAGGTCGATCAGCTCGGCATAGTGCGCGCGCAGCGCGTCGGCATGCGCTGCATCGGCGAACACGACGTCGAACGAGGTGCGGATGTAGTGCGCCGCATCGAGATCGGCCTGTCGGACCACGATGTCGTCGACGCCGACGGCCGCGGGATCGCTCGAGTGCGGCGGAGCGATCTGCGAAGTCGTGACGTTCGTATGCGCGCCAGGCGCCCAGCTTGCGCCGGATTTGTTCGACGACGCATCAACTGCGGACGCACTGGAGTCGGAATGCTTCGTTCCCGGCATCGGAATGCTGATGGCGGCAATGATCCCGATCGTCAGGACGTACGACATCGCTGCGAAGTAGGCCGCATAAGCCCTGAAGGAGCTTCGCTCGCTGCGTAGCTCATCTTCGATGCCGACAGCAGACGGAAAAAGCAAGGCAGCGAAACTCGCGGCGACCAGCGCCGATGCGATGGCCGCTGCACCGCGCGGGAACCCCATCCCGTCACCGCGACTCACGTTCTCGAGAAAGTGAACCACCGAGTCGATGAGCAGGACGCCGCCCGATGCGAGAAACGAGTCGCAGAGCAACCTGCCGAATCGAGATCCGACGCGGAGAGGAGATGCCGCGATCAGAAGCGCCGCGGGACCGACGAGCAGCATGATGAAGCGATCTTGGCCAAAGACCTCGGGCGGCAATCCGATGAATTTTCCGAGCACGGCAACCAGAGGCGGCGAGAGCAGCGCGATGAGCATGACCTTCAGCGCGGCTCCGCCAAAGCGAGCGAACTGCTCCGCGCGCGGCGTCTCGACCACGCCCGAGTCGCGAGCGATGAGCGCGGCCTCGAGCGGCAGAAGCACGAAGGCTTGCGCTGCGAACGCATAGAACATCGAGATGACCGCATTCGCCACCGGGATGCCGAGTTTGATCGGGAACCTGACGAACCAGGCGCAGACGGTGAAGCCGATCACGCTTCCAACAACGCCGCCAACGAGGACGGCGCTACGCGCAACCGCGAGAAGAGCGCGGATGTCGCGCGTGCGTCGAGCCGCAAACGCGACAGCCACGACCGCGCCGCCAAACACGATGAATGCCGCTGGGCCTTGGAGAACCGAGCCGAGATCGCTTCCGTCCGCCAAGCTGCCCCGAGCGAGCCCGTGCAGGAACGAGAGGAGATGGCCTCTGTTCAAGAGGACCGAAGCCGCCGTCATGACGACGCCGACCAGCGCAGCCAATCCAACTCGCATCTTCATGACGTTTTCCATTTCGTTACCCCGAGAAGCTGATGCGAGCGACGGCGTGGCCGCTCTGTTGGGAGTCGAGGAGTTCGCGCGATTGGCGGAAGGCGTCGATGGCCGCGCGGCTCGGGTGGAGGATGTTGAGCGGCTCCTGCCCGTCCTCGAGCACGGGGCGCCAGATCGCCTCGAGGATTTCGCTCGGGCCGATCGGCGCGACCGGCTCGATGCGCGGGATGATCGGTTCGACGATCTCGACGCGCTCGGCGAGAGACGCATCGGGGAGCGCGAACTGGAAGCCTTGATTCGCGGGCTGCCCGAAGAGGAGAGCGGCAGCGCAGGCCGCTCCTGCGAGGCCCAGCGGCGCGAGCGGCGAGACGAACAGTTCGCGAAGCGCGGCGATCCAGCTCGACCGCGCGGGGAGCGGCTCAGCGCTCACTTGTGCGCGCTCGACAAACGACGCGGGGATCGCGCGCTCAAGACGCGACGCGAGCTCCACCGACGGCGTCGGGCTAGGCAATGAGCGCAGAGCGCGCTCGAGAGTTTCGTTGTCCATGACTCTCTCCTCCTTCGATTGCAGACCAGTCGTTGCGCAGCGCTTCGATTGCGCGGCTTAAGCGAGACTTCGCCGTTCCCAGAGGAAGCGAGAGCGTCTCGGCCAGCTCGCTCAGGCTCAATTCGTGGAAGTAGTGCAGCACGATCAGCTCGCGAAACGGCTCATCGAGCCCGCGCACGATCACCTCGAGACGCGCGTTCTCCTGGTGCCGCTCAAGCTGCTCGTGCGCCGCCTCGTGCTTGCTCTCGACGTGGCTCGCGTCATCCAGCGACACCGCGCGCGGATCGCTTCGGCGCGCAGACTGGAGCAGCTCGTTGCGCGCGATCGTCAGGAGCCACGCGCGCAGCGACGAGGCCTCGCGGATCCTCGCGACGTTCAGCCAGGCCTTCGCGTAGGTCTCCTGCGTCAGATCCTCCGCAAGCGCCGCGGCCGCGCCCATCCTGCACAGGAACGCGTAGACGGTCCGGTGGTGCTTCGCGATCAGCTGCTGGCAGGCGCCCCGATCACCGCGTGCGAGCCCCGTCGCGATGAGCTGGTCGTCGAGATCCATCGGGGGCGCGTGCTCCGGAACATCGCTTCAAGCAGTCGTTCGAACACCAAGATGCAAGCGAGCGTGAGACTGTTCCCGGAAATCGTGCGGCCGCGAAAGAAAACGCGCGCGACCAATGCCAGAGCGGCCCGGAGCGTCGCGCGCCGGCTCACCATCACATCCCGACCGCGGCTCGACTATGCGAACTCCGCGATGGGCCGGATCTCGACCGGGCAGATCCCCGCAAGCGCCTTCTGAGCTGCGGCGCTGTCGCCGACGATGACGATCTGCGCGCCATCTCGCGCCGGAGACAACGTGCGCGCGGCCTCCTTCGCTTCCGCGGCCGTCACGGCGGTGATGAGCGTCCTGTAGTGCTCAACCGAGTCGAGGCCTGTCCCGTCGAGGACCGAATCGGAGAGCTGCTCGGCGAGGCCTTCGAGCCCCTGCAGGCTGAACGGGAAGAGACCGGCGAGGTAGCGCTGCGCCTTGGCGAGCGCATCCTGCGACGGGCCCGACTCCGCGTAGCCGCGCATCTTCTCGAGCGAGACGTCGATGAGTTCGCGCAGCGTCTCGTTCTTGGTGAACGACGAAAAGAGCGAAAGGCCCGCATGGCGGTTCATCGAGAGGCGCGACGAGACGCTGTAGGAGAGACCGCGCTCGACGCGGATGGCATCGACGAGCAGAGACGTGAAGCCGCCGCCGAGCGCGGAGTTCGAGACGAAGGCCGCGGCCCAGCCAGGCGCGCGGCGAGACAGGCCGGGCGCAACGATGCGCAACTGCGCCTGCGTCGAGTCGTCCTTGTGGATGATGAGCGCCGTCAGACCCGTTCGCTTTGCGATCGCGTAGGCGCTGTCGCGATTCGTGATCGTGTTGAGTGCCAACGAATCTGCATCCGGGGCGACCTTCGTGTTCGCGAAGCCCGCAAATCGCGCCTGACCAAGCCGGGCGCGGGCGAGCGCGATCAACTCATCGCGCGAGGCGTCGCCGCAAAGCGACAGCAGCGCGCCTTGCGAGCGATAGCAGGAGGCATGAAAAGCGGTGACGTCGGCGCGCGTGAAGGTCTCTACGTCGCGCGTGCGGCCCGCGAGTGGGTGGCCGTAGGGATGACTCGCGCCATATCCGAGCACAGAAAGAGCGCGCGACGCCACTGTGCTGGGTTCGTCGAGATCACTCTGCAACTCCGAGAGCGTGTGGCGCTTGGCACGCTCGACTTCGTCCGCGGGGAACGATGGCTCGAGCGCGACTTCGAGCAGCGCATCGAGTGCAGTCGCGGCCAACTCGAACGGCACGGTGAGGCCGAGGGCGCACTCGTCCATATTCGCTTCCACGGATAAGTGCGCACCCATCCCTTCGATCAGCGCATCGACCGCCTCGGCGTTGCGGCGCGCAGTTCCACGGCGCAGGAGATCGGACGTGAACGACGCGAGGCCCGTCTTGCCGGCCGGATCGCGCGCCGCACCTGCAGGCAGCGAGAGTCGCGCGTGGAACAGCGGAATCCCGCGCTTCTCGACAGCGGCGAGGACGAGCCCGCTCGGCTCATTCTCCGCGCGCAGCGGCGGCATCGAGACATCAGCGAGCACGCTCACGCCGCACCTCCCACAAGAAGATGCGCATCGATTGCCTGCGCGACATCCTCGGGATCGCTCTCGGGAAGCTCGCCGGGCACAAGCTCGACGACGTTCCTGCGATGCGGCGCGAAGACCGCGCGCGAGACGCGTTGGATATCCTCGGCCGTAATCGCCTCGTACCTGTCATCGAGATTCAACAGCGTCCGCCAATCGCCGAGCATCATCTCCATCTGCCCCATCATGTGCGCCCGCCCATTCGTGGTGACGAGCGAACGGAGCAGATTCGCGCGCACCAGATTCTTCGCGCGCCGCAGCTCCTCCTCGGGCAGCGGCTGGGATCCAAGCTTCTCGAGTTCCGCATAGAGCGCGCTCTCGGCCTTCGCGGTCTCGACGCCGGGATTCAAGCGCAGCGAGACCTGAAAGAGACCCGGGTCCAATCGCCAGCCATATCCAACGCGCGCTTCCACGCAGAGTTCCGCGCCATAGACGAGCGCACGCACGAGGCGCGAGCCCTGCCCGTGACCGAGCGCGGTCTCGATTAAATCAAGCACGAGCGAATCGACCTCATCGCCCGCCGGCGCGCGATATCCAATCAGCAGCGCGGGAGCCTGCGCGGGGAACTGCACGAGCGCGCGACGCGGACCCTTCTGCGACGGCTCGCCGACAGGAACGTCGGGAAGCTTCGGCCCCGCGGGAATCGAGCCATATAAGCGCGATATCTCCGCGCGCGCGAAGGCCGGATCGAAATCCCCCGCGAGCCAGATGGTGCAGTTATTGGGCGCATAGTAGGCGCGGAAATAGGCCTCGCAGTCGGCCTTGCTGATTCGATTCAAATCGCTCATCCAGCCGACGACGGGCCAGCGATAGGGATGCGCGAGAAACGAAAGCGCCGAGAGCGCCTCGTCCATCATTCCGTCGATATCGTTATCGGTGCGAAAGCGGCGCTCTTCCTTCACGACGCCGCGCTCGCGCGCCAGCGATGAATCATCGATCGTCAACGACGCCATGCGATCGGCTTCGAGATCGAGCACGAGTGGCAGCGCGTCCGAGGCGAAATCCTCGTAATAGGCGGTCATATCATTCGAGGTATAGGCATTCGACGAACCGCCTGCGGCCTCGAGACGACGATCGAACTCCTTCGGGCCATATCGTTTCGAGCCATTGAACATCATGTGCTCGAAGAGATGGCTGATGCCCGTAATGCCGGGCCGCTCGTTGCGCGAGCCGACGCGGAAGAAGCTGTAGATCGAGCAGACCGGCAGGCTGCGATCGAGCAGCAACCGGACGCGCAATCCGTTTTCGAGGGTGAACTCTTCGACCGGGAATCGAGTGGGATCGAGGGACATGCGGGATGCATAGCACGAGCGTTCTGTTCACTCCTCTTCGACTGAGATCTTCTGCGCGCGAAGGAGAAGCTCCGCGGGCGTGAGCAGCTTCTTCTCGTTGTTACAGGTCTTGCACGCAGGGGCGACGTTGCCCTTCACGCTGCGTCCGCCCCGCGCGACGGGCACGATATGGTCCATCGTCAATTCCCGCGGCGGAAATGATTTCCCGCAATAAGCGCACAGTCCCTTTTGGGTCTTGCGCTGCCACCAACCACTCGCACGCAACTCCCGCGCCCGCGCGCGTTCGCGCTGGACATGCTCGGGCGAAGCATCCACGAGCACCCAATCGGCAGAGAGTTCAGGCGGCGTATCATCGTCGGGGATCATCGCTCCATTCTATTGCTTCAATGCCGAACGCGGGCAGCAGATCTGCAGCGCCATCCGCTGGACGACGATGCGTTAATCTCGCCCGCATGCGACGAATTGCATTGGCCACCCTGCTCGGCTGCATCGGCTGCTTCCCCGCGATCCGCGAGCGGCCGATCGACGTGCGGCCCGCTCTGGGCGCGAATCTCCCGATGCTCGCGCCATGCGCCCTGGTTCATTTCTCCGATCAGGAAGACCTCTCCAACGGCGCGCGCGGCTGGTTTCGCGGGCCGTGGACGATTCAATATTCGACGTTCCTCATCCGCCATCCGCGCGGGGTGATCCTGATCGATGCAGCGTTTGGCGACACTGCCGCCGCCGATCTCGACGCGGCCCCGTTCTATGTCCGCCTCGCCCTCGGACATGCGCGTGCCGCCAGGCCGCTGGCAGCACTGCTCGCGGAGGTGGGCGTGAAACCGGAGGACGTCACGGACGTCGTGCTCACGCACGATCATTGGGACCACACGGGAGGCCTTACGCAGTTGCCCAACGCGCGCGTCATCATGTCCGGCGCAGACGCAGATTGGATCCTCGCGCAGCACGATCAACTCATTGGAGGCGCGATGCCGCATCACTTCGACAGCGTGCGCACGCGCATCGATCGCATCTCATTCTCGGGTCCGCCGACCGATGGCTTCGAACACTCTGCGGATCTCTTCGGCGACGGATCATTCGTCGCGGTTCCCACTCCGGGTCATACGCGGGGCGCGACGAGCTACTTCGTGAATTCCGGCGACGGCAAGCGCTGGCTCTTCATCGGTGACGCCGCGTGGACGCAGGAGGGATTTGCAGAGCCGGTGACCAAGGGGCGAATTGCAGCGCTCGCCTCCGACTGGGATTGGCAGCAGACCTCCGATTCACTCTCGCTGCTGCACGCAGTCTATGCAGGCCACGCCGCGTCGATCGTAACCGCGCACGACGCGCGAACCTGGGCGGATGTTCCACTCTGCAAGCCCCTCGCGAGCAGCACACCTCGATAGCAACGCGATAGTTCGATATTCAGACGTATCTAATGGCCCGCAACGCTCGAATGCGGCGCCGCGAGCCACTGTGCAACCGGCTCGAAGACGTCCCGCTCTGCGCTCTGGCCGAGCAGTAGATCCATATGTCCGTAATCGCCGCGCGCGCCGTTTTCCATGCCGACCACGAGCCATGCCTTCTCGCCACCGAGCGCGTCGTACCCGCGGCGCACCAGTGGAGGGAAGCCAAGCTGGTCGGCCTTTCCAGCAACCACGAGCGTCGGCGCGCGCGTCGCGGGAAGCAGCGCCTCGTAATCAATTGCACCATCGCGCGAGGTGAATCGATCGCTCACGATCCAGCGATGAAACTGCGCCGCGAGCAGAGGAGATTCGTCGTCGACACCAACGGCGAGGAATCCGCTCCAGACCGATTCCTCGAGATTGGCAGGATTATAGAGAAGCAGCGCGAGCGGTTCGGGGAACCAGGTCACAAGGGGCAGTCCCAGCAGCGTAATGCTGTCGAGCTTGAGCACCGGGAGCTTGCTGGCCGCGAGCGCGGCCGTTTCGCTCAACTGCGTAAAGCGCGGCCCCCAACGAAATCCGAGTGGTGAACCGAGCGTCGCGCCGACCCCGATCGCATCGGCTGCGGGGCCGCCGCGCGCGAGGACGCAATAGTAGAGCATTCCCCCCATTGAATGGCCGATATAGTCGACCTTCTCCGCGCCCGTATGCTGCTGAACGAACGCCAGCGCGGTCGGGATATCTTCCCGGCAATAGGTATCGAAGTCCCAATCATAGTGATGATCGCCGCCGATCAGGCTCGCATGTGCGCTCTCTCCTGTGGCACGCAGCGAGAGCGCCCAGACATCGAGACCTCGCGCGGAGAGGCTGCGCGCGAGGCTGTGCTGCTCGTCGTAATCGAGGTTGCGCTCATTGGTCACGATGCCGTGCACGAGGAGAACGGGCCGCCGTCCCGGCAACGGCGCGCGCGGATGGTAATGAATGATCGAAAGGTCCCAGCCGTCGCTCGTCTGGGCGATGAGGTGCTCGGCCCGCTCCGGCAATTGCGCGGGAGACCAGACGCGGCGCGCGAGCGAGCAACCGTTCGAGCAGGCGGTCAGCGCCAGAAGCATGAGCGTTGCAGCGACGCGCTTCATGGATGCTCCGCAAGCCAATCGAGAATTTTCGGCGCGAGCACGCGCGGCCCCCACGAGGATTGAATCGCGAGGTGGCCCGCGTCCTCGGGGAACCCTTCGATGCGCTGGAGAAGAATCTCTTCGCGAAGGTGCGCGCGATCGCCTCGACGCGCGAGCGCCTGCTCGGGGTGGACGAGATTGTCGAGCGGCGCGACCACCAGCAGCGCAGGCTGCGCCATCCGCGTCCACGCTTCCGAGAGGCTCTGCCGCGGCGCGCGCGGGCCTTCCGTCAGCGCCAGCTCTCCCGATTCCATCCAATGCGCAAGCTCGCCGAGCAGCTGCGCTGAAGCATTGCCGAGGCCATCGCGCAGCTCGCGCGAACGCGTGGGAGAAAGCGACGTGCCATGAGCAAGCAGCAGCGCGAAGAGGTCGAGCGGCTGTTGCGCCTCAATCCATTGCCCGGGGCGCGCAGGGTCTCCCAGCGGGGCCGCCATCGACGCATATTCGCTCATGCGAATATCTGCAGGGGTCGACGGCAAGGCACGCACAGCTGAAGTCAAACGACGAACCGCCTCATTGGGAGTCCAGTAGCCCGCAGGAACGGAGACGAGCGCAAGCGACGAGACTTGAGCGGCGCGCGAGGAAGCAGCAAGCAGCACGGCCGCCTCTCCTCCGAGGCCATGCCCGATCAATTCCATCGACGTCGCGCCACTGGCTGCGAGCGCGGCATCGAAAGCCGCCGGCGCGTCGCCAAGCAGCAGCGCCGAGATATCGCCAAAGCCCTGCGCGACCGGCGTTCCGTGACCCGCCACACCGTGATCGCCGCTCCCGCGCCACTCAAAGAGAAACACGTCGCGACCGCGCCGCTGTAGGGCCTGCGCAAATTCGTCGTACCAGATGCGTTCGCAGAACAACTCCGGCACCAGCAGGATCGGAGGACCTGATTTCCCGCCCGCACCGACATATCGCCAGAGCGAAATCGAAGCGCCTCCCGCGTCGACCTGCGTTCGATAGATGCGGCCGCCGACCTGATCAGCAGGCGTGTGATGTGCGTTCTCTTCAACCGCACGGCTCGGAAGCGAAACGATGAGCGCACAGACCATCGCCAACGGCGCGCAGTGCGCGGATCTCAAGAGAGTCACAGTTCGATGATCCCCAGCTTCAAGGCTTCAATGACGGCCTCGACATGCGAGCGCACGCCAAGCTTTCCATAGATGTGACCGAGATGAGTTCGCACCGTACGCCGATCGAGGCCGATCACGCGCCCCGCCTCGGCATTCGAGAGCCCCTTCGCGATCACGGTGAGCACCTCGAGTTCCACCGGCAAGAGCTGCGGACCGCTTCGCAACGGCTCCTGCACGCCCTTGAAGAAGGCCCAGAATCGCTTCGCGAGGCGCGGTTCGATCACCGTACCGCCCGCGTCCACTTCGCGAATCGCGTCGATCAGCTTCTGCGCGCTCGCCCCCTTTACGACGTAGCCGCTCGCGCCCGCGCGCATCGCATCGAAGACGTGGTCCTCGTCCTCGTAGCTCGTCAGCACGAGAACTTCCGGGACCGGCCCCCGCGCCCGCAGCGCGCGCGTCGTCTCGATTCCGGATGCTCCTGGCAGCTCGAGATCCATCAGCACCAACTCCGGCGCGGCTTGCGCAATCTCGCGCAGCGCCTGCTCGCCCGAGGAGGCCGCACCACAGAGCAGCAGTTCGTCCGCGCCCTCGAGCAGCTTGCGCAGCGCGCGCAGTTGACGCGCATCATCCTCGACCACATAGACGCGGATTGGCCCGCCTGCGCTCGCCGTCTGGCCGCTCTCTCTGGTCACGCGCTCGCCATCTCCTGCAGGTCGGGAAAAACGCCGCCGCTTTCTTGCCGCGATTGCTGCTTGGCGCAATCATCGCCTTTATCCGTGTCCACCGATCGATCCCAGAACAGCGCCGAAACGCAGGGCGCGCCATCCGACGTTCTCCGCGACCCTGAGCTGCATCGGCTGCTCCACGCACCGGGCCTCTCGGGTCACGACCTGTCGCACGCGCGCCAGATCTACACGAACCGCGCACTGCGCCTCGACCATATCTCGATGGTCGGCTTCGATATGGATTACACGCTCGCCGTCTATTCGATGCGCCACATCGAAGAGCTGGCGTTTCGCATGACGCTCGAGCGGCTGATTTCGAAGTGCGGTTATCCCGAGCACCTCCAGCAGATCACCTACGATCACGAGTTCGTCATTCGCGGGCTCGTCGTCGATAAGGACTATGGCAACCTCTTCAAGATGGACCGGCACAACTATGTCGGCCGCTGTTATCACGGTCGGCAATTGCTTCCGATTGAAGAGCGGCGCGCGCTCTACCAGAACGAGAAGATCCGCCTCTCCCTGCCGCGCTTCGCATGGATCGATACGCTCTTTTCTCTGCCGGAAGCGTGCCTCTATGCCGAGATCATTGAAGCGCTCGAACGGCCGCAGCCGAATGGGCCGCCTCCAGAGAAGGTCGATTATCACAAGCTCTACGATGACGTCCGCGCGAGCATCGATGAGGTTCACCGCGACGGCTCGCTGAAGACGGAGCTGAAGAAGGATCTGGCGAAATACATCCTGCGCGATCCGGAACTCGCACCTGCTCTGCACAAGCTGCGATCAGGAGGAAAGAAGATTTTCATCCTGACCAATTCGCTCGGCGACTATACCGACGCGGTCATGAGCTATCTGCTCGACGGACAACTGCCGGAATATCCGTCGTGGAGAAACTATTTCGACCTGGTGATTGTCGGCGCGCAGAAGCCCGCGTTCTTCAATGAATCGCGACCATTCCTCGAGCTCGACGCCGGGGGCAAGGTCGTCAACGAGAAGGCGACGTCACTCGAGCGCGGCAAGGTCTATGAGGGCGGCAATCTCTTCGATTTCGAGAGAATGAGCGGGCACGCAGGCGAGGCGGTGCTCTATGTCGGCGACCATATCTACGGGGATATCATCCGCAATCGAAAATCCTCGCTCTGGCGCACCTGTTTCGTCGTGCAGGAACTCGAGCGCGAAATCGAATACATCGACGCGCACCAACCGGACATCACGCGGCTGCGCGAACTCGGACACGCGCGCCAGCGCATCGATGATCTAATCAATCACCTCAAGCTCACGCTCAATGCACTCGATCGCGCGCAACCGCGCGGCTCGACCAATCCCGAGGTCGACGCAAAACGGGCGAAGAGCAAGTCGGAACTGGAGGCGCTGCGCCGCTCGCTCAAGCAGATCGTCAGTGAAGAGCAGTCGCTTGAAGAGCAGGTCGAGCGCGGGATGAACCGCTGCTGGGGACTCTGCTTCAAAGAGGGAAACGAGAACTCCCGCTTCGGCGAGCAGGTCTCAGATTACGCAGACCTCTATACAAGCCGCGTCTCGAATTTCCTCTACTACTCGCCGATGCAGTTCTTCCGCAGCCCGCGCGATACCATGCCGCACGAGCGGCGATAGTTCCTGAATCGACTCAATTACGGCCCGGCATCGGCCGCGGGCGTATTCCAGACCGCCTCGGTGGCCGGCAGCGCAGCCAGATCGATCGTTCCCTGCCAGATATCGCTGGGGCCTTGCATGGCAACGAACCAGCCATCATCGGCCACGAGATTGCTCGAATAGTAGGTCACGAGGAACTTGCTGCCGCCGATGGGCGCAACGCCGGCATAGGAAGTATCGCCAGCCGAGGGAAACTCCCCGTGCACGATCACGCCCGGAGCCTGCGTCATTGACGGACCCAGATTGCCGGTCAATTCAAACAGCGACGTGCGCTTGCGGTCGTCAGCGCCGATATGTTCGCGCGCAACCAGGAAGAGGCGGGAGTTCCAGAACCAGGCCACCGGCCCGTCGAGGCGCTGCCCGGTGATCTCATAGGTGCAATCAAACGCCGTATACGGTTTCGGCGACGTGCAGACCTTGGTGCGCAGACGCCCACGCGAGCCAAGAATCTCCTGATCTGTTCCGTCCATCCGCACCAGCGCGAGCAGGCTTTCGTCGGGGAGGAACACGAGTTCCGTCTCGAGCGGCGTATCGGCGCTGACTCCGTAGATCAGCGGGCCCTGCGTCCAGGTTGTTCCATCGGTGGTTGAATAGAGCGTCACGCTCTGATCGCCGTCCTGGTATGCCGCAGAATAGAAAACCCCGTTGTGCTCCTTCACGCGCCAGAAGCTGTAGCCAGTCGGGCCGACGAACTCGAATGGACTCCAGGTCACACCATCGGCCGAATGGGAAACCACCGCGCGCGTCTCGACATTGGAATCGCGCACCGACGAGACCGGCAGCCGCGTGAGCGCCTTGAACCAGAGCTCACTGCCCTTGATGAAGAACGCCGGGTCGCGAAGATCGCGGCCATCGGGCGGCGACATCGTCGGGTCGGGCGCGAGGAAATGGGCTACCTCGCTAAACGTCTTCCCTGAATCGGTCGAGCGATAGATATGCAGTGAACTGTTATCGCCCAGCGTCTGGCTCATGGCCGTGCGGTGAACCAGATAGATCGCGCCATTCCAGACGATCATATCGGTGTTCTCGTTGTGCGGGCAGATCCCCGGGCGGCAATCGTGATTGGCGATGCCGACATTATTCACTTCGCCGGTGACGAGAATCTTCGAGTCGCTCAGCCACGGCCCGGGCGCTCCGGAACTGCAGGCGAGAGGGAGCGCGAGGAGCAGAGCGGCAGAGCGGCGGAGGTTCGCGGCAATCGTCGGTCGCATAGGCGCGCAGAGACGCCACAGGAGTTGCGGCTTCGTCAAGTCGGCCGAGAGGCGGAGCGGCAGTTGCCGCGGTGGATCGTGCGCCCTGCATGAGCTATTGGGGGCGGCCATGCGAATCGAGATTCGAACGCTCGCCCTGTTCTCGCTCTGCGCGCTCGCTGCGTCGCCAGCACGGGCAATACGCCCGTTCACGCCGGAAGAGCTGCTGCAGACGCATCGATTGGGCGACGTGCAGCTCTCGCCCGACGGCAATTGGGTCTCATTTACGGTGCACCAGAAGTCGTTGGGGGAGAATCGCGACCTCAAGGATATCTGGTTGCAAGCAGTCGCCGGCGGCGCGGCCCGGCAACTCACCCGCGACGGCAAGAGCGAGCGGGCACGATGGAACGCATCTGGCAACGCCATCCTCGTCACTTCATCGCGCGGTGGCACGCCGCAACTCTGGCTCTATGACATCGCCACGGGCGGCGACCCGCGGCAGATCACCGACCTCTCCGGCGGCGCGGACGGCGCCATCTTTTCTCCCGACGGGCGGTGGATCGCATTCGTCAGCGACGTCTATCCACAATGCAATGGCGACGACGCGTGCGACCGACGCATCGAGGCGGAGCGCGCCGCCAGCAAGGTCGCGGCGCACATCAGCGATCATCTTTTCGTGCGCCGCTGGACCGAATGGCGCGACGGAAAGCGGACCCACGTCTTCGTGCTTCCCGCGCCGGCTGCGGGCACCACGCCCTCTCCCGCTGCGATTGCCCGCGATATCACCCCGGGCGATTCCGACTGGCCTCCCTTCTATCTCGATGGCGCTGACGACTACGCATTCGAGTCCAATGGTGACGCACTGATCGTTGCGCACAAGGCGCCGCAGACCGAAGCGTGGAGCACCAATGCAGATCTCTTCCGCGTCCCTGTCGGTGGCGGCGCGCCGAAGAATCTGACCGAGGGAAATCTCGGCGCCGATCGCGTGCCGCGCGTCTCGCCCGACGGAAAGTGGGTCGCATATCTCTCGCAGGAGCGCGATGGATATGAATCGGATCAGTGGAAGCTGAAGCTGCTCGAACTGCACACGGGCAAGTCGCGCGTGATTGCAGATTTCGACGATGACGTCGGACCGTTTGCATGGCGGCGCGACAGCAAGGGACTTGTCGCGAGCAAGCTGGTGAATGGCCGCTATTACCTTGAGAATGTATCAATCGAAGACGACGCAGCCCGCGCCGGGAAACACGGCAGACCAACCCCGCCGACGTCGAGCTTTTCTCCCGAGCCGGCCGGCGACGATTTCACGCTGCTGCGCGACGGGTCGGTTGCCTTTATCGACAGTGGAATGAATCGCCCCCCGGAGTTGGCGCGCATTGCACGCGGAGAGAAGGCGCGACAGCTCACCAGCTTCAATACCGAGCAATACGCCGGGCTCGATCTCGGCCCGGCGCCCGAAGATCTGACGACGAAGGCAAAGGACGGGACGGCGCTGCATGCCTGGGTCCTGCGCCCGCCGGCGCTCGCGACCGGAGCGAAGGCCCCGCTCATCGTCCTCGTGCACGGGGGTCCGCAGGGTGCATGGGAGGACGGATGGGGAATGCGATGGAATCCGGCCGCGTTTGCCGCGCGTGGATATGTCGTGCTGATGCCCAATCCTCGCGGGTCAACTGGATATGGGCACAAGTTCGAAGAGGAGATCCGCGATCAATGGGGCGGGCTTCCATATGACGATATCCAGCGGTTGGTCGACGCGGCCGAGCAACTCCCGTATGTCGAAGCCGGACGCGCCTGCGCTGCTGGTGCCTCCTATGGCGGATATATGGTCGATTGGATCGCTGGACATACCGATCGATATCGCTGCCTCGTTTCGCACGACGGAGTATTCGACCTCCGGTCGCACTACGGCGCAACCGAGGAACTCTGGTTTCCTGAATTCGAGTTCCTCGGCGCCTATTGGGAGAATCCAACTTCGTACCAGCGCTGGAGCCCGAGCAGCTACGTGCAGAACTTCAAGACCCCGACGCTCGTGGTTCAGGGTGAGCTCGATTTCCGCGTCCCCACCGAGCAGGGAATGGGGATGTTCACCGCGCTGCAACGCCGCGGCGTCGAGAGCCGGCTGCTCTGGTTTCCCGACGAAGGGCACTGGGTGCTCAAGCCGCGCAACTCGCTGCTCTGGTATCGGACCGTGCTCGATTGGATCGACGCACACCTCCGCGATTCAACGGCCAGGCACGCAGCTGCCCCGCACGAAATTGCAGCTCCCGTGAAATAGACGTCGTTCCCAGATGTATCGCTTAACCCCGTCCCGCTGCGCACAGGACGTTGCGAGACTGATTCACACACGACTGGAGAGATCATGAAGATTCACCGAATGAAGCAGCTGGCGATGGCCTCCGTGGCCGCGCTGGCCGCATGCGCCGCAGGGCCTGCGCCCGTTCCCGCTCCCAAGCCCGAGGCGGTCAAGCCCGCTGCCGCGCCCATCGCGCCTCCGACTGCCGCAGTGACGCCAGCGGCAGCGCCAGCCGCGATCGCGCAGACGCTCAAAGGTCCGGCGCCGATCGACGAGGCTTCACTCGATCGCTCGGTCAACCCCTGCGACGATTTCTATCGTTTCTCCTGCGGCGGCTGGATGAAGAACACTCCCATTCCCGCTGATCGTGCAGACTGGGACTCGAGCTTCTCGCCGATCGCGGAGAGGAATGAAGCGCTCATTCGCCAGTTCGTTGAGGAGTTCGCCAACGGCAAGGGCGATACCGACAACCCGTTCGCGGCGAAGGTCGGTGACTTCTATGCCGCATGTATGGACGAAGAGAAGGCCGAGACGGTATCGCTGGCCGCGCTGAATGGAGAGCTGAAGAAGATTGATGCCATCAAGACGGGCAAGGAGCTCGCTTCCTATCTCGCCGCTTCGCACCTCAAGGGCTCAGACGCGCTCTTCGGCTTCGGCTCGGACCAGGATCTGCACGACGCAACGCTGATGATCGGCGAGGCCGATCAGGGTGGAATCGGACTGCCGGATCGCGACTTCTATTTGAAGGACGATCAAGGACGCAAAGGCGTGCGCGAAGCATATCAAGCATATATCGTTGATATGCTCGCTCTCCTCGGAGAGAAGCCTGCGCAGGCGAAGGCCGATGCCGCGACCACCATGAAGATCGAGACGGAGCTGGCCAAGGCGTCCCAGGACCGCGTCGCGCGGCGAGATCCGGATGCGACCTATCATCGCATTGAACGAAAGGGTCTAATCGAACTTGCTCCCGCGTTTGATTGGAGCGGCTATTTCACCGGTCTCGGCGCGCCTGAGGTCACCGCCATCAACGTGGTCGCACCTGATTTCTTCAAGGCGGGACTCAATCCGCTGCTCGGCACGAAGAAGGACGAGAAGGCGAAGCTCGCCGCGCTCAAACCATATCTGCGCTGGCACGCGCTCTCGGCGGCCGCCGGATTGATGGGTAAGAAGTTCGTCGATCGCCGCTTCGCATTCACGTCGAAGATCACGGGCGTCAAGCAGCTGCTCCCGCGCTGGAAGCGTTGCGTGGCGATCACCAATGGTTCGCTCTCCGAAGCGGTCGGCCGCTCCTATGTGAGCCGCGCGTTCGGAGCCCAGGCCAAGCCGATGGCGCTCGAGATGGTCCAGCGCATTGAGGCAGCGTTTGAGGCAAACCTCGCGACGCTCGGCTGGATGGACGAAGCGACGAAGACGAGCGCGAAGGAGAAGCTGCACAAGATCGCCAACAAGATCGGATATGCCGATCATTGGCGCGACTATTCGTCGATTGCCATCGATCGCAGCTCGCTGCTCCAGAACACGCAGAATGCGGCGGTGTTCGAATCGAAGCGCCAGTTGGCGAAGATTGGCAAGCCGCTCGATCGCAGCGAGCACCAGATGCCTCCGCAGCTGGTCAATGCTCAATACAACCCGGCAATGAACGATATGACCTTCCCGGCGGCGATCCTCCAGCCGCCGTTCTTCTCCGCCGATGCGATGGCGCAGGCGAACTTTGGCGGGATTGGAATGGTCGTGGGCCACGAACTGACGCACGGCTTTGATGACGAGGGGCGCAAGTTTGACGGCGATGGAAATCGCCACGACTGGTGGACCGCGCCAGCGGGCGATGCCTACAACGCAAAGGCGGCGTGCATATCCAAACAGTACAGTGGATATCTTGCGGTCGACGACGTGCATCTCAACGGCGACCTGACGGTGGGCGAGAACATCGCCGACAATGGCGGCCTCAAACTGGCCTATGCCGCGTTCAAGAATCTGCGCAAGGATCAGACGCCAATCACGTTCGCCGGGTTTACCGAGGATCAGCAGTTCTTCCTCGGCTTCTCGCAGACCTGGTGTTCGAGCCAGCGGCCGGATATGGCGCGACTGCAGGCGCAGACCGATCAGCACTCAACGCCGCAGTGGCGCGTGAATGGAATGGTATCCAACCAGCCCGCGTTCCAGGCAGCGTTCCAATGCAAGCCGGGCAGCAAGATGGCGCCGGTTGATCGCTGCGAGGTCTGGTAGCCGCAGCGCGACCATCGCGCTGCGTTCGGAAAGCCGCGTCCAGCAAGGTGAGCCTTGCGGGGCGCGGCTTTTCGCGTAATTGGGGTTAATCAGATTTAATCAAGTTCAATCGCGCGCTGGCCCGGGGAGACCGCGCTGCGGGTCGCTTCATCGGCACGGCGAACCTCGGCCCGCGCAGAGGAGAGCGCGAGTTCCAGGCGGGCAATCTCACCGCGCAATTCCTGCTCCAGTTCCTTGCGGCGACTGTGATCATGCGAGGGATTGATGGCGACGCGCGGTGAACGCACCAGATCGCGCTCGTCCGCGCCAGGAGAGCTCGAGCGCGCGGAAGCCACCTCGCGTTCAAGGAGTTCGCAGCGCCCCACCAGCGCATCGACGCGCCCTTGTGCGGCCGCAAGTTCGGCCACGTAATCAGACGCCGCGCCAGAGAGCGCCGCCCCGATCGGCGCGCCTGGACGAAAGAGCAGCAAGCGCTGATCCGACTCGGCCCACGGCGCGACGCCGCAACTCACGCACGCGGTGTCTATCGATAACTGGACCGCGCCCGCGCTCTCGTCTGCGGATATGCGCAGCACCAACTCCGACGCACAGCGCGGGCAGCGGACCAGCGAGAGATCAATCTGCGTTTCAGTCACGAGGCACAGCATAACGCAGAGCGCGCAGCGCCGACGCGGTCTGTCGAACGAGGCTCGCTTCGCATCGTCCAGCAACTTGACGCGCTCGAACGGCGGGCGAGAGTGCAGCGATGCGCTCACCTCAACGTCTTTTTCTCGAGACATCCTGCACGACCCGCCTGCTCGTGCTGGCCTGCTCTCTCGCCGTTGCGCCGGCACTGCTTGCGTCCGACGCACCACCGGGTGCCGACTCGGCATCCCCTGCAGTTGCGCCCGCCCCGGCCGGCGACGTCCCGCTCGACCTGCGCGAGGCCCCTTTCGCTAACGGCGATTGGAATTGGCTCGACGGACAGAATCGGCAACCCAATCCGCTGCTCACGATCGGGCCGGTCACCTTCTCGATGGTCGTCGACGTCTTCTATGGCTTTCATTTCGCGCAACCGACCGACCACACGATTTTTCCAGGAACGACCGCGACACGGCACGATGAGATTGGATTGAACCTCGTGACGTTCGGCGCCGAGGTCACAGGCCTCGATGGCCCCATCGGGCGATTTGTCCTGCAGGCCGGCGATAACGTCGAGACCGACGCGGGGCAGGACTCCACGGGCAATCGAGGCTTCTATCTCTCGCAGCGCGCACTCGCGCCGATCCAGCAGGCCGCGGCCGGTTGGCATTTCCATATCCAGCACGGCCTGAATATCGAGGCGGGTCTATTGCTGAGCTACGTTGGATTGGAGAGCTATATCCCCGAGGAGAATTGGAACTATACCCACCCATTCCTCTCCGATTTCACACCCTATTACTTCACGGGTATCCGCACACAGCTCTATCCGACGCAGGATCTCAAGCTCGAGCTGTGGATCGTCAATGGCTGGCAGACCTTCGGCGAGTGGCACGAAACCAAGGCGCTCGGAGAGTTGATTCAATGGCGACCGAGCGAGCGGATCGCGCTGACGCACGACTTCTATCTCGGCCATGAAGAGCGATTCGATCCGCACGCGCTGCGCATCTATTCCGATAACTCAGCGCAGTTTCGCTATCTGCAACACGCAGGCTTCATCGACAGCGCCTCCCTCGCAATCGTGGGCGATCTTGGCTTTGAACACCGCGCCCTCGCCGCATCTGGATGGATGGGCGGCGCGTCGATCACCAATCGTCTCGAGTCGGGAAAGTTCGCGCTCACGCTGCGCGGCGACCTCTTTGCGGATCAGACGCAGGCGCTGATCCAGCAACTGCCGACGAACTCGGCCGTGACCACACCGCTCCCTGATAGCGGCGCATTTCTCGGCGGAGGATTCACCGCGACTCTCGACTTCTGGCCGAGTCCCTGGGTGGTCTGCCGCCTCGAATATTCGCACCGAGCGGCGAACATGCCCTACTTCAGCGGACCGGGAGGAATCACGCCGCCCGCCTCTGGCGCAGATGCGAGCAGCTTTACGCCTGACTTGCGACGCAGCGACGATCGCGTCGTCGCCAACGTGACGCTGCGGTTGTAAGCAGAGATTCGCCGCGGAGAATCAGAACGCCGCGACCGCAGGACCGTCGGCCATCGCGTGCAGACGCGCATCGACCGTCACCTGGATCTCATCGCCGACTTGCGCGCCCGCGATGTTCGGCCGAGCGACGCCGAGCGCCGAGAGACGCACCGGGAATTCGGCGTGAACGAATGCGAGCGCGCCGTCGCGGACGACCTTGACGGGAACGGAGAGCGGAACTGCGCCTCCGTGGACATGCAGCGTGCCCGAGAGGTGCAGCGTCGCCGACTTGCCGCCCGTCGACTCGGTGGTGGCGTCGAGATCGATCGTGGGAAACTGCTCGGCGTCGAGCGCGGTCCGCAGCGCCGCGTCCACGAGGACCGAACCGCTCGACAGAGATGAGACAGGCACGCTCAGCTTGATTTGCGCGCCCGCCGTGACCAGCTGCACATTTCCCTCGAGTGAGCGAGCGAGAGTCGCGACCTGCTTCTGCGCGCCCAACTGCGCCGAGAAGCCGATCAGCACCTGATCCTCCTCGATGGCGTAGCGAGTGGCCGTGCCTGCGGAGACCGGGACGACGAGGAGCGACGCAGCGACAAGAGCAGAGAGCGCGAACGGGATCGGTCGGCGAATCATCTGTCGGCTCTCCTCGCGAGGGGGCGATTGCTGCGCGTCGATGTCGCAGAAGCAGGTGCGCTGCGCCCATCCGTCACACGGCTTGTCGGTCACTCATCCGACGTCCGACGAGTCAGTTGGATTCGATCAGCGGGAGCGAAATGGTGAACTCCGCTCCCTTTCCAGGCTCGCTCACCAGCTCGATGGTGCCCCCATGTGCCTCGGCGATCTGGCGCGAGATCCAGAGGCCGAGACCGAGACCGCCAACACGCCTCGAGCTGGCGGCCCGCTCGAACCGCTCGAAGACGCGCGCGTGATCGCTCGGCGCGATGCCGATCCCGAGATCGCGGACGCGCACGCAGCCGCGCCCATCGCGCGCGAAGACCTGCACGTTGATGGGCCAGCCTCGTCCGTACTTGATCGCGTTCGCGAGCAGATTGCTGACCAGTTGCTCGATGCGCATTCGGTCCCAGCGGCCGCGCAGAGGTTGCCCGCCGAGGTACGGCTCCATCGTGAGCCCGCAATTTGCCGCGGTCGCCTCCTCGACGAAGCGCGCGCAGACGTCGCGGACGGTCGGCACGAGATCGATCGATTCAGTCTCGAGGGCGAATCGGCCGGCAGTGATGCGCGAGACGTCCAGCAGGCGATCAACCAGCGTCTGCAGCCGCTCGACCTGGCGGGCCGCCTTCTCTGTCCTCTCCGAGATCGTGCCGAACTTCGCGCCGCCCGCTTGTTCGGCGATCAGCCGGAGGCTCGACTGCAGCTGGAGCTTGAGCGCCGTCAGTGGCGTGCGCAGCTCGTGGCCCGCGATGGAGAGGAAGTCGTCGCGCAATCCGATTGCGGCGCGGGCCTGCGCATAGAGCCGCGCGTTCTGCAGCGCGAGTGCGGCTCGCATCGTCAACTCGGTCGCGAGAACCAATTCGCGCGGGGCCAGTTCGTGGCCGGAGAGCGCGGAAGGCAGGAGCACCAGCGCGCCCATCGGCTCGCCGCCAGCGATCAGCGGCAACACCACGCGCGAGCGAAGATGAAACCGCTCCGCGAAGACTTTCCACCCATCATCCTGCTCGACCGGCAGCGGCTGCGGCGGTCCATCCGCACTGTCGAACTGGGGCGCGAGCACCCGCATCGCGTTGAGCACCGGCGCCATCGCTGCCTGCCTCGACGGATAGTCTTTGCGCGCACTCTCCAGCTCAAGCCAGACGGGCTCCCGCGCGTGAACCGCCGCGCGAGACAGCGCGCCCTCGACGAAGAGATCGACCGTGGCGAACTCGGCGAGACGGGCGCTCACCGCCAGCTTCGCGAGCGTCTGACAGATCTGCTGCTGATCGAGCGTGCCGAAGAGCTGGTGGCTCGCCCGCGTGATCAGCTCGAGATTCGCGAGGCTCTCTTCTGCCTCGCTGCGCGCCTGGTGCTCGCTCTCGAAGGCCTGCACCCGCTGCAACGCCTGCGCGCAGAGACGGCCGACCAGCCTCGCGATGCTGCGATCCTCGACGGAGAACGACCGCTCGTGCGTAAACGAGACGCCCATTGCACCGAGGATCTTTCCGCCGGCCTGCAGCGGCAGCGAGATCAACGCACCCGCGCCGTCGGTCGCTCCCGGCTGCGGCCAGTGCGCCACCGACGCGCCGAACTCCAGATCGACGGCCGCGCGCGTCTCGAAGAAGAGCGCCGTGCCGCTCTTGACCGCCAGCGCGTGCGGCAGGCGCTGCTCGCGGCTGAAGCGACGATAGCGCTTGAGGTCGTCGCGATAGCCGATCCAGCCGATCATCTCGAGGATCGAACCGCCCGGCGTCAGCCGCGCGATCGAGCCCGCGTCCGCGCCCAGCGCGGGCACGGCGTATAGGGTCACCGCCTGCACGACCGCAGATTCGGTCAGCGCATCGCCCAGCGCGAGCGCCAGCTGCTCGAGCTGCTCAGCGCGCATCGGCCGTTCCTACGATTCCCACGGCTCGCCCAGCCAGGCGTTGCGCAGCGCGATCTGCACGTCCGTCGCATCCGTGCACGGCACCAGCGTCACCGTGTCGATCGGCACCGACTGCAGGATCACCTCAAGCTCGAGCAGCTCATCGAATCGGAAGTTCGAGAGCCGCACGCGCTGCCCCTCCTGGCCTCGACCGAGCCGCAGCCGCATGTCCGTGCGGAACCCATCGACAGCGGCGATCTCGTCCCCCGGGCAGACACCCGCTGCCTGCGCCGCGCCACCGTCAGCGACCTGGGTCACCTCGAGCAGACCTGCACGATCGCGCAAACCCGCGCCCAGAGCGGCCCGCGCATTCTTCCCCGGCTCCGGCGCATCGGACGGATCGAGCTCCGCTCCGCCCTTGTCGTCGCTCGCGCTCGCGGCGTGGAGGATCGCGGAGAGCCCAACGGACGCGAACGAACTCTCGAGTTCAAGCTCCTCGCGACTGCGCAGCGCCCGCTCAAACCAGGCCTGCAGCGTCGCGCGCGCCGACCCGGGCACCAACTCAAGCGCCGCCTCCTCGACACCCCGCTCGGGCAAACCGGGCGCGGCACCATGTCGGGCGAAGAGCAGGCGCATCAGATCGTCGAGCGAACGCGCGCCTTGCGTGTGCCGGCGCAGCTCAAGGTCGAGGAGGAATCCGACGACACTTCCTTTTAGATAGTAGGAGACCGAACTGTTGCTCGTCGTCTCGTCCGGTCGGTAGTGCTTGATCCAGGCGTCGAACGAGGCCTGCTCGAGCGAGACGCGCAGACGGCCCGGCGTGCGCAGGAGCTGCGTGAGCCGCTCGGCCCAGAGCTCGAGAAAGCGCGTCGGCGAGATCAGGCCCGCGCGCCGCAGGGCCATCACTTCGTAGGTCGAGGTCAGCCCCTCCATCGCCCAGAGCAGCGAGGTGTGATTCTCGCGCGTCCAATCGTAGGGCGTGAACGCCGCGGGCCGCAGTCGCTTGACGTTCCAGAGGTGAAAGAACTCGTGCGCGATCAGCTCGAGGAAGTCCTCGTACGATGCTTTGTGTACAAACGAAAAGCGCGGCGCGAGCAGAGCGCACGAGCGACGATGTTCGAGGCCACCGCGCCCCTTGTCGTTCAGGTGGAGAATGAAGAGATAGGGCTCGCGATAGGGAAGCCCGCCGAACCAGGCCGCCTCCGCTTCGATGATTTTGGCGATGTCCAGGGAGACCTTCTCGCCATCGAGATCGCCGCGCCCCCAGACGACAAGCCGGTGCGCAACTCCGGCCGCTTGAAAATCGAACTGCTGGTGCGAAGAGCGCGGGCCGAGCTCGAACGGGCTGTCGACGAGTTCGTCGTAATCGGTCGCGAGATACGCGCCGTCCTGTTTCGGAAGCGCGACCCAGCACTCCCAATCCGGGGGCAACTCGAGCGAGACCGCGCATGGCTCCTGCTCCCGCCCCACCACGAAGGCACAGGCCGCAGAGGGATTGATGAAGGCGTGGCTTGCGTCGACGTGATTGGTGCGCACCGTCAACTCGACGCAGTGGAGTCGATATTCGACGCGCACCGAGCGCGCGCCCGCGCATGTGACACTCCAGGTCTGTTTGTCACTCTTCGCAACCGCGAGTGGTCGACCCGATTCATCGAAGGCGGCGAGCCCATCGACGTGGCGCTGGTGCTCGCGCACGAGGTAGCTGCCCGGCGTCCAGACCGGGACGCGGAGTTCGAGGACGGCAGCGCTTCGCGGATCGACAGAGATCGAGACGTCGATGCGGCGGGCATTCGGTTCGCGGATGCGGAGCGTGTATCGGGTCATGGGGCC
This sequence comes from uncultured delta proteobacterium, assembly GCA_903911145.1. Classification (GTDB taxonomy): domain Bacteria; phylum Myxococcota; class Myxococcia; order Myxococcales; family 40CM-4-68-19; genus CAIWCD01. The sequence goes on along the minus strand of CAIWCD010000005.1, from coordinate 23,602 downwards.
GGGACTGTAGCAAGGCAGTGGACTGGCCGACGACGGAGGAATGGGTTAAATGCGCAACAGTTGAATGCGCAACAGAAGGGGGGAGCGATGTCTCATCCGGAGATCTTTGTCGTCGATGACGACCGCGGGATCCGCGAGACGCTCGGGGATGTGCTGCGGGACGAGGGCTACCGCGTGCGTCTGGCGCGCGATGGAGACGAGGCCCTCACGCTGCTGCGAGCCGGCGAGATCCCGCAGCTGATTCTGCTCGATCTCTCCATGCCTGGGATGGGAGGCCTCGAGTTCCGCCGTGCGCAGCTCGACGATCCGCGCCTCGCGGAGATCCCGGTGGTCGTTCTCTCCGCAGACGAGCGAAACCCGCTCCCGGATGTCGCCGGCTGGCTGCGCAAACCAGTCGAACTCGACGCGCTCCTCTCCGCCGTTCGCGACGACAAGCTGCGCGACGAGCGGAGTCGCTTGCAGCGGTAGCGATTCGAGCGCGCCACGCCGTCAGGGAACGCGCGCGAGGAGCATGCCGGCGAGTTCGTGCTCGCTCTGCTCTTCGATCCGCAGCAGCCGCTCATACTCGTGCCGAACCTTCTGCGGATAGGCGTGGAGGCGCTCGGGGATGTCGCCCGCGCGCAGGTGCTGGCGCATGCGGCGCGGCCCGGCGTTGTAGGCCATGAGCGCAGCGTCGCGGCTCGAGAAGCTGCGCTCGAGCCAGTTGAAATAGCGGATGGCGAGCCGCACATCGACGACCGGATCATCGCCTGTCTCGAGATCCTCTCCGCCGACGTCCGGTTCGCGCGAGGAGATCCAGGCGAACGTGCTCGGCTTGAGCTGCAGGAGGCCACGCGCTCCGCGGGCGCTCTCAGCGCGCGTGTGCCAGCGGCTCTCGACGCCGACCAGCGCGGCGAGAAAGATCGGATCGTAGCCGTCGAGTGAAGCCTCGGACATCAACGCGATCACCAGGCGGGCGCGCAGGGCATCGTCGAGGTCCGGCGCCACTCGAGCGACGAGCGCATCAAGCTTGCGCGGGTCCATCGACAGCGAGGCCGGCGCCTGGTGCGAGGAGCCAGAGGAGGGAGTGGTCGCACGTGAACTGTCGTGCGGCTCGAGCGCGACACAGGACAGCCCCGCGACTGCAGCGAACGCCAGCGCGCAGAGCGCCGCGCCGCTCCTCATTCGCCCTTCCGTGCGTTGCGCTCGATCTGGCCCAGGCGGGCCTCGAGCGCGTCCAGCTTCTCCGACATCTTCTTGAGATCCGTCCGCGCGGGAAGGCGCACGCGCTCGACTGCGGTACGCACGGCCCGCTGGACCTCGCCCGTCAGAGTCTTGCGGTGCTCTTCGATCCGCACGGCGAAATCGGCCGCGAGATGCTTCGCCTGCTCCGGCGCAAGGGCCGCCCGCTCGCCGATCGTGCCGACCAGCGCCTGTGCGTGCTCCTCGACCGTGCTGGCCGCAAGCACCGCTCGGCTCCACGACTCATGAATCGCTGCGCGCAGATCGTCCACTGGCGTTCTCCTTCCGCTTGGCAGGACTGACGGCTTGGCGACGCACCTTGAATCGCGGCGGGGTGTAACAGGATGCCAAGCGGAAACGCAATCGGACTTCCACCGACGGGCTGCCGACCGCTTGCGTCCGGAGTCATTCCGTGGCAGGCGCGGCGAGAGGCCGATGGCGTCAGGCCTCGGCGTCCCCTTTGCGCAAGTTCGAGGTCTCCTGTGCCGCGTCCCACGTCCGCTCTCGTCGCCACCCTGCTCTTCGCGTCGATGGAAGCACGCGCAGCGAACAGCGTCGCGGCCGACCCACTGCAGCAGGCACCGGCAATCATCGGCGGCGCAATCAGCGATGGCGGCGCGATGAAGCGACTTGCCGAGTTGACCGACGGAATCGGCCCGCGCCTCTCCGGTTCCGCTGGGGCGGCCGCGGCCATCACCTGGGCGGAAAAGCGTTTTCGCGAGGACGGCGCGGCGGTTCACCTCGAGCCAGTTCTTGTCCCTCATTGGGTTCGCGGCACCGAGAAGGCCGAGGTCGTCTCGCCCGCCACTGTCGCGCCTCTGCCACTCTCCATCACCGCGCTCGGAGGCTCAGCGGGCACGCCGCCCGGCGGCATCACCGCGCCGCTCATCGAACTCCACTCGCTCGACGAACTCGCGGCGCTCGGAGAGAAGGTCCGCGGCAAGATCGTTCTCTTCCAACACACCATGTCGGTCGCGCACGACTACGGCGAATTCGCGTCGTTGCGCTCGACCGGACCGCTCGCCGCGGCGAGGCTGGGCGCTGTCGGCGTGCTCGTGCGTTCGCTCGCGACCGCTTCGCTGCGCTCGCCGCACACGGGCCTCATGAAGACCGACCCCTCCGTCGCGACCATCCCAGGCGCAGCGGTCTCCACGGAGGACGCGCAACTGCTCCACCGCCTGCTTTCGCAAGGCCCGGTCTCCGTGCACCTCGAACTCGGCTGCAAGACGCTGCCCGATACGCCGTCGTTCAACGTGGTGGCCGAGTTGCGTGGGAGCGAGAAGCCAGAGGAGATCGTCCTGCTCGGCGCACACCTCGACTCGTGGGATCTCGCGCAGGGCGCGGTCGACGACGGCGCTGGTGTCGTGATGGTGATGGAGGCGCTGCGTCTGCTCGCGCACCTGCCGACGCCGCCGAGGAGAACGGTGCGCGCGGTGCTCTTCATGAATGAGGAGAATGGAATTCGCGGTGCGCTCGCCTACGCGAAGGCGCACGAGGATGAGGTGAAGCATCACGTCGCGGCGCTCGAGTGCGACAGCGGCGCGGGCGCACCTCAATCGTGGAGCCTCAACTCGGGAGCCGCGGCAGTCGCGCTGCTCCAGCCGTGGATGCAACCGCTCGAGGCTCTCTCCTGCAGCACGGTCGTCGTCGGAGATCGCGCGGGAACGGATCTGTATCCTCTGCAGCAACTCCCAGACGCGCCCCCCGTTCTCGAGCTGATCCAGGACGGCACGCACTACTTCGACGTGCACCACTCCGCCGCCGACACGCTCGACAAGGTCAATCCGCGCGAACTCGCGGAGAGCACGGCCGCCGTTGCGTGGGCCGCCTGGTCGCTCGCGCAGATGCCCGAGACGCTGCCGCGGCCAGGAGTGAAGGCCGCTGCGCATTAGCATCGCAGGTCATCGGCGCATCGATTCCGCAGCGCGCGATCAGCTCGCGTAGCGCTTCGACAGCAGCAGCACCAGCGCCTCCTTCGCGCAATTCACGCAGTACCCTGACCGCTCCTGCATCGCCGCGAGCGCCTGCTTGACCGCCTCGAGCTCCTTCGGCAGGAGCTGCGCCCCGTCGCCTCCGAGATGGCGCAGGACGTTCTCGCTGTTGCGCCGCACGGTCCGCTTGCGCTCCTCGAAGAAGTGCTCGCGCAGGCGCCGGAAGAGGTCGGGAAAGATCTGCGCGTAGTCGAGCGCCTCGTCCGGATGATCGATCTTCTGCGCGCCGATCGACGAGATGAGCGCGCGCCGGAACTCGCGCCGGTCCTCGCTCTTGACCATGATGATCGCCTCGGTCGCGGCCATCATCTCCTCGTCGGGCCGCTCCGAATCTCCCGTGACCTGATTGAAGAGCTTCTCGCCGCGCGTCCAGGCGACGACGTGCTGGACGTAGCGTTCGAACAGCTCTCGATACTGGCTCGCAGAGACGAGGCCCATCGCTTCGCGAACCTCGTCGTCGATTCTGTCGAGGAGAACGCCCTCGACGACGCGCAGAAACGCCTCCGCATCGTGATAGCCGTCGACGACGGGCTGCTGGAGAAACTCGTAGACGGACTTGTCCTTCACAAGCTGCGCGAGCTCCTCGAGCACGGCCTGCGCAGTCAGGCAGTTGGCCGCCGGACTCTGCGCCGCGTTGTCGAGCACCGTCTTGATCTCGCGCGCCGAAGCGCCGCCGAGCCCCTCGTAATTCGGATACGCATCCGATTCGCTCCAGAGCTCAGCGAGCGTGCGCCGAAGCTCCTTGGCCTGGTTCGAATTGAGCCGGTCGGGCACGCGGCCGTTGTCATAGAGCTGCAGCTTCTCGAGCGGCGCGAGCTTCTCGACGAGCGCGCGCGCATCGCCGCGGTAGTGCTCCACCGTGGGCCGCTTGAGCCGCGTGAGCACCGCCCAGAGCGCCGCCACTTCGGTCGCGTGCGGAGCAACGTGCTTGTTCATCCCCGCGACGAATTGGTGATCGTAGACCTTCTGCTCCTCGCGCACCTCCCGCAGATAAGGCACGCGCACGAGCTCAATGCGCCCCTTGAACGACGGCCAATCCGGGATCTCCTTGAACGCATCGAGATGCTGCTCGTTCGCGCTCGCGATCAGGATGCAGTCGAGCTGCATGAGAAAATGCGCGAGTCGCGCGACGCCCGTCTCCACTGTGCCGAGCAGATACTTGTACGACTCGAGCGGACGCTTGAGCAGATCGCTGAACTCGACCATTCCGCGATTGCCCGAGACGAGCGGACCGAACGGTTCGAAGAGCGTCAGGTTCTGCAGCGCAGGAGGAAGTGCGCCCGGGCTGCGGTCCTGCGTGACCTGCCGATAGTCGGCATCGACCGACATCTGCGGCTCGACGATCACCGCGCCCGTCAGATATCGACGCGAGAGGAAGAAGCGCTCGACCTGCACGTGGCGCAGCACCTTCAAGACATCGCCGCCCGCAGTCTGCAGCAGCGCCGCATAGATCTGCCGGCAGCGGTGGCAGAGATCTCCCTCGGCGAGAGCCTGCGCGAGGTGGAATGATTCGTCCGGCTTCACCGTCTCGGCGAAGAGCGCGAGCCGCTCCGCACGCGGCAACAGCCAGAGCGGCTGGCACTTCATCTCGCACGCGATACGGGCATCGAGTTGCTCGCCGTCGAGATGAGCGAACGAGGTGAGATGGCCGCTCGTCTTCTCCTCGCCAAAGCCGATCGAACCCTTGATGATCTTCTCGCTCGGGAAGACCCAATTGAAGCGATAGAGCGCGCCTTCATCGAGGCGCGAGTAGTGCTCGAGTCCCGCGAAGAGCGCCGCGACGATGCTGCTCTTCGCCGAGCCGTTCGGGCCATGCAGGAGGATCAATTTGTTGATTCTTCCGCGCCGCACGAACGTATTGAGGATGCGATAGATCGCGTTCTGCGCCTCTTCCTGTCCGAAGACAGGCGTGCCGCTCTCGCCCTCTGCCCCCGCGATGCTTCCGGACTCCCACGGACGATCGAACATCTTGAAGCGACGCTGCGGCCCCGACGGTCGCTGCACCGTTTCGGTCCCGTAGTAATCGAGGCAATCGCGGAGATATTGCGCCGCCGACCGGGCCTGCGCGCGCGGCCTCTCGAGAAATGCGTCGAGATACTCCTGAAACGAGAGGATCGATCGACGGCGGAGGAACTCCGTCTGCACCCGATCGCCGACGTCCTTCAAGTAGCGAAGAGAGTTCATCGTGATATCGTAACACCCGTGAGCAAGATCATCGGCATTGACCTCGGCACCACCAACAGCTGCGCGGCCATCGCGACAAACGGCTCGGTCAAGCTCATTCCATATAAGGGCGGCGAGTCGATCATTCCCTCGATCTTCGCCATCGACGAGAAAGGGAACGAGCTGATCGGCCACGAGGCAAAACGCCAGTGGCAGCTCAATCCGCGCAATACCGTCTATGCAAGCAAGCGATTGATCGGCCGCTCCTATGCATCGGATGTCGTCGAGCAGATGAAGGGCCAGGTCGCCTACGGGATGAAGCCGGGCGAGCGCAACGACGTGCTTCTCGACGTCGGGAACAGGAACTTCCGCCTCGCCGAAATCAGCTCGAAGATCCTCGGCAAGATCGTCAGCATCGCGCAGGACCATCTGCAAGAGAAGGTCACGCGCGCTGTCGTCACCGTGCCGGCCTACTTCAGCGATCGCCAGCGGCAGGCGGTCAAGGATGCCGGCAAGCTGGTTGGCCTCGAGGTCGCGCGCATCATCAACGAGCCGACCGCGGCCGCGCTCGCCTACGGCATCGGGAAGAATCTGCACGAGACCGTGGTGATCTACGATCTCGGCGGGGGCACCTTCGACGTCTCGATCATCGAGATCCGCGATCGCGTCTTCGAGGTAAAGGCCACAGGCGGAGACATCTTCCTCGGCGGATTGGATTTCGATCAGGCGATCATCGAGCACGTGCTTGAACAGTTTTCCGCCCAGCACAAGATCGATCTCTCGAACGACCCAGTCGCGATGCAGCGGATCAAGGATCTCGCGGAGCGCACGAAGATCGATCTCTCGTTCCGCGAATCGGCGCGCTTCTCGGTGCCCTTCGTGACGATGACGCCGCAGGGGCAGCCGCTCAACATCGACTTCACCTTCACGCGCAAGATGCTCGAGGAGCTCACCGGTCCGCTCGTCGATCGCACGGTGGTGATCCTCGAGCGCGTTCTGAAGGACGCGGGGATGACGCCCCAAACGGTCGACCAGCTCCTCCTCGTCGGCGGCCAGACGCGCATGCCGTGCGTGCAGGATCGGCTCACCGCGATGTTCGGCAAGCCGCCGAGCAAGGGCGTTCATCCCGACGAGGCCGTGGCGATCGGCGCGGCGCTCTACGGCGAGTCGCTGCTCGACAACTCTTCCCTGCGGCTGCAGCTGCTCGACGTGCTCCCGATGGCGATTGGCATCGAGCGCGCGGGGGGCGAGTTCCACACCGTCTTCACGCGCAACGCAGCGATCCCGAACGCGAAGGTGATCGACGCGACCACCAGCTACGACGGCCAGACCGAAGTGGCGATGCGCATCTTCCAGGGCGACAACCCCGAGGTCTCGCACAACGAGCTGCTCGGCGACTTCCTCTTCTCTGGATTGCGCGCAGGCCCCGCTGGAGCGGCGCAGCTCGAGATCACCTTCAACGTGAGCATCGAGGGGATTCTCACGATGAGTGCGCGCGACGTCGACACGGGCAAGCAGATGAAGACCACCGTGCGCGTGACGCAGCATTAATCGAAGCGGACTCCAGAAAAACAAAAGGCCGGCATTTCGCCGACCCCACCGAAACCTCGCCGCGACCGCCACCAGTGCGGGCGCGCGCTCTTCCGGTTTCAATTCAAGCTGTCTTGCGATCCTTCTCGAACTGCAGCGCCGGCTCCTCGCCGCGAAGAATCACTCCCTCGGAAATCTTGCACTCCTTGATGCCGTCTCGATAGGGAACGTCGTACTGGATATCCAGCATCGCGTTCTCCATGATCGCCCGCAGTCCGCGCGCACCAGCCTTGCGCCGCATCGCCTCCTGCGCAATCGCCCGCAAGCTCTCCTTCGAGAAGACGAGCTTCACGCGCTCCATCTCGAAGAGCTTCTGGTACTGCTTGATGAGCGCGTTCTTCGGCTGCGTGAGGATCGTGACGAGATCCTCCTCGGTGAGATCGTCGAGCGTCGCGAGCATCGGCAGACGGCCGACGAACTCGGGAATCATTCCAAACTTGGTCAGGTCGGCCGGTTCGATCAGCGCGAGCATCTCGCCGACGCCGCGCTCGTCCTTCGAGGAGACCTGCGCGCCGAAACCGAGCCCCTTGTCGGCGGTGCGGCGCTTGACCACCTGCTCGATGCCGTAGAAGGCGCCGCCGCAGATGAAGAGAATGTTGGTCGTGTCGACCTGCACATATTCTTGTTGATTGTACTTCTTGCCGCCGCGCGGAGTGACGTTGGCGCGCGTGCCTTCGATGATCTTCAGCAGCGCCTGCTGGACGCCTTCGCCGCCGACATCTCGAGTCGCGCTCGGCGTGTCTCCGCGACGCGCGATCTTGTCGATCTCGTCGATGTAGACGATGCCGCGCTGGGCCTTCTCGACGTCGTAGTCGGCCGCGTGCAGAAGATTCTGAACGATGTTCTCGACGTCCTCGCCGACGTATCCCGCCTCGGTGAGTGAGGTCGCGTCCGCGATGGTGAACGGAACGTTCAGAAAGCGCGCGAGCGACTGCGCGAGCAGCGTCTTCCCGGAACCCGTGGGCCCGATGAGCAGGATGTTCGACTTCTGCAGCTCGACTTCCGAGTCGGTCTGCGCGCGCGCCGACGCCACGCCCGGGCGCTGCTTGGCCGGCTTCTTCGAATAGATGCGCTTGTAGTGATTGTAGACGGCCACTGCGAGGATGCGCTTGGCGCGATCCTGGCCGATCACATAGTCGTCGAGGAACGTCTTGATCTCGAGAGGAGCAGGCAGCGCAACCGCAGGCCGCGACTCCTCGCGCTCGCTCTCCTCGGCGATGATGTCGTTGCAGAGCTTGATGCACTCGTCGCAGATGTAGACGGTCGGCCCGGCGATGAGCTTACGCACCTCGCGCTGGCCCTTGCCGCAGAACGAGCAGGACAAGTTTCCGTGATGATGACTGTCCTTCCGGCTCACCGTCACACCTCCACTCCAGTCACTCTACGCGCCGGGACGATCCTGCAGCAACCGCTGGCGTCCCCTCGCGGAAGCGAAGGACAGCTGCAGCATACCGGCTGGAGTCGCGATGCGCCAAAAAAAGGAGTGGGGGCCATGCACACTCATCGGCTCATTTCGCTCCTGCCTTGAGGCGAACTCGCGTGGCATGAGAGAAATCACAGGTGGCAAATCGACTCCCGTGCGCGCTGCTGCTTGCCTACGACGGCAGCGCGTTTCGCGGCTGGCAGCGACAGCCCGGGATGCCGACGATCCAGGAGGCGATCGAGCGCGCACTCGGCGAATCACTCGACCGCAAAGTGCAGATCTTCGGCGCCGCGCGGACCGATGCAGGCGTTCACGCGCAAGGCCAGGTCTGCCATTTCGTGAAGGAGGCGGTCGCGACAGAGGCTGCCGTGGAGCAGCTCTCCGCTTCGCTCCGATCGCTGCTTCCCTCTTCGGTCACGGTGCGCGCCGCATCGCTCGCCCATCCATCCTTCCATGCGCGCTCGAGCGCGATCGGCAAGAGCTACCGCTATCGCTTCAGCTGGGGCGCGCCAATTTCGATGGAGTCGCGGGACGCGTTTCAGCTCGGCCCAACCGCGATGCCTGATTGGTCGCGCGCGCGCGCTGCACTCGAGGAGATGAGCAAACTCGACGCGCTGCCGGGCCTCTCTTCTCCCTCGACGGATCGCCGCCCTGCTCCGCCGCTCGCGCAATGGAACATCGCGATCGATTCAGCCGACGCCACACGCTGCGCGCTCTCCGTAGCGGGGCCGGCCTTTCGCAAACATCAAGTGCGCAATCTGGCGGGCCATCTCGCCGCGATCGCGCTGGGCCTGGCCGAGCCCGATTCGCTCGCCCGACTCGCCGCCCGCGCGCGGCCCTGGATGGGAGCGTGCGCGCCGCCGCATGGGCTCACGCTGATGCGCGTTGACTATCCGCGAGAACTCGATCCGTTCGGATTGCTCAGTTCGGCCTGCTCCGACGCGGGCGAGAAGATTCGATAAGAGGCGCTCGCGCGCTCATCACGTCCACTCGCTCAGCATCACGCGCAGAGTCGCCACCCCGTTCTTCCCCTCGTATTCACGCCGCTGCGGAATCGCGGATTTCAGCGTCGCCCAGCCAAATCCGAGGGTCGTGCTTGAATGATTTGAATACTCATTCCGGATCGGCAACTGACCGACAACTCTGATCTCAACCGCGCCCGGCGTGAATTGCCACGCCCCGAAGCAACCAATCCTCGGCCGATCGAAGTGCTGGTTGTTGTCGCGCTGCACGTAGATTTCCGCGCTCCTGAAATCATCGAGCGTGGGACGCATCGGCGCATTGATCGTCGTCACCGCGATGAGGTTCGCTCCGGTCTCCGTGTTCTGCTCGTCCGTCAAGACAAACGCGCCGCCATAGTTGCCGTTGTCCATCCGATACGTCAGGCAATCGCCCCTCTTGAAGAGCGAGGAGAAGAGCCGCTTCTTCACTCGTCTGCGCGGCTTGCTCTTCTCCGTCTTGAGCTTCGCGAGAAACTCTTCAAGCGCCTGTTCACGCTTCTTCAGATCCGCAGGCGTTGCATCCTGCTGTTTCCAGATCCGCAGATCGTCGCCGGTGCGAACAATCCGCTCAACCATGGCAAGCACGGCCGGGTCGAGTGCCTTGCACTCCCACTGCGCGCTCGCGATCGCGAACCAGAAGTTCGGCGCATATTCCGGCGTGCGAATGCTCTCTTGATTCTCTGCGATCAGCCGCGCGGTGATTTCCTGCGCAGCGAGGCCGTCGTTATGTCGGTCGATAAACTCGTCGTAGATATCCGCGAACGCGTCGTTGGAACGAATGCTGGTCGCCCAGGTTCCCATCGCGCCTTACAGATACCAGACGAACGATTTCTCGAGGTGAAACGCCTCGTAGATCCGCCGCCGCTCGTCCTCGCTGCGCAGATAGACGCTCACACTGATCGACTCGTACTTGCCGCCGCTCGACGGCCGCGCCGTGACGGCCTCGTCGCCCACTGAGTCCGCGCCCAGCACGGTCCGCAGCATCGCGAGCATCGGCCCGCGCACGCCCCCCGTCAGGCCGAGCGCCTTGAACGTGTAATAGGTCGGGTAGTCGATCTTCGCGCGCGGAGCCTCGCTGGGCGCGGACTTCCCGCTCGCCGCGTTCTCATCGGACCCGCTCAAAGGACGTTCGAGGCCAGCTCCGCCAGAGCCGAGCGCTCGCCCTTGGTGAGCGTGATGTGCCCCGCGAGCTTCTCATTCTTGAACTTGTTCACGACGTGAATGAGCCCATTGTTGGTCGCGTCCACGAATGGATTGTCGATCTGGTACGGGTCGCCGGTCAGCACGATCTTGGTGTTATCGCCGACGCGCGTGATGATCGTCTTCACCTCGTGCGGCGTTAAGTTCTGCGCCTCGTCGACAATGATGTACTGGTTGGGAATCGAGCGGCCGCGGATATACGTCAGCGGCTCGATCGCGATCATGCCGAGGTCGATGAGTTCCTTATAGCTGCGGCCGGCCTTCTTATCGGCCCGGGATAAGCCCATTAGAAACTCGACGTTGTCGTAGATCGGCTGCATCCAGGGATTGAGCTTCTCCTCGACCGAGCCAGGGAGATAGCCGATGTCCTTGCCGAGCGGGAAAACCGGACGCGAGACGAGCATCTTCTGGAGGACCTGCTCCTCCATGACCTTGTGCAGGCCAGCAGCGATCGCGAGCAGCGTCTTGCCCGTGCCGGCCTTGCCGACAATCGTGACCAGCTTAATCTCGTCGTTTAATAAGAGATCGAGCGCGAAGCTCTGTTCCTTATTGCGCGGCCTCAACCCCCACGCACCCTCTTTTAATGAGCGAAGGAGCGGGACGAAACGCCCTTTATTGGGATTAAACTTGGCCAGCGCCGTATGGGTCGGCGACGCGCGATCCTTGAGCAGCGCGAACTCGTTCGGGCAGACCGAGGCCATATTTTCAGCGAGCGGCAGTTCGCCGTGCTCGTAGAAGTGATCGATGTCGGACTTGTCGACCGCGATCTCGCGAACACCCATGTAGAGCTCGGAGCTCTCGATCTTGTCGTTCTTGTAATCCTCGCACTGCAGGCCGAGCGCGTCGGCGCGGATGCGGAGGTTGATATCCTTGGTAATGAAGACGCACTTCAGATTCGGCTCGCGCTCCTTCACGTCGATGGCGAGCGCAAGGATGCGATTGTCGACGAGGTGCCCGTTCATCAACTCGCGCGGCAGCTCGCGCTGCGTGAACATCACGCGCAGCATTCCGCCGCCCTCGAGGACAACGCCCTCGGTCAACGAGCCGCCCTCTTCGCGAAACGCGTCGAGATCGCGTGAGACCTGGCGCGCATTGCGGCCGAGCTCGGAGAGGTCGCGCTTGAACTTGTCGATCTCCTCGACCACATAGATCGGGACGATGACGTTGTTGTCTTTGAAGAGGAAGAGAGCGCGCGGATCGTGAAGAAGGACGTTGGTGTCGAGGACGTAGTTCTTTTTCAAGGGCTCCCCAGCAGGCCTGTTTGGCCGCCATCGCGCAGAGATGAAAAGCGTAGATCGAGCGGACAGAGAATTGAAGCGACAAAGCGACGCGAGAGAGCGATTCGTGGCTTTTGATTGCTATGCGGCGACGCGAGGGCGAGCGGCGACGCAGCGATTGCGACCGCTCTGCTTGGCTCGATAGAGCGCTTGATCTGCCGCCTCGATGAGCTGCTCCGCCTTCTCGATGCCCGGCCCGACGACGGACACACCGGCGCTGACCGTGACCTTGAGCGGCCCCCCTTCCGTTGCGTGCTCGGCGGCAGCGACGGCAACGCGGATGCGCTCGGCGATCACCATCGCTCCCGCGAGGTCTGTCTCGGGGAGAATCAGTGCCATCTCTTCGCCGCCATAGCGCGCGACGCGATCGCTGTCGCGAGCCTGGGACGCGGCCACCTGCGCCACGCCGCGAAGCACCGCGTCGCCCGCCTGGTGGCCGTGCACGTCGTTGACCTTCTTGAAATGGTCGACATCGAAGAGAAGGAACGCGAGCGGGCGCTTGTAGCGAACAGCTTCGGCAAAGCGGGCCGCGAGTAGATCGTCCATCGCGCGGCGGTTGAGGATTCCCGTCAGGCCGTCCGTCGTGGCCATCCGCTCGGTCTCCTCGAAGAGGCGCGCGCGCACGAGCGCTTCCGCGGCCTGCAACGCGAGCATCGCGAGTTCCGTCTGGGCAGACATCGGAAGACCGTGGCGGGTGCGGCTACCGCAGACGAGCGTGCCGACGACCGCATCGCCCGCGCGCAGCGGGAAGATCTTCAGCGCCGCGAGCCCGCGAACCACCGTGTTGCCATCGAAGATCACGACGCGATCCATTGCGCCGAGATCGCGTCCGGGAAGCGGCGCACCGAGACGGACGACGTTCGAGACGAGGCCCGGGTTGTCCGCGAACGTGAGGCCCTGGAGCGCCGCAGAACCGTCTCCCTGCGCGGCGAGAATGCGATGGCGAGCGCGGCTCTGGCTGCGCGGAGGTGCGGATGGGGGCTGGCCTGACGTCGGCGGAGGGAACGACGGCACTGCGCCATCGCCACCTTCGCGCAGCGTTATCGCGCAGAGGTCGAGCGTGTCGCAGAGAGAACGCGCGTGCTCGACCGCAGCCTGCGCGGCATCGGCAGCCGAGCTCGTGCGATTGAGCGCCTCGAGCGCGCGGAAGAATCGGGCCTTCTCTTCCTTCTCGCGCCGCACCGCGAAGAGCAGGCGCTCCGACTCGATCGCACGCGCGACTTCGCGAGCAAGCGCAGCAAGTGCCCGCTCTTCATCCGAGGAAAATGGAGTCGCCCGATCGACGATCAGCACGCCGAGAGCGTCATTGGAACGCGCGTTCGGATCGGAGCTCGGAGCCTGATCGTCCTCCGGCTTCTCGAGGAAAGGATCGCCATCAGCCCGAGCCATCAGCGGCGCGCCGAGGAAGCAGGTCACCGGCGCGCGGCCTTCGTAGTAGCTGAGCGCGGGGCCATCGCCGTCGAGGCGCACCGTGCGACCTGCCGCGAGGACCGCACCGAGCGCACCTTCGCGCGCAGAAAGCGGACCCAGGAAGAGCTTCTCCGTCGGCGAGACGCACTCGCGCAGACGCAGCGTCGCACCATCGGGCGAGCAGAGAAACACCGCGACCGTGTGCGGCTTGAGCGCGGCCTCGGCGACCGTCAACGCGCCCTTGAGCGCGCTCTCCATCTCGGAGACAGCCGCAAGCGTCTCACGCTCGATCGGACTCAGCAGACTCTCGCCGCTCTCGCTGTCATCGGCACGTGCGCGCGCTTCGGCCGTCGCCACCAGACGCAGCTCGCGCGCCCGCTCCTCGGCGTCAGCGACGCGCCGCCGCACAGCCGTCCGCTCCGCACGACCTGCGCGCCAGAGCTGCGCCGCCAGCAGCGCGTGATAGAGCGCGGCGAAGAGAATCGTGAACGCTGTCTGCGCGAGCCACAGTGGCCACTGCGTGCGCATCGCGCCAGCCGAAAAGAAGAGCGCTGCATCGAGCGCGATCACCACGGCCACGAGCGGCACAGCCACCAGCAGAGGCAGCGCGATCATCATCCCCGCGCCGACCAGATAGCCAAGCGGCTGCAGTGGACTTCGGACGCCGCCCGTCAGTTGCACCAGCGCCTGCGACGAGACGGCGAGAAGCAGCGCTGTCTCGATCGACCAGTTGCGCGGCTGTGCGCGATCCGCCCGCCCCGCGCGCAGCCTGAAGCGCACGGTGCGAATCGCGCAGACAAGATCAGCAGCGAGAAGCAGAAGCCAGCAGGCGATGCGTCCGATCGCGTGGCGCGGCGAGGGCGCGAACGCACCGACGACGAGCAGCACCGTGCAACACGCGAGCGCGAGCGGAACACTGGCCTGGCGAACAAGAAGTCCTGTTCGCGCGTTGTCGCGCATCTGCTCTCCGTGCTTCGATCCCTACTCGAACTTGAAGACGATCTCATCCTGCTTGACGTACCCGAGTTGCTCCCGCGCAGCGCGTTCTAGCGCAGCACGGTCGATCGGATCACCAAGCGTTTGGATGGTACGCAATAGCGCAGAATTTTGCTCGCGCAATGCGTCGTTCGCAGCCTGCTGCCTCGCGCAGTCGGCGTGGAGCAGGCGCAGCCGGGAGAGGCCGCGGGAATCAGCAACGGAGGAGACAGCGATCGCCAGCGCGATCACGGCGGCAACGTAGACGAGGCCGAGCGGGCCTGTGGCGTGAATTCGCTGCCGGATCGCCACAGCACGTTGACGCAGATTCAGTCGAGACACAGGCGCGACGGTACTCGCGCGCGCCGCAACTTCAAGAAAACGGCCGACGAATGCACGCGTGCGCTACCGCGATTCGAACGCGTGCTCCATCTCCTCGAGCAGCATCTCGTACACACGCGTGGAGATCTTCTCGAGCATCTCCTCGCCCCCCGGCGGGTCATCGTGCGCAGCGTTGTCGTTGCCGCGACTTCGCGTGCGCTTGGCAGTGTGGACGCCATCGGACGCGCCCATGCCCATCCCGTCCGCCATCTGGAAATCCGGCTTCGGCTGGCTCAAGTTGAGCGAGGTCATGGCCGGCGAGTTGCCGTACGTCCGCTCCGACGTGAGCGCCTCGGTCTCGGCAGTGCGCACGTCGAGGTTCGAGCGGTTGACCTGCATCACGTGCGTGAGCTCGTGCGCGATCAGCTTCTGCCCCTCGACCGAGCTGGGATTGAAACGGCCCGGCGCGAAGAAGACGTGGTCTTTCACCGTGACGGCTTCGGCGTCGTAGCGCTTGGTGACTTCGGCCGCTCCAGGCCCGGTGTGGATGCGCACGTTGGCGAAGTCGCCACCGAGGAACGTCTCCATCCGGTTGCGCGTCATTCCATCGAGACGCTGCGCCTCGTCGAGCGCACTGCCGGCGCGGAACTTCTCCGGCGTGAGCTTCCCGTCGATTCCGAATCCCGAGCGCGACGCCTTGAAGACAGACAGCGCCTTGGTGAAGTCGCCCTTCTCGAGCGCGCCAAAGAGTCCGCCCGCTTTTTTCGCACCGCCCGCGACAGTCGAGAGCGCCTTCTTGCCCTCGCCCATCAGCTTGTCGGCGCGATTGAGCAGGTCGTGTCCCGCGTTCGCCTTGTCGCCGACCCAGCCCGCTGCTCCGCCGATCTTCCCTGCGAACGAGCCGAGCCCCTTGAGGCCCATCTTGTCGAGGAAGCCCTCGGCCTGCCCCGCGTAACCCTGCACCTTGCCGGCGATGCCGGAGACCTTGTTGAGAATGCCCTCGCCCATCTCGGCGTAGTGCATTCCCTTGCCGAGCAGGCTCGCGCCCTTGCTCGCGAGCGAGCCGATCTTGTCGGCGAAGCCGTGCAGATGCTCGAAGAGATTCTTGAAGAAGCCGCTGCCGCTCAGCGCATGGCCGACCTTGCCAACGATGCCGCCGAGAAATCCGAAGAGTCCGCCGCCGTGGCCTGGGTGACCGTGGTGACCATGGTGACCGTGATGGCCATGGCGTCCATGCGTCCCGCGCCCACCGTGCTTGCCTCCGCGACGAGGCCCGCGATGCGTTCCGCGATGCCCCTTCCCGTGCCGTCCCGCGTGCCCGCGATGATGCTCGTGACCGCCATGGTGGCCGCCGTGCGGATGTTCGTCGTGCTCGTCGTGGTCGATCTCGTCATCGTGCTCGTCGTGATCAGACTCGTGCGTATCGTGCGCCGCGTGCCCGCCATGTGAGCCGTGCCCGCCATGCCCGCCGCGACCGGCGTGGTGGATGACGAGCGAGCCGCCCTCGGGAGGAAGGAACGCGCCAAACACCTCGGAGAAGAGCTTCGCCCCCTCGCCCGAGCCGAGCCAGGTGTCGCGCGCCGCAGGATCGATCTCCTGCTGATCGTGGTGCTCACTCTCGCCGCGATGTCCCCCGCGATCGACGAAGATGCGCCCGCTGTCTCCAAGCGAATCGAGAATGTCGGCGAGCGGCCCCCCGTGCGTCGCGTGCGCGGGATGGCCGTGGTGCGGATGCGACTTGCGCTTCTTGCGCGGCTTGTGCTCGACCGGCGCGTTCAGGGTCGGTAGCCCGAGCTGCTTGTTCCCCGCCGCGATGTTCTTCTTGTCTCCGTGCCCACCGAGCAGCCGCAGCGCCTCCGCGAGCTTGCCCATCAGCGTGCGCACGAACTCCTGCCCGACGCCGTCCCTCGCATAGCGGGCGAGCAGCTCCTCAACCCGCTTGTGCAGCTGCGCGCCGAGGGGCTGGAGCTGCTTCACCAACGGGGCCATCTTCGAGTCGGCACTCTTGGCATCGCCGAGCGCGCCCACCTTGACGGTGAACTCTCCGATGTCCTCCCCGAGCTTCGCGAGGTCCGGATATTTCTTCGCGTCGATCTCGTCAGCGCCGAGTTGTCCCTGCAGTCCGTGCAGCGACTGGACGAACTTGAAGAAGTGCCCGCGCACCTCGAGATAGTGCTTCTGCACCGCAAGCGCCTGCTTGTGAATCGCCGCATGCTTGCTCGACGCCGCAATCGCGCGCCCGAGTTCAAAGCGCGCCTGCTCGCTGGTCACGGTGACTGCGTTCACGCGATTCGCGGCCTCCTTCGCCTGGCCCGCGTGAAGCATCTTCTCAATCTGCGGAATGGTTCGCGTCACCGCTTTGGTGAAACCATCCACCGCGCTCGCCGCGCGACGCAGCAGAGAGGCGGGATCATCTCCACCCAAAACCGGAGCGACTCCGCCACCCGCATGGGCGGGACTCTCCGCGTGCGATCCGCCGGGATGTGCGTGCGGATGCGGACGGTGTGCGTGCGGCCCGTGGGGATGCGGAACGTGCGCGCCTCGCACGTGCGTCGCGTGACCGTGCCCACCATGCGCATGCGCGTGTTCATCCTGCGCAGGATGAGTCGCGTGCGGATGCCCGCGTCTGTGCGCCCCGTGGTGCAGATGCTCGCCATTGTGCGCGTGCGGCCCGTGCTTCTCGACGTGCTTGACAAGCTCCGTCGCCGCCTTCTTCGCGTCGTCCTCTTCCTTCTTCTCGTGATGCTTCTTGGCGAGGCCAAGCACCGTCTCGAGAATCGAGCGGCCCTGGTGAATTCCTTTCTTCCCCTTCTCCGCGATCGAGAGCGCCTCGTGCAATTTCGCGTGGCCCTTGTCCGCCGACGCATGCAGCTGATCGGCCATCTCGCCGAACGCCGAGTCATGCCCGAAGAGCCCCGCAAGCTGCTCCGAGATCCCGGAGATCTCGCCCAGCCGCCCCTCGACCTTCTTCCCGATCGCGATGCCCTTGCCGAGCCCCTTCTCGAACTTTCCGAGCGTCCGGTCGAGCGCCTTGCCGGTCTTGCGCGCACTCTTCTTCAGGCGCCCGATCGCTGCGAGACCATGCTCGAACGTCTTGCCGATTCCGCCTGACTGCTCGTGCGTCTGCTTCCCGTCGTGCTTCTTGCCGCGCGGGCCGACGCGCTTTTCATCGACCTCCTTCGCCTTCTTTTCGTCGGCGTCTTTCGTCTTCTTCTCGTGAGTCTCCTGCGCGCGCGTCTCTCCGTTGAGCGCCGCGATGAGCGCATCGAGCGACTTCTCGTCCCCGACCACCGCGAGGAGCGCATCGTTGCCCTTGTACTTTGCGCGCAGCTTGGTGACCTGGCCTTTGAGCACCTGCGCATCGTGGAGCAGCTTCTTGATCAGATCGCGACGGTGAACCTCTGCCGTCACGTTGTCGTTCGCTCCGCCTTTGTCCTGCCCTGCCGCAGCGACCTTCACACGCAGGCTCGAGATGGCCGCGCCGAGTTTCATCGCGTCCGCGCCCGCCTGCCCCTTCTTCACGTCGGCGTGTGCGAGCCCACCCATGTGCTGCGTGCCGTCGAAGTAGCTCTTCATCGCCGCTGCTGCGCGATCGTAGAGCCCACCTTCGATCTTCCCAAACCGTTGCATCCCCGGAAGGTCGAGATGCTCGCAGGCGAGATGGAACTCCATCTCCGCCTTGTTCACCGTGTCGTACTGCTTGTGGATGATCGCAGAGTTCGCCTCGATGAGCGCGCGCGCCCCATCGGCGTTGCCCTGCTTGATCCGCTCCTGGGCCCGCTGGAGCGTCGACTTGATCGTGCGCTCGAGCTGATCGACCTGCGTCACGAAGTGACCGAGGAGCTCTTCCGGGCGTTTCTGCACGGCCTTCGCCGCGTCGGGGTGCCCCTTCCCATTCGGCTTGTCGCTCGGCTTGTGGCGGCCCTTCACGCTCGCCGGACTGGTCTCGGCGTGCTCGTGCGTCGCGCTCGCATGGCCTGCGCCCTTTGCTCCGTGCTTGCCACCGCCCAGGTGAGTCGCGCGATCGATCGGGCTGTCGTCGCCAGGATGCTTGCGGGTCCGCCGGCGCCTGCCGTGATGGCCGCCCGCATCGTCCTCGCTGGACGGCTCATCTCCGACGCCGGGGATCTTATGCAGATACCCCTGCCCCTTCTCGACCGCAGAGTTGAACCTCTCTCCATAGTCGATGCCCTGCTCGAGATAGCCGTGCACCTGCTCGGCGCGCTCGTGCATCGCCATGAGGTAATGGCCAAGCTCGCTGTCCTCTCCGAGATACTGGGCGCCCTGCTCAGCGAGCTTTGAGGCCTTCTCCAGCCCAGCCTGAACCTTCTGCGCGCCTTCGAGACCGGTGTTGACGAGGTCGTGCACCTGCCCGAGCCGGTGGTCCACCTTGTTCGCTAGAGCGGTTCCCTTCGTCTGGAGGTCTTTGCCCTTCGCGATCGCCTGCTCGAGGAGCGACTTGTGCCCCTTGCCCTGGCTCGGCTGCGCGCGGCCCTTCTTGCCCTTCGCTTTCGCCTGCGCGGTCTCAGTCGCCTTCGCGAGCTCCCGCGTCTTTGCCCCGCTGGCCCGCGCGTTCTTCTTCTGCTGCGCCGCATAGGCCTTCGCGGGATCCTTCACGCCGAGATAGCCGAGCCCCTTGTCGAGATAGCCACGGTACGTGCCGAGAGTGTCCGAGGCGGTGTGACCGTACTGCAGCGCCTGATCGAGCTTGTCGTGACCCGCGCCTGCGTAGTCGCCGACCTTGCCGACAAAGTGGCCGAGGGCGTTGTCACCGAGCAGCCCCGCGACCTCAGGCGCATACTGGTGCACCTGCTCGAGCGCGCCCGAAACCTTGTCACCCATCGAGACGGCCTTATCGAGCAACTCCTGCGCGCGCGCGGCCTTGCCCGACACGGTGACGCCGAAGTTGACAACCTTGCCGGTAACCCTCTCGATTCCGCCGAGCGTCTTGCGCACGCCCGGACTGGTCATCACCTGCTCGAGTCTGCCGAGCGTCTTGCCTCCGGCGCCGGCCAGCTTCTCAAGGTCGGTCAGCTTCTTGCCCGAGACGAGCTTCTCGATCTTCGCAACCGACTTGAGGCTCTTGAGCTGACTGAGCGCGCCCGGATCGAATGAGTCGAGCGCGCCGCCCGCCGCGCCCTTGAGCGCGTCCTTGAAACTGCCACCCGACATCAGCGATCCGGCCGCGCCCTGCAGCGCGCCGATGCCAACCTTCGCCAGCGGCCCAAGCTTCATGAACGGCAGCGCGCCCTGCAGCGCGCCCGAGCCCGCCGAGAGGAGAATCTGCTTGAGGTCCTTGCCCTCGCTGATCGCGCTGATCGCACCGATCGCGCCGCCGACGAGCCCCTTCACCAGCATGCCGCCAGGGATGAAGCTCGCAGCCAGAGAGAGCCCGGTCGTGAGCAACTGACCGGCAGGAGATTGCAGGAAGCCGCTCGCCGCCTTGTAGCCAGCTTTGATGCCGCCCCAGGCCTTGCCCGCGAGCCCCTTCGCTCCGCTCCAGAGCTTCGAGAGGCCACCGCCCTCGACGAAGTCCAGGCCCTTCTTCGCGAGGAAGCCCATCGGCGTGTACTGCGCGACCTTCCCGAGGAACGAGATGCCGTTCTTCAGGCCCTTGCCGAGCGCGCCGACGATGCCCGTCTTGTTGACATACTCGAGGCCGGAAGTGACCTTCTCGCCGATCCAGTTGCCGGCCTTGCTGGCGTTCTTCTTCGCCCAATCGACCGCACTGCTGCCGAGGTGGCTCGCCTGATCCCAGGCTGCGCCCGCGCCGCTTTTGATCGCGCTCCACGCCGAGCCGACCTTCTGTCCGGCCCATTCGCGCGCGGAGTGCAACGTATTCGAGGCGACGTTCTTGAGCGCGCCCCAGCTGCGCGACGCTCCTGACATCGCGGCCTGGCCGAGCGAGGAAGCACTATCCCACGCGCCACGCACCATACCGGCGCCCGCGTTGAGGAGCGACTTCGCCCCCTGCGTGATGCGGCCTGCGACAGAGCCGATGCCCTGCTGAACCGTGCTGGCGATGCTCGAGACGCCCGCGCTGACGCGGCCCGCGATGTTCGAGACGCCGGACGAAACGGTCGTCATCGTCGCGCGCACGAGGCTCGAGCCCGCGCTCACCGTGCTCGAAACGGCGCGGATCACCGACGAGGCCGCAGAGGAGATGCTGCTGGTCAGCGAGCCCCAGAGAGAGAAACGCGGCTTGTGCCCCTGCTTCTTGAGTCCCTCGACGAGTTGCATCGCCGCAGAGAGCTTGCGGTTGCCCGAGTTCTCGAGCAGATGCGAAGCGATGCCACCGATGCCCGTACCGTGCGAACGCTGCGCGCTCTCGACCAGTCCGTGGAGCGCGCCGCCACTCTTCAACTGGGCCGCGATCTCCCCTTTTCCGCCAGCCAGCAGCGCACGCTGCATCGCGAGCACGTGCATGCCCGTAGCGGCCTTGACGCGCGGCACTCCCTTGCGGCCCTTCGGCCCGAGAAGCCCCGCAACGTCTCCGAGGCTCCCCTTGGCAACGCCGTATTCCGCTGCATTAACCAACTTGCCAAGATCGTTTGCGCCACCGTTTTTCAGCTGGCCGGCGACATGATGCGCGACCCGTCCAAGCGCACCAGCGCCGAACGCCGCGAGCGCGCCGCCGCGCGCGTGCCCTGAACCGAGACCACCGAGATGACCTGACCCGAGCTTGCCCAGCGCGGAGCCCCCGACCCCCGCGAGCCCCTTCGCAACTGCGCCAGGCGCAGGATTGAGCATCGAGGCCAGTCCACCGAGCTTGGCCGTTTCGTGCGCGGAGAGATTCGCGAGATCGGCCCCGAGCTGTCCGTGCGATGCACCCCTGAGGAGCCTCTCGAGTTCGGGGTGGATCTTCTTGAGCTGCTCGAGCGCCTTTTCTCCTCTGGCAAGTGCCGACGGCTGGGCGAGCCCGCCGAACGCCTTGAGCGCATGCGCGCCGCCTCGTCCCGCCACCTGATCCGCGACGCCCTGCAGTTCGTGGGCGCGCTCGGCCAGGAGCTTCTTGAAATCCGAGATGTGATGCGCGGTGCCCGCGGTCTGCGCGAGCCGGTTCATATCACCGAGGATCGAGCCGATCTCCTGGGCGCCCGCGGCCAACTCGCGGCCAGCCTTGCCGCGCAGCTTGCCGAGCATCGCGTCCATCTTCGCCGCGTTCGAGCGCAGCGCGCCGCCGTGCGGATCCGTGAGGGCGCGCATGTTCGCGACGGCGAGCGAGTCAAGAGTGCGAACGAGCCGATCCGCGACGCCCGCCCGCTCCGCGCCGCGTCCAACGATCGCGTTGATATCTCGACCGGCGGCCCTGCGCCCTTCGTGCCCGTGTGAGCGTGAGAACTCGAGGCCGCGCGCGAACGCAGCGTTGAGGTGCTGCACGTGATGTTCGGTGACGCCATGGCGGTTGGGCTGGTGCTTGCGCGTGCTCTTCGCCGCCGCGCGCCCCTGCCGCAGCTTCTCTCGCGCCTTGCCGAGGTGCCCGTGGTGCTGTCCGAGCGCCGCGATGACATGACCGATGCGGCCATGCAGCGCCGGCGATTTGTCTGCCAACGACTTGAGCGTCGAGTGGTGCCGCGAGATCCACGCGTGCACCGAGTGGGCTGCCTCGAGTGCGCGCGCGCGCTGCTCCTCGCTGAGGTGATCGCCATGCCCGAGCGCCGTCAGTTGGGCCGCCGCAGAGATCGCCGCGCTGCAAGCATGCGCGACCGTATCGACCGACGCGCCGAGCGCGATCTCCCCGTGGGCATCAATGAGCCGCGGGATGTGGACGTCGATGTTGATGAGCAGGCGCCCGGCCGCGCCATGCGAACTGATCAGCGCCTCAAGATCGACCGAGATGCCGAACCAGGCATGGTCGCCGCCATGCTTCGGCTTGCGAGGGTGCGGCCCCGGGTGAACGCGATGCTCAGGCCGATGGTGCGGATGGTGGTGAGGTTCGTGGTGCGGCTGCTCGTGATGCGGCCGGTGATGCTGGTGGTGTGGCTTGTGATGCGCCGGATGATGCGGTTCGTGATGCGGCTTGTGGTGGTGCGGCTTGTGGTGGTGCGGCCGGTGCTGGTGCGGAGCAGTGTGCGGCGCAGGAGTCTGTGCTTTCGCATGCGCGAAGATTTGATCGGTCGCATCGCCGAGCAGGTCGACCACGGCGCTGTTGAGAAATCCGCCGAAGCGCCCAAGCCGCGCAGCCAGTGCACGGGAGGCTCCGCGAATGGCGAGCCGCGCCTGCTTTTGAACCGCGCGAACATCAGCGCCAACCGCCAGACGACCGCCGCTCGACAGGATTCCGAACGAGAGCGAACCATTCAGACCGTTGCCAACGCGCTCCAATGTGAACGTGGGCTGCACGCTGAGGACGACGCCCTGGCCAAGCGCGATCCGCTGCGTCCCGAGGATTGGTTGGTGCGGCTCGAGGCCCGTCGCATGAAACCGCAGAGCCGCCGATTGGAATCCACGGCCGATCGAATCGGGGCCAAGAGGCCAACCCGCAACCTCTTCGCTCTTGGTGATCCGCAGCGACGGCGCAGAGACCGCAGGCGCCGAGCGACGAACCGCTTCGCTGTGCTTGTGCTCGGCGTGCTCGACAACGACGTGTGTCGTCGGCACGTGCTTGGGTTCGACGTGATGTGGGTGCTGGGCGAGCACGGGGTGACTCAGCGAGACCTGGCCCCCGAGCGTCTGCTTCGCGGGCCGCTGATGCAGCGTGATCTGCCCGCTCTGCTGCGGTTCGTGCGGCTTCGCCGGATGGTGCGGATTCGCATGCAGCGTGATCTGGCCGCTCTGCTGCGGTTCGTGCGGCTTCGCAGGATGGTGCGGATTCGCATGCAGCGTAATCTGCCCGCTCTGCTGCGGTTCGTGCGGCTTCGCCGGATGGTGCGGATTCGCATGCAGCGTGATCTGCCCGCTCTGCTGCGGTTCGTGCGGCTTCGCAGGATGGTGCGGATTCGCATGCAGCGTGATCTGGCCGCTCTGCTGCGGTTCGTGCGGCTTCGCAGGATGGTGCGGATTCGCATGCAGCGTGAACTGGCCTCTCTG
>CAIWCD010000004.1 GCA_903911145.1 uncultured delta proteobacterium | reverse complement strand
CACAGGACGTCGCGGCACGGAGACTCTGCTGCTGGTCGAGGATGATCCCGCAGTGAGGCGCACCACGTTGCGCATGCTCGATGCGGTCGGCTACTTCGTGCGCGTCGCCAAGGACGGGCCGTCGGCGCTCGAGCTGGTTGCAGATCGTGGTGAGCCTCTCGATCTGGTGATCACCGATGTGGTGATGCCCGGCATGGATGGTGGCACGCTCGTCGAGCAGCTGCGCAAGATGCGGCCCGGCCTGCGCGCGATCTTCGTCTCCGGCTACGCGCACGACGCGCTCCGAGAGAGGAACCTGCTCTCCGACAGCGTGTCGTTTCTCTCCAAGCCCTTTGCGAGCAGCGAGCTACTCGAGCGGGTGCGGGAGCTGCTCGACCAGGCGGTGACGTCGTCGGAAGTGAGCTAGGGGAGCGAAACGGTCGCCGCTGGTGTCGAGGCGCCTGCACCCGCTGCCCCAGTCGTGTCAAGCGCACGCAGGCCTTGCAGCGCCGGAAGATTCGTCGGGTCGAGGCGGAGCGCCTGCTCGAATTCACGCTTGGCGTCGTCGAAGCGGGCCATGCGGGCGAGCGCTGTGCCCATGATCGCGTGAGCGGAGGCCAGCTGCAGATCGGCAGCCCCCGTGCTCGCCGCGACCCCGCTCTGCGCCGGCGCGACGATTCCGCCCCGCAGGAGATGGACGATTTCGAGCACGCGGCTGACGAGCTGCCCGAGCCGCTCGCCGCGTTCCAGGAGCTTGCCGATCTGCCCGAACGCCTGTTCGATCACGACCTCCTTGAGCTGCTTCTCGAGGTAGTCGAGCTGCGGATCGATGAACCAGCTGCGGCCCTTCACGCGCAGGACGAGGATGACCGTCAGGCCGGTCGCGACTCCACCAACGAGGCCGCCGACGAGCGCCGCGAAGAATGATTCGAGAGACACGGGCGCGCTACTCGTCGCTCTTCTTCACCGCAGCGAGTTGCTCGCCGAAGACTTCTCCAAGCGACGCGCGGCCGAGCTTTTCGTTGTCCATGAACGCGCGATAGTCATCCGGTGCCACCAGCGCGCGCATCGAGAGCGAGATCTTGCGGGTCTCGGGATCGACATCGAGCACGCGCACCTCGACCAACTCGCCCTCCTGCACGACGTCACCGGGATGCGCCACCCGGTCATCGCGCAGTTCGCTGACGTGGACGAGACCTTCGATGCCCGGCTCGACCTCGATGAACGCGCCGAAGTCGGTGATGCGCATGACCTTGCCCTTGAACTTGCTTCCGTGCGGGTGGCGGTCGGCGAGCAGCTGCCAGGGATTCTCCTGCGCCTGCTTCACGCCGAGGCTGATGCGCTCATTCTCGAGATCGATGTTGAGCACGACCACTTCGATGTCGTCGCCAACCTTGTAGAGATCGCCCGGATGGCGCACGCGCTGCGTCCACGAGAGATCGGAGACGTGCACGAAGCCGTCGATGCCTTCCTGCATCGAGACGAAGAGACCGTAGTCGACGATGCTGCGCACCGTGCTGCGGATCACCGTGCCGATCGGATAATTCTCCTCGACGAGAGTCCAGGGATTCTTCTGCAGCTGCTTGGTCCCGAGCCGGATCTTGCGCGCGGTGGTGTCGACCTCGAGCACCTGCGCGTCGACCGTGTCGCCGACCTTCATCGCGCTGCTCGGGTGCTTGATGCGCGACCAGCTCATCTCGCTGACGTGGATGAGTCCCTCGACGCCCGGCTCGAGTTCGAGGAACGCGCCGAAGTCGGTCACGTTGGTGATCTTGCCGGAGACGCGCGTGCCCGCGGGATACTTCGTCGCGATCACCGTGAAGGGATCCTGCTCGAGTTGCTTGAGTCCGAGCGAGATCTTCCCTGCGGCGGCGTCGTACTTGAGGACCTGCACGCGAATTTCATCGCCAGGAGAGACGACGTCGCGCGCGTGCTTGACCCGGGTCCAGCTCATGTCGCTGATGTGGAGCAGACCATCCATGCCGCCGAGATCGACGAAGGCGCCGTAGTCGGTCAGGTTCTTCACCACGCCCTCGAGGATCGCCCCCTCGCGCAGCTTCTCGACGAGCGCGCGCTTGCGCTCGGCGCGCTCGGCCTGCACCAGCGCACGTCGCGCCAACTCGACCGTGCCGGTGCGGCGATCAAACTTCGAGATGCCGAAGGCGAGCTTCTGCCCGACGAGCGATTCGAGATCGGCGCCGCGCTCGACGCCCGACTGTTTGGCAGGAAGAAACGCGCGCATGCCGATGTCGACAGAGAGGCCCGACGAGCTCTTCGCGACGACCGTGCCCTCGACGAGCAGGCCCATCTCGGAGGCGAGCGAGGCGGCGGCCCAGAGGCGCAGGCGCTCGACCTTGTCGTGCGAGAGGAGGAACTCGGGGCCATCGCTCTCGAGAAGCAGGAGCAGCTTCTGTCCCGCACTGGGCGCGGGATTGCCGAATGCGCGCTGGGGGATCTTTCCCTTGCGGCCTTCGCTCAGAGACGCGGTCGCACCGTCGCTGTCGACGGAATCGATGGTCGCCGCGACCACGTCCCACGAGGCGAGGCGCGCAGAGATCGCGTCGGCAAGTTGCGGCGCAGCGGCGCGAAGCGCGGCCTCGTCGCCGAGGAAGACAGGCGGCGTTGCGGCAGCAGCGATCGCAGTCGCGGCGGCGGTTGAAGAGGCGGAATCAGCGGCGGTCGTCGGGGTCTGGTTATCCACGGGCGCGCACCCTAGCCGAAGTGGCACGCGAATCGTCAAGCGCCGCGAAGCCGATGCGCGCTCAGAGAGGCTTGCGGGGCAGCGCCGCACTCGAAGAGAGAGTCGCGCTGTGCTTCTCGATCGCGGCGCGCAGTCGCTCGCGATCGTGCTCTGCGACGCCGTGCAACTCGAGCCGCAGATGGTGCGCGTCGCGGTCTCCCGCGTCGGCCGCGAGCACCACCGCGCGCAACCCGAAGAAGACCTGTTTCTCGAGGGTGAACGAGCACTCGACGAGCCGGCCCGGCGAGACGCGGATGATCGACGAGACGAGCAGTTCGTGCACGCTCGCCTCGAGGAATTCGACGTGCAGCTCCTCTCGCTCGGCACTCGACGCGCGCAGCGCTGGGCGGATGGTCACCGTGCCCGAGACCTTCGTGCGCGCCTCGCTGCTGCGCATTCGCTGCGGCATCTCGTCGTGCCCAAACGTCAGCCGTGTCTTTCCATCGGGGATTTCGGTGCGCTCACGAAGCACGCAGTGCAGGCGATACGGCGCCTCTCGCGCATGGAGCAGCACCAGTTCGAGTGTCTCGCCGACCGCTCCGATCGCGGCCGCGCTGAACTCGACCTGCAGATTCGTCTCGTTGGGCGCGCAGCTCTTGCCTTCGAGATCAGAGAGCGTCAATGAGGTCTCGGCTGGAAGCTCGCGCGAGCTGAAGAGAGGCGTGTAGTCAGGCAGCCGATCGAACGCGAGCGCGCGCCTGAGGTGGCCGATGCGCGCTGCCAACGCGGCATTGCCGCTGTCGAGTGCGAGAGCACCCGCGGTGGCGCGCTCGAAGAGATCGACATGTTCGAACAGTACGAGCGTCGGCAGCTTCTCCGTGCGGGCGAGTTCCTGTGCGAGCGCGAGTTCCTCTCCCGCGATCGCATGGTGCTCGGCAAACTCGCGCAGCGCCACACGCGCCGCATAGACGCGACGCAGAAGCGAGATGAGCCACGCGAGGAGCGAGAGCCCGATCGCAAGGCCGATGAAGAACACCGCGCGCCAGACCTGCGTCCGGTTGTCGGCGAACTCACCGCCCATTGATCGGAAGAACTCTTCCATTCTGCGAACCTCCCCACTTGCGAACGGCGGCGTCCATCCTACGAGAGGTTGCGTGTGGAACCGACTTATTGACCTCCCGGGCTTCCGCCGCGCACCGCCGCTGGCGGATAGGTCATGGTGAAGACCGAGCTGATGCAATCGGCAGACGAGGCATTTCCTTCATACCTGGCCGGCGCGGCCACGCCGCTCGTCCCGAGGCGATCCGCGTCCGTATGAATCGCGGTGATATAAGCGACGTAATAGAACGGTGGATTAAAATCCGCGCTGGCTGGAAGAAGATTGGCGGGCACCACCGCGCTCGTTCCTTCAGTCTGCAGCGTAAAGAGCGCGTTGTCCTGCAGGTCGAGCCCGTCTGCGTCCAGCACGCCCCAGATCGTCACGGCATAGAAAGTGGGAGAGCCAATTGCCGGCTGGCTCCAATCAAGCCGCAATGGCGCAGAGCCATCAAAGCTGAGCGGCCGGCCGTTGACGCCCCAGGCCGATGCTCCATTGATCTTCGGCGCGGTCACGGGCGAAATGGGGGCGCTCACGACCAACGCATTCGACGATTGATAGTTCGCCAATCGACCCTGCGTCTGTATCCGCCCCGTGATCTGCACCATCGGTGCGGTGGGCGTCGGCAGCAGTGCAGTGAACGGGACACCGGCTGCAACGGCGACCTCCCATCGCGCGGGAAATGGATTGACGTAGCTCAGGGTGTTCGCGGCCCCCAGGCGGATATCCGCGTCCTGCGCGGGGAAGGTCGCGGATACCAACTGCGGCGCGAACGAACGATCTCCGCCATATCCTCCATATGAAAACACCGGCGCAGTATCGACCGAATTGATTCCATATCCTCCATATGCCGAGAATTCAGGCTGCGCGACGAGCTCAAATTCGCCGAAGTCGATCGCCGTACCGTCTTGCGGGTCGAATCCCCCGACGCGGGCCGTGGGATTGACTGCGCTTGTATAGGCGCGAAACGCGCCCGCTCCGCCGTCGGCAGCGAGGCGAATCGTGTTCTGCATCTGCACCTGCGAGGAGCTCGCCGACGCGACGTCGACTTCATTGATGATTGCGTTCACGAGAGAGAGGGAGGACGCGACGAATCCTTTGCGGACGGCGCTGTAGGCGACCGGGCCACTCTGGTCGACCTCCTGTTGCAGAAGGTAGAGCGCATCGCCGTGCGTTCCGCTGAGGAGATTTCCATATTCGAAGATCGACAGGATCTCGGCCGTTCCTCCATCGACTGACGTCGCGCCTGGATCAAGGGGCGTCGCGAACTGCTGGTCGACAGGAGAAACCGAATAACTCGAATTCCCCGACCCCCAACTGACCGCGTGCAGTGAATCGTTCGTGCTGTCCCACGGGTCGATACCAACTGCGTTGAATGAAAGCCGCGTGTTGATCATGGCAGCGACCAGATTGGACCGGCCAACGCGGGCCGTGGAGAGGTCGAGCGCGCGGGCGTTGGCGGACATCACGGAATAGAGAGGAGGGAGCGTGGCGTAGAGAATATATGGTTGGTGGGGAAGGCCGGGAAAGACCGCATATCCATTCGAGCTGCCATGCGGAAGGGCCAGCGCCGTGTCATTTGAGTCGAGGTCAAGTCCGCCGTCGGGATAGGCGGGGATGATCTTGTAATCCTGATCGCGAAATGAGTTGAGCCCCTTGCTGGTGAAGGCGTTGCTGAAATCTCGAGAGACGAGCGTCGCATCGAGATCGTCGACGAAGACGTCCTGCTCCTTGACGGCAATGCCGAAGGCGTTGGTCGTGGCAATCGAGGAGGCCGGATCGGCAACGCCGCCGGCGACAGGGATGACGTAATAGGAATAGCTGTTGTTGGTTGTAATCGGGTGCGCACTCACGCCGAGGTCCGCGAAGTCATTGCTCGGGCTGGTTCCCACCTGGGCATAGTTGCCCGTGGGTGTGTCGGCGCGGAATATCCGGTAGGCGTCGGCGGACTGCGCCGGCCAATTCAATATGATGATGCTATCGGCGCCATAGGCGGCAAGAGGGAATGCGCCCGCCCCCGCGTCGCTGCCGCCGTCTGTGCCGGCGTCGCTGCCGCCATCTGAGCCGCTTTCGGAGTTGGTCGTGAAGACTGCAGTCGCCGGAGTGCCGGAGCCCGTCGCGTTTCGAGCGGTAATGGTGAAGGTATAGGCGGTATCGGGCTGTAATCCCGTAGCGGTGAACGAGGTGCCCGTGGCTGCGCCGACAGCGAGTTCGCCCTGGCCCGCGACGTAGCTCACCTCATCGCCACCCACAGCGCCGATGGCCTCGGCAGCCCACCCGATCACGATGCTCGTCGTCGTAATCGCCGCAGCGCCAATGCCCGTGGGTGTCCCGGGGATGGTCAAGGCAGTCGCGGCGATTGAATCATCGCTCACCCCATTCGCACCGATTGCGCGGACGGTATAGGTGAACGTAGTTCCCAGCGTGACGGTGCGATCGAGATATCCGTTGACGTTGCTCGTCGCCAATTGCGTGGGCGAGCCGCCAGCGCTCCGGAAGACCTGGTATCCGCCCGTTGCCGCGCTCTCGGCGGTCCAGGCGAGCTCAACCTCCAGCGAGTTTCGGGATGGCGTGGCGACGAGGCCAGACGGTGCCGTCAGCGTGCCCGGCCCTGCGTCGTTCCCCACTCGGGCGGCACTCGTGCACGCAAGCGTAACGCATATCGTGACGCCGAGAGCTTGGGTGCAGGCGCGACGAATCGATTCAACCAGCATTGTCGCGGCTCCGTGCTCCGTGCGCGAGGATTGAATGCGGCAATCCTCGCGAGCAGCGTTGTTCAAAGTGCAGCGCGTGTGCGGCGCCGCGCGCGGGCGAGCAGCATGAGGCCGAGCAGAAGTGCGAGCGGTCCGGGAACGCCCCCGCTGGTGCATCCGCTCGCCTCGGTCACATTGATGGTGAGTTGCAGTTCGGACTGGCCACCATAGTTAT
The DNA here is from genome assembly GCA_903911145.1 of uncultured delta proteobacterium. GTDB lineage: Bacteria > Myxococcota > Myxococcia > Myxococcales > 40CM-4-68-19 > CAIWCD01. The sequence continues at coordinate 19,396 of CAIWCD010000004.1, read as the reverse complement.
CCTCGACGCGGACGATAATCGACGTCTCACCCAATGCATTCGGCGTCCAGGCGAAGGTATGCGTTGCTGCATTGAACGTCGCACCCGTCGGCAGATCGCCGCGCGGCTGGCGAGCCGTATAGGTGAGCGGGTCATTATCTGCATCGGTCGCCGTGATCAGCAGCGAAATGGGAGTATTGACGATCGCGCCATAGGCAAAGGTCGTCGGGGTCGGCAGCGTCTGGCCATTGACCGTCGAGAAGACCGGCGCGTGGTTCACGTCCTCGACGATCAATTGCATCGTCTGCGTGGTCGTAAGCTGCCCGTCGCTGACCGTGAAATCGATCGGATAGGTCCCGAGCGTCGCGTTCGCCGGTGCATTCCACGCAAAGGTTCCTGCGTGCGGATCGAAGATCGGCAGCGGCGCGGGGAACGCATGCTGGGGCTGATATGAATAGGTCAATGCATCGCCATCCGGGTCGGTGCCCACCAACTGGAGCGCGAAGTTGCTCTGGCGGCGGACGATCTTCTCGGCAATCGGTTGCAGCACCGGCGCGCGATCGGTATTGGTCACAAGGATATGGCAGGCTTGGCTGACCGTGAGTGCCCCGGTGCTGGCGCTGATAATCACGACGACGTCTGTCGGCGTGGTGCTGGTCGCGACGTCATATCCCGGCGTCCAGGTGAATGCGCCCGTGACCGGATCAATCGATGGAACGTTGGGCGCGACATAAGTCGTCGCCGTCGCGAGCGAGAATGTAAGCGTCTGCCCGTTCGGAGGATTCGCCGGCACGATGAATGCGAGCTGTTGCCCCTCGGCGATCGTCTGCGCAGGAATCGGAGGAAGGATCTGCGAGCCCTGCGGCGAGACGGTGATGGTACCGCCGCCAACCAGGCCGCCGAACTGGAAGCCGTCTGCGAGCTGGATGAAGTTCGGCGTGCTGATCGGTGCGTTCTCGAACGTCGCTGTCCAGGCGAGGCCGGGATCGAATCCGGCAAGGCCGCGCACGGCGAACGAGTTGATCGAGGAGCCGTCTGCCGATACCGCGCCGATATATCCCGTGGCGGTCGGTCCACCGTCGGCCGCGAAGGAGCCGCCATCGGCGCCGACTGCATTGAACGACAAAGTGATTGGATTGGTGCTGAAGAGAACCTGCGCGCCCTTGAACGAGAGCGTCGTGGCGTGGCCAACCCCGAAGGAGACGAACTCGCCGCTGTTTTCGCGCACGGTGCTGAAGAGCGCGTCGGTGCTGACACCGTCGATGTTGGTCATCTCGATGCCATTCGGAGAAAGGACCGGCCCTGCGTCGACGCCGCCGTCGCCGGGCAGATATTGCTGGGGCGCGCTGGCGACGTGATCGACCGTCGTGCCTTGCGTCACGCGCGCGGCGAGCAGTCCGGGCAGCGGCGTTGCGGACTGCGTGCGGTCCTCAACGGCCAGCGTCCCGGCATCGGACGTGCGCGCATCGAAGATGGTCAGCGAGCGCACGGGAGCGCCCGATGTTCCGGCGGCCTGGTTGATCTGTGCGCCCTCGATCGACTCTTCGGCGCCATATGAAGACGCATAGTAACCAGCGTTGGGCCCGGTCACGTTGATTGCGGAGAACGGCATTGACGCGATGGTGAAGGTATCGAGCGCCAATCCCTGGTAGGCCCAGTTCAATCGAATCGGCGAATGGAATGCGTCGATGATCGAGAACGCGCCGCGGCCGTGCAGCGGAAGGCCGACCGACGCGCTCGCGCCCGCCTTGATATCCATTTCATCGACGACGACGATATATTGGCCACCGACCAGGCCGACCGTGCGCGCGACTGCGGTCGCGGTCGACGACGTGCCGTTGAAATAGGTCGAGCGCGCCAGGTCGAGATATCGACCGGTCATTCCCGCGCCGTCGCTGCCCGCAAGTTCGAGGTCGGACGTAATGCGGGATGCGTCGGTGATGTAAGGCGCCGTGTTGTTGACGAGCGGCACATTCTTCGACGAGGCGAGCAGATAGTAGCTGCGATTGGGTGACGTCGTGACCTCCGGCCCACCGCTGGAGGTCGGCATCAAAGTCTGGCCCAATCCGGCGACCACGAGGTCGAGCGGGTTGTTCGTGTCGTGATAGGAAGTAATCAGTGCGTGCGACTCATCGGCATAATCACGCGCAGCGAAGAGCGTGGCCTGCAGCGCGTTCGCGTCGAATCCCGTCCGAAGCGCCGAGATATGCGCGTCGCCATTGGCAAACCGCGAAACACGCCCCGTCGGCGCCTCTTCGGTCGGCAGTTCGCCTGCAAGGAAACGCGTTGCTTCATAGGCCTGCTGGTTTCCCCAGCTGTCGGTGTCCTTCGTGCTGTGATTCCACGCCCAGACGAGATTGCCGCCAATATCCGCGTAGTAGGGCGCGAAGACATCAAACGGGAATACGCAGGGAACGCCCTCTTCAAACGGCGCCTCGGTTCCGTCCGGTTGGCGCAGATCGAACGCGGCCTGCGCGAACGGCTTGAGCGGAGTGAGCCAATCAAGACCGGTGCGGTATTGAACCTGCACGGCGGTGGAGAAGAGGTCGTCGAGACCATAGTTCAGATAGTGCGCGCTCTCGCGATACCAGCCCGCGCTGCTGGCCATATTCTGCATCGACTCGAGCATGACGGTATTGGCGAACGTCATCCAATTGGACGCGTCGCTGGAGGTCGAGAGCGTCAGCGCCGCGGTGAACAAGGCGCTCGCCCCTTTAATGCCCCAGTTGTCGCGGTGCCCACCGGCTCCGAAGAAGCCATTGAGGCTGCTGTCGCCATACACCGCGTTCGCCCAGGCATCGATGATTGAGCGCATCGCGGCGTCGTTGGCCGCGCAGGTGCTGCAGCCGTTCGTCGAGGCGCCGCGGAGAAGATCGTAGGCCTCCGCCATCGACTGCAGCCGGGGGCTGTCTTGGAGGAGATTCAGATTGGGCGGCGTCGTGCTGCCGCCGATCGAGCTGGAAACGCGCGTGCCGACGTGAGTGAGCGCGGCCACTGCAGCGTCACCGTAGCTCGCGAACGAGCTGGAGGGCGGCGTAACGTTGAGCGCCTGAAGGAGCGCGGCCTCCTTGGCGAGGTCCACCAGCGACTGGTCGTTGTCGTTGTACGAACCGGGCGAGGTCGCGAGCTTGCTCAGGTTCCCGTCGACGTGGCTCTTCACCGCGGCGTAGTGCGCGGCCGAACTCGTCCCGGTGATGCGAGATTGAAGAGCGGAGACCGGTCCCCAGAGCGTCGGAACGGTCGGCTCCGAGATCGGCAGATGAACGTTCGGCAGCGTGATGTTCTGCGCACGCGCAGCTGGCGCGAGCAGGAGGGCAGGGAGGATGGCGAGCAGCGCTGCGCTTTGAGTGCGCAGAGATCGGCAAGTCGACGTGTTCATGGCTTCCTCGCTCCGTGGGCAGACCGCATCCCGTCCAGACGAGGCCCGCGTTTGACGCATTCGGGCGAGAATGTCGAGACGGCTGATGACCGATGCGCCCTTCGGCTTAGCGACTCTCAAGAGCGCGGATTGCGCACGCGAGTGGCCGGGTGTAATGGCGATTTCCCGGCCGTCCCAACTCTTTAGCCTTCGGGGTCCTCCATGACGCACGTTCGAGTTGCCTCCCTCGCTGCAGTCGCACTCCTCGCCGTTTCCGCAGCTCGCGCCGAAGACGCGAAGCCTGCAGCTGCCGCGGCCGCGCCTGCCGCAGCCGATCGCGCGCACATCGACGCGGCCGTCGCGTTCCTCAAGGCACTCACGCACACCTCGCGCAAGGGCGATCAGGGCGCGCAGGCCTGGGATGCGCTCAAGGCCGTCGCAGGAGACAAGGTCTCGGTGACCATTGCCGGCGCGCACCACGATCTCGACATCGCCGCGAAGACGGGCGACGCGAAGCTCGTCACGTTCCAGAAGATCGGCACGCTTCGCGAGGGCAAGGAGATCAAGGGTGTCGAGGTCGAGACTCTCGATTTCAAGATCGGCGCGGACGAGCACAAGGGGAAGGGCAAGCTGCTGATGAGCCAGACCGACGGCAAGTGGACGGTGCAGGCGATCGAAGCGGAGTAGCGCTGCGCCTCGCTTTCTGCTCGCGCGCGCAGGCGTTCCTCGTTAACACTGCGCGCCACTTCACCCTTCGTTCATCGATCTCATTCGAGGAGCCACCATGCCCGTTGTCCTGCCCGACCTCCCGTACGCCAAGACCGCACTCGCGCCGCACATCTCTGCCGAGACGCTCGAATTCCACCACGGCAAGCACCACGCCGCGTACGTGACGAACCTGAACAAGCTGATCGCGGGCAAGCCGGAAGATTCGAAGAGCCTCGAGGAGATCATTGCGGCGGCTGAACCGGGGCCGCTCTTCAACAACGCCGCGCAGATCTGGAACCACACGTTCTACTGGAAGAGCATGAAGCCGAATGGCGGCGGCGCTCCGACGGGCGAGCTGGCCGAGGCGATCGTGCGCGACTTCGGCTCCTTCGAGAAGTTCAAGGAGGAGTTCACGGCCGCGGCGACCACGCAGTTCGGCTCCGGCTGGGCGTGGCTGGTGTTGCAGAACGGCAAGCTCGCGGTGACCAAGACGAAGGACGCCGACCTCCCGATGAAGCACGGGCAGAAGGCGATCCTGACCATCGACGTCTGGGAGCACGCCTACTACATCGACTTCCGCAACCTCCGCCCGAAGTACATCGAGACGTTCCTCAACAGCCTCGCGAACTGGGATTTCGCTCTCGAGAATTTCAAGAGCAAGTAGGCGCGTGCGGTGAGCGACGAACCGCAAGAGGAGGGGCGGCCGCGAGGGCTATTGGCGATCGCTGCTGCGGTCGTCATCGCGGTCGTTGTGCTTGCGGTGGACTGGATGGCCTCGTCGGGGCGCGATGCGCTCGATCCGCCCGCGATGCTCCCGTCCGCATCCAGCGCGGGCCGGAGCGCTTCGCGAACGGTGTCGCTGCACGGCCTCGTCGCTGTGCGAGAGCCCGACCTCCACATCGTGCGTGCGCTCGGCGCGGACGGCCAGCTCGCTGCGAGCGAGGCGCTGATGCTTCGCGCACGCCTCTCGGTTGCGTCGTACCTCGCGCTCGTCGCTCAGCGACCCGGCGGCGCGGCCGAGCCGATCTGGCCAGCTGCGCAGGAGCTTCACGCAGCCGGCGAGTTCGAGCTCGACGAGGGAGGGCACGCTCTGCTTCTCGATCGGGCGATCGTCGGCGCCGGGGCGCAGTTGGCGCTCCTCGCCTGCTCGGTGCCGCCCGGTTCCGATACGCTGCGCACACGCGAACCGCTGCTCGGCGAAGGTGCTGCGCGGGTGTTTCCCGGGTGCGCGGTGGCAGCACTCTCGCTCTCTCCTGCTGCCCCCAAATAGTTGGTATGCCAATGATTGGCACTCAAAGGATCTGACCTCAATGAGCGAGCCGATCATCACGGGCCAGCTGCAGCTGGCGTCGTCGCTTCGCGAACCGACCGACGCGGAGATCGCTGCGGCCTCTGCTCGGCTTTCGCAGTTGACGCAGGAGGCAGCGGCGTTCGGCGCAACACCTCTCGCGGCCCCCGTTCACCATCTGCTCGGGCGGATCTGGAGCGAGCAACTCGGCGACGCCCGCAGCGCGGCGGTCTGCTTCCAGAACGCGTTCGAGCTCGACCCGAAGTACCGGCCCAATCTTGAGTCGGCGCGGCGGCTCTTTGCGGCTGAAGGCCAGTGGGAGCGCGCGCTCGCTGTGCACGAGCACGAGGAGTCCCAGCTGATCGACCCCGCTGCGCGCGCGGAGTCGCTGCGGGCGCAGGCGCGAATCCTCATGCGAGAGCTGAACCGCCCAGTGGATGCGGATGCGCGCGTGCAGAAGGCACTCGCGCTCGCACCCGAGCATCCCGCGCTGCTGCGGCTTGCGATCGAAGCGGCCGAGCGCGCGCAGGACAAGCTGGGTGCGGCGCGGCTGCTCCTGCGAATGGCGGGCGCGATCAAGGACGACGTCCAGCGAGGCGTGTTGCTCCGTCGCGCGGTGCTGCTCTTCGAGGAGCTTCACGCGCGGGCACTCACCAGCGAGCCGGATGTCGTGCAGGCATTCGCGGTGCCAGGGACCGACACGTCGCCCGGGGTGACGGAGCTGTCTCGGCTCCACGAGGAGTCGCTGCGTCGTCTGGCAAGCGCGTCGCCTGGAGATCCGATCGCCGCGCTGGTCGTGGCGCAGCGCGCGCGCGCGACGGGTGCGTGGGATGAGTTCTCGCATCTCGCGCACGAGGAGGCTGAGCGCACTGGTGCGCCCTGGGATCAACTGCTCGCAGCGCAGATCGCGGACTACAAGCAGAACCATCCGCAGGACGCGCTCAACGAGCTTCGCGCATGGCTGCAACTCGCACCGAGGGATGCGGCGATGCGCGCGCTCGAACTCGAGTTGGTGCAGCGCGTGGCTCCCGCAGAGACGTCGGCGGCGTTGGTCGCGAGCGCGCTCGCGGCGAGTGGCCCGAGCGAGAAGGCCGATCTCCTGGTGAGCGCCGCGGCCCACGCGACCTTGCCGCACGAGCGGGAGAGTCTGCTGGGTGATGCGCTCGCCGAGAATCCAGGCGACGCTGCGGCCATCGCGCTGCACGTTCGTGCGGTCGCCGCGCGCGATCCTCAAGCGGGGGCCGAGAGGCTCAGTGCGCTCGCGGACGCACTGTCGTCCCAATCGCCTGACGAGGCGGCCGATCTGTTCGCGGAGGCCGCGTTGCAGTCGGAGCGCGCGGGTGCTCGCGAGGCCGCTCTGGGCGCGGCTGAGCGCGCGCTGCAGCTTGCACCACAGCACCCGGCCGCGCTGAGGATTCTTGCGCGTGAACTCCCGCTCGTTGGCGGACAGCTTCGGCTCGCCGCGCTCTTTGAGGAGATGGCTGCGCAGGCGCCGCAGTGGAAGGCCGCTGAGTTGCTCGCGCGTGCCGCTGCGCTGCTCTCCGATCTTCCCTCCCTCGGTGAAGTCGCCAGCGAGCCGATTGAAGGAGTCACGCAGATCGCCGAGGTCTCGCCGATGCAGCGCGCGCTCGATCTCGCGCAGCGCTCGGCTGAGCTGTCGCAGGGGCTCGTCTCTCCGCGCGGCACGGAAGGGTGGACGCTTCTCGCTCTGCGTGCAGGCGACGCGATGTCTCTCGGTCGTTCTCTCGAGGCGCGCGCGGCGGTGGCCGAGGCCGCCGAGCGGACCGAACTGCTTCTCGAAGCGGCCGAACTCGCGCGTCTGACGAATGACGAACTGCGCGCCCGCGAACTGCTGCTGCGTGCGCACGAGGGCGAACAGAGTGCTGGGCGGGCGCTTCTCGTTCTCTCCTCTCTTCCGGCTGCTGAGCGCATCGCCGCACTCGCGCAGGAGGCGCTCGGCGCGGAGCCTGCGCGAGCAGCGGCGCTCGAGGCGGAGCGTGCGGCGCTGCTCGAATCGGCCGGGCGTCTCGATGAGGCCGCGGAGGCCTGCTTGCGCGCACTCTCCGCAGGCGGGCCCGAACTCGCTGTGCTTCGCCGACTCGCGCGCGTCCATTCGCAGCGCAACGATCTTCCTTCTGCTCTCTCCGCACTGGAGGAACTCGCGCAGGCGCTTGAGCCAGGACGTGAGCGGGCCGCTGTCTTCGCGCGTGCCGCTGGGTGGGCTGAGTGGCGCCTCGGAGATGTCGCGCGCGCTCTGGCCCTGCATGCGCGCGTCCTTCTCGAATTCCCTGTGGCTGAAGGAAGCGGCGACCTCGCGATTGCCCTCCCGTCGCTCGCAGCGCGTGCGCGCCTGTTGCACTGGAGCGGCCGCTACGAGGAGGCCGCGGCCGCGTACGAAGAGCTCGCGCTCTCGGCGCCGCAGAGAGGCCAGAAGACGCAATCGCTCCGCATCGCCGCATCACTGCGCGCGTTTCGCACGCACGAGAGCGGCCGCGCAGCTGCGCTGTACCGCAAGCTGCTCTCCGAGGAGCCGGGCGATCTTGATGCGATGGCAGCGCTTCTCTCTCTCGGCGAGATCGATGCGTCGGTCGAGGGCCGTCGGGAGCGCGCGGAGCTGCGTGGGAAGCTGGCGAGCCGCTGCCAGGATCCACGACTCGCGGCGCTTCTTCGCGTCGATTCGTCGGAAGATCGCTTTGCCGCCGGAGAGCGCGACCAGGGGATCGCCGAGCTGCGGCGCGCGCTCTCGCTCAATCCTCATGATCGAATCGCGCTCGACCTCGTCGAGCAGGCGTTGCGCGCGAGCGGCAACCGCCAGCTCCTCGCCGACCACCTCGCGTTTCGCTGCGCGTGTGAAGAGGGTTCGACGCGCGCCGCTCTGGCGATGGAGCAGGCCGAGCTTCATCTCGAGAGCGAACGATTCGAGCAGGCCGCGGCAGCGTATCGAATCGCGCTGCAGAGCGATGTCGACTCGCTGTTGGCGGTGCGGGGCGCGCGCAGACTCGCGGAGCGGTCGGGCGAGAAGTCCGAGGTGATGCGGCTCTTCGTCAAGGAGGCAGCGCTCGCGCCCGGTGCGGACGCGGCTGCGCGGAGTCTCTTTGCCGCAGCGAAGATCGCGGAAGAGCTCGGCGAGCGCAGCGCAGCGATCGGTCATGTGACGCTGGTGCTCGAGCGCGACCCTCGCAGTGCGGATGCTGTCGCGCTTCTGCACGACCTGCTCGGCAGCGATGCTGCGCCGGAGCTGATCGCGATCTTCGAACGTCTTGGCGCAAGTGCGGACGACGCGAGCGTCGGCGCGCTGGCCTGGGCCCAGGCGGGTCGGCTCCACCTTGACGAGTTGAGTGATGCGCAATCGGCGTTCGTCTGCGCTGGGCGGGCGTTGGCGCGCACAAGCAAGCTTTCGGAAGAGTCGGGGCGCGAAGCGATCGGCGTCGCTTTGCTCCTTCGCGCAGATGCGGGAGAGCGACTCGGACGATTCGCGGAAGCTGCCGATGCACTCTCTCGTGCCCACGCGCTGCTGCCTGCCGCCGATGCGGGGCGCGCTTCAATCTCGCTGCGTCTTGGGCTGCTCTGCGCCGACCAGCTTGGGGACCGCAACCGCGCGCTCCCCTTTCTCTGCATGCATCCCGAGGGCTTGCGTTCGCTCGTGCGGCTCGCAGTGCGCGACGGAAAGAGCGACGCGGCCTTCGCGGCGGCGGCGGTGCTGGTGGGGCTCGGCGCGGCGAACGACGAGGAGCGCACTCTGCACGATGCAGTCGCGAAGTTGCCTCCGGCTCTGGAGTTGCCTTCGCTCGCGGACCCATCCGGGGTTCGCGCGAGCGATGACTGCGGGCCCGCGCGCGCGCTGCTCGAATCCGTGGCAGCCGAGTTGGCTCTCGCGTTCCCGACGCAGCTTGCTGGCCGCGCCGAGCGGGTCAAGGGAGACAATCCGGTGCGCCGTGTCTGCGTGGCGCTCGCCCGCGCGCTCGGCCTCGGCGAGCCTGCGCTCTATCTCTCGAAATCCGAGCCGGCGCTGGTTGCACCGGTCGCCGCTGAGGCCTGGGGGCTCCTCGTCGGCGCAGATGCCCCGCGTCGATTCGCGCCGCGTGAGCAGCGGTTTCTCTACGCGCGCGCACTCGCCACAGTGAGGAACGGCACGCACGTACTGATGGACCTGGGCGGCGCACGCCTCGTGCAGCTCTGCGCCGAGATCATGCGCATCTCGTTGCCCGCGGCTGATCTCTCCGCGCTTCCTCCGCGAGATGAAGCGCTCGCCCGGCCGCTGCCCGCCGCGTTCGCCAATCTTTCTCCAGACGCGAAGGCCCACATTGCGACGCTTTCGCTCGCTCTCCTCACCGCTCTGCCGATCGATGGCGAGTCGCTTGGGCTCGCGATGCGCGAGAGCGCGGAGCGCGCGGCAATGATCCTCTGCGGGGATCCCGCCGTGGCCATCGCGATCGTCGCAGCCGAGTGCCCGGGTGGACTTGCTCGCCGCGAGTTGGCGCGACTCGCCCTCTTTGCGGTCAGCGACGCATACCTCTCGCTGCGCGCGCGTTAGCTTCCGCGCGCGGCAGCGCAGAGCCGCTCTCAGTGCGCTTGCGCGCGATTCGCCGCCGAACTGAGCGCAGCGATCAGACGCGCGAGATCTCCTTCCGTGTCGGCATCGCGCGCGACCGAGGCCCCTCGCGAGTTCCCGGTTGCCGGGTGCGCCGCCAATTGCTGCCGCGTGCGCGAGCCAGCCGCTGGTTGAATCCCCCAGACTCCATCGCGGTTGCCGTCGACAAAGACCGGATTGGCGAGCGCGAAAGGTGTCACCAGCGAGATCAGCGAGGGAGTCAGGTTGCCCAGCGGATCGGTCTGGCCGAACGCGCCGGTCAACTGCGAGACGGCATCGTTGAGCAGCAGCGGCGGCACCTCGAACTGCGTGATGACCGGCCAGAGCGTCTTATCTCCCGTCGCCAAGGCGGCCACCCAGACGTCCTTGCCTGGATTGACCTGCAGCGCGACCACGGTGTCGAGCCGCGTCGCGATCGTGCTCGTCGAATCGACCACGACCTCCTGCGAGCGCGGATCTCCATAAGTCTCATCGACGGCCATTCCCTTGCCGACGAGAAGCTGCACGCGGCTCACCTGCACCCAGGGGGCCGCGCGGACAACCAGGTGCGCGTGCACGGTCGTGCCGTCAGCGTCGGGCTGGACCATTCCGCCAATCGGAACTTCGACCGGATTGCCCGCCGCATCCTTCAAAGAAGGATCGAGGAGCGTCAGCAGGATCTCGGGACCATTGCTCTGGACCGAACGTCCCGCAATCAATGCGGCGATAATCTCCTGCTCGTCGAGTTGCGATGCGCTCGTCCAATCGTGACCGATATTGATCATATTCCGCGGCGTGCCCGGCTCGTCATACTGCTCGTGGGTATCGCTGTTGCCGACCGCGACGATTCGACGACCGCTATCGAGGATATGCTCCCAATCCTCGAATCCGCCTGGATCCGCGACCAATCCATTCTTATCGAGGACCAGCGTACCGGCCGCGCCGATGCACGGCTTCGCGCTCGGACTCTGGCTGCAGAGCGGCGGAATCGGGGCAGGAGGCAATACCTCGGGAACCCGATAGCTATGGAGCAAGTCATATCTCTTGTTATTGAGCACCTCCATCGCGTCAATGCCGTCGAGCGTGAATTCCGACCCGCCAAATCCGGGACCGCTCGGGATCAGGAGACCGGCTTTGCCCGGCCAGTCGTGCGCGGGATTCCCGGTGAAGCTGAAGCCCGTCACTCCATATGTCGTGAAATATCCCTGCACCGAGTCGCGGGGGTGATTCACCTCGACCATCGTCGCTGCCGGACCATATCGGCCAATCGCGTGAAGGTTTGTGACCAGATCTCCCGGGTTGCGCCGGAACCAGGGCAACGCGCCGTGCGTCGAGAGCGTCTCATCGTATTGCAGGGGATATGCATTCCAATGGCCCGCTTCGAGGGTCGACTGTTCGATGCCGGTCGTCGCCTGGAGGAAATCGATCAGGCCGACCTGATCGATGGTCGGGCGGATATCGCCGATGAAGTTGTGCTCGGTCATGGCGATGAAATCGAGGCCCTCGCCCGCCGCGCTCAGCGCTCGCCGCGGATAAGGCATCGACGAGTCGACCGAGTGCGCAGCGTGAACATGGAAATCGGCCTGCACCCATCCATCGGCCGGGAGCGCACGCGTCAACGTCGCGCCGATCCTCGTCGCCTGCCCGGCGGTCAGGATGATTTCCTGCTCGGCGATCGGATATGCGGGCCCGCGCGAAATCGTCGCGCGATAGTTGCCCGGGCGGACTCCGACATTCACCCGCCCATCCTGGGCATAGAAGGTATCCTCGATATATCGCCGCGTACCGGCGTCGTCGGCCGGATCGTTGTTGTCATGAATCAGGTCGGTCGGCCGGAACGGATCGCCCAGTCGATAGTCATAGAGAAACGTCTTCGGATCCTGGTTCGCGTGCTCCGCGCCATAACTGCTCGTGAGCGTCACCTTGGCGGGCGTGCGACGTCCCGTCTCGTCGGTGATCTCGGCGACCAGTGTGGCGGCGCGCGGTGAGTAGAGTTCGCGATAGGTCTGCTGATTAAACGTCACAGAGAACGAAACCGGCGCCGAGTCGGGGTGCGGGATATGCCGCACGACCGCCTTGTAATCACCGGGCGGAACGAGCGCGTGGAATCGGCCCTCTGAATCGGCCTTCGCCGCCGTAATCATGCAACCAAGTCCATCGGGACCGGCCGCGCAGTGTGGAAGGCCGGCGTCGGCTTCATTGGCATCCTGGTAGACGATGACCTCCGCTCCCTCAAGCAGGTCGAGAGTGCTCTCTTCGCGAACGCGGCCGGTGAATTGACCAACGTCCACTCCCTGCTCGCCGAATACCGCGTCGATTTGATAGGAGGGCGTGGGCGCACCGACGCGCAGTTTCATCGTCACGCCGTATGTCTGGGTCGCCGGCAGCGAGGTTGGAACCTCGCCCATGAAGATCCCGAAGAGGGACCCCGAAACGAACGGCAGCAACATCGAATTATCGCCCACCGGCGCATAGGGACTATAGGCGCCGGCATGGTGCGCAACGAAGCTGGCGCTATTGGGAATGGTGCTCTGAATCGGCGTTGTGCATTGTGGGCAATAGCTCAATCCGTAGCTGATGCGTTTTGCGTCCACGACGACCACATCGGTGGTCAACCCGGCGAGCGCAGGAAGCGCATACTTACGCTGATAGGTCCGCTCGAGGCCGAATCGCAGATCGAAGCCCGCTTCGCCGGGGAGAAACAGCGGTTGGTCCTGGCCGAAGAGTCCAATGAAGCCGATCGGGACCGGAAACAACGAAGTCGGAAACGTGTGGTCCGCGGAGGTTGGATTGGTCATTGAAGCGGTGATCGACAGGTAATCGTCGTCGGGCCCAAGCGCGTAGTCGAGCGAGAAGGTCAGCCCCGAGCCGAGCGCGAGGTCGTCGACGAACTTGGTCTGGGTGAGAAACTCGGAGGGCACGCCGACCACGCGAATGCGCGCCGGATTGCCTGTGCTGCCGTCGTCGAGCACCGTGATTGCGCTTGGTTCGAGAGCGGCGAGAAAGAACGCCGGGAATAGTTCGCCCAATCCATCGGCGCCGTCGCCGGTCGCGCGTGGATCGGCTTCCGCCTCAGGGCGCGCAATATCAGCATCAATCAGCGTGCCGCCGAAGGTTGCATAGTTGCGATCGCCGGGAATACCCAACGTATTGCCGTTTGCGTCCAGGACCGTTCCGGGGCCAATCGTCGCGCCGCTCGTTGTCGCGCTTTCGATCTCATTGCTACCGTTGGCCGCGATTCCTGCGGTGCCATAGTGATTGGCCGCGCCCGCGGGGATCATATTGAGGTCCTGCACGATGAATCGCACGCGACCGTTGCTCAATCGCCAATCACCGAGTTGGCCGAGAGATCGCGGTCCGCCGACGAGTTGTCCTGGTGACGTTACGCGGCCGGCCCACGCATGCTGATCGGGCGCGCACGCCGCGAGGAAAATCGGGTAGGCGAAACTAAATGCAAGCAGCGCCGCGCGCGTGCTTGTGGCGCTGCGCAGGAGTCGCATCGGGGTCATCAGAATCGGACCTGCATGCTGAGGTCGAGGCCATCGTTCTGCAGCGTGCGCGACGTATCCTCCATACGATGGACATAAGCGATGGAGAGCCGTCCCGAGCCGAGGCCAGGTGCATAGAGATTGAGCGCGGCGTCGAGCGATTGAATCTGCCCCGTCGGGATCTTGTCGCTCGGATTCAGCGATGCATACCGGACCGCGGGCTCAAGGAAATGGGCGAATCCCGGCAGGCGATAGGCCGCTTCGGCGCTATATCCGAACGATACTTCGTCGGGCGCGCCCGAAGTGAGGTGCTGCGTGTTGCGCCACTGCATGAGCGCCATCACGTGCAATCCGCTCCATTCGATGCGGATATCACCACCGGCGCCGACCCAATTGTCGCGGAATAGATCCGGCTGTGTGCCCGTCGCCTGCGGCATGAAGTAGGCATCGCCGCCGAGGGAGACAAACCCAAAGAGGCCAATTGCAAGGCGGCCGACGACGCCGGGGATTGAGGTGCCATTAAAGAGGGTATTGGCGCCATTGCCGTTGGTGACGGCGACCTGCGCGGCGATTGAGCCGAAGGGCAGGGTAATGACGTCGGTGCCGATCGCGATTCCGATCTGGCGGTCGAGCGACAAACTATTCGTTTCATATCCCGCAGGCGAGTGCAGGCCGTCGGTCACCAGCGAGCGCGAGGGGAACTTAATCTCGGTCTCCTCGAGGAGATGCTCGACATCCTGCGGCGCCTTGAACTGGCCCGCCTGGATCCGGAGGTGATATCCCGGCGAATAGACCCCATATGCATCCTTCAATGCGACCACACGGGTCCCCTGGCTCGGGTCGCTCGCCGAGCGATTGGCGACCGCGCCGTCCATCGAGAGGAAGAGCCAGAGGTTCTCGCTCGGGCGGCCAGTCACTTCGATGCGCGCGTCGGCGAGCGAGAAGCCGTTGTTGCGACCGACATAGAGATAGTTCGGGTCCTGCTGCACCCATTGACCATTCAAGATGAAATAGGAGGAGAGTTCGATGGGGCGCGAGGGAACCGCCGCGGCGCCCGCCATCCCGCCCGGTGCATTCAGCGCGGGAGAGCCGAGGCCGACGAGTTCCGACCCGAACAGGCCTGCTGCGGCCGATTCGCTCGGGCCCTGCTTCGTCCACTCGGTGCTCTGCGCGGGCGCACTGGGCGCGGGTTCGCGCAGCTTGCGCGCGCAGTCGGCGTCGCTCGCCGGGCACTGATCCTGTGCGCCCTGTACACGTGCTGGCGAAGGAAGCGCGCCACTCGACGGAGCGGTAGCCACAGGTGCCGATGAATCTCCGCGTGCATGGGCTGCGGCGTCGGCCGCTGTCATCGGCGCGACCTGCGCCACCGCTGCGCCCGATACCAACGCCGCCATCAGAATCCAACGCGCCATTCCATCCTCCTCGAGAGACAAACAAGCGCGCGAACCGCACGCTTCAATCTTCGCGTACCACCCCACCGGGCGGCAGTCGTGTGACGAACAGGTTGCAGGCGGCTGCGACGTGCGCTGCAACGCGCCCATCGAAAGTGACCTTCACTCGGTGATCCGCGTCATCAAATCGCGGATAGCTGCCGATGCTGACGTCGGGAAACGCAGCGACCGCGGCGTCGAGATGCTCGGCGATTCGACTCTCTCCCAGCGAGAGATAGACCGCGCGCGAATGAATCGGCGCCGCGCGAAACCGCTCGCGGATCTGCGTGAAGCCCGCCTGGAAGAGCGCTGGCACGCCGGGTAGAATCACCACCTGCTCGAGCGTGATGACGGGAAACATCGCCTGCTCGTGCCACTCGAGTTGTGCGCCTTCGGGGATCTCGGCGAGCCGGCGCAGAGCGGGATTGAGCTTGCCCGCAAATTTCTTCTCGAGCAGCGAGAGCGAGCGAGCGTCGTTCACGATGCGTCGATTGAACGCCTGCGCCAGCGCCGCGATGGTGACGTCATCGTGCGTCGGGCCAATGCCTCCCGAGGTGAAGACGTGCGCCGCCGAAGCGCAGGCGCGTTGCACCGACTCGACGATCAGCGGCACCTCATCGGGCACCGTCTCGACGCGGCGTACGTCGACGCCGAGCTCGCGCAGTTCGCGCAGGAGCCACGGACCGTTCGCGTCGACCACTTTCGCCGAGAGGACTTCATTGCCGATCACGACGATCGCAGCGGTGCTCTGCTCTGCCGTGGGAGCGCCGGCACGCATCAGGCCTCGCCCGTCGACGGGCCCGCGTCGATCGAATAGTCGCGGATCTTCTTGAGCAAGGTGGTCCGTGAGACGCGAAGCACCTGTGCCGTGCGCGAGCGGTTGCCCTTCGTCTTCTCGAGTGCGGCGCAGATCAACTCCCGCTCGAGCTTGCCGACTGCTCCGGCGAGTCCCTCCGGCATTCCCTGCTCGAGCAGCGCAGCCGCGCGCACGGGTCGGCTGTCGTTCGTCGGTGCATTCGCGATCGCTCGCGACACCGGCAGCGCATCTGGGCCGATCAGTTCTGCGTCGCCCGAGAGCACCGCGAGCCGCTCGATCTCATTCTCGAGTTCGCGGACATTTCCCGGCCAGCGCCGCTCGTAGAACCCCGCGAGCAGCTCAGGCGACAGCCGCTTGAGCGGCCGCTTCGGCGAGCGGGCCTGCCAGGCAGAGAGAAAATGCTCGCAGAGCATCGGCAGGTCATCGAGCCGATCGCGCAGAGGTGGCACTTCGACGTTGAGCACGCAGAGCCGATAGAAGAGGTCTTCGCGGAATTCGCGCCGCGAGACCATCGTGCGCAAATCCTTGTTGGTGGCCGCGACGATGCGCACGTCGACCTTCTCCGGCTTGGTGCCGCCGACCGGAACGAACGTGCTTTCCTGCAGCACGCGCAACAGCTTCACCTGCATCGCCGGCGACATATCGCCGACTTCATCGAGAAAGAACGTGCCGCCGTCGGCGCTCTTGAAGAGGCCGACCTTGTCCCTCGCGGCTCCGGTGAAACTGCCCCGGACGTGGCCGAACAGCTCGCTCTCGAGGAGGTTGTCGTTCAGCGCCGCGCAGTTCTGAGCCACGAACGGCCTGTCCTTGCGCGGCCCATTGTGGTGCAGCGCGCGTGCGATCAGCTCCTTGCCCGTGCCGTTCTCGCCCGTCACCATCACGGTCACGTCGCTCTGCACGATGCGATCGAGCAACTGGTAGAGCCGCTGCATCGACGCGCTCTTGCCGACGATGTCCGCGAAGCGATAACGCCCCGACAGCTCGAGTTGCAGCTCGTGAATCTTCCTCTCGCGCGACCGCACCGCCTCTTCGTGGTGCTCGATCTCCGAGACGGTCGTCGCCATCAGATCGGTCAGACGCGGAAGCTCCCGCTCCTCGATCCGCGCGATCGAAATAAACGCCTCGGCAGCATCGACGACCGGCAGACGCAATCGCCCCGTCTGCTCAATCACCTGGACCCGCGCGCGCTGCGCAGAGTCTCCCTGCGTTCGCTCGACGAGAAATCCGCACGCGAAGAGTGAGCCTTGTCGTGCGCCGTTGAACTCGACAGGCGCCGCGACAATATCAAGGCCCATATGGCAGGGGCCGAGCAGCAGCGCTCCCTCCGTCTCGCTCGCGCCGCCTGTCGGCAATCGCGCGACGGCGTCCTGGATCGACTTGTTGCAGAGCGAGAGACCCTTCGTGTCCTCAAGACACGAAGTACAGATTCGATTGTTCGGCGGGATGATGATTCCCTTGCCGTGATCGACCACCGCTCCTTGCGCATCGGTAAACGAGAGCTCGACGCCCCACCAACGGCGGGCCGTCTCGCGCACCTTGCGCACGATGTGCAGCTCTTCAAGCCGCGCGCTGTCGATGGACATCGGTTCGTCGCCTCGCGCCTTGTTGCGCTACCCGAGCAGTTGCTCAATCTGCAGACTGCACAGCTCCGCGACTTCCGCGATCGGCCGCGTCCCATCGATGGAGACGACGCTCGCGAGCGTACCGACCAGTCGCGAATACTCCCGCTCGATCATCTGCAGTTGCTGCGCTGTCTCATACCGCTCGAGCTTCGCTCCTCGGCTGCGAACGCGCTCGAGCGCAACGCTCGACGGCACGTAGAGGAAGATCGTCAGGTCGGCCTTGATCGCATAGCGATTCACCGTCTGGATGAAATCGTGCGAGACGCTCGAACCCTGGTAGGCGAGCGAGGAGAGCACGTAACGATCGAGAATGACGTCTTCTCCTCTCGCCAGCCGGGGCTCGATCTGCGCGGTGATCTGGTCGAGACGATCTGCGGCGAAGAGCAGCGCCATCACCCGCTCATCGAGTTGCCCGGGATGTCCTTCGGCTGTCACCGTCGCGCCGCGCCCTGCAAGCACCTGCTTGATGAGCGCGCCAACCGGTCCTTCGCCTGGTTGGTGCGCGTGCCAGACGGTGCGGCCTTTGGCGTGCAGCCGATCAGTCAGAAGCTTCGCCTGCGTCGTGGTGCCGGCTCCGTCGAGCCCTTCAAAAACGATGAAACGCCCGCGCGTCGTTCCGTTGCTCACGTCCGCGACTCCTGCTGCAAGAGTGGATTCTGGAGATTCACCGTCGCGGGGTCGATCCCGAGATGCACGCGAACTTCGCGAAGGCGAGCAAGGATCAGGATCTCTCGCGTGAGTGCAGCCTGCGCGCGCGCATAGTGACGAATTGCGTCCCAGAGCAGCAGCAGGTCGAGCAGCGCAAGCGGATAGAAGAAGAGCGGTGGCCGCACCGAATCCCAGAGGAGCTTCCCGCAGACTCCTCCGAGGATCGCCCAGACGAAGCCTTCAAGGCCGGCCCGCGCAAAGAGATCAACCGAGGTTCGCTCGCGCGCTGCCCGTGCGAGTTGTGCGTGTTCTGTCGTAAGCGCCGCGCGCTGTTCTGCTGTGGGTTGCATGATCGGGTCGCGCTGTTACCGCGGCGCCCCATGCGAGTCAACGAGTGATCTGCCCAGCGCCCAGTGCTGCTGAGAGAGGGAATGCAAAAAAAGCGATCGCGGCACTTGACGCGGGAAAAGTGTAGGCGTACACAGCGCCCCCCTCGCAGCGAAGGAGCGCGGCGGGGAGCAGTTGGAAGGACGAAAGATGAAGCGGTTGAAAAAAAGAAGTTGACGTGAAAAGAGCGGAGGAGTAGACACCGCCCCCCTCGCTGAACCGGGGGCTCCCGAGAAGAAGGGGAGAGCAGGGCCGAGGCAGACAATCGGCAGCAGGAACGTGGTCGGAAGTGAGTGGTGAGCAGGGTCGGGTCTTTGAAAACTGGGGAACAGGAGAGCAAGAAGTAGTTGCGGGGTAGTAACCTGCAATAACTTTGAGCACCAGATCACGTCCCTTAGCCGGGTGTGGTTTGGTGTTAATCAAAGCCGGATAAGCTCCAATAAAAAACAATTGGAGAGTTTGATCCTGGCTCAGAACGAACGCTGGCGGCGTGCCTAACACATGCAAGTCGAGGGAGAAAACCGCAAGGTGAGTACACCGGCGAACGGGTGCATAACACGTGGACAACCTACCTCATTGACTGGGATAACTGGGCGAAAGCCTTGCTAATACCAGATAAGCCCACACTTCCTAAGGGGAGAGAGGGAAAAGTCGGCCTCTGCAAGCAAGCTGACACGATGAGATGGGTCCGCGGCCCATCAGCTAGTTGGCGGGGTAACGGCCCACCAAGGCAACGACGGGTAGCTGGTCTGAGAGGATGATCAGCCACACTGGAACTGAGACACGGTCCAGACTCCTACGGGAGGCAGCAGTGGGGAATCTTGCGCAATGGGCGAAAGCCTGACGCAGCAACGCCGCGTGTGTGATGAAGGTCTTCGGATCGTAAAGCACTGTCGCGAGGGACGAGAAGCCACGGGTGAACAATCCGTGGATAGGACGGTACCTCGAGAGGAAGCACCGGCTAACTCTGTGCCAGCAGCCGCGGTAATACAGAGGGTGCGAGCGTTGTTCGGAATTATTGGGCGTAAAGCGCTTGTAGGCGGCACTATAAGTCCAATGTGAAAGCCCTGGGCTCAACCCAGGAAGAGCATTGGAAACTGT
>CAIWCD010000003.1 GCA_903911145.1 uncultured delta proteobacterium | reverse complement strand
CGCAGCGGATGCCGCGATGGCACCCGCGAATCCGTCGACACCGTGCTCAACATCGTCGCCTGTTGCTCGACCGGTCCGCGCATGCAGCAACTCGATCACAGCCGAAGATCCCCGTCGATCAGAAAATCAACACCCTGCTAGGCTGAAGCCAGAACCGGACTTGACGTGAACGGCCGGCCTCGCCACGCGCGGAGCCGGCCGTTGTCGTCTGTGCAGAGCGGCGCCACGCATCGTTTCCTCTTGCGAGGCATCCAAGCGAGCCAGGCAAAGGGGATCCTACATGGTTCAACGCCAACCGAAGCGATGGGGCGCGATTGTCGCGGCAGTCGTCGCGACCGCGCTGGCGATGGTTGTGCTCGATCTCGCCTGGCTCGGTGTCATCGCGCGAGGCCTCTATGATTCCTCGCTGGCGCCGCTCAAAAGAGCCGACGTCTACCTCCCGGCCGCCGCACTCTTTTATGCCTTCTATATTGCTTCAATCGTGCATCACGCGGTCCTCCCCGCCGCGAGCGCAAAGCAGGCCTTCGGGCGCGGCGCGGCGATGGGCCTATTCGCGTATGCGACCTACGACTTGACCAACTGGGCTGTGCTGCGGGATTGGCCGGCGTTGATTGTGCCGGTGGATATCCTCTGGGGGATCGGATTGACGGGAGTCGCAGCAATGGCAGGCAGGTGGGCATATGGACGGCTCGCCGGTGTGGAGCGATGAATGTCGCGCCGTCCGCTTTAATCGGTCATCGACAACGGGAGAGCCTCGGCTCGATCTGGTCGCGTCGGTTCATGACGGTGCCGCTGTTCCTCGCGCTCTCTCTGCTGGGCCTCGCAATCCTTCCGCTCGCGCTGCTGCTCGCGTCTTTGGTCGACCTTGCATTGGCCGACCGGTCGAGTCTCCCTCGTAGCCGTGCGGTTCTCTTCTTCGCGCTCTATCTCGCGTGCGAACTTTCCGGAATCGTCGCTGCCGCTGCGGTCTGGTTCGCGCTGCTCGGGGGCCGCGCAGTTGGGCACGAACGTTATCTCGCGGCGAACGCGGCGCTGCAGCGGGTCTGGGCGAGCGCGCTCTTGTTCGGGGCATTGCGAATCTATTCGATGCGCCTTGTTGTCGAGGGCAGCGAATCTGGCCAGCGCGGCCCGGTCCTCTTCTTCGTGCGCCATTCGAGCACCGCCGATACCGTGCTGGTCGCGGCGGTGATCGCAGGGCCTCATCGATTGCAACTCCGATATGTCCTCAAACGCGAACTGCTCTGGGATCCCTGCCTCGATATCGTCGGATTGCGCCTTCCCAATGCCTTTATCGATCGCGCGAGCGCGCGCAGCGAGGAGGAGTTGGAGGCGATCGCGCAATTGGGCCGCGGGCTCGATGAGTCCTCTGGTGTTCTCATCTATCCGGAGGGAACGCGATATAGCGAGCCCAAACGAGTCGCAGCCATCGAGCGGCTACGTACGCGAGGGCAGGGTGAGCTCGCCGATATCGCCGCTGGATACCGGAGCGTATTACCCCCGCGCACGGGTGGGCCGCTCGCGCTGCTCTCTGCCGCAACAGACGCCGACGTGATCTTCGTTGAGCACGTCGGCCTCGAGGGGGCCGCAAGCTTCTCGCAGTTCTGGCGCGGCGCGCTGGTCGGGCAGACCCTGCGCGTCCGCCTGCGTCGCATCTTATCGGCAGATATTCCCGCGCTGTCCCGCGAGCGTTGGCTCTTTGAGCAGTGGCGCGAGACCGACAACTGGATCACGACATCGTCGACTCAACCCGCGGTGTTGCCGTGACCATTGCATTGCTCGCCCAGAACGCCGCGCTCGTCGGCGGATTCATGACCGTCTTATGGTTGGTGAGCGTCTGGAAGCGCGACGCGAGCATCGTCGATCCCTGGTGGGGGATTGCATTTCTCGTCGTCACAATCGATACCGCCGTGGCCACTGGCTTGACGCCAGAAAAGCTGCTGCTCCTCGCACTGGTGGCGCTCTGGGCTATTCGTCTGTGGCTACACCTGCTGCTGCGCAGTCGCGGAAAAGGCGAAGACCCGCGATATGCCGCGTTCCGCCAGAAGTTCGGCCCCGAGCGCTATTGGTGGATCAGCTTCTTTCAAGTCTTCCTCTTGCAAGGCATGCTCGTGCTGCTGATCTCCGCTCCTCTGGTGATTGCAGGGTCGACGCCGACGCCTGGCTCCATTCGCTCCAGCAGTTGGCCAGGTGCAATCGTCTTCGCGATTGGATTCGCGGTCGAAGTGATTGCAGATGCGCAGTTGCAGGTGTTTCGCAGCAACACCACCCGCCGCAGCACCGTGCTGGATACTGGGTTATGGCGATATAGCCGCCACCCGAACTATTTCGGAGAGGCTCTGCTCTGGTGGGGATTCTGGCTCTTCGCGCTTCAATCGCCGAGGGGGTGGATTACAATCTTTGCGCCCGCGGCAATGACTTATCTCCTCGTCAAGGTCTCGGGAGTTGCGATGCTCGACGCCCATCTCGCAGCCACCCGACCCGGCTTTCGCGACTATATGCGGCGCACGTCCGGCTTTATCCCGTGGCCTCCGCGGAACGCATCGAAATCAGATTAAAAGCCGATGCTGAATCCCCCGCGCGCTTCATAGAGAGGGGCTTGTGCGGCGCGGCCTGCGCGCGCGCCAAGATCGATCGAGAGCGATTCACTGACCTTCCAGATCAGCCCGGCGAGCACCGACGCCTCATTCGGACCGGCGAATTCATGTGAATAGATCAGCTCGGTGACGGGCCGGACCGGCCAGGAGTCCGGCCCTTCAGCGACGATCGCAGGGGAGAGCAGGAAGTGACCGTCTCGCTCGAGGGCGATATTTCCATTGAAGTGCACCGTCGCAAGGCCGAATCGTTTCGAGACAATCAGCGACGCAATTCCTCCATATCCCGGTTCGCGATGAACGCCCGGAAAGTAGACGCCAAGCTCAATGGCGACGCTCGGTCCCTCCTGCTCCTGCAGTTCACCTTCGCGCAGGACGTGTTTGACCGAGAGTTCGAGCGCACCAATCGAATGGCGGGGAGCGCCATCGCGCGGACCAAGCACGAGTTGATCCTGGATTTCGAAGACCAGTTCATATCCCGGCTCAAAGCCATAGTTGCCGACGAAGACCGGCGAATAGGTCGTCTGCCCACTCGTGCGCGTGATCCCCGCGGGGCCAACCTCCAGCTCGACCTCTCCTGCGTGCGCGGTATCCGCGTCGGTATTATCGAACGGTCGATATGCCTCTGCGGAGAGCGGTGCGAGCAGCGCCAGCAGCAGGGGAGCAAACTTCCGTTGCACGATTCAATATCCGCTGCGGCCCACGGCATCATGCCGGGCCTTGATATAGGCCGGGTCGCCATAGAGACGGCCGGTCCGGTCGACATAGACATCCCCGACCTCGGCCACCGCGCCCCGCGCAATGCCGTTGCGGAATACAAACGGCATGCAGGCAAAGTCTTCCGTGAAGTGCTTTCCATTCTCGTCATACGCACCCCACCAGTTTTCCGATTTCGGGCCGCGGGCGATAAACGCGCCTTCACTCGCCACCGGATGGACCTCCATCGTCGACGCGAGCAGCTCTTTCCCCGCGAGATTAAAGACGGCCCAATCGTTGTTGCCCTTCTTGCCGGCGAGGTACCTCACGCCCGTTCCATTGATATCGACGACCAGTTGCACGGATTCAAACCGGGCCGGCAGGATGATCTCCTTCGTCTTCGCCTGCTGTAAGCCGAAGTGGCCTCCCTGTTCGAGCACAATCCAATCGTCCGATCGCGTCTCGGGCGTCGCCTCCTCGGGCCAGATACTGGGCACGTTGTTGGTCCGTTCATAGTTCGATTGGAGCACCTTGCCCATCCGGTCGAGACGCAGCGTGGTCAATTCGCCGGTGCGCAGAATCCAGCCCATGATTGGGCCAAGCCACGGGGCGACGAACTGGTACGCCGTTGCTTCGCCGTTCTCGAACCGGCCGACACTCGAATAACGCGGCGCGATCTGGTAATCGCCCGAGGCGCGGATGAATCCAACCTTCCCGCCGCGGGTGGCTTCCGCAAGGCCCTCGTGGAAGAGCTCTGCGTGGTCGAACTGCGGCTTGATCCGGATGGTGCCGCTGCGATCGGCATATCCAACCTGGCCGCTGCCATCGCGCCAGGGAACGAGCAGATCGGTCGCCGCGCGCGAGGCGTCCAGTTCGGCGAGCGAGACGGGATTGGCCTTCATATCCTCTCCTGCGCAGGCCGTGGCGAAGAGGATCGCCGCAACAAGTATGGCTCGCACTCGTCGCCTCGCCCGAAACTTGCGCGCCTTCAGTGGCGCGCGGGCGGCAACATATGCGCAATCGACAACGCCTCGCTAGAGATTACCGCCCTGCATATCCACGATGGGAGCGGAGCGTGTAGCAACGCGTTGACAACCGGCCCCGTGCGTTCGACTGATGGGAAATGACGAACACTTCCATCGATTACAGCCGACGCGATGTTCAACTCGCTCGCCTGCTCTTCGCCGCGCTGGCCATCGGCTTTGGCTTCGCTTCGATCTCCTATGCCGCCTTCCCGTCGGCAATCGTCGCGCAGTTCGCGCAATGGGATCGCGCGCTGGGTGGCGGCGCGAACTATCCCGAGACGCAGAATCGGATCTGGGTTTCGCTCGCTGCGGCCAACGTCGCGACGCTCTCCCTCATGTCTGCGCTGCTCTGGAAGGATATGCGCAGGTATCAGCAACTCCACGTCCCGCTGCTCTTCATGAAGTGCACCAGCGCGGCGCTCTTTGTTGCCTGGTGGGTTGCGATGCCGCAGGCCCGCTCGCTCGCGGTTGCGGCCGGCGGTGATTTCGCGACGGCCTTTGCCATCTGGTATTTCCCGACGCGCGCCTTTCGCACGTTTACTCCCGCTGCTTAGCCCGAGGGGCCGATCCGCAGATGCAACGCCTGCCGCTCCTCGCCGAGATCGCCGTATCTGCGCTCGCATTGGCTGCATGCGGGCCGCACTCGAATTCCATCTGTGACGGCGCTGCGATCAACTGCGACCGCCATTACAACCAGGTGACGTTCGCGGCGGCGCACGACTCGTTCGCGTATGCCGCCGGTGGCAATATCCAATATTCGTTTCCCAACCAGGACCGGCCGATTGCCGAGCAGCTTGAGTATGGAATCCGCACCTTCGGTATCCGGCCATGCCCGTCGTGGGGCGCAGATACCGGCACGCTCTATGTGACCCACAATTACGATACCTTCCATGGCGATCTCGGCGGCGAGCCCCTGCTCAATATTCTGGCGACGATTAAATCGTTTCTCGAGGCCAACCCCACCGAGATCGTCTCGCTGCTCGAGGAGGACTCCGGCGTCACTTCCGCGCAGGTCGCGGCGGTCTTCACGCAGGCGGGGCTCATTCCGTATCTCTATATCCACGACGCCAGCAAGGGCTGGCCGACGCTGCGCGAGATGGCTGCGCGCGGATCGCGGCTGGTGCTATTCACCAGCAATAGCCCCGCACAGCCCTGGCAATTGCCGATGTGGTCCTTCATTGTCGATACCGATTACAACGTTACCGAAGCGAGCCAGTTCTCCTGCGAGTTCTATCGAGGCGTTGGCACCAACGATCTCTACTTCATCAACCAGTTCATCTATCGGGACGACGGCCACGGCGTTGTGCTCGCCGATCCGCAGAAGGCCTTGATCGCCAATGACCCGGCGGCCGCCTATGCCCGCGCGCTCGGCTGCTGGCAGGCGAAGCAACGCATCCCCAACTTCCTCTACGTCGATTACTTCCTGGAGGGAGATATCAAGCAGGCCGTCGATCGATTGAATGCGCTGCCGCGTTCATGCGGTGGGGCGTGCGTTGATTGAATCGACCAACTCGCTCGCTATTCGGAGAGCAGGCCTGCGGCGACCGCGAGCCTCGTCAGCGCCACCGCGTCGTGAACGCCCAGCTTCTCCATGATGTGAATCCGGTGCGTGTTCACCGTATGCGCCGAGATGGCGAGCCGGTCGGCGATCTGCTTGTTGGTATGCCCGCGCGCGACCTCAACGAGCACCTGGCGCTCGCGTGGACTGAGCTTGGCGATCGGGTCGATGGCGAGAAGAGGGAAGGGGCCCGGCTGTCCGTCGACGATGGCCCGGATCGCTGCCGCGAGTGCCGAGACGCCCGATCCCTTGACGACATATCCTTCGGCGCCGGCCTCCTTCGCCCGCCGCACATGCTCAGACGAGACGTGCATGGTGAGAATGACGACGTGCACTCCGCGTGCGCGCGCCGCGCGGCAGACGTCGATGCCGAGCACCTCGGGGATCGCCAGATCGAGCACCATCACCTCTGGCTTCTTCTCCTCGAGCAGCGCGAGCGCTTCAGTGCCGGTCGCCGCCTCGCCAACGACTTCAATCGCGCGGCCCTCTCCCGACTGGCCGAGCAGCATGCGCACTCCTTCGCGGAGGATCTGGTGATCGTCGACGACAACAGCGCGGATGGCATTGCTCATGGTGTTCCTGCTGGCAGTGGAAGCCTGGCGCGGATGGTCGTGCCGGCGCCCAGCGTGCTCTCAATGGTGAAGTTTCCGGCGAGTCTCGCCGCTCGTTCTCTGGCGCCGACGAGCCCGAGGCCCATCCCCGATGGGCCCGCAAAGCCGCGCCCATCATCGATGAGCTCGATCGTGAGCGCGCCATCCTTCCTCGCGATCGTGAGCTTGAAGCCCTTTGCCTGCGCGTGTCGCACGATGTTCGAGAGCCCCTCCTGCACAAGGCGGAAGCAGGCCAACTCCAGCTCGGCGTCGAGAGGCGGCAACTCCTCGATGGTCACGTCTGCACGCAGCCCGGTTCGCTCGGCATCGCGCGCAAGGGAGGAGAGCGCGGCGTTCAGGCCGAGATCGACGAGCGTCGGCGGACGCAGGCCCAGCGCGATGTGGCGCACTTCATCGAGCGCCCCGTCGATCAGCCGCGCCGTCTCGGCCGCCTCGGGCGTGGCGCCGATGCGCGCGTTCAAGCGGACCAGCGCGACCGCGGCCGTTCCCAGCGTCTGCCCCAATCCATCGTGGAGATCGCGCGAGAGTCGCAGCCGCTCATCCTCTGCCGCTGCGACCGACTGGCGCGCAAAGAGCAGCACCAACTCCTCCTCGCGAAAGAGTCGCAGGGGAAAAAAGTAGAGGGCGAGTCCGAGCAGCAGGCCGAGCCCGCCGAAGATCCCGAGCAGCAGCAGGTCGCGGCCCACCCACTCTGGCTCGCAGAGCGCCACCCGCACTTCACCGAGCCCAGCGATCGACGCGCTGCCGAGCACGAGCGGCCAGCTCTCCTCTTTCCCGTTCAGCAGTTGGCGGGTGCGCCCCTCCTGATCGAACAGCGCGATGGTGACGATCTCCTCGGCGCCGCGCTGCTGGAGGACCTGTCCGAGCAGCCGCGCGATCTCCTGCCGCGGGTCGGTTCGCCATGCTGGCGCGTTCGTCGTGAGCGTCGCGATCTGGCGCGCGAGATCCTCTGCCTGCCGCTGCGCGCGGGCAGCGAGATCGTGCCGCTCGAGGAGAAAATCGGCCAGGGGCGCGGAGAACGCGACGCAGAGGGCAGTCCCGATCGCCAGCGGCCACATCCCGCGACGAAATCGAGCCGACACGAGGCCGGCCATCTGCACGCTCGTCTGCCCGGGAACCTCGAGCGGCTGGAGCGGCTCCGCGTTTCGCATGCCGCCTTGTAGCACTCGCCGCTGTCGATCTCGGCCCCGGCTCGAGGTAGAAGTCTGCCGCCATGAGCCACGCCCTTGCGGTCGGACAGCCCTTCCCCTCGTTCGCGCTCCCCAACCAGGACGGCCAGACGATGCGGCTCACGCAGTTCGTGGGCCACTGGCTCGTCGTCTTCGTCTACCCGAAGGACGACACGCCCGGCTGCACCGTGGAGAGCCGCGCGTTCTCTTCCGCGCTCCCGGCATTCGAGAAACAGGGCGCGCGCGTGGTCGGGCTGAGCGCCGACGGCGTCGATTCGCACCTCAGCTTCTGCCGCAAATTCGATCTGAAGACGCCGCTGCTCGCCGATGTGCAGGGATCGCTCTTGTCCGCCATGGGCGTGGGCCAGAGCGATTTCCAGGGCACGCTCTACTGGAACCGCGAGACCTTCCTCGTCGACCCGCGTGGCACCGTGCGCAAGATCTATCGCGACGTGAAACCGCAGGGACACGAAGCCGCCGTCCTCGCGGATCTCACCGCACTCGCCGCGTCGGACGCCGCATGAGCCGCAGGCCGCTCATCTGGATCACCGCGCTCGTCTGCGCCGGTCTCGCCATCGGCGGAGTCTCGATTCTCTTCGGGAAGAAGCAGCTCTGGGTCGGCAGCATCCTTCCGTTGACCGGTCCGAACGCCTCGATCGGTCTCGGCATGCGCAACTCGCTCCGGCTCGCGATCGACGAGGTGAACCGGCGCGGCGGAGTGCAGGGCCACAAGATCGGGCTGGTCGATCTCGACGATGCCTCGCTGCCCGCGACCGCTGCCGTGGATGCGAATCTGCTCGCTGAAGATCAGCGCATTCTCGGCGCGGTCGTCCACTACGATCACGACTGCTCGACCGCGAGCAAGGTGACACTCTCCGACGCGCGTGTGCCGCATATCCTCGGCGCCATCACCACGCACGAGATCCCCGATACGATCGGTGATTGGGAGTTCCGCCTGCTCCCACACGGGACGGAGATGCTGACTCCCGCGTTCGCCTACGCGTGGGACATTCTCGGCGCGCGCAAATTCTACTACGTCGACGACCACACCACCGAGGGGCGGGAGAAGGTCTGGCGCTTTCGCGATGCGATGGGCAAGCGCTTCGAAACCTCGTTCGTCGGCAATGAGCTGTTCTTCAAACCCGGTGATTCCGACTTCAGCGCCGTCGTCGAGAGGCTGCGCACAGAGGCGCCGGACTTCATCGTCTTCGGCGGACGCGCGCACGACGCCGGCTTGTTCGTCAAACAGCTGCGCGAAGGAGGCGTGAAGGCGCCGGTGCTGGCGCAGAGCCACGAGCTGTCGCAGCAGTTCATCGAAGCGGCGCAGGACAAGGCGGAGGGCGCGCTGCAGATCTTCGATGGTCTGCCGCTGGAGGAAACGGCGGAGGGAAAATCATTCCTCGCCGCGTACCAGGCCGCCGGATTTCGCGAGCCACCCGGACCGTTCGGGATCTTCGCCTACGTCGAGATGCAGGCCCTGCTCGGCGCGATGGAGAAGTCGTTCCTCACCCGGCCGTCGGTCCGCGGCGCGCTGGCGAATGAGCAGTTCGAGACCGGCCTCGGTCCGGTGCGCTTCTTCTACCTGGGCTCGACCTACCAGCACCGCGTCCTCTACCAGGTGATCCACGGGCACTGGACGCCGATCTACACGACCGATGCGAAGGGCGCGCTGCAGCCACTGCCGCACCCGTGATGACGCGCGTCGATTGATTCCTGCGCCCAGTGACTGCGCAGATTCGCGCATTGGTCAGGGCTGCGCGCGGCCGGTCTCGGCGAGGATGCGCACGGCCTGATCCGGATTGAGAACCTTGTTGAGCAGGTCCGCCTCGAAGGCCCCGTCGAGCTTGGCGAGCATCGCGGGGTCGAGGATGCGATCGCGGCTCTTGAGGTCCAGGGCCTGCATCCAGAGGAAGCGCCGACCATCTTCGTGCGCGCGCCAGAGTTCGCGGATGCGCACCGCCTGACCGACATCCGCCGCCGTGACCTCGAGGATGCGCTGCAGCGCCCAGTTGTGATCGTCGAACGCTGGATTCATCGAGACCGAATCCTCGGAGTAGACGAGCATGCGCGCGGGCCGATACGGCAGCACGCGCGGGGTCTGCTTGTGCCGCTCGACCGCAGCGGCGATCGTCGGCGAGATCGCGGTGGCACCTTCGCTCGGCGCATCGGCGATGGCGCGCTCGAACGCGGCCTTGTTCTCGGCGGTGGGCGCGGCGACCTTCTGCTCGGCCTCGGGCTCCGCGGGCCCTTGATCGTCAGTGCGAGGTGCCTCGCGCGGCCAGAAGATGATTGCCAGCACGACCAGTGCCGTCGTCACGCCTGCCAGAATCCATTTCGTCTTCGTGCTCATCGCGGTCAACCCTCAGGGTGGAAGCGAGTATGATACCGCGCCATGAGCGCGAGTGATGAGACGTTGATTCAAGCGGCCAGCGGGCTGGCGAAGCTGGTCGCAGGACGGGCAAACCCCGACGCCGCAAGTTGGCTCCTGGCGCAGCTCTCCGCGTCCGACTTCCCGATCGCCTTCTCGTCCGCGGGCCGCCGTTTGGGGACCTCGCCGCTGGTTCTCGGCGACGACGCGGCCTCGCTCGATGCAGCGACGCGGCTTGCGATCGGCGAGCGCGGTCTTGATGAAGTGGGCCGCATTGCGCTCTTGCTCAACGAGCTCTCGCGCGCTCCCGGTGCAGGCAACGCGTTGGTGCTCGAGTTGTTTGAGCGCGGCACCAATCGCGAAAAGCAGGCCGTGCTCCGCGCGCTTCCTCTGCTCGCTGTGCATGCGGGCCAGGCGCAGCTTGATCGGGAGCGCCTCGTCTCGATCGGCGTCGAGGCCTGCCGCAGCAGCGTGCAGACGATATTCGACGCCATCGCCTGCGAGAATTCACTCCCCGCCGATCACTTCTCCGACGCAGAGTTCAACCAGCTCGTCCTGAAGGCGCTCTTCATCCAGACGAGCGTCGCGCGAATTTTCGGACTCGAGCGGCGCGCGAGCGCTGAGCTTCTGCGCATGGCTGAGGGCTACGCGAGCGAGCGCCGCGCCGCGGGCCGCGCCGTTCCGACCGACATCGAGATCATCGCCGCACACGCCAGGAGCATTCGATGAAGCTGTTCGATCCGCACATCCACATGTCGTCGCGCACCACCGACGACTATCAAGCGATGGCTGCGGCCGGTGTCGCTGCCGTCGTCGAGCCGGCCTTCTGGACAGGCCAGCCGCGCACGCACGTCGGCACGCACGAGGACTATTTTCTCACGCTGCTCGGCTGGGAGCGGTTTCGCGCCAGCCAGTTCGGCATCCGCCACCTCTGCACGCTCGCGCTCAATCCCAAAGAGGCGAACAACGCCGCGACCGCGCGGGGCGTGCTCGAGCTGCTTCCGCGCTATCTCGAGAAGGACGGCGTCGTCGCGGTCGGCGAGATCGGCTTCGACGACATGACGCCGGTCGAGGACAAGATCTTCGGCGAGCAGCTCGAGCTGGCGAAGAAGCACGGCCTGCCCGCGCTCATCCACACGCCGCATCGGGAGAAGAAGCGCGGCACCGAGCGCAGCCTCGCGCTGATTCGCGAAGTTGGATTTCCCGAGGAGATGGCGCTCATCGATCACAACAACGAGATCACGCTGCCGCTCGTTCTCAAGACCGGCTGCTGGGCCGCGCACTCGATCTATCCGGGCACCAAGATGGACGAGGCGCGCATGTTCGCGCTGGTGCGTGAGTACGGCAGCGCGCGCATCCTCATCAACAGCGCGGCCGACTGGGGCCTCTCCGATCCGCTGAAAGTGCCGAAGACCGCAGCGCTGATGCGCGACAATGGCGTGGACGAAGCGACGCTCGTAAAACTCTTCTGGGAGAACCCGGTGAACTTCTTCGCGCAGAGTGGGCGCTTCGACGTCGCCGAGTTCGGCGTCGCACCGAAGATCGACCAGCGCGAGATGTTCCAGGGCAGCACCGTGCTACGCGGGCAGACGCCTGTTGTGCAGAGCTGAGCGCCTGAATCCAAATTCATTTCGTGAATCTGGATTCACCGCCACTGAAGCGGCAGCCCGTTCACGGTCCGCGGCATCCCGATGAAGGCCAGCTCGTGGCCCGGCTTGAACGCGTAGTCGGGGATGCGCTTGTGCAGCTCCTCGAGCGCCACGCGCAGCTCCATGCGTGCGAGCTGAACGCCGAGGCAGCGATGGAACCCGCTCCCGAATGCGACGTGCGCGTTCGGCTTGCGCTCGGGATTGAACGTGAGCGGATTCTCGAACGCCGTCTCGTCGAGGTTTGCCGAGGCCCAGGCGATGAAGAACGTCGTGCCTGCGGGGATCGTCTCGCCGCCGATCTGGAGATCCTGCGTCGCGGTGCGGAAGCTGCGCTGCGCGGGAGATTCGAATCGCAAGAACTCGTCGACCGCGCCGCCCCAGAGTGAGGGATTGGCGGTGAGGCGGCGCCGAAGCTCCGGCATGCGGGCCAGGCGCGCGATCGCGCACGCGAGCGACGCGACGACCGTGTCGAGCCCCGCGATCACCATGAGGTAGCCGATGTCGAGGATCTGCTCGCGCGTGAGCTTCTCGCCGTCGACCTCGGCGACGAGAAGCTGGCCGAGGAGATCGTCGGTGGGGCGGGCGATCCGCTCGTCGAGCGCCGCGCCGAGATACTCGTAGCAGCGCGCGCTCGCGGCCCGGATCTTCGCCATCCGCTCCGGCAGCGGCATCGGCGGCAGATGTCCGAGAATGACATTCTTGAACTCCACGAACATCGCGAGGTCCTTCGCCGGCAGACCCATCTGGCGCAGGAAGATCTGCGAAGGCAGCGCCTGGCAGAACGCGGGCGAGAGGTCCGCTTCCTTTTTGTCGATGAACGCGTCGATGAGCTCGTTCGCCAGCTCGCGCACGACCGGCTCGAGCGCGGCGGCCCGCTTGCCGGAGAAGAGCGGATCGAGCAGCCGCCGATACTTCATGTGCTCGGGTCCATCGAGATCGAGCGGGATGAGCTTGCGCGCGCCGCCCATCGTCGGCCCGTGCGCACCGGTGCCGAGGACGTCCGGCCTGCGCGCCACCGCGACGATATCCTCCATGCGCATCAGCGTGATCGTCCCGTCCGGTCCGCGGTGCACCGGGCACGTCTTCATCATCTCCGCGTAGGCGGCTTGCGGATCGGGCTTCTGCAGCGCTGCGATCTCTTCGGGGCTGAACGGGGTCGATGTGTAGATGCTCGCCATGGCTCCGCCTCTATCACACGCGGTCGCGCGTCAAGAGCGGCCGCGCGCATGCGCCGATTTGACGCGCCCTGCCTGCTCGCTTCACTCTCCCGCGCCTTGCGCGCGACTCATCCAACCGACGCATCGAATCGTCTGCGCTCCCGCGCGCAGTGCGGACGTGGGCTCGCGCTTTCGCTGCTCGTGTCGACCGGCTGCGCGCGTCCGCCGCAGGAGATCCCGATCGACGTCGTGCAGGTGAGTGTCAAAGCGCAGGACACCGCGTGGAGTGCGGCCTATCTCTTCCAGGCCGCGCCAGGCGCGGTCCGCGAAGTCGCGACCGGCCGCGAGGTTCATCTGCCGCTCGGCGCGAATGTCGAACTCTCCCTCGAGAGCCGCGACTTCATCTGCCTCTTCGCCATGCCCGGTCTTCAGTTGCGCGATTTCGCGGCGCCCGGTGTTGCAGGACGTTTCCAATTCCGCGCCGAGCGCTCGGGCAGCTATGAGTTCCGCGGCGACGAGATGTGCGGTCTGCCGCACACCGAGAAGACGCGCGGCCGATTCGTCATCGAGGAGCCGGCCGCGTTTCAGGCGTGGGTTCACGACAGAGAGAAGGAATCACGATGAAGCTGAATGCGCGCACGATCATGATCCTCGCCGGGCTGCTCGCGTTCGCCGCGGGCGCGCTGGTCGTGCAGGGACTCCGCGGTTCGACTGCACCTGCCGCATCACACCCGCCGCCTGCGCCTGCTTTCGTGCAGCCAAAGGCCTCTCTGCCAATCCTCGCGACGCTGCCCGATTTCGTCCTCGAGAATGAGCGCGGCGAATCGACGGGCCTCACCGAACTGCGCGGCAAGATCTGGATCGCCGACTTCATCTTCGCGCGCTGTGGTTCGACCTGTCCGCTGATCACGGCGAAGTTCGCCGAGCTCGCAAAGCAGCTCGCCGCGCAGCCCGCGCAGAGTGCGATCCAGCTCGTCTCCTTCAGCGTCGATCCCGAGTTCGATACGCCGAGCGTGCTCGCGAAGTACGCGGCGGATCACGGCGCGGATTCGAAACAGTGGCGATTCCTCTCGGGCACGCGCAGCGCGGTCCGCACGCTGATCGAGAAGGGCTTCAAGCTCGCCGTTGCCGATGGCCAGGACCCTGCGATGCCGGTGATGCACAGCCAGAGTTTCCTCCTCGTCGATCAGCTCGGTCGCGTTCGCGGCGCCTACGATTCTCTCACTCCTGAGGGCCGCGCCGATCTCGCTTCCGATCTCGGAAAGCTCCTCGCAGAACCGCCGCCGAACGATCTCTTTGTGCCTGCTGATCTCGAGCATCCGAGTTGGCTCGCCGCGCGCAAAGCCGCGCAGGTGGCGGGCGCGAGCACGATCGCGGCTGCGCACGATTTCTCCTTCACCGACCAGATCGGCGCGAGCGGCATCGCGTTTCGTCACACCTCGAGCATCGACGTCGGCAAGTACTACCGCGCGATCCATTACGATCACGGCACCGCCATCGCAGTCGCGGATGTCGACGGGGACGGCCTGCCCGACATCTTCTTCGTCAACCAGATCGGCAAGAGCGCGCTCTACAGAAATCTCGGCGGCGGAAAATTCGAGGACATCACCGAGAGCGCGGGCCTTGCGATCGGCGACCGCTCCTGCGTCGGCGCGTCGTTCGCGGACATCGACAACGACGGCGATCCCGATCTCTTCGTCACCTGCATCCGCGACGGAAATCTCCTCTTCGAGAACGACGGCCACGGCCACTTCACCGACATCACCGCGAAGGCCGGCGTCGCGGGAACGCACGGACATTCATCGGGCGCGGTCTTCTTCGACTTCGACGGCGACGGCCTGCTCGATCTCTTCGTCACCAACGTCGGCCAGTACACCACCGAGAAGAAGCGCGAGGGCAGCCCCTATGAAGGCGTGCTCGACGCCTTCGCGGGACACCTGCACAGCGAGCGATCGGAGCGCTCGATCCTCTACAGAAATCTCGGCGGCAACAAGTTCGCCGACGTCACCGAGAGCTCGGGCCTCATGCACACGGCCTGGTCGGGCGAGGCGGTGGCGTTCGATTACGACGGCGACGGCAAGCCCGATCTCTACGTCCTCTCGATGCAGGGCCACGACGAGCTCTGGCACAATCTCGGCGGCGGAAAGTTCGCGCGCGTCTCTCGCGAGATCTTCCCCTCGACGCCGTGGGGCGCGATGGGCGCGTCGGTGTTCGACTGGAACGGCGACGGCAAGCTCGACCTCTTCGTCACCGACATGCACACGGACATGTCGAGCGAGCTGCAGCCGGGCGACGAGAAGAAGAAGCACGATCCAGCGACGATGTTCCCACCTCGATTCCTCGCCACCGACGGCCACCACGTGCTCGGCAACGCGCTCTTCACCAATCAAGGTGGCGCAAAGTTCGTCGAGAACTCCGACGCCGCGAACGTCGAGAACGGCTGGCCGTGGGGACCGAGCGTGGGCGATCTCAACGCGGATGGTTGGCCTGATCTCTTCATCGCGTCAGGCATGAACTATCCGTTCCGTTATCTGGGAAATTCACTGCTGCTCAACGAAGGCGGCAAGCGATTCGCGGACGCCGAGTACGTCGTTGGCATCGAGCCGCGCGCGCGCCTCTCGACGCCGTGGATCGAACTCGAGTGCGATGGTGCTGACGCGCAGCAGGATCTCTGCAGAGGAGAGCCGAGCCCCGTGATGGTCGGTGACCAGCCAAAGCCGCGCACGCCACGCCACGGCCACGTCACCGCGTGGGCCTCGCGCGCTTCGCGGTCGGCCGCGATCTTCGATGTCGACGGCGATGGAGATCTCGACATCGTGACCAACAACTACAACGACGTTCCGCAGCTCTTCATCAGCGACCTCGCGCAGCGCCACACCGTCCATTCTCTCTCGCTGAAGCTCGTCGGCACGCGCAGCAATCGCGACGGAATCGGAGCCATCGTGACGGTGAAGTCGGGCGCGCACACGCAGGTGCAGCTCAACGACGGCAAGTCGGGATACCTCGCGCAGAGCAGTCTTCCGCTCTACTTCGGGCTCGGTGACGCAAGCAGCGCTGAGTCCGTCAAGGTCCGCTGGCCGAGCGGCAAAGAGCAGGTCGTGCGCGGCCCGTTCAAGCCTGGCGCAGTTCTGCGTATTACGGAGCCGTAATACCGATGCTCGCCTCGATCCTGCTTTCGCTCATCGCTGCGCCCGAAGCACCTGCCGCGTCCGCCGTGGGCGCGGGCGCGGAGCATCTGGTCTTCCAGGTGCTCATCCAGCTGCTCGCGATTCTCCTCGTCACGCGCGTGGTCGTCTTCGCCGTGCGCCGCACCGGACAGACGCCGGTGTCGGGAGAAATTCTTGCCGGGCTTCTCCTCGGCCCCAGCTGCCTGTCGCGAGCCTTTCCCAATCTGATGCATCGCATCTTCGATCCCATCGCCGCTCCCGCCTTCGTCGCCATCGCGCAGATCGGCCTCGTGCTGCTGATGTTCCAGGTCGGCCTTGAGTTCGAGTTCGGCGCGCGCCTGCGTGAGAACCGCAAGGCCGTCACGCTCGTGAGCATCCTCTGCCTCGTCGCGCCGTTCTCGCTCGGTTATCTCGCGGCGCCCTGGTTCCACGCCCGCCTCACCGAATCGCTGCCACCGCCGCTGCTCGGCTTCCAGCTCTTCTTCGCCATCGCGATGTCGATCACCGCCATCCCCATCCTCGGCCGCATCTTCATGGAGCTGGGGCTTTCGCACTCGCGCACTGCCGCGCTCACCATCGGCGCGGCCGCGATCGACGACGTAATCGGCTGGCTCCTCCTCGGCGGGATCGCGCTGGTGGTCCGCGATCAGTTCTCGTGGAGCTGGCTCGCAGGTCGCATCGCCGGCCTCACCATCTACGGCGCGCTCGTCGCGTTTGCGCTGCGTCCGCTGCTGAAGCGCTGGCTGCGCGCGCATCTCGAGCGCCACCGCGAACTTCGCGAAGGGGCGATCGCGCTGATCCTCATCGTCCTCTTCATCTCCGCGGCCATCACCAGCACGCTCGGCGTCTTCGCCATCATCGGCGGCTTCTGCATCGGGCTCGCGCTCCACGACGATCGGCAGGTCGTCTCCGAGTGGAAACGGCGCGCGTCTCCGCTGGTGAACACGCTCTTCCTTCCCGTCTTCTTCGCCTTCACGGGCCTGCGCACCGACATCGGCTCTCTCGACAACGCGCACGAGTGGTGGCTCTGCGGCCTCGTCTGTCTGCTCGCATTCGTGACGAAGTTCGGCGGCGCCTTCCTCGGAGCAAAGTTGGCGGGCGAGCCGACGCGCAGCGCGCTGACCATCGGCGTCTGCATGAACACGCGCGCCTTGATGGAGCTGATCGCGATCAACATCGGCTACGAACTCGGTGTGCTCCCGCGAAGCATGTTCACCAAGCTCGTCGTCATGGCGATCGCCAGCACGTTCATCGCCACGCCGCTCATCCGCTGGCTGATGCAAGCAGAGGTGCGGCCGCTGGCTGATGCGGTCACTGCGCCTCTCGAGTCGTGAGGCGCGCTCGATAAATCATGACCGTGTGGTCATGATTTAGATTCACTACTTCGCTTCTCCGACGCAGCCCTCGATCACGCCCAGCGTGCATGCGAGCGCACGCTTCTCGTCCCGCGGCGCGCCTTCTCCGCGCTGGTACATCATCCCGAGCGTGCGGCAGGCGGTGAGATCTCCGCGCTTGCACGCGTTCCCCAAGCGTCCGAGCTGCACCGATGGTCCCGCGCCGGTCAGCGCCTCGATTCTGCGGCAGGCATCGATCCATCCCTGCTCGCAGGCCCACTGCCACGTCTGCAGCGTGGTCCGCTGCTCGGGCAGACCGCGGTTGTCGATCAGGTGCTCATACTCCTCGGGGCCGGGCATCTCGTGCTGCATCGCGCTCGAGTTGGCGTCCTGCGCTGCCAGTGCCGCGTTGGCGCATCCGGCACGGATGCCGAGTTCGCACGAGCGGCTGAATCTCGTCTTCGCCTGATCGTGATTCGGGTCGATGTTCTGCGTCGAGCCGACCGACGGTGTCAGTTCGATGCCGTACTCATTGCAAGCCCATCCCGAGCCGTGCTCGCAGAGATCGCCCTCGATGGTCGCGAGATTGCGGCAGGCATTGCGTCGATGCTCCGCGCAGGCCTTGACCCAGAACGGCAGCCGGTTCCCCTGGTTCACGTCGCCGACCGCGTGCATCGCGAGCATCCCGACGAACGCAGCGGACCAGAGTCCAATCACGGCGGCGTTGCGACTGCGCCCGATGAGGCGCGGCGCGAGGCGGGCGACATCGAAGCGCGCCATTCGCGGACTCGCGACCCATCGATCGATCGCGCGCACGCCGAGGTTCAAGAAGGGGACGAAGAGGAGCTTGTCGTAGAAGATCGGCAACTGAAGGATGTCGAGGATTCCGTAGAGGACGAAGACGCTCAGGCCATAGAGCATTCCGTAGATGACCCGGCCCGTCTCGCTCTTGGGCGCAGTCGAGGGATCGGTGAAGAGCAGCAGCATGCCGAGGAGGTCCGCAAGCGGGAGCTGCGCGAAGAAGTAGGGGCTGCCGGTGGCGAGAAAATAGACCTGGCTGAGCAGCACCGTGACCACCACCGCGGGCAGTGACATCGTCGCCACGCCGAAGACAAACTGGCTGGGCAGGGCGAGCAGGAAGAGGAACTCGTAGATGCGCGTCGGCTGGGCGATGGTGTTCGCGATCGCATGGCCCCACGTGTGCTCAGTCGTGCCCGTCAGCAGCAGCCCGATCGAGACGATCGCGAGCGGGAGCGACGACGGATTGAAGATGTGCGCGAGGCGGCCATCCTTCTGCCAGCGGATGAGGCGCTTGGCGGCGAAGCCCATCGCGACCATGACGAACTGCCAGTAGAACCAGTCGGGCTTGAACCACATGAAGAGGTTCATGCTGAGGATGATCGGGCAGGGGCCGAAGCCCAGTTCGTACTCGTCGCCGAGCGACCAGCCGAGCAGCATGTCGAACGCGTAGGCGAAGACGATCTGCGCCGCGATCAGCGGCAGCGAGCGGCCGACCTGCGACCAGTGCATTCCCCAATAGACGTAGATCGACCCCTGTACGAGCGGCTGCATCCAGTGCGGGCCGCGCAGCACAAACTTCGCGGAGAGCGAACGTCCTCGCTGCGAAGACGAGATCGCCAGCGCCACCGACCAGACGAACATCGCGCCGGCTGCGACCAGGAACGACGCGAACTGCGTGGCGTTCTCGCGCACCTGCGGCAGCGCGCCGATTGCCGCCAGCACTAGAGAGAAGGCGAACGGTAGCGCGATGACCTGGATCGAACTCTTCTTCGGTGCAAGCTCAGGCAGCGCAGCTTCCGGTGACGCACGATTGTCCATGCGTCCTCCTCGCGCCGATCGCGATTCTCCGCAAGTGGCGCCGTCGTCGCAGACCTGCTGCCAGCATTGGTTGACGCTCGAAAGAAGCGCACGGTACGGTCCGCGCCATGCAGAGGGAGATCGGCCAGCAGTTCAGCGTGCGTTACTCGTTTCCGGTCCTCTTCACTCGCGACGCATTCGCTCCCGAAAACCTCACTTTGCGCGACGTGCTTCGCAGCGCAGGTGCGAAGCAGCACCGCGTCCTGCTCGCGCTCGACTCGAATGTCGCGGCCGCGACGCCCGGCCTTGCGGCACTGCTCGCGGCCTATGCAGAGGCGCACGCAGAGACGTTCTTCTGGTCGGGCACGCCGTTCATCGTGCGCGGCGGAGAGATCTGCAAGAACGACCCAGTCGAGGTGCACGCGCTGCACCAGCTCGTCGTCGAGCAGAAGATCGATCGCCAGTCGTTCATCCTCGCCATCGGCGGCGGCGCGATGCTCGATGCGATCGGCTACGCGGCGGCCACCGCCCATCGCGGCGTGCGGCTCATCCGTATGCCGACGACGGTGCTCGGCCAGAACGACGCGGGCATCGGCGTGAAGAACAGCGTCAATGCCTTCGGGCGGAAGAATTTTCTCGGCACCTTCGCGCCGCCGTTCGCGGTGGTGAACGACGCGAAGTTTCTCGACACCCTCTCCCCGCGCGACAAGCGGGCGGGCATCGCCGAAGCGATCAAGATCGCCACCATCAAGGACGCGCCGTTCCTGACGTGGATGCACCGCGAGCGAAAGAGCCTCGCGGTCTTCGCGCCCGCCGCGATGGAGGAGATGATCGTCCGCTGCGCGCAGCGGCACATCGAGCACGTCGGCTCGGCCGATCCGTTCGAGACCGGAAGCGCGCGTCCGCTCGACTTCGGCCACTGGTCCGCACACTGCCTGGAAGAGATGACCAGCGCGGATGCGAGCGGTGCCCTGCGGCACGGCGAGGCGGTTGCGATCGGCTGCGCTCTCGACTCGCTCTACGCGTTCGCGAAGGGACTCATCACGCAGGCCGAACTGTCTCTGCTCTTCGAGACGCTCGAGGGGATCGGCTTCACGCTCTTCCACGAGGCGCTGCTGAAGATGAACATCGAGGAGGCGCTCGCCTCCTTCCGCGAACATCTCGGCGGCGAGATGTGCATCACGCTTCCCGACGGCCTCGGACGCAAGCGGGAGCTGCACGAGATCGATCTGCCGCTGATGCACCGCTGCATCGCGCAGCTCGCCGAACGAAGCGCGCGCCCGCCCTCGCGCGACGCAAATCCGACGGGCGTAGAGCGCGCGACCGGGTAGAGTCGCCGCGCCCCGATGCTCACCTACTGCACCAACATCCACCCCGGCATCAGCTGGCCCGAGGTTCAAGCGGGCATCGCGGCCAATGTTCCGCGCATCCGCGACGCGCTCAAGCTCAAGGGTGAGGCCGCGCCATTTCCTCTCGGCATCTGGCTCTCGGGCCAGGCCGCGCGCGAGATCACGCAGAGCGGCTCGAGCGCGTTCATCGATTGGTGCGCGGAAAATAGTTGTGTTGTGCAATCAATCAACGGCTTCCCCTACGGCCAGTTTCACGGCGAGCGCGTCAAGGAGCGGGCCTATCTGCCCGACTGGCGCGATCCCGAACGCGTCGTCTACACGCAGCAGCTCGCGCGCATCCTCGCAGCCTGGCTTCCCCTCGGCGCGACGGGCGTCATCTCCACCGTGCCGCTCGGCTTCAAGGAGAAGGGCGACTGGGCTGGCGCGAGAGCGAACGTCGTGCGCGCGCTCGAATCAATCGATGCCGTCGCGCAGGAGACAGGCAAGCAGATCCTTCTCGCGCTCGAGGCGGAGCCGGGCTGCATGCTCGAGACGACCGACGAGGTGATCGACTTCTTCGCCTCGCTCAAGCTCGCGCCGCATCTCGCGCGCCATCTCGGGATCTGCTTCGACTGCTGCCACCAGACCGTCGAGTTCGAATCTCCCGCGGCCTCGCTGCGCAAGCTCCAGGACGCAGATATCCGCATCGCGCAGGCGCACGTCACGTGCGCCTTGCGCGTGCCTGGCGGTGAGCTCGCGCGCCTCGAGAAGTTCTCCGAGCCGGTCTACCTGCACCAGACCGTGGGTCGTCGCACCGACGGATCGCTCGTGCGCTTCGACGACCTCCCGATCGCGCTGGCCGCGAAGATCGATGGCCCCGGCATCGACGAGTGGCGCGTCCATTTTCACGTGCCCGTCTTCG
Organism: uncultured delta proteobacterium; assembly: GCA_903911145.1. Taxonomy (GTDB): domain Bacteria; phylum Myxococcota; class Myxococcia; order Myxococcales; family 40CM-4-68-19; genus CAIWCD01. Next base: position 141,188 of record CAIWCD010000003.1, on the reverse strand, counting down.
CGCCGGCGCTCGGCGATTGCCGCACGACCCAGCCCGAACTGCTCGAGCTGCTCGGCGTTCTTCCGCGCGAAGTTCCGCTCGTCGTCGAGACCTACAGCTTCGGCGTCCTGCCTCCTTCTCTGCAGGCGCCCACGGTCACCGACTCGGTGATCCGCGAACTTCAATGGGTGAGGTCGCAGCGATGAAGCGCACGGTCGTTCTCAACGTCGTCGGCCTCACGCAGTCGCTGCTCGGGCCCCACACGCCGCGTCTCTCTGCGTTCGCGAAGGCGCGCAGCGCGAACATCCGCGCCATCACGCCAGCCGTCACCTGCTCTGCGCAATCGACATTCCTCACCGGCAAGCTTCCGCGCGATCACGGCGTCGTCGCCAACGGCTGGTACTTCCGCGATGTCGACGAAGTGGCGCTCTGGAAGCAGTCGAACCGCCTCGTGCAGGGCGAGAAGATCTGGCAGGCCGCGCGCCGCCGCGACCCCGCGTTCACCTGCGCGAACAGCTTCTGGTGGTTCAACATGAACACCGACGTCGACTGGTCGGTGACGCCTCGTCCGCTCTACTGCGCCGACGGCCTGAAGCTCCCCGATTGCCACTCGAACCCGCCCGAGTTGCGCGAGCGCTTCAACCGCGAACTCGGCCAATTCCCTCTCTTCAAATTCTGGGGCCCGGCGACATCGATCGACTGCAGCGACTGGATCGCGAGGAGCGCGATGGCCCTCGAGGAGAGCTATTCGCCGACGCTCCAGCTCGTCTATCTGCCGCATCTCGATTACGTCCTGCAGAAGGTCGGGCCGCGTGGAGAGCTCGCGAAGGACCTGAAAGAAATTGATGAGCTCTGCGGGACGCTCATCGATTTCTTCGAAGCGCGCGGCGTGCGCGTCGTCGTGCTCTCCGAGTACGGAATCACCGAGGTCAATCGCCCGGTGCATCCGAATCGGATCCTTCGCGACGCAGGTCTGCTCAACGTGAAGACCGACCTCGGCCGCGAATATCTCGACACGGGCTTGAGCCGCGCGTTCGCCGTCTCCGATCACCAACTCGCCCACGTCTACGTGCGCAATCCGGACGACGTGGCTGCCGTGAAGAAGCTCTTTGAGAATGTGCCTGGCATCGAGCGGGTCCTCGACGAACGAGGCAAGCGCGAGTTCGGCCTCGACCACGAGCGCGCAGGCGAACTGGTCCTGCTCGCGTCGGCCGATAGTTGGTACACATACTATTTCTGGAACGACGACGCGCGCGCTCCCGACTACGCCCGCACCGTCGCCATCCACGCCAAGCCCGGTTACGATCCCTGCGAGCTCTTCCTCGATCCCGCGCTCGCGTTTCCCAAACTGCGCATCGCGAGGAGTCTGGCGAAGAAGCTCCTCGGCTTCCGTTACCTGATGGACGTCATCCCCCTCGACGCGAGCCTCGTGAAGGGCTCGCACGGCCGCATTACGGATCGCGACGAGGACGGCCCGATCTTCATCACCAGCGAGCCGAAGTTTCTGAAATCCAGCGCGCTCGCTTCGACCGACGTCTTCTCGCTGCTGCTCGATCACGTCTTCGCGGATTAGCTCGCGTCCTCCTCGAGAAATAGTTGCCAAATACAACGAATAGCCCGAAGGGAACTCTGCGCAGCTACCTCGAGCTCTGCCGCGCGAGCAACCTGCCGACGGTCTGGACCAACGTGCTCGCGGCCGCGCTGCTGTGCCGGTCTGCGAACGTGGCCGGGTCAATCGACGGGACGCGAGTCAACTCGAGTGGCGTTGTGGTGGCTGCGCTGCTCGCCGCGATCGCGCTCTCGCTGCTCTATCTCGGCGGCATGGCGCTCAATGATGTTCTCGACGTCGAAGAGGATCGCGTCAAGAAGCCCGGGCGCCCGATCCCCTCGGGTCGCATCTCGCGCGCGGGTGCCGCCGCGTTCACCGTTGCCCTGTTCATCTCCGGCTTGCTGATTCTCGTCGCGATGAGCCGCCCATCCGCTGTGGGCGCGGGTCTGCTGCTCGTCGCGGTGATCTATCTCTACGATCGACTGCACAGCAGAAGCTGGCTCACGGTCCTGCTGATGGCCTCGTGCCGCTTCCTTGTCTTCATCGTCACCGCTCTTGCCGTCGCGGAAACGTATAACCATCTGGTTATATGTGCGGCGAGCGTGCAATTCCTCTACATCGTCGCGCTCACCGCCATCGCGCGCTGGGAGAAGGCCGCGCCACGCAGTTTCCGCATCCCGCCGATCCCATGGATGCTCGCCGGTATCTCGGTCGTCGACGGCCTGTTGATGGCCGCCTTCGTCAGCCCGCTCTGGTTGTTCGCGGGACTTCTCGGCGCTGCGGCAACGCGCCTTTTGCAAACACAGGTCCGTGGCGATTAGAAGGCTCGGCCCGTGTCCCTTCTGATTTTGAGATGCCGATGACGAACTACCCATTCATGGAAGTGTCCCTCCCCTCGCGCAATGTGCAGGAGCAGGAGGATTTCTGGATCAAGATGTTCGACGCGAAGGTGGTCTTCCGCGGCAACATGGCGGGCCAGCGCTTCACGCGGATGGTCGCTTGCGGGATCACCATCATCTTCCGCGAGGACCCGACGATGCCGCTGCCTCCCGGCCTCGGCGAGGAGCGCCAGTTCCGGCAGCACCTCGGGCTGCGCGTCGCCAACATGGACGCGGCCATCGCTGAGCTCGAGGCCAAGGGCGCCAAATTCGCGATGACCCCGGCGATGGTCCGGCAGGCGCAGAAGTCCGTGCAGTCCTCGGGGCGTCCCTTCCTCGAGACCGACTACATCGCGCCGCCTCTGACGCGCGCGCGCATCGACGCCGGCGAGTTCAAGCACGACGTCGCCGTCTTCGTCGGGCCTGACAACCTCTGGCTCGAGCTGAACGAGGTCAAAGAGCCCGCCGACACGCAATGGTACTCGCCGTCCGCCGCACGCTAGAGAGACGTCCACAGGAGCCGCCATGCAACGCCTGCTGCCCGAGACCGCCTTCATCAAGTCCGACATCATGTTCGATGGCCTGCGCTACACGAAGGCGCTCGGCGACGCCGCGGCCACGTCGGCTCCGAATTTCTATCCGTATCGATTCGCGCAGGGAGAACCGGATCCGACGGGAACCGGCAAAGCGGCAATTCCGTACCTCTTTACCCTTGAGGACGGCACGCTCATCCGCATCAAGGGCAACTTCAAGTCGCCCTGGCACATCGAAGCGGGCGAGGGCGGCCGCGGCCACGTGCTCTGCCGCGACGGTGTGCCCATGCGCACGATCGATTTCGTCAAGAAGCCGCGCTGGCTCGAGATGCAGACGAGCGACGGCATGTCGATGGCGAAGACCGGCGCAGAAGCGCTTGGCGACATGCTCGTCATCAACGTCGCGCCGGGCTGCCAGTACTTCACGAACAAGGACGAGAGCGGCAACTCGATGCGCTGCACGTTCTGCGGCTACGGGCGTCCCGACGAGCGCATGGTCGCGCTGGGCCAGAAGATCGACCGCACCGCACTCGAGCCGCTGACGCTCACGCGCATGCAGGAGACCATCGCGGCGGCCCTCGACACCGAGAAGGTGCGCCACGTCTATCTCGTCGGCGGCTCGCTCACGAACTGGCAGGACGAGGCCGATCGCTTCCTCGAGATGGCCCGCGCCGCGCGCAAAGTCGTCGGCCACCGCGCGCATCTCTCGCTCGGCTCCGGCGCGATCCCGACGCCGATGCTCGAGGTCTTCAAGAAGGAGGACCTCGTCGACGGCGCCTGCTTCAACCTGGAGGTCTGGGGCAAGCAGCTCTTCTCCACGGTCTGCCCCGGCAAGCAGCGCTACATCGGCTGGGAGAAGTGGCTCGAGAGCCTCTACGCAGCCGGCAAGCTGTTCGGTCGCGGCAACGTCTACACCGCGATGGTCTGCGGCGTGGAGCTCGAGCCCGAGCACGGCGGGATGTCGATCGACGCGGCCATCGCCAACGCGCTCTCGGGCGCACGCGAGCTGATCCGCCACGACGTCATCCCTCTCTGGTCGATGTACTGGCCCATCTGGGGAATGACCCACCCCGAGCGACTGCCCGCGCTGCGCGAGTATTACGAGCGGTTCAACTTCGAGTACGGGAAGCTGCGCCAGGAGCTGGGCGTGAAGATCAGCGATCAGTTCCAGTGCCGCGGCTGCGCGTATATGCAGCTCGAAGTCGATCTCGACCGCACCTGGTGAGCCCGAGGGGCGATCGCTGTCGCATCACTGCGTCGCTCCTCGTCGCCGTACGAACAGGTACGCCTTCCTCGTCGTTCCTTGCGCTGCTCGGCGCTCGCCCCTCGGGCGCAATCTGGCGTCTTCGCTTTATTGTCCTGCTTGGCGCTCCTGCCTCGCGGCGTCCGCTACGGCTTGCGGCCGAGGACGAGCGCTTCCGGCCAGGGCGGGGCCATCGGCTGCGACTCGGTTTTCACGAATCCAACTTCCTGCATCCAGCCCGCAATCTCCTCGCTCGAGTGCACGGTGCCGTACGTCGCAGTCAGCGCCATGTTGAGCCCGAAGAGCATCGAGAACGCAGGTCCGGTCTTCTCCCCGTTCGCCATCACGTCGTGCACGATCACCAGCCCGCCGGTGTCGAGTGCCTCGAAGGATTTGCGCAGGATCTCGCGGCACGACTCCGCCGTCTCGCGATGGAACATGCCCGAACAGAGCACGACATCGTTTCCCGCAGGATAGCTGGCCTGGTGATAGTTCCCTTCAATCGCGTCGACCTGCCCCGCAAGTCCAAATCCCTCGACGATGGTCTTCGCAATCGCCACCACCGCGGGCAGATCCATCGACCGCGACGTCAATCCCGGGTTCCGCTTTACGAGCAGGCACGAATACGTCGCCGGCCCTCCGCCCACGTCGAGCAGTTTCCTGCGTCCAGCGAGGTCGAGCTGCGTCGCCAGCGACTGCCCCATCCCGAGCGCGCGGTTGTGCATCCCGAGCACGAAGTGGCGCGTCTTCTCCGGGTCCTGTCCAAGAATCGCTTCATGCGCGAGCGCAGGCTTCCCCAAACGCAGCGTCTCCTCGAGCCGTCCCCAGACCGGGTAGAGGTCGTCGCTGTACTTGAGCGCCTCCCCCATATACGTGGGCTTTCCCTCAACGAGAAACGTGTTCGAGAGTGCCGAGTTCACATAACCGCCGCCCCTACGCTCCAGGAAGCCGAGGGAGACGAGCGTGTTGAGGAACTGATCAAGTGGATACGGCGAGAGCTTGAGCTTGCCCGCCAATCCAGCAACCGTCACCTCGTCAGGCCCGATGGCGCTGAACAGGCCAATCCGGTTTGCGGTCAGCAGAACACTCGACGCCCAGTATCCGGTCGCCATCTGGAAAATCGGAGCAGGACTGACCATCGTTGGCTTGATCATTTGCGCGTATCTCCTCGCGAGACAACCGACCGCAGGCGACCGTCTTGCGGTCAGACTATATAGAAAACTGCTTAGCTTGCAGATGGTTACAATTCCAGGATGCCACAACCAGAAGCAGGTGTGCAAGTGTAGGTATACATAAATCTTAATCAATTCCTGGCGGCAATTCTTGCGGATGGCGCAAGGTCTTCTCGCATCCCGCACGCACGCTATGGTAGAGATGCCACAGTGCGCCTCTCTTTCCGCCCAGCGCTATCCGTCACCTCGCTGATCATCGCGGCGTGCAGTCGCGCGCCAGCGCCGGCGTCGATCGAAGAACAGTGCAAGGTGGGCTGCGAGAGGCTTGCAAAGTTCAACATGGCAGTACGCCAGAAGAGCTGGGACATCACCGTTCACGAAGCCGGCGAGCGTGTCGAGACGATGGAGCGCAGTTCCGCAGCGGACATCAAAGAGCTGCGCGCAGAGATGGCAGCTCCTGACACTGGCTGGAACGAAGACGCCATCAAGAAAATGCCCGCGCGGGCGCAGAAGATTCTGCGCGAACAACACGAGTGGGACGCCAAGCAGCTGCAGAGCCAGCGTGAGGCGGCGATCAAGAGTTCGGAAGCATCCCTCGTGGAAGCACGACGGGACGAGGCAGGTTTCAAGGCCCAGGCGGCGGAGTGGAAGCAGAAGACATCTGCTGAGCTCAATGCGAAGTGCCTTCCGGCTTGCACGGCGAAGTCGCTCAAGTTCGCGTCATGTCTGGGGCGCATCCAGGCTCTCGAGGACGCGGTCATCTGCGAGCAGCAATAACAGGCAGGGAATTCATTCGCCGTGCGCAACAGGGCACGGGACAGCAGCAAGCCGATCTGTCATCGGCACTTTTTGAGGAGGCAGTACATGAATCACCGTTCTAGTCGGCGCGCTCTCATCAGCATCATCTCGTTCGCCCTGTCGTTCCTGGTGGCGAGCAAGGCGGCACACGCGACCTCGTGCAGCGTGGGCACGGGCTGGGGCAGCCGCGACGACGACGGTGACGGCATCTGCAACCAGGACGACCTCTGCCCGTACGAGCCAGATCCGACCAATGCCACCGCGTCCGACGGCGTCACTGGTGCAGCCTGCCAGATGCAGGCGATCACGGTCCCGTGGGTTCCAACGAATCCCAGCCTTCCGCACATCACGTACGCAGGGAAGGCGGTGCACCTCAAGGGCATCGCTCGCTACGGGAGTCCGACCCAGTTCAAGTGGGACTACGGAGACGGCACCAGCAAGGCCTGGACCGCCATCGGCGGTACCGCAAATGTCAATCCCAACGTGTACGACCTCGGCGTAACCCACACGTATAACGGTAACATTGGGCAGCTCTACATCGCGACCCTCTCGATTGCGACCGGGTCCGTCGGGACGCCCGGGAACATCGCGACGGCCACCTATCCCATCAAGATGCAGCAGTGCAGCAGCACGACGACCACAGACCCGAACCAGATGGATGTGTGCGTTGCGGTTGCCGAGGACGAGGCGCTCTGGAACATGCACGTCTCGATGAGCCGCTCGCGTTACGCGGACGGTGCGTCGACGACCAGTGTGGGAGGCTCTCCGGACTCCAACGCTTCCGCGGCGGACTACTACCAACGGTACGGGAACTGGGGGAGTGATACGCCGGGCTCCTGCGCGACTCTCGACGCATTCCAGCTCCACGGCAGCAAGCCAATCCAGACCAACTATGACGTTGACCCGTACGTGGAAGACGCGATGCGCTCCACGGCGTGGATGATTCACCAGATGCGGATCTTGAGCATCACCGGCAGCCTGGGGACCGGCCCCGACGGTGGAACCAACGTCGCAGACTTGACCAGCGACCGCTCTGGGGTCGGAGTCTACATCTCCGACGGAAACGACATCTACACGGGCGGTATCTGCGCTGCCGCGTTCTCTTCGAGCGGGCTGCCCGGCATTGTCGCCAAGAACGGCCCGGCGCATGTGTACGGCAAGACTTTTGGGTACATCGCGCAGGAGATGGTCGACTGGTTCGCCTGGGGCCAGAACGACGGAACCGGCTCGACAGCGGGTGGTTGGCTCTACACGGCAAATTCCGGCAGCGCAGACGGTTCGACCAACCAATGGCCGATCATCGGAATGTCCGCCGCCGAGAACAACATGGGTGCAACCATCCCAGGGTTCGTTCGCGCCCAGATTCCCTATTTCCTCAACACCATTCACAACACCACCGCAGGCAGCACCTACGGTGCGTACGGATACTCGAGCGCCGGCCAGCACCCGAATATCGCAAAGACATCGGGCGGCATCCTGACTCACTTCTTCCTGGGTAACGGCAACTCCTATCCCGACGTCCAGAAGGGGTTGGGCTTCCTCTACTCTGATTGGTCGACCTCTCCTTCAGGCTGGGACCACTACAACCTGGGTACCAGCTACGCGATGTATGACGTCATGAAGGCGATGTCGGCAGCCAATCCAAAGTTTACTCGCATCACAAAGTGGGATCAGACCAACAACGTTCAAGCCTCGAACAGCTTCGACTGGTATTACACTCCGGCAGGACAGACCCAGACTGGATTGGCTACCAATATCGTGCCGCGGCAAGCCTCCGACGGTTCCTGGTCGGACAGCGTCAATACAAACGGCATTTCGTCCCGACTTGCGACTGCCTGGGACGAACTGATTCTTGCGAAGGCGGTGACGAACATCCCGCCGCAGGCCGCAATCTGCAACTGCTCCGCCCAGTGGGCCGTCAACTCCCCCATCACGCTCGACGGCACTTGCTCGACCGAGCCAGACCAGACGAAGGCGATCATCGCATACAAGTGGGACTTCTCGTACGACGGGACGACGTTCCATCAGAGCTGCTTCACGCCAGACGGGACGGCCACAGAGTCCTGCGACGCCGGCACCAACCTGTTTGGCGTTCAGGGCTCGATTGTCACCAAGCCTGACGGCTTCAACATGTACACAGAGACGCTCGACGGTGGGCCGACCTCGCCGCCAGTGAGCTTCCCGGTTGCGCTCCAGGTGACCGACAACACGTCCTCCAGCCAGGGTGGCGAGCAGACGTCGGTCACGACGTGCAACGTGATCATCAAGCCGCCCCCGCACTGCCCGCAGGGCTCGGCAGGCGGCCCCTACCTCGCCTCGATCAACAATCCCGTTCAGCTGACCGCCGCAGGCAGCACCCAGGTCGACGGTGATCCGATGACTTATGTCTGGGACTTCAACAACACGAACAACTTCAACGACGGCGGTTCGTCGACGTTGATCAACCCGACGATCACCTACGACGCGGGCGGCACCTACCCGATCGAAGTGCAGGTCACGAACCATCCGCCCCTGTCTGATGCAGGTGTGACGCCGGGATGCAGTGTCGTTGCCTACACCACGGTTATCGTCGGTGCCCACGCGCCGATCGCCTCGGCAGGCGGCCCGTATACTGGAACCGCAGGCGAAGTTGTCCAGCTCGACGGTAGCAAGTCGGTTACCGCCGACCCGGGCGACACGATCACTTATCACTGGGATCTGACCGGCGCAGGAACGTACACAGACAGCACGATCGTCAACCCGACGTTCACCGTCCCATCGAATGCTACGTCAGCGACGCAGCCTTACTCCATCTGCATCAAGGTTATCGACACGGTGAACAACAAGTCTTCCATCTCGTGCACAACCTTGACGGTCATCTCGCAGCACGCCGCCCCGACCTGCGTCACGCCCGCATCGGTTGTGCAGAGCTGCACGGGCGGCGCAGTGACGGTGACGCTCGATGGAACACACTCCTACGACTCGCAGGGTGACTCGTTCACCTACTCATGGGTAATGAGCGACGGCGGTCCGTCGATCACCAACCCGACGGCGGCGATGGCCTCGACGGTCATCCAGACGGCGGCAGAGGGATGCACATACACTGCGACTGCGTCACTGAGTGTTGAGAATAAGTACAGCGACGGTGGTCCCTCGACCTGCAATGAGCAGATCTCCATCGTCGACAACCAGACGCCGGCCTTCACTTATACGCCCGTGAACACGGCGATCGAATGTGACTCGAACGCCGTTGCAAACGTGAACACCTGGTTGAGCCACGTGCGTGCGTCCGAGCCCTGCGCCGCAGTTGGCAACCCGGTTACCATCGCCAACGACTTCATCGCCGACGCGGGATGCGGCGGTATCGGCGCACTGCACAGCACCAGCAGTTCGGCGACCGTGACGTGGACCGCAATCGACCCCTGCAATGCGCACACGGCGAAGACGGTCGCCACGGTGACGATGCAGGACACGCAGCCGCCCGCCCTGACGTTGCCCGCCGACAAGACGGTGGAGGCGACGGGATCCACCGGCGCGACCGTGACGTATACCGCGACGGCGCTTGACGCGGCCGAAGGCTCTGAGTCGGTGGTGTGCACGCCCCCCTCGGGGTCGGTGTTCGCCATTGGAAGCAACACGGTCAGCTGCCACGCCCAGGATTCGACGGGCAACTACTCTTCCGGCACGTTCAAGATCACGGTTGTCGATACAACGCCCCCCGCGATTTCGGGGTTGGTCAACAAGACTGCCGAGGCCGGATCGACGGTAGCGTACACTCCGACGGCCACTGACGCTGTCGATGGCACCGACGCCGTCACCTGCTCGCCGGTCTCAGGGTCTGTCTTCTCGTACGGCGTGACGACGGTAACCTGCTCGTCAACCGATGCACACCACAACACGAGCAGCGGGACGTTCACGGTCACCACGACCGACACCACACCGCCTACGCTGACGCTCCCTGCGAACAAGACTGTCGAGGCGACCGGTGCGTTCGGCGCTATCGTCTCGTTCGTGGCCACGGCGAATGACATCGTCGACGGTGCTGATGGTGTGACCTGCTTGCCCGGTTCAGGCAGCGGGTTCGCGCTCGGCACGACCACTGTCTACTGCTCCTCCACGGACCACCACGGCAACACCTCCTACGGCAACTTCACGATCACGGTTCAGGACACGACGGCGCCTGTACTCTCGCTTCCGGCCAACCAGATAGCCGAAGCGACGGGCTCCAACGGCGCAACCGTGACCTTCACCACGACCGCAACCGACCTGGTTGACGGCTCGGATCCGGTCACCTGCACTCCTTCCTCGGGGTCGGTCTTCGCGCTCGGTGCAACGACCGTCAACTGCACCTCGACGGACCAGCACTCCAACGTGCGGAACGGGTCGTTCACCGTCACCGTTCGCGACACAACCGCGCCGGTCATGTCCGGACTGTCGAACCAGATCGTTGAGGCGACAGGATCGAACGGGGCGACAGTGACCTTCACGCCCACTTCGGCAGACGCAGTTGACGGCGCGACCGACACGGTCATCTGCGCCCCTGCCTCAGGCACGGTCTTCGCGCTCGGCACGACGAACGTCACCTGCAGCTCGACCGACCAGCACAACAACAAGAGCACGGGGTCATTCACCGTCACGGTCCGCGACACGACCGCACCTACGATGACGCTGCCGTCCAACCAGACTCTCGAGGCAACCGGCTCGTCGGGCGCAACGGCAACCTACACGGCGACTGCGACTGATCTGGTCGACGGCACCGATGCAGTGACCTGCTCACCGCTCTCGTCGACTGTCTTCGCCCTCGGGACGACCACGGTGCACTGCTCGTCCACGGATGCCCATGGCAATCGCGCGACGGGAACCTTCACCGTCACGGTCCAGGACACGACGCCCCCGGCTCTCAGCCTGCCCTCCAACAAGACGGTTGAGGCGACTGGTTCGAACGGTGCGACGGTCACGTTTGCCGCGACCGCGAGCGACCTCGTTGATGGGTCGCGTCCGGTCACGTGCACTCCCGCGTCGAACACGGTCTTTGCAATCGGCGTCACGACGGTCAGCTGCACGTCGACTGACACGCACAGCAACACGAGCACTGCAGGGACGTTTACCGTCACGGTTCAGGACACCACGGCGCCGATTCTTGCTGGCTTGACCAATAAGAGCGTTGAGGCAACGGGCTTGAGCGGTGCCGCTGTTTCGTTCAACCCCACTGCGACGGATATCGTCGATGGCACGGACTCGGTCTCGTGCACTCCGGCGTCTGCAACGACATTCGCGATTGGAACAACCACGGTGAACTGCACGGCAACGGACCATGCCGGCAACATCGGCCACGGCTCGTTTACCGTCACGGTCACCGACAGCACGCCGCCGGTTCTCGCCGGTCTGACCAACAAGCGCGTGGAGGCGACGGGCCCGACGGGCGCAGCGGTGTCGTTCGCTCCGACCGCGTCCGACACGGTCGATGGTAGCGATAACGTGACCTGCGCTCCGGCGACGGGCAGCGTCTTCGCGCTGGGAACCACCACGGTCAACTGCACCGCAACTGACGCGCACAGCAACTCGTCACACGGTTCGTTCACTGTGACGGTTGTGGATACGACGGCACCGACGCTTTCGCTGCCGTCGAACAGCACGGTCGAGGCGACGGGTCCGAACGGCGCAGCGGTGACTTTCGTTGCCACCGCGTCGGATCTCGTCGACGTCACGGATAGCGTCACCTGCGTACCGGCCTCCGGCACGGTCTTCGCGATCAGGACCACGACGGTTTCCTGCACTTCCACGGACAGGCATAACAACACGTCGTCGGCCGGTACCTTCACGGTCACTGTTCGCGACACCACGGCTCCCGTGGTGACCGTCTCGGCAAACCAAGTCATCGAGGCAACGAACGCCGACGGGGCAACGGCGACATTCACCGCGAGCGCCGCCGACCTCGTTGACGGCAACTCCGATGTGGTGTCGTGTTCCGCAACGTCCGGCACCACTTTCGGATTCGGAATCACGACCGTCACCTGCACCGCTACGGACAACGCCCACAATACGGGTACCGCGAGCTTCACTATCACCGTGCAGGACACGCGTGCTCCGGTGTTCGCCGGCATTCCTGACGGCGTGAACATCGGCTACGAAGCGACCGAGCCCGCGGGGATCCCGCTGGCGCGGTACGCGTTCAATGACAATCCGATCACGGCGACGGATGCGGTCGACGGTGCGGTTTCGGTCACGTGCAACCCGGCTCTGCCCACCGAGTTCGCCCTCGGAACGACTCCGGTCTCCTGCACGGCGACGGACTCGCACAGCAACCAGTCGATCCTGAGCTTCAACATCGTGGTCGTCGACACGACGCCGCCGGCGCTCATCTGCCCAAGCGACATCACGGTTGCCGCGAATGGACCGCTCGGTGCCCTCAACCTCGGGATGGACGAGCCGACAAGCGATGCGATCGCAGCATTCTTTGCCAACGCGAGCGCATCAGACATCGTCGACTCGTCGCCTTCGCTGACGAACAGCGCGCCTTGGCTGTTCCCGGCGAATGAGACTACTGCGGTGACGTTCACCGCCACCGACGCTCACAGGAACGTGTCGACCTGCACTGCAAACGTGACCGTTACCAGCGAGCCGGTTGCCGCGCCGACGCTGACCTGCCCGACGAACCTGAACGTGACGAGCGGTGGTGGCCAGGAGGTCGACTGGTCGGCCGTCTTCCGTCACCCCGTCGACGTTCAGCTGGTGATGATGAGCGGAGCAGCCAGTGGGACGCCGCTCTCCCTCTCTGATCTCGGAACGTCGGCTGTGCAGCTGTCGAGCACGCAGACGACCGGTTCCTACTCTGTGCGCCTGCGTGCCATCGACCAATTCAATGGAATGTCGGTCGATTGCAACAGCTTCGTCACTGTGCCGGTTGGAGCCAGCTTCATGCCGGCCGAACGAAGCAAGCATACGAAGCGTTCATCGATTCCTGCCGCCCCGATCCGGAACTAGGTGACGAACATGAACTCCATCTGGTCCGTTTCAACCGAGGTCCGTTTTATGAAGCGATTTGCACTCATTGCGCTCGTTTGCGCTGCCGCCTGTACCCCTCGCGCGCATCAGGTCACCTGCACGACCACCGCGCAGTGCTCCAGCGGCGAAGTTTGCGGCGCGGATGGTGTTTGTGAGAACGCGCCAGCCTGCCCGACCGGGCAGAAGATGTGCGGCACGGTCTGCACGGACGTCAGCACTTCGTCCAACTGCGGTGCGTGCGGCAACGTCTGCACCGGCGCGACGTCCTGCATTTCAGGGACGTGCGCAGTGCCCGTTGGCACCGCCGCGATCACTGCTCCCGCGTTTGCGGATCAGAGCGCGACGGGACTGATCGCGACCGCGACATCCGGCGACCCGGCGGCGACGTACGCCTGGACCATTACTGGCGGCACCTTCCAGGACGGGACGGCGCAGGCGACTGGCGCGTCGGTGACGTTTACGGCAGGTACCGGCGCGTTCCTGATCCTCCAGGTGACGGCGACCAATGTCGCTGGCTCCTCGTCGACGGCAAGCGCCACAGTGACGTTGGTTGCGCCGCTGCCGAACACCATCGCGATCACGACGGCAGCGACGGTCACCGCATCGACCGCAGGAATCCCAGCGCAGGTGACCACGCCGATGCCGAACGTGACGTACGCATGGAGCATTGCGAACGGCACGCTCGCTTCGACTGCCGGCACCACCACGACCTACACCGCGGGCGCCACCGGGACAGTCGTGATCTCTGTCGTAGCGACGAATCCTTCGGGAACAACCGCGAACGGGCAGGCGACCGTCCAGATTGCGCCGGGAATCCTCCCCTCCGGATTCACGATCACGACTGTCGCGAGCGCACCGGTTGGTGCCACCAACCTCGATGCGCACGTTGTGGCGCAGCAGGGCGTTACCTATGCGTGGACGATCGTCGGCGGGAGCTTCGCCGATCTCACGACCAGTGCGACGGGAGCTGCCGTCCGCTTCATCGCGGGGAACGGGCCGACCGTATTCTTGAGCTGCACGGGAACCAACCAGGCGTCGGCGGCCGAGACTGTCACCGCAACAGTTCCGGTGACCATCGCTGCCCCTGGCAACCTGGTGGTGACGGGCGGCGCGAATCAGATGGTGATCAGCTGGAATGGCGTTCCGGGCGCGACGAAGTATCATGTCCTTCGCGCGGGTGATGCGAACTCGGCGCCCACTCAGCTTGCGGACTCGACGAGTACGGGTTGGACCGACAGCACGCTTCCGAACGGCAAGCGTTACTTCTATGCAGTCGAGGCCGCGACCGACCAGGTGACCAGCGCAGCGACCACGGAGCAGTCAGCGATCACGAACCTGCCCGCGCCCCAGAACCTGGCTGCGAACCCTGGCGCGACCACTGTGGGCCTCTCCTGGAGCGCCGTTGCCAACGCAACGCAGTACGCGATCTACCGCCGCGATGGCACGGGCAATGGTGCGTTTGCACCGCTCGCCACGGTATCCTCAGCGTCTTACGTCGACTCGGCGAGCGTCAATGAGGGGTCGGAATACAGCTACGTGGTCCACGCTGTGACGTTGGACCTTGAGAGCGCGGATTCGAACATCGCGGTGGCGATCACGACACTTGATGCACCGAGCGGGCTGGCTGCAACCAACAGTCTCTTTGACATCACGTTGACGTGGACTGGCAACGCGGCAGCCGCCGGCTACGAGATTCTGCGTTCGACGTCGCCTGCGAGCGGCTTTGTCGTGATCGGTGCGACGACCAGCATGACCTACTGCAACTGCGGGGACAGCGCCTTCCCTCCCGCGCCGGCGACCACCTACTACTACGAGATTCGGGCGGTCACAGGCGTCGCGGAAAGCGATTACTCGAACGTTGCAACGGCGACCACGGTCTTTCCTGCCCCAGGCAACGTCGGATTTGAAGTCGATAATCGCGACACGGTTGTGCTGACCTGGGCCGCCGTTCCCGGCGCAACGAACTATGGCATCGAGCGGAGCACCTCGCCGAACGGGCCTTTCGTCGAAATCGGCGAGACCGGCGGGACGACGTACTCCGACGCCAACCTTCCGTATGGCGCCTCCTACTACTATCAGATCGTCACGCTGAGCCCCGCCGGCGCGAGCCCGCCGTCGCCGACAGTGGGCGTGTCGACGCAGACCTCTGCCTACGCAGCTGGCTCGGGTGTGTTCGGAGGCTCGGTCGCTGCGGTGGCGTTCGATCCCAGCAATGTTCGGATCGCGTGGGCGGCCGTTCAAGGTGGCGCGGGCGTCTACCAGTCGACTGATACAGGCTCGACCTGGAACGCCAAGTCAACGGGTCTGGGCTCGAACGAAGTTCATGCGCTGGCGTTCTCCTCGGGGAGCGTCTTCGCGGGCACCCGTGGGGCAGGCATCTACGCTCTGGCGTCTGGTGCAACTTCGTGGACGGCCGTGAACAGAGGCCTCGTCGCGACTGACACCTACTCGGCGCTCGCTGCTGACCCGGGCAATAGTGGCACGATCTACGCGGCCAGTTATTCCGCCGTCTATGTCTCCACGAACAACGGGGCAAATTGGTCGGCGACCGCTCTCGCTCCTGCAGCGCCCGTGCTTGCGCTTGCGATCAGCCCGGCGAACCCGGCTACGGTCTATGCAGCGACGGATGGTGCCGGTGTCCAGATGAGCCAGGACAGCGGTGCTACCTGGGCGTCGATCGGTCCAGCCTCGGCGGCTTGCCAGGGTGGAATCATCATCGACCCGAACAACGCCAATCGGATCTGGGTCGGGACGACGAACGGCGTGTTCCTGTCGACTGACGGCGGGCAGAGCTGGAACGCGGTGGGCGCCATCGCGCAGGTCCGGAGCCTCGCCTGGTCGGGACAGGCCCTGATTGCGGGCACGAGCGGCGGCCTGCAGATTGGCGATGGTGCGGGTAGTTTCTCCCTCGCCGGCGGCTCGGCTTCGATGCTCGTTGGCGTTGATGCCCTTTCCATCGCACACGGGAAGGTCCTCGCTGGCACCATCGGCGGCGCCGGACTCTTCCTCTCGACGGATGCTGGGAGCCACTGGTCAGTTGCGAATTCGGGGATTACTGCGGCGAGTGCACCGGCCATTGCAATCGCCAAGTCGCGTCCTACAATTCTCTACGGGCTTGCAGGGTACAGCGTCGTGAAGTCGGCAGACCGCGGCGCAACCTGGACGTCGGCGATGGGCAGTGGAATCGCGTATCCAGCGATCACGACGGCGATTGCCGTGGATCCCTCGGACGCGAACACGGTCTACATTGGCGCGCAGGGCGTTCTGCGCTCGAAGGACGGCGGCGCCACCTGGAAGTCGACGAACGCGAACTTCGTTCCCAGCGCGATTTCGCTCGCTTCCTCATCGACGGGCTACGCGCTGGTCTATGACACCGGGATCTACCAGAGCACGAATCTCACCGATGCCAAGCCTACCTGGAGTCTGATCTCGGCCGGAGTGAACGCCCAGGGGCTGCGGGCGCTTGCCGTTGCGCCGAGCGCGACGTCGCGGCTCTACGCTGGCGGTGATTCTGGCTTCTGGTACTCGTCTGACAGTGGCACCAGCTGGACGGCACCTGCACAGAACATCGGTCATGTCCGGTCGATCACTGTGGACGCTGCAGTGCCGACGACGGTCTACGTTGTGGTCGGTGGCCAGCCTGCGGGTAGCCAGGTGCTCAAGTCCGTCGACGGCGGGATCAGCTGGAACGACCTCGGCTTTGGCTCGACGGCGGTCCAGAACCTGACGTCGATCGCCATCGACCCGCTCCACTCGAACATCCTCATTGCGCTCGGCAACTCAAGCAATGGCAGCAGCGGCGGTCTCTTCAAGAGCACGGATAGTGGCTCGACCTGGAGTGACATCTCCGCGGGCCTCGGGACGAGGCAGCTGCGTGCGATTGCGGTCGACCCGGTGACGTCTGGCAACATCTTCATCGCCAGCGACGACCACGGAGTGTTCGCGACGATGAGCGGCGGTCTTTAGCCCAGGCTTCTGCGGTTGAGCATTCGTGCTGTCCTGTCATCGCCTCACGCCTCCCTTTAGGGCAGGCGTCGAGGCGATGAACTTTTGCGGGGTCGAATGCGCACCGGTTTGACTTTGGCACGTCAGGGCGATCGGAGCGCCAGCTTTGGAGACGGCACGTTCCGTTGGGCCTCGGCGATTCCAGCTGACCGGGCATGGGCGCCGCGCCTCCCGGGAGTGACCAGCGGGAATGCGCGTTCCGCAGGAGCGATGCTGTTCAAAGCGTGATCGCAACGGCTTTCAGCGCAGCCGAACGGCTTCAGGCGAGCGTCTGATGAACACGAACGCGGTCTCGCTTCGCAGCCACCTCCCTTGGGGTTTCCTGAGATGACCGCGCACGTAGCCCCGCCGCCACGGAGCTGGTCGGCTCAGCCCCCAAGTCGCTCCCGAGTGCGTGAGCTTGCGATGGCTCAACTCGCACTGCAGCCAAGTCTAGCAACCACGAAGTACCAAACGTACTCGTCGGCCATCCCCATTGATTCTGTGGGGCCACGCTGGCGGGTCCGGGGCGATCATGATGAAGCCGGTGAGGTATGCCGTCACCGGTACCTGCCTCGACCCCTCGCGCGAGAAACCAGCAGCGAGAGCCACGTCGGCACTTCAACAGGACACTGAAAGGCGCGCGGCAGCAACGCAGCGCCGCGCGCCTTTCGATTACTTCGTGGACGGCAACTCAGGAAGACCGAGCTGGGTCGCCGCGGGCGCCGGTGCGGCCGTGGTGGATGCCGGCGTAGCGGGTGTATCCATGGGGGATCCGGGCTTGGGCCCGTCCGTCACGACGAACTCAACGCGTCGATTGCGGCTCCGCCCGGCCTCGTTCGCGTTCGTCGCGAGCGGCTGCGACTGTCCGAATCCCTTGACGTCGAGGCGGGCGAGATCGATTCCGACCTTGACGAGGTAGGTCCTCACGGCCTCCGCGCGCCGCAGCGAAAGATCGCTGTTGTGAGCCACTCCGCCGCGGTTGTCCGTGTGACCGTCGACGCGGACCTTCTTGAACTCGGGATTCTCGCGCAGGACCTTGGCAACCTGGTCGAGGATGGCGAGCGAGGAGTTGACGATCTCGGCCTTGTCGGTCTCGAACTGAACCTGCGCGAGCAGCGCGATATGGCCGCTGCGGACGACCCGCTCAGGAGCCGGGGCCGCGACGGGGGCCGGGGCCGGGGCCGGAGGAGGAGGCGGCGGTGGTGCCTCGACGACCGGAGCAGGAGCCGGCGGAGGAGGAGGCGGCGGCGGCATCACCTCGACGTGGACGTGCTCGCGCGCGGTCCGCGCTCCCTTATCGGTGAGGACGAGAACGAAGTCGTCGGGTCCCGAGTAGCCGTTGGCAGGCTTGTAGCTGATTGCGCCGTTCTTGTCGGTCTGGACTGCTCCGTGCCGTGGCTCTTCAACGCGCGCGACACTGATCGCAGCGCCATTATCGCCGCTCGCACGAACCGGAACCCCAACCGCTTCTCCAGCGGGTGTGTGCAGCGAAACGTCGTCGGCAGCGAGGCACGAAAGAGGGGCCGGCGCGGGAGCCGGCACTGACCCGCGCTCAGGGCTGTAGGAAACCCCGGCGAAGAGACGGAAGCGCGGCGTTCCGTATCCGTTGGTGATGCCCGGACCGGCTCCCGCCGTCACGTTCACGCCGGCAGGGAGGAACCAGCGAAGCGCCAAGTCTGCCTCGGTCGGGCGCTCCACATCGTGCGCTGCCTGAAATCCAACCTCGCCTCCAACCGTACCGATCACGGAGAGCTTTTCCGTCGAGATCTGGAACGGATACTCGCCCGCGACACCCCAGGTGAAGGCGTTGCCGAGGTCGAGGTCGACGAGCGTGCGGGATTCGCGAAGCGCAACGCCTGCGTTCACCATCAGGCGAACTGGAAGCCACTCCTTCGCAGTCTCGAGGCGCAGTTCGGGGCTGAACGTGGCCGTCCCGTGGCTCAGATAAGCGTGACCAGCGCCGGTCGGAAGCGTGAAGGGCAGCGCGATGGCGAAGAGGATGTGCTTGTCTTCGTAGAGCCGCGCCTTGGGGACGAAGCGGATATCGCCAATGCCCGAGCCCGCGGGCGCGAGCGACGTGCCGAGCACCTGCGTGTTGCTCGCTCCCTCAGCGATCAGCATCGGGATCACCAGGCCGATCTCGAAGCGATCGAAGAGGCCGATGCTTGCACCGATGTAGGCCATCGACTGGTAGCGCAGCAGGATGATCGGCTGATTTGCGTCGCTCGCGGGGAGCAGACGGAGCGGCTGGTTCGCGTAGTCGACGAACGCCGAGAGGTGGAGCGCGAAGTTCTCAGGCGTCTGGGCCGAGCCAACCTGGAGCAGGTCATAGGCTCCTGCTCCGGGCTGGAATCGATCCACCGAGAGCTGCACGTCCGTCGGAGTCGTCTGCGCGAGGGCCGCTCCAGGGAGGACAACCGCCACAGCGATGGCAGCCGCGCCCATCCGCACGCGACGCCGCAGCAGCTGCCAGGCCGCGAAGAGCGCCAGCGCCCAGAGAGGCAGCAGGCTTCCCGCTCCACCCGACGCACACCCGCCAGCGCCCGCGAGCTTGAACGTGCCAGGCGTTCCGTTGACGACGCAGGCCCCGACGATGCACGACGCGCCCTTCGCGCACTGCGCATCACCCGTGCAGGTCGTGCCGCAGGTGGCTCCCGAGCAGGCGTAGGCCGCGCAGGACGTCTGGCCAACGGTCGGGCAAGCACCCGTACCCGCGCAGAACGCCTCGTTGGTGGCGACGCCTGCAGTGCATGAATCGGCCCGGCATTGCGTCGAGCTGTCGGGATACGTGCAGGCCGTCGCGAGTGTCCCGTTGCACTGGCCCCCGCAGCTTGTGCCATCGGAGTCGCAGGCCGTGCGGGCCGCATGGGGCGCGCCGGTGACGGGGCTGCAGGTGCCGACGTGGCCGGTCACATCGCAGGCTTCGCACTGGCCGTCGCAAGCGCTGTTGCAGCAGACGCCATCGACGCACTCGCCGTTCGCGCACTGGTCGTTCGTGCTGCAGGTCCCGCCGTTGTTCAGGCGAGGCGTGCAGATGCCGGCGGCGCAGTAGCTCCCGTTTGCGCAGTCCGCGTCAGAGCGGCAATCGCCGTTGCAGGAAGTCGCGCCGCACGCGTAGCTGCCGCAGCCTTGAGTCTGCTCTGCGGGGCAGTGTCCGTTCGCATCGCAGGAGGCGGTGAGAATGGAGACGCCTCCCGTGCAGCTTCCCGCGCGGCAGGTCGTCTCTGCCGAGGGATACGCGCAGATTGCGATGTCGACGCCGTCGCAGACGCCGCCGCAACCGCTGCCGTCGTTCGTGCAGGCCTGGCGAGCGCTGTGCGGTGAACCTCCCGCGGGAACCGGGGAACAGGTGCCCACGCGCCCGGTCACGTCGCACGCCTGGCACTGGCCCGTGCAGGCCGAGTCGCAGCAAACGCCGTCGACGCAGTTGCCGCTCGCGCACTGATCCGTGCCGCCGCAAGTTGCTCCCGGGCCCTTCTGCGGCGTGCAGATTCCGGCGGCGCAGTAGCTACCCGCCGAGCAGTCGAGGTCGACGGAGCAGCCGTTCTTGCACGTCGTCTCGCCGCAGCCATTCGCGCCGCAGCCAACGTCCTGCTCGGGGGGGCAAGCGCCAGATCCGTTGCAGACGCCCGCCATCACCGCAGTGTCGCCGGTGCACGAGGCCGCACGGCAGTTCGTCTCGGCAGTGGGGTAGTGACAGATGTTGCTGTGCGTTCCGTCGCAGACGCCACCACAGCTCGTGCCGTCGGTCGAGCAGGCGCTGCGCGGACCGACCGGGCTTCCCGTAACGGGCGAGCAGGTTCCCACCTTCGCCGAGACGTTGCACGCCTCGCACTGACCATCGCACGCCGAGTCGCAGCAGACGC
Organism: uncultured delta proteobacterium; assembly: GCA_903911145.1. Classification (GTDB taxonomy): domain Bacteria; phylum Myxococcota; class Myxococcia; order Myxococcales; family 40CM-4-68-19; genus CAIWCD01. The sequence goes on along the minus strand of CAIWCD010000003.1, from coordinate 120,199 downwards.
CGTCGGTGCAGAAGCCGGTCGCGCATTGATCGGACGCGGCGCAGACCGAGCCGGGAGCAAGCTTTGGCGCGCAGACGCCGCCCGCGCAGAAGTCGTCCGTCGGGCAGTCGGAGTCGGCGATGCAGTTTCCGGCGCACTCCGTCGCGCCGCACGCGTAGGGCGAGCAGCTCTCGCTCTTCTCTGCCGGGCACGCGCCAGCGCCGTTGCAACCAGCGGCGAGGGTCGCAACACCGGCCGCGCAGGAGCCCGCGCGGCAGGAGGTCAGGCCGTCCGGGTAACCGCAGGTCAGACGGCGCGTTCCATCGCAGGAGCCGCCGCATCCCGAGCCGTCGTCGGCGCAGGCTGCACGCGTCCCGTGAGGAGCGTCGCCAGCGTGATCGGGCGAGCAGGTGCCCTTGTTGCCGGCCACGTTGCACGCCTCGCACTGGCCTTCGCACGCGGTGTTGCAGCAGTAGCCGTCGACGCAGTGGTTGTCCGCGCACTGATCGTTTGCGGTGCAGGTCGTTGCGTTTCCGCTCGAGCCCTTCGGGATGCAGGTTCCGCTGCTGCAGAACGCATCGGAGGAGCAGTCGTGGTCGGTTCTGCAGTCGGTGTTGCAAGCAGTCCCTGCCGTGTTGCACGTGAAGTTCCCGCAGGAGGTCGAGACGACAGCGGGGCAGGCGCCGGTGCCGGTGCAGCTGGCGGGCGCGATTGCAACGCCGTTGGTGCACGAGATCGCGCGGCACGCCGTCGTGGCCGTGGGGTAGTCGCAGGCCGTCGAGCTCTTTCCGTCACACGTTCCGCCACAAGCCGAACCATCGCTGGTGCAGACTTCACGCGTGCCGTGGGGCTGTCCCGCACTCAGCTCAGTGCAGGTGCCGATGCTGCCGGCGACGTCGCAGGCCTCGCACTGGCCGTGGCAGCCACGGTTGCAGCAGTAGCCGTCGACGCAGGCCGCGCTCGAGCACTGGTCGTCCGCCGTGCAGGCGATCGCCTGGGCCTTCTTCGGCACGCACTGTCCGCCGTTGTTGCAGTAGGCGTCGCTGCCGCAGTTGTTGTCGTTGCTGCAGCTGGTCTGGCAAGTGCCACCCTCGCCGGTGCAGGTGTAGGAGCCGCAGCTGGAGACAGAGCAGCAGACTCCGTAGACGCAGTTGCCGGTGTTGCACTGATCGGCCGCCGAGCAGGTGTCTCCGGGGACGTGCTGCTGGACGCATTGGCCGTGCGAGTTGCAGAAGTTGCCGCTCGAGCAGTCTCCGTCAGAGCCGCAGCTGGTGTTGCAGTCGGTGGCTCCGCAGCCGTAGCGGCCGCAAGAGACAGTGACCATCTGCGGGCACGAGCCGCTCTGGTTGCAGCTCGCGGCAAGGGTCGCGACTGCGCCGGTGCATGAAGGCCCTCGGCACTGCGTCGCTGCGCCTGGGAAGTCGCAGGCGTTCGGGCTTGCACCATCGCAGACGCCATTGCACGCAGAGCTATCTCCGACGCAGGCGGTGCGCTCGCCGTGCGGTGCGCCCGAGGTGACGGTGGTGCAGGTTCCCAACGTGCCTGCAACGTCGCACGCCTGGCACTGCCCGCCGCACGCGCTGTTGCAGCAGAGACCGTCGACGCAGAAGCCGCTACCGCAGTCGCTCGCCGTGGAGCAGGTCTGGCCGTTGAGCTTCACGAACGCGACCGTGATGGTGTGGGCCTGCTCGATCTGGCCGACCGTGTAGCTGCGGTTGGACAACGAGCTGGTTGAGTCAGTGCTATTGTCGATGAGCGCTTCGACCGAGTAGCCCGCGGCGGGCGTCACGGTGCAGACGGGGCTGGTGCCAGCCTGCGCGGTGGCCGGGCAGCTGATGGTTCCCTGGCCAGAAGTGACGGAGGCGTTGATGGGGAAGGCGAGCATGTCGAAGCGGGCTGCGAGCTGCGTGTTCGACGTGGGCGTGAAGAAGCACTGGGTGTTCGTGGAGCGGTTGCAGTAGACGCCGCCCCATGCGGTGAACTGTGAGCCGCTGGTCGCCGTGGCCGTCAGACTGATCGGGACGCCAGCGACGAACTGGGCGCTGCACTTGACGCCGCAGTTGATCGCGAACGGGGCGCTGACGATCGTGCCGACTCCGGTTCCCTGGAAGTCGCTCTCGACAGTGAGGGTGATGAGAGTGCCGACCTGATCCTGGTCGGCGGCCGAGTTGTTGGCCGGCTGCGGGTCGATGATCTCAGAGTCGGAGACGGTACCTCCGAACGTGAGTGAGCCGACGCCCGAGCCGGCGCTCACGACGGCCGTGTAGCTGCACTGGATCGTGCTGTTCGCGGGGAGGTTGAACGTCGAGGCGAGCGCGCCGACGCCGCTGGCCGCGCCGGTGATCGACGCTTCGCCGAGCGTGCTGGCGCAGCTCCAGCTCGCGCTGGCGGCGCCAGTAGGAAGGGGCAGATCGATGGTTGCACTGGGAGACGTCGCGGGGCCCGCGTTGTGGATTGCGACGGTGTAGATCGTGGTCGTGCCGAAGCCGACAGCCGCAACGCCATCATCGATCGAGAGCGAAAGATCGGCGTAGGTTCCGCTGCCGGAAACGTTGGTGTCGACCCTGCTGCCGATGAGCGGTGCGACCTGATCGGCCTGCACCGAATAGAAGCCGTTCGGCACGTCGCCGGTGGTCGCGGGTGCCGTGACGGTGATCGTGAAGCTTGTCGTTGCCGCGGGATTCACGGTGCCGAGGTCGCAGACGATGCTGCCGCTGGTGGTGCCGGGTGCGGGCGCGGTGCACGATGCGCCGGCGGGGACCGTGTAGGACGCGAAGGCGGTGCCCGCCGGGATCGGCTGCGTCACGATCGTGTTGGTGGCGGTCGACGTGGAGCCGTTGCGGACCGTGTACGTATACGTGATGGGCGAGCTGACGTTCACCTGCGACGGGGCGTTCGCGGCGACAGTCAGGCCGGGGATGAAGGAGCCGAATCCGTCGACGAGGACTTCACCGGCGTGCCCACCGGGCTGGCAGCCTGCTGCAATGATGTCGACCTTGACGATGTCGCCCACGCCGAGCGCGGCCGCGCCAGGAGCGACGTCGAAGAGCATCCAGTCCGTGTAATCAACTTCGCTGCCGGTCAGGCTCTGGGTTCCGATCTCCTTCTTCCAGGGATAGCCGACCTGGTTGGCATAGGCGTACTGCGTACGCAGCGTCGTTCCCTGCGTGACGTTGTTGATCTGCACGAAGTAGTAGGGCTGCGTGTCGGGGCTGTGGTTGCCGTTCTCGAGGACGGGGGCGATGACGAATCGGACGTGGATCAGTCCGTCGGCCGGGTCGATGTCCGCGGCCGTCGCCGCGAACTGCTGCGAGAGCAGGTTGACGTTCTGGCCGTGGGGCGTGCCCCATTGCGTGCTGGTGCTGCTCTTGTCGTTGACGAGCGCGGCCCAGCTGTCGAAGCGCGGGTAGCGCAGCGAGCCACCGCCGTCGAAGATGGCCGGGTCGGTTGAGCTGGTCGCGCCGCCGTTGCCTTCAATGGCGAGGGTGGTGAGCGCGCCGCCGTCAGCGAGTCGGAGCTCGGCTTCGCTGGAGGGGGGGAAGTTCGCGCAGTCGCCGGCGTCAGCGCAGTTCAGGCCCGAGGTGTTGAGGAAGCTGGAGATGGTCCAGCTGTTCAGGTTGCCGGTCTCGAATCCGCCGTTGGCGAAGAGTGCAGCGGGGGCGCTCTGCACGCGGCCCGCCTGGAGCCGGCCGTCCATCGCGCTGTCCTGGCGTCGACAGCCAGTGTTGAGTCCGACGAGAGCAACGAGAGCAAGCGTCGCGAATCGAGACATGGAACTCCTCTGCCCGCCCAGAAGGGCGGGGAGACGTTTTTGAAGTTTTGCACCCTCTCGACTGTTGGGTTCACTGTCAACAAAAAGCGGCCCGTCGGGAGCATTCCGCGCATTTTTTGCAGTGAGTCACGATTGCGCTGCGAACGGCTTCGACTAACGGCCTGCGCAATAGCCCTGTCCGACGACGACCTGTCCCGCAAGAACGGGATGCCGGAATGCAAACGCCAACTGCGAATCGGCTGAAAGGAAGGTGTCAGCGAACGAGAGGTGGTCCTTTGCGACCAGGCAGAATGTTCGGCCATTCGCGTTCGGATAGGTGATCCAGTGGAAGCCGAGAGCGCCTGCCAGCGCGAGGAGCAGGGAGGCGGGGATGAGTAGACTTTTCATCGTTGGAATTCTCCGTCGGGCGGGTGGAGCAGGCGGCGGCCATCGCCGCGACGATAGCAGAACCGCCGCGGTCGATCTTGGGACGCCTCGCTCAGAAGATCGCGCTGGCGCGCAGATAGGCCGAGCGGCCCGGCGCATAGGAAGAACCGATGAACCCGTTGGCGACTCGATATGCGTAATGGGCGTCGAATAGATTGACGATATCGAGGCCGATGGTTGGCTTCGCTGGGGCATTGAAGAACTGGTGCTGGAGCGAGATATCCACCTTGATATGTCCGGGGACATTCTGATCGTTGTTCGCTCCCGTGCGCAGGCCGCTACCATATGCGAGAGTTGACGATAGCTGCGTGAAGCCGTCCTTCACTGTCGCCCCGACGTTGGCGGTCCAGGTCTGCGTATGGTCGAGCAGTTGCCAGTTGGTATTCGCGAGATCCTTGGCCGAGAAGAGATATCTCGCGCTCTCGATTCCACGTCCCTGTGCCCTCTCCAACGAGGCATTCGCGAAGGCGTTCAGATGGCTGCCGAGGACGGTGACGACGCCCGCCTCGATTCCTCCTGCTCGGCCGTCGCGGAAGTTATAGGGGCTGACCAGATTGGTATTGCCGACGCTCACGTCGTCGAGTTGATCCGTCGAGAGGCGGCCCCACGCCGTCAGCTTGAGGGATAGTTCGGGCAATATCCGCGATTCAATCCCCAGTTCGGCATATTGATCGCGCTCGGGGAGAAGGTCGTAGGGCGCCACTTGGCCCGGTTGCAGTACGCCGAGGATACGTGCGGCAGAGGGAGCGTCGAGCGCGGCGGGTGGCTGCCAGAGCAGTCCGATATATGCGTGCGCGACGGTATCTTTGGTGAGTGAATAGGCCGCGCCGAGGCGTGGGCCGACTCCGGCCGCGGCGTTGCGCGAACCGCTGTCGCGGAACCGCACAGCCTGCGCGTCGAATCGAATCCCGGCATTGATGACCCAGCGGCCGAGTGCAATTCGATCCTGGATATATGCGCCCCCGCTGGTCACGCGGGCATTGTCGCTCCCGCGGATCGTCAGGCCCGGGTCTGGAGCCTGCAGGATATCGCTGCGTGTATAAGCGATATAATTCGTGCTGCCGAAGAGTTGGTCGAACTGGCCGCCGAGTTGAAGCAGTTGATGGTCGCCCACGCGCAGCCGCTGCTCGACGTTCACGCCGAGGTGGTCGGCGGTGCGGCCGACATTGCTCGCTGTCGCGCACCCCGCATCAGGGCTGCATGGATCCGCGGTCGGGCCGAGCGCATGCGCGGGGTCGCTCTCGAGATATCCTTCGGAGTGCCGATATGAAGCCGCGATGCGAAGCGATGCGCGTGAATCGGCGAAATCGTGTCGGATCGAGAGAAGCGCGAAGATATCCTGTTCGTTCTCGCTCTGGTTGGTATCGAAGGGAATGAACGACGGAGGGGGGTTGCCGTAGGAATCGGGCATCCTTCCTCCATTGGGGAGCGCAGGGTCGTATTGCGTCAGGCTGGTATCGATCGGCAATCGATAGAAATTGTGCGCGAAGGCGCCCAGCGCGGAAATGTGCGTTCGTTCGCCCAGGTCGTAGTCGAGGCGGAGATACGCACGCTCTTCGTCGCCGCTGTCGTGCGTGGTGCCATCGAAGGTTTGCGGATCGAGCGCGCGCTGCGTGAATTGATAGCTGCCGCCGGCGAGCACGGAGAGCGCGCCGAATTGACGACCATATGAACCGCTCGGCTTCAGCGTCTGATAGGAACCGCCCATCAATTCAAACTCGCCCTGTCCGTCCTTGCTTGGCTTGCGCGTATTCAGATTCACCACGCCCGCCAATCGCTCGCCATACTCCGCGCCGAGCCCCCCGGTGAGGATCTCCAGATTCTCGACGAGCTTTGGCGATAGGAAGCCGCCGAACAGACCACTCACGGAGTCGGGGAGCGGCACGCCATCCACCTGGTATTGGATATTCGCGTGATTACCCCGCGAATATAGATTCCCCAGCGCGTCGTTGACGAATCCCGATTGCGTCGCGAGGATTTCATTGACTGACGAACTATCGCCGCGCGGCAGGTCCTGGATATTCTGCCGATCGAGCGTTGATATCGACGCGGCACTCGTTCCGGGCGGTGGCGCCTTCGGCCGCTCGACTTCAATCTCGACCTCCTGGCCAGGGAGCGGGATATAGAGCTCGATGGCCATGACGTCTCCCGATGTGATGCGGACCTCCTGCTGCTCGCTGCGGCCGTCCTTCAGGCTGGCTTTGACGCGATAGTTCCCGAATGGAATCTGACTGAAGTCGAGGTGGCCCTGTTCGTCGGACGCGCGGTGCTGCAGCGGGCGTCCGTCGGTTGCCAGGAGCTCAACCACCGCGTGGGCGATGGGCTGGCCGTCGTAATCGCGAATATCGCAATCGAGACTGCCGAGGTTCGCCGCAACGGCTGCGAGCGGGAGTGTGGAGACGAGAAGGCAAATGCACAGCAGAGCTGGTGGGCGAAACGATGCGTTCATGGGAATAACTCTCGCGGCCGCGCAAAGCGGCAGAGGTCGCGCGATACTCTCGCGCGATCAAATCAAGACGGAATTCAGGATCTCCTCGGCCTGCTTCAGGCTTGAGGCGGTCCCTGGGCGCGAGGTTCGGGGAGCAGTGCGCCGAGCGGCGGCTGGTGCGGCTCGCGCGTGATCGTGGCGGTGACAAGCAGCAGCGGAGCGACGCTCGGCGTGGTTGGCGCGGCCGCCGTTGAGTGCAGATGAGCAACTGTGCAGGCGACGCAATCGGACCGTTCGGGATGCGCGGTCGCGTGCTGGTGGGGTTGCGCGAGCAGCAGCAGCAGGGCGAGCGCCAATCCACCCGCGATCAGCGCGCCCGCTCGTCTCAACTGGTGCACCAGAGACCGCACCGCAACTCCCTCCGATGGCGTTCGACCTCGCCACCGTCCCTCAATCGGTATCGGCGCAAAGCCGACCGGGCTCATAGCATATTCCCCAACACGAGGCGTCGGCGGATGCTACCTGGATCTGATTCGGCGCAAATCCTGCGGGCAGTTTAGGCCAAGACGCAATTCGATCGCGTGATCGACGTCCCGGCTGGAAAATGATCGCTGCACGGTTCTTGCTGTACAACTGCGTTGTTGAGAGAGTGATTCAGGCGAACTGGTCAGCCGCCGCGATGGCGACGAGGGGTGGTTAGATGAGCTTCTTCGAATGGAATGCGAAGTACAAGCTTGGCGTTGACGAGATGGATGGGGAGCACAAGATCCTCATCGCCAAGATGAACCGCACCTATGAGCTCATCACCGCGAAGGCGCCGCTCGCGCAGTGCCTCGAGGCGCTCGACGACTTCATGAACTACACGGCGGAGCATTTCCGGGACGAAGAGAAGTATATGGGCGCGATGTCCTATCCCCAGCTGTCGATGCACCGCTCGCTGCACCAGGCGCTTGTGGCCAGCCTGCAGGGATTCCGTCGGGATATGGCAGGTGGGCAGCTTGCCGGGGAGAAGCTCTTCGACTTCCTCGCGCGCTGGCTGACCGGACATATCCTCGGCGTTGATATGCGCTACGCGAAGTATGTCCAGGAGCACGCGGCGGCGAAGTAACGGGCGAGGCCCCGCCGACTATGCGGCCGCGAGCGCGTCGGCGAGCGCGTCGTGGAGCGTTGCCAACGATTCATCCTCGCCGCCCTTCGAAATGCTCTGCGCGTATTTCGCGACTGCGACGTGGCTGCTGGCCGTCATCGGAGCAGTGGAGGCGAGAGTCGGGACCTTGCCGGTAGTCGCGGCAGCGCGGAACGAACTGGCGAGCGAATCGAGGGCGCGCGCGGTGGTGCCGGTTGCCGTTGCCGAGCTGCTCTTGAGGCGGCTTGCGATGTTGCCGGCGGCGTCCTGGAATGCGGCGGGATCCTCTGCCGAGAGCTGCTGCAACTGGTGGAGCATGCTCCCCACGTTCGACGCCGACGCGGAGTCGCTCGGAAACATGCCGGGCGTTGGCGGAGCTCGCGGGGTACTCGATTGAACGGCGCCGATTCCACGTGCGCCAGTGCTCGGGGTTCCAACTCCACCGCTTGATGACGAGACTCCGCCTCCGGCGAGCTTGTCGGCCGCGTTGAATCCAGCCGTCTGGGTCGCGGTCGCAGCAGCGGTCGGCGGCCGCTCCTGCGCGGTCGAAAGCGGATCGGAGTGCGTGGCGGGCCCGGCTCTCATCCTTCCGTTCAATCGGAAGAACCGGCCGGAAACTGTAGGCGGGGATTAACTCACTTCGCGATAGCACTTGAGGAAACGCTGCGCGAGCGTCTCGTCGTTGCCGACGAACCCGATGCTCAGTCGCAGAAGCCCGGGCGAGAGGTTCATCTTCTTCTGCTCCGCTTCGGGGATCTCGCTCGAGGTGCTCACCGACGGGCAGCTCATCAAGGTGCGGGAGAATCCGAGCGAGACGGCGTACAGCCCGAACTTCTCCTGCTGCAGCCGCGCGGCGAGCTTCATCGCGCGCTTCACGCTGCCGCAATCGACGGCAGTCATTCCTCCATACCCATATCCGGGATTCATCTGCGCCGAGAGGAGCGCGTGGTGCTCGTGAATCGGGAGGCCGGGATAGATCGCCGGGATATCGGCCGCGCGCATCTTCTCGGCGAGATATTGAGCCGCGTGCGAGTGGGCAGCCATACGCACGGGAAGGTGATCGAGTCGCAGATAGAGCTCGTGCGCGACCCGCGGGTCCATGACTGGGCCGGTCAGCATGACCACGCCGTGGTTGATGTCGACGAGCGAATTGATGAACTCCTGCGAGCCGACAATTGCTCCGGCGATCAGGTCGCTCGCGCCGGATATGTACTTGGTGCAGGAATAGACGACGATATCAGCGCCGAGCTTTCCAGGTGTCACCAGCACGGGCGTGAAGGTGTTGTCGACGATCAGCTTGAGCCCGCGCCGCTTGCAGAGTGCCGAGAGGCCGCGCAGGTCCGAGACGCGCAGAAGCGGGTTGCTCATCGTCTCGGTGAAGATCACGCGCGTGGCTGGAGTGATCGCCCGCTCGACGGCGGCAAGGTCTTCAATCTCGACGAAGGAGGACTCTATTCCGCTGCGCGGGAGCAGATTCTGGAAGAGCGCATAGGTTCCACCATAGACCGTGCGCGATGAGATGATGTGCCCGCCCGTCGGCATCGCCTGCTGGATGGCGCAGGAGATCGCAGCCATTCCGCTCGAGACGCCGAGCGCGGCCTCCATCCCTTCGAGCGCGGCAAGCTTCTGGCCGAACGCGCTCACCGAGGGGTTGGAGTGGCGACTGTAGAGATAGCAACCGTCGATCTCGCCGTGAAACGCCTTCTCCATATCCTCGGGATTGAGGAACGTGGAGGTTGCGGCGAGGTCGATGACGGGAACGACGCCGCCCTCTTCGCCGAAATGCTGGACGTCGCGCATGCTCTGTATTGGATCGTGGACTGTCATCGTCCCTCCCGGGGGAAACTCGCCTGAACCGCGGGCAACCGAGCAAGCAGCGAGCCGAAGTCGAACTGCAACGGAGGGTGACCACCTCTCGCGTGCCAACAAGTAGCTGAAGGCAGAGATGCGGGTGCGGCCACTTGCCATCTTCCGCTGGCGCGATGCTTGCTGCTTTGTCTCCTCGCAAGAACTCTGGAGAGCGCCCATTTCCGACTTTCATCCATCACGGAGCTGCAACGTTTGCGCGGCAGATTCGCTCTCCGTCGCCCTGGGGCATGGTCAATGAACCTGCTTGAAGATGAAGTCGGGCGGATGTTCCTGATCGAGAGCAGTGAGAACCTCGATCTCTTCGACCAGGACCTGCTGGTGTTGGAAAAGAGCGGCGACTCGCCCGAGGCCGTCACGCGGGTCTTTCGCGCCATCCACACCATCAAGGGGGGAGCGAGCTTTCTCGGTCTCGGCAAGATTGAATCGCTGGCGCACGCGGGCGAGAACCTGCTCGGCCGGCTGCGCGACGGACAGATGAGCTGTACGCGCGAGGTCGCCGGCGCGCTCTTCGCGATGGGTGATGCACTCCGCGAATGTCTCGCCAATCTGCAGACGATCGCGAGCGAAGGTGAGACCGACACCTCTGCGCTGGTCGCGACGCTCAAGGCGCTCGAGGCGGGCGCAGCAGGAGCGCAGGACGCATCGGCGACGCCTGCCGCGACTGCTCCTGTCGCCAACAGCGCAGCCGTGAGTGAGCCTGCGTCTGCAGTGGTCTCTGAGCCGTCGCCCCCGCCGACAGTTTCCCATCCCGCACCCGCCCCGGAAATGCCAGCACCCGCGGTCGTGCGGGCGACGGAAGGAAATGTCGCTGCCGCGGTCGCGCCGAACATCGAGACGACGATCCGCATCGACGTCGAGGTGCTCGACAAGCTGCTCAATCTGATTGGCGAGCTGGTTCTGGCGCGAAATCAGATCCTGCAGTGCACGATGACCGAAGACCTGGTGACGCTGCCGGCCGCGTCGCAGCGATTGAATCTGGTTACCAGCGAGCTGCAGCAGCACACGATGAAGGCGCGGATGCAGCCGATCGACACAATCTGGAGCAAGTATCCGCGGGTCATCCGCGACTTGAGCCAGCGCACCGGCAAGCAGATCCGTCTCGAGGTCGCGGGCGCCGAGACCGAGCTCGATCGCACGATTATCGAGGCGATTAAAGATCCGCTGATGCATCTGATCCGCAATAGCGCCGATCACGGACTCGAGCTGCCTGACACGCGTGTTGAGAAGGGGAAGGTCGCGCAAGGCTGCATCTCGCTGCGCGCGTTTCATCAAGGCGGCCAGGTCAATATCGAGATCTCCGACGACGGGCGCGGCATCGACCCGGAGCGGATTAAAGCCACTGCGATCCAACGCGGATTCATTACTCCCGATCAAGCCTCGCGCATCAGCGATCGGGACGCCGTCAACTTGATCTTCCTGCCGGGGTTCTCGACGGCGGAAAAGGTGACGAACATCTCCGGCCGCGGCGTTGGGATGGACGTCGTCAAGACGAACATCGAGCGCATCGGCGGCGCGATCGATATCCGCAGCAAGCTGGGAACGGGCACGACCTTCAGCATCAAGATCCCGCTGACGCTGGCGATCATCCCCGCACTAATCACCTCGTGCGCGGGCGATCGGTATGCGATCCCGCAGGTGAATCTCCAGGAGCTCGTGCGCATTGAAGGCGCGAAGTGCAAGACGGCCGTTGAATATGTCTATGGCGCCCCCGTGTACCGTCTGCGCGGGAAGCTTTTGCCGCTGATCTATCTGCGCAAGGAGCTGGCGCTCGACGAGCCGGGCGTGGTGCTGCCGGAGGCGACGTCGCTGGAGATCGTGATTGTGCAGGCGGGCGATCATCCGTTTGGATTGGTCGTTGATAGCGTGCTCGATACCGAGGAGATCGTCGTCAAGCCGCTGGGGAACTATCTGAAAGGCTTATCGTCGTTCGCGGGCGCGACGATCATGGGCGACGGAAAGGTCGCGCTGATCCTCGATGTGCTCGGGCTGGCCCAGCGCGCGCGCGTGCTCTCGGATGTTCGCGATCGCGCGGCGCAAGCGGCAGCGGCCGTGAGCAAAGGATCGCAGACGAGCCTGCTGCTGCTCGCGGCGCCCGACGGCGGCCAGTTGGCGGTGCCGCTCTCGACGGTCGCGCGCCTCGAGGAGTTTCCGGTCGACCGCATCGAGCGCTCGGGTGGTACCGAGTGCATCCAGTATCGTGGGGATATCCTTCCGCTGATTAAACTCTCGGCGGCATTGCCGGAGCGCAGGACGGGCGCGCGCGCGGTTTCCGCATTCGTCGACCCGAATATCAAGAGCATCTCGGTGGTCGTCTATTCGGGCCTCGAGCATCCCATCGGGATTGTCGTGCACGAGATCATCGATATCTACGACGGTCCGGTCGAAGTGAGGCGCGGCAAGGGTCGGGAGGGCTCGGTCGGGACGGCGATTATCCAGGAGCGCATCACCGAGTTGCTCAGCCTCGACGAGGTGATTCGTCTCGGGCAGGCGCAACGCCACGCGGCGGAGGAAGCATGAGCAATCAACGCGAGCTCTGTACCTTCGTCGTCGCCGACCTCTTCTTTGGAATGGAGGTCGGGAAGGTGCAGGAGATCCTGCGCGCGCAGGAGATGACGCGGGTGCCACTCGCGCCGACCGCGGTGCGCGGGCTGATTAACTTAAGAGGCCAGATCGTCGCGACAGTCGACATGCGGCGCTTGTTGAAAGTCGCTCCGCGCGCGGCTGGCACACAGTCATTAAACGTGATTATCCGGACGGGGCATGGCCTGCTGAGTTTAATCGTCGACGACGTCGGCGACGTGGTCGATGTTCCCGACAGCGATTTTGAAACACCGCCCGAGACGATGCGCGAAGCGCGCGAACTGGTGGTGGGCGTCTACAAGGTCGAGGAGAAGCTGCTGCTCCTCGTCGACCCGGAAAAGATCATGCAGCTCATGCGGTCCAACGAAATTCGCAGCTAGTCATCGAAGATCCCGGAGGCTTTCAGTGGCTGACCAGTCGCTTGCAACCAAATATGGACTTGACGATAAGAACCTCGCAGTGCGGCGGGCGTTCCTTCGCCTCGGCGCAGCGGAGCGCGATGCGCTCGTCAAGCTGATTCCCTGGGCCGATAAGAACTCGAAGAAGATCGCTGAGGAGTTCTACGACTGGCAGTTTGCCTTCGAGCCGACGCGCCAACTCTTCGAGAAGCACGCCGCGCAGGCGGGAATGACGATCGAGGTTCTGCGCAAGACGTTGGAGCAGGCCCAGTCGGACTACTATCGTTCGATCTTCGCCGGCGCGAAGGACAACTGGGGGGCCGCCTACGCCGAGCGGCGATTGCACGTCGGCTCGGTCCATTATCGAATCAAGCTCCCCCTCAAGTGGTATCTCGGCTCCTACAATGAGTTCGCGCAGCTCACGCGCGAGTATCTGCGCAAGCAGATCAAGAGCGCGGCGGAGCTGCTCAAGGCCGAGAACGCGATCTTCGCGATCATGAACTACGACATGCAGCTGTTCTGCGATTCCTTCCTCTGGCACACGCTGGAGGCGGTTGGATTAAGCCTCGACACCATTAGCGTCCCTCCGGGCGTCGATAAGTCGGAGCACTTCGAGCAGGTGGATCGCGTCGTCAACGAGATCCGCATGCAGGCGAAGAACAACGTCTTTGCGCTCGCGGCCTCGGCGACGAAGGCGGAAGAGGTCAGCCAGTCGATGAGCGCGGCGGCCGAAGAGACTTCGGTGCAGGCGCACGCGGTGTCGTCGGCGGCCAAGCAGGTCGGTGCGAGCATTCAATCGGTCGCGACTGGAACCGAAGAGATGCTCGCGAGCATTCGCACGGTGGCCGCCAACTCGGTCGAGGCTGCGCGCATTGCGCAGGCGGCGGTCACGGCGAGCCAGAGCACGATCGAGACGATGGCGGTGTTGGGTACCCGCAGCGCAGAGATCGGCGAGGTCGTGACGATGATTACCTCGATCGCGCAGCAGACCAATCTGCTCGCGCTCAATGCCACCATCGAGGCGGCGCGTGCAGGCGAGGCGGGGCAAGGGTTTGCGGTTGTTGCCCGCGAAGTGAAGGAGCTCGCGCGCGAGACGACGAAGGCGACCAAGATCATTCGCCAGAGCGTCGAAGCGATCCAGAGCGGGACGCTGGCGGTGACGGCGGGGATTAAAGAGATCACCGAGACCATCCGCAAGATCCACGAGGTCTCGACGCTCAATGCGCGCGCGGTCGAGGAGCAGACGCTCGCGGTCGGCGAGATCGGGCGGCGCGCGGGAGAGGTCGCGACGGCGAGCGGCGAGATCGCGCACAACATCTCGGGCGTCGCGGAGGCGGCGCAGAGCACGGCCGTCGGCAGCGCGGAGACGCACCAGGCTGCGGTCGATATCTCGCGCATCGCTGAAGAGCTCAAGGGCATTGCCTACTTTCAAGGATAGCTGTGCCGCAGAAAATCAAAGTCCTGATCGTCGATGACAGCCGGATGCTTCGCACCGTGGTGGCGAAGATCCTTGCGGAGGATCCGGCCGTCGAGGTGATGGAGCCGGCGGCGAACGGTGTCCTCGCGCTCGCGGCGATCGCGCGCGCACTTCCAGATGTGGTCACGCTCGATGTCGAGATGCCCGAGATGGACGGGCTGCAGACGCTCAAGGAGATTCGCAAGCTCCACCCGACGCTGCCGGTGATCATGTTCAGCTCCCTGACGGAGCGCGGCGCGTCGGTGACGATGAATGCGCTCTTTGCAGGCGCGACCGATTACGTCGCGAAACCAGCGGGCGCCAATCCCGCGGCGACCTACCAGCTCGTTCGCGACTCGCTGCTGGTGAAGATCAAGGAGCTCGGTAAGGTCGGGCGGCCGGGCCAATCGGCCTCGTCAACGCGGCCCTCGACGGGGCCGATCTCACTGCAGCCTGCCAAAGCCGCGCCCGTGGCGGCTCGGCCGGTCGTGGTGCGCCCGCCGAGCGCAGCACGCTTTCCCGTCGAGCTGCTTGCGATCGGGAGCTCCACAGGTGGGCCGAATGCGCTCGCCCGCGTGCTCGCGCAGCTGCCGCCCGATTTCCCGGTGCCCGTCGTGATCGTGCAGCATATGCCGCCCACATTTACGAAGTATCTCGCTGAGCGGCTCGCGCTTGGATGCCGGCTGCCGGTGCGCGAAGCGCAGGGCAAGGAAGAGCTCAAGGCGGGAAATGTCTGGGTCGCGCCGGGCGACTTTCATATGACCTTGAAGAGGGAGTCGACGACGCTGCGGATCGAGCTGAGTCAAGGACCCGCAGAGAATTTCTGTCGGCCCTCGGTGGACGTGCTCTTTCGCTCGGTGGCGGAGACGATGGGCGCGCGCTCGCTCGGCGTCGTGCTGACGGGGATGGGTGAAGACGGACTGCGAGGTTCGGCGCTGATTACCGAAAAGGGAGGCAACGTTATTGTGCAGGACGAGGCGACCTCGGTCGTCTGGGGCATGGCTGGCGCGGTCGCGAAGGCGGGGCTTGCCAGCCGCGTGCTGCCGCTCGAACAGATCGGCGCGGAGATTCTGCAGCGGGTGGCGTCGCGAACTGTCGGCGGCAAGGGTCCGACTCCCGTTGATACGCGCCCGATCGAGACGAAAAAATGAGCGTCACGCCCGCCGATTATCTCTATGTGCAGCAAGTGGTGCGCGAGCAGGCCTCGATCATCCTGTCGGCCACGCAGCAGTATCTCGTCGACCAGCGGTTGCTCCCTGTCGCGCGCGCGGAGGGGCTGTCGTCCGTCGACGAGTTCATCCGCAAGACGAAGAGCGATTCGAGCGGACGCCTGCGCAAACTGCTCGTCGAGGCTCTCTGCACCAACGAGACGAGCTTCTTTCGCGACCAGAATGTCTATGACGCGCTCAAGGCGAGCGTGATCCCCGATCTGATTCGGGCTCGCTCGCAGTCGCGGACGTTGCGGATCTGGAGCGCGGCCTGCTCGACGGGGCAGGAGCCATATACGCTGGCGATCATGCTGCGCCGCGATTTCCCGCTGCTCGCAACGTGGGATATCAAGATCTATGCAACCGATCTCTCCGGCGCAGTGGTGGCGCAGGCGCGCAGCGGTCGTTACAGCGCGAATGAGGTGCGGCGCGGGTTATCGCCCGATGTTCTCGCGAGTGCGTTCACCCAGGTCGGCGACGAGTACGAGCTGAAGAAGGAATATCGAAGTCTGGTGAGCTTCAGCGAGCTCAATCTCACTGCTGCGTGGCCGATCGCAGAGCCGATCGACCTGATCATGATTCGCAACGTGCTGATCTATTTCTCGGCGGAAGTGAAGCGCGATATTCTGACCCGCGCCTGCAAGAAGCTTCGTGCCGATGGATGCCTCTTCCTCGGCACGACCGAGACGCCCGCGGCGGGGCTCGAGGATCTCATGCCTGTCTGGCTCAAGGATGTGATCGCTTATCGGCACCGCCATCCGCAGGCGCAACCAACCAGGAGTGGACCGTGAAGATTCTAGTCGTCGACGACAGCCAGATGATGCGCATGTTGGTGGTGCGCACGCTGAAGCAGGCGGAGCTCGGCGAGCTCGAGATCCAGGAGGCGATCAATGGCCGCGATGCTCTCGCGAAGATCGCAGCGGGCGGGATGCCCGACCTGATTCTCTCTGATTGGAATATGCCCGAAGTGAATGGGCTGCAGCTGCTCAAGACCATTCGTGAGACGGATAAGACTGTTCGCTTCGGGTTCGTAACCACCGAGGGGACAGGGCCGATGCGGACCATCGCGGCGGCGGCGGGCGCGGAGTTCGTTATCGTCAAGCCGTTTACGGCCAAGGATTTTCGCGCGGTGGTGCCCAAGCCGAGCGGGGCGGCTGCAACGCCCGCGGCATCGGGTCCAGCGCAGGCAAGCGGGGCAGCCGTTCCGTCGGTGGATTATTCCTTCGCGCCGTCCGCCGAAGTCACCCACGTTCTCTTCTCGTTGATCAAGAAGCAGATCTCCATCAAGCCCGACGCGCCATTGACGCTCGGCGATGCGAAGGCCGTGGCGGTCTATCGGATGGACGGCTCGCCCTTCATGCTTGCGTGCGTCTGCAGCCTGCCGCTCTGCGCGAGTGTCGGCGCTGCTCTTTCGTTGCTCTCGGCGTCCACGGTGCAGGAGGCCATCGCGTCCCGCACCGTGCCTGAGGCGATGCGCAAGAACGCTGTTGACGTCTTCAATGTGTTTGCCTCGATGATCGAACCAAAGGCCTCCGCGCACTTCGTCCAGAGTGCCGTCTATTGGCCGGGGACGCCGGTTCCGAAAGAGGTCTCCTCTCTCGTGCTTCAGGCGAAGAAGCGGCTCGATATCCACATCGACGTCGAGGACTACGGGGGCGGAAAGCTCTCGCTGCTGCTCTGCCCGTCCGCATAGCCGTCAACCCGGCAGTGCCGTTTGGACCCACTCCTGCAGGCCGCTCAACCGGTTCTTCGCCCAGAGGAGGCACTATGAACTTCGACGAAGCAGTGGTTGCACACGCCGGCTGGAAGATGAAGCTGTCGGCCTACATCAAGAAGCCGGATGGCTCGCTCAAGGTCGCCGCGGTTGAGCCGGACAATCTCTGCGCGCTCGGCAAGTGGCTCCACGAAGCAGCGACGGTGGGAAAGTTCGGCGGTATCGCGGAATACAAGCAGCTCGTGACGGCGCACGCGACGTTCCATAAGCAGGCCGCTGGCATTATTCGCGAAGCCGATGCGGGCAAGAGCGTGACGGAGCAGCTTGCGCTCGGTAGCGGGAGTCCTTATGCCGCGGCTTCCGCAGACGTGGTTCGCTTGATCATGGTGATGAAGACGAAGTCTCACTGATTCGAACCCGGCCAGTGCCCCGCGGCGATCGCGGGCACTGGCCACGCGTTCGCCCAGAGCAACGCGCGGGCTGCGGAGTCTTACCCAGCCTGGAGTCGGTCTGGCATGTCGACTGCAAAACACGCCCGCGTTTCTCTCGATGCGCGCGGCATCTCGCCCCGCGCTGACCTCTGGAGCAATCGATGGCTTTTATTGTCTGGAATCCCAGCATCTCGGTGGGGATTGACTCGATCGACGCGCAGCATAAGAAGCTGATTGGCCTGGTCAACGACCTCGCCGATGCAATGAAAGACGGGAAGTCCAAGGAGGTTCTCGCCAAGGTGTTCGGCGGCCTTGTCGAGTATACGAAGGAGCACTTCGCTTTCGAGGAGAGTCTCTTCCGGCAGCATGGGTATGGCGATAAGGAAGAACACGTGCGCCAGCACACGGAGCTTGCCAAGCAGGCGCTGGGACTGAAGAAGGACTTTGAGTCAGGGAAGGCGGCCGTCTCGATGGAGACGCTGAAGTTCCTCAATGCCTGGCTGATCGATCATATCCAGGGCTCGGATAAGAAGTACGCGCCGCACCTCATTCAAAAGGGCGTGCGTTAGCGCACGGACTGCGCGGAGCGCGGCCAGGCGGGCATGCGGGAAGTCCCGCGGCCCGATGGTCGCGCAATCCGTTCCTCGGTCAGCGCAGAGATTGCGCCGGATGGCGGAAACAGGGCGATCCGACGCAAGCAATGCGACCGCGAACAACTCGTCGTTGCCCGACGGTCAGGGTTTGACGACGACGAGCCGCCCACCCTTTGAGTCGGCGATATAGGCGCTGCCCGCAGAGTCGACGACGACCACGCGGCCGCCGTCGACTGACGGGGAGGTAGAGACGCTCTTGAGCGCGCCACTTGCTGCGTCCTCGATTACGGCCAATGTTCCCGCGCGCCCCGCTGCGGCATAGATCAAATGCTGAGCGGGCAGATAGTCGATGTTATCGAGTCCATCCCCGGCCATCACGTCGCCGAGCAACTCGCCGTCATTTGCCGCATCGAGAGTCCTGACGCTGCCGCTGGCGCAGGCGACGAACAGGTGGCGCCGCTCCACATCGAGCGCGAGCCCGCGCGGGCCTGCTTCTCCGCAATTCGGCTTCCACGTCTTGACGATCTTGCGCGTCTTCACATCAATCACCACGGTCCGGTCGCTCTCCTCGAGGTTGGTATAGAAGAGGCCGCGCGTGGTATCGACGGCATATCCCTCGGCCCCATCGAGTTCGAGCCTGCCCGCAAGCTTGGGTTCGTCTGCCTTCGCCACATCGAGAATCGAGATGGAGTGATCGCGCGGCGTTGTCACCCATACCTCCTGCGTCGTCCCGATATATGCAGTGCCATCGGGCGAAGAGGGCAGAGCGATGCAGCCTGACTTCACCAGCGTATCCGCGCGCACAGCGCAGACCTTGAAGCCCGCGCGATTACCGATATAGGCAAACCCATTGCCGAGAGAGACCGAACTGGGGCCGACAATGCGATCCTTGCCGTCTCGGCCTTTCACCGTGTTGGTATCAAATCCGCCGATAGGGACGAGCCGTCCGACCTTTACGTCGTATACGTCGACATTCCCGGTATTGCCCGCTGGTATCCAGACGCGGTCGCGGACGGCGTCATACGCGAGATAGTCCATCGATACCGGCGCGCCGCCGTTGAGCACAATCGGTGCGGGCGCGACAGTCGCGCCCGACGAACCCTCGCCCGTTGAACCCTTGACCGCGGCCGGGCTCTCGGCCGGTAGCGCAGTTCGCCCTGCGCAGGAGCAGAGCACTGCGGCCGCAGCGAGAATCAATGAAAGATGCGAACGGGCGATGCCCATGGAGGTCTCCTTGAATTGCCAACCGCGGCTCTATAGCACCGCCCTGGAAATCTCTGCATCGCTCAGTCAATTCAATCGGCCGCCACGCGCGCCGCGGCGATTTCCACCTTTACCCGGTGCGCGTCCAATGATGAGGTCACCACCATGATTCCAACGGCCACTCGTGTGCGGACCTTCGATTGGCTGCGCGGCATCGCAGTGCTGGTGATGATCCAGACGCACGCACTCGCGCTGCTCAAGCCCGAGCTGCGCGCGGGCGCGTTCTATTCGACGGTGCAGTGGATCGACGGACTTGTAGCGCCGTCGTTCATCTTCGCAGCAGGGTTCGCGCTCGCGCTGACGCAGGTCCGCGCCGCGCTCGCCTCCGATTCTCCTGAAGCGCGCAAGAGCCGTTTCCTGCGCACGCTCCGGCGCATCTTCGAGGTGCTCTTCGTCGCCACGTTCATGAACTGGATGTGGTTTCCGATCTTCCGCGAGCCGCGCTGGATCCTGCGCATTGATATCCTCCAATGCATCGGGATATCTCTGCTCATCGCGCTGCCGCTGCTCTTTCTTCTCGCGCCGCACCCTCGTGCGCTTCGCGGATCGTCGCTGCTGCTCGCGGCATTGGTCTTCGCAGCAGCGCCGCTCGGCGAGCATATCCCGCTCCCGCTGGGGCATTTATTGAATACAGCGTCAGGGTCGGTATTCCCGCTCCTGCCCTGGAGCGGATATGTATATCTGGGCGCGGCGATCGGCGCGACCGCAGCCGTGGAAGGCGCGCGCGGCACCGCGAAATGGCTCGCAGCGCTCGTCGGAGTGGGCCTAATCATCTGGTATTGCACTCCCTGGTTTACATCGATCTATCCGGCGCACGAGTTCTGGGTCACCAATCCCGCGAACTGCGCGCGCCGGTGGACGCAGGTCTGCCTCTTCGCGCTGCTGCTGCTTGCACTCGAGCAGCTCTGGCCGAAGGCCAACTCCCGCGCCATCCGGTTCATCGAGATCTTCGGAACTTCATCGCTCGCCGGATACTTCCTGCATGAGACGCTGCTCTACTTTCATATCTTCGGATATTCATTCTATGTGATCTGGGGCGAGCACCAGACCTGGCTGCGCTACTCGGCGCTGCTGGTGCTGTTGATTGCATGCACGTTCATGCTGACGTGGGTCGTCGACCAGATCTATCGCCGAGTCGATCAGCGCCTTGCTCCGCGCAGGCGAGCGGCACAAGCGATCGGCCCGATTAGAAGAGCTTCCCAAGATCGTTGAGGCCGTCGATGGCCTGCGAGAGCAGCGCGTGTCCCCGCTCCGCGTCTGCGAACAGGGTAATCGGCAGGTATAGCTTCAGCGTCGAGCCCTCTGCCGTCGCGCTCGGGCCAAGCTCGAGGTCCCAGGACGGCGGCGGGCCCGCGGCGCCAGACAACGAGGAGAGCGGCGCTGCGGTCGCGAGCAGTGATGCCTGCTGCGATGACCAGCGCTGAATCAAGGGAAGAACTCTTTGCGCATCCTGCTCGTTCGCGCAGAAATAGAAGTGCTGCTCCTGTTCGCGAACGACCGCGAACGGTTCCTGCTTCAGCGGTGCGTGCGAAACGAAGGCTCTCGGGACCTTCTTCGCGATATTGAGCACGACGACCAGGTTTAATTGGGAAACGGGTTCCAATCCAAAGTGCTTCGCGTCATCCAGGTCTTGCCGGACCAAGGGCCGCATCTCCGTGTAATTGGTCTGCTGGCAATACACTGAGCCGACCGAACCATCCGCTCCATTGATGATTCGCCCATTCGGAACAAACTCCCGCACGGCGACGCCGGTAAAGCTCAGCGTGGGCTGCTGGTATCCGGGTTCGAAACCCAGCCCTCGTGCATTGGCCTCGGATTGCAGAAAGAGCTCGAATGAGTTCGCCGTGGAGCGCATGCTGGCCGTGAGGAAACTCACCGCGGCGACCGCTGCGAGCACGACCGGCGTGATGTACATCGCCGCCTCAAACCAGCCCGGCACCTCGTCGGGATCCTCAAGATGGATCCAGCCGCGCGCATTGCAATAGCGAGCCAGCAGAGGAATCAGGCGGGGCCAGACATAGGCGAAGAAAAGAACCAGCGCGCCCGCGAGGGCCGCGGCGAACTTGACCGAGGTGCTCATTGATTTGAAGAAATCCATCAACGGAAACTATCCCAACCCGCGAATCAAAGAGAAGCGACCGCGAGATGGGGCATGAATGTTGCGCTGCCAGCCTTCGAGCGCAGCGGCAATCGTCTCCGCGCATTGAGGCCACTCATGGTGTCGAAGACTGCCTATGCAAGTCTGCTCTGCAATGGTGACGGATATGCGACCGGCGTCGAGGTGCTCGGCAAGTCGCTCGAGTTGGCAGGCAGCACGATTCCGCGCGTCGTCATGGTGACAGCAGACGTTGGAGCCGAGGCGCGCGACCGACTGAAACGCCTCGGCTGGCTGCTGCGCGACGTCCAACCGATCGGCGTGCCGAACTCGGATCAGCCGCTCTATCCACGCTTCTCGGCCGTCTTCACCAAGCTTCGGGCCTGGCAACTCTGCGAGTTCGAACGGATCGTCTTCCTCGACGCGGATACCCTGGTGCTGAAGAATATCGATGCGCTGTTCGAGCGAAAGCACTTTGCGGCCGCGCCGGACTTCTTCATGCCCGATCGTTTTAATTCAGGCGTGATGGTGCTTGAGCCGTCAGAAGTAACGTTCGCGGAGATGATGCAGGCGCTTCCATTAACGGCCACCTATGACGGGGGCGATCAGGGATTCCTCAATAGCTACTTCTCGAATTGGTATGGCATGTCCATCGAGCAGCGATTGCCCGTGGGGATGAATATGCCGCACTTCATCTACCAGTTCATGCGCGGCCATCCGGGGTTGAACGCGACGCTCGAGCACGAGGCCAAGGTGGTTCATTACATGCTGCAGAAGCCGTGGCTCGCGAACGTGAACCTGACGGGTGGTTCGGAGATCTGGTGGAATCTCTATGTTGCCGCTTATCCCGAGAAAGCATCGAGCTGGCGTCACCGGATACACGCGTTCGAGGACTGGACGTTCGATCATCTCGAACGAATGCTATTGGGATGATTGCAATGCTTCGCCGAAGAGGATGACCGCCTCGTGCGGTGCGAGTTGATATTCGCGTGGCGCCGCGATGCGCGAGGCATCGCGGCTGCTGAAGAGCGTGCGGCCAGACTGGGCTGAAAGGTCGAGCGCGCAGGCGCGCGAAGAGAAGTTGAGGAACACGTCGACGCCGGGAACTGCGTTGGCGATCGTCCGGCGAAATGCAACCAGCGAGCGCGGCATTCCGGAAATCTCGATCCATTCGAGCGCACCGGCTTGGAGCGCGGGCAGCTCGCGGCGCAGCGCCAGCAACGCGCGATAGCAGTTGAGAAGAGAGTCGGGGCGCTCGCTCTGGGTGGCGACATTGATACGCAGATGATTGGGATGGATCGGCAACCACGGCTTCGCAGAGGGCGCAGCGAAGCCCGCGTTGGGACCCGCAGTCCATTGCATCGGCGAGCGGCATTCGTCGCGATTGAGCAGCACTCCCCGACGGCGCAACCAACGAACGAGAAATTGCGGGATGAGGCGAAAACGGGCGGCGACAGGGTCGAGCCCTTCGTGCAACGGGATATCGTGGTTCTCCATCCCGATCTCTTCGCCGTAATAGATAAAGGGGACACCCCGCACCGTCAGTTGAATCGCCGCCAGAAGCTTCGCCTTCTCCTCGTGGTTCCTGATCCGCAGCGCCAGTCGGGGGCGGTCGTGATTGCCGTAGACATAGGTCGGCGTATAAGGCGCGGGGAACGATGCTTCAAACTCGCTGATCAGAGCGCGAATCTCCGGACCAGAGGCGTGCGCGCGAAGCGATTCAAAGAGGAAGACCAGGTGAAGCCCTTGCGCTGCGTCGCCGCAATATCGCTTGAGCATTGCTGCATCACCGAACACCTCTCCGACGAGAAAGCGCTCGGGCGAATGATATCGATCTACGACGGCGCGCAACTCGAGGGCGAACGCGATGGTGTCCGGGTGATCGATGGTGTGGATATGCTTCTGGAAGAAGCCATGCGGATTGCTCTCTGTCGGGACGGGGCGACAGGAGAATGGATTGTCCGCGAATGAAGCGTCCTTGAAGAGCGCGTTGAAGATATCAAGGCGCAGACCATCGGCCCCGGCATCAAGCCAATGGCTGACGATCCCCAGCATGGCCTGCTTGACCTCCGGATTGCGATAGTTGAGGTCAGGCTGGTTGGCGAGGAAGCTGGCGAAATACCATTGCCCGGTATTCGCATCGTAATGCCAACCCGAGCCGCCCAGCATCGAACGCCAGTTGTTGGGAGGGCTCTTGCCGTGCGGCTGGCGTCCATCGCGCCAGAGATACCAGTCGCGCTTGTTGTTCAGGCTGCTGCTGCGCGACGAGAGAAACCAGGGGTGCTGGTCCGAAGTGTGGTTGAGCACCATATCGAAGACGAGCTTCATTCCCCGCGCATGGACCTTCTTGATCAGCTCGTTGCAGTCGGCGAGCGTGCCATAGTCAGGGGAGATCGCTTTATAGTCGCTGATATCGTAGCCAAAGTCGGCCTGCGGACTCTGGAAGAAGGGCGAAAGCCAGAGCGTCTCGACGCCGAGAGACTGAAGGTAATCGAGCTTGCCGAGCACTCCCCGGAGGTCTCCAATCCCATCGCCGTTCGAGTCGGCGAACGAGCGGGGATAGATCTGGTAGACCGTCGTTCGCTTCCACCAGTGCGGATCCGAAGCAGGGCTCACGGGCGCACGTCGCCCGCGATCACGAGCGTGGTGGCGATGCTCGGCATCGGAGACGCCGGCTCGCAACTGGTCAGCACATCCCCGATGATGATTGCATTCGCCGTGAGCTGGTAATGAAGAAAGCCGAGCTCGAGCCGTGCGCCGGGGAGAGCATCCACTCGCAGCGTGAATTCAATGCTGGGCGGGGTATAGCTCGAGCCGCTGTCGATATGTCCAGGCAGGAGGAGACGAATCGTATTGGCCTCGTGCCGCACGGATGCGCCCTGGAGCGCATTCGCGGTCCCCGTGCCGGGAACCAGTTGCGCGGAGCCTTCGATATAGGTGCCGCCGCGCGGCAGCGAATAGTCGGTATTCATATCGTGGAGATAGTTGAGGCCGAAGTGCGAGATGGTGCCGGAGGGCAGACCGTCGATGCGGATCTGGAGAAGCGAGCCGACCGGGCGGGTGCTGGCCATCGTGACAATGGCCGCGAACGTTTGGTGCTCGTCCCCGCGCGAACAGATCATCGACGCTTGAACGCGACTCTGTGCGCTCGCGGAGAGGGCGAGCGCCAGCGCGAGAGCGAACGCGACGAGCGCGAGTGAACGGAGGGTAATCGGCACGAGGCAACTCAACGCGCGGACGCGCGACTGGCCTCGCTCAAATGCATGCGCCGTGCCCCGCTGCACGGCGAAGAGTGCGGTAGCTCTAATCCGCCAGCGTGGATAGATCGCCGGGGTCCTCGCCCATTTCCTTCGCTTTCAGATATCGGCGAAGAATCTTCCCGCTGCGTGTCTTGGGAAGCGATGCGACGATCTCAATCTCGGCCGGTTGTGCAATGGGGCCGAGATCCTGGCGGACATGGTCCTTGAGACTGGAGATCAACGCGGGGCTCACGGTGGCGGTGGCGCGCAGCACGACAAACGCTTTAATCCTCTCGCCCTTGATCTCGTCAGGAACGCCGATCACCGCGCTCTCCACGACGGACGGGTGGCGCAACAGGGACCCTTCGACATCCGCGGTGCCGATGCGGTGACCCGCGACATTCAGCACGTCGTCGGCGCGGCCAAGCACCGCGTAATATCCTTGCGCGTCGCGCACGGCGATATCACCGGCCGTATAGCAGTTCGGGATCTGATTCCAATAGTGGCAATATCGTGCGTCGTCATTCCAGATCGTCCGCAGCATATACGGGAGCGGCTGGCGAAGGACGAGCAGTCCCCCCTGCCCATCGGGGAGCGGCTTGCCGGTGGCATCGACGATATCCGCGACCACGCCAGGCATGGGTTTGCCGACCTTGCCGGGGCGCGCCTCGAATGTCGGAAGTGTGCCCAATACCGGCGCTGCGAGTTCGGTCTGCCACCAGTTGTCGACGATGAATCCGTGCGACTGCCCAACGAGGTATTTCTGGGCCCAGAGGTGCGCCTCCGGGTTCAACGGCTCGCCCGCACAGGCAATCAATCGCAGCCGGGATAAGTCATAACGAGACGGCGTTTCGCCGCCGTGGCTCATCCACATGCGCAGAGCCGTGGGCGCAGTGAACATGATGTTGATGCCGAATCGTTCGCAGAGCTCCCAGGTCACGTCAGGGGTTGGATAGTCGGGTACCCCCTCGCGGCAGAAGATGGTCGCGCCGATGGAGAGAGGGCCATAGACGATGAATGAATGGCCGACGACCCAGCCGATATCGGACGTGCTCCAATAGATATCGCGCTCGCCGATTTGATAGAACGCACGCGCGAGATAGGTCACGCCGACGAGATATCCGCCGGTGGTATGCACGACCCCTTTGGGCTTCCCGGTCGTGCCCGAGGTGTAGAGGATGAAGAGCGGATCCTCGGCATCCATCGGCTCGGGCCTGCAATGGATTTCGCGCGCCTGCTGGATGTCATAGAAGTCGCGCTCCCGCTCACTCTCGAAAGCGACCGGCGCATCTCCGGGGCGCGAGCCGCGCCGGTGCACGATGACATGCTCGACGGTGACGACGTCGCGAACGGCGGCATCGACGGTCGGCTTGAGTGGAATCTTGCGACCGCGCCGCCAGGTGAAATCGGTGCAGATGAGCGCCCGCGCGCCGGAATCAATCAAGCGGGAGCGCAGCGCCTCGGTTCCCATGCCTGCATAGACGACCGAATGGATCGCGCCGATGCGCGCGCATGCGAGCATCGCGATGATTCCTTCGGGAACGAGCGGCATATAGATGACCACACGGTCACCTTTTCCGATCCCGAGGCGGCGCAGCGCATTGCCGAAACGACAGACCTCACGATAGAGGCGGCCATAGGTGAAGGCCTGCTCCTCTCCGTCCTCGCCGACCCAGAGCAGGGCCGCCTTGTTGCGCCGATCTCCCTGCGCGTGACGGTCGATGCAATTGACCGACGCGTTGAGCTTCCCTCCGCTGAACCAGGCGTGCCGCGGCGGATCGAAGCGGAGCACCTCGTCCCAGGGGCGCATCCAATCCACGGCCGCGGCCCGCTCGCCCCAGAAGCCGGCGGGATCCTGCTGCGCATGCATGCGCTCGATCTCGTCATTGCGCAGCACCGCGTCGCGCGCGAGTGCGATCGGCGGAGGAATTACATTCTCGTCTCGACCGAGGCGCGAAATGGCCGCCTTCTGAGACTCGGTCAACTCAAGATTCAGTTCGTTTGATTCAGGGCGCTCGCTCATGCGTCCGATTCAGAGCAGTCGTCATGCCAATTCAGCAGCGCGGCGCGCGAAATGCGCGGAGCGCGGGAGCGAATGCTGCTGCCGGCGCGCAGATCTGACGAATCAATGTCAATTCCTGCATAGTTTGCGCGCAGAAATATCGACGCAGTGCGATATCAGAGGTGACGCGCGGCCGCCTCGATGCTGCTGATTGCCGCGAGGATCTCGCCGAGTCCTCGCGCGATCGTCTGCGCACCATCGGACTGGTTATCGACATCTCCCGCCGCTTGCGCGACAGCGCCGTTGAGAACCTCGAAGCGCTTGCGGATCGACTCGAGGTCCTGCTTCACCTTGCGCATCGAATCGGCTGTTGTGCGGGAGAGCGTGCGCATCTCGTTGGCCACCACGGAGAATGCCCGCCCGCTCTCACCGACGCGCTTGGCCTCGATCAGCGCGTTCAGCGAGATATATCGGGTGTCATCGGCGATGGTCGAAATGAGGTCACCGACGGCCTCGACTCCCTGCACTTCCTTGCGCGTCAACTCGAGATCCTGCCGGACGCGGACCATGAACTCTGCAAGCGTGCGCGAGCGGGTCGCGATGGCCGCGCCAGTCTCATTGAGCGCCTTGGTCACGCTATCGAGATGGCCGATATCGGCCTGGAGTTTCTCTTCGCTGTCGACGGAAAACGAGACGCCGAGCACGCCTCCGGAAATGGGAATTCCAATCGAACGGCAGGCAACGCCATAGACCTCGGGCGGCACCAGACGGGAGATGCGCTCCTGCGTGGCGAGAATCTTCGCGGGCGTTCCTCCCGGCTTGAGCGGGTCGCCGGACTTGAAGTCGACCTTGAAGTTTCCATACTGGTTGACCTGCACGAACTTCTCCGTGTCGGTGATCCAGATGGCGATATCCTCTTTGTCGAAGAGACGCGGAATCCAGTGGGCTACGCTGATCGCCAGGGCCACATCCGCGGAGTAAAGCTCATCGCTCATACCGCTCTGCTTAACGCAAGGCGCGTGCCCTGAACAGCCCGCGCGGTTGCGACGAACTGTCGCCCGCGATTGCGAACCGCTCCCGTCCTCGCTGTGGTGACAGGTCCGCGCGGCCCTTCGCGCAGCGCGGGCGAATCGTGGCGTACTGCTTGCATCGGCACGGCCAACTTCAGGCAGTTGAACGGAGCGCTCTGTGAGCGCGCCGCGGACAGTTGAGCGCCCGCCACGACGGCCGGCAGAGAGGGATCAAATGACGATGGGACTCCGGAGCTGTGTTGCTGCGCTCGCGGTGCTGCTTGGCGCTTCCTCGATTCGGGCGGAGAGTGCGCCTCCGGTTGATGCAGCGCCTGCTCCAGTCGTGGAGACGCCGGTCGCTCCTCCTGCTCCGGTTGCGCCGCCTGCTCCGGCCGCCGATCCGTCGGATTGGAAGTTCGCCTTCCATGGGTTTGCGGGCGTGTCCTTCTATGTGCAGGACACGGCGTCCCTGGTGCTGAATGGGCAGGGCGTGCTCCTCCCGCTCAGCCAGCCAGCGAGCGGAATCACCACCGGAGCCGATATCCGTCAAAGCCGATTCAACTTTTCGGTCACAGGACCGAAAGTCTTCGGCGGTGTTCCCAAGGCCGTCCTCGAGATCGACCTCTTCGGTCTCGACAGTCCGGGTGGATATGGCGAGGTATCGGCCTATTCGCGCGTGCGGCTCGCCTATGCCGAGTTGAAATGGGCCAACGACATCATTCGCCTTGGCCAGGACCACGAGCTGATCCTCGGCGGGATCGTCCCGGAGTCGATTGCCCACCAGGCTTTTCTCTCGACCTATGCGAATGGCCAGCTCGGCTGGCGCGAGCCGGGAATTGGATACTTCCATAATATCTCCCTCGGGACCTCTCGTGTTGAGGTGGCCGCGCAGGTGCTCAAGGCAGACTGGGAGAACCCGGTCGGCTTTGGCACTCCGACGAACGCCGACCTCAACGTCGATTATGGCCAGCTCTCTGGTTATCCGGGAGTCGAAGCGCGCGTGAAGTATGTCGATGACCACGTGACGGCGTTCATCGCGGGACATTACAACCGCGTATCCGGGAGCAAGGCGGGTGGCCTCGCGGTCGCTCCGGCGACTCCGCCGACCCGGGATTGGGACGTCGTGGCAGGTGTCGCGACGGTGAAGGCCACCTATTACGGCGTCACCGCGATCGCGAGCGTCTACGATGGAAAGAACCTCGGACCGCTGCTTGGTGAACTCCTGCAGTTCGTCACCGCCAACGACGTGGCTGAGTGGGGCGGCTGGGTCCAGGTTGGATATGACGTGACCAAGGAGCTCAGCGCGACTGCGATCGGCGGTATTGCCCGGCCCGATGAATCCGAGATTGCCTCGGCGGGCGGCGGCCGCGCGCGCAATTCAATGGTGGGCGGAATGATTCGTTACAAGATTGCAGGCGTCTCGTTCGGTCCGGAGTTCTATCATGTGGTCGCGAAGAAGATCACGGCAACGGGTAAGGGAGCCGCGGCTGGTGCGGGCGCGCCCGACGGCATGATTCACTCGAACCAATTTCTGCTCAGCGGCCAATACCAGTTCTAACCAGACTTCGCGGGACGGAGAGTACATTGGCAGATGGCAGCGCCCGCGTGGGAACGTTCGCCGCGCGGGACCTGGTTCCCTGCGCGATGGTCGCTTGGTATCCGATGGCGGTGAACGTCTACGCCGAGTCGGGGATCACGCTGCCGATCGGCCGGCCCTGGCTTTGATTGTGTTACCCTTCAGAGTCTGACGTTCGGGCTCTGGAGGGGATACCTTGGAACTGATCGCAGCTCTAGTCATCGCAGGCGCCGCACTACTGGGAATCGTCTACGTTGCCTATCGCGCCCATCGCCGCAGCGTGACGTTGGTGGCGACGACGACGACCGCGGCGGATACCAATCTCCGGATGAATCCGAACTTCGTGCTGGTGGAGTTTCTCCTGCACGGGCAGCGGCAGCAGATCGAATATCACTACGATACGAAGATCTATCGGTATCAATCGGACTTCTGCCAGACGCATCCGAAGGTGACGATCAAGATCGATCCGGACAACCACGCCAACTTCATCGTCATCGAGGCGACGAAGGGCGATTACAGCAGAGCCGTAGCCTCGGTCTTGATCGGGGCCGCCCTTGCCTGGTTCTCCGTCTCCTCCGAACCCGATCCTCTGGTGAAGGCCAGGCAGTTCGTGATCCGTACCGCGCTCGTGGGCGGCGTCGCCTGGCTCATCATGTGGGCCCAGCCCTATTTCGCCTGGATGAACTTCTTCACGAGCAACGACGATACGAGCGACGATTAGGCAGCACGGGCGTTACTCGCCGAGGTGCTGGCTCGGATCGTCCTCGAAGAACGTGGGCAATAGACCCTCGGGGCCATACCAGCCCCAATCGAGAACGGCCTTGAGGAAACGGGCCCGGTCATAGGTCTCGAACGCGTCGGTATATTGCGTGACCGCGTAATATCCGAGGCCGCGTACAGACGCGATGAACGATTGATAATCGGGATCGTAGCGGGTGCTGATCAAGGTTCCCATCGGCGAGCCGAGGTGGGGGATGAGGCAGGTGCATTCGCGCTCCTGCCCTCGGTTGTCGATGAATTGAAACGGCGCCGCGTAGGCGAGCGCCATCTCGTCGTTGCTGGTCGCGATCCGCCACGCGTATGCGATCGGGTTGAAGCTCATCGCGGCAGCATACGACAAGCGGGCCACCTTGCGCGCGGTCGAGGTGGCACCCAACCCGGGCACAAGCCCGATAGGCGGAACATCAATACCGGACGCTGAACCGGACGCGCACGGTGGTGATGATATCCTTCTCGAAGGAGGAGGTGTCATAGTTCCCCTCCCACGAAGTATTGGTCGAATTCGCCGCGTTGATATTCACGACGCCGGTATCGATCGTCTCGATATGTCCAACCTTCGCTCCGCCGCCAGCGGAGTCGATCATCCGTTCGGCGCGCGTGCGCGCATCGTGCGCTGCTTCGGAGAGCATCTCGATCTTCAGATCGCCGGCCTTCGTGTAGTGGTAGTGCGGCGGCTCCGAGGTGATTGCGATTCCATTCTCGAGCAACTGCGTCGCTTCGCGCGAGAGGCGCTCGACGCGCGGGACGTCGTTTGACGAGACATCCACATGCTGGCTTGCCTGCCAGCCATCGAACACCTTTTTCTCCAGCACCTTGTCGCCCACCACCGTCGACTCTTCGTGCGACAGCTCGTTCAACTCAGCGGCCGAGACGCGGATCTCCTTCTCGGGAACGCCGTTGGTCTTGAGAAACGCGCGCACCGATTCGATATCCGTCTTCAATGCAGAATAGGCCTCGACGCGCGTCTTCTTGGCCGAACTGACAACGGCCTCCCATTCGGCGAAGTCAGAAGCGATGCGCCGCTTGGCCGAGCCGCGCACGTCGATCGACGTCGTCTCATGCAGGCGGACATTCATCCAGGCGCCGGCCGCAATGGCCGTGCAGATGATGAGTCCGAACGAGAGATGAATGAACCGGCGATCCATGCGGTGCCCCCGAGTGATGAGCGCAATGGCTGAGCAGGCGCTCTCCTATCACGGCAGTCGCAAGAGTCGCGAACCGGCTTCAAGGCGCCGTCAGCTGTTGAGGCTTCGCAATTGCGCACGCGCGGCCACCAGCGCGAATCCGAGCAGGTTCAAGCCGCGCCAATCATCCGGGTTCTGCGCGGGCGAATCACGTTCTCCCGCGGGCATTTGTGAAACTGCCCTTAATGAGTTCCCCAGGCGCTCGGTGCGTTTCCCATCTGCAGCAGCAGCGATCCCCCCGCGCGCAGATCGGCATGCTTGAGTTTCGCGTTGTTCAACGCAGCGCCATTCAACGTCGCGCTCTGCACATAGAGATTCGTCGCCGAAACACCATTGGCGATGATGCTGAATGCGCCGCCCGTGACGGCGATATCGACCCGCGGGAAGAGTGGCGAGGCGATGAGGTACTGGTCGGTGCCGGGCAGCGGGAAGAGCCCGAGTGCGGAGAAGAGATACCAGGCCGACATCGTGCCACCATCGTCATTGCCCGGGAGGCCGTTGGGCGCGCTGGAATAGAACGTCGTGCGCGCCCAGGCGGTCCATTGCGCGGTCAGGTCGGGGCGGCCGTGCAGCGCGAACTGCAGCGGGGCATTCAAATCGATTTCGTTGCCAGCCCAATAGAAATGCAGCGGGAGATTTCGCGCCTGCACCAACTGGTCGGTCCCGTTGTCGCTGCCTGCAGCTGCTTGATTGGCGCTGTATTCCTCTGCCGATGAAGCAAAGAAGTCGCTGAGCAGCGCGACCAGCTGTGCCGCTCCTCCGAACAACGTCGCGAGGCCTGCGGGATCGTGGATAGGTGCCCAGGTATATTGCCGAGCATTGCCTTCGACGTAATCAGTCCAGGCGGTCGGGTCGAATGCGTGCGCTGGATTGAACTGCAGCGCGCCGGATGTATCGCGTGCGCGCAGAAGGCCCGTCGCGGGATCGAACAGTTTCCGATATCCCAGCGCGCGCGCCTGCAGTGCCGCGGCGTCCTCGGCGTGCCCGAGCGCGGCGGCGAGATTGGCCAGGGCAGAATCATCGGCAGCATATTCAGTCGTCTTCGCGACCGAGCCCTCGTGCAACTCTGCCGGGACATATCCCAGCGACATATATTCGATTGAATCACCGCGCCCGCCGCGGACGATATTCGGATTCGGATCGAGCGCAGCCGCGCGCAGCATGGAATAGGCGGCGGCCGCATCGAATCCTCGAATGCCCTTGAGATAGGCATCGGCCAGCACGATCTCTGCGCTATCGCCAATCATCGAACCGGAATCGCCCGTCGCGATCGGCCATTTCGGGTAGGCGCCGTCGATTGCAGCCATTGCACCCAACGAGGCGGCAATATCGCGGGAGAGTTCGGGGGCGAGCAGCGAATAGAGTGGATTGAGCGTGCGGTAGGTATCCCAGAGGGAGAGGTCGGTCACGAAGGAGAAGTCGGCGGCGTGCGCGGTCTGCGCGCGATATCGATAGTTCCCGTCGATATCGCTATAGACGCCCGGCATGACGAATGCGTGGTGGAGCGCGGAATAGAACGTGGCCTGCTGCGCGCTCGTCCCGCCGAAGACGCGCACGCTGTCGAGTCGCGCGCGCCACGCGGCCTGTGCGGTCGAGACATTCGTCGCGAAACTCCACGACGTCATCTCGGCGGCGAGATTTGCCTGCGCACCCGCGACAGAAACGAGCGATATGCCGAGCTGCAATTCGACGGGCGCGGCGGAGAGCGTGAAATCAAAGGCTGCGCCGACGTTGGTTCCCGACGCGCTGGTGGCGCTCGAGGGGGGTGCGCCATCTGCGAACAGGTGCTGTGCGCTCCAGGGTGTTGAGAATCGAATCGCGAAGTAGAGCGTGAAGCCGCCGGACATTCCGCCGCTCGTCGTGAGCGAACCGGTCGCGCTCTGCGAATCTGCGCCGACGCTTAATTGCGCCGCGGGCATCGTCCCGGTCAATTGATGCGCGAGATCGAGCTGGATGGTTCCCGTCTGCTGCTGCGCCGGAAACGTAAATGCCTCGTGCGCAGAGTGCGCGTGCGCTGTGAACGCGCACTCGATCGGGCCTTGATCGAGCCGGACCGAATAGCTTCCGGGCGTTGCGACCTCGGAGGACTCCGAGAACGTGCTCGCGAGCTGCTCGACACGCAGTCTCGCCGGATCGAAGGCGAGCGTCGGCATGATCGCGAGGACGCCGTAATCGGTTGCACCTGCGCCGTGGAGATGGAGATGCGAGAAGGCGAGCACGGTGTTGTCGTTGGCCCAATCGCCGGAGAAGTGCTGGAACGCCAGCGTCCCGAGTGCTCCCGTTGTATCGGGACCGACCCGCATCATTCCATTCGGCCAGCTCGCGCCCGGAAAGGCCGCGCCATAGGCGTAGGCATATCCGCCGGAGCCCATGCGCGGATCTGCCAGCAGCACGGGATCCCCGACAGGCGTGAGCGCGGCGTTGTAGTGGCAGCCGCAGAGTGCGAGCAGGGCGGCGAAGGCAGCGCAGGAGCGACTCATCGTGGGCGGCAACCTAACTCGAGTTGAGCGGCAGCGGCGTCGTTCGCGGCGATCCTCCGCCACCCACTCGCCGCGCACTTGACCGCCGCGGGCGAACCCGACTATCTGCCACGCCTTGACCGGGATCTTCTCCAGCGTCGTCATTCCTGCCTTCAACGAGGGGGTCCGGCTCCCGCCGCTGCTCGCCGATCTCGTCGCGCAGGCGTCGCTGCACAACGCGCGGCCCGTCGAGTTCCTCGTCGTCGACGACGGCAGCGCGCCCGATCATCTGGTGCGCCATCGCGCGTGCACCGAAGCCGCCGCCCTGCAGCTTGCATCCATTGGCTCGCCGCATCGCGTGCGGTTGATCGAGTGCGGCGTCAACCAGGGCAAGGCCTCCGCGGTCCGTCGCGGATGGCAGGAAGCAGTTCCGGAATCGGCCTGGCTCGCCTTCGTCGACGCGGACGGCGCGATCAGCGCCAGCGAGATCTGGCGGCTGGTCGGACTGCTCGACGATCGCTGGGATGTGCTCGCGGGCTCGCGCGTGCTGATGGCCGGCCACACCATCGATCGCAGCCTCGCGCGCCATCTGCAGGGACGCGTCTTCGCCACGCTTACCGAGTGGGCCTTCCGCCTCGGCTTCTACGACACGCAGTGCGGAGTGAAGTTCGTGCGCGGCTCACTCGTGCGTCCGCATCTCGACGTGCTTCAAGAACGCCGCTGGATGCTCGACATCGAGCTGCTTGCGCTGGTGGGTCTCCTCGGCGGCCGGATGCGCGAGGAGCCGATCGATTGGCGCGAGCCGGGTGGCTCGAAGGTCCGCCCGATCGTCGACGCAGTGAAGATGTTCTTCGGCATCCTGCGCATCCGCC
This sequence comes from uncultured delta proteobacterium, assembly GCA_903911145.1. GTDB lineage: Bacteria > Myxococcota > Myxococcia > Myxococcales > 40CM-4-68-19 > CAIWCD01. The sequence continues at coordinate 85,739 of CAIWCD010000003.1, read as the reverse complement.
GCCATCTCGCGCGCGTCGCGCCGACGTTGCCCGCGCGGGTCTCGTCGCCCTGATCAGTGCCGAAGCGACTGTCTGTCGTTGCAGCAGACGCGGCGTGCGAGGTGGAACTCGGCGATGCGGCCTGTCGCTAATGCTGCGCGGGCGCTGCGGGCACGTTTGCGACCCAATCGGATCTGATCCGCAGATTGAGGTCGTAGCGAAACGCATAGCCCTGTTGCGCGTCGTCGGAGAATCCAGGGACGACGCTGAATGGCGCAACGCTCTTGTAGAAGTAACCCCGCGCAGTCGCCTCCTGTGTGGGCAGCGCGCCAGAGCTCTCGACGTGAAGTGGCCGCGGATTGACCGGATGCCCGTCGACACTGGTGATGTCGTAGAAATTCTGCTGCATGTTGGCCTCCTCGTAGCTCTGCGCGTGACCGGTCTTGTGTGAACGCGGGGCGAGCACCACCGTCACGAGCGTCCCCTGGGGAATGCTCCACTCCTCAGCGGGCGACGGCGCGGTCGGGATGGAGGGAGTGGAAGGAGTCGGCGAAGCAGGCGGCACGGGCTTCACGGTCTGCGTGCGGATCGCCGAAGAGGTGACGAGCGCACCGAGAAGAGCTCCCGCGGCGACCAGAAGCAGAGGCTTGAGATTCATGATGCGGGCCACGATAGGCGGCGCCGCGCGCGCCGATCAACTCGCGCGCACTAGTGACCCGAGAGCGTCCGCCGCTGCAGCACCCGCGCACCGCCGGGCCGCGCCACTTCAACCCAGCCGCGTGAGATCACTTCGTCGAGTCCGGGCACCAGCGTGAGCGGAATGCGGTGCCACGAGTGGATATCGGCAGGAGAGGTATCGATGATCAGCGCGCGCGGACTCTTCGCGAGATCCTCGACCGTCCGCTCGACATCGCGCTGCGAGACGAAGCGGCGCAGATCGATCGAATCATCGAGATGTCCCGGATCGAAATTGCCGACGTGCCACGAGGTCGTCAGATAGCGCGTCGCGGGGAGTCGTTCCGACGCCAGATAGATTGGCGAGAAATGACCCCAGACGAAGAGGCGGTCCGACGGCGTGGTGTTGGCGCGGACCCAATCGCCGATCGCGATCACCTTCTCGTTCTGCAGCGGGTACTGGTGCATCACTCCGCGCGCGAAGACGTAGCCGAGATTGCCGAGCATCGGCAGCAACGCGAGAGCAGTGAGAGCCGCGCGGGTGGCGGCCCTGCGCGTGCGAAGAGTCGCGACGAGTGTCGCGAGCGGACCGGCGCCGACGATTGCCGCAGCGGGAACGAGCTGGAGAAAGTAGTGCTCGTAGAAACGGCCGCCCAGACTCACCGGAACGAATGAGATGGCCAGCAGCGCGGTCGCGATCAGGCGCAGTCGAGCGGCAGGACTCGCAAGCTCTGCGCGAGAGCGGATTGAGCGCAGCGTCGATGCTGCCCCCGAGAGCGCGGCCCACCAGGCGAGCGGCGCGGCCGCGACGATGCAGACGCCGATGCTCTGCAGACAGCGCATGAGCGCCGAGCCCGCGCCCTGGCTGACGTAGCCGAAGTTGCGCGCGAAGACCCACTCGATGAATTCGGGTAGCGCGCCGAGCAGGTGGAAGATTGCGAGCGTGCAGAACCATGGAAGCGCGAAGGCGATCGCGAGCGCGGTGCAGCGCAGGAACCAGTCGCGCCGCAGGAAGATCCCGAGGAGCAGCGTCGCGAGACCGAGCGTGCCGAGCGTGAAGATCGCCTGGTGCCGGATGAGCGCGGCGAGTCCGAGCAGGATGCCCGCGAGCAGATCGTCGCGCTTGCGCCCCTCGACCTCCGCGCGCGCGAAGAGCGCGAGGCCCGCCGCGGTCGGCAGGTTCATCAGGAGCTCAGTGCTCACCGTCGGCGCTTCGCAGAGGCCCACCGCGAGCGAGAGAAACGCAGCCGCGATGCCGGCCTCTTCGCTCTCCCACGCACGCCGCGCGAACAGCCCGAGGCAGAGCGCGGTCGCGACGACGAAGAGCGCTCCCTCAAGCTGGACGGGCCAGAGCGCGTTCGAGATTGCGTTGGGCAGATAGAGCAGAAACGCGAGCGGCGGCTTGATGTCGACGACGTCGCGGTAGGGCATCGCCCCGTGCGCGATGGCGCGCGCGATGACGGTGAAGTCGCTGTCGTCGATGCCGAGGATGCGGAAGATGAAGCCGGGCAGGCGGAGCACGGCTGTTGCGACGAGCAGCCACGGAACTGCAGCACGGAGAGATTTCACGCGGCGGCAGAGTACTGCAAAAGGAGGAGCGGGAGCGGAAGCAGCGGCATGCAGCGAGTGCGCGCACCGTCTGGCCGCAACGCGCTGCGAGCGACAGGTGACGTTCTCGCGATCGACAGCGGCCCATTCTTCAAGCGACGATGGCGACTCGCGGATGAGTTGGACTGAGGAGAGGTTGCGATGAGGCGAACGCTGATTTCTCTCTGCGCCGGTTTCGCGGTGGCGTGCAGTGCTTCCGCGCCGCCGCCTGCTGTGCCCGCTGCTCCTGCGAGCCTCCCGACCGCTCCAGTCGCGGCCAATCCGGTGATCGCGCAACCTGCGCCCACGGCTCCCGGGCAAGTCCGGCCGCCTGCGAATGCAGTCGAGTGGCGTGCGCGCGGGGACGAACTCGCGAGGGGTGGCGACAACGCGGGTGCGGCCAAAGCCTATGACTCTTGCGCGCTCGCGGCCGGTTCAGACATGGAGACGTCGCTCTACTGCCAGACCGCCGTGGCCGTGCTCAAGAAGATGCGTTCGCGGGATGGGGGCTGACGCGGCAGTTCGCGAAGGCGCCCACATCCAGGACGCGCGTGCGCTTCTCGAGACTCAAAGCGCGGGCGTCACTCACCGAGCAGCGCGCTGGCCAACGACTCGAGCACGCGCTCGGCCGCGCGCAGATCGGCAGCACTCATTTTCCCGGCCGCCTCGCTGACGAGACCCTCGATCGTTCCATCGCGCCTCGTCGCGAGCTGTCGTCCCCGCGGAGTCAGCGCAAGCAGGAAGCGGCGCTCGTCGTGCGGATCCGCCGCGCGCCGCACGAGTCGATCGCGCTGCAGCCGCTGGATGATGCCGGTCATCGTGCCGGGGTCGAGATGCAGCGCCTGCGCCAGCGCGCCCGCGGTCGTGCCCGGCGATTCGTCGAGGAGGCGCACGACCAGCCGCTGCGGGCCCGTCACACCAAGTTCGCGCTCCATCCGCTTCGAAGCGCTCTGAAGACCGTGGTGGACGCGCCACAGAAGGCGCAGCAGCTCGAGCGTCGGCGTCGCAGTCGCGTCGGATTGCGACGCGGGCGCGCTGCTTCTCCGAGACGTCGGCGTCGCTGCAGGCAGTGTGGATCTCGGACTCGTCGTTCGCTTCATCGCAAATCCATCGCGTGGCCTTCGGTGGAAAAATCCGAGCTGATTGTGCCACGACTCGCCGCCTGGCTCTGCTTGGCGAGAAAGCGATAGAGCGGTGTCGGCATGAAGAGCTTTCCGACACTCTTCGCGACAAGCGCCGCGACGATGAAGGGAAGGATCAGGTTGTGTTGATCGGTCATCTCCATCACGATCACGACCGCCGTCAGCGGGGCCTGCACGACTCCCGAGAAGAACGCGACCATGCCAACCAGGCCGCAGGCGCGGATGCTCGCGATGTGGAAGACGGTGGCAAACGAGAATCCAATTCCGGCGCCGATGGAGAGACAAGGCGAGAAGATCCCACCGGCCATTCCGGAGAGATAGGAGAGCGCGGTGGAGACCAGCTTGAGCAGCGGGAAGTAGAGCGGCGGCGCGGTGCCTGACTCCAGCGATAGACGGGTGACCTCGTAGCCGGACCCTGCGGTGTCACCGTGGGTGAGCATTCCAAGACCTGCGCAGAGCGCGCCGCAGAGCAGCGACTTCATCCACCACGATTTCGGCATGGGAAGGATCGGCCGGGCGAGGATGCGCGCGAAGATTCCGCCGAGGAGTCCGGCGGTAAGGCCGATTGGAATCGACTCGAGCGCGAGCGTCACGAGACTGAACGGTGGAATGGTTGGATGACCGAAGTAGAGATAGTTTCCCGCGAGCAACTGCGCGGCAATCCCCGCGAGTACGACGCCGAGCACGACGACGCCTTTGAGCGAACTGAAGCTGTCTTCGGCCAACTCTTCGAGCGCGAACGTGATCCCGGCGAAGGGCGTGTTGAACGCAGCCGCGACGCCCGCTGCCGCACCCGCAGTGGCGAATGAGGGGAACTCCGCCTCGCGATAGAACTTCCTTACGCGGTTTCCGATCGCGGAGAAGACCGACGCCGCGATCTGCACGGTCGGGCCTTCCCGTCCGATCGATGCGCCGCCGAAGATTCCAATCGTCGACGAGAGCACCTTGACCAGCGCGACTTTGAGAGAGACGAGTCGATGTACCCAGATGTTGATTCCGGTGTTTCCGCTCTGAGAGATCTCGATCACCTCAAGGACCTGGGGGATTCCACTTCCCCTGGCCTCAGGCGCGAGAAACCGGACTGTAGCTGTCGCGAGGAGAAAGAGCACGGGCGTCGCGATCGAAACCAGAATCGGATGCGCATGGAAGGCTTGAGACTGGAATGTCTGCGCCCAGCCGATCAGCCGTGCGTAGAGAACTGCGACGCTTGCAGCGATGCTGGCTGCGATCCAGATCGACAGGGAGCGGAGGGTCTTGCGTTGCAGCGGCTGGAGCGAGGCGTGCTGGTGCCATGCTGGGCTGCCCGTCGTCGGGACCGGAGAGCCGGGTCGATGTTCTGGACTATTGAGCAAGGGCAGAGTCGAGCGGCTTTGTCTCGTCCTCAAACGGAGTGTTGAGTGTGTAGTCCGTCAGGGTCCCTTCTGGTGCGAAATGAAGAACCAGAGATCCAACCTGGTGCGGGTTGAGGATCCGGTACTCATAGGTCCAGCTGTGGTTCTCCTCATCGCAGTTCCCCTCGATCCGCAGCTTTGTCGCGGGATGGTTGGCGAGAAACCGCCCGAGTTGAGAGAGCGGCTCGGTGTCCGCGGAGGAGATCGTCGAGCTGTCGTAGAGGAAATAGAGGCTCTCCGGAAGCGTCGGAGTCGCTGCCGCCGGGGGCACCTCGGCGACCGGAGCTGGCGTCGAAGCCGGGGCGGCTTTCGGTGGCGTCGCGACGGGCGGCGGGGCTGCGGCGACCTGCGGTGGGGGCTCAGGAACTTTCTGCGCTTGCGAGCAGGCGGCCAGCACAACCAACAGCAGACTGATGACCATGCGAATCACGGCATCCTCCGTCGATTCAGGGGAACAGCTCTGCGCTGATCTAGCACACGCGTGCTGGGCGCGCAACCAGATGCTTGGACCTCCAATGATCTTGATTCGAATGTGGCAAGCGGCTACGGTGGTGTTGATCGTTGGACCTGCAAGGACTGATTGCCGGCCGCGCGGCCCGGTTCTTTTCAACGCTGGAGCACATCGTGATTCGTGTTTTGCAGATGGCTGTCGTCTCGCTCTGCATGGTTGGCTGTGTCACCACCGGGACCTTCCAGAAAGAGAAGACCCGCGCTGACGACGCACAGAAAGAGATCGCGAAGCAGCAGACCGAGCTGAACGCGGCGAAGAAGGCGCTCGAGGCCGAGAAGACCACCGAGCAGGATCTCACCCGGCAGCTCAAGGCGGACGCGGCGCAGATCGCGTCGATCCAGAAAGCGAACAGCGAGCTGGCGCAGAAATTCGCGACGAACTGGGAGCTCTCAACTGCCCGTGCAACCGCTGTAGCCCGATACCTCCAGGAGAACACGAGCACGGATCCGAAGCGGTTGATCGCAACCGGTTACGGGGAATTCCGGCCAGTGTCTTCCAATGACACTCCAGACACCCGCGCGGCGAATCGGAGGATCGAAATCGTGCTCGTGGCGAGGGAATGATGCTGATGCTTCCTGCGCCCGAGGAGCCGCTGTCGGTGGCCCGCGAAGAGCTCACGACCAGGACCTCGACGCACGAGCGTCAACCTCGCACCGAGCCTGGGCAGACGAGGTCGCTCATTCGCGCCTTGCTCATCGAGAACGGAGGCAATCTCCGCGCGAGCTTGATCGGCTCACCCGACGCGCCGCGGGCTCGTCTCGTGGTCGCGGCGGACGTGGACGAGGCCAGGTTCGCGATCCGCGCGCAGCGGTTCGATCTTCTCCTGATCGATTCCGCAAGCGCCCCGCTCCGCGACTGGACCCTTCTGCGCGAAGTCCTCGTGGCACGGCGCACGCCGATGATCATGGTGGTCGATGCGGGTCGCGACGAGGAGATGATCGATTGGCTTGAATGTGGTGCCGATGACTGCGTAACGAGGCCGGTCAGTCCAGGCGTGTTGCTGGCGCGGATGCACGCGGTGGTCCGCAGATCGCGGGGTAGGGAGCCATCCAGACCTCAGAGCTTTGCGATCTGTGGACTTTCGATCGATCTCGCGGCGCGGACCGTCGCACTCGAGGGCCGTCCGGTTCGGCTCACTCCGTGCGAGTTCGAACTTCTCCTCGCGCTTGCGGAGCTGGCGGGCCGGCCGGCATCGCGCGAGCAGTTGCTCGAGCTGATCAAGGGACCGGGCGGCGCCGAAGAGTCGTTCGACCGGGCGATCGACATTCATGTCAGCCGGCTGCGCGCCAAGATCGAACGCGATCCGCGCCACCCTCGATACGTCAAGACCATCCGCGGCCGCGGCTATCTGCTGTCGCGGGACGGATGATGGGACGAAATCCTGAGATCGGGAGAGAGGGCGACGACCCGGCTCCAGAATCTCAGACCTGACTACTCAGACATCATCTCTGAGATCTCAGACGACCTCCTCTTCGTGCCGCGTTCAGAACTCTCCGCGCGCTCCGAGGTCGACGAACAGGCCGCCCATCAGTTCCGGCGGGATGTTTCCGAGTGCGACGGGCTGCATCCGCGCTTGCACTGCGCACTGCAGCGCGAGGTGGTTGAAGAGCTGCGCGTGGATGCTGGAGTAGATGCCCGCCGTCACGTCGCGCCCCTCGGTGCGTGAGTCGATCTGCAGAGTCGCGCGCACGAGCAACTGGATGCGCTTGCCGGGAAAGAGTGTTGTGCCGATCCAGCTGCTGTAGCCGGGAAGGTCGCCCTCCTCGACATGGAGACCGACGGAGAGGCCGCCGTTGTCTCCGAAGAAATGCGGCATCGCGATCGTCGGGCCAAACCAGCTGCGTCCGAATGAGGCGTTGGCGGTGTCGTCCTGCGCGACGCCGACCTCGAGTCCGAGCAGCAGCGTGCGGCGCACTTCCCATGAGCCTGCGAGATCGAGGTGGAGTGACGGGCCGCTGGCCACCTGGAGCGCGGTGTCCTCGAGGAGCGTCGCGCCGCTGTAGCGGAACGCACCGTTGAACGAGAGCCGGTCGGTCGGACGCAGCGCGAACGAAAGTCGTGCCGCATCGAGCGCGCCTGGCGCCGTCGTATCTCCCAGCGCAAAGCGGAAGCTCGCAGCGACATCACCGAGGCGGCGCAGCTGCACGATCGAACTCGACTCGAGCTCGATGCGCGTGCCCGCTTCGGGCGACTGCACCCAGGCGAGGCGGCCGGTGGTGTTCGCGTACGGGAAGAGATCGGAGTGCGCGCCGTTGTGGTCGAGGGCCCAGTAGGCGCCGGCCGTCGCGCGCGAGAAGGTTGGCTCGAGCGTTCCCGAATCGGGGACGCCGCCGCCGAAGATGCCGAGCTCGAATCCGGGAGTGAAGCGTCGGCCGAGTTGCGCTCCGTCGAGGCGCGTGGCGCCGGGCGCATACCAGGGCAGCAGTCGCCCGACGGCAAACGTGTTGCCCTCGCGCGAGCGCGAGGCGAGCGCGGCCTCCCAGACGAAGAGCTGCACATCGGCGCCCGGGCGGTAGGTGGCGACGTCGGGCCTTGAGAGGTGCAGCAGTGTGATGTCGAGCGAGAGTGTCGTTGCGGGAAGGAAGCCCTTGCCGTCGGTGAGCTGCGCGCCGATCACACGCACGTCGAGCCGCTGGCCGACCCAGGCAGAGGCGTCGGTGGATGCCCAGACGAGCTGAGCGGCGCGGAAGAACATGCGCGGTGCCGAGGAGCGTGCGATCGCACTGCTCCCGGTGAAGTCGACTCCAGTCATCGGCGCCGCTTCCATCGCGCGCCGTCGCCGCGTCAACTCGGCGTCTCCGACGGGCTGCGCGAGCTCATTCACTTTCGGACCCGGCGGCGGCGGACCGAGCGCAAAGCGGTCACCAGCGCGGGCCGCAGCTCCGTGGCAGGAGGCCGAGTGATCGGCGACCCGATCGATCGCGCACTTTCCGACGAGGCTCGTGCCGCGATGAAGCTCGACGGAGAGTCCGACGCGCAGCCCCTCGCGTGCGCCAGCGTTCACGAAGACGCGTGACGTGGAGACCTGCACGACTTGGCCTTGCGTCCGCACCGCGCCCGGGCGCGCAGCCTGCATCGGCGCTGTCGACTGCTGCGCGCGAACGGGCACCGACTCGGTTGGCTCGGCCCGACGCTTCGGCGCCTCCTGCACCGCGCCGCGCATCGTCTTCGCTGTGCCCTTTGTGCTCTTCGTACTCTTTGTGTTCTTCGTGCTGCTCGTGCTCTTGCCGGTCCGCGCCTTCTTGCGTGCTGCCGGGTCGCCAGCGGTGGCAGCGCGCACTGGCGTCGCGAACGCGAGCACAGCCGCACACGCCAGAAGCAGCGCAGCCGCGCGAACGATCACGCTTGCGCGAGCAGTGGAGCGCAGAGTCACGGCGTCCGCCTCGGATGCCGGGCCGCGGGCGTACTGCCGGGCGCGACCTGCTTGTGGCACGAGTAGCACTTCAGGTCGGAGTACTCATATCCGGGCACGTTCGCGTGCTGCTGATCGGTCTTCGGCTGCGCGTGCGCGTGGCAGTGCGTGCAGGCCTCGGTGTTGGTGGAGCAGGTCCCGCTTGGTCGCGCGCCCGTGAGTGAGCTGTGGCAGTCGAGGCAGGCGACGCCCGAGTGCGGGCCTGCTGCGAGCTGGAAGCAGGCCTCGTGTTCGCGGAAGCGCGCGCCGGTCCAGCGCGAGCCCGTGTGGCAGTCGTAGCAGGCGCTGCTGAAGTTGTAGACGCCGTGATCGACGTAGCTGCCGGTCGTCGCCGCGTAGTCGCGCTGGTGGCAGCTGACGCACGCAATGCCCGTGCGGGAGAAGCTGCGGTCGCGCACGTTTCCGTGGCACTCGGTGCACGCGACCATTCCGTGCCGTCCGCTGAGAGGGAACGTCGTGTTGCGATGCGCGTCGGCCGTGAAGCGGCTCTCCCAGTTGTTCTCGTCGTGGCAGCCCGCGCAGCGCACTCCGAACTCTCCGCGGTGCGCATCCTGGTGGCAGGCGCTGCAGCTCTCGGGCACCGCCTTCTTGAACTCCGCGTCGTGGCAGCCCGCGCAGGTCGCGAGCGCGTGCGCACCCCGCAGCTCCACTTTCGTCTGCGCGAGATGATCGAAGCGGACGGTCTTCCAGTTCTCCGTCACGTGGCAGGAGGCGCAGTGGGTCTGCGTCGACATGCCGTGGTGCGCGGCGGACGGCGCGGCGAAGAGCGGCCCCGCGGCAGAGAGCAGGAGAGTCAACAGCAGCGCGGCGATGCGGATGTCTCTCATCGCGAGAACCTCGACATGCTGCCGTCGTGCTGATCGGCGTGGCAGCTCTCGCACTCGTGCGGCACAGGCTTGTAGCGGGCGACGCGCAGGCCGCCGCCGACGTTCACCTCGGGGTGGCACTCCTTGCACGCGACGTTGATGTGCTTGCCGTCGAGGAGCCAGTTGGTGAAGGGAGGCGCGTGGATGAAGCGCCGCGCGGGTTTCCACGCGGAAGCGTCGTGGCAGGTGGCGCAGTCGGAGTTCGCGCCGAACTGTCCCGCGTGCGCGTCGGCGTGGCAGCTCGCGCAGGCTGTCGGTACGCCTCGCCAGGCCACGGGCGCGTTCGCAGACGGGGCCTTGTGGCAGGCCACGCACGCGGCGGGCGCATGCTTTCCCTCGAGAGGAAAGCGCGCGGTGGCGTGATCGAAGCGGACGGTGTTGAAGCTCTCGACGACGTGGCAGCGCGTGCAGGCCCCGCCGCCGCGCGAGGCGTCGAACTGTCCGCCGTGGATGTCGTTGTGGCACGTCTCGCAGCGCTGCACATCGCCGCGCACGAGGATGACCGCGGGAGAGAGTTTCGGCGCGAGCGCTCGCCGGCTCGTCTGCATGCGCATCTCGGCAGGAGCAGCGACGGCAGCGCGCGCGGCATCGTGGAGATGGCAGGAGAGGCACGGCGTCGCCTGGTGCGCGCCCATCAAGGGGTAGCGCGTCTTGCTGTGCTCCTCGAGCTCGAACTTCGGCGGGAGAAATCCATTCACCGAGTGGCAGCGCTCGCAGTTCGGAATCATCTCCGACGCCTTCGCCATCTGCCCCTGGTGCGCATCCGCGTGGCAGTCGGTGCAGAGCGCGAACGGCACGCCGCGGAAGCGCGCTCCGTGCCCCGCGCCGTGGCAGGCCGCGCAGCTGACCGTCTCGTGCTTGCCGCGCAGCGGGTAGCGGGTCTTCTCGTGAAACGCGAGATCCTTGCTCGCCGTGTGCTTGGCCGCGTGCAGCTCCTTCCACGAATTGACCGAGTGGCAATCCTCGCAGCTTGAGCCGAACCGTCCGTCGTGCGGATCGACGTGGCACGACTCGCAGGAGCTGTGCACGACTGGCTTGTAGCGCGCGAACACCTCGGTGACGGGCTTGGGAAACGCGCCGTTGTGCGAGCTGTCCGTCTCGGTCTGGTGGCACTGATCGCAGGCGACCTTTGCGTGCGCGCCCTCGAGCGGATAGCTCGCCATCGAGGCCTTGTTGTGATCGAACGCCGTCGCCGGCTTCCACGCTTTCTCGTCGTGGCAGCGCTTGCAGTCGTTGCCTTCCTGCCCGCGGTGATCGTCGAAGTGGCAGCCCGCGCAGTTCGCGGCCGCGCCCAGCAAGGTCGCGCGCCCCTTGTGCTCGGCGAGCATCTTCTTGATCTCGGGCGCCACGATCAGCCGCTGCTCGTGGCAATCCTTGCACGTCGTCGTCACGTGCTTGCCCTTCAGCGGCCAGCCGGTCTTCGCGTGGTCGAACTTGTTCTTCCCTTCCTTGCCCCAGTCGATGATTTCAAAATCCTCGCCCTGGTGCTCGTGGTGGCACTTCTCGCAGTGCTGCTCCGATTTCTCCATGCGCCCGTGGAAGCCGAGCCCGTGCGCGACGCGATCCTTGAGCTCGGTGTGGCAGTCAAGGCAGAGCGCGGCAGAGAGGCGACCTCCCGTCGGGTGGCACTTGGCGCAGTTGTCGAGGCCGTCGAGCGCGGCGTGCCCCTTGTTGAGCGGACCCGGCGAGAACGTGTCCGCGTGCACCTCGGCGGCGCCGAAGAGCAGGGCGATTCCGAGAGCGACGACGAGCGACTTCACCCGGCCGACCCCAGTCCGTAGCCGAAGTAGAGCGACACGCCGATGTGCAGCACGATCGCGACCACGAGGAACACCGCGAGCGAGGCGTGGGCGATGCGCCAGCTTCCCATCAGCTTCTTGAGGCCGCCGAAGAAGCGCGCCTGTGTGCGCAGAAGAGAGGCCTTGAGCAGCTCGTCGCGGAAGTCGTTGTACTGGCGGCGATCGTCGAACATCGAGCGCACACCGAGAATGCGCAGACGCAACTGGATGGCCTGCGCGGGCGCGTGAACGAGGAACTCGAAGAGCGATCCCGCCGAGAGCTCACCCGTCGCCCACTCGACGAGTTCCTCGAGGCGCGCGGGATCGTGTCGCTCGTGCAGCAGCGCCAGCAGCCGGGCCTTTTCCATCTTCAAGCGCGACACCACCTCGGCCCGCTCGAGCATGCTTCCTCGCTCGGACGGAACGAGTCCGTAGAGGAAGCGGCCGATCACGCCGGTGATCATCACCACCACCAGCGCCGTCGCTGTCGCGGTCGCGAGGTGATTCTTCGACTGGAAGGCCGCATGGAACGCGATCACCAGCGGTGACATGAAGCCGACGAAGACGTGGAAGTCGAGCCAGCGCGCGATCGAGCCGACGCCCTTGAGCTTGGGGTGACGCTTGCGCAGCGGGTAGAGGAAGTTCCCCATCATCACGAGCGTGGCGACGATGCCGACGCCGTGACCCCAGCTGCCCGCGGACTTGAGCGTTGCGTGCAGCGGCGAGCGCAGCCTCTCGATCTGGCTGAGCGTGTAGTAGCCGCGACCCACCCACGAGAGCCAGGCGACGACGAACGCGCCGACGAGGACGTAGTTCAACATCTCCTGTCGACGCGCCTCGCGAGCCTGCCTCTCCTTGGCAAGGCCGGTGCGGCCCTGCGTTGGATTGAACGCCTTGTGCTCCTCGCCGTGATAGCGGCGCATCTCGACGCCCATCGAGGAGAGGAACTGGACCGGCAGTTCGCCGCCCGCGAGCACGAGCACGAAGTCGTTCGCGAGCCGCATCTCTTCGCCCGCGTCGCTGCGCAGGACGACCGTGCGCTCGTCGATGCTCTCGACGTTGGTGTTGAAGCGGACGTCGAGCTTGCCTTCGCTGCGCAGCTGCTCGATGCGCCTCTGGTTGACCGCGCGGCAGCGCGTGAATGATGGGCCGCGGTAGCTCACAGTGACCTTCGCTGAGCTCTTCTCTGCGAGCTGCACCGCAGCCTCGACCGCGGAGTCGCCGCCGCCCACCACCAGCACGCCGCAGCTGTCGTACTGCTCCGCGTCCGCGAGCGAATAGGTGACCTTCGCGAGCTGCTCGCCCGGGACGCCCAGCTTGCGCGGAGAGCCGCGCCGCCCCGTTGCGAGCACGACCTTGCGCGCAGCCACCGGGCCCTTCTCGGTGATCAGCTCAAACGCGCCGTCGCTGCCGCTGAGGCCGGAGACCTTCACGCCCTCCTCGACGCGGATGCCTCCGCGCGAAACCAGCTCGTGGAACGTCTCGAGCAGCTCCTCCTTGCTGACGATCTTCTTGCCGAGGCGGCCCTCGACGAACGGCAACTCGAGCGGCTCGGTGAGCACCAGCTTCTGCCGCGGATACTGCGCGATGGTTCCGCCGGTCGTCTGCTGATCGAGCACGCGCACAGAGCGACCAAGCGAGCGCAACTCCGCCGCCGCCGAAAGTCCCGCTGGCCCCGCGCCGATGATCGCGACGTCGACGAGCTCCTCGATGGACGGAGCCGGGCGTCCCGCGGGCGCTGCGATCTCGACGAGCTCGCTCAACCTGCGGCCGACCTGCTTGCCCTGCGAGACGGCGTTCTTGATCAGGCCCATTCCACCGAGCTCACCGATCACGTGCACGCCAGCGCGGCTCGACTCGAAGTACTCGTCCACCTCGGGCAGATCGACGCCGCGCTCCGACGTGCCGACGACCAATCTGATCGCGCCCACCGGGCACTCGAGCGCGCACTGTCCGTGACCGATGCAGCGATCGGCGTGGATGAGCTTCGCCTTGCCATCGATGATGCCGAGGATGTCTCCCTCGGGGCAGGCCTTCAGACAGGAGAGGCTGCCGATGCACTTGTCCGGGTCGACGATCGGGTAGAGCGTTGGCGGGAGCGTGCGCCGCTGCTCGACCGCCTCGGCCAGCTCGGCCTCCGAGCGCAGCTGTCGCTTGCGCCGCGCAGAGAGCTGCCAGACCGCACCGACAACGGTGATCAACAGAGAGCCGACGATAAAGAGCGTTTCCATCAGCGCGAAGTCGGGCTTTCTCTCAGTGGCAGAAGTTGCAGGTCGACGAGTTGCTCATCGCTGACCTGTTGTGCGGGAAGGTCCACGCGCTCTTGTAGCTCGATCCGGTCGTGACGTTGCCGTTCCCGGACGGCGCGACGTGGCACTGGTTGCAGTTGACCGGATAGAAATGGTTGGGCGTGCTGACGTTCATCGAGGAGCCGCCCTTGGTCGCGGTGACGCTCGAGAGCGTGTAGGGACGGCTGTCTCCCGCTCCGGAGCTCTGGCTGCTGGCCTGGTTCCAGACGGTGCCGAGCAGGTTCGTGCCGGCCTCGTGGCAGGCGTTGCAGTTGCTGCCCAGCGATGAGGAGTGGTCGTAGCCGGTGGCGTTCTTCCCGCCCGATCCTCCGGCGTGGCAATTCGCGCAGGTCGCCGAGCTCGGGTGGGGAAGGTTTGCGATTCCGCCCTCGGTCGTCGACGAGCTTGCCGGTGGCTGCGAGACGGGGAATCCGCCGACGTTGATGTTCGCCGGCACTCCGCTCGCGCCCAGCCAGTTCGGGGCAGACGCACTGCCGGTGCCGGGCCAGGAGTGGCACTGCACGCAGTCCTGCGTGCCCGAGACATTGGTGAATGCGCCGTGGGCGGCCGCGGTGAAGCTCGCCGTCGGCTTGACGTTCATGTGGCAGTTGCTGCAGCGGCCCGTGGTTCCGTTTGCGACCAGCGGCGTCGACGTGCCGAAGCTCTGGTGGAACTTCGCCTGCGCCCACTCCTTGCCCTGCACGCCCGAGGTATTCGAGCGGCCGACCTGCGAGTGGCAGAAGTTGCAGTCGTGGCTGGTGGCATTGACGTCGGTGTGGATGATCTGATCGAGCGTGCCTGAGGAGATTCCGGTCGCGGAATCGTTGCCCGCACTCGACGCCATCGTGGAGTTGGTCAGGCCCGAAGGAAGATTGTTGTTCGTGCCGGCCGTGCTGCCCTGTCCGTTCGTCAATCCGTGGCATCCCTGGCAGGTCGTCGGATTCGTCACGACTGCGTGGAACGAGATCGACTTGCTCCAGGTGCCCGCTGGGCTCTTCGCGTCGGAGGCGTGGCAGACCGCGCAGTCCTTGCCCACGACCGCAGCGCTGGTGTGGCTCATCCACTGCGCAGAGTTGGTCGAGGTGCCTCCCGTGGAGAGCGTGTAGCTGAAGCTGCTCTGCGTTGCGCCGGGAACAGAGGTCGAGTGGCAGTCGACGCAGGCGCTCGGCTGCGTCGAGACGCTGCCGTGCAGGACTCCTCCGTGCCAGAGCGTCGAGGCCGCGGGAGTCGTGGCGGCCTGGGCCAGCGCGCCGGTGTGGCAGGTCTGGCAGGCCTGGATGGTCATCTGCGTCGAGCGGTGGTTCATCGTGTAGTTGCTGCCCGACGCGAGGTCGGCCTTCGCGGCGTCGGCCATCAGCGGGTAGTGGCACTTCGTGCAGTCGCTTGGCGTCGCGCCGGAGATGTTCGGGTGGAAGAGCCCATCCGTCCAGGTGCTGCCCGGGCTGTGATGGCAGACGGAGCAGTCGATCGCCTGGACCCCGCTCACGGACGTGCCCGCGATCGTGACCGAGCCGGTGAACGTGGCCGAGTGATCCATCGCGATGAGATCGGAGTTGGTTCCCTCGACGATTCCTGCCGGACGCATCTGCGTGTGGCAGTCGGTGCAGTGCGTGGTCGGCTGCGGCAGCGCAGAGACGCTGCCTCCCGGTGTCGCCTTGAAGTTGGTCAGCGACGTGTGGAACTTGCCGCCTGCGTAGATCGTCACGGTGCCGTTGTTGTTGACGTGGCAGTGCCAGCACTTGGTGTTGTCCGGCGCGTTCGACGGCCCGGCGTTGAGCTGCGACGGGACCGCCGCCGAGATGTGGAGCATCTCGTTGTAGAGCGTCGCGGAGGTCGAGGTGATCCCCGTGATCGGGCCGTTGCTGGTGGCGTGCGTGAGCGCGTACTCGGTGATCGTGATCGATTCGGTGGTCGAGCCGGTGAGCGTCGAGCCCGGATAGGACTGGCCGCCCTTCCAGTCTCCGCCGGGCAGCGTGTGCGTCTGGGGATTGTTGAAGTTGGCGTACGTCCCCGCCGTCACGGTTGCTTGATGGCAGCCAAAGCAGTCGCCCGTTCCGCTCGAAGCGTGATCGAAGCCGACCAGCGTGGCCGCGCTGGAGGCGGTTGCGCCGGAGAGCAGGTCTGGCCGCTGTGTCGAGTGGCAGGAGACGCAGGTGGTTCCCGAGACGCTCGAGGCTGCGTGCGCGAAGTGTCCGCCCGTCCAGTCGGGCGTCGCTCCCCAGGCGCCGCCGCCCGGTCCGGCGTGGCAGAGCGCGCAGTCCTGGCCGTCGCCGTGGCCGATCGACTGGGCGTTGGTCACGTAGTCAAACGGGATCGCGGACCAGGTGGTGCTCGTCCAATTGCTCGTCGAGGTCGGCCGCTCGCCTGCGTGGCACGGCAGACAGGTCGACGGAGCAGTGCTGCCGGCGAGGTGGAACTTGCCGCCTTGCCACGAGGTCCACGAGCCGCTCGTGTGACAGGTCTTGCAATCACCGGTTGCTGCGCTCGAGCTGTGATCGAACTGTAGCGACGCGGGCAGGGCTGCGTTGCTCGACGTGAGCACGGTGGCCGGGCGCGAGTTCGCGTGGCAATCGAGGCAGGAGGCGGGCTGCGCGACAGACGCGGTCGTGAGCGCCGCGTGGAACAGCGCCGGTCCGCCATCGCCAAGACCCATCGTCCACTTTGCATCGAGCGTCGCCGACGGGCTCGCGTGGCAGATCGCGCAGTCCTGCGTCACGAGCGTGGTCGAGGTCGGCGCGCCATTGTTCCACGCAACCGCGTCGTGCTTCATCTCTCCCGACGCGGGCGTCCGGACGGGCGAGGTGGCGGCGGGCCCGACGAGCCCGGTCGGCTGCGAGGTCAAGTGGCAGCTGTTGCAGCCGGTCGGTTGAGCGAGCGAGAGGTTCGCGAGCGCCGAGTGCAGCGTGCCCGGATAGAAGCTCCCCGAGACAGCATTCGCGTGGCAGCCGGCGCAGCTCACCGACGCGCCGGCAGGCAGCTGGGTCGAGGCGTGATCAAACGGCATCGGCAGCTGTTCGGGCTGGGCGGAGACGCTCGCGATCGTCGTGCCCGCGAACGTCGGGATCACCGCGTTCACCGTGACGTCCCTGTTCGGATCGCGAATCAGACCAACCGGGAGGCTGCCTCCATCGCCAGTCGAATTCTTGTGGCACGAGTAGCAGGCGGTGCTGGTGTAGCTGTACTGGCTGATTCCGCTGTGCTGCGCCGCCGTCGTCGTCTCGTCGTGGGTCGCCCCATGGCAGCCGAAGCAGGTGAACTGCTGGAAGGTCGGCAGACCTCCGTGGCAGACGTTGCAGTCGACGGCGTGCGGGCCGCTCGTGATGTCGAACGCGACGTGGGTCTGCGGCGTCAGCGCCGTGTTGTTCGGTGCGGACGTGGCGACCTGCTCGCAGGCAACAAGCAAGAAGGCGACGGCGGACAAGAGGGCTCTGGATGATCGCATCACCCTGATCAGTAGCATCGCAGTTTCCCGCCGGACCAGTGAGTACGATGTCGCACGGATCGATGCCGGATGCTGCGGGGCCCGCTGCCGATTCCCCTCACCCTGGTCGCCTCGGCGCGGCCTTCACGAGTTGCTTGCGGATCCGGCGCAGCTCATGTCTGCGCTCCCGCGTCGCCTTCGGATAGCTGAGGTTCAGGCTCTTGAGCGTATCGACGACGATGCGGGAGACCACCAGGCGCGAACTGAGCTTGTCGTCCGCGGGCACGACATACCAGGGCGAATCCTCGGTGCTCGTCGCGCCGAGGCACTCTTCGTAGGCGACCCGGTACTGCTTCCAGAATCGGCGCTCGTCGAGATCGGCCTGGCTCAGCTTCCACTGCTTCTCTGGATCGTCGATGCGCTCGAGGAAGCGCTTGCGCTGCTCCTCCTTGGAGAGGTGGAGGAAGATCTTGATGACCCGGGTCCCGCTCTGGTGGAGATGTCTTTCCAACTCGACGATTGATCTGAATCGTCCCGTCCAGACAGACTCCCCGCTCTTCGTCTTGTCTGGAATCCGCTCACCGCGGAAGATCTCAGGGTGCACCCGGACGATCAGCACTTCCTCATAGTAGGAGCGGTTGAAGACTCCGATTCGACCTCGCGCGGGCAGGCAGCGCGTCGTGCGCCAGAGAAAATCGTGCTCCAGCTCTGCGGGAGTCGGATGCCTGAAGCTGAAGACCTCGCAGCCCTGCGGATTCACTCCCGTCAGCAGATGGCTGATCGCTCCATCCTTACCCGCTGAGTCCATTGCCTGGAAAACCAGGAGCAGCGAGTGGCTATCAGACGCATAGAGAAGAGTCTGGAGAGCGCTGAGTTCTGAGACACTGGAGAGAAGTTGTCGTTGGTAGTCCTTCTCGCTCGTGTAGACCGGTTTGGAAACGGTCGGCCAGTCCTTAAGTCTGACTCGGGAGTCTGTTGGAATCCGGAAACTCTCAGGGTCGATCCTCATATGGAATCTCAGACCTGTCTGTCTACTGCCGCGGTGCGAACAGCCCTGCTGCACGCATCCCGTTGATGGTTGCGTCGGCGACTCCGTCGATCGTGCTGTCGAGCGAGGCAGGGTCCACGGTGTCGCTGGTGCCCGCCCAGATGAGCCGATCGCTGCCCGGGGTCACCTGGTAGATCATCGTCTCCACCCTGACGATCCGATCGGTCTGCAGATATCCGGGTGAATACTCAGACGCCCAGCCCACGTCATAGTAACCCCAGAATCCGCGCGGTCCCGGACCGCCGATGGAAGGAATGTACTGCGTCTCCAGCGTCACGCCGATCGTCCTCCAGGTCACCGCGCCATCGAACATCCCCTTGAGGATCGCCTTCTTTACGACGTCGGGGCTCTGCGTGTCTTCCCTTGAGATCAGTCGATAGGAGGCCGTCGCCGCAGCTCCTCTTCCCTCGATGTCTGAGACCAGTCGGTCCTCGATCGCGCGGCGCCGCGTCTCGCTGCGTGCCATCGCGATCACAATCACAGACTTGAACGACACGTTGCTGACAGAGGGGTCATGCCAGGAGGAGACAATCTGCGTATTCGCACAAGCGGCCGTGGCAACAACGACGGCTGAGATGATTCCAGACACAAGACGTCGCATGGGTAGACTCCTGAGATCCAGAGTCTGAGATCAGCTCCGGTAGCAACAGCCGATCGATACGCATGCGCCGTGCCGGGGCCCCGTGTTGTCTGGAGGCCGAAGGACGTGGATTGATTCCTCACCGCGCACGAACTCGCGCTGCGTCGGCAAACGTTCGCCGAGCGTTCTCTGGGCGAACGTCAACCGTCTTCGCGCTTCGGAGCCGAGGCCCCGCTCGGTGTGCTCACGCCGGAAACGACACCGCTCAACGCATTCGCTCATCGGCACGCCGGATGCTGTCTTCGCTCGCTGGTCACAACTTCAGAGCATCACTCCAACCCCTCGAGGTCTCTTATGGCTCAAGTTCCAATGACGCGTTCCTCGTCGAAACGGCAGCAACCGATCGCGGCCATGCTCGATGCCGCTGCGCGCCCGACACAGACGAGCATCGTCTCCAACGAATCGATCGCGAAGCGTGCGTATGAGAAGTTCGCCGCGCGCGGAATGGTTCACGGCATGGATCAAGAGGATTGGGCGCTGGCGAACGAAGAGCTGGTTGCGGAACATCGCGCGCGGTGATCTGAACACGCAGCGCCGCGCAGCGTGGTGCAGTTCTGAGATCGCCATTCTGAGCGCATTGGATTGACATGGCGGGGTTGCACGCGCTTGGCGCGCCGTGCAGCCCGGCAGACCGTCAGCCATCGCCGCGCGGTACAGGAGGCGATTGGGATGGAACCAGAGACTCCAGCGCAGGTGGGATTTCCCATCGTTGGAATCGGCGCGTCCGCCGGTGGCCTCGCGGCGTTCGAGTCGTTCTTCTCCGGATTTCCCATCGGCTCTGAGACGGGCATGGCGTTCGTGCTGCTGCAGCACCTCGCGCCTGATCGCCCGAGCATCCTGACTGGGTTGGTGCAGCGCTTTACTCCAATGCCCGTCGTCGAAGTCGTCGATGGCGTGGTGGTGAAACCCAACTGCGTCTATGTCATTCCGCCCGGTGTCGATATGGCGTTTCTCGGCGGCGGCCTGCACCTGCTTGCTCCGACCCAGCCGCACGGCCATCGCCTTCCGATCGACTATTTCTTCAAGTCGCTCGCGGCAGACCAGCACGACCGGGCGATCGGGATCGTGCTCTCCGGAACCGGCAGCGATGGAACCCTGGGAACGTGCGCGATCAAGAAGGAAGGCGGAATGGTGCTCGTCCAGAGCATCGAGAGCGCCGAGTACGATGGGATGCCGCGCAGCGTGATCGCCACGGGGCTTGCCGACTTCGTGTTGCCGCCGGCGAAGATGGTCTCCGCGCTGGTCGACGCCTGTTCGGGCCGCGGTCCGAGGCGCGTGGCAACGCTGCCCGTGCTGCCGGCGCCGACGGAGAGCGCGCTCAAGAAACTGCTCGTCATCCTCCGCGCGCAGACTGGCCACGATTTCTCTCGTTACAAGATCGGCACGGTGCAGCGCCGGATCGAGCGCCGCATGTCCGTCCATCGGCTCGAGACGCTCGACGGCTACGTCAAGCTCCTGCAGCAGAGCAAGGACGAGGTATCGGCGCTGTTTCACGATCTGCTCATCAGCGTGACCGGCTTCTTTCGCGATCCGGATGCCTTCCTCGTTCTCGAGTCGCAGGCGATCGCTCCGATGCTGGCGAGAAAACAGGCGGGCGATGCCGTGCGCATCTGGACGGCCGGCTGCGCGACGGGAGAAGAGGCTTATTCAATCGCCATCCTGCTCGCCGAGTCTGAGGCCGCGCTGAAGCGGTCATTGAACGTCCATATCTTCGCCACCGATATCGACGATCACGCCATTGCAATTGCCCGCGCAGGGAACTATCCAGCGACCATCAGCGCCGATGTGTCGCCCGAGCGGCTCGCTGCGTTCTTTACCCTGCTGCCCAATGGAGCTGGATATCGGGTGAATCAGAATATTCGCGATATGCTCGTCTTCTCGGAGCAGGACCCGAACAAGGATCCACCGTTCTCCCGCCTCGACCTCATCAGTTGCCGCAACCTGCTTATCTATTTCGGTGACGAGCTGAAGGAGCGGCTGATCCCCCTGTTTCATTACGCGCTCAATCGAGACGGATATCTCTTTCTCGGAACGTCGGAGACGGTGGGCAACTTCGACGAACTGTTTGCGTGGGTCGATCGCAAAGCCAGGCTGTACCTGCGCAAGCAACTCGTGAACGAACGTCGGCGAGCGGCGTTGTCGACGGTCGGCGCAGTTCAACCGGAGGCGAAGCGGATGCCAGGTCATCGCGATTTTAATCCCGAATTGAAAGCGGCTCCGAAGAAGCCACTTCTGCGCGAACTCGTTGAGCAGACGCTGCTGCGGCAGAGCGGGCAGGCCGCGGCTCTCGTGAATCGCCAGGGAGATATTCTCTACGTGCACGGTCGCGTCGGAAGATATCTCGAGCCGAACGCCGGCGAAGTGACAGTGAGCAATATCTACAAGATGGCGCGCGAGGGTCTGCTGCATGGACTGACGGCGACGCTGCGAAAGGCGATGGGTGACGAGCAGGTGACGCGGGCTGCGGGGCTGCGCGTGAAGACCAACGGCGATTTCACGACCGTGAATCTAAGCGTCGTGCCGCTCTCGACCAACCCGGCGAGCGCGCCGGAGGTGCCCCTCTATCTCGTTATCCTCGAAGACACGTTGATATCCGCGGCCGCTCCAGTGGCGGCCGGGAACAATCCTGCCGAGCCCGCGGAGCCTCGCGCGGTCGACGATGCGCGCGTCGCCTCGCTGATGCTCGAGTTGCAGGCGAAGGACGAGAATCTCCGCAGCACGATCGAGCAGCAGGAGTCGACCAACGAAGAGCTCACCTCCGCGAACGAGGAGCTGCAGTCGGTGAATGAGGAGCTGCATTCGACCAATGAGGAGCTCGAGACCTCGAAGGAAGAGCTGCAGTCGGTGAATGAAGAGCTCGCGACGGTCAACCAGGAGCTGCATTCCAAAGTGTCCGAGCTGTCGCAGTCGAACAACGATATGGCCAATCTCCTCGCGGGGACGGGCATTGCAACTGTCTTCGTTGATTCGGCGCTGAATATCCTCCGCTTCACGCCGGCCGCGACGGAGATCTTCAATTTCATCTCGACCGATCTCGGGCGGCCGGTCGCGCATATTGCGTCGAATCTGGTTGGATATGATCGTCTGGTCGCGGACGTTCAAGACGTCCTGCGCACGCTGGCGCCGCGCGCTCTCGACGTGCAGACGACGCACGGCGAGTCCTATACGATGCGGATCCAGCCTTACCGCACGCGGACCAATGTGATTGAAGGCGCGGTTGTTTCATTCATCGATATCACCGAGGTGGTGCGGACTCGCGAAGCACTGCGCAAGGCGAATGAACTGCTCCGCCTTGCGGTGGTGGTGCGCGACGCTCACGATGCCATTACTGTCCAGGATCTCGACGGACGCATCCTCGCCTGGAATCCGGGCGCGCAGCGTCTGTATGGGTGGACGGAATCGGAAGCGATGAAGATGAACGTGCGCGAGCGGATCCCGCCGGCCCTGCAGGAGGAGTCCTTGACGACCTTGCATCGCTTGAGTCGCGCAGAGGTGCTCGAGCCCTATCGGACTCGCCGATTCAACAAGGCCGGGGCGGTGTTGAATGTCTCGATCATATCGACGGCGTTAATGAATGAGGCGGGGCAGATGTATGCGATCGCGACGACGGAGAGCAGATACGAAGCAGGTGTTCCGTGACCGACGAGCCAACGGCCGCGGTGGGGCCTGCTGCTCCCGCGATGTCTGCGCCCTCGCTTCGCGAGCGGGCCGAAGCCGTCTATCGCGACAGCTCCTCCGGGCTGGATGCGATGACGATGGAAACGGCGCAGCGGTTGGTCCACGAGCTGCGCGTGCACCAGATCGAACTCGAGATGCAGAACGAAGAGCTGCGCCTCTCGCAGGTCAGCCTGGGCGAATCGCGGGCGCGTTATCTCGACCTCTATGACTTCGCGCCGATCGGCTATTGCAGCTTGAGTGCGGAGGGACTCGTCCTCCAATCGAATCTCCGCTTTGCAACTCTGCTTGGCCGTGCGCGCGGCGTGTTGATCGGCCAGCCGTTCTTCAAGTTCATTTTCAATGCGGACCAGCACCTCTTCTATCGGCACCGGCAATTGCTGACCGATACGCGGGCACCCCAATCGGTTGAATTGCGCATCATGCGGTCCGATGGGACGAAGTTCTGGGCGCAGCTCGAACTGGATGTGCAGTGCATGGATGGCCAGGAGGAAATTCGGCTGATTGTCGCGGATATATCCCAGCGCGTTGAGGCCGACGCGTCACTTCGACTGCTCGGGACCGCGGTCGAACAGGTGGCCGCCAGTGTGGTGATGACGGATCTCGCCGGGAATATCGAATATGTGAATCCCGCGTTCGAGTTGGTCACGGGGTATTCGCGCGCCGAAGCGCTCGGCAAGAATCCGCGGATCCTCAAGAGCGGCGGGCAGAGCGACGAGATCTATCGGGAGCTCTGGGCGACCATCAGCGCGGGGAAGACCTGGGAAGGCCGGCTGGTCAACCTCTCCAAGACCGGGAGGCTCTTTACCGAGGAGACGCTGATTGCTCCCGTGCGGGATCACAACGGGACGATTTGCAACTATCTCGCGGTCAAGCGTGACGTCACGGTCGAGTTGTCGCTGCAGCAGCAGCTTGTCCAGGCGCAGAAGCTCGAGAGCATCGGAAGGCTCGCGGGCGGGATTGCGCACGACTTCAATAATATCCTCGCGGTGATTCTCGCCGACGTCGAAGACATATCGCCGCCCAATGTGCCGTGGGCCGCGCTGGTGGCCGAGCGGGCCGGGGAGATTGGCGAGGCGGCTACCCGCGCTCGCAATCTGACCCGGCAACTGCTCACGTTTGCGCGCAGGCAGGTCTTCTCTCTCGTGGTGCTCGATCTCAACGAGGCGGTGCGCGGCATCGAGAAGATGCTCGGGCGGTTGGTTGGCGCTGATATCCTGGTCACCACCGAGCTTGCGGCTCTGCTCTGGCCGGTGCTCTGCGATCAGAGCCAGTTCGAGCAGGTCTTATTGAACTTCGCGGTCAATGCGCGGGACGCGATGCCGCGCGGAGGCGCGCTGACTCTGCGTACGGCCAATCTCGCCGCCGATTCAGATGGGCTCAGGCGATATCCGGGCGCGCCCTCCCGTGATCATGTCCAGTTCTCCGTCAGCGATTCCGGAATCGGAATGTCTGCTGAGGTCCAGGCGCGACTCTTTGAGCCATTCTTCACGACCAAGGAGGTTGGAAAGGGAACCGGGCTTGGACTCGCGACGGTCTACGGCATCGTCAAGCAGAGCGGTGGATATATCCGCTGCGAGAGCGAGCAGGGTAGAGGAACCACGTTCTCCATCTGCTTGCCGCGCGCGCCGGCGACGGCTGCGACTCAATCCGCGCCGATGTCGTCACTGGTGAAACGAGGAGGGAAGGAGACAATCCTTCTGGTCGAGGACGATGCGGGGATTCGGCGATTCATCGAGCGGACGCTTATCGGCGCCGGATACCAGGTGCGCGTCGCAGGGAATGGCGCAGCGGCGCTGGTGCTTGCGCGCGAGCCGAACGCATCGTTCGATCTGCTTCTCTCCGACGTCATCATGCCGGGACTCGACGGCGGACAGCTTCTGGAGCAGCTCAGGCAGAGCCGGCCCCGTCTGCGTGTGCTCTTCGTCTCTGGATATCCCGGTGAGGTTCTCTCGGCGCATGGAATCGAGCCGAGCAGCGCGGAGTGGCTGCAGAAACCGTTCAGCGGGGCGGAGTTGCTCGCGCACGTACGCAGGAGCCTCGACCCGCATTGAGCATAGAACCGGCGCTGCAACTCGCGAGGGTGTCAATTCTACTTGAGGCGAATCGCAAAATTCTCGAGGAGGTTGAATCCCTGCGTGCTGGTGACTCTCTTCCCATCGGGGCTGACCACTCCGTCGCTCATCCAGGCCCAGCCTCCATACGGAGCATAGGTCTGAGATACGTCTGAGGTCGTGATCCAGAATTCCACAGCGGCGCCCGCGGCCCATCTCAGAGTCTGAGGTAGAGACACCGAGATCTGTGCGGGAGGGCAGAGGGTCGTCTCTGCTGGGGCGACTCCATAGACGAGTGCGAAGTTGGCCGCGGCGCCGCTGACGGTGACATTTCCAAGCACTGGAGCGAGATTGGTGAGTGGAATATTCACTGCGCGGAACTTCTGTTGATCGGCCGTGCTGTAGGTCAGCGTGTCGATCCCGACGATCGCGTCTGCGGCCAGCGCCACTGTGACGTCGCCTGAGATCGCGCTCGTGCCAGGCGTGAGCGCAGCGCCGGGCTTGTCTGAGAGTTTCCCCGTGCCGAGTGTTCCAGTGCCGTTCGCGGTGAAGTCCGTGGAGCCCGAGGTGAGTGGAATGGCGAATTCCGCATAGTTGATCGCATCCCCATATTTGAATGCTGGGCGCTTCATGGAGAGGTTGGTGGTGATGCTTGCGGTACCGGCATCGCTCGTCGTCGACGGGGCCGAACAGAGGTTGAGACCGCAGATATAGACGGGTTGGCCGCCCGCGATCGGGGCTCCGATCTCGTCGACAATGAACGCTGTAACGGAGCCTTCCTGGGTATTCACCTCTCCTCCGCCGTAGGTTGCGCGGGGCAGACAGCTGCCGCCATCGCCCGCATCGCTGCTGCCTGCGTCGGTTCCCGCACCAGTCCCTGCGTCGCTGCCTGCATCGCTTGCCGCGACTGGATTGCTTGAGCAGCTGGACAAGAGAACGCAGGGCAGGGCGAGGGAGAGCAGCAGCAGGTGGAGTCGATTCATCGGGAGTTCCTGCATTGAAGGGTTTGCGCGAGGGAGATTCGCGCTGCGGCGGATGAACTATCGCGTCGGTTGCGTTGGGGCAATGGCCCACCACGTCTGAGGCGCAGGGCACGCATGTTGCTCCACTCATTCTCAAGACCTTCTCTCAGTCAGACCTTCCCTTGAGGTGTGGACTTTCCACGATGCAGGAGTTGGTATGAAAGCGGCGCAGCTTGTTGCTCCGGGGCAGTTTTAGATTCGTGACGCGCCGATTGCCGTTCCTGGTGCGGGTGAACTGCTGGTGCTGTCGCGGTGCTCCTTCCTCCCCAGCATCGATCACGCGTCGACCGGCCCGGTCGGCGTTCAGCGTTCGGCGAACGGTCGTCGCCGTTCATCGCCTGTTCGCGGCACAAGCGCTGGGCCTGACTGGGCGCGGCGCCGCCCGATCGCCCACGGAATTTGCGATGGCACGTCCTGTGCTCCGTAGCCCACTTCGAACACCTTCCTGGAGCAAACCATGCCGATGCCTCAGACGGAATCGCACCGATCCGTGAACCATCCCTGCAACGTCCACGAGCACCACGCGCACCAGCATGGCGAGGGCTGCGGCCACAAGCCGGTGCAGCACGATGGTCACGTCGACTACGAACACGACGGGCATCTGCATCGGATGCACGGCGCGCATGTGGATGAATGCGGCGTCGTCACCGATACCAGACCCGCGAAGCTCGCCGGGCTTCTCCACGCATGGACCACTCCGACCAAGATCACCTATCGCCACACTGCCCCCTCGACGGCGCTGACCGCGCTCATCCACCAGCAAGTTCTGGCGCTCGAGGAGTTCAAGGATCGCATTGTCGAATGCCGCATCGTCATCGATGAGCCGAACCAGCACCACCGCGCGAAGCGCTTTCGCGTCGAGGTGATTCTCCTCGTGCCGGGCGCGGAGTTGATCGCCTCTGCAGATCCGAGCGTGGAGATCGGGCAGGACGCCTACGCCGCGGTGCACGAAGCGTTTCATGCCATCCGTCGGCAACTCGTCGATCACCTCCAGCGCGGGCGCACGCACCAGAGCTGAACGAGCGCATCGATCCGGTCCTGCGGCGCCACGAGAGGGCACGGGTCTGGGCTGGTGAAGCGGCGCTCGCTTGGCGCTTGCTCTCTTCCTCAAGCAGGGGTTCCACGGTGTGGGCCTGCGCGAGATCGCCACGCGCGCAGGTGTTGCGCTCGGCAACATCTACAATCACTACGAAGGCAAAGAGCCGCTCTTCACCGCGCTCATTTCGCGCCTCTATATCGCGTTCGCTGGCGACGCCGCGTCGCTGGTGCCACTCGTTGATCTGGAAACGTTCCCCGGAGATCTCGAGGCGCTTGGCCACGCCATCGGCGAACTGGTCGTGCGCAACCGCGACTGCCTCACGCTCGTCTATGTCGACATCGCGGAGTTCGACGGGCATCACGCGCGCCCCCACTACGACGACCTCGCCGGAAAGTTCCGCGCGCTGTTCGGCGAGAAGCTGACCGGCGCCGGCGCGGGCGGCGTCGATCCGGCAGTCGCCTTCACCGCGACCTATCTGCTCTTCACCAACTACTTCATCCTCACCCACTGTCTCGGAGCGCGCCCGTTCGGCCTCGGCGTCGACAAATCGGTCGCGGCGATCGCGAAGATTCTCTCAGGCGGTCTCAAACATAGGGGCAGCAAGTGATCGGCTGGCTTCTCATCGCACTGCTCCTGCTCTGCCTCGTTGTCGAGCGACTGCGTGCTCCTGGACGCTTTCGCACTGCCGATACGCTGACCAACGTCTGGACCTTCGCGGGCTACCTCCTCATCTCGCTCGTCTGGGGCCCGGTTCTATTCGAGCTCTATTCGCTCGCGCGCGACCATGCGATCTTCGATTTCGGGCCGCATTGGCTCGACGTGGGCTCAGGCCGCTTCTGGTTGAGTTGGTGTGCCCTCTTCCTGCTCGACGACTTCAGCTTCTACTGGTTCCACCGCGCAAGCCACGCATCACCCGTCCTCTGGGCCGCCCACTCCACGCACCACGCCTCGACCCAGTTCAATCTTTCGGTTGGTCTCAGGCAGAGCTGGACACCATTCGTGGCCTTGCCATTCTGGATCTGGCTTCCACTGCTCGGATTCGACCCGCTCATGGTCATGTCGATGCAGTTCTTCAGTCTGATCTACCAATCGTTCACGCACACAGAAGGCGTTCCACGTCTGGGAATGTTTGAGATCGTCTTCAATACACCGCAGCACCACAGCATCCATCACGGCATCAATGACGCCTATCTCAACAAGAACTTTGGCGGCGCACTGATCGTCTGGGATCGGATCTCCCGCACCTGGACCGGATCGTCCGAGCCTGTGCGCTACGACATCGGCCGCTCCATCGATCATCCGCTCGCTGGCCTCCAGGGCTGGTTCGAGCTGTTTCGCAAGCACCCTTCCACAGGGGAACAATGATGAATGCCTTACTCGTTGCTTCACTCTTTGCTGCATCCGCCGTTCCCGATTACGCGCTTCTGCATATCCTGCGGAACAGTGCGAAGGTCACCTCGGTCGATGGCGTGATCGTCCAGAGCGGAATCATCGATGGCGCGGACGTCAAGGCTGCGGTGGTGCAGGCGCGACCGGATCTCTTCTCTGCTCGGGTCACTGAGCCGGCGGCGTGGGCGGGCATCTCCGTGATCTATGACGGTCATACCCTCCAGTCCTACTATCCACAGGTCCGTTGGGCGATCCGCTTGCGAAACCTCAAGCTACCCGAGGGTAAGGATCTTGATCGTCTGGTTGAGTACCAGTACGGACTCAATCAACGAACCTATGACTACATCATCAACGGCACGTCGATGGTGGCGGGTCTGAGCACGCTGACGTTGCACCACAAGGCCCGCTCCAGAGAGACCCCCGATGCGCGAGGGTGGACGAAAGTCTACGACCCTTACTCGTTTGCGATGGCGGGCGAGTATCACTTTCCCAATACTACCTATGCGTTTCAATGGGACAGCATTGCATTCAACAAGCCCGTCGCGCAGGAGGCGTTCTCTGAGATCGTTCCTGAGGGGACTCTGATTACAGACTGGGATCTGGGCATGCCGTCGATTGACGAAGCGGCGATGCGCAAGGAGGCGACGTTTCATGTCGTGCTTCCTGATGACAACCGGCTCGGCCTCAAGCGCACACTGATCGCGCGCGCCGCAGGACCGATTCCGGCCTTCTGCATTCGCTATGAGAGAGGGCCCCACGTTCTGCTTGTGACCGTCAATGCCTCGGCGGGAGCCTCGGTGCCGGCCTATGGAGTTCCGATCGGATCCGGGACGCCGGGGCGTCTGATTCCAGGCAGTGCGATGTCTTCGTATGCGTTCGTCCGCGACGGAAGCTACTACACGCTGCTTGGAAATCTCCCCATTGAAGAGCTCCTCAAGATTGCAGCCCAGCTCAACCCGGCGACGACGCGATGAGAGCGAGCGGAGCTGCGCTGGTCGCGGTCTTCCTCCTGACGGGATGCACACCGCTGGTCGCCCGGATGGTGGCGCGGCGGGTATCAAACCAGCAGCTCTCCATCGAAAGCTTCCATGGCCATCTGGTCGAACGGCATGTGCTGCTCGACGATCCACAAGCCGATCTGGTCAAGGACGTCTGGTATCAGAAACTCTCCAAGGTGCGCGTCGAAGTGATTGCGCCGGCTGCCCTGGCGGGCCAGCTGTTCGTCTACGACGGGGAGACGGTCTCTCTCTGGTGGCCGGCCACACGCTTTGGACTGCGCATCACCGGACTTCCTGCGCCGAGCGAGGATGACTGGAAGAGTCTTGTGCGCGAGCAGACGCTTTCTGGTCTGAGACAGTTTCGATATTCGCGCATCGGCGACGCGACGGTCGCCGGCCATGAGGCGACGCGCTGGGTAGTCGAGCCGCGCGATGCTGCACCTTACCGGTATGGTTATGACTCCTGGATGGATCAGGAGCGCGGCATTCCACTCAGGCTCACGGTCTTCGAATCCCCTGGAACGCCCTGGTATGAGATGCAGTACGAGTCAGTCGACTATGACGTTCCACTTCCCGCGCGCGGATTCACATTGGACTATCCAGCGGACGCAACGGTTCTCGACTGGAATCTCACCGGGAAGGGCGTGACGCTCGACGAGGCCAACAAGCAACTCGACCTCACGCTGGTCGCTCCTCGATCGCTCCCGGATGGGTATGAAGTTCAGCGCGTGATTCTGGATCACGAGGCAGTCCCGAACGCAACCCTGGTCATGGGAAGCGGGCCGCACTGGCTCTCGCTGACGGAGATGCGCCAATCGGTGGACGTCGTGCCAGCCACGGGCAAGCAGGTGACGGTTGGTGACTGCACTGGGTATATGAACCTTCTCGGCAGCTACACGACGCTCAGTTGGCGACGACACGGGACCAGTCTGATGCTGCTGTCCAACCTGACCTATCCGGAGTTGGTGGAGATCGCCGCGAGCGTCGAGTAACCCGCTTCAACAGTGCAAACCCGCGTCCCTCCTCGTCGCCGTACACAACGGGCCGGCTCGGTCGGCGAAAGTCAACACCCTGCTAGTGCGGCGCCTGCTTCTGCACCCACGCGTTCAGTTCGCTGAGCGCGGCACGGTTGGGCAGCGGATTGAGGAGAAGGGTCGCGCGCGCCTGCTCCGCAAGCGCCAGGGGTGCAGCCGAATCGCCGCCCGCGGCCACGCGCGCTTTGGCGAGAACGAACTGCGCGATCGCGCGCTCGGCCGGATCGAATGGATGGCCGGTGTCGAGCGCCTTCTCCTGCAGCGCGATTGCCTCAAGCGGCTTGCCGAGCGCCACCAGCGTGTTCGCGACCCCGGTGACGCCCGTGAGAGAGAAGGCGTGACCGGAGCGCACGCCTGCCTCGTTGGCCTCCATCGCGCGCTCGTACCAACGTAGCGCCGTCGGATGATCTCCCTTCGCATGCGCGAGATCGCCGAGGTTGTTGTCGAGCGCCATGGTCCAGGCATGGTCCGGCCTCAGCGAGGCGCCGAGGATCTCCGCGGCCCGGTCGAGCGCGGCCTGCGACTCGTCGTAGCGACCGAGGAGGGTGAGCGAGTTTGCGAGATTTGAGAGGGTGAGCCCGACATCCGGGTGGTGCGGACCGAGCACGCGCTCCTTGATCTCCGCGGTCCGCTTGAAGAGCGGTGCGGCCTCGTCGTCGCGGCCAAGGTAGCTGAGCGACACTGCTTCATCGTTGAGCAGCCACGTATAGAACTGGTCCTGCTTGCCGGTCGCCTCATAGAACGCGAGCGCGCGTCGCTGCGCCTGCTCCGACTCGATCAGCTTCCCCTCGCGGCCGAGCAGGTTTCCCTCAGCGTTCTCCAGCTGCGCGGCGAGATCATCGTCGCTGCCGAGGCGTTCCACCGCGGCGCGGGCGTGGCGCATGAGCTCCCGACCTTGCTGTGCACGGTTGAGCTGCCCGCCGCAGAGATGCACAGCCAGCACCCAGGCCCTCGCGGCGATGCCGTCGTGCCGGGTGCCCTCGGCGGCGAGCGCCGCGTCGGTGGCCGTCTCGAGCGCAGGCTGTGCGTCGTCCATCTCGCGCTGCGTCTGCGCGAGAGTGAAGAGCGCCTCGGCGCGCATCGGCGGCCAATGGGTCGCGCGCGACTCGTCAACCGCAGCATTCGCGAGAGAGAGCGACTCCGCGAATCGGCCGGCCTCCCCGAGCGCGCGGGCACGCACGAGCTTCTCGCGCAGATGTTCGACCGCGAGACGGTCGGTGAGATTCGGCGGCGGCGGCGCGCTGCGACCAGCGGCGCTCGCGCAGGACGCCGGATCGTCGAGACTCGAGGCGATCGCGGCGGCCACCTCGACCACCTTCTCATCGGCCTGCGCGAAGAGATCGCTCTTGGACTGCGCTGCGGCCAGCTGCTGCGTGAGGCATGCCATGCGCAGATAGGCGACGGGATCGTCCTTGCTGGCCGCGGCGCTCTGCTCGCACGCGTTCGTGTAGTTGCTCGTCCAGCCGGTGCGGAAGCGCTCGAACGCGGCTGCGACGCGCTGGTAGGCATCCGGCGCGTAGACGAGGTGGGTCGCGAGAAATGCGCTCTCGACCTTGCTCTGCCGCGGAGGGTCCCAGACGCCCGCGAGGCGCGTGCCTGCGTCCTTGCAGATCCGTGCGCGCGAGACGCTCCACGCACCGAGCACGAGGGTCGCGACCAGCGTGGTGACGAAGGCCACTTTGAGTGCGCGTGCGCCAGTGTCGCGGGAGAGCACCGCGGCGATCTCGGCCATCGACGCGGGCCGCTCGGTGGCGTTGTAGCGAAGGCCTTGCAGCAGGAGCTTGCGCACCGCTGCGGGAAGGCGCGGTCTGGTCGGGAGGCGCGCGCGGCCCGCACGCATGGCGGTCCGCACTGCATAGACGGTCGAGCCAACGAACGGGCGCACGCCATAGAGCGCCTCGTAGAACACGGTGCAGAACGAGAAGAGATCGGAGGCTTCGCTCGCGACACCGCCGTCGAACTGCTCGGGCGCCATGTACGCGGGAGTTCCCATCAGCGCGCCCCGAGGCGTCTCTGTGCCATCTGAGCGAGCAGTCTCCGAGAGCGCGGCCTGCCTGGGCGTGGCGAACTTTCGCGGACCCGGCACCATCCGTGCGAGCCCGAAGTCAGTGACCCGCGGCCTCTCGTCCTTCCCCATCAGGACGTTCTCGGGCTTGAAGTCGCGATGCACGATGCCCTTGGCATGCGCGGCCGCGAGACCGAGTCCCGCCCCGGCGAACACGCGCAGGATCTCGGGCACGGAATGCGGGCGGGAGATCCAGCTGCGCAGCGTCTCTCCCTCGACGAGCTCCATCACGACGAAGAGCTCGTCGCCCAGCATCCCGACCTCGAAGACCGGCACCACGTTGGGATGAGCGAGGTTCGCCATCGCCTTGGCTTCCTGCAGCAGGCGATCGCGGTTCTGGGCGGAATCACCAATGCTGCCCGGCCCGGGGCGCACCAGCTTGAGCGCGACGTCGCGACCGAGCTCGGGATCGTGCGCCGCCCAGACTGCACCCATCCCGCCCGTGCCGAGCAGTCGCGTCAGCACGAATCGTCCGACGCGCGCACCTGGCTCCAGCGCGGCGCCTGCGTTCGACGACTCGCCACGCGGCCTGCCCAGCCCCGATCTCCGCGTGACCGCGTCACCGATGCTGGTCATCAAGCGATTGCAATTGCCGCAATCGCGAGCGTGCAGCTCTGCTTCGGCCGCGGCGCCCCCCTCCAGCCGTCCCTCGGCCAGCAGCGCGAACTCATCTTCTGTCAGGCAGGTTGTGCGCATATCGCGGAGGGTAGCGCGCGCGACCATAGCTGCTACCCTCCGCGCGTGTCTCTGGCGCGGATCGACGCAGCCTCAGCCGTGACTGGGTCCGCCTGCCGCGCTGGCGACGAGCCGCTCGACGACCTCGAAGCCGAAGTCGATATCCGGCCCGTTGCCATGGCCTTTCGCCGCAGGCATCAGCCCCGCGACGAACGCGAGGCCGAGCATCTCCGGATGACGACGGAGCTGATCGATCGCACCACCCTGGCCGAGCGCAAAGACGCCATGGGCGCGGCCGGCCTCGACCAGCAGCGTGTTCTGATCGGGGCTGAGTTGAACCGCAAAGGTGGATACGCTGCTCGTGCTGCGCCAGCGCGCGCTGCCGGGCTTGTCGCCGCGTGCCAGCGATGCCGGGCAGAACTCGGCGAGCGCCGCGCCGATCGAGCCGCGCAGACAGCCCGCGCCGTCGAGTGACACGTCGAAGTTCGTCGAGTTTCCCGGAGCGCTCATCGCGAAACGGTTCTGCTGCACGTGGAAGGTCGAGCGGTTGATCACCTGCGTCGGCAGGCGCGGCACGACCGGCAGGATATCGACGTGGCCGAGCTCTGCGCCGAGGTTGATCGGCCCTCCTGCGCGTCCAGCCCGCGCCTGTTCCGGCGCCGCACGGGGCGGAAATTCAGTCGCGGGGGCGGCCCAGCCCGCGCGCGAATACGAGTCGACCGAATCGGCTTCACCCATCCGCGGTCCATAGAGACAGGCCGCAGAGCAGGCCGCCAGCAGCAGCGCGAGCTTGTTTCTCATGGCTGTGTTCATAACTCTTCGACGGTCATTGGAGCCACGTATTCATCGACCGTCATTTGATGATGAGCACATCGACCTTGTCGATCGGCAACGTCACGGTCAGCTGCGTCCCCGCCTGGGCGAAGTCGAGCGGCGCGGGATGTTCCGACGAGGTGACGCTGCTGATGGTGCACGGGGTCCCGCTGTAACAGGCATTGGGAATGGTGACCTGGAGCAGCGGGATATATTGGTCGGTCCAATTGAGGAGCGCCACCGCCAGACCCGCCGGGGATTGGAGCAGGTCGGCCTCAACCACCGCGTGATCGAGAATCACCGGCTGGGGAGTGTTGGCGAGGCGGGCCGCGCCGACAGCGAGCTGGCGCAGGCTCGGATTGTAATGCTGCGGCAGCTGATCGGGATACCCGCTGTTATCGGAGGCCATTCGATACTCCTGGCCCGGATAGAATCCATAGGTGACGGCGGTTCCGCTGCCATAGCTGTTCACGGCGATCGCGGGGCCCGGCATGCTGTGGACTCCCCCGTCTGGAATGGTCGCCACGGTCGTCGCGCCACCATTGAGATATCCATCGAGCGGCAGATATGTCCCAACAATCGTTACGCCAGCATCGCCGAACGCGGCGGAATCGACGCCCGTCGGCTGGAGCGTCGCGAGCGTTCCTTGATAGACCGAGTAATCGATGCTGCCGGGTTGGCGCGCGAAGATGTTCGCGGCGGTGCTCGGACTGCGGAAACTTCGAATCGTCGTCCGGCTCAAGCCCAGCACGGGATCGAGGATGGCGCTGGGTTGGTCGAGTTCGTTGTTGATTCCTCCCGCGAGCACCACGGCCAGCGTCCCTCCCGCATTGACCCAATCCACGATCGCCAACTGCGCCTTGGTCGTCAGATCGGGCTCGGTCAGATAGAGCGCCGAATATCCACGCGCAGTGAGTGCGCCGCTCTCCATATCCACGTCGTCGATGTAATCAACGGTATATCCCGCGTGCGCCAGCGCGTAGTGCAGTGCCGCCGACTCCAATTCGTACAGGTGTCCCTGCGACGGCTCCCAGAGCGGGCTGGAGGAGTGGAACTGCAGCGCGACTTTGCCGCGTGCAGGAATGCCCGGATAGAGCACCGACTCGGCCGCGCCGATGCGCCGGGTGGCGCGCGCGATCGATCCATAGATGCCGGTATCCTCCGACCAGGTGTTGCCCTGATCATAGAATGACAATCCATCGACCTGCCCAGGGCCAAAGGAATAGAGCTCGACGGTCTTGGATCCTTTCGCAACCAGCGAGAGAGCATTGAAGCTCGCGGCCTCGGGATGACTATAGAGAAGATGATTGCCGACGATATATCCACCGAAATTGCGCGGAAGCCTTGTGGTGCCAGGAGCGGGCGCGAGCATTGCCGCCGAGCGCAGTTGATCGGCGGCCGTGGTCCAATCCTCCGGATTGAAGAATGCCCAATCCTCCGTCCACGGAGTGAAATGGCCGTCGCGGCCGACCTCCAGCCAATCAAACTGGCCGAATGCAGTCGGCGGATTCGCGGCAATCGATTGATTGCCATACCAGGGGGACGTCGCCCAATTGACGTCGATGTTGACGACGCGTGCATTGGTATCCGCGCCAGCGTCGGCAAATGCGGCCTGCAGCATATCCGCGGCCTCGCTATAGGCGCGCGTTGCGGCCGCGGGGAAGTAACGCATCGTCTCGCGATAGAGCGTGCGCGTCTCGGTTCCTGCATCGAGCCCCGGATAGCTGCGCGGCAATACCTCGGCCCAACCGGTCGGGCTGTTGGGTGCGCCCGCGACGAGATCGCCCGGTTGCCAGCCCGCGTCCGCGAGTGCTGCGTGAAACAACGCCAACCCCGCATCAGACGCGGCAAGCAGATTCAGTTCGCCCGGATAGCTCCAGGCCGGCTCGTCGGCGAGCTTGATATCCACCACGTTCGCCAGCGTCTCGCCGCTGAAGATCGGTAACGTTCCATTCGCGGCGAAGACCGTCGAGTCGAGCCACTGGGAGACGAGCGTCGCCGGGTCCGGAGTATATCCCGGCGCACCATATTCATAATCGAAGTTGGGGAGGTAGGGGACGCCGCGGAAGATCGTCATGCCGCGTCCGGGGAGTCCGGCGTCGAGCAATACCTGTCTGAGTTCCGTATATGGGATCGCGCCCCAGTTGCTCGCGCCGACGGTATTGCAACCGAGCAACTGCAGCGTCGTCGCCTCGTCGAGGAGTTGCTGCTCTTCTCCCTGCCCGCCGGCCATTCCCGAGCAGGAGACAATCAACTGCTTCGGCGTCGCGGAGTTCTTGAGCGCGGGGGAGAGTGCGGCGACGGCGGCCTCCGCGGTATTCAGATAGACGCGCCGGATATGCGTGCTCAAGAGCTCGATGGGGCCGTTGATTCCAGGCTGCCACTCTTCATATCCAGGCAGCATGAGATCGATGGTGTCGCCGAGCACTGTCTCGTGCAACGACGCGATGGTCGTCAGATTCGAGATATCCCCCTGCGCAACTTCGATGGTCGCGGAGAGCGGACCGAGCGCGGTTGGTGCGTGATTGTTGGCCACGGTCGTGATCGGACCAAACGTGAGCGTCACCAGCAGTTGCCCATTGCGGCCGGCGAGCAGCGGATCGAGCGGGAACCACGCGGACGGCGTGCCGCCATCGGTGGTGAGCACGCCCGTCACCCCCGAACCGTAGAGCGAATAGGGAACGGTATTCAGGCCCGCGTCGGCATTGGTCCGCGCAGCAGTGACTGTGGTGCGTAGCCAGAGATTCGAGGAGAGATTCCCCGCGGGTGCCGTCTGGTCGACGAGCAGCACCGATTGGCCATCGGAAGCGATCGTTGCCAGCAGGGGCCGGCTATCGCCGCTCGTCGCATAGATGGTTCCAGTTGCATTGGGAGCTCCGCTGCTATCGGTCGCATAGAGCCAGGGAGCATATCCCTCGTAGAAACGATTTCCGTTGAATGGATCAACCGCATATTGATCGGCGGCGAGCAGGAGATATCCACCGTCGGGAGAGGCGGCAAACGCGCTGCCCGTGAACTGCGGCAGCGGCGTGCTCCACGTCTGCTGGCCAGGGTTTCCCGCTGCGTTGAGCGGCCAGACCTCCAGCGGCCACGATGGCGGAGGAACCTCGAGAGTGGCGCTGCTGCCGAGCGTGAGCGGTTGGTGCTCGCGATAGAGCGCGTGTCCGCCCAATTCAAATCGCAATGGACCCACGGTCTGGGTCAGTGGATCCGGGCCGGCAAGATAGATCCGCGGCAAACCAGACGTTGGAATTCCGCTGTGCGGATCGAGATCGACGATCTCCAGTTGATCACTGTTCGTTCCGAGATAGAGATGCGCGCCATCGTGGCTGACCTGCACGTCGGAGAGGCCGGCGTCTCCCACGAGGAACGTTCCCGCATCTCCGGCCGGATCGCCGGCTGCGTTCAACGCGACCGCATAGACCGTCGGGCCGTTGCTGCAGGCGATATAGAGAATCGGCAGCGTTGGATTGAGCGCGATCGAGATCGGCGTCGTTCCCGTCGCCTTATAACAACTGCCCGTCGCATAACTCGCGGGTGCTCCTGTCGGCGCGCCACCATCGAGCGCCCAGACCGATAAGAGGGATTGATTCACGGCAACATATTCGTGCAGGGCCAGATAGAGCCGCTCTTTCGCCGGGTCGAGCGCGAGGCCCGCGATGCTGCGCTGGCCGGCTCCATTCATCGGCAGCGTGCTGTCCGGATAGACCCGATCCGCGAGGAGATTGCCGCTCTCATCGAGGGTGACGACCTGCAGATTGTCAGCCCAGGCATCTTTGGAGTTCACCTGCCCGAGGTAGATATTGCGCTGGTGCATGCCTCCGGCGGCGATGATATCGGGGCCCGCGACCATTCGATCGACTGCACCGACGTGCGCCAGCGCCTGCCGCGTAATCACCAGGGGAGCCGGGCCGACTGGCGCGGGCGCACCGACCGTCAGAACGGTAAAGGCGGCGCTGGCAATTCCTCCTGGCGTAGCGACGGTGACGGGACCTGTTGTTGCGCCGGGCGGTACTGTCGTTGTAATCAGGCCCGAGGTATTGCTTTCAATGAGCGCGGCCGTACCATTGAACGCGAGCGAAGTGGCATTCGCAAGCTGGGAGCCGCTGATGGTGACGAGCGCGCCGGTCCCGGCATAGGCGCTGCTCGGTGATATCGACGCAATCGACGGCGCTGCCAGAATCGTGAAGGGCAGGCTGGTATAGGCCGTGCCTCCTGGAGTCACCACGCCGACAGGACCGGTCACTGCTCCAGCCGGAATGGCGCCCGTGACGGTGGCCCCGAGGAAGACTGCGCTGACTGGAGCGAGCAGGGTGCCGCCATTAAACAGGAGCGACGTGGCTCCGATTAGGTTGGTTCCGACCAGTGTAATCGGTGCGCCAACGCCCGCTCCGCCCGCAGGGGAGAAGCTGGTTAACGTCGGCGAAGGGAGAATCGTATATCTGCCCGACGTCGCGACTCCTCCCGGCGTCGTGACCTGGATCGGTCCCGTGGTTGCACCGGCGGGCACCGTCGTGACGATCTGCGTGGCCGACACCGATTGGATCGTCGCGGCAGCGCCATTAAACGAAACGGCGCTGGTGCCGGTCAGGTTTGTTCCCTTGATGGTGACGGTCACGCCGACGCCGGCGCCGTTGACTGGAGCCACGCTGCTGATGGTCGGCACGGCAATCACGGTGAAGGGGTTGGCGGAGATCACGGTTCCGCCGGTGGTGACAACCTTGATTGGACCGGTGACGGCCTGCGCCGGGAGAACGGCCACCAGCGCGGTCGGGGAGCCTGTTGGAGTGAAGACCGCGGCGGCGTTGTTGGAGAAGAAGACCCCTGTCGTCGAGCAGAGGTTATTGCCCTGGATCGTCACGACCGTGCCCACGCCGCCGTCGGTTGGCGTGAACTGGTTGATCGTCGGTGTCGCCGATGCGGGACAGGTTCCGCCGTTCGCGGTGGCTGTATATGAAGCGACGCCGGGTATACCGGCGAGCGAGGCCTTGAACGTATTGGTTCCGCCGGTGGCGCCGAGCGTCGCGGTCGTCTGCGCGAGGCCATCTGCGCCAGTGACCACCGTCGCGGGATTGACAGCGACGCCGGGGCCG
The DNA here is from genome assembly GCA_903911145.1 of uncultured delta proteobacterium. GTDB lineage: Bacteria > Myxococcota > Myxococcia > Myxococcales > 40CM-4-68-19 > CAIWCD01. The sequence goes on along the minus strand of CAIWCD010000003.1, from coordinate 47,144 downwards.
CCTCCGGTCGCCGTCCAATTCACGGTGATTCCGGATACAGGGATATATCCGCCATCGCTCAATACCGTTCCGTCCGTGACCAGTGCCACGAGGGGCCGCGGCAGTTGCGCGCCTGCATCCGCGTTCTGCGCATTACCGCCATCGATTGGACTGATCATGATCGCGCCGGCCGCGAGCGCGCCGAACGTGACTGCCGGATTGGGCTGCGTTGCGACCGTGGCCGTGAAGGTATCCGTGCCGCCGCCGGCGCCGAGCGTGGCCTGCGCTATCGCTGTTCCGGTGGAATCGGTGGTGTTGGCCGCGGGAGTAATGGCGATGCCGAACTTGTTTCCGCTCGTCGACCAGTTGATCGGAATCCCCGCAACGCCTGCATCGAGGTTATCGACCACGCGCACGACGAGCGCTTGAGCAAGCGGCGCGCCGGAGATGGCGGTCTGCGCGCCGCCGTCGTCCGCGATGATCGCTGTCGCAGCCTGTGCGGAGAAGCGCACCGACGAAGCGAGGCCGGGAATCATGGCGATATAGAGATTCGCGCCCCCCACCGCGCCGAGCGTCGGATTGATCGACGTCGTGCCATCACCTGCCGTCGTCACGCTGGTTGTATTCGTGATTGAATCGACAGTGGCCGTTTGATCGCCTGCGTCCGCGACGAGCCAGTTCACGACAATCCCCGCGACCCCTGCGTCGTTGTTATCGACCGCCTGCGCCACGAGCGGATTGGCCAGCGGTTCCCCGGCCCAGCCTGTCTGTGCATTGCCGGAGATCAGCGAGACTCCAGACGCGGCCTCGGCATTAAAGACAACGGGCGAGCTGGTTAATCCTGCAACGCTCGCGGTGAAGTAGTTCGGACCGCCGCGTGCGCCCAGTGTCGCTGCGACTGAGGCAATCCCATCGTAGTTCGTCACGCTCGGCGTGGGATCGATGGCGCCCGTGGTGTCGCCCAATCCTGCGGCCCCCGCGTCGGCTGCGCCAATCGCCCAGTTGACGGCAATGCCGGATATTCCGGCATCGTTGCTATCGACCACCTGAACGGCGAGAAGATTCGCGAGCGCCTGCCCGGCGACGCCGGTCTGCTGGTCGCCGCTGCTCATCCGGACCGCGCCAGCAGCGCTCGCGGTGAAGATCGCGGGCGACCCGCTGAGGCCATCGACGGTCGCCGTGAAGGTATCGGTGGTCGCGATGGCTCCGAGGATCGCAGGAGTTGAAGCAATTCCGTTGATATCGCTGACGCTGCTCGCGGAAGCGCTCGAGGAGCCGGGAAGGCCGAGGCCGCCGCCCGCAGCGGTCCAATTGACTTGAATCCCGGAGATTCCATTTGCATTGCCATCGCTGATGAAGACGCTGAGCGGTTGCGCCAGGGGCGCTCCGACGATTCCAACCTGCCCATTCCCCGCATTGATCGCGAGCGCGGCGGCGGCCTGCGCAGTGAACGTGATGGGCGATAACGTCGGTGAATCGGTGAATGACGCCGTATATGAGTCGATACCTCCGGACATACCGAGCGACGCGAGCGACGGAGGAGTTGCAAATCCATTTGCGTCCGAAATGCTTGCTGCGGTGCTGCTCGAGGCGCCAAAGGTTCCGCCGGTCGTCGCCCAGTTCACGGCGATTCCCGCGACGCCAAGCTGGTTGTCATCAACGACGAGCACCTTGAGCGGCGCAGAGAGCGGATTGCCGACGACACCCGTCTGCGCATTGCCGGATACGAGCGTCATCCCGACCGCGGCCCGCGCGGAGAAGCGGACCGGAGAGCCGGTCGCGCCGCTGATCGTCGCCGTGAACTCGTTGGTTCCGCCGCGGGGGCCGAGCGTCGCTGATATGGACGCGATACCATCCGCGCCGGTCACGCTCGTCGATTGCGAGACGCTCGCGCCGCTGTCGCCGTCGCTGCTCCCTCCCGCGGCGGTGGCCCACGCAACGCTCACTCCGCTCATCCCGTGCTGCTGCGAATCGGTCACCAGGACGCTGAGCGGCGAGTTCAACGGCATACCAACCAGACCGGTCTGGCCGTCGCCGGAATGGAGGGCGATGGTCATGGGCGCGGGCTGCGCGATCACCGTGAATGACGCGGTCGCTGACCCGTGCGGCGTCGTTATCGTGATGAGCTCGGGACCGGGCGCAGCGCCGACCGGAACGTTCGTGGTGATCTGGGCGCTGGTATCCGCGTTAATCACCGCGGGGGTTGCACCAAATACAACCGTCGCGCTGTCCAGATGTGCGCCCGCGATCGTCACGGCGGCGCCAGTGAGGCCGCTTGCGGGGGTGACGCTGCTGATCGTCGGTGGCTCCCCGTTGATTGCTCCAGGGCCGTGGCAGCCCGCGAGCGCGGAAATCAGCGCGGCGGCGATTGCGGCGGGCGCGAAGTGGATGCACCGCATTGATGGTGCAGCGTTCAATACGGGCAGTTCGAATGCATCACGCATGGTGGTTCGCCTCGTCAATGGAGTTGGAGCCACGCCAACGCCGCTCTTGATCGTGTTGTATTGGGATCCGGCGCGGTTAATAGGTGAGCGCATTCACCGGCACCGGAATAGCGCTATAGCCGTTGTTTGTTGCGCCGTTGTTGCCGAGCTCGTTCGACTGATTCGCACCCCAGCAGAAGAGCTGGCCATTCACCAGCGCGCAGGCATGCGCGCTGCCCGCATAGATCGCCTGCACGCCAGCGCCGGGTCCGAGATTGGTCACGCTGACCGGCACTGGGCTGCACGGCGATCCGCTGCAATTCGCGACACCAGCGTCGAGTGGGATCCCCAATTCACCCGATTCGTTTTCGCCCCAGCACTGCACGCCGCCATTGATGAGCGCGCAGGCGAATGCCACGCCCGCGGCAATCGCCGAGACACCAGCATCTGCCGGATAGACCTGCGACGGGGCGGGCACATTCAAATTGTAGTTGCCGGGATATGTCGACCCACCATCGAAGGGATTGACATAGATCGAATTATTCCCCAGCTGACCGTATATGTTGCTGCCCCAGCAGTAGACGCCGCCGTTCGCGAGCGCGCAACTGGTCTCCCCTTCGGTGGCGATCGCCTGGACCCCTGCATCGAGACCGGCGACCGGGTGGGGCGTGCTCGAGGCATAGCTCGGCGAATTATATCCGAGCTGACCTGACGCGTTTCCGCCCCAGCAATCGACGCCGCCGTTGACGAGCGCACATGCCTGAAAGCCACCGACTGCGACAGCCTGAGCGCCCGCGTCCAATCCGTTGATCAGGGCAGGCGATGAGGAGCCTACGATTGTCCCAGAGACGCCTGTTCCGAGGAGGCCATATCCGCTGTTGTATCCCCAGCAATCAATCGCACCGTTCACGATGGCACAGCTATCGTAGGCCCCAGTTGCGATTGCTTGAACTCCGCTGCCGAGGCCCGGAATCGGGTGCGGGACGTCGCTCATACCTGCGTCAATCGGCGCCGTTTCCCCGACGATGGTATTGCCATACTTGTTCCCGCCCCAGCACCAGACCCCGCCGCCCACCAGCGCGCAGGTGTGGTCCAGATTGCTGACAATGCTTTGGACTCCGCTGGCGAGCCCCTGAACCTGCACCGCCGTTGCACTGCCCGCGACTGCTCCATTTCCGAGCTCTCCGTCGGCGCCATAGCCCCAGCACTTCACGCCGCCATTGACCATCGCGCACGTCCCCTTGCTTCCCAACGACATACCAGCGATCCCGCGCGTGATCGATTGGGCTTGCACTGGCGTCGGACTGCCTGCGTCTGAGTGATTACCCAGTTCCCCGAACGAATTATCGCCCCAGCACTGAACGCCATCATTGACGAGCGCGCAGACCGAACTATCCCCGCCACTGATTGCCTGCACGCCGGAGGTCATGCCGGGAACGGAAACGGGCACGAGCGAGCAGGGATGGATATCCATGCCGCAGACACTCAGGATCGCGCCGGTCCCTAATTGGCCGCTGGCACTGCTTCCCCAGCATTGAACGCCGCCGTTGATGAGCGCGCAGGTCTGGTGTCCGCCGGCCGCGATTGCCTGCACGCCGCCGGAGAGTCCGCCGACCGGCACCGGAATGAGCGAAGGCGTCGTGAAGTTATCTCCCAGCTCTCCGTCAGCGTTATATCCCCAGCACTGCACGCCGCCATTCACGAGGGCGCACGACTGGTCGGCGCCAGAAGTGATCGCTTGTACGCCGGCGCTGAGACCATAGACGGGCACGGGAGTGGAGCTGCTCCAGGCAGAGCCGTTGGCAGCGTCGTTGTTGCTGCCGAGTGCGTCGTAGGTGTTGTCACCCCAGCATTCAACCCCTCCATTGATTAACGCGCAGGAGTGGGTTCCTCCGACGGCGATTGCCTGGACTCCGCTGCCAAGCCCGGCGATACCTTGCGGAACGAGCGCGTCGGCTTCGATATATCCGGAGTGTGCCGAGGCGGTGCCGCCGTCGTCGAAGGCGCCCCAGCATTGCACTCCGCCGTTGATGATCGCGCACGTTGAGGAATTGCCCGCGCCGCCCGCTGACACGGAAGAGGCACCGCCCGCAATGCCCGATACGGGGACGGCAACGTTGCTGCCGGTGAAGGAGCTATTCCCGAGGCCGCCGCTGATTCCGGCGCCCCAGCAGAACACGTCCCCGTTCGCGACCGCGCAGGTATGCTCATATCCCGCGGCAATCGATTGAACGCCGGCTGGCAGGCCGACGACGTGAACAGGGAGAGAGCAGGAGACCGTGGTGTTGTTGCCGAGTTGGCCCTGGCTGTTGTCGCCCCAGCACCAGGCGCCGCCGTTTGCGACAGCGCAGGTGTAATCGCCGCTCGAGCCCTGCGTGAGCACTCCCGTCGTTCCGTTGGTCGCGAGCGGACCGGGGGCCACGTCGAAGAGTGGAGATGTGCCGCTTAATAGAGGGGAGGCGGTCGCTGCATTGATGGAGTACCCGCAGCCGGATCTGTCGAGGATGACATTTGCAAAGGTCGTGATACCGGCATTGACTGACGGACTCCCTGTTCCAGAGAGAATTCCCGCTCCCCCGTTCTGGCCAAGCATGATCGTGACCGCGGGAGGACTGTTGGTCACGACGTTTCCGCTGGCGTCTTCGACGGCGACCGTGACGGTGAAGGCAACTCCGGCCGTTGGCGTCGCGGGCTGGATGGTCACTCCGAGTTGGCTCGGCGTTCCTGCGCTCAGGTTAATCTGCGCGGTCGCTGGTGTCAGTGACGGGTTGGTCGCGCTGCTCGTGGCGGTCAGCGTAAAGGGGGAGAGCGTGACGAGGCCCGTCAGCGTCGGATTAAACGATGCGGTGCCGCTGTTGTCGGTCGCCTGCGCCGCGCCACCAGCAAAGGCAATCGCGCCAGAGACGGCGAGCGAGATCTGATAACTCGGCGAGCTGACGATATTGTTGGCAGAGTCCTCCACCGCCACGGTCACCGCGGGCATCGGCAGGCCTGACTGCGCGCTGATCGGGGTCGAGGAGGTAATGGCCAACTTGCTTGCATTGCCATACGAGAGAGTCACCTGCCTTGTCGCCGACGTGAGGCCCGAGCTTGCGGCAGTCAGCGTATAGGGCGACGCGCTCGCCGACCCGGTTAATGTCGGATTCAACGACGCGACGCCATTCGTTGCTGACGCCGAAGTGCCCGTCAACGCGCCAGCGTTCGCGCTTAATGTAATTGCCGCTGACGACGTCGTGACGACGTTGCCTGCTGAGTCCTCGACATCGACCTTCACCTGGGCCATTGCAATGCCAGAGTGCTCGCTGAGCATCGTCGCCGGTGCAAAGGCGAGCTGGCTCGGCGTTCCTGCGCTCAGGTTAATCTGCGCGGTCGCTGGTGTCAGTGACGGATTGGTCGCGCTGCTCGAAGCGGTCAGCGTAAAGGGGGAGTTGGCAACCAGGCCGGTCAGGGTCGGTGTAAGAAAGGTGGCGATTCCGTGGCTGTCGGTTCCCGATATGTCTCCGCCCGTGAATGCAGTCGCCCCAGAGACGGCAAGCGAGATCTGATAACTCGGCGAGCTGACGATATTGTTGGCCGAATCCTCCACTGCCACATTAACCGCGGGCATCGACAGGCCTGACTGCGCGCTGATCGGGGTCGTGGAGGTAATGGCCAACTTGCTTGCATTGCCATACGAGAGATTCACCTGCCGCGTGGCCGAAGTGAGTCCCGAGCTCGCGGCGATTAAGGTATAGGGCGATGCGCTCGCCGATCCGGTTAATGTCGGATTCAACGTTGCGACGCCACTGGTTGCTGACGCGGAAGCGCTCGAGACTGAGCCAGGGGGTGCGCTTAATGTGATCGCCGCAGATGACGTCGTGACGACGTTGCCTGCGGAGTCTTCGACATTGACGGCCAGTGGCCCCATCGCAATCCCTGAGCGCGCGTTGAGCGTTGTTGCCTCCGCGAACGCGAGCTGGAGCGGCGCTCCTGCGCTCAGGTTAATCTGCGCGGTCGCTGGTGTCAGTGACGGATTGGTCGCGCTGCTCGAGGCGGTCAGCGTAAAGGGGGAGAGCGAGACGAGGCCCGTCAGCGTCGGATTAAACGATGCGGTGCCGCTGTTGTCGGTGGCCTGCGCCGCGCCGCCAGCAAAGGCAATCGCGCCAGAGACGGCGAGCGAGATCTGATAACTCGGCGAGCTGACGATATTGTTGGCCGAATCCTCCACTGCCACAGTAACCGTGGGCATCGACAAGCCTGACTGCGCGCTGATCGGGGTCGTGGAGATAATGGCCAACCTGCTTGCATTGCCATACGAGAGATTCACCTGTCGCGTCGCCGAAGTCAGTCCCGAACTGGCGGCGATTAAGGTGTAGGGCGACGCGCTCGCCGACCCGGTTAATGTCGGATTCAATCTTGCGACGCCACTGGTTGCCGACGCGGAAGCACCCGAGATTGAGCCAGGGGGGGCGCTTAATGTGACCGCCGCAGTTGATGTCGTGACGACGTTGCCTGCGAAGTCTTCGACATTGACGGCCAGTTGCCCCATCGCAATCCCGGAGTGCGCGTTGAGCGTTGTTGCCGGTGCGAACGCGAGCTTGCTCGCGAGGCCGGGAACCACCGTGAATTGCATGGAGGTGACGGTCAGCGGGTTCCCATTGATCATCGCGGTCGCCGTTAACGTATAGGTGCCCGCCAATGCGGAGACCGTGAGTCCATTAAACGTCGCGACGCCGCCGGCCGACAAGCAGGAGGCGCCGCAGCCGATCGTCGGGGTTATCAACGAGCCGGTGCTCTGAGCGGTTCCGGCGGCGCTCGTCAGAGTGAGGACGACCGACGAGCCGTTGTAATAGACAGGATTGCCGCTCGCATCTTCGAACTGCACCGCGACTGCGGGATTGCCGATCGCGACTCCGGACTGAACGGTGTTGGGCCATTGCGGCGGCGGCACGATAAAGACGAGCTGGGTCGCCGTTCCGGCGGAGATCGCGAACGTGGTGCTATTGGCTTCTGGGATCGCGCTGTTCGTGGGGGCGAAGGCCACGAGGGCGTAGTTGCTCGCAGGCTGCGCGACGAGAGAGAGCGTGTCGAACGTGGCGCGTCCAGATACGCTCGTTGCCGACGTGTTTGAGAGTGTTCCCATCGGCGAGTTGGACGCCAGCGCAACCGTCACGCTGTCGGTAAACGAGGTCGCCAGATTTCCTGCCGTATCCTCGGCCACGATGGTGACGGGGCCTCCGACCACCTGCCCCGAGGCTGAATTGGCGGGCTCAACAGAGAAGGAGAACTGAGCTGCGTCTCCCGCCGTGATGGCGAACGGCGTGCTTGTTCCTGTCAGGGGCCCGCTCGTTGCAATCAATGTGTACTGCCCGACCGTCCCCGCCAGCGTTAATCCCGGAAAGCTCGCGATGCCGCTGTTGTTGACCGGAGCTTCGACGTTGTTGAGGCTCGGCAGAACAGTTCCGCCGAGGAAATGTGGCTCGGGGGTTAATGTAATGGTGTTGCTTGTCGGTACGATATTGCCAGCCGAATCTTCGATGCTGACAACGACGATGGGCACCATTCCATGGCCCGACTGGGTATCGGAGGGCGGCCCGGAAAAGAAGAGTTGGGTCGGCTCTCCGGGCGCAATCGCGAACGGCTGGCTGGTCGCTTCGAGCAAGGTCGTGCCGACCGCTGTTGCCGTCAGCGTATATCCGCTATTCGCGATGGCGGTCGCCGTGACTCCCGTAAATGTCGCGACCCCCGAGAGCGTATTGACGATGACTGGTGACTGGCCGTTGGTCTGCGCCAACAGCCCCGTATTCGGTGACAGGCCCAGGCTGATCTGGATGGTCCCGGTTGGAACGATATTGCGGCCGCTGTCGACGACCGCAACGCTGACGGTTGGCGAAAAGGGGTCTCCCGAGCGGAGGTCTGTGGGTTGTTGCACGAAGACGAGTTGATAAGCCGGGCCTGTATCGATTGAGAAGGGCGCGCTCTTTGCCGGTGCAATGTTCCCGCTGGGCGACGTCGCGGTGAGGATATATCCGCCGTCCGCGATCGCGTTGAGCGCGAGGGCATTAAACGTCGTCACGCCGCCATCGACGGTTCCCCCGTCCATCCCCGCCTGGCTCAGCGTCCCGGCGTTCGACGTGAGGGAGATTTCATTGGTGGCATTTGGAACGATATATCCAGCATCATCTTCAACCGCGACCGATACGGCGGGGTTGAATGGGACCCCGGAGCCGGCATCCGACGGTTGCTGGACGAAAGCCAACTGAGCTGGGGGGCCGATGACTACAAAAGGAGCAGGGGAGTCTGCGGTGCCGTGATCTGTCGTCAGATGAATGAGTCCGGTGGTTGCGCTGACGGGGACCGTTGCAGTGAACTGGATCCCTTGCGCGTCTCCGGAAAACTGCGTTGCTGATACCCCATTGAACGTCACCGCGATCGGGTTGAGGAGATAGTTGCCCGTGCAGGTGACCACCGTTCCAACCACGCCTCTCTCCGGCGTGCACGCGAGGATCACCGGCGCGGGAAGATTGGCGAGGCGGTTCTTGCCGCAGCCATTGCATCCCGCCAATGTGACAAGCGATAGAAGGACAATCGCGCTGCGCGTGAGAGCGACCATCCGCGGCCGCCTGGCTGCGCGGTTGTCGTCGGCCGCAGAGGCTCCCTCGGTGTCCTGGCTCGATGTCATCGTTTCCCTCGTTGACGATCAGGATGGTTGGTTCTGTTCCGCGACGTGAGATTGGAAGGCCCAGTCATACCGCCGAGGTGGCATTCCCTGCGCGGAGTCGGTCGGTGCTGAGCCCACGACAGTGTTTGGGGTTGCCTGGCGAATCCGTCACGGCGCATCACATCTTTATTTTCGGGGGGCCGCCGGCCGATGGCACGGATCGCGGGCGCGCCTGCCTCAACTCGCCTCTTCCGCGCCCAGCCCGAGCAACAGCAAGAGCAGCGCGGGATGGATCAGCAGCCGATCGAGCGTGACGTTCACGAACCAGGTCGGGTCTCTCGGCAACATTGCGATGGAGCCGAACGCGAAGCAGACCGCGAGCAGCGCGGCCGCGGAGTATGTGCCGATGCCGGGGATGAGCTTGCGTCGAGCGGCGGCGGCGACGATGAGCATCGACGCGGCAATTCCATCCCAGAGCAATCCGCGCACGCCGACGTATCCTGGCTCGATCAACACCGGGAGCGCGGCGAAGATTGCGTTGAAGCGCGCGGGCAGTTCACCGAGCGCAACCGTGCCGTGTTCCCGGATTGAATCGACGCCGGATGCGTGGACCCACGCGGTGTGAATGAGCGCGGGGAGGAAGACCGCGAATCCCGCAAACCTGCGCGGGCGGCGGACGAGCGCGCTTGCGCCCGCCACGAGTAGCGCGAGCAGCAGACCCTCGGCTTTCAGATTCGACGCCAGCAGTGCGGCGAGCCAACCGATCGGTGCCGACTCGTCGTTCGCCAGCGCGAGCAGCATGATCGTCAGGCTGGTCGCGAGCAGCCCGTCGACATATGCGCCCGCCGTGCACCACTCGAGCTGCAGGAAGATCGCGAACGTCAGCGCCGCTCCCGGCCAGCGCCCGAGCCGCGCCCGCGAAAGCTTCCAGACCAGCGCGAGCAGCGCGGACCAGAGCGCGACGATCCCAACCGCCGCCATCCGCTCGTTGAACAGGCCGCTGCCCAGCGAGAAGAAGGCGAGCCACGAGGAGTCGAGGAGCGGATAGTCGGGATGCGACCAGACCAGCGGCGCGCGCGTCAGTTCGCCGAGCGGCATCATCCCGTGCGCGAAGAGCTGGTGGGCATGCAGCAGCCAGATCGAGCGGCCGTCCCAGAGGGAGATTGGCAGCGCGAGTGTGCGCACGAGCATCGCCGCAAGCAACAGCGCCAGGCCGAGCGACTCGGGCGTGGGCGCACGTGTGGGCCGTCGAATCAGCCTCGTCGCCACGCAGGCTGCGAGCGAAAACGGCAAGAGCGCGACTCCGACCGCGCGCAGCGGCCACGCCAGCAGAGGGAGCTGCAGCCAGCTGGCGAGCATCCCGGCCGCGCCCACCACGGTCGCGCCGAGGATCGTCGAGAGCGCTGCGATCATTCCGGGGGAGCTGCTGCGCAAAGAGGGAAGCAGCCGCGACGCCGCCAGCAGGAGCGACAGTCCGAGACCAAGCGCACCGAGAAACGAGAGAAGCATCTGCACGGGATGGAGAGCGACGCGGGAATCGCCGTCGGCAAGCTGCGCGGCGGTGAGCCGAGGGAGAACCACGCTGTCGAGCACCACGCGATGGGCGGGAGTGAAGCCCACCACATCGATGGCGGCGGGATCGATCGGCCGCGGATAGAGCGCCTCCGTGATTCGCTGGAGTGCGAAATCATCCTGCGCCAACTCCGGAGAGAGGCGCACCGGGCGGTCCGCCGGCATCGCCGCATCGAGCGACAGCGCCGCCTCCGAGATCGGCAGGCCGTGAAACGCGTCGTCCGTGAGCCGCTGCGCGAAGGAGCGTCCGTCGAAGAGCTGGCGCAGCTCGCCCCAGAAGCGGGTCGCGGCGAGCGAATGGAGCACGAGCAGCGCGGAGAAGATCGCGATTCGTGTTGAGAGCGGCTTTCCGCGCATCGTCAGTTCACCATGACCATGAAGGCCAGGTAGACGAGCGAGACGAGCCGGGCCGCGCGCACAAGCTCCGCGCGCTTCTCGCGCACCATCAGCACCGGCGCGACGAGCCACGCGAGCAGAATCACCACGTGCCACTCGTGCGCTTCCTTGACCATCAGCATCATCATCGTGAGCCACGCCAGCGTGGCGAGATCGAACCAGGCGCGCGCGTAGCTGAGCGCGCAGGCCGCGATGCTCACCACCAGCGCGAAGAGCATGAGCGCTCCAACGTGGTGTGATGCGATCGAGAGGTTCACGCTGTTGTTGATCTCCTGCTGCGCGAGCGTCGGAGAGACAAGCTTGAGCGCAGTCAGCGATGCCGCCGCGCAGAACAGGCCGAGGAAGAGCGCGAGCAGATCGCGAGCGCGCAGGTCGCGCCACTGCCGATCGTGGATGAAGATCCAGGCCGCATAGATCGCCCACGGGGCGAGGAAGAGTGCGCGGAAATGGAGGAACGCAGCGACGCAGTACGCGACGCCCGCAGCGAGGCCGCGCCGCTCTCGCAAGCATCGCGCGCAGAGGAGAAGAGGCGCGATCGCGGCCGCGTCGTAGAAGCCCTGCATCGTCCAGAAGAGCGCGTAGATGTACGTGGCGAGCGCGGCGATATCGAGCAGCGGCATCGAGCGCGGATTCTCCTCGAGCAGGCCGCGCACGATGAAGAAGACGCCGAGGTGCGCGTAGATGAGGAAGAGCGCGAAGAGCCAGCGATTGGCCTCGGTGAGAGTGAGATTCGTCTGGTGGTAGAGCCACGCGACCGGCGCGACGAGCAGCATGTCGCCGGGCGGATAGAGCCGCGGGATCTGGCCCCAGCTCGTCACCCACGGCTTGTCGGCCGGCCAGCCATCGACGACAGTTGCGCCGCCCCTCCAGCTCCCGCCGGGGTGCACATCCGCGGGCCACGCGGCGCGCTCGGCCGCACTGGGCGCGCGCGAGAGCTCGATCGCCGGCTTTCGCCAGATGTCGATCCCGACGCGAGGAAACGCGCGCGCAGCGTTCATATGCGAGAGGTGATCGGTATAGGTGCCGCCGGAGAGATCTCCCCAGGGATGCTTGAAGGTGCGCAGGCCGTTCCACGTCAGCCAGGCGACAAGCGAGAGCGCGGTGATGAGCAGCGCTCGTCGCAAGGCGTCGCGACGCAGGTCTGGGCGTGTCGCCGCGCTCTCATCCATCGTGTCGTCGGCTCCGTCGCGGCACTCTGCACGCGGCGTTGTAACCCAATTCTCGCGGCGCGTTCTTCAGCGAAGCGCCGTGGTCTGCGCGCGCCACTGCGGCGAGGCCCAGCGTCCGAACGCGCGCACCCCTTCGACGTGATCGGACTGCGCAACCACGCGCAGCGTGTCGAGCGAGAGCTCCTGGAAACTGCGCTGAAGCTTCCCGTTCACCATCGCCTGGCGCACCACCAGCATCGACTTCCCCTTCGGCGTGAAGCCCGCGCACTCGACAGAGCCGACGCCGGGTTCAATGGCGGCGGGCACCAGCACGGAGCGCACCCACGAAGTCGTCGCGCTCTTGCCGCGGCCCAGCTTGACCGGGTGGAAGACCCACAGTTCGCTCCACGATGCGAGCGGCTGCACGACGAGCGCGGCCGCGTGGCCGCCGGGGCTTGAGTCGAATGAGGAGAGCTGCGGCACCGCGCTGCTCGGCGTCGAGACCAGCGCCCGGCCTGCGTCTGCGTTGGCAGCGCTCTGGGTGAACAGTTCGACGCCGCCACGGCCAAGGCTGGGCGCTCGCCGCAGGCGAAATCCAGGAGTTCGTGCCTCGGCCAAGCCGAGCGCACCGGAGTCGTGTGCGGTTGAGAGTTCGTTCGCTGCCGGCCAACGCGCGGCGGAAACTCGAACGGAGGCCTCGTCGAACTGCGCCTGATCGTCTTCGGCAAGCAGCGTGCGATCGGCCAGCGCGAGCTCACGCTGCGCAGAGAGGGCCGCCTCGATCTGCTCATCGCTCGCGCGCAGAAATGCGAGCTGCGACCAGATCTCGGCGCGACGCAGGCGCAGCTTCACGCCCAGCTCTGGCGCGGCCTCGGAGGCCTCCGTGCTGCACGCGATGCGCGCGCGCCACTCGTTCCACTCCAGCTGCCGATTTGGCGGTGCGCTCGGATCTCCGCAGCGGGCCTGCGTGAGAAGGAGCGCCGCGCGGGCACGCTCGCTCGCATCGCCATGCGCCAACGCACGCGCCTCGGCCTCACCCTCGCTGCAGTAGACGACATGGCCGTCGCGCTCGAGTGCGACGAGCTTCACGCCGTGCGCCGCCACCGAATCGAGCGCGATCGCGAGAGATGGATCGGGAACAGCCCGCGCCTGCGACGCCCGCCGAGCGAGGCGATCGGTCATCGCTGCGATTGCATCGTCGAGCGGATCGGCCGCGCCCAGTGCGGGCCGCGTGACTCCGGCATCGCTTGCACCTGCCGACAAGGCGTCGGCGCCGAGCGTGCGGGCGAGCGTCGCGTAGGCGATCCCCAGCTCCTCGCTGCCGGGCTGATCGCGCAGGAAGAGCGCCACGGCTGTGAGCTGCGGGATCGCCGCCGGACCGCGCGGGTAGCGGCGCACCTGCGACGGCCGCACGAAGCCCGGCCGCTCGCGGCGATGATCGTAGACGCGCAGGTAGCCGGGAACCGCGCCGCGCACCTCGAGGAGATCGCCGCGTGCAAGCTGGGCCTGGACGGGCGCGGCGGCGCGGGCAGAGGCGCGCAGCGCGATCGCGGGGTCAACGACGATGGCGAGCTCCTCGTCCGTGCCCAGAAAAGACGCGCGCTCTTCGGCATGCAGCGGATTCGCGCCGAGAAGGGAGACGGCGATCGTCGCGGCCATCCAGATTGCGCGCGGGCTCATCGCTTGTCTCCGCGCGCGACCGGACCATCCGTCGCGTTGTCGTACCCGTTGTCATACTCATCATCATCCGCGGATCCTGCGTCTGCCAGTCCCCTCGCCGCTGAGCCGCCTCGTTCCCGCGGTGCAGCTCTGGCCGCTGCGCCGCCGAGAAGGTTCGCCGCGAAGAACCCTCCCATCGAAGGCGGCGCGACCACGACCTGGAGGTGCTCGCCCATCTTCTCGGCGAACGCCTTCTGCACCAGCAGCGGATTGCGCGTGAGCACCGCCGCATCGCGCTCGTACTGCTCGCTCTGCACCTTGCCGGTCACCTCGATCTTGTACGCGTCCGCCTCCGCGAGCTGCTTGCGCGCCGACGACTCAGCGCCCGCCTCGATCAGCCGCGCCTCCGCGCTCGACTGCGCGTCGCGCTTCTTCTCCACGCCGCGCGCCTCGGCCTCGAGCCGCCGCTGCTCGATCTCCTTCTGCTTGAGAGGCAGGACGTGCTTCATCGCCTCCGCGTGCGAGCGCGCCGCGATCATCTCTTCGGCCGCCGCCGCCTCGGCAGTCGTCTCGCGCCGCGCCTTCTCCGCCCTCGCCTCGAGCAGGCTCTGCTCGATCTCCGACTTCTTGAGCGCGAGCGTCTCCTTCGTGCGATCGACGGCCAGCTCATCGGTGAGCAGACCCTGCAGCCCTTTTCGATACTCGTCTGGCAGATCGATCGAGCCGAGCGAGAGCGACTTGAGCTGGATCCCTTCCGGCGCAAGCCGGGCGCGGACTTCATCGAGTGCGGCCATCTCCAGTTCGAGCCGCTTGCCGGCGAAGATCTCGCGCACGGTGCTCTTCGCGAGTGAGCGACGCAGCACTTCGTCGACCTCCGGCTCGATCAGATCGACGCCGATGTTCTCGGGAAGCCGCCGCGCCGAGGCGAGGATGCGATCGGGGTCGAGCGCCCAGCGCGCGGTCACGCGCATTCCGATGGGCAGCCCCTCGATCGACTGGAACGGCTCCTGCGAGGTCGCGCTCGCGGCCTTGTCGAGGCGCGAGATCTGATCGCGCAGCGAGTAGCGGCGCAGCTCGTGGATGAGCGGAACGCAGAGCACCGCCCCTTCGCGAAAGAGGCGCAGATCGCCAGTGAGCCGGCTGATGCGCAGCGCGACTTCGCCGGGCATCAGCGTGCGGACGGGAGGCTTGAAAAGCAGCCCGCCGATGAGCGCCGCGCCGAGCAGCAGCGCGCGACTCCAGGGCGACGAGAGAGCGCTGTGCATCGCCAGCGCAGCGACGGTGGCGCGGGTGTGAAGAGCGGATGCGAGTGAGCGGGTGGAGGAACTGAGCGAGGCGAGGATTCGACGCAGCACGGGATGACTCCGAGGGAAGGGAAGCACGAGGGGACGCCGAAGCTCTTCTTCACGGCCCGTGCCACTTCCGGACGCAGCGACGGGAAAGCGCGTGCCGAGAGATGGGGCGCCGCGCGGCAGTGCCGGAAGCCAGGAAGGCTATGAATCAAAGTCTATAAAGAGTAGAGTCGTGAGCCATGCACCCCTGGCTTTCGCGGCTGCGGCACGATCTGCTCAAGCGGGCTCTCTGGCCGGCGCGCGACATTTCCGAGTTGCTAGAGAGCGCAAGGTCACCGACTCCGCGCGATCTGCAGGCGCTGCGCGAGGGCCTGTTCGCGCTCTGCGCTGAGGATGGAAGCCGCTGCGATGCGCGCGCGCTCTTCGCCGAGTTGCGCACCAGCGCGCCAGCGGCGCTCTCCGCAGCTTCCCTCGACCAGTTCGCCCACGCGCTGGAGGAGGCGATGGCCGCCGCGTCGGCTCCTCATCCGCTCGCGCCCGCGCTGGGCAAGGTTCTGCGCCTCGAGGCGCTCTTTGCCGCGCTCACCGCGGAGCTTTCCGGACCCACGCCTGCGAAGCGGGGCTGAGCGATGCCGCGCCTCTTTGTCATCGACGATCGCGACCAGACCATCGATATGCTGCAGCGCCGCCTGCCGCAGTTCGACACCGTCACCCGCTGCGGAAAGAGCATTCCTTGCCAGGTCTGCGAAGAACGTGAGCGCGGCTGCACGCTGCGCTGCGCGCACGACTGGCAGGAGGCCGAGAGTGCGCTCGCGGCGCAGGGGCCGCTGCCCGATCTGGTGGTGCTCGACCTCCATTTTGCGCTGCCAGAAGAGCGGCTGCTGCCCGACGACAAGTCGCTCCTTGGCGCAGGACGGGCGCGCGCGCAGGCGATCGAGCAACTGCGGCGGAGGCAGGGACTCTACATTCTGGAGAGGCTGCGCACTCGTTTTCCAGCGCTGCCGGTGGTGCTGCTGACGACCACCGCGGAGGAACTCGGGCACGCCGATGCGCGCGATCCGCTCGTCTATCTCTGCGAGAACGAGGTGGTCGACAGCCGCACGCTCGCCGCCGAGATCACGCGCGCGCTCGAACTGCACCACCGCGCGCAGGACGGCGAGGTCTTCTGGGGCAAGAGCCGCGCGATGGCCGAGCTGCGCCGCCAGATGCGGCTGCTCGTGCGCTCGCCGCTGCCGGTGCTGATCGAGGGCGAGACCGGATGCGGCAAGAGCTTCCTCGCGGAGCATGTGCTGCACGCACGCTCGGGTGTGCGGGGGCCGCTCGTCGTGACCGACCTCTCGACTGTTCCTGCGGACCTGCTGCCTGCGCACCTGTTCGGCGCGCGGCGCGGCGCCTACACCGGAGCGACCGAGGATCACGCTGGCGTCTTCGAGCAGGCCCACGAGGGAACGCTCTTTCTCGACGAGATCGGCAACCTCGATCTCGACCTGCAGCGGCAACTGCTCCTCGTCCTCGAGCGCGGAACGGTTGTGCGGCTGGGTGACGCAAAGCCACGCAGTGCACAGCCGAGATTGATCGCCGCCACCAACCAGGATCTCGCAGCGCTGGTTGCGCAGGGACGGTTTCGGCAGGACCTCTACATGCGCCTGAACCCGGCGATGCGGCTGCATGTGCCGCCGCTGCGTGAGCGGCGCGAGGATCTTCCAGAGCTGCTTCGCTTTGCGCTTCTCGAGGCGCTGCGCAGCCAGGCGCTGCGGCCGCTGGTGCGCCAGTACCTCGCGCGCTGTCCGACGCCGGAGGATTTCGTCGAGGAGCACAGCCTCGTCGCGTTCGGCCGGCCCTCGGTGCGCGTCGCTCCGCGCGATGCGTTCGCGGTCTTTCTCTCTCGCGATTCGTTGCAGCACCTCGAGCGGCACGCCTGGCCCGGCAATCACCGCGAGCTGCGCCTGCTCGCGATCAATGCGCTCGTCTCGGCGCTCTCGCTCGCGCTCGATGCGACCGAGCCCGACAGCGCGCAGCCGCGCCCAGACAGGCCGCGCGCTGATCTCTCGCCACGCGCGCCCGCGATCCTCCAGCTCTCCGATGCTCTGATTGCCCAGCTCATCGCGCCGCGGCGGGCCTCGGGTGCACGGCTCAAGACGCGTGCGCGGTCCGGTGGTGGTCGCGCGGTCGAGGTTCAGCTCGCGGCGCAGACGTCGTTCGCCGAGGTCTCGGCAGAAGTGGAGCGGCAGTATCTGCGCGCGCTTTTCGATGAGCACGAGGGCGATCTGGAGGCGGTGGGGAGGGAGCTGCTCGGCGCGGGCGCAACGGCGCGGCAGGTGCATTTGCGGATGAACCAGCTCGGCATCCGCGTGCGCGATCTTCGCGGAGCCGGCTCGTGATGCGTGCGCGATCGATCGCTCTCGCGGCCGCGCTGGTGGCCATCGCGCCAGTCATGGTGCGCGCAAGTCCCGCGGCTGCGCGAGCGGTGCGGCTGCTTGGAAGCGGCAAGCCGGGCGAGGCTGCGGCGCTGCTCGAAGGAGAGCTCACGCACGCGCCGACGAATGCGGCGATCGCCACTGATCTTGGCATCGCCTACCAGCGGCTTGGCCGCGCAGTTGACGCCGAGCAGATGTTCCGGCGGGCCATCAAACTTGAGCCCGCGCGCTGGTATGCCTACGCAAATCTCGCCGCGATGAAGAGCGCGCATCCGCTCTCGCGCGAGGAGAAGGAGGGTCTGGTGCGGCTGCTGGAGAGCGGACTCGCACGCCAGGCGAAGAGCACGCCGAACGGGCGCAACGGGCGCGCGGGAATTCTGCTCGCACTCGCTGGCGTCGAGGAGAGTGCAGGGAATCACGCGGCGGCGCGTGCCCGCATCGATGCGGCGAGAGGCCTTTCGCTCTCTGCGGCACAGGCGCGCCGGGCGCAGGCGCTTACGCAGTCGATCGATGCGGGCGAGGCGGAGCGCACCCGGTCGAGCGCGATTGACGCGTGGCCAGAGCCCTCGATCAGCGTCGAGTTCGCGACCGCGCTCGATCAAGCTGAGCGCGAACTCGCGCGCGATCCGTCGACCGCTCTCGCCGAGGCGCGCCGCCTCTCCTCTCTGCATCCAGGATGGCGCGGTCCGCGCTGGCTGGCCTCGCGCGCGCTGATCGCCCAGGGCCGCCTCGACGACGCAGTCGCGGCGCTTGAGTCGCTGCTGCGGCTCGACCCGCTGCACGCCGGCGCGTGGCGGCTTCTGGGCGAGACGCTGGCCGAGCACGGTGGACCCTTCGAGGCGCAGCGTGCGGACGAGGCGCTGCAGCGTGCACTCGCGCTCGAGCCGGCGTGGAGCGAGCTGTGGGCTGCCCGTGCGCGGCTGCTCTTGAGAGCAGGCCATTCGCAGGAGGCTCTGCGTGCACTGGGGAATGTGCAGCGCGAACTCGCCGCGCGCGCAGAGCCGCTCCCCGCGCCACTCTCCGCGCTTCTCGCCACTGCCCGCACGCAGCAGGAGACGGCTCCCGAGGAGCGGACGGCTGCACCGGAACCGACTCCGCTGGGTCGCCAGTTGATGCGCGAGGCAAAGGAGCAGGAGGCGGCGGGAAATCGCTCGGCCGCGCTGGGCCTGCTCGAGCGCGCGCTGATCGATTCACCCACGCTGGTCGAGGCGGCGGCGCTGCGCTGGGTGCTCGGTGGGCCGGCTCCCGACGAGACCGCGCGTGCACTCGACGCGGATGGCGCGGGGCTGGTGCGGCTTGCAGCGGCGGTGCAAGGCGCAGCGCTCCGTGAATCGCTCCGCTCGCCAGAGAGTGCGGAGTCGCCGGAGTCCGCGCGAGACGGGAGGGTGGGCTCCGACGCGGGGAGCGACGCAAAGGAGGCGCGAGACGCTTCTGCGGCTGCAGCGCTGGCCCGCCACTGGATTGAGCGAGCGGCCGAACTGGGAAACGCAGAGGCGCGTCTGCTGCGCGCACGACTGCGGGCAAGCGAAGGGAGCGCGGCCCTGGCTCTGGAGGATCTCTCGGCTGCGGTCGCTGCGGGCGAGGCGCTCGATCATCCCGATGAGGTGCAGGCGCTGCGCGCGCGATTGGTCTCCGCGCAGGCAGAGAGTCCGGCGATGCGGCTCGCGCGCGCGCAGCTCGCAGACGGCCAGCCTGCGCAGCTGCTCGCGTCGCTGGGCGGCGCCTGCATTGGTGCTTCTGCGCCGGCCGATGCCGACGAGCTGCTCGCGCTCGGCATCGCCAATGATCTGCACGGCGAGATTGTTCTCGCTCTCGGCTGTTACCAGGCTGCACTGGAGCGCGCCCCCGGCGAGCGCGAAACGCTGCTGCGCTTCTCCCGCGCGGCCGCGCGTGCGCCGGTCGACGCGCTCATCGGTCCGGCGCGCACGGCAGCACTTCTCGAGAGCGCAGCGCACGCAGAGATCCCCGCGGCACAGCTCGCGCAGGCCCGTGTTCTCGCGGCCGCTGGTCGCAACGACGAGGCGCTCGCGGCAGTGACTGCCTTTCTGTCCGCGCCAGCCGCGCCCGGCTTCATCGAGCCAGGTCTCGCCGGCGCGCGCGCGCTGCAGCAGCGGCTCGACGCAGTTCATCTGGTCGCCGCCGAGAAGCGGCGCACGCGCCTGTTCGGCGCGGCCGCGTTGGTGCTCGCCGCGATGGCCGCACTCTTCCTCCTGCTCGTTCGCGGCTCCACACTCGAGAAGGCGCTCTTGCGCGATCCCTCTCTGTTTCCTGCAGTGGTGCGCGCGGTGGCCGAGGTTCGCCACGACGCGCTCAAGCACCGCGCGAGTGCGCTGGCGATGCTGGGGACCGCGCCCAGAGCGGAGATCGCGCGTTCGCTCGCCGGCGGTCGGCCAGCGTCGCAGCAGATCTCCGACGCCTACTCGAACGTGATGAAGGCGAGTCGGCTCGCGCTGCGTCCACTCTGGCGCGAGCCGGTGTTTGGCGCGCTCTGGCGCGATCTGCGACTGGCCGAGGCGCAGCTCGAGAAGCCGGAAGGGCCGGGCGATGCGCGCATCCGCGCGGTGGCCTCGCGCGTTCGTACGCACGGGGAGCGGCTCGGCGCGCTTCTGCGGATGGGGCCGCGCACGCAACTCGATGGTCGCAGGCTGACCGACTGGATCCGCGGCATCGAGGCCGAGCTTCGCGCATCCGGTTCTCCCTTCGTCGCGCCCGCGCTCGAGCTGCAAGGTCTCGAGGTCGCGTTTCCCGTCTCGGAGGAAGCGCTCTCTGGTCTGTTCGCGAATCTGCTGCGCAATGCCGAAGCGGCCGCCGCGCGCTCGCCCGCGCCACACCTGCTCGTCCGCGTGCGCGAAGTGGAGGACGCTGCGGGTCGGATCGTGGCGGAGCTGCACATCGCTGACTCCTCGCCGCTGCCGCTGACGCTCGAGGCGATCGCAGCCCGAGAGGGAGGACGGGGGCTGGCGCTGGTGCGCGATCTCGTCCGCGAGTGGCAAGGCCACGTCCGCATCGCGCAGGAGGCGGCGCCGCTCTGCAAGTCGGTCATCCTCTGCTTTCCTCGAGACGGCGCATGAGCGAGAGCAGGTTGCCGCGCGTGCTGATCGCCGAAGATGGCGACGAGTACAGCGAACGGTTCAGCCGCTTGCTCGGCGCGCATTTCCAGTTCGAGCGGGCCGGCTCGTTCGCCGAGCTGCTCGCGAAGCTCGCTCCGGAGAGCGGCGTGCGACCCTCTATGCTGGTCTTCGATCTCGACTTTTCCCGAACGCCCGCTGCTGCGCTCGTCGATGTGGACGGCGCGCCCGCGCTTGCCGAGACGGCCGCGCAGCTCGCTCCGGTTCAGGGGCTGGTGATGCTGCGTGCGCTGCGCCTGCGCGGCGAGCTGCTGCCGGCCCTGCTCTGCGCGGATCTCGACAATGCGGCGAGGGAGCAGCGGCTGCGCGAGGAGCTTGCTCCGCTCGAGATCTCGTCGAGCAGTGAGAGCATGACCGAATTGGCCGCGCGCCTCGAGCGCCTCTGCCTGCAGTGAGCGGCTCGTCGAAACGACGCGACCTCGCTACGTGGACGCAGTTGCCATCTGGCTGCGCGCCTCGATCAGTGCGCGGCCCCACTTCACTGCGTCCTCCGTGTTCCCGAACACCTTGGTTGGAAGCTTCGTGTCGCGGGCGAGGCCGAGGAAGAACGACATCATCGCGCGTGCGAGCGGAGTGCCGCCGATCAGCGCCAGCCCGAAGCAGATCGACGCGTCCGTGCAGCGGTAGACGCGCCGGGCGCCCCACTCCTGGCCCGTGAGCAGATCGAAGTAGACGAGCACGATTCCGCCGCCGCAGCTCGCGAGGTGGCGTGAGCCCGCTTCCAGATTTGCCGTCGCCGTCACAACCGTGTCCTGCGCGCCACGGTGCGGCTCGACCGCGACGATCCGGGGCTCGGGTTCGAACAGCCTGGCGTTGGCCGTCTCGACGAGGAATTTCCAGCCGGTGGTTTCAGGAACGATCATCCGCGTCGCCGATCCTGATCACGGGTGAACGACAGCGCGCGGCGGGCGCGAGACCGGTCCCTGCGAGAGATAGATCTTTCGCGCCCAGGCAAGTGCCTCGTCGTACTCCCCGAAGACGCGGAACTGAATTCCCGTGGGCTTGACGATGGCCAGGAAGACGTTTGCGACCGCGCGGCCGAGCATGCTTCCGCCCAGCAGCGCGGCTGCGCACACGGTCGTTGGATCCGCCTCGGTGTTGTAGACCTTGCGGGCAGCGCTATCGCCTGAAGCGGTCCGGTCGAAGAAGGCGACGACGACGACGGGCCGACCCGCGGCCATCCGCTGGTGTCCAGGTCGATCATCGTGATTGAGCAGCCTCCTTCCGTGCGATCGACGGGTCAACCGGCCCCGTGTTCTGCGACGAGCGTTCGACCCCAGGCGACTGCTTCGTCATAGGTCCCGAACAATCGGAACTGCAGGCCCGGCGGCCTGACGATGGCGAGGAATACGCTCGCCATCGCGCGGCCGAGCAGGGCGCCGCCGACCATCGCCACTGCGCAGACAGTCGTTGGATCCGCCTCTTCGCTGTAGGTCCTGCGTGCCGCGCTATCGAGCGAGCCAATTCGATCAAAGAAGGCAATCACGGCCACGGGTCGACCGGCGCGGCGGCCGTAGTCGTTGATGACGTTCGCATTGTCGAGCGCGGTCGCGCGCACGTCCACGGCGCCCTTGTGCGGAACGAGCGCGAGGATCCCTGGCTCGACGGTGAAGTAGTCCGCGTTGGAGGTCGCGCCGACGCGAGTCCATCCACTGATGTCGGGCTCGATCATCGTGATTGGAGAATCCGCGCTCCCGAATGTGGCGTCAACCAGCGCAGCCAGAGCTTCCGCGCCGCGAGTGCGCCCCATCGCAACGGACGTCAAGCGGACGCACGCTCGTCGGGATGCTGGGCGGCGTAGAGCCTTCGCGCCCAGGCGAGCGCCTCGCTGGAGTTCCCGAACACGCGAAACACCATGCCCTTCGGCTTGACGAGGGCGAGAAAGACGTTCGCGATCGCCCGGCCGAGCATGCTGCCGCCGATCAGCGCGGCTCCGCAGACGTTGGTGGGGTCTGCCTCGTCGTTGTAGACCTTGCGGGCTGCGCTATCGAGCGACGCAGTCCCATCAAAGTAGGAGACGAGGACGATGGGCCGACCAGCGCGGCGGCCATACTCATTGACGAAGCGAGAGTTGGCCTGCGCCGTCTCTCGCCCGTCGATGCCTCCCTGGTGGGGCACCATCGCGAGGAGCCCCGGCTCGATGGAGAAGTAATCGACGTTGGAGGTTTCGCCGACGCGCGTCCATCCGCTGGTGTCCGGAACGATCATCGTGAGTGACGAGACTCCTCCCTCGCGAACGAGCCGTCAACCCAGGCGCCTCGTCCGGTCTACGAGGCCGCCGCCGCGCGCACGCTGCGTGCTCCGATGCTGGCGCGGGCCCACTGCACGGCCTCCTCTGCGCTCCCGAACACCTTGGTGGGAAGATTCGGGACGCGTGCAAGGCCGAGGAAGAACGACATCATCGCGCGGGCGAGAGGGGTTCCGCCGATCAGGCCCAGGCCGAAGCAGACCGCTGGGTCGTAGCGTCGGTAGACCCGCCGGGCCGCCCACTCCTGGCCTGCGAGCTGGTCGAAGTAGACGAGCACGATGCCGCCGCCGCAGCTTGCGAGGTATCGCGAGCCAACTTCCAGGTTCGTCGTCGCGGTCGCGACTGTGTCATGCGCGCCGATGCGCGGGTCGACGGCGACGATCCGGGGCTCCACCTCGAAGAGCTTCGCGTTGGCCGTGTCGCCAATGAACTTCCAGCCGCTGGTGTCGGCGACGATCATGCGCGCCGCCGATCTTGATCATGAGTGGGGACCGCGCTGGGCGGGTTGGACGTCGGCCTCTGGGCGGCGTGAAGAGATCGCGCCCACGCGAGCGCTTCATCGTAGGCCCCGAACATCCGGAACACGACCTTGGGCTTGACGATGGCGAGGAAGACACTCGCGACCGCGCGGCCGAGCAGGCCGCCTCCGAGCATCGCGCCTCCACAGACGGCGGTTGGATCCGGGCCAGCGCTGTAGACCTTGCGGGCAGAGCTGTCCTGCGCCGCAAGCCGATCAAAGAAGACGACCATCACCACCGGGCGACCTTCGCGGCGGCCGTGCTCATTGACGAAGTTGACGTTCTCCTGCGCCGTCTCGAACACGTCGATGGCGCCCTTGCGGGGCACCACCGCGACGATGCCCGGTTCGATCACAAAGTATTCGGTGTTGGTGGTTTCGCCGATGCGGGCCCACGCGCTGGTATCCAGATCGATCATCGCGACCGGAAACACTCCTCCCCTACGCCCGAGGCGTCAACGGGGGAGCGAGACCTGCTCATTGCGCTTGACGCCGTTCCACCCGGATGGCCCAAGCTCCGCGCGCAACCGCGGCGAAAGCTCACGCGAGGAGCCACCATGGCGCACGTCCGTCTCGTTCTCTTTCTGTCGCTCGCGGTGCTGGTCGCCTGCTCGAGCAGCTCGTCGCCGACGTCGCCGTCGCCCGATCCTGGCAAGTCGACCGTGACGAGCGATCGCCTGCGCGGCCTGATCGCGAACGGCTCTGACGACGCGGTGATCACGGTGACGATCGTGAACGCTCAGTCGAAGCCGCTCGCGGGGATGCACGTGGCCGTGGCCGCGACTGGCACCGGCGTCTCGATCACGCAGGCGGCGGCGACCGATGCGAGCGGCAGGACGACAGCGCGCGTGACCGCCACCAGCGCGGGCGTGAAGAGCGTGACGGCAACCATCGTCGGTGGCAGCGCGCTCGCGCACCCGCTCTCGCTCGAGTTCATCTCCGGGCCGGGGGCGAAGCTTGCGTTCAACATTCCCCCCTCGAGCGCGCAGGCCGGCACGGTGATCGCGCCGCCGATCGAACTGTCGATCCAGGATTCGTTCGGCAACGTGGTCGCGGATGCGGGAACCTCCATCTCGGTCGCGCTCGCGCCGGGTCGGGCCGGGACGCTGGGCGGGACCTTGACCAGCGCGGCGGTGAACGGGATCGCGAGCTTTCCGAATCTGTCGATCGCGCAGGCCGCGCAGGGGTACGTCCTCGGTGCGACGGCGAATGGATTGGCCGCGGTCAACAGCCCCGCGTTCGATGTGACAACCGGGCCTCCGGCGTCACTCTCGTTTGCGGTGCAGCCCAGCGGCGTCGTCAATGGCATCGCGGTCGCGCCGGGCGTGCAGGTCGCGCTCAACGACGCGCAGGGAAATCTCAACACGCATGCAACCGGCACCGTCTCGGTCGCGCTGGGCGCGGGCTGCAGCGGCCAGAGCGGCGCGGCGCTGCTTTCCGGGACGCTCGCGATCAGTGCCGTCGCGGGCATCGCGATCTTCTCTGATCTCGTGCTCGATCGCGCCGCGCGCGGATGCACGCTGGTGGCCACCGCTGCGGGATTTGCCGGCACCTCCAGCGCGCCGTTCGACATCAACCCGGGCGCACCCTGCGCGGCCCAGTCGTCGATCGTTGCGACTCCAAGCATCGCCAAGGCCGACGGGATCTCGCACATCCAGTTGGCGGTAACGGTGCGCGACTGCGCGGGAGATCGGCTGACGGGTGAGTCGGTCGCGCTCTCGGTGACGGGCGTGGGCAACCAGGTCAGCAGCTTGAGCGGCGCGACCGATCTGAACGGTGCGTTCTCCTCGACGCTCGCGTCGACGGTCGCGGGAGACAAGACCGTCACCGCCTCGGTGATCAGCGGCACCGTGTCGCTCTCTCTCTCCACCATCGTCACCTTCACGCCCGGTGCACCGAGCGGCAGCGCGTCGTCGATCATCGCGACGCCGAGCGCGCTGGTGGCCGACGGCGTGACGGTGGCTTCGATCGACGTCGTCGCACGCGATCTCGACGGCAACGTCTTTTCTGGCGCGACCGTGCAACTGAGCGTCTCCGGCAGTGAGAATCTCTTCGCGCCGGGCGAGGCTGACGCGGGCGTGACCAGCAGTGGGACGACCGACGCGAACGGCGCATTCCACGCGAGCCTGGCGTCGCTGCGCGCGGAGACGAAGATCGTCACGGCCACGCTGGGCGCGGGCGCGAGCACTTCGACGCTGTCGACAGTGGTGACCTTCATCGCGGGACCTGCGAGCGCAACGCAGTCGTCGATCACGGTGAGTCCGCCGAGTGTTTCCGCTGGCGGGACCGTGTCGCTCCTGGTGATCGTCGCCGACGCGAATGGAAATCCGCTCGCCGGCCAGCCGCTCACACTCTCCGCGACCGGGACCGCGAACACCTTTCACGCCGGCAGCGCCAGCGGCGCCACGGTGAGCGGCAGCACCAATCTCGGCGGGCTCTTCATCGCGCAGCTCACGTCATCCGCGGTGCAGAACGAGACCGTGTTCGCGACGCTCGGCAACGCGTCGAGTGCGCTCGTCTCTGCGCCTGTTTCGTTCTCCAGTTCGCCGGGCGGTGAGCGACTCACGATCACGGCATCGCCGAGCCAGCTCATCGCCGATGGGAGCACCACCACGACCGTGACGGCGACGCTGCAGGACACGGCCGGCAACGCGATCGCGAATCAGGCGATCACGCTGGGCACGAGCGGCAATGGCGCGAACGCGACCAGCAGCGGTACGAGCGATTCGTCGGGCCAGTTCTCCCTCGCGCTCTCGTCTCGGCGCGCAGGCGTCGAGATCGTCACGGCAAGTGCGGGCGCGCTCACCGCGTCTCTGGCCATCAGCTTCATTGCAGGTACGGCGAGCGCGACTCAATCGTCGATCAGCGCGAGCCCGTCGAGCGTGTCGGCCGGCGGAACCATCTCGCTCCTGGTCGTGCTCTCCGATTCGAATGGAAATCCGATTGCGAACCAATCGGTGACGCTCTCTGCGAGCGGTACGGGCAACACGTTCTCCGCTGGAGGTCATAGCGGCAGCACGGTGAGCGGCCAGACCAACGCGGGCGGCATCTTCATCGCTCTGCTCACCTCGGCGACGGCGCAGAGCGAGACGGTTTCCGTGGGGCTGGCGGGAGCCAGCAGCGCGATCGCGAGCGCGACCGTCGTCTTCACGCCGACCGCGAGCTCACTGCAACTCACGCTCTCCGCCTCGCCCACGCAGGTCGTCGCCGATGGAGTCGCGACCGCAGTCGTGACCGCGCAGGTGAAGAGCGCGAGCGGAACTCCGGTGTCTGGAATGGCCGTGACGCTGAACGCGAGCGGCGCGCACGACAGCTTCGCCGCGAACGGCAAGAACACGATCAGCAGCATCACGGACGTCAACGGCAGCTTCAGCGCGACGCTCTCCTCGACGACGGCGGAGACCAAGATCGTCTCGGCGATCGCGCAGGCGAGCAACGCGACTGCGGCGGTGACGTTCGTCGCCGGTCCTCCCGACCAGAGCAGATCGCACATGACGGTGACCGGCTCGAGCAGTCCGGTCATCGCCGATGGTTCGTCGCACTACACCGTGACCGTGCAACTCGAGGACGCGCAGGGAAATCCGGCGAGCGGGCAGCTCGTGCTCGTGTCCGACTCTCTGAGCAATGGCGTCGCGCAAGCGTTGGGCGTGACCGATCTGAACGGGCTCTTCGTCTCTGAGGTGAAGAGCACGCTGGCGGGCGACAACGTGATTCAGGCGCAGAGTGAGCTACTCCTCGCAAGCGGCAGCTCGTCGTTCGTCGCCACAGCGAGCGCCCCGTTTGTTGCTGGTCCTCCGTCTGCGAACTGCTCAAGCGTCATCTGCACGAACGGGGGGCAGACATTCCCCGCTGACGGGAGCAGCGCCGCGCTCCTCGTTGTGACTGCCTGCGATCGGTTCCTCAACGTCGTCGGGAATTGGCCAGTCCAGCTCTCGATCATCGACGCGCAGAACGGCAAGGACGACACATTCACGCCTGCCGGCGGAGCGACCGACCCGACGGGGCTGTTCGATTCGTCGCTCGTCTCCACCGATGCGGAGAGCAAGACGGTCGTCGCCACCATCGGCGCGGGCCAGAACGCATTCACCGTCTCGACCAGCGTGAAGTTCATCGCGGCGAATCCGGGCGGCGGGAGCGGAGGCGGTTCGGGCGGCGGAAGCCCGGGGGGAGGCAGTGGCGGCGGGGCCGGCGGCGGCAGCGCAGGCGGTTCGGGCGGCGGCACTCCTTCGCCATCGCTGACTCGCTTCAGCGCGAGCGCTCTTCCCGTCGGCGCACCGATCACCGTCAACGGCACGCACTTGAGCGGCGCGACGGTGCTCTCGTTCCACGGCACCTCGGCGACGTCATTCACCATCGACAGCGCGACGCAGATCCGCACGACCGTCCCTGCGGGGGCGACGAGTGGAACAATCGCGGTGACGACGCCGGGTGGCCTGGCGACGAGTGGAAACCCTCTGTTCATCCTCGGGCCGCCGCACGTCGCGAGCTTCGCCGTCGCGGGAAACAGCGCGAGCGGCTGCGCGCCGATCAGCTACACGGTGAGCCAGGGGCAGTCGTGGCCGGTCGACGTCATCATCGAGTACGACGCTTCGGGAAACGGGTTCGCCGGCGTCGGGCCATACCCGCGTGCGACGCAGAGTGGAAGCGCGTTGGGAGCGAGCGCAGGCGTCTCTGGAGTGACGACGAGTCCGGCGGGAGTCGCGCACACCTTCCTCTGGAACACGACGTCCGATTTCGGCCCGCACACCAATGCCAGCGTCTCGCTGCGCGTGCGCGCGGCGATCGACGGGCAGTTCGGAAGCGCGACGCAGGCCTCGACCAACATCGCGGTCGCCGACGGACTCTCATTCGCAACCGCGGCGCTTTACGGTGCCGGCGCGAAGCCGCGCCAGGTTCGGGTCGGCGATCTCAACGGCGATGGAAAGCCCGATCTCGTCGCAACCAACAGCGACAGCAGCAACATCTCCGTGCTGCTCGGCGACGGCACTGGCTCCTTCGGCCTGGCCGCCTCGTATGACGCGGGAACGTTTCCATTCGGACTCGCGCTGGGCGATCTGAACCGCGATGGCAAGCTCGATGTCGTCACCGCCAACAACACCGGCAACAACGTCTCGGTCTTTCTCGGTCTGGGCGATGGCGGTCTTGCCGCGGCCGTCAACTACGCAGCCGGCAACGGACCGGAATCGGTGGCGATCGGAGATCTCGACAATGATGGCAAGCCCGATCTCGTCGTCTGCAACTTCTACGACAACACGCTCTCCGTGATGCTCGGCCGCGGCGACGGCACGTTCGCGGCCGCGACCAACTTCGACACCGCTGGAGGCGCGTCGCAGTCGGTCGTCCTGGGCGATCTCAACGGCGATGGCAAGCTCGACGCGGTGGTCGTCAATCGCTCGACCCACAACGTCTCCGTCCTCCTCGGCCGCGGCGACGGTTCGTTCGGGCAGGCGGTGAACTATGCGGTCGGTTCGTTCTCTCAGGCGGTCACCATCGGGGATATCAATGGTGACGGCAGGCCCGACATTGCCGCTTCGAACGCCTCGGACAACACGGTTTCGATTCTCCTCGGCAACGGAGATGGAACGTTCCAGGCCCATATCGATTACCCGTCGGGGAACTTTCCGCAGTCGGCCGCAATCGCGGATATGAACCACGATGGTATTCCCGATCTCATCGCCGGTGCTTCGGTGATGCTCGGCCTTGCTGGTGGCGGATTTGCTGCTCCCGTCACCTATCCCGTGAGCGATTCGACGGCGATGACCGTGGCCGACGTGAATCGCGACGGGAAGCTCGATATCGTGTTCGCGAATCTATCCAATAATTCCGTCTCGGTATTGCTCAACCAGGAACCCGCCGCCTGCGAGAGTTCGCTCGCCGCGCCGCTCTCTGAACGCGTCGGCTCGTCTCCCTCGGCCGTGCTGGTGGCCGATTTCAACGGCGACGGTAAGCCCGACGCGGTCGTCGCCAACGCGGGGCAACCGACGCTCGCTGTGCTGCTCGGTGAAGGCAACGGAAGGTTCTTCGCGGCCTCAAGCCTCGCGGTCAATGGAACGCCGATGCAGCTTGTGGCGGGCGACTTCGACGGCGACGGCAAGCTCGATCTGGTGGCCGTGGAAGGTGCCAGCGGCGACTTTTCGTTCCTCTCCGGTCGCGGCGACGGCACCTTCTCCGGCGCGATCACGTCGACGAGCGGAAATGGCGGCGTCGCGGTCGCGGCGGGAGATATCGACGGCGACGGCATCAGCGATATCGTGGTGGCGAATTCCGGCGATAACAACGTCGTCATCTTCAAGGGTATCGCGGGAACCGGGCCGTTCAACTATATCGGCCCCTTTCCCGTCGGGAGATCGCCGGACGCAGTCGCGCTCGCGGATCTGAATGAGGATGGAATCCCCGATATCATCGTCGCGAACTCGGCCGATAATTCCATCTCGATCTTGATCAGCGATGGGGCAGGGGGATACGCCGCGCAGGTGACCCATCCCGTTGGCAATACTCCGATGTCGATCGCGATTGCCGATCTGAATGGCGATGGTATCCCCGATATCGCCGTCGCGAACCAGCAGGGCAATACCGTCTCTGTCCTGCGTGGCCGTGGAGACGGTACGGTGACCGATGCGGTCGATTACACCGTCCAGGGTGTGCTCTGGTCGATTGCAATCGCGGATATGAACGGCGACGGCGTTCCCGATCTGGTTGTCGCCGATGAGTTCAATGGAGATATCTCCGTGCTCGACGGCGTGGGGAATGGAACGTTCGGCGCAGCCGCGGTGCTCGCGTCCGGGCCTCGGCCCTATTCAGTTGCCCTCGCGGATATCAACGGTGATGGGAAGATGGATTTTCTTGTCGCGAATCATGGCGTGGATATCGTCTCTGTCGTGCTCGGTGAAGGCCACGGCACCTTCGCGACGGTCTCCAGTTTCGCAACCGGCTCCGCGCCGGACGCGCTGGCGATGGCCGACCTGAATGGCGATGGAAAGCTCGACCTGGTTGTCGCCAACTCCAACAGCAGCAGCGTTTCGATTCTGCATGGAAATGGTGATGGTACGTTCGCGGCCGCAGTGAACGCTGCGGTCGGCGCCGTTCCCTCGGGCGTTGCCGTCGGAGATCTGAATGGCGATGGGATCCCTGATCTTGCGGTGAGTGATTACAACGATCAGTCCGTGTCGGTACTCCTGGGCCGGTCGAATGGAACCTATTTTCCTGCGGTGAAATACACCGTGCCGGTCACGCCAACCGGAATCACGATCGGTGATTTCAATGGCGACGGAAAGAGTGACCTCGCGGTGGTGAACGTGAATGGCAATAATGAAGGTCTGTCGATTCTGTTGGGGAATGGAAACGGAACCTTCGCGTCTGCGGTCAGCTATGCCACGCAAGGAAACTGGCCGGTCTCCGTCGAGGCTGCCGATCTGAATGGCGATGGAAAGCTCGACCTCGTGGTGGTGAACAGCGGCGGTGGCGCGTCGGGGAATCAGACGATCTCGGTCCTGCTTGGCAATGGCGATGGAACCTTCCCGAGTGTCACGCTCTATCCGGTCGGGGCCGCTCCAATGGGCGTTGCCATCGCCGATCTGAATGGCGATGGGAAACCCGATCTCGCGGTCTGCAACAGCGGCGATGCGACGGTTTCGATTCTGCTCGGCACGGGCCACGGCACATTCGTGAATGCGTCACCCGCGACATACCAGGTCGGCTCCGGTCCCTCGGCGATTGCAGTGAAGGATATGAATGGAGATGGTAAGCCCGATCTCGTGGTTGCGAGCGGCAGCCTCTCGATTCTCTATGGCGTCGGAGATGGAACCTTTTCCGGCGCGTCGCAATATCCTGTGGGCTCGAGCGTTGCGATCGGAGTCGCCGTCGGGGATCTCGACGGCGACGGAAAGCCGGACATCGCGATCACCAATTACGGCGGAGCGAGCGCTGCGGTGGTGCTCGGCCGATAAGGGCCCGTTGCGAACCCCGCGTTCAGGAATGAAGGTGGTAGGGCGTGTCGACGACAACGACGCGCGAACCGCACTGTCGCCGCAGCAGGGTTCTCAAGATTGCGCCGCGGTTGTTGTGCAGGATGCCTTCATACCAACGGGTCATGACCAGATCCGGTACGACGACGACGATATCGCGCCCGGGATTGTCC
This sequence comes from uncultured delta proteobacterium, assembly GCA_903911145.1. Taxonomy (GTDB): domain Bacteria; phylum Myxococcota; class Myxococcia; order Myxococcales; family 40CM-4-68-19; genus CAIWCD01. The sequence continues at coordinate 15,588 of CAIWCD010000003.1, read as the reverse complement.
CTCTCGAGCGCGATGACGAAATCGACGAACGGGGTAAAGAACTGTCGATAGTTCGAGGAGAGGACGACGAGCCTGGGTTCGGCGATCCCTGCGGCGCGCGCGGCTTCCGACGAGGAGCGTCCAGTTATCTGAGAGGTCTTCAGTGTTGTCGCGCTCGGTCTTGATCTGCACGACATAGACTTCCGGCGAGAGGCGGATCGCGAACTTGAGCCCGTGCTGGGTCATCTTGTTCCACGACGCGGCAGCGAGGACCGCGATCGGACTCTGTGGTGCCGGCATCTCCAGCGGTTCTATGGTGGCGATCTGTTCTGAGATGCCCCGGTAATGGCGATTGACCCGCATGAAGAGGAATGTCAGCAGCGGGACAAATACGAGGGTCAACCAGGCGCCGTCGGAGAATTTGGAAACAGCGACGACGATCAGCGTCAACCCCGTCGCGATTGCACCGGCAGCGCTGAGTGGCATGGAAACGCGGGACTCGCGGCCGCCGACACGCCTCCAATAGATCACCATGCCCGCCTGGGACACCGTGAATGCGAGGAATGCTCCGATTGCAAACAGGGGGATTAATCGATCGGTGATTCCGTCGAACGCGATGAGCAGCAGCGCCGCGAGCAGGGCCAACGAGATGATTCCCCAGGAGTAGACAAGGCGGCGCCCTCGTTCGACGAATCCGCCGGGGAGAAATCGATCTTCTGCGAGCACACGGCAGAGCCGGGGGAAGTCCGCGAAACTGGTATTGGCGGAGAGCGCGAGCACGGCGACGACCGATCCAATGGTCACATAGTAGAATGGACCGCGACCGATGACTGCACCCACCAGCATTGACAGCACACTCTGATATCCCGCTTCGCCTGGCGCCGTTGCGCCGATTCGATAGGTCGTAGACAGGTAGGCAATCCCTCCCAGGAGAGCAATCAGGATCAGGATGATTGCCGTCAGCGTGCGCTGCGCGACCTGGATCGTCGGCTTGCGGAATATAGGCACTGCATTCGATACGGCTTCCACGCCGGTCATCGCGGTGCATCCGCTTGCGAAGGCGCGCACCACGATCCAGATGCTCAAGGCCTCGGTGGGGAGTGGCAGCGATGGAGGAGGATCGACCGGTATGGGATGTCCGCCGCTCACGACGGACTTGGCAATTCCAATCGCGAGCACAATGCCCAGCGCCGCGATGAACAGATAGGTCGGCGCCATGAATACAAACCCGGACTCCCGGATTCCACGCAGGTTCACGATGGTCAGGACGAGTAAGGTCAGCAGGCACAGCATCACGGTGTGAGGCAATAGTTCCGGAATTGCCGAGACCAGCGCGCCGACGCCGGCTGAGATTCCAACCGCGACGTTCAGGGTGTAATCGAGCGCCAGCGCGGCCCCGGCCAGCAGGGCAAAGCGCGGTCCCAGGTTCTCCTTCGCGACGGTATAGGAGCCGCCTCCGCCGGGATATGCCGAGATCGTCTGCCGATAGGAGAAGAAGACGACGAGCAGAATGACGCTGATGAGCGCGCTGATGGGACCGATATACGCAAGCCCCAGCGCGCCGAGCGGCAACAGCAGCGTCAGCGCGGCCTCGGGGCCGTAGGCCGCAGAGGAGAGTGCGTCGAGGCCGAGCACGGGGATCCCGGCAGCCAGACCGATATGCTGCTCATCCTCCTCGTGCGAGGAGAGATGTCGTCCGATCAGCCAATCCAATACGGCCATGCACGCTCCCTGGATGCCTGGACGTTACACGACAGTGAACTAAAGATGCCGCGGGTTGGTCGGCGCGGGCGGAATCGCCGCTGTTTCCGTGAAGGCCTGCTTCAACGCGGCCAGCGCGTCCTGACACGATGCCATGGACCGCGCGCGATTCGGGTCGAGGGCAAGCGACAGCGAACGTACGTTGGTGTTCTCCCGGGAGAGCTTGAGAATTTGCGCGCGCAGTTCACTGAACCGCTCATAGTTCGCGCGGACGGCCGCTAAGGCAGCATCGTTGCGCAGCGGCGGCAGTGCCGAGAGCGCGCTGAGTTGCTGTCGAACGCGCACGTCTTCCCGGGTCATGCTCGCTTCCAATTCATCCATCTTCTGGTCGTTCTCTTCTGCGATGTGCGGGGCAAGCAGCGCCTGGATTCTCAAGATTCCAATCAGGGTCTGAGACGCGCCCAGAAGAATCTCCCTCGAACTGCCCGTGTTGTCGATCAGCCGAGAGAGTGCCGCGTCCATCTCCGCAACCGATTGGGCCGCAGGACCATGCGCAAGACCATAGGCCTTGAGATTTGTATTCTTGACGGAGAGGCTCAGGATCTCAGAGTCGAGTTTCCGGAAAGTCTCAAAGGCGGATGCGAATCTGTCGAGGAGTGCCTTCCCTGTCGCAGGCTCGCCCGCCGCGACGAGGGGCGAGAGTTCGCCGCGCAGCCGCTCCACTGTCGCCAGCGAACTGCGCGCTCGATCTGCATACGTCTGAGACTCTTCATCCGTGACTGCCAAGACCGCGCTGCGCTCCGCGTCCGAGGCCGTCACCAGCGCGAGGCGCATACTCTCCGTCAGATCGATTCGGCGAAGTCGGGACGAGAGCTGCTCGGCCCGCGCCTCATCGCTGCGCGATCGAAGCGCGACGAAGACCAGAAGAGCAAACAGAGCTGCCGTCGGCAGCATGAGCAGGAGCGTCTTGAGCGGGTGTCCGGGTTTCATCGGGGCGATCTCGTTTCTCGACTCCGTTCGAAAAGCACCCGCCGTGCCACGCAGGGTTCGCCGCGCGCCCTCGAGAGCGGTTGCGCTGCACCTTCGCCGAATTGCATCTCGCAATGAACCCGTCGCGGCCGCCGTGCGAATTGCGCGATCGATCGAGCCTCGCTGGAGCACCCCGAACGACCGCGGCGCGCGGCTCATCTCCTCGATGGGCAAACGCAGTCCTCGCCGAAGGTTCTTGACGCTACGCATCCCCCTCTGAACAATAGCCGCACGCGCCTGTAGCTCAGCTGGATAGAGCAGCGGCCTTCGAAGCCGCGGGCCACAGGTTCGACTCCTGTCAGGCGCGCCTTTCACCGGGTCGGAAACGCCCGCGAGCCCACCGATTACGTTCCCGTTACGTTCCCGGCGAAAATTTGACTGCATGACTCCCGTCAAGGCGCGTTCACTTTCCTATCGCTTCTGTCTATGATGCGCGAATGCGCGGCGACGTGATCTTTCGGGTGTACGGGATACACGGCGGCCGCGAGACGGACGCCTACTTCGGCGCGTATTACTCCCGCGAGAAAGCCGAGGCCGCAGTCGTAAAGCTTGCTGCACAGAACTGGGCCGCGCGGCACGACAAGGGCTTCGTCATTCGCGAGCACGTTGTCGAGACGGACTTCGAGATCCCGTCACGCTCGAAACCACGCGACCGCTACCTCGTCCGAGATACAAACCGATCCAAGGCGTCCGGCGAATGGGTTTCTTCCCTCGTCGAGGTCTTTCGCCGTCTGCCAGGGAAGGAGCCTGAGCAGATCTGCGCTTACGAACGCAACTACTCAACGCTGCAGACGTTCGAGCCGTTCCGTCGAGGGAATCGGGAGTTCGCGCTTATCTCACGCGACTATACAAGGACAGCAGTCCTCGACCTGGCCTCGGGTGAAGTGATCGCAGAGGAGACAGAAGAGACGCCCGGGAGCGGGTTCTGTCCAGTCGGCTTCTACGTTCCGGACTGGTGGGATCTGCACGACGACTCGATCATCCCCGGGAGTGAATACTGGGACGCTCGACACGAGTGGCCTGTGGGCGATTTCGGCTTCGTATGGGGTTGCTACTGGGGTGACGACTCGTCTTGGAAGGTGCAGTATCTCGATCTCCGACGGATCACCGAGGGCGTCATCGCGCGCGACGCACGCTTTGGCTACGTCGAACTCGCGACGAACGGCTACGTCTCGCCCTGCTTCGCCGAGCTATCCACAGGCGGTGCACCGTCGCGGCCACCTGCCTTCATCGAATTCGTTCAGGGAGGCAGAAGATCCGACGTCACTCAGGTTCGGTTCGCAGTCGAGTTGGAGTTCAACCTCGACAGTGGTCGCGTGAACGAACAGCAGCTTGCTCAACTTGCGCGGAAGACGTCGGACCCGGAGTAGCTGCGTCGCAGCCGTCAACTCCGCGTGCCGGGACCAGTTGGGGCGTTGATCGAGAAACGAATACTCGAAGTCCAGTCAACCACGAGCCAGCTCCTCGGAGTTGTGGCCAGGCGAGATGTCGCCACGCCGAAGCCGCGGGCCACAGGTTCGACTCCTGTCAGGCGCGCCTTTTCATCAGCTCGGAAACGCCCGCGAGCCCACCGATTACGTTCCCGTTACGTTCCCGAGAGCACGATGTCTTCGAGATCATTCCGCGCGACCAGCCTGACTCCGCCGTCGGTGATGGAATGGGCGCAACTCGAGGAGTTGACACTCATCGATGCGCTGCTTGTCGACGGCAGGAGCAGTTGGACGGTTGAACCCGTGCATGACGGCGAAGAGTTTGGCTGGCAAGCAACCCGCACCGCCGCTGGCGCGACGCAGAGCATCTGGTTGGCCACGACACTCCAGAGTCAGACCCTGCCCCGATCCCTGCTCTGGAATATCGAGGTCACCGAGGAGGCAAGGCCAAGTCGCGCCCATGGACTCATCGTCAATTCCATATTCGCTGGGGCGGTCTGCATTGCCATGCTCGGTGCGTGCATCTTCGGGGTTCGCGGAGGTCACGGGATGCACGGTGCAGCGCTAGCAATGCGCTGGTTCTGGTCGTTCCTGATTGGAATGCTTGTCATGGCGGTTCTCGTCATCTTCGCTGCGCCGCTCCTCGTGCGGAAGCTCTCGCCAGACACCAGGCCGCCTCGTCGGGCATCCAGCGAGTTCCGGTCGCTGGTCGAAGCGATTCGCGCTGCGTTGGCTGCGAGCGAACAGTTCAAAGACGTTCAAGTGAGGGGGGATTAGAAGCAAGCGGCCAGCAAGAAGCCGCGGGCCACAGGTTCGACTCCTGTTGACCTGCCCCCGTTCCCGTCCAGTTAGAGTGTTAGTTCTCGGTATCGGGTTGAGTACTGACCAGCCGTCGCCGCCGACCCGACGACGTTGTGTTTCCCTCGTGGGCAACTCGCTCGGTCCCGACAGCCCCGCCGTCCCGAGCCCTGCTCTCGACGGCGGTTCGGTGGTTCCTGGTTGTAGGTGAACACCGATCCGTGTACACTGCTTCCGTGAAGAGGCGAGAACTCGAGCGAAAGCTCACCCAAGCTGGATGGCACTTCCTTCGTCACGGCGGGAACCATGACATCTGGACCAACGGGAAAGAGGAAGAGCCGATCCCTCGTCACGCGGAAATCAACGAGCTTCTCGCTCGGAAAATCTTGAAGAAGGCAGGTGCCAAATGAGGTTCGAAGGACGCGTCTGGAAGGACGGCAAGTTCTGGCTCGTCGAAGTACCGATGCTGGACTTGATGACGCAAGGCCGATCTCGCAAGGAGGCTCTTGCTATGATCGTTGACGCGATCGAGTCCCTCACCGATCAGAAGGGGTTTCGAGCGATGGTTTACGGCCTCGCGGGGGAGTCGATCGAGGTTGGATCTTCCGATACTGCTACCCTCACTGCGCTGATGTTGCGTCGGCAGCGAGAGGCGCACGGTCTGTCGTTGGCCGAGGTATCGAAACGGCTCGGGCAGTCGTCGAGGAATGCGTACGCCCGGTACGAGCAAGGCGCATCCGTTCCTACTGTCGACAAGCTACAGAAGCTCCTTTCTATCGTGACCGGTAGAGACTTCGTGCTGAAGCCTGCGTGAAGCGAGTCACTTTGGCTGCCTCCGAGTTTATCCGGAGTCCGTCCAACCCCTTCGATTACGTTCCTCTTACGTTCCCGACATATCCGGGACCCAGGCGGCCAACTTCTCGCCAGATACTCTGCGGTGCGAGAGCCCGCGTCCGACGCGGCCTTCCTGCTCTGAGATATTCCCGAGCCCAGCCAATAGAGCAGCCGCCTTCGAAGCCGCGGGCCACAGGTTCGACTCCTGTCAGGCGCGCCTTTGTACCGGGTCGGAAACGTCCTCACGCCCATCGATTACGTTCCCGTTACGTTCCTCGAGGAATGCGTGCGATTGTTCGACTCGTTCGAGCAGCGTAGCGGGCGGGGTTCCTATCGCCCGTTTGTTTTGGAGGATTCTACATGGCGATCGCGAACTCAGTGAAGGTCGGCGAGGCAGTCGTTGTCCGTGGATTCGGCTTGTGTACCGTGACGTCCACTGAAGGCGATCGATGGAAGCTCGCCACGGTAGATGACCGTCCTGACGTCGTCGAGATCAAGGTGGAGAAGCTCGATGCGCTGCTGCGTCCGGCCATGGACCGCGACACCGCGAACGACGTGCACAAGCTACTGATGCAGAAGAGTGGCGAGCCCGATGTCCGTGATTGGGGCGATCAGTATCTTGATCTGCAGATGGCGCTGCGATCCGGCACGCCTAACGAGCAAGCAGCGATCCTGCAGCAGCTCTATCGCGTCTCGAAGCCAGAGGAGACGCAGCTCCTCGCACTCAACAAGCTCGAAGATCTACTGCTGCCGGAGCTGGCTCTCTCGCTGAAGAAGAAGAAGGGCACACTGCGCGGCCAGCTGCACAAGGGCCAGCCCGCGTTTGGGTACCAAGCGCCGGATCGCGACGACGACGGGCCAATTGAGCCGCTCTCAACAGCGCCCCCCGGCTGGGAGACTGAAGGCTCATTTCGAGTCTTCAGCGGAAAGCTCGCGATTGGCGAGTACCCGAGCGGCGAGTCTGAATCCGCGCTGGAGGAGAACCTCTTTCTCAACGTGATCGCACCGTGCCCGAGTGGCGAGTGGTTCGCGCTCTTTCGCAACAATAATGAAGCGTACGAGCACCTTGTTCTGACCCGTGACGCGGCTGGGCGAGTTGTCGAGTTGCTGGCGAAACTCGAGCCGCTCGGAGAGGTTCCTGTCGAGGGCGGCTCGCTCCACGTCGCCGATCAGGAGATCTGCGCCGATCGCCGGTATCGCCGCAAGATGGAGGAAGGCGGAGACATCCTCGGGCGGGGGTACGTCGCGGGGATGGGCGGTGATGGCAACACGTCGATCGCTGGCGCGCGCGGGGAAGATGGCACGTTCTGCCTTATCAAGATCGGCTGGCCCGAGGATGCGGATGACGGTGACAATGAGGGGGATGCTGCCGGCGAAGGCGCCGACGCTGCATTCGAGATAAACGCCGAGTCGGCTGTCATGCTTCCGCGCAAAAATATGGAGCCAGGCGCTGAGGAGAAGACGCCGAGCTTCTGGTCGAGGATATTAGGTCGCAAAGGCTAACCGCCTTGCAACGGTTAGACCCGATGAGGAATGGGACAACCGCAAGAAGCCGCGGGCCACAGGTTCGACTCCTGTCAGGCGCGCCTTTGCACCGGGTCGGAAACGCCCGCGAGCCCTCCGATTACGTTCCCGTTACGTTCCCGATCGACTCCAAGTCTGGAGACAACAAGTGAGCTACAGCTTTCTCATCCCGGGCATTGCGGCGCAGCCACAGTTCTTGCGAGACAGTGCCGTCTCGTACAAACCAGTTCGGCTGCGCGGATTGCGGAGTTGGCTCGCCTGGCGCGGGAATCCGTCCCGCGGCGTCTTCTTCGACGATACTGAGGACGGCACGCGGATTCGTATCCCTGTTTTCGCTTCGAATGATGACGTTTCGCTCGCGGTTGACTTAGCGACAGCCTGGGCCGCGAGGCACCGAGTTCCCGTCGATGTCGAGGAGGATCCGCCGGGGACCTGGGACGAGTTGACAGCGCCAAGCGCGCCAACGGGCTTTCCGCCGGGAAGACCTGGCCAGTATTTCACTCCCAAGCAGGTTCGTGCGTGGCCTCGAGGTTGGCACGACATTCAGAACGACGAGATGTTCTGGGACAAAGTCGAGCCGGAGGTCGCGCGCAACAGTCTCTTCCTATTCTCTGGACCTCATCATGCCACTGCGGTTGGTGAAGGGTTCTTGGCTCGAGTGTTTGCAGATCGCGCGCTTCTCGAAACGTCCCCATTCCGCAGCGGTGACGGCCATCGTTTCGCTGAGGCTCTCGTCGCAGCGCAGGATCCAGGGCTCGCCGCGCTGCCCATCAGACCGCTCTTCACGAGTGCGCTCCTCCCTCTGCTTCGTCCGCTGCCGCATATGCCGCTTGCCACGCTGCTCACGCCGACGATTGCCGATATCGCGGCGCTGAGGCGTGTGCAGGCAGATACGCATTTCACCTGCTATTTACCTCGCGAGGAGTGCCTGCTTCCGAACGCCGACTTTGTCGCGCTGCAATCAGGGAACGGTGATTGGGCAGCGATACCAGCTTCTCAGTTCTTAATCGCGATGAAGGCCTTCGTGAAACCGGTCGATGATGCCTTCTCGCGCGTCACCGTTCCCGCGCCGAAGAAGTGGAAACAGATTGAATCGATGCTCCTCGCGAAGAGCGAATCGACGCGAATCGAGCACAACGAGGACTTTCTTGAGGCGGCGCAGGAGCTCATCCGGCGTACGTCAAATACACAAGGCGAGAGTGATGACGAGAATGCGGCGGGAAACAGGGTTGTGGCACTGCGCCGGTCCGGCGAGAACGAGGCGGCGCTCGTCGCGGTAGAAGAACTTGTGACGATAGCTCCGGACTCCCAACGCGCTCCCTACTGGCGTTCGCGCGCACTCGTCGACCTTGGCAGATTCGCAGAAGCGATCGATTCAATGCGAGTCTCGGTCTCTCTCCCGAATTTCAACCGGGACCAGCACGCGGGCAGCCTCGCCGATCTTGCGGAGCAACTTGCCAATCAAGGGGAGCACAGAGAGGCAGACGTACTCCTCGGGCGTGCGCTTGAGATCGGGTCGGCGGGTTGGGCCATGCGTGGGGCCGTTGAGGAGTATCGGTCGGCCTTGCCCACGAACTATGGATAGCTGAGCGCTGCCCAGAACAGCCGATGAGCGAACTGGCCTTCGTCTTCTTCGTCAGTGCTCTCGGTGCCTCTACGTCGCGTGGATCAGGATCTCTGCCGGCACACCAAGCTTCGCGTGCAGCCGCCGGATCATCCCAATCGATAGCGGTCGCCGCCGGTTCAACACTTCGGCGACTCGCGTCCTCGTTCCGATAATCCCCTCGAGGTCTTTGCGCACCAACCCCTGCTGCTCCATCCGAAACTTGATGGCGTCGATCGGGTCGGGAGGATCGATCGGGTGGTGCTCGTTCTCGTAGACGTCGATCAACGTTGCCAAGACGTCGAGGCGATCTCCCTTCGGCGTGCCGCGACGCGCACCCCACAGCTGCTCCACTTCACCCAGAGCCTCCTCGTAGTCACTCTTCGTTCGGATCAGTTTCAGTGCTCGCATCGGCATCCCCGTCTCAGGAATTCTATCGGGACTGGGTTTCTCGGAACAGTTCCCCAGGCCCCGCACTCGACGGAGGGGGCGCGGCTGGGTTATTCTGCCATCATGTCTCCTGCCGCCGCGATCCTCCAGGAAGCGCTCAAGTTGCCCGTTTCCGAGCGCGGTCAGATCATCCACGAGTTGATTGACAGTCTCGATGCGGCGAATGACGAGCCCACGGGCGCTGTCGAAACAGCGTGGGCTCAGGAGCTGGAGCGACGGGCGAGTGACGTTCATGCCGAGGCGGGTGTCGACCTTAACACCGCGTGCGACGAGCTTGAGGCCAAGCGTCGCGGCGGGGGCCGATGAAGCCTGTTCGTCTTGCGCGAGCCGCCCAAGAAGAGCTGTCCGCGGCTGAGGACTGGTACGAAGAGAACGCTGGCCTGGGAGTCGACCTTGTCCATGCGGTTCGTGTCGCTGCCCAGCAGATCTCCGACCGCCCCAGCTCGTTCCCGCTGGCACCGGGAGTGAGGCCGAGTACTGGTATCCGTCGCTGCCCCGTTGAGCGCTTCCCCTACGCGTTGTACTTCGTCGAGTTAGCCGACGAGTTTCGTGTTCTCGCTGTCGCACACGTTCGCCGTCGACCAGGGTACTGGCGCGGGCGGCAATGACCGAACCTCCTTCGTCCGGTCTGTCTGGATATTCTCCGGAGTATCTCTAACCTCCACCGATTACGTTCCTCTTACGTTCCCGACATATCCGGGACCCAGGCGGCCAACTTCTCGCCAGATACTCTGCGGTGCGAGAGCCCGCGTCGGACGCGGCCTTCGTGTTCTGAGATATTCCCGAGCCCAGCCAATAGAGCAGCGGCCTTCGAAGCCGTGGGCCACAGGTTCGACTCCTGTCAGGCGCGCCTTTCTCAAGACTTCCGGGACCGACGATTACGTTCCCGTTGCGTTCCCGTCTACCTCGGGGAGGGTGCACGCTGGCGGCGTTCGCACGCTCTTGCGCACTGCCGCGTTACGGCTTCGGGAAGATGCCTACCTCCATCTCGTAGCCGTCCCCCCAGATCTCCACGACGAGGATCTCCTTCTCGTTCTCGCGGACGAACGCGCGCGTCACACTGTCGGAATCCTCCTCGATGATGAACGATAGGGTTTCCGTCTTCTGCTCAAGCGCTTTCATCTCCGACGGCGTGAGCTCCACGATGCGCTTCATCAGCCCGCCCGACGGGCTTGGCGCGTACCCCGCGTGCAGCTCGTTGAGAGCCTTGTGCATGTCCACCGACTCGGAGGCGTTCGAGGCTCTCATGGACTTGAACGAGCCTTTGCTTTGCTTCAGGTAGAGAGCGTGAATGCCTTCGCCGACGTCGGAAATCTTGGTCTTCCGCCCCGCTTCGAGCTCGAGTGTGCTGCCGGCCCAGGCGCCGCTCGTCGTGGGAGAGAGCGGCTTGGCGGCGCTGAAACGATCGAGCGCTGCGCAATAGCGCGCCATCATTGCGTCTCGCGTGCAATCGAGCACGGCCTTCATCGCAGAGAGTGTCTTCTCGGAGAAATTCGTCGCCGAGACGCCGGCGAATCCTGCCGGGGGTCGACTTGGAGTTGCGATCTCCGCGGCGGCAGAATTCATTTTCGCGACGGCCGAAGGATCGATTCCCGAGACGATGAACGAGGTGAGCGCAATGTGAGCCTTGAAGCGCAACTGCGCCTGCTCCGCGGGAGTGCGGAAATAGGCGCGGAGATGCAGGTCGAACTGCACTCCATCCGGTCCGGCGTGCGTCGCGTAGAACGAATCTTGCGGGAAGAGCGGCGCCGAATGGCCCGCTGGCGCGTCGATCGTCATGTCGAGGCCGAGTGGGCCGTTATCCTCTCCCTGGGTCAGCGCGGCGACATCGCTATGGGTCACGCGCGCGCCACTTGCCTCGATCCCGTTCTTGAACCGCGCGCCGACCATCGCCAGATATTTCGCTGGTGATGTGTCCTCGCCTGGCTTCGGCTTATACATGCGCAGGTTCGCCTCGAGGCGAAGCGACTTCGAGAGCGCGTGGAAGAGCTCTCCTTGGTCGCACTGGATCGTCCAATCTGCTGCTTCAGGGAGCCAGATCTTGAAGAAGCCATCGAACCCGCGCACGTAAAAGAGGCGGAGGCGGCCAACGGGAACGTCATGCAGTGTCTGGCAATGCGTGTTCACGCCGTTCGGTTCGGGTTCATCAAGAGCGGCGAAATCATCGGTGCCCGACGACACGACGGGAGCGCTGTTCGCGGCGGAGCCGACCGCGAGGCACGAGAGCAGCCCAGCGAAGACAAGTCGGGAGGGTTTGTGCATGGCGCGGGCGGCTACCCCCCCCCTGGCACTTTTGTCAAGCGAGGCAGCGTGCGCACGAATGGCTCCGTCCTCCTCGGGCTGGAAGACGCGCCTGGAGATCCCTACTCCAGAACTATTGCCGCGGATTGAAGAACGAGCTGCAGGTCTGCGCGTCGAGGGGAGTGCTGGCCGGGCATGCCGTGCCGGTCGAGGTCAACGCGACACAAGTGCACGGCGCGCCCGAGCCGGTCCCCGTGATGTCTGTGCTCGGATACGATCCCGCCGCGCAGATTGAGCCTCCCAGCGTTCGGTATTGGACCCAGGTATCCATTGACAAAGGTGGGGTGCAGGCCTGCCCCGCGGATGCCTGTGCTGCGCAGGTTCCGGGCGTCGCGAGGCTGGTCCCCGCATTGGTTTCGTTCAGGCAGAGCGTGCTCTCGCACTCGACACCAAACTGGCAGGCGCTGCCGTTCGCCAACTTGCCGACAAGTACACCCCCGCAGCTGCTCGGCATGGTGGAGACAGTCTGTTCGCAGCTCGCGTTCGATATGTCCGTAATGCACGTCGATGCATTGGACACGCTGAACGAGACGTGACCGCTCGAGCCCGTGCTCTTCGCGCGCTCGTCCTTCCACGGCTTACAGAGTAGACAACCTGCTCGCTGGTGCTTCGGCCGCCGCCGCTTGTGATGAGCCATCAGATCAACCGTGCGCAGCGTGAAGCTTCAAGCCCAGGGCGCCCACGACTTTAAGGATGGTGGCGAAGTCGGGACTGCGTTCGCCCGACAGCGCCTTGTATAGGCTCTCCCGCGACAGGCCTGAATCGCGCGCCACTTGGCTCATGCCTTTCGCACGCGCGATGTCCCCCAGCGCCTTCGCGATGAAGGCCGCGTCGCCGTCCGCTTCCTCGAGACACGCCTCCAGATAAGCCGCCATCTCTTCCGGTGTGCGAAGGTGCTCGGCGACGTCGTACTTAGTCGTGGTGGTCTTCGTCTTCCTCATAAGTGCTCCTATAGGTTCCGTGCGAGCTGCTTGGCGGTCTCGATATCGGCGGGCTGCGTGCTCTTGTCGCCGCCGGCTAACAGAACGATCACCTCGCGCCCGCGCTTGATGAAGTAGACGCGATAGCCAGGCCCGGTCTTGATCCGCATCTCGGAAACGCCTTCGCCTACCGGCTTCACGTCCCCGGCGTTCCCTGCTGCGAGGCGTTCGATCCGAGCCTGGACTCGCGCGCGTCCGTGAAGGTCTCGGAGCCCATCGAGCCAACTGGCAAAGACCTGAGTTTTGCGAATTTCCAACACAAGAACAATGTATCCCGTAGGCTACGTTGTCGTCAAGGGAGGCAGCGGGCCAGCCTCTCTGGGGGGGGGCGCGACCCGTTCCAACCCCCTCGATTACGTTCCTCTTACGTTTTACGTTCCCGAAATATTTGGGACTTAGGCGGCGAGCCTGGCGCCAAATATTCTGAGATTCGAGAGCCCGCGTCCAACGCGGCCTTCCTGTTCTGAGATATTCCCGAGCCCAGCCAATAGAGCAGCGGCCTTCGAAGCCGCGGGCCACAGGTTCGACTCCTGTCAGGCGCGCCTTTTCCCGAGGGGAGTGACGCTCGCGGAAGCACCGAACAGCCCACCGATTACGTTCCCGATGCAGGACCACTGTGCTATCCGGAACCAACGAGGAATCGATGGACATCGAAGCGCGACCGACCAAGAGCCAAATCATTCGTGCACGGTTGACGCTGTATTTCGCCTCGACGTGGGCACAACTGGCAATCGCTGCCGGCATCGCGCTTCCCTTCCTCTTCACGCTCCGGCGCTCAGGCTCTCGGATCTGCCGTTTCAGCTCTGGCTGGCGTGCGCCATCCCGGTTCTCTTGCTCCCGTTCGGAATTGCTTTCGCCGGGATCAACGGCCCTGTGATCCGTGAGCTTTGCGAGAGGGGAATCAGCTATCACCTCTCAGAAACCGGCTTGACCGCGTCTGGACCACGCGGACAAGCACAACTGGAGTGGTCGAACTTCAAGCGCTGGTTTGAGCTGAAGGACTTATTCGTCATCTGCTCCGGCTTCACCCTCGTGCTCCTTCCCAAGAGCGCGGTGCCAGCACCGGATCAGCTCCGCGAACTGCTGACAAGACGGGTGAAGTCATCCTGAAGCCGTTCTCGCCCGCTGCGCCCGACTCGGTCCTCCATCGCGCAGTGTGCCTCAAGTCACGACTGGGGGGGCGTCACTCTCCCGTCGGAAAGAGATAGACAGCTCCTGCGCCGGGCTCGGCTGTGTTCGTCTGATCCCCCCCGATACCTGTCGCGTTGCTCGCTTCCTGGAATGCTCCTGCCGCAAGGGTACTGCCGTCGGAGGTCAGCCCCAGCGAATAGCCGAAATACTGACCTGCTTTTGTATTCGTCGCCTTGACATAATCATCCTGCACCCACGAACCATCGTATCGGAAGACATATGCGGCACCGGCATATGTCGCGCTGGTATTGGCGGGGTCTCCGCCGTTGATCCCTGTCGCGTTCCCCGACTCCCGATAAGCGCCAACCGCGAGGATGTTCCCATCCGCGGAGAGCTTGGCCGAAATGCCGAAGTACTGTTCTGTGTTCGTATTGGCCGGCTTGATATAGGCCTCTTGCGACCAGTGGCCGTTCGCGCAACGGAACAGGTACGCCGCGCCCGCCAGGGAGACGGAAGTATCGAACTCGCCGCCATTGATTCCAATGGCATTGCTCGACTCGCCATAGCCACCAACCGCAAGGGTATTGCCATCGGAAGCGAGAGAGACCGCGTATCCGAAGAATTGCGAACCCAGGGTATTCGATGCCTTGATATAGGCCTCTTGAGTCCAGGCAGAGGAAGCGAAACGGAAGACATAGACCGCACCGGCCTTCTGCTGGGACGTGTCAGACTGGTCTCCGTTCACTCCCGTTGCGGAGCTCGCCTCTCTCTCCGCCCCGACAGCGAGCGTGTCGCCATCGGAGGAGAGCGCGACAGACCACCCGAAGAACTGGTTGTCCGTCGCATTTGATGCCTTGATATAGGCCTGCTGCGACCAGCTGTTGTTTGCATATCGAAACAGATACACCGCTCCCGAGTTGTAATAGATGGGGCTCGAGGTGGCTGTCGTCTCATTTCCGTTGATACCGGTCGAAATCCCAGACTCGTAGACCGAGCCGACCGCCAGCGTGTTGCCATCGGCAGACAAGGCGAGTGAATCGCCGAAATAGGCGTTGATATCTGGATTCGAGGCCTTGAAATAGGCCTCTTGCGACCATGCTGTTCCGGAATAACGGAACAGGTATGCCGCACCGGAATACTGGATGGATCCGCTCTGCGGAGCGTTGATTCCGGACGCACCATTCGACTCATATATGGCCCCGACGGCCAGCGTGTTGCCATCATACGAAAGCGCCACGGCCTGTCCGAAGTATTGCATGCTGTCCGTATTGGATGGCTTCACATAAGCCTGTTGTGCCCAAGCGCCGTTGGTGTTTCGAAACAGATATACACCGCCGGCATTGCCGTCTGTTTCGCTCCCGGCAGCCTGGCTTCCATTGATACCGGTTGCAGAGCCGGCCTCGTGGACCGCGCCGACCGCGAGAGTGCTGCCATCTCCCGAAATGGCAATTGAATATCCGAAGTACTGCGGCTGCAGATTCGAAGCCTTGAAATAGAGAGACGAAGGACCCGCGTCCGTGCCCGCGTCGGTCCCGGCATCGGTGCCTGCGTCGGTCCCGGCGTCCATCCCTGCGTCGGTCCCAGCATCTGTGCCTGCGTCGATCCCGGCGTCCATCCCTGCGTCGGTCCCAGCATCTGTGCCCGCGTCGGTCCCGGCGTCCATCCCTGCGTCGGTCCCAGCATCTGTGTGGAAGCGATCATCGCAAACCGCGGCGGAGCGATCATCCTGAGCGCGGGGTGACACGCGGCGCGGCGGCGGAAAAGTAGCCTCGCGTAGCCAGCGCGCCGAGGCTCGAGAGCGCTGGCGGATGAGACGGGCGACCCGGCT
>CAIWCD010000002.1 GCA_903911145.1 uncultured delta proteobacterium | reverse complement strand
TACAACTTGCTCCGCATCGCGAAACTGACGCCGCAGACCGCCTGAGCTCTGGCCTGGGCGGACGACCGCCGGCCTCTTCGAGGTCGGCGGCGAGACGAGGGCAGAACTCCGCGTCCGAGCGATCTTCAACACCCTGCTAGATGTCCAGATTGGCAACATCAAGCGCGTTCTTCTCAATGAACTCGCGCCGCGGCTCGACCGCATCGCCCATCAGCGTCGTGAACATCAGCTCCGCCTCGGCGATGTCGTCCGCGTGCACCTCGAGCAGCGTGCGCTTGGACGGATCCATCGTCGTCGCCCAGAGCTGCTCGGGGTTCATCTCGCCCAGACCCTTGTAGCGCTGGATCGAAAGGCCCTTGCTCGCCTGCCGCTTGACCAGCTCGAAGAGCTCCACCGGCGTGCGCGCATCGACCGGAATCGATTCGCCGCCCTCTTCGCCGAGCTCGAACGGTGCCGCGCCGAGCGCCGCGAACGATCCGAGCAGCTTCTTGAGCTCCGCATAGTCCGCGCCATCGAGAAACGCCGCGTCGATCGTCGTCGAGCGCACCGCACCGTTGTGCCCGAGCTTGACGATGATCTTCTGCGCCGCCGCGAGCTCATCCGCCGCCAGCGCGACCGTGCAGCTCTCGTCGGGCTGGCTCTTCTTGATCGCCGCCTCGAGCGCTTTCACGACGAGCGCGAGCGTCTCGGCCAGGCTTGCATCGCGGAGAAGATTTGCGTCGAGGCGCGCATCCTCGAGCGCAGCAGCAACCACGCGACCATCGCGCCGCTTGTCGATCTTCGCGAGCAGCCGGCGATACTTGAGCACCTGCTCGAGGATCGCCTTGAACGCGCCGCCGCGAATCTCGGTGCCACCTGCGCCGCGCACGACCGCGTCCTTCGTGCCCAGCTCAAGCAGGTGCGCATCGAGCGCCGCGTCGTCTTTCAGGTAGAGCTCGCTCTTGCCCTTGGCGACCCGATAGAGCGGCGGCTGCGCGATGTAGAGATGGTGCTTGATCATCCCGTCGGCGAGCTGGCGCGTCACCACGTCGTGCATCTGCCGATAGAAGAACGTCAGCAGCAGAGTGCGGATGTGGCTGCCGTCGACGTCGGCGTCCGTCATCAGAATGATCTTGTGGTAGCGCAGTTTCGTGATGTCGAACTCGTCCATGCCCGGCGCGCGGATGCCGCAGCCGATGGCCGTAATGAGCGTCGAGATCAGTTCCGACGAGAGCATCTTGTCGACGCGCGCCTTCTCGACGTTGAGGATCTTTCCACGCAGAGGAAGGATCGCCTGCGTGCGCCGATCGCGGCCCTGCTTGGCCGAGCCGCCTGCGGAATCACCCTCGACGATGTAGAGCTCGCACTTGCTCGGGTCGCGCTCCTGGCAGTCCGCGAGTTTGCCCGGCAGCGACGCACCATCGAGCACGCCCTTGCGCCGCACGGTCTCGCGCGCCTTGCGGGCCGCGATGCGCGCGCGCGCCGCGTCGGAGACCTTCGCCATCACCTTCTTCGCGATCCCGGGATTCTCTTCCCAGAACGCGACGAGGCGCTTGGCGACAAGCTCTTCGACGATGCCCTTTGCCTCGGTGTTGACGAGCTTGCCCTTGAGGTTTCCCTCGAACTGCGCGCCGGGGATCTTCACCGAGATCACCGCCGTCAAGCCTTCGCGAACGTCCTCGCCCGAGGGAGATTCCTTGATCTCCTTCCACGAGCCGGCCTCTTCGCCATACTTCACGATCGTGCGCGTCAGCGCGCTCTTGAAGCCGATCATGTGCGGGCCGCCGTCGACGGTGTTGATGTTGTTGGCGAACGAGAAGAGCTTCTCGTCGAACCCGTCGTTCCACTGCAGCGCGACGCGAACTTCCGATCCGTTCTGCTCGCCGACGACCGAGATCGGCGGATCGAAGATGAGCGTCTTGTTCTTGTTGAGCAGCTCGACGTACGCGACGATCCCGCCCTCGTAGTGGAAGTCGTGCGTCTTCTCGGTGCGTTCATCGAGCATCGTGATGCGCAGACCGGGATTGAGGAACGACAGCTCGCGCAGACGATTGGAGAGCACGTCGAAATTGAACTCCGTCGCCTCGAGCACCGTCGCGTCGGCCTTGAATGTGATCCGCGTGCCGCGAACGCCGCTGTCCTCGTCGACGCTGATCACGCCGACCGGGATGCCCTTCTCGTAGCGCCGCTTGTACTTCTTGCCTTCGCGCCAGACCTCGACTTCGAGCCACTCGGAGAGCGCGTTCACGCACGAGACGCCGACGCCGTGCAGACCGCCGGAGACCTTGTACGAGCTGCCGTCGAACTTGCCGCCGGCGTGCAGCTTCGTCATCACGACATCAATGGTGTCCATGTTCTCGGTCGGGTGCGGACCGACGGGAATTCCGCGTCCGTCGTCGCGCACCGAGAGCGAGCCGTCGGTGTGGATGACCATCTCGACGATCTTCGCGTGACCCGCGAGCGCCTCATCGACCGAGTTGTCGATCACCTCATAGACGAGGTGATGAAGCCCTTCCGTCCCGACACCGCGGATGTACATGTGCGGCCGCTTGCGGACCGCTTCGAGGCCTTCGAGAACCTTGATGCTGTCGGCGGAATAGCTGTTCTCCAACGGTCACCTCGATACGGTTTTGCAAAATTTTTTGCAGCCGGTTTTGGTAACACGCGAGGCCTGTCGGGTCAAGCAATACCAAGGCCAGTTCGCGCGCGATCCGGCGCGCTGGTCGCGGGCAATTTTTCACTCGGAAATTGGTGGTTCTGGTCGCCGCTTGCGTCGCGCCGAAAAGCGTGCCCGCTCAATTCCCGTTTTCGATAATCGATTTATCAATTTTCGATAATCGTTTGCACTCAAATCATCCCGCCTGGATCCTCCCCGCGCGCACCTGGTAGAGGCGAACGTCTCCCGCCTCGCCGCGCGCGTCTCTGAGCGCTCCCACGAGATGATCTGCGTCCGTGGTGGTCAGCAGCACCTGGCCGGCGAGCGCCGCGAGCGAGCGCATGAGGAACGCGTTGCGCTCCGGGTCGAGTTCGCTCGAGACATCGTCGAGCAGAAGAAGTGGCGCGCGCCCTTGCTGGGCGCGGAGATTCTCGATCTCGCCGATCTTGAATGCGAGCACGATCGCGCGCGCCTGTCCCTGGCTTGCAAACGCGCGCGCTGGCTTCTCTCCCAGCGAGATCGAGAGATCGTCGGCGTGCGGCCCCACCGATGTGAAACCACGCAGGCGATCGCGGGAAAGCCGCGCGGAGAGCCCTTGCGCGAGCCGCGCGGAGAGCGCCGATTCACTCTCGCCGACGATTGGCTGCAGATCGCCACCCGCGACCTGGTACGAGAGAGCGAGAGTCGCCTCGCCGCGCGCCACCTGCGAAAACGCGCGCTCGGCAAAGGGGGAAAGCTCGCGCAGGATCTCCTCGCGCCGCAGACGGATCCGCGCGCCCACCTGCGCCAGCGGCCCATCGAATGCTTCGCGAAGCGCATCAGGCGCCCCCTGTCGCAGCAGCTCGTTGCGGCTCTTGAGCGCACGCAGATAGTCGCGCGCATCGGAGAGCTGCGCGGGATGTCGATTCTGCACGGCGCGATCGAGCAGCCGCCTGCGCAGGTCGGGCCCAGCGCGCACAAGAGAGAGATCGTCGGGCGTGAACGCCACCACGGCCAGCTCGCGAAACAGCTCGTCCGGATCGCGCAGCGGTTTTCCATCGAGCCGCGCAACGCGCCTTCCTTGCGCGATCTCGATCTCGACGGCCCGATCGCCTCCGCGCATTTCGAACTGCGCCGTCACTCGCGCAGCGTCCGCGCCGAAATTCACCAACTCCGCGAGCCGCTGCGCACGCAGGGGTCGCAGCGTGCAGGCGAGATAGCAGGCCTCGAGAAAGTTGGTCTTGCCCTGCCCGTTCGGCCCCTCGAGCACGGTTGCCGATGGAGAGAGCGCGATCTCCGCCGATTCGAGATTGCGAAAACCTGTCGTTGCCAGCGCGCGGAGAAGAACGGCCTACTCCTTGACGCAGAGATCGATCGGCACGCCCGTCCCTGCTGAGCGGCACTGGTAGTGCTTCGGGCATCGTGGAGGCGGCGGCTTCTTCGCGACCTCAACGTTGCTCGGCGTCGGATCCATCTGCGGCGCAGTCATTCCAGCGTCAATCGCGGCGCACGGCAGCGCGCAGATCCCCTGCGTAAGCTCCTTGCCGTTGGCGTCGCTCTCCTTGAGGCAGACGTGGCCGCGTCCCGCGCAATCCTTCTTCGTCGCGCACGATCTACCCAGGCCCTGCGTCCGCGCGTCAGAAACAGGCGCCGACTTTCCCTTCGCGCTCGCCACTGGAGGCGCGAGCAACGCGAGCGCAGCGAAAATTTTCAGCGCCTTCGACCGCATCAGATTCTCATCGGCATGATCACAGCGGTGTAGCGCGCATCTGGGCCGCTCGGCTTGAGCACACCGGGAGAGAGCTCATCGCACAACTCGAGCTTGACCTGGGGCGTATCGATGACATTGAGCACGTCCATCAGATAGCGCGCGTTGAAGCCGATCGAGAGCGGCGTCCCTGAGTATTCGACGGCGATCTCTTCCTTCGCGTCGCCGAGATCGGGATTCTGGCTCGTCACCTTGAGCGTGCCCTCGGACAGCTCGAGCCTCACCGGATTGGTCGCGCGATCGCTCGAGATCACCGTGATCAGCTTGAGCACCTCGAGGAAACGCGAGCGCTCCACCGTAACGATCCGCTCGGCCTCCTTCGGGATCACCTGCGCGTAGTCGGGGAACGAGCCGTCGATGAGCCTCATCACCATCGTCAGCTCGCCGCGGCGGAACACTCCCGACGTCTCGTTGAAGCCAAGTTCACACGGCGCCGTCGACGCTTCGTCGAGGAGGCGTCGCAGCTCGAAGAGACCCTTCTTCGGAACGATCACGCCCTTCTTGAGAGCGAAATCTCCGGGCGTCTCGCGATCACAAAGCGCGAGGCGATGCCCGTCGGTCGCGACCATCTTGAGCTTGCCCGCACCGCCCTCGAGATAGACGCCATTCAAGTTGTGCCGCGTCTCATCCGCCGAGATCGCGAACTGCGTCTTCTCGATCATCTCGAGCAGCTGCGTCGGCTCGATCGCCACCAGCGCGACTTTGTCGGCGCGCGGAAACTGCGGATACTCCTCCGCCGGCTGCCCGACGAGATTGAACGTCGCGGTGCCCGAGCTGATCTGGACGCGATTGTTCGCCTCCCTCTTGAGCGAGACGGTCTTGTCCGGCAGCGAGCGCACGATGTCGTAGAGCTCCTTGTGCTTGAGCGCCACGGACCCGGCCTTCTTCACCTCGGCGGGATGCACACCGGACACGCCGATCTCGAGATCGAACGCCGATACGCGGAGAGTGCCGCCCTTCTCGCCCGTCGCTGCCTCAAGCAGCACCGACGCGAGAATCGGCATCGTGCTCTTCTTCTCGACGATTCCCTGCGCTCGGTAGAGGGCCTGCTGGAACTCATCGCGGTCGATCTGAAGTTCCATGGTGCTCTTTTCCTTTCAAAAATCTTCTACAGATATGCTCGTCGTAACAGTAGAGCTTGTGAACTTGTGGGCGGACAACGTAACCGCCTCGGGATCTCAACGAAACCATCTGTGGCTTGCGCCTGGTGATGCTTGTGCGCGGCCTGTGTAGCAACCGTTCGCTCACGCGGTCAACACGGTTCGAGCTTGCGGTTCACAGCAGTTATCCACATGCAGCTACGCACCACCGAGCCTGCGCGACAGCGACTCGACCAGCGCACGGAAGTCAGCGTCCTCACCCATCAGCTCTTCGATGCGATGCTCAGCGTTGATCACCGTGCTGTGATCCTTCCCACCAAACTTCTCTCCGATGGCCGGGTAGCTGAGCGCCGTGATCTTGCGCGTCAGGTACATCGCCACCTGGCGTGCGCGCGCAATCCCTTGCTGGCGGCGGTCGCCACGGATATCGGCCGGCTTCACCTGCATTCCATCTCCGACAATCTTGATGATCGCGTCGACGTCCGGCTTGTCTCCGCGAACGACGAGCACGTTCTTGAGCACGTCCCTAGCGAGTTCGACCGTGATCGCCGTGTTGGTCAGCGAGGCAAATGCAGAGAGTCGAATCAGGCTTCCTTCAAGTTCGCGCACGTTGCTGCGGATGTGCGTGCCGAGAAAGAGCGCCACTTCGTCATTGAGATGGATGCCGTCGTTCGCGGCCTTCTTCTTCAAGATTGCAACGCGCGTCTCCATCTCCGGTTGCTGGATGTCGGCGATGAGTCCCCACTGAAATCGCGAGCGCAGCCGCTCTTCAAATCCCTCGATCTCGTTGGGCAGCTTGTCGCTGGTGACGAAGATCTGCTTCCCACCTTCGTGGAGCGCGTTGAAGGTGTGGAAGAACTCCTCCATCATCTGCTTCTTGTTGCCGAGAAACTGGATGTCGTCGAGGAGCAGCACGTCGCACTTCTCTCGATAGCGCGCGCGAAACTCCGGCATCCGATGCATCTCGAGCGCGTGAATCAGGTCGTTGGTAAACGCCTCGCTCGAGAGATAGACGACCTGGCAATTGGGATTCTGCTTGAGCGCGTGGTTTCCCACCGCATGCACCAGGTGCGTCTTGCCGAGACCGACGCCGCCGTAGAGGAAGAGCGGGTTGTAGTGCTTGCCCGGCGCGTTTGCGACCGAAGTGCAGGCGGCAACAGCGAACTGGTTCGATGGTCCGACGACGAACGAATCGAACGTGTACTTCGGGTTGATCGTCAGAGGCCGCACGGGAGGCGGAGTTGAATCGATACGGCCGGGCGTGACGGTCGCTGTGAAGGGAGATGGTGACGCGTCGCTCTCCCCATCGGGCCGCTCACGCGCGACGAAGCGGACTTCGATCGAGCGCCCGAGCTGCGCTTCGAGATCCTGGAGAAGGACGTCGAGCAGGTTGTCGCGAACCCAGTCGATCATGAACTTGCTCGAGTGGGCAAGCACCAGCTCATTCCCCTCGAGGCTTAAAGGTCGGATCGGCTCGAAGTAGGTCTGGAAGGTATGCCGGGCGAGCCTCGCACGGAGCCGCTCTGACGCCTTCACCCAAAGATCGATCGCTGCGTCTTCCGTCGTCACTGACAGACCTTCCGCGTGCGTCGCCCGAGCATCAGCCGGGCCATCCACAGAGTTGCGCACACCTGTGGACAAAGAACCAGACATCGGAACAACCTTTCAATAAAAACAGAGAATACAAGTACATGCGCGTCGTTTCGGACGCGGTGGAGAGCTCGACTTGCTGCGGGAGTGCCATCCTTGCGGCGTCATCGGGAGGCGACTGACCCTAGCAACACCATAGGTGACGATCAAGTGAGATCCCGAGCGATCGGGCAAGGCGTTGGATCGACGCGGGATCAAGCGGGACAAGGCTCCGGACGTCAACCGGGCTTGGCAAAAATGATCGGAGGATCGCGCTGTTCTCTTGACATCGCCTTCGATCGCGTGCTTTCAGTGCCGCGTTTTTTCCAAAGCAGTCTTTTCGCATCGATTGGAGTTGTGCCGTGAAGCGTACGTATCAGCCGAGCAAAGTGCGGCGAAACAAGGAGCACGGGTTTCGCAAGCGGATGGCAACGAAGCAGGGTCGCGCTGTATTGAAGCGCCGCCGGACGAAGGGCCGCAAGCGGCTCACCGTTCGCGCGCCTACGAAGTAGCATTGAGCGCGGGCGCCCTCGCCTTCCCAAAGAGTGCGCGGCTTCTCCAGCGCGCGCAGTTCCTGCAGGTCAAAGAGCAGGGCAAGGGCTTCGTCGACGGACCGCTGGCTGCAAGCTACATCGTGCGGCCAGCACTACCCACACGGGCATCGCCAGGGAATCTGGCGGTTGCGCGCGTGGGTCTTGTCGTTTCATCGAAGGTGGGTGAATCGGTGGTTCGAAACCAGGTCAAGCGGCGCCTCAAGGAGGCCGTTCGACATGAGCTGTCGACCCTTCCGGCTATCGACCTGGTGCTGGTCGCACGCGCCTCTTCGACCAGGGCGAGCGTCATCGACTTCCGGAACTGGCTAAAGCGTGCCTCCAAGCGCATCGCGGCAACCATCGGGCCTACGCCATGAGAGATAGGGCAAATGCGTTGCGGCCCAATCCCCTCTATTGGCTGTTGGCGCTTCCGCTCAGACTCTTTGTTTTTGCTTATCAAAAGCTGATCTCTCCGCTTCTTGCCCCCTCCTGCCGCTACTGGCCCAGCTGTTCCGCCTATGCCGCAGAAGCCCTGGCCGAATACGGACCTTTCCGGGGGTCCTTGCTCTCAGCCAGACGCCTCTTACGTTGCCACCCTTGGGCGCGCGGTGGGATCGACCCGGTTCCACGCCCATGAACCACCTCTGCATCTCCTGCGGCCTCGAACGGCGCATCTCTGGATTGCCATGAACGACACCAATCGACGGCTTTTCATCACGATTTTCCTCTGCCTCGCTGTTGCATATGGCTGGAGCATCTTCGTTGAACCGCGCCTCAATCCCCCCGCGCCAGTTGTTGCGGGTCAGACAGCTGCCCTTCCAGCTCAGGGCCCGACCACGGCCGAGCTCCCCAAGGCGGCCGCAGTCCCGAACGATGTTTCACGTGGAACACCAACCACTGCGCCCTCCCCTGCTCTTCCACGTCCACCGACCCGGACGGTCACTCTCCAATCCAGCTCTATGCGGGTTGAATTGACGAGTGATGGAGCGGCTGTTCACTCGGTGCAGCTGCTCGGGCCCAAGTATCTCCACGCATCGGTTCACGGTGCGGAGCGAAAGCCTGTTGAGTTGGTGGCTGAGGGCAACTCGACGTTGCCGCTCTCTCTTGAGGTATCTGGGAATTCGGCAGGCGTCGACCAGGCGAACGCGGTCGCCCCGCTCCTTCCCATTGATACGGGCTACGAGGTTGTCTCCGCGGATGATCGGTCAGCAACGTTTCGAGGTCGGGCAAACGGAATCGAGGTCCTCAAGACGATCAGCCTTGATTCGCAAGCCTTCAAGTTGGATGTGGCGCTCGAAGTGCGCAGCGAACAGCCGTTCAGCGGACGGGTCTCTCTGCTGACCACTGGTTGGAGCGATCCCTCGGCGGGCAGCGGCGGCTTCATGGCCACCTATTTCTCGTCTCGCGTCCAGCCGGCCCAGGCGATGTGCAAGGCAGGAAAGGAATCCGAACAGCTGCAGGTGGCCAAGCCCCGCAGTTGGAGCAGCCCCACGCATGCGGATTTCGTCGGAATCAACGAGCAGTTCTTCCTGATGGCCGCGGTCCCGGTCGGTGACGGCGCAACGGCATGCCGGGTCAACTCGGATGCGAAGGGAGCGCTCAGTGCGGCGCTCGATTTTCCTCTGACCCTCGCAGCGGGCGCGACCCAGAAGCTCTCTGTGGCTACGTTCGCCGGTCCGAAACTTGGAGAGATCCTCGATCAGGTCTCTCCTCACCTGCGAGAGTCGATCGATTTTGGCTTCTGGGGAGTCATCGTCAAGGGTCTGCTGGTCGGGATGCGCTTCTTCCATGACGCGATTCCACCGCACAACTGGGGGCTTGCCATAATTTTGCTGACGCTGTCGATCAAGCTCCTGACCTTCCCCCTGACGCACAAGCAGATGAAGTCGATGCAGGAGATGCAGCGGATTCAGCCCCAACTTGATGAACTGAAGAAGAAGTACGCGGGGGATACCGCTCGGCAGAACCAGGAGCAGATGAAGCTGTTCCAGGAGCACGGGGTCAATCCGATGGCCTCGTGCCTGCCAATGCTGGTGCAGTTCCCCATCTGGATCGCGCTCTACAACACGCTCCGGGTGTCTGCGGAGCTCTACAACTCGGCGTTTATTGCGGGCTGGCTCGACGATCTGACGGCGAAGGATCCATATTTCATCGTCCCGGCGGTGATGGGCGTCACGATGATCATCACGCAGGTTCTCACGCCGACACCGACGTCCAACCCGAGCCAGAAGACGGTTACGTATGCGATGAGCGCGTTCTTCACTCTGGCGATGTTCAATCTCCCGTCTGGGTTGACTCTCTACATCCTGGTGAACAACGTCCTTTCGATCGCCCAGCAGGTCTACCTGCGCCGCACATTCAAGGCGACGGTCGCGCCCGCAGCGAGTCAGACGGTTGAGGTTGCACCTCGACGTTGAACTTAGAGCCGATGGCCCCTCGCCGTGTTCGCGCTGGTACAAAAGACCTTTCAGGCAGAGGCGCAGGTCCTCGAAGATACGAGTCCTGAGCGCGCCAACACCACTGGGCCTTGGAGTGTGCCCAATCTTCTAGTGTCAAACTTGAGTCGCACCGACTGCCGCAACGGGATGGCACCGGCGCCATAACGAACGACGCCGCAGTTGAGTCGGTGCTCTCCGGTGAGATTCTATGGGCGGAAGGCGTTTTCAGGAGCCACGTTTGTGGTGCATGGAAGCGGCTCTTTTTGCTCGTCCGCGCTTAGTGTTCGGCCTGCGGTGTCCAGCGCCACGCGGAGGATGCATCAGGGCAGCGCTGCGGCGGAAGAAGAGAGCGTAACCAGCAGACAAGGCGTCCGGCTTCCTCCGGGATACGAAGATGCATCGTGGGCATCGGACTCCACGAAGGGATCGGGATTCCGTGACGTTCCACGTGGAACATCGGAGGGTGTCTTCGCCAGTCGAAACGGAAAAGCAGGAGGGAACGACGGCCGTTCTGGTTGCCGAACATGCCCCAGCGTCTCTGTGGCCGGGCCGAGGAACTGGAGGAGGACTGGCGGCGGCCGCGCTCTATCGCGGCGACGCTGACGACGCGGTGATAGCCTATCTTGAGGCGGGTCGTGCCAACCAGATCGAGCCGATGCGGTCGCACGGGGCGGGGTAGACCTGAAGTGAGACAGAGAATTGAACTCGCGAAAGGACAGCGATCGACTGTGTCTTGCGAAGTGCGGCTGTTGTTCGTGGGCGTGAGGAGCCAAGGGCATGGGTGAGTTCGCATCAGAAATTCAGATCGGGGCAGCGGGACTCGGCCTGCAGCTGCTGCCAGCGCAGATTGAACAGATCGAGCGCCATGTGTCGCTCTTGCTGAAGTGGAATGCGCGCATCAACCTGACGGCGATCACTGTGCCCGCCGAGGTGGTTGAGAAACACGTTCTCGATTCACTGGCGATCGCGTCTCATCTCCCGGCTGGGCGGCTGCTTGATGCGGGCACGGGTGCAGGCTTTCCGGGCATCCCCGTTCGGATCGTGCGGCCGGACATCGAGGTGTGGCTCGTCGACTCCGTCCAAAAGAAGGTCTCTTTCT
This sequence comes from uncultured delta proteobacterium, assembly GCA_903911145.1. GTDB lineage: Bacteria > Myxococcota > Myxococcia > Myxococcales > 40CM-4-68-19 > CAIWCD01. Next base: position 222,545 of record CAIWCD010000002.1, on the reverse strand, counting down.
TGAAGTCGGCCCTGGCCGAACTCAAGCTGCCAGGAATTCAGGCCCGTGCTCTTCGGTTGGCGGGACAGCCGAAGAGCGAAGGCCTGCCAGCATTCACCGCAGCGGTCGCGCGTGCGTTTGCGGCCCCCTCTGATTGGCTCAGGCTTGCTGAGCCGTATCTTACTGATGGGGGAAAGGCGTTCTGTCTGCTTGGGGCGCGCGATGAGGCGCCGGACAGGGAAGGGCGACTGCACCGCGTTCGTTCGACCGAGTTCCAGCTTCCGAGCAGTGGAGCGACCCGAAAACTCGTCGAATACGCGCTTGAGCCATAGCAGCCAACGGCCAGCGGTTGGCCCGAGCAGAGCTGTGATGCCCAGCGAGGAACGATTGGCGGCGGGTGTCCACCAACGGCAGATGTGGAGATGTCGCAGGTCGCCACGGATTGCCGGCCAGTCGTTCATGCGATCGTGGTCGCCGGGTGCTGGCTGCACTCCTCGCGTGCGGCCGCCCGAACAACTGTGACAGGGCAGGGGGTGCGGGTAGCGACGCGCGAGGAGGCTGCGGCCTGCTGTTCCACGTGGAACATGGACAGGTTTCGAAGGTGTCCCAGTTCCACGTGGAACAGAGAGGAACCTCGATCGCTTGATCGATTCGACTCGACCGTGCTACGCCGCCGATCCCCGTGCCTCTCTCGCCCAGCAGATGGGCTCGTCGTCAGGACTCGCATATGGCCATCGTGATCGCTGTCGTGAACCAGAAGGGAGGAGTGGGAAAGACGACCACGTCGGTCAATCTCGCTGCCTCGCTCGCGGCGCAGGAGAAGAGGGTTCTCCTCGTCGACTTCGATCCGCAGGGGAACGCATCGAGCGGCCTGGGCATTCGTCGTGATGAAGCAAGCCCGCTTCCCTCCGTCTATCATGCGCTGCTTGGCGAGCACGATGCCCGCACGGCGCTCCGGCATACCGAGGTCGAGCATTTGCGGGTGTTGCCCGCCGACTCGGACCTTGTGGGTGCGGAGCTCGAACTCGTCCAGGTCGAGGGCCGGGAGAGCCGATTGCGCACGGCGCTCCAGCCTCTGCGTGGCGAACTCGACTACATCATCATTGATTGTGCACCTTCGCTGGGGCTGCTCACCATCAACGCGCTCGTGGCGGCGGATCGGGTTCTTGTTCCGCTCCAGTGCGAATACTACGCGCTTGAAGGCCTGACCTCTCTCCTGAAGACGATTGAGCTTGTGCGGGCGCGGCTCAACCGCGACCTGGAACTCGATGGCGTCGTGCTGACCATGTTCGACGCGCGCAACAACCTTGCGCGGCAGGTCGCGGGCAACGTCCAGGAGAACCTGCCGGGCCAGGTCTACGAGACGGTCATTCCCCGCAACGTCCGGCTTTCGGAGGCACCCAGCCACGGCAAGCCGGTGATGCTCTACGACATCGAATCAAAGGGGGCCCAGAGCTATCTGGCTCTCGCCGTCGAGATGATCGCACGTCACCAGAAGCAGGCCGCGACGGCACAGCAGGCGGAGGGGCACAGGCCGCATGGACAGAAAGGGAAACACGACGCAGAGTGAGGGCGCGCGCGCCGGCGCCGAGGGAAGCAGGAGGCGGCACGCCGCTTGAACTCTCCTCGCGCATGAGACCAAATCGGCGGCCAAGCGGCGCAATTCGAACCAGTCAGGGTATCAAAACGCGTCATCCGGGGGACCCGGGGGGCTCAAGGCGGACCACCACGATCCCGCCACGGCGGACGCACGGAAGAGGAAAACGTATGGACTTGAAGTCGATGAACAAGCGGCCGTTGCCAGGAACTGCACTTGGGCGCGGGATGGGCTCGCTCATTCCCGGGGCGTCTCCGGCCGAGCGCCGAGGCATCGTTCAGCTGGGCATCGAGGAGATCGTCGCCGACAAACTGCAGCCGCGGCGTCACTTTGCCGAGGCCCAGCTCGATGAGCTCGCCGACTCGATCAAGGCCAAGGGTGTTCTGCTTCCTCTGCTCGTGCGGCGCGCGCCCAACGGGCAGGTCGGCTACATCATCATCGCAGGGGAGCGCCGCTGGCGCGCCTCGCAACGTGCGGGGCTGCGCGAGGTCCCGGCGCTGGTGCGAGAGGTGACCGAGAGCGAGGCGTTCGAGCTGGCGCTGATCGAGAACATCCAGCGCGAGGAGCTCAACCCGATCGAAGAGGCCGAGGCCTACCAGCGCCTGGTGTCGGAGTTTGGCCTGACGCAGGAGAAGTTGGCCGAGCGCGTGGGCAAGGAGCGTTCGACCGTGGCCAATTCGCTGCGGCTCCTGCGTCTGCCGGAGAAGATCAAGCGGGCCATTGTCGAGGGCACGCTCTCGATGGGGCATGCGCGCGCGCTTCTCGGCATCGCCGACGAGGGGGATCTGGCGAAGGCGGCCGAGAAGGTGATCGCCGAGCAGCTCTCGGTTCGCGGGGCCGAGCAGCTCGTGCAGCGGATCAAGAGCAAGCAGGGCGGCAAGAAGGCGGCGGGAGAGACCAGCTCTGTGCAGGTGCGGCACGTCGTCGAGAAGCTGCAGCGCAAGCTCGGAAGCAAGGTCGAGCTCAAGGATCGGGGAGGGAAGGGCGAGCTGGTCGTTCACTACGGCTCGCTCGCCGACCTCGACCGCATCCTGGCTGCGGTTCTCGGCGAGTAGCGAACGCCACGAAGCGAGCGCAAGAACCACGAACGCGCCGCGCTCATCACGGCGCGGGCGGGTCACCACGGGCACGCCACGGCCTGCTGCGCGCTGCACGCCCGCCGACCCAAACCGGAAAGAGCCGCACACCATGGCTGAGCCCGTTGCAGCGACGCGACCCAACGTACCGGACGTATCCGGCCCGCGCCGAGAGTTGACGCCCCGCGCGCTGATCACGGCGGCACTGGTGGCCGCGGTGATTGGCGCGACCTACCCGTACGTCGTCCTGAAGATCGGCTACGGACCGAACATCTCGGTGGTGAGTGCCTTCTTCGGCTACATCCTGCTCACGCTGATCGCCTTCTTCACGGGCGTGCGCGCGACGCGCTGGGAGAACAATCTCGTCCAGACGGCCGGGACTGCGGCGGGGCAAGCAGGCTTCATGTGCGTTGTGCTGGCGGCGATGGACATGCTCAACCAGCGCCCCGAACTCGGCTTCGCCGTTCACCTCGGGCGCTGGCAGATCTTCGCGTGGCTCTCGGTCGCGGGGATGCTCGGCGTGCTGCTCGCCGTGCCGCTGCGCAAGCATTTCATCGATGAGGAGAACCTCACCTTCGCCGACGGGACGGCCGCTGGCGAGACGATGATGGTGCTCGATCTCGAGCCCGCGCAGGCCCGCTCGCGAGTGCGCGCACTCTTTCTTGGAATGTCGACTTCTGGACTCCTTGCCCTTGTTCGCGATTTCAACGGCAGCTGGATGTGGCGAGGCAACCCGGTCGCGGTCTTCCGCGAGAAGATCCCCGGCAACTTCTATTTCTCCGAGCTCGGCCGGGCGATGCACCGCGGAACAGAGGTGAGCCTCCTCTCGTTCGGCTCCGGAATGCTCGTCGGCCTACGTGTGACGCTCTCGATGGGGATCGGCATGGCGCTCTCCTGGTTCATCGCGCCGGCGATGCTCCACGAGCGCAGCATCATCGCGGCCGAGACGTTTCGCGACACGCTGCGCTGGGTGATGTGGCCTGCGACGGGCCTGATGGTGGCGGGGGGCCTGACCGCGCTGTTCCTCAAGTGGCGGCTCATCGTCAAGACGTTCGCGACCTTCTCCTCGAAGGACATCGGCATCGCCAGCGACGACCTTCCGCTCAAACACGTCCTCTGGGGATCGGGGATCCTCACTGTGGCTCTCTGCGTGGTGCAGAAAGCCTCTCTCGATTTTCCCGTCTGGCTGACGCTCGTCTCGCTTGTGCTCTCGCTCCCGCTGATGCTCGTCGGCATCCGCGTCCTCGGCGAGACGAACTGGGCCCCGATCTCGGCGCTCGCGAACTTCATGCAGGCCATCTTCGCGGGACTCGTGCCACACAACATGGTTGTCAACATGATCGGCTCGGGCATGAGCGGCACGGTCGCGACGAACGGCGAGCACCTGATGCAGGATTTCCGCGCGGGCAAGCTGGTCGGCTCGAACAACCGGAATCTCACTCTGGTGCAGCTGATGGCGGTGCCGATCGGCGCGGCCTCGGTGGCGATCGCCTATCCGCTGCTCAAGGCGCGCTATGGAATCGGCGACGGCGGGCTCTCCTCGCCGATCTCGGTGAAGTGGGCCGGCTTCGCTGAGCTCCTGCGCGCGGGATTCAGCCAACTTCCGCGCGGCTGCTTCTCCGCGATGCTGGTCGCGCTCGTGCTCGGCGTGGTCATCACCCTGCTCGAGCCGAAGTACCACCGCTTCATCCCCAGCCCCACCGGCATCGGTCTCGGGATGCTGATTCCGGCCGTCTCGATCATGCCGCTCGTCCTCGGTGGCATCACGCAGGCGATCTGGGCGCGCGCGAATCCCAGGCAGGAAGAGGCGTACAACACGCCGCTCTCGAGCGGCTTCATCGCCGGCGAAGCGATCATCGTGCTGCTGCTCTCGATCCTCAAGGGACTCTCGATTCTCGTCTGAGGCGAGAACAAGGACCACCCGACCGGCGCATGCGCGCGCGATGCGATCTGGATTGCGCGTGCCGATCTGCTACAACGCAACTCTTCTCTTCGTGAGGTCAGCTCAAAGATGGCCATGCTCCAGGAAGTCGCCGCCCCCGGGTCGCAGAAGTCGGAACCGCTCAACGCCCTTCTCGGCAAGGGCTCCTCGTTCGAGGGCAAGCTCCTCTTCGAGGGGAACGTCCGCATCGACGGCAAGTTCACCGGCGAGATCATCTCGACGGACACGCTGATCATCGGCGAAGGAGCCGAGGTCAAGGGCGAGATCCAGGTCGGCACGCTGGTGATCGTCGGCGACTACAACGGCAACGCCAAGGCCATCAAGTCGATCGAACTGCGCTCGCCCGCAAAGGTCCGCGGCGCGCTCACCACGGCGTCGATCATGATCGAGCGGGGCGTCTTCTTCGACGGTACCTGCAAGATGGACACGGGCACGTCGCCGAGTGCGCCGCCCGCAGGCGCCAGCAGCAAGAAGTAGCGCGCGCGAAAAAAATTTGATCGTCGCGAGATGTGCATCTCGCGACGATCCTGACTCCACCGCTACTGCTTGGTCTTGTTCTGGACGGGGGCGTCGGCGCTCGTCGCCTGCACCTTGATCTGCCGCGGCTTCGTCTCCGCCCGCTTGGGCAGATTCACGCGCAACACGCCATTGCGCGTCTCGGCGGTGATGTGCTCGAGGTCGATCGTCGAGGGCAGGGTGAAGCTCCGGCTGAAGGCGCCGTACGTCCGCTCCACTCGTGTGTAGGCCTCTCTCTGCTCGGCGCGTTCAAGCTTGCGCTCTCCTCGAAGCGTCAGCGTGTTTCCCTCGCACTGGATCTCGACGTCCTTCGCCTCGACCTCGGGCAGCTCGACTTTGAGCAGAATGCCCTCGGCGTCCTCGAAGATATCGACCGCGGGCGTCCACATCGACATCGCCAGCCGCTCGCCGCGCTCGAGATCGGCGCCACTTTCCGAGCGGTAGGCCGGATCGAAGCCGGCGAGGCGGAGCAGGTCGCGGAATGGGTCCTGACGGATGATGGCCATGGTGTGTCTCCTTCGAATTGCAAAGCGCGGCCCTGCGATTGGATGCAATCGCCACGGCCTGCCTTCGTTGTCGAGCGCGGCTGGAACCCGGAGATCGCGCCATTCGCGAGCACCGTCCAGCAGCGCGAACCAACGTAAGCAGCACACCCGGTGCGTCAAGGGCTGCGCGTCGTTCTTTCGCAGCGGAACTGCGCCCGCGACCGATACCCAAGATGGTGCACCCGGCGTAAAGTCACGCCCCCGTTTGCGCGATGCTCAACGTCGGCCTCTCGCGCCGCAGGAGAAAGGAGCGTCTGATGCAAGAACGAATCGATGCCTTGCAGAACGCGCTCCTCTTCGCGGAGGTGCCTACGGTTGAGCTGCGAGCCCTCGCGGGGCTGGTGCAGGAGCACGAGCTGCAGGCCGGGCAGGACGTGGTCGTGCGCGGGCAGCCGATCGCCGGGATGGTCCTGCTCGCCTCGGGCGCGCTCGAGGTGCTTGTTGACTCCTCGCCCATCTGCACGCTCTCGCCCGGCAGCGTCTTCTGCGAGGGCGCGCTCGTCTCCGACACACTCTCGCCCGCCTCTCTGCGCGCCTCGGTGGTCTCGCGCGTCGGCATTCTCGAGAGGGCGCGGCTGGTCGCGGAGTTGCCGCGGCTCGCCTTTTTGAGCCAGGCGCTCGAGGAGGCGTGGTTGCGGCGCGTGCTCTCGGCCGCGCTCTACCGCATCGATTTCTTCCAGGCGCTGATTCCTGAGGCGCGTGCGCTGCTGCTGGACCGATTCGAGCGCGTCGAGCTGCCCGCGGGAACGACGCTCGCAACGGAGGGGCAGCGCACCGAGGCGTTCGTCTTCATCCGCGAAGGCGTGGCGCAGCTGCATCTCGATCCGATGCCCGACGCGCCGCCGGATGCACCGGCAACCGTGCCGCTGCGCGCAGGCGACTATCTCGGCGATACGATGCTCGTCGACGAAGCGCCACACACGGCGACCGTGACGACCGAGGCACCGCTGGTCGTGATGCAACTGACCCGCGCGGCTTTTGAAGAGTCGCTCGCGACGCTGCACGGCCAGCTCGAGGCGGCGCAAGAGGCGTTCCGCGCGCGCAGCGAGAGCTTCTTCTAGCGAGCCGAGCTCCGGCGATCGAAACGACGCCTGTCGCACCCGTGTCACCACTCGATTGCGCAGTGCGTTTACCCGCGCTTGCCGCAGAGGCGTCTTGCGTGCTAGAGGGGGCCGCTTTTTGAACAGGAACGAATGCTCGAGGGAGATCAGGGAGGCCGCAAGAGTTCGACAGTCGCCGAGGCGTATCGCAAAGCGGGGCCGTATCTCTCCGCAAGCTCGCTGCTGACCAGTTCGGTCGGCCTCTGGACGGTGGTCGGATACTTCCTGGATCGCAAGCTGGGCACGGCGCCGTGGTGCCTCCTGGCCGGCTCTCTCTCGGGGATCTCGTTGGGCTTCTATCTCTTCCTGCGCACGATTCTGGCGCTGGGAGCGAAGGAAAAGGCGGACGCAGCGAATGGCAGCGGCGATGTCAGACACGAGCGGTAACGCGCAGACGCCCTGGCGCTGGCTCACGCTTGAGCTGGGCCTCGGTGCGCTCGCGCTCGTTCTCTGCGGACTGCTCTCGCCGGAGTTGCGTCCGATCGCGCGCATCGCCTCGGCCTGCTCGCTGCTCGCTGGACTCGCCTCGTTCGCGGCCGTGCACGTCGGCTACGCGCACGGCACCAACGGACTCTTCGCCGGGATCGGCGCAGGCTTCTTCGCGCGGATGAGTCTCGTCGCGGTCGGCCTCGTCGCTTCTGGCGCGCGCGGCTCCGCAGCCCTGGCCTTCGCGCTCACCTTCTTCGCCGTCTTCGCCGCGACGCAGGCGACCGAGATCGCCTACGTCATCTCGCGCAGCAAAGCCCGTCCCGCATCGCACAGCGAAGTTCCGGCTCGTCTCGCCTGATTTCGAGGATCGTCTCCATGCTCGCATCTCTCCTCCTCTCTCTCGGCATTCTCCTCGCGCAAGCAGCGCCCGCGGAGGTTCGCGAAGGCGCCGCCGCTGGACACGAAGCGGGCGAGGCCGCCGAAGAGGCCGCGTCGCCGGCAGAGCACATCTTCCACCACGTCCGCGACGATCCGGACTGGATCAAGATCGCGCTACCCGCGCCGTTCCCCGAGAAGCTCGCAGGCATGCCGCTCAACCTGAACATCGGCAAGCACACCGTCTCGATGTGGATCGCCTCGGCGCTACTCCTGATCGTCTTCATGATCGGACTGCGCAAGAAGGCGCTCGTCCCGCGCGGTCTCTACAGCGTGCTCGAGAGTTTCGTCGTCTTCATCCGCGACGAGATCGCCATCCAGAACATCGGCCACGACGGCGCCCGCTACACGCCCTACCTCTGCACCGCTTTCTTCTTCATTCTCTTCATCAACCTCTTCGGACTCATTCCGATCCCGGGCATCGGTACCGCGACGGGCAATCTCTCCGTCACGGTGGTGCTCGCACTCCTGACCTTCTTCGTCACGCAGCTTGCGGGCATGCGTGCGCAGGGCGTCGTCGGCTACTGGACCCATCTGGTTCCGGCAGGCGTTCCGAAGGCGCTCTACATCATCATGCTGCCTGTCGAGATCCTCGGCCTCTTCACCAAGCCGTTCGCTCTCACCGTCCGTCTCTTCGCGAACATGCTCGCCGGCCACATCGTCATCTACTTCCTCATTGCGCTGACCGTGATCATCTCCGTCTACGCCGCGCCCGTCTCGGTCGGCTTCGCGCTCGCGATCTACATGCTCGAGCTGTTTGTCGCGCTCGTGCAGGCCTACGTCTTCACGATGCTGTCGGCCGTCTTCATCGGCCTCGCATCGCACTCGCACTGATTTTCCGGAGAACAGAAACCGGACAGAAATTTCGTGAATGCAAATTCACGATCACTCGCGAAGCAAGCCCAGATAGGCGGCCTTGACCCAAGGCTCTGCGCGAGACAACCCGAGCTGAACGACCCCGCCGCCGGGGCTCCGCGCCAGCTCACAGCAGCAGTTGAAAGGAAACACATCATGAACGGATTCGGACTCGGATACTTCGCAGCAGGCATCGGCGCAGGCCTCGCGGTTCTCGGCGCGGGCATGGGCATCGGCAAGATCGGCGCCTCGGCGATGGAAGGCACCGCACGCCAGCCGGCCGCCGGCGGCGACATCCGCACCACGATGATCATCGGCGCAGCCCTCATCGAAGGCGTGGCGCTCTTCGCCGAAGTCATCTGCATCATCCTCGCGACCCAGAAGTAGTCGCAGCCAGGATGGTCGGAGATCCGCGCGCGGCCTTGCTGGGCGCGGGTCTTACGCAAGCAGGACGAAAAATAGTTTGAATGCAAACGATTTGAAATTCATCGCAGGAGAGAGATCATGATCGTCGCCGCGAGCTTCACCGACATCAATTTCGCGCTCAGCTTCTGGACCGCCGTCACCTTCCTGATCCTGCTCTTCGTGCTCAGCAAGTTCGCCTGGGGACCGATCCTGGCGATGGTCGATCAGCGCGAGAAGACGATCTCCGACGCGATCGAAGCGGCGAAGAAGGAGCGCGCGGAAGCCGAGAAGGCGGCGGCCGAGACGAAGGCCGCGCTCGACAAGTCGCGCGCGGAGATGACCGAGCTTCTGCGCAAGAGCCAGGCGGAGGTCGCCGCAGCCAAGGGCGAGCTGATGGCGCACGCGAAGAAGGAGAGCGAGGAGCTGCTCGTGCAGGCGCGCAAGACGATCGCCGAGGAGCAGAGGCTCGCGGTTGCGCAGCTGACCGAGAAGACCGCAGATCTCGCGATCGCTGCGGCCGGAAAGCTCATCCGCGCGCAGATGGATCCGGCGCAGCAGAAGCAGCTCGTCGAGGCGTATCTGAAGACGCTGCCGCAGGCGTAGCGCGCAGTCGCAATCGTCGCGGGAGCGAGAGTTGAAGCACAGGTAGTGATTGCGCGCGGCCGCTTCGCTTTTGAGCGAGCGGCCGTTGTGCTGAATGGTCCCCGAAAATCATCTGGGGACTGCTCGTTGCCGGGCTCGTTCTCGCTGATCTCCTGGCGCGTCTGCGTGCAGGCGGCGCGACCGCGGCGGCTCCGTAGCGCGAGGCCGCTTTGATCGACGAGCAGCTACTCGTCGACCTTCGGGCTTTTCGGCGCGAGCCGTTTCACCGTGGCGGCAAGCGCTGCCGCGCCATGTTCCAGCCCGAGGCGAAACGCGACCTGGCGCAGCGCTTCGCGCAGCTCGAGCGCGCTGGAAAATCGCTGGGCCGGATCCTTCGCGAGCGCGCGCACAAGGATGCGCTCGAGGCCCGTCGGCGCGTCTGACCAGACCGCGCGCAGGGGCGGAGCCGGCTGCTCGAGCACGCGGCGCAGCGTCTCGAACTCGCTCTCGTCCGCAAAGAGCGGGCGGTTGGCGAAAAGCTCCCAGAGCACGACGCCGGACGAGAAGAGGTCGGAGCGCGGCGAGAGTGGACGCGAGCGGACCTGCTCGGGAGACATGTACGCGGGCGTGCCGCGCAGCGCGCCGTCGGGGCTGGTGACGGTTCCGTTGGGCCGCAGCGCCTGCGCGAGACCGAAGTCGATCAGCTTCACGCCCCCCTCGAGCGTCGCGAGGAGGTTGTCGGGATTCACGTCGCCGTGGATGACCCGCACCGGCGCGCGCCCGTCGTCGCCGTGGAGGAATGCAAGCGCCGAGAGGAGGCCATCCGCGGCGTGGAGCAGCCCGGCCAGCGAGAGCCGCTCACCTCGCTTGCGCGCCGCGGCCGCGAGCAGTCCGACCGTTTCGCCACCGAGCAACTCCTGGACAAGGAACAGCTCCTGCCCGCGCGTGTGCAGCCCGTAGGTCCGCGCGAGGTTCTCATGCGCGAGCGCGGCGCCGAGCAGACCCTCGGTGCGAAACCGCTCGACCGCGCCCGCGTCCATGCGCAGCGCGGGAAGGAGCCGCTTGAGCACCACGGTCCTGCCCGCGAGATCACCGTGCAGCGCATCGGCGAGCCAGACCTCGCTCATCCCGCCCACGGCGAGCTTGGCAACGAGACGAAACTCTCCCGAATCGAACGGCGCGCGCAGCGCATCGCCGCCCGGTCCGCGCATGGCGCGCTCGAACGCTGTTGGCCCTATCTCGCCCGAGAGAGTCCGCAGCGGCAGCGAGTTCGGATCGATCGGATCCGAGAGCGCCGCCTCCCACTCCTCATCGTCCCAGAGCTCTCCCTTCGACTCCTCGACGAGGAAGGGAAGTCCGAGGCTCGGCTTGTTGGCGCGGTCGTGCTTCATCGGCGTAGGCCCGCGCGCTCCACGGACTACTTCGACTCCCGGTAGAGCGACTCGTAGGCCGCGGCGGCGCGATCCCAGGAGTAGTCGAGCGCCATCGCGCGCGCCTGGGTGGCGGCCCAGGCCGCACTGTTTGCGTAGAGAGCGAGCGCCCGATCGACCGCCGAGAGCAACGACTGCGCGTTCTCATCGGCGAAGCGGAAACCCCAACCCTGCGCGCCGGGCGTCCCCTGTTCGGGCATCGCCTCCTCGATTGAATCGTTGAGGCCACCAACCGCGTGCACGACAGGCAACGTGCCGTAGCGCAGCGAGTAGAGCTGGTTGAGTCCGCAAGGCTCGAAGCGGCTCGGCATGAGGAAGAGATCGGCGCCGCCCTCGATGCGGTGCGCGAGCGCGTCGTCAAAGCGCAGCGAAACCGAGACGCGGCCCGGGAAGCGCGCCGCGAGCTCGACGAATGCATGCTCGAGCTCCGTGTCTCCCGTGCCGAGCAGCGCGACCTGCACGCCGCGCTCGACCAGGCCAGGCACGGCTTGCGCGAGCAGGTCGTATCCCTTCTGGTGCACCAGCCGACCGATCGCCGCGGCGAGCGGCGCGCGAGGATCACCCGCGAGTCCGAGCTCCTTCTGCAGCGCGGCCTTGCACACGGCCTTCCCCGACAAGTCTCTCGCGGAAAACTTCGCCGGGAGCGCGCCGTCGAGCTCCGGACTCCACTGCTGGTAGTCGGCCCCGTTGAGAATGCCGGTGAGATCGGCCTTGCGATGCTGCAGGAGCCCCTCGAGGCCCGCGCCCGTTTCGGAGCTCGCGAGGATCTCCTGCGCGTAGGTCGGGCTCACGGTCGTCAGCTTGTCGCCGAAGACGAGGCCCGCCTTGATCAGCGAGACCTTTCCGTAGAACTCGAGCGCATCCGGGTTGAAGAGATCGGCCGGGAGCATCAGCTCCTGCATCACCTCGCGCGGGAAGAGGCCCTGGTACGCGAGATTGTGGATCGTGAAGAGCGAGCGGGCCTTGAACGGTGCGGGCCGTCCTGCCCAGCCGCGCTTGAGGATCAGCGGCGCGAGCGCGGCCTGCCAGTCGTGCGCGTGGACGACGTCGGGGATGAAGTTGAGCTGCTTGGCCGCCTCGAGGGCGCCCGCGGCGAGGAGCGCGAAGCGCTTGTGGTTGTCGCGGTAGTCGTGGCCGCCCTCGCCGTAGAGCTCGTGCCGCTCGTACCAGGGGTTGCCAAGGAAGAGGTAGCGAAGCCGCTCTGCGGGCGCGTTGACGAAGACGGTCGCGCTGACGCTCGATGCTCCGATCGTGACTTCGACGCGTCGGCCGGTGTCGCGCAGCCCGAACTTCTGGGCGTCGATGGAGCCGTACTTCGGCATCACGACCAGCACCTCGTGGCCCCGTACGCCGAGCGCGCGGGGGAGCGCCGAGATGACATCGCCGAGCCCGCCGGTCTTGGCGAACGGGGCAGCTTCTGAGGCGACGAAGAGGATCTTCATGGTGGTCCCTCAGGCCTCGGTCTGCCGCAGAAACCGCGCGGCATCTTCGGGCGACGTCGGGTTGATGCAGAATCCGGTGCCCCACTCGAATCCACCGGGCTGCGTGAGCGTGGGCTTGAGCACGATGCGCAAGTGATAGAACGGGTGGGCCGGCTCGCGCAGCGGCAAGGTCATCAGCACGAGATTCATCGCCGGCCCCTCGAGCGCGATCGCGAGCTTGCGCAGGACGGTCCGCAGGCACGCGGCGAGTGCGCCCAGCTCGCTGCCGTCGAGCTTTTCAAAACTCGGCCGGTGCGTCTTCGGATGCAGATGGACCTCGAACGGGCTCTGGGAAGCGAACGGCGCGAGCGCGACCCACGACTCGTTCTCATGGACGAGCCGCTCCTTCGCGGTCAGCTCCTGCGCGACCAGATCGCAGAGCAGACAGCGCGACTTTGCGCCGAAATGTGCTCTCGCTGCCGTCAGCTCCTGCGCGATCTCGCGCGGCACCAGCGGAAGCGCGATGAGCTGCGAGTGGGGATGGGCCAGCGTAGCTCCTGCTGGTGTCCCGACGTTCTGAAAGATCTGCGCATAGGCGAGGCGTTCGTCGCGCGAGAGGTCGAGCATGCGGACCTGCCACGCGCGCAGCACCTGGGCGATCTGCGGCGCGTCCATCTTCGCGAGGCCGCCGTTGTGCTCGGGCGTCTCGATGATCACCTCGTGGGCGCCGGTGCCGCCCATCCGATCGTAGAGGCCGTCCGCGGTGCGCGAGATCGGGATCTCCGTGCGCAGCGCGGGGTAGCGGTTGGGGATCGCGCGCAGCGTCCAGCCGGGAGAGTTGATCGGGCTGTTCGCCGGCCGCACCGCGTAGAGCTCGCTCGTCGTGAGCGCCTCGTTGCCGGGGCAGAACGGACAGTTCGCGACGTCCGTGTCCGCGCGCGCGCGCAGGAACGAGTTGGGCCGATCCGCCCTCTCGGGCGCGATGATGACCCAGCGGTCGTTCAGCGGATCCTTGCGCAGCTCAGGCATCGTAGAGGCCCGCCTACTTTCCTGCGATCCGATTGCGTCCGGCCCGCTTCGCCTCGTAGAGGCGCGCGTCCGCCACCTGGATGAACGCGAGCGGCCCGTCGTCCTCGGGCTGCATGTCGGCGACGCCGCCCGAGAAGGTCACCTTGATCTGCTTGCCCTCGAAGACGAAGCGGTGCGCCTCGATCATCTTGCGCAGCTTGTCGGCGAGATAGACCGAGTTGTCGTGGCCCGTCTCGGGCAGCACCAGCACGAACTCCTCGCCGCCGTAGCGCGCGAAGCACTCCTCTCGGCGGATGCGCGTGCGGATCTGGCTGGCGAGTTCACGCAGCACGTAGTCGCCGGCGAGGTGGCCGTAGGTGTCGTTGATCTGTTTGAAATGATCGACGTCGATCATCACGACAGAGAGGGGGCGGCCGTGGCGCCCGCAGCGGGCCATCTCGCGCTCGACGAACTCGAGGAGGTAGCGCTTGTTGTACGTCTGCGTGAGGCCGTCGACGATGGTCAGCCGGTAGATCTCTTCGTGGTACTGCGCCTCGATCGAACCGAGCTCGCCGCCGAAGAGGAATTTGAAGATCGCCGAGCCGATCTTGATCAGATCTCCCGAGCGCAGCGGAGTCTCGCCGCGCACCTCGACGTTGTTCAGATAGGTCCCGTTCGTGCTGCCGTCGTCGCGCAGGTAGACGCCGTCGTCGCGCGCAGTGAACGAGCAGTGGCGGCGCGAGACGTTGTCGAGCTCGAGGACGATCGACGCCAGTTCGTCGCGACCGACCGTGATCTCGACGCCCTTCTCCAACACGTACTTCTTGCCGAGATCGGGTCCGTAGATCTGCACCAGGCACGCGTCGACCGAAGCTCCGCCGAGCGGGGCGATGTCGGTGACGCGGGTGATCTTCGTATCCATGCCGTGCAGTCCTGTCGCGCTTCCTGCTTCAATCCTCGCGGCTCACACCTGCCAGTGGGCCGCGGCGAACTCTCTCCCAGCAACCGCGAGCGCGATCTCGCCATAGCGGGGCAGCCGCTCGAACTCCACCTCGTCGCGCAGCGCCCGCACCAGCAGGCCGAACCTGTCCTGCGGACGCAGACCGAGAGGAGAGAGCTGAACGACCAGCTCAACGATAGCACCGCTGCACCCGTGTCCGCACGATGCACCGACGCTGTCGAGCACCGGCCCATCGGCGCCGCGTGGAACAACGTGGAACAAGAGCTCCCTCGTTTCTCGCGCGGAGCCGCTCGCCCGCGCCCAGCCTGCTGTTGCGCGATTCGGGTCGACCTCGCGCGAGAAGAGCAAGCGCAACGCTCCCGCCCGCAGGGGCGCCTCGCGCGGGTCGAGGCGGAGGAAGAGTTGGTCGCTGCCGAAGCCAAACCAGAGCGCGGCAAAGCCGTTGTTGCCCTGGTGCATCGAGCCGCCGAGCGTGCGCCCGGGCGTGAAGCAGCCTGCGCCGGCCCACTCGAAATAGCCGCGCGACTCGCCGTCGATGACCGGCTCGATCAACCGCCGCGGCTGCTCGAGGCGATCGAGCGCTGCGGCCGCATCCTTCCTCGGCGAGATGATCGGACGGCCCAGAGACTCGGGCGCAGCGCGGCCCAGCGCGCGATAGGCCGCAGCAACGTGGCGGCGGAAGAGCACGTCGAACTCGGCGGCGTTGTCGGTGTGGAAGTCGTCGCCGTACCACCAGAACCAGTCGCTTCCCTCGGCGGGCAGGAGCGCGTCGATCGCTGCGTCGAGCTGCGCACGCGAAAGCACGCCCGCCTCTTCTGCCTGCCCGATCGCCGCGCGCGCCTGCGCGAGGAGCGCCCAGCCTGCGTTGTCCTCGGCGTGGCCGATCCAGATCCGGTAGTTCGATTCGATCCAGCTCCCGCTGTGCAGTCGGACGATCCGATCCGGTGCTGGCGTCGCGAGCTCGTCGCTCGGCAGCACGCAGCGCACGCGCGCATCGGTCGTAAGCCGCTCGTAGAACGCAGTCAGGAACGGTTCGCCCGAGCCCGCGTAGTGCTCCCAGGCGTTCTCGCCATCGAGGGCGATCGTGACGAGAGCCCCGTCCGGCGCGGTCGCGAGGCGTCCGACCAGATCGTTGGCGGCCTCGCCTGGACTCGCGCGCGCATACCGAAAGCCGATCGCGTCGGAGAGATCGCGATCGCGAAAGAGCATGCGGAAGCTTCCCTCTTTGCCCGCGCTCCACGGACGCAGATGCAGCGGAGCGCGCGAAAGCGGCGAGCCCGCGCCTGCTCGTCGCTCGCTGCGCTCGAGAATTCCCTGATCGGTCGCGCACCAGCGCACGCCCGCCGCGGAGAGAAGCTCGATCACCTCGGGCGAAACGGAGCCTTCGCTCGGCCACATCCCGACGGGGCGTGAGCCAAACGCACGCTCCGCGACGTCGAGCCCGCGCCGGATCTGGAGCTGCGCATCGGCGGGATAGGCGAAGCGCGGCGGCAGCGGCAACTCGGGGATCGCGCGACGGGCGCAGTCCGAGTCGACGAGCAGCGGCAGGATGGGGTGGAAGAGCGGCGAGCAGGTGATCTCGATCTGCCCGCGCTCGCGCAGCGCCCGCCAGCGCGGGACCACGCGGCAGGCGATCGCGCGCTGCAGGTCGAGCAGAGAAATCTTCTCCTCGTGCGAGTAGTCGCGCCCCTTCGTCAATAGTTTGAGTACCAACGATTCTTCCCGCCGTGCCGAGAAGCCCATCCAGGCGAGCGCGAAGTGAACTTGAAGATCGTCGAGCTCCTGCGCGCTGAAGCCCGCCTGCAGCTTGAGCAGATCGAGTTGCTGGAGTTCGACGCCGCGCTTTCGAAGCAGCTCCGCGTAGCGCGGCACCGGCTTCACCCAGAGATCCCAATCGACGGAGAACGACTGCGCGAGAATGTGTGCGCGCTCCTCTGGCGTGAGCGAACTGGCCTCGCGCCGCGCCAGCGCCTCGTCGTGATCCTGCGACTTCTGCGAGACGTAATCATCGAGCTGCAGGAGCAGACACGGAGCCCAGTTCACCACCGCTCGCGCAGTCGGGAAGCGCTCGAGCATCGCCGCCATGTCGGTGTACGCGCGCGTCGCGTGCAGGCGAACCCACGGCAACAGAGGCCGCCCCGTCTCGGGATCGCGGTAGTCCGGCTGGTGCATGTGCCAGAGGAAGACTGCGCGCGTCGTCACAAGCGAGTGCCCTTGGGCACGACGACGATGCCGGCCGGGCTGATGAAGAAGCGGCGCCGATCCTCTTCGACGTCGTAGCCGATCGTCGTGCCGGGCGGGATGTCGACGTTCTTGTCGATGATGGTCTTGCGGATGCGCGCGTGGCGGCCGACGTTGACGCCCTCGAAGAGGATCGAATCGGTGACGTCGGAGTAGCTGTTGATGCGCACGTTGGGCGAGAGGACGCAGCGGTGGATCCGGCCGCCCGAGACGATGCACCCCTCGGAGACGAGCGAGTCGGTGGCGCTTCCGACGCGGTGTCCGTCGAGATCGTTGAAGACGAACTTCGCCGGCGCGCTCTGGTGCAGCGGCGCAGTGAAGATCGGCCACTTCGAGTTGTAGAGGGAGAAGCGCGGATTGATCGCGATCAGATCCATGTTCGCGTCGTAGTAGGTGTCGAGATCGCCGACGTCGCGCCAGTAGCCGGCCTCGCTTGCCTCCTGTCCCGGTACCTTGTTCTGCGCGAGATCGTAGACGCAGACCTTCGCGCGCTTGTGCATCTCGGTCATGATCGATCGGCCGAAGTCGTGCGCCGACTCGCTGCCCGCGTCGCGGACGATCTCGCGCACCAGCGACTCGGTGGTGAAGAGGTAGTTCCCCATCGAGGCGAGCACGTGCGTCGGATCGCCCGCCATCGGCGTCGCGCTCTGCGGTTTCTCCTGGAAGTCGATCATCCGCCCGTCCGCGTCGGCGGTGATCACGCCGAACGAGCTCGCTTCAGAAAGCGGAACCGGAATTGCTGCGACCGTACAGTCAGCTTTTTGCGCGACGTGGAAGTCGAGCATTTGCCTCACATCCATCCGGTAGATGTGATCGGCGCCGAAGACGAAGACGTACTCGGGCGCCTCGTCGGTGACGAGATTGAGGTTCTGGTAGATCGCGTCGGCCGAGCCGCGATACCACTCGGGCCCCGTGCGCTGCTGCGCCGGAACAGCCTCGACGAACTGGCCCATCATCGAGGAGAGCCGCCACCCGCGCGACAGATGCGTGTTGAGCGAGTCCGACTTGTACTGCGTCAGCACCTTCATCCGCAGCACGCCCGAGTTGGCGAAGTTCGAGAGCACCATGTCGATGATGCGGAAGCGGCCGCCGAACGGCACGGCCGGCTTGGCGCGTTGGTTGGTGAGCGGGGCGAGCCTGCGGCCTTCACCGCCGGCGAGGATCATCGCGAGCGTGCGTTCTGTTCCTGCCATGCGTCGACGCTAGCCCGCGCACGTCACGCCGGCCACTTTTTGGCGGCGCTCGTCAGAAGGTGTTTCCCGTGCAGACCCCGTTGACGCACTGGGCGTTGCCGCCGCACGAACTCTGCGTACCGCTGCCACTGCACGCCTGCTCACAGGATCCCGAGACGCCGCCGTCGGAGAGCGAACTCGTGAAGCAGGTCAGACCGAGCTCGCAGTCGCTCGTCTCTGTGCAGCTTGCGCCGGTGCCGCTGGGAAACCCGCACGCGGCGGCAAAGAGAAGCGTGGCGACGGCGAGAATCTTCATCGTGCGATTCATCGTGGTGTCCATGGTCTCCCTTTCGTTTCAAGGGAGACTGCCCACGCGTCACGATGTGACATCCGCCAGCGTTCGCCGGCGCTACGCGCGTCCGTTCGGCGCTACGATCGCAGGAGCCGCGGCCGGCTTGCGCTCGCGCTCCTTGTGCGTAAAGCGCGCGATCACTTCGTCGATCTCCTTCTGCGTGCGGCGGATGAGCTGCGCGCGATCGTGGAACGTGAGGAACGCGCTCTTGAAGCCCGCGATCAGCACGTTCTTCACGTCGTTGATGTCGAGGTCGAACTGCTTGACGAGCAGCGCGAGCTCCTGCGTCACCGTCGTGTTGGTGATGAGCCGGTTGTCGGTGTTCACCGTCACGCGGATGCCGAAGTCCAGATAGAACTTGAACGGGTGCGCCGCGAACTCCTCGACCGCGCCGGTCTGCACGTTCGACGACGGGCAGCACTCGATCGGGATGCGGTGATCGTTGACGTAGTTGAGCAGATCGCCGTCCTCGCGCAGCCGCACGCCGTGGCCGATGCGATGCGCGCCGCAGTAGTGGAGCGCCTGCGCGATCGACTCCGGGCCATACGCCTCGCCCGCATGCACGGTGCAATTGACGTTGTTGTTCAAGATGAGCTGGAACGCCTCTTTGTGATCCTTCGCTGGATTGCCGTGCTCCGCGCCCGCGAGATCGAAGCCGAGCACGCCCTTGTTCTTGTAGGCGACCGAGAGCTCAGCGAGGCGCAGGCTCGTCTCGGGGCTCATGTTGCGGATGCCGCAGACGAGCACGCCCGCGATGATGCCCGTCTCGCGCTCCGCCTTGCGCAGACCCTCGAGCACCGCCTCGACGACGACGGTGGGCTTGAGTCCCTTCTGCGAGTGGAGCACCGGCGCGTAGCGCACCTCAAGGAGGCGGCAGTTCTCGGCGGCCGCGTCGATCGCCAGCTCGTACGCCGCGCGAAAGAGCGACTCCTCCGTCTGCAGCACCGAGAGCGTGATGTCGAAGCCCTTGAGGTACTCCTCGAGGCTGCCGTGCCGCTCGCCGATGCGCATCGCCTTGGCGAGGCCGTCGACGGTGTCTGCGGGCAGCTTGACCTTCTGCTCCTCGGCCAGCTCGAGCATCGTCGCGAGACGCAGAGATCCATCGAGGTGGCAGTGCAGATCGGACTTCGGCAGTGCGTGCAACAGCTCGTTCGTGATCGGGATCGCGGGAGTCGTCATGGCGACCATCTATCCGATCCGCGCTCGCCGATCACCTTTCTGGCTGCGTGATAGAGAGTTCGCCATGCACGCACTTGGCCGCTTCGCGCTCTCGTGGATCGTCAAGGCGATCGTGGTGATGGTCTCGGTCGCCGCCGTCTCGCCGAAGAATCGCGACAACACGCTCGTGCGCGCGCTCGGCGTTTCGCTCGCGGTGGCGCTCTTCGTCCACTCGCTCGGGCTGCTCGGCATCGTGCTGATCATCCCGGCGCTGATCGCGGCGGTGACGTGGACGATCATCTACGCGCTTGCGTACGGCATCGGCCCTCTCCAGTCGTTCGGCGCGGGCCTGGTGCAGGCGGCGCTCGCGTTCGTCATCGATCTCTTCCTCTTTCACGGGGCGCCCTGAACATGACCGCGATGCCAGCACGAGCAGCGGCCGGCACGTATGTGCTGATCGACGCCGAGAACATCGATTGGGCCGTTTCGCACATCGTCGGGCGCAAGCCGGAGCAGCAGGATCGCGTCCAGTTCGACAAGCTCGTTGCCTACTGCGAGCAGAAGTTCACCGGACCTGTGCGCTGCCTCGTCGCGCTCAACGTCAAGGGCGAGGTGATCCCCGATTCGATGCTCGGCTTCATCAAGGCGCTGCGCGCCGCGGGCTGCGAGGTGGTGCCGCTCTACGGCCGCAACGATCAGAAGGTCGTCGACATCGCGATTCTGAAACTGCTCGCGGCGATCCTCGAGCGCAACGCGGGCGTCGTGCTCGCGAGCCACGACGGCGGAGATTTCGCGGTCGCGCTGCGGCCCTTGCTGGACGCGGGCCGCACGGTCGCGGTGCTTGGATTCCGCGAATACTTCAGCCAAAAATTTCGAGACCTCGCGGGGCTCGGTCTGCAGATGCTCGACCTCGAGCTCGACGCGAAAGTGTTCGCGCGCAGGCTGCCGCGGCTCAATCCGATCAAGATCGACGACTTCGATCCGAATTCGTTTTTGTAGCGGCTGGGGCTCGCCACAAGACTTATGACCGGCGAGAGAATGGCGCGGGGGCTCTGCGCGGCGCTGATCGTCAGTCGAGCTGTTCGCGGCGGAACCAGCGGCGCAGACGGGCGCGCAGCGAGTGGCGGGCGTGGATCTCAGCGAGGGTTCCCTGCCAGGAGGGACGCGGCTTTCCGTCGTAGCGCGCGCCGAGATCGATCAGTGTCAGCATGACTGCGCCGCCAACTGCATAGCCCGTGGAGTCGAACGACGTGAGCACGCGTCCGCGGCTCGGGCCCCACTCGATCGACTCGATGTCGAGGCGGAGGCGCAACGGACTGGTGATGCGAATTGCTGTGTCGATTGCGGCCCGCGCCTCGAGGATCTTCGGCGGCAGCGGCTCGGTCGGCGGCGCGAAGCGCGTCGTCTCGATGGCGATGGCAACGCCGAGCCGCTCCCCGAGCCGTCTCGCGAAGACGCCCGAATCCGTTGCAGCGTCCCAGGTGAACTCGAAATGGCCGAGGCCCATGCAGCGCTCCTACCCGATCCGCTCGAGGAATCGCGCGAGCACTTTCTTCAGTCCCACGCCTGGCGGGAAGCGCACGGTGAGCTTCAGATTCGTGCCCGCGCCTTCGAGCTCCTCGACTGCGCCGACGCCGAAGCTCGGGTGGCGCACGCGGGTGCCGCGCGAGAAGCCGTCGATGCTCACGGCCTTGCTGGGTGCGGGCGGGCTGCTCGCGCTGCCGCTGTTCGAGCCGCTCGAGCCGTATCCGCCGCCCTGTGCACCGAACGCTCTGCGTGCGGGAGGCGTGAAGCGCGGGCCGTCGTCGTCGCTGGTGGGGCGCTGATCGAACTCGTCGCGCCAGCGTGAATTTCCGCCGCCTGAATTTCCGCCGAATCCCGCGCGGCCTTGCTGGGAGCCACTTTGCCAGCCACCGCGCGATGCTCCTCCACCGCCGCGGAAGCTGTTGTCGCCATCGAGATCGAGCGCCGCGAGTCCGTTCGCGAGCATCGGCGGGATCTCGCGCAAGAAGCGCGATGGAGGATTGAAGCGCAGTTCGCCGAAGAGGGCGCGGCAGCGCGCGAGCGTGAGCGTGAGGTGTTTGCGGGCGCGGGTCATGCCGACGTAGCAGAGGCGCCGCTCCTCGGCGAGCTCGTCGGGATTCTCGATGCCGCTCGCTTCCGGGCCCGACTGGCCGAGTGCGCGCGCGCCGGGGAAGACGCGCTCTTCCATGCCAGTGAGCCAGACGGCGTCGAACTCGAGACCCTTCGCCGCGTGCAGCGTCATCAGCGAGACGCGCTCGCCATCCTCGGCCGCATCGGCATCGCCGACGAGGGAGAGCTGCTCGAGAAATCCGAGCAGTGGCGTGTCGGCAAGTGCGCCCTCGTCGTCGAGATCGGGCGCATCGGCGGCCATCGCTGCGCGCAAATCGGGGAGCGCATGCGCGTCGGGCGCGTCAGGATCGTGCGGCGGGATCTGCGCGGAACCTTGCGGCCACTGCTCGGCGCTGGTCGGGTGCGAGGGCTCATCGTCGAGCGCGAAGAGAAGCTCCGCCTCGCGCTGGGCGCGGATCTCCGCGTCGCCGGCGAGATGGTTTGCACTCAAATCATTGGCACTCAAAGCATCTGCATCGTCCGGCGGCGGCGCGCTCTCTGGGCGCTGCGGATCAATGCTGGCGCGGCTCTGCGCATCCGGCTCGCTCGCCGCCAGCGCGCGAGCCTCTTCCCACGCACGATCGAAATCGCGGGCCGCGCCGAGAAGCTCGCGCAGGTTGTCGATCCGGTCCTGGCCTTCTTCGCCCTCGAGCTGAAAGCGGGCCTCCATTCCGCTCTCGTCGAGGACGCGCTCGATGTTGCCGGCGGCACTCGCGTCGGCCGCGGCCTGCGCTTGAAGATTGGTCAGGAGGTTGCGGAACGGCAGCAGCTTCGCTTTCGCCGCACCGGTCAGTTCGCTCGCCCGCTCGAGATTCTGCAACGTCTCCCAGAGCGAAATTCCCAGACGCGCGCTCTCGGCGCGCAGCCGCTCGACCGTCGTGTCGCCGATCCCTCTCGCGGGTGTGTTGATGATGCGCAGGATGTCGCCGTCGCTGCGTGGATTGATGCAGAGGCGCAGGTAGGCCGCGACGTCCTTCACTTCCGCGCGATCGTAGAATGAGCGGCCGCGCACGACGCGATACGGAACGCGCGAGGCGCGCAGCGAATCCTCGAGCACGCGCGACTGCGCGTTCTGTCGATAGAAGACCGCCATCTCGGCAAACGAGGTGCCCTTCTCGTTTGCGCCGAGAATCCCGCGCGCGATCCGCGTCGCCTCGTCGCGCTCATCTTCGGCCGCGACAACGCTGAGCAGCTCGCCCGCGCCCGCTTGCGTCCAGAGCTTCTTCTCTGCGCGCCGCTCGTTCTTCGCGATCACGGCGTGCGCGGCCGCGAGGATGTTCGCGCTCGAGCGATAGTTCTGCTCGAGCTTCACCACGCGGCAGGCGGGGAACTGCTTGGGGAAGTCGATGATGTTGGAGACCTCCGCGCCTCGCCAGCGATAGATCGACTGGTCGTCATCGCCGACGACGCAGAGGTTGCCGTGCGCTTTCGCGAGCGCGAGCAGCAGCTGGTACTGAGCGGGATTGGTGTCCTGGAATTCGTCGACAAGGATGTAGCGGAAGCGCTGCGCGTAGCGGTCGCCGATGTCCGCGTGCTTCTGGAAGAGCTCGAGCACGCGCACGATCAGATCGCCGAAGTCGACTGCCTGAGAACTCTGCAGCTCGCTCTGGTAGCGGGCGTAGACGCGCTGCGCGCTCTTGGCGGGAACATCGAACGGCTCGGTCGTCACCTGCGCCGGCAGGAGGCCCGCGTTCTTCCAGCGATCGATGCGCGCGAGGATCTGCTTGGCCTTGTCGACATCGACGTCCGAGGCCTGGCAGGCCCGCTTGAGCGCGGCGAGTTGGTCCGTATCGTCGTAGATCGCAAACGCGCGATCGAGGCCGAGCGCATCGCTTTCCCGACGGAGAATCCGCGCGCCGAACGCGTGGAACGTCGAGACCCAGAGCCGCTCCGCGCTCGGACCGACCAGGCGCAGCACGCGTTCGCGCAGCTCGCCGGCGGCCTTGTTGGTGAACGTCACCGCCATGATCTCGCCAGGGCGGGCGAGCTGCGCATCGAGCAGATGCGCGATGCGATGCGTGAGCACGCGCGTCTTGCCAGAGCCCGCGCCCGCGAGAATGAGCAGCGGCCCCTCGCCATGGCGAACGGCGGCGAGCTGCTCAGGATTCAGCGTGCGCGCGAGCGGATCCACGGCGTTCGTCTACCACGCAGAGACGTGGAAATTCGCTCGCTCGCGCGAGTGCAAAACGCCCACGCGCTACTTGAACGCCGCCGCGTTCTTCGCGGCCCACTCTTCGAACGAGACCGCGGGACGACCAAGCAGCTCCGCGACCGTGTTCGTGACGAGAGACGCATTGCCGGACTTCATGAACGCGTAGAGCTCGAGCAGCGCCGTGACGTACGCCGCCGGCATTCCGGCCTTGAGCATGCCGTCCTGTGCAGCAGCGGGCGGCACATCGACGTAGTTCACGGTGCGGCCAGAGGCCTTCGCGACGATCGCGACCTGCTCGCCCGTCGAGAGAGCGCGCGGCCCCGTGAGCGTATAGGCCTTGCCTGCGTGGCCGGGCTTGGTGAGCGCAGCCACCGCGACCGCGCCGATGTCCGCGGGATCGATGGGCGCATACGTTCCCTCGCCGAGCGGCGCGTAGACGGCGCCTTGCGACTTGATCGTCTCGATCCACCAGAGCGCGTTGCTGTCGAAATTTCCCGGGCGCAGGAAGGTCCACGCAATCCCGGAGGCCTCGATCTTCTTCTCGCTCGCGCGGTGCCACTTGCCGAACGTGATCGCCTCGTACTCCGCGCCGATCACGGAGAGCTTCACGATCTGCTTCACGCTCGCGACTTTCGCGGCATCGACCGCCGCGGCCTCCCAGGCCGGACCCTCTGTGCCGGCCGTGACGAGAAAGAGCTTCTCGACGCCGACCAGCGCTGCCGCGACAGACGCGGGATCCGCGAGATCTCCCTTGAACAGCTCCGCCTTGCCCGCGAACGCCTTCGCCTTCTCCGGATTGCGCACGAGCAGCCGCGGCTTGATCCCCGCCGCGATCAACTGCGTCGCCACCTGTCCACCGATCGTCCCCGTCGCGCCCGTGACCAGAATCATTGTGTGCCCCTGTTGGAAGTGAAACCGCGCGATAGACGCCGTGGCGGGCAAAAGGGTTCGAGGCCGGATGCTGGGCGTTGGACGCGAAACCGCGCGCGCCCGCGCCTAATGCGGCTTTGCGGCGGGGGAGCTGAGCACCTCGACGACGGGCAAGAGCTTGTAGACATCGGTGCCGATCGCGTAGCCGACGAGCCCGTCGGGGGTGCGCAGCAGACGGATCTTGTTCACCGCCCGGCCCATGTCGACGTGCGTGAAGTGCGCGCCGCCGTCGCTCGTGAAGAACCCGCCGCTCATCGCGCCGACCCAGCCCACGCTCGGCGTGTCGAAGGCGATCCCGAACTCCTGCTCCTTGTGATCGCTCACGAGCGGAACCTCGCGCCAGGTCTGGCCGCCATCGATCGTCTTCGCGACCACGCGCTGCGCGATCATCTCGTCGGGATCGTAGTTCTGCACCGTCGCGTAGCCGACCTCCCTCGAGGGAAAACTGCACTTCCATGTCGTCTCGAACGGCCGCGTCGACTCGTACTGCTTCGTCCACGTCTTGCCGCCGTCGAGCGTCATCAGCACCAGTGCATGCGACTGGTCGACGTCGGCCTGCGTCCCGGCGCAGAGAAATCCTTTCTGCGAATCGAGAAACTTCACGTCGAGGATCATCGCGGCCTGCGCGCTGAGATCCTGGACCGTCCAGCTCTTGCCCTCGTCGAAAGAGGAGAGCAGCACGGCCGGACCGCCGACGCGGCCCGCGGCGTGGATGATGCTTCGTTTGTCGAGGTGACCAGCGTTGATGAAGTCGACATGCAGCACGTCGATCGCGCAGAGCCCCTTGATCGGCTGGCCCACGAGCGGTTCGACCTTCGACCAGCTCTCGCCCCCGTCGTGCGTCTGGTAGAGAGGTGTTACGTCGGTAACACCGGGGAAGTAGTCGGTGCCGATGTTCCCCGCGAAGCCGTTCTGCGCGTCGAGAAATCCGATGGTGCGGAAGTAGGTCCCGGGCTGGCTGAGCTTGAGCGTCCACGTCTCGCCGCCGTCGAGCGTCTTGTAGATGCGGCCCGCACCGTTCACGTAGAAGCCGACGAGCGGATCGACGAAGAAGATGTCGTCCTGTTTGCCCCGGTAGGGCTCGGTCTTGAGCTTCGTCCAGGTCGGAGATGTCACCGGGACCGCACTGGGCGCGGGTTTGAGCGTCGCGCAGCCCAGAAGGAGCAGCAGTGCAGCCGGCGCGATCCTCGTGCGTCTATTCATCAAAGCGACTCTCCGTTCGTTGTGCAGAGCTTGAGTCGCGCACAGTTGCATTGCTACATCGAGCGGAGCGAGTTGCATCGTTCGCCTGCAGCGCGGTTCCCGTCGTTCTCTCGAGGAGAAGCATTGCCCGCCACGCCGCCCGTGCGCATCGTCCCTCTCGGCGGCCTCGGCGAAGTGGGGATGAACTGCCTCGCGCTCGAGGACGGTCCCGACCGGGTCGTGATCGATTGCGGGCTGCTCTTTCCTGGCGCGGAGGCGCAGCTCGGCGTCGAAGTGATCGCGCCCGATCTCCACTTCCTGCGCGCCGGCGACGAGCCGAAAGCGGTGCTGCTCACGCACGCGCACGAGGATCACATCGGCGGGCTGCCGTGGCTGCTGCGCGCGTTTCCCGACGTGCCGATCTTCGGCACGCGCTACACGCTCGCCGTCGTCAAGGAGAAGCTCGCCGAGCATGGACGCAGTGCGAATCTGCGCGAGATCGCCCCGCGCTCGCAGCTCCTCGCGGGAGGGATTGGCTTCGAGCCGCTTCAAGTCCCGCATTCAATCCCCGACGCGGTCGGGTACGCCCTTCGCACGAGCGCCGGCACTGTGGTGCACACCGGCGACTTCAAGATCGACTGGTCGCCGATCGATGGCCGCCTTCTCGACGTGCGCCGATTCTCCGAGCTGGGCGCAGAGGGCGTCGCCTGCCTGCTGAGCGACTCGACCAACGCGGAGCGAGAAGGCACGAGCACCTCTGAACGCGAGGTGGGCGAGTCCCTCGCGCGCATCTTCACCGGCCCGCTCGCTCGCGGACGGATCGCTGTCGCGATGTTCGGCTCGAACGTGCACCGCGTGCAGAGCGTGATGAAAGCCGCACTGGGCGCGGGCCGGAAGATCTGTCTGCTCGGTCGCTCGATGACGCAGTCGGTGCGGCTCTCGCTCGCGATGGGCTTTCTGAACTGCCCGCTCGATCTCTTCATCGATCCCGAGACGGCCGATCACTTCGCGCCGCGCGAGCTGGTGATTCTCTGCACGGGCGCGCAGGGCGAGGCGCGCGCGGGTCTCTCTCGCCTCGCGCTCGGCGAGCATCCGAACATCCGCCTCGAGAAAGACGATCTCGTCATTCTCTCGGCGCGGAACATCCCGGGCAGCGAGCGCAGCGTCGCGACGCTGATCGACAACCTCGTGCGCCGCGGCTGCCGCGTGCTCGAGCCTGGCAGCACGAACGAGCTGGTGCACACCAGCGGTCACGCCAGCCAGGGCGAGCTGCGGATGATGATCGATCTCCTGCAGCCGAAGAGCTTCGTGCCCGTGCATGGCGAGTTCCGCATGCTCACGGCGCACGCGCGGTTGGCGCAGAGCGCGGGCGTGGCGCTGCAGGGCTGCCATGCGATCGAGGACGGTGACGTGGTCGAACTGCGCGAGGGAGCGCTCGCGACGAGGAGCGGCGAGAGGGTTCCCGTCGGCCGCATCTACCTCGACGGTCGGGGCGCGGAGAGCGGCGTGGGCGAGTCGCTGCTGCGCGATCGCCAGCTGCTCGCCGACACGGGCGTGCTGATCTGCCTCTGTGTGCTCGATCGAAAAACCGGAGAGCTCATCCGCCCGCCCGAGCTGCTCGGCAAGGGCATCGCCGGTCTCGACGAGGCGCGCGCAGCGCAGGCGATCGCCGCGGCCATCGAGGCCTTTGCCGAGCTGGGCTACAAGGAAAGGACCGATCGCGGTTCGGTCGAAGAAGCGCTGCGGCGAGGCGTGCGCTCGTGCTGGAAAAAAGGTAGCGAGAAAAAACCGATGGTCATGCCCGTGGTGGTCGAGTTGTGAGCGGCGAGACGAAAGGGAGTCCGATGCAGAGTCCGACAGCGAAGTTGATCGAGCGGTTGGTTGCGCGTCAGGCCTGCGTGGGCGTGGTCGGCCTCGGCTATGTCGGATTGCCGCTGGCGCTTGCGTTTGCCCGCGGCGGGCTCAACGTGATCGGTCTCGACATCGATCCGGAAAAGCCGCGCAAGCTGCTCGCGGGCGAGACGTACTTGAAGCACATCTCGGCCGCTGAAATTCAGGGGGCGCTCGCGACGGGGCGGCTCACCGCGACGGGAGATATGTCTCGGGCGCGCGCGTGCGATGCGCTGGTGGTCTGCGTGCCGACGCCGCTCAACAAGCAGCGCGAGCCGGATCTCTCGTTCATCATCAACACCTGCGAAGCGCTCGCGCCGCATCTCACGCCGGGCAAGCTGCTCGTGCTCGAGAGCACCACCTGGCCGGGAACGACCGACGAGATCGTCCGGCCGATCATCGAGCGCGCGGGCCTGCGCGTGCCGCAGGACGTGCTGCTCGCGTTCTCTCCTGAGCGCGAAGATCCGGGCAACGCGCACTTCGTGACGAGCACGATCCCGAAGGTCGTTGGCGCGGATGATCCGGAGAGCCGCGCCGCGTCCGAGGCGCTCTATCGAGCGGCCGTGCAGAAGGTCGTGCCGGTCTCCTCGTCGCGCGCGGCCGAGTTGACGAAGCTGCTCGAGAACATCTTCCGCGCGGTCAACATCGCGCTCGTCAATGAGCTCAAGCTGCTCTGCGAGAAGATGGGCATCGATGTCTGGGAGGTGATCGACGCGGCGGCGACCAAGCCGTTCGGCTTCATGCCGTTCCGCCCCGGCCCCGGTCTCGGCGGACACTGCATTCCAATCGACCCGTTCTATCTGACGTGGAAGGCGCGAGAGTTCGGCTTTGCCACGCGCTTCATCGAGCTCGCGGGCGAGATCAACACCGCGATGCCGCACCACGTGATCGAGCGGATGATGCACGCGCTCAACGATCCGCCGCTCGAAAACTCCGCGCCCATCTTTGCTCCGCGGGCGCTGCGCGGCGCGCGCGTGCTCATGCTGGGCGCGGCCTACAAGGCCGACATCGACGACGTGCGCGAGAGTCCGGCGCTGGAAATTCTCGAGCTGCTCGAAGAGAAGGGCGCGGTCGTGCGCTATCACGACCCCTACATTCCGCGGCTGCCACGCACGCGTCGCCACGGCGATCTGCAGATGGCCTCGGTGCCGCTCACCGACGAGGAGCTCGGCGCCGCAGATGTGACCTTGATCGTGACGGCGCACAGTGCGATCGACTACGTGCGCGTCGTGAAGCAGTCGAAGCTCGTCATCGACACGCGCAACGCCTGCGGCAAGATCAGCGACGTCCGCATCGTCAAAGCCTAGAGGAGAAAACGCACATGCCGTCCTTCGACATCGTCTCATCCGTGAACATGCAAGAGGTCGACAACGCCTTCCAGCAGGCGAAGAAGGAGATCGACCAGCGCTACGACTTCAAGGGCACCGACACTGGCGTCGAGCGCGTCCAGACAGAAAAGGAAAACGGCATCCGCCTCAAGAGCAGCGAGGTGGCCCGCCTCGATGCGGCGCGCGAGATCGTCGTGACCAAGCTCGCCAAGCGGGGCATAAGCCTTCGCTCGGTGAAGTACGGAAAAGTCGAGCAGAGCGGCAAGAACCAGCTGCAGCTGATCACCTTCCAGAGCGGCCTCGAGGTGGAGAAGGCGAAGGCGATCGTCAAGCTGATCAAGGATTCGAAGACCAAGGTGCAGGGCGCGATCCAGGGCGACAGCGTCCGGGTCTCTGGGAAGAACCGCGACGATCTGCAGGCCGCGATGCAACTGGTGCGCTCGAACAGCGAGTCGCTCGACGTCGATGTGGGCTTCGAGAACTTCCGCGATTAGCGCGCAGCGCCAGGCCCGGCCGTTGCCATCGGGGCCCGGGAGCCCGTAGAACCAGTGTGTCGCGCGGAGAGTGCCTGCGCGTGCGGAGGCGAAATGGGCGATGCAGACAGAGCAGCAGGCGGCGCGGCAAAGCGGTATCGCCTTCGTGTCCGGGCGCCCGACGGGCAGGAGATCACCAGCTCGGTCATCGAGCTGTTGTCATCGAAGGCCAAGCTCAAGAGCCCGGCCTGGGCTGACGGGTTGCAGCCGGTCACGACCGCGCACAAGGGCGAGCTCTCGATGCGGATCGAAGGGGTCGCGCTCGAGGGGCGGACGGTTCGCTTCAACGTCGAGCGGCTCGAGGATGGGGCGTGGGTGGCTCACGGGGTCGCGCACGGCGTCGTCAAGGGTGGCGTGGCGCTGGCGGCGATCGCGGCGCTCCATCCTGCTGCAGGCGGCGCGGCGTCTGGTGTTTCGCGCGCTCCGGTACCTCTGCGCTTCAAGGCAGAACTGATCTGATGCGTCGCCCGCTTTGAGTCGCCGGCCTCGCCTCTGCTAGAAGCCGCCTCCCCGCGGGCCGCGTACGGCCTGTCCAGGTAGACGAAACGAGCTGCACACGATGTCGCCTCCGAATCGCAAGCGCACCGAACCCGTGGTTGTCAGCGAACACGTCAAGCCGCAGCTCTCGGCGCGGCCGTCGCTCTACCTGCTCTCGCTCGGTTGTCCGAAGAACCGCGTCGACAGTGAAGTGATGCTCGGCACGCTGCTCGACCAGGGTTACGAGCTGGTGCAGGAGCCAGACAACGCCGAGGTCATCCTCATCAACTCGTGCGC
This sequence comes from uncultured delta proteobacterium, assembly GCA_903911145.1. Classification (GTDB taxonomy): domain Bacteria; phylum Myxococcota; class Myxococcia; order Myxococcales; family 40CM-4-68-19; genus CAIWCD01. Next base: position 192,419 of record CAIWCD010000002.1, on the reverse strand, counting down.
GTTCATCGGCGAGGCGAAGCAGGAGTCGATCGACGCCATCCTCGAGCACGCGGCCTACAAGGAGCGCGGGACGTGCAAGGCGCTGGTGGTCGCGGGCTGCCTGACGCAGCGTTACGCGGACGTGCTGCAGGCCGAGATGCCCGAGGTCGACTACTTCGTCGGTACGTCGGGCTATCCGCAGATCGCCGAGATCATCCGCGGTGCGCGCGACCGCGCGGTGCTGCCTGATCCGCACTTCATCGCCGACAGCAAGACGCCGCGCCGCAACTCGATGCCGGCCTACACCGCCTACGTGAAAATCAGCGAGGGCTGCGACAACGCCTGCACGTTCTGCATCATCCCGACTCTGCGCGGTGCGCAGAGAAGCCGGCCGATCAAGGACGTCGTGATCGAGTGCGAACGCCTTGTGGCCGCCGGCGCGCAGGAGTTGAATCTCGTCGCGCAGGATCTCACCGCGTACGGCCACGATCTCCCCGGTCGGCCGAAGCTGCACGATCTGCTGCAGGCGCTGGCCGATGTGCCCGCGCGCTGGATCCGTCTGCACTACGCCTATCCGCGCGAGTTTCCCGATGCGCTGATCGATGCGCTTGCAAAGCAGCCGAATCTTGCGCGCTACCTCGACATGCCTCTGCAGCACATCGCCGATCCGGTGCTGCGCCGGATGAAGCGTGGACGCGACGCCGCGTGGGTTCGCAAGCTGGTGAAGAAGATCCGCGACCGCGTGCCGGATCTCACGTTTCGCTCGAGCTTCATCGTCGGATTTCCCGGAGAGACGGAGGAGGATTTCGAGCAACTCTGCGAGTTCGTCGAGGAGACGCGCTTCGACAAGGTCGGCGTCTTCGCCTTCTCGCGAGAGGAAGGTACGCCCTCGTACGATCTCGACGGACAGCTTCCGCAGCGCACCAAGGCCGCTCGCCAGAAGAAGCTGATGAACCTCCAGCGCAAGATCTCGCGCGCGCACCAGGCCGCGCTCGTCGGCAAGACGCTCGACGTGCTCATCGAGGGCGTGTCGAGCGAGAGCGATCTGCTGCTCGAGGGCCGCTGGATGGGACAGGCGCCGGAGATCGACGGCAAGGTCTACGTCAATCGTGGCCGCGCCCGTCCGGGTGAGATCGTCCGCGTCCTCATCGAGCAGGCGGGAGACTACGATCTCGTCGGCGGCATCGAGGGCGCAGACGGTCCGGTGCAGATGATCGGCTCCCGTCTTGCGGGCGGAGCCTCGCTCGTCACGCCCGATGCGCGCATTCCGATGGAGACGGCCGCGTCGCAGCCCAAACGGTCGCGCCTGCCGATCCTCTCCCACTGAGATCGCGCGGCGTCTACTGCGCCGTGGGCTCACCCAACTCGAGCAGCAAGAATCGCCGCGGCGTGCCGGGATCGGCCCAGGCGATGTGCAGTCCCGCCGGCAGCGGCGCCAGCGGCAGCGAGCCGTCCGCGAGCAGCGGAAGCTCGTTCGCGAAGAACCAGCGCGCCTCCTCATCCTTGCGCGAGGTTCCATCGAGAACGACGAAGCGCACGCCGCGCGCGCGCAACTCGGCGAGCTGCTCGGACGAGGGCAGCAGCTTGCCGGCCCAACTCGTCGAAACGATCTCCATCCGCACGCGCGGATCCATCGCCCAGTAGGGCTGGAAGCGGCTGCGCGAATCGACAGCGAAGGCCTCGCCCGGCCCGACGCGCGCGCGGATCGCATCGAACGTGGCGAGAAATCCGGGCGGCGCCAGATGCTCGTCGGGTGCGCCAACCGTCGCGACCAGCACCGCGAGTGTGATCGCAAAGGCCACGCGCTTCTGCCATTCGCGCCGCGAAGCCAGCTCTCGTCCGAGCGGAAAGAGCAGCGCCAGCGCGAGCGGCATCAGGTAGCGCGAGGAGCCGCTGACGGCGTTGTAGAAGACGAAGAAGGCGAACATGAGAGCCGCGTGCGCGAGGAAGAAGGTGCGCTGAAAGCCGGGCGGCCACTTCACGACGAGGCGCACCGAGAGCGCTGCCGCGAGGATCCCCAGCGCGAGCCAGCCGATGTGCACGGGGCCGAACGGATGCGGCGAGACGAGGCTGAGCGAGTCGCCGAGATGCACCAGCGTCTCGCCGAGGCCGCGACCGAGGCGCAAGGCGGCCTTGCCGGGCGTGAGCGCGTGCAGATACGCGAGAGGTCCGCGGTCGAGCCGCGCGAGCGCACCCGGCGCAAAGATCTCGGAGAAGTCGTCGAGCGGATCGATCCAGAGAAACCGATCGTTGATGTTGTGCAGCGGCGAATGGAAGCGCCGCACGTTGCGCACGAAGAGGGGCAGGCCTCCGAGCACGAGGCCCGCGAGCACGCACGCGACCCGCGATGCGGCCGAGACGAATCGCGCAGATGCAGGCTGGGCGCGGTCGCGCAGCCCCTCGCAGCAAATCGCGGCGCACGCGGCGACGGCGATGAAGATCCCGGTGCCCTTGGTGAGTTGCGCGAATCCGGCGAAGAGGCCGCCGAGAAAAAGCGCGCGCACGGAGGGGCCATCGCGCAGCAACCGCTCGAACGCGAGCGCGGCGAAGACGAGCAGGAGAGGCTCGCAGGCCTCGCGCGAACTCCAGGCGACGAGCGTCTCGCTGGCCGCGAGCAGGACGGCGATCGCGATGGCTGTCCGGGCGCCGAAGAGACGCCGCGCGCACCACCAGGAGGCGACGAGCGCAGCCGCGCCCAGCGCGACTCCGAGCACCTGCGCACGAACGTGGAACGCGGGGTCGCGGCCCGCGAAAACAGAGAGCAGCGCGAGGTAGAGCGGGTTGCGATTGTCCTCGGGCCAGCTCCCGCGAAAGAGGCCGTCGATCAGCGCGGAGAGCCCGCCCGATTCGCGGATGCGCGCAGAGAGGTCGAGGTAGGCGACGTCGTCGTAGAACGGGACGGGATGGTTGCGGGCTCGCAAGCTGGCGAGCAGCACGAACAGCGCGACAGCACCCGTGAGCGCGAGCGCTTCCGTGCGTCGCGAGACTGTCGGAGCTGGATCGCTCATCGCGGAAGAGAGGGCCCGCGTGCTGTCTAGGAATTCGCAGCGTCGTCGGCCGCGGCCTCGTTGCCGAACAGCTCACGCACCTTGGCGAAGAAGCTCTTGGCCTGCGGGTGCGCGTCCTCGCCGCTGATCGCCGCGAACTGCTCGAGGAGGTCGCGCTGCTTCTTGTTCAGGCTCGAGGGCACTTCGACCGTCACGCGGACGTGCTGATCGCCGCGCTGTGCGCTGCCGCCGAGCGCAGGAAAGCCCTTGCCCTTGAGGCGGAAGATCTTGCCGCTCTGCGAGCCGGAGGGAACCTTCATGCGCACCTTGCCGTCGAGCGTCGGCACTTCGATCGTCGCGCCGAGCGCGGCCTGCGTGAAGCTCACCGGGATCTCGCAGATCACTTCGGTGTCCTCGCGCACGAAGATCGGGTGCTCCTCGACCTGCACGACGACGTAGAGATCGCCGGCCGGCCCGCCGCGTTCTCCCGGCTCTCCCTCGCCCGTCAGCTTGAGCCGCGTCCCCGTGTCGACGCCCGGCGGGATCTTCACGGTCAGCGTCGTCTCGCTCGCGACCTTTCCCTGGCCGCGGCAGGTCTGGCACGGATCGGTGATCACCTTGCCGGACCCGGTGCACTGCGCGCAGGTGCGGCTGATCTGGAAGAAGCCCTGCGTCATGCGCAACTCGCCCGCACCGTGGCAGGTCGGGCAGGTCTTGGCTGTCGTGCCCGCGCGGGCGCCGAGGCCCTTGCATGCGTCGCAGTTGCGGTGGCGCGGGATCTTGATCTTCGCCTCGGTCCCGAAGGCTGCGTCGGTGAAGCCGATCGAGAGATTGTAGCGGAGGTCCGAGCCGCGCGAGCGCCCGCCGTTGCGCTGCCGACCACGCCCACCGCCGCCGCCGGCACCGCCGAAGATCTCGCCGAAGATGTCGCCGAAGATGTCGTTGATGTTCCCGAACCCCTCGCCGGAGAAGCCGCCGCCCGCGCCGAATCCGCCGGGCGCCTGGTGGCCGAAGCGGTCGTAGCGCGCGCGCTTCTCGGGGTCGGAGAGCACCTCGTACGCCTCGGTGCACTCCTTGAACTTCTCCTCGGCGGACGCGTCGCCCGGGTTCTTGTCGGGGTGGAACTGCAGCGCGAGCTTGCGGTAGGCGCTCTTGAGCTCTTGCGGCGTGGCGCTCTTCGCCGCGCCGAGCACTTCGTAATAGTCGCGCTTCACAGCTTCGCACCTCTGGCGGCGGCGCCGTCACAGGCGCTCAGGGAAACCGCGGGAACGTAATGCAGCGGGAGCAGGAGTCAACGATCGACGTCGTGATTCAACTGTGGTGCGGGCTCCTGGCGGGCAGTTGTCGAGGGCGGCGACGGGGAGGCAGCGCCAGCCGTGGACCCTCGTCGGTGAAGCTCGACGGGAGGAGATTGAAGGGCAGAAGCTTGATGAGGATCGGTAACAGCAGCGCGCCCATCGGGACGGCGAACACCGCGAGCGCCGGGATGCTCTTGGCGAGGTCGATGAGTTGTTCGCGCACCTTCGCCTTTTCCTCGGCGTTGAGCGTCGCGCCGCCGGCCGACTTGGCGAGCAACTCGGCCAGCTCACCCGTCTCGCGGATCTCTTGCATCAGCCGGTCGAGGTTGTCGGTCACGGCGGCCTGGATGCGGCTGCCGAACGCGCGCGGCAACCCCTCCGGAACCTCGGCGCGGCGCAGAGCGGCGCGCGCATCCTTGCTCTGCCGATGAACATCGTCGACCGCGAGCTCGAGGGCGGCCGCCTCGCCCGCGTCGATTCCCAGCGCGGTCGCGAGCCGCTCGATGAACGCGACCTCTCCCGCCTCGACGTGGCGATCGCTGAGCGCCGCGAGCAGCGCGTGCGTGAGCGCGAACGTCCGCAGTGTCCGACTTCCCAGCGCTGCGCCGACCTGCTCGGGCGGTCTCGGATCGGAGAGGGCTCGTCGCAGAAGTCGCGCCTCCCGTGCAGGCAGCTTCTGTGCGCGCAGGACCTGATCGAATCCGCGCCGCGCCTCCTCGCCGTGCTCCTGCGTGCGCGAGAGACCGGAGAGCAGTTCGACGAGCACGGCGCGCCAGGCCAGCGATGCTTGCGCCGCGAGGCGGCATCCTGCAGGTGAAAGTCGACCGCGATTGAACGATGCGAGCGCCAGCGTCGCGCAGTTGCGCACCTCGATTGCGCAGAGCCCATTGTGCAAAGGCAGGCCCGCGACGGGACCCCCTTCCGCGAAATAGCGCTTCGAGAGACGCGCGGCGACCTTCGTTGCGACGCGCTGGATCTTGGCGGCGTCCGCTTCGTGCGGTCGATTGAAGAGCACCGATGCGCTCGCGCTCTCCTCGCCGCTCGCCGCGAGGAGGGCGAGCAGCTGCGTCCGGCGAATCTGCGGCGAATCCCCAGAGAGTGTTCCGCGAACGAAGTGATTGGCACCAATGAGAACGGCGGCGCGCGCGCAGGTCCGCACAAGGCCCGCGATGAGAGCGGAAAAAGCCTGTGCACCGGGGCTCGCGGAGGCGTCGGGGTGGACGGCCGGATCGGATCCGCTCGTGCCATAGGCGAGCCCGCGCACGCGCAGGAACTCCTCGAGCGCTTCGCGTCGTTGCGGTCGAGAGAGAGGCGGGTGCGGCGCTGCCGGGGGAAGATCCGCCGCGACCGCCCCGATCACCGCAAGGAGCCAGTCGCGCGAGCCCACCTCAAGCGCTGCCTGCTGGCCCTGGTAGAGAAGACTTTCGATGCGAACATCTCCCGCGGGCGCGCCTGCCCGGGTCCGATTGTAGCAGGCGCTGCCCTCCGGCGACGACGCGGGGTGTTCCCGCGCGCGCCGGAGATCCGACAGAGAGCGACTCTCTGTCGCGCTACTTGACCGCCTTGACGCGGGCGCGCTTGTCGTCCGTCTCGGCCGCGGGCAGCTGCGTCACTGGCGCACCCGTGGCGGCAGTGCGCGCCTTGACCCCGAACTTCTCGAACAGCTTGCCCTCGACCTCGGCCAGCATCGGGACGTGCGTCTTGAGGAAGTCGCGCGAATTCTCTCGCCCCTGGCCGATCCGCTCGCCGCCGTAGCTGAACCAGGCGCCGCTCTTCTCGATGATGTTGTTCTCCACCGCGAGGTCGAGCACGTCTCCCTCGCGCGAGATCCCCTGGCCGTAGAGGATGTCGAACTCCACTTCGCGAAACGGCGGCGCGACCTTGTTCTTGACGACCTTCACGCGCGTACGCGAGCCGATCACCGTGTCGCCGTCCTTGAGAGCACCGATGCGCCGGATGTCGAGCCGCTGGCTCGCGTAGAACTTGAGCGCGTTGCCACCCGTCGTCGTCTCCGGGTTGCCGAACATGACGCCGATCTTCATGCGGATCTGGTTGATGAAGATGACGGTCGTGTTCGACTTGGAAATGGTTGCCGTCAGCTTGCGCAGCGCCTGGGACATCAGGCGGGCCTGCAGTCCCATGTGCTGATCGCCCATCTCGCCCTCGAGCTCGGCGCGCGGAACGAGCGCGGCCACCGAGTCGATGACGATGACGTCCACGGCGCCCGAGCGCACGAGCATCTCGCAGATGTCGAGCGCCTGCTCGCCCGTGTCGGGCTGGGAGATGAGCAGGTCTTCCGTGCGCACGCCGAGCTTGCGGGCATAGCCGACGTCGAGCGCGTGCTCGGCATCGATGAAGGCTGCGATGCCGCCCGCCTTCTGCGCCTCAGAGACGATGTGCAGCGTGAGGGTTGTCTTGCCCGACGACTCCGGTCCGTAGATCTCGACGATGCGTCCGCGCGGAACGCCGCCGACGCCGAGCGCGAGGTCGAGCGAGATCGAGCCGGTCGAGATGGCCGCGATGTCCTGCGAGATCCCCTCGCCCTCGCCCAGCCGCATCACCGAGCCCTTGCCGAACTGCTTCTCGATCGCCGACACCGCCAGTTCGAGCGCCTTCTCCTTCTCTACGTTCGCCAAGCTGTTCTCCGTCTTCATGCGCCGCCCCAGTGGGGTTCGCGCGGGTTGGAAATCGATGACTGAACCCTTGTACAGCACCCGTCCGACATTGACAATTGGAAGAAGACTTTTTGGCTTTGGACTTTGGACTTTGGACTTTGGGATCTAAATCCAGAGCAGCCGTTTCTCGTCTTCGACAACCTTCACGCGTAGGAAACCACATGACTCCGACATTCCGTCTCGCGGCGCTTGCGGCACTCGCTCTCTGTGCGGCACGGCCGGCGCGCGCCGACTGGACAGGCACGATGAAAATGCACACGGAGCCCGCCGAGGGGCCCGGTGATCAGCAGGGCAAGATCTCCGGCAAGGCGGGCAAACTGCGCATGGAGATGGAGCAGGGAAAGATGGGGAAGATGGCGATGGTCATCGATCTCAAGGAGCAGAAGATGACGATGATCATGGCCGCGCGGCACTCGTTCATGACGATGGACATGACGCAGCCGATGATGGGCGGTCACTCGGCGCCCATTCACGTCAGGTGCGAGACGCTCGACGTGGCCGACTGCTTGACGAAGCAGGGCTTCAAGAAGAGCGGCGCCGAGACGGTGAATGGGACGAAGAGCGACAAGTGGGAGGCCGATCGCGATGAGCCGCAGAGCGGGAAGGTCCACGAGACGCTCTGGATTCCGCAGGGCGTGAAGGGGTTCGCGATGGTCAAGCAGGTGAGCAAGTCGGCCTCTCGGACGACGACGCTCGATGTGCTCGACTTCAAGGAGACGAGCCTCGACGATGCGCTGTTCGCGGCGCCGGCCGACTTCACGGATATGTCGAAGGGGTTCGGCCCGATGATGGGCGGCCCGGGCGGTCGGCCGCAGTAGCTCACTGTCATACGCGTTGTCATACGCGCGGACAGGCGGGCAAAAAAAGACGAGCGGCGCGTTGGTGAAAACGCCGCTCGTCCTTGCTGGGCGCAGACTTGCGGCGCGTCTACTGATCGATCGAGATCAGCTCGACCGTGAAGATGAGCATCGCGCCGCCGGGGATGGTCGGCGGGTGTCCGTGGTCGCCGTACGCGATCGCGGAGGGGCAGATGAGCTGCGCCTTCTCGCCGATCTTCATCTTCTGCACGCCCTCGGTCCAGCAGGCGATCACGCCGTTGAGAGGGAAGCTCGCGGGCTGGTTGCGCGCGTAGGAACTGTCGAAGACGGTGCCGTCGAGGAGCTTGCCCTCGTAGTTCACGGTGACCTTGCTGGTGGGGCCGGGCGAGCCGCCGGTGCCGTCGTGCAGCTTCTTGTAGATGAGCCCAGACGGGAAGCTCTGCGCACCCGCCTCCTTCGCGGCCTTCTCGACGAACGACTTGGCGGCCTCCTTCTGCTTGATCGAGTCCTTCGCCGTCTCGGCGTCCTGCTTCTTCTTGGCAAAGTCGGAGACCTTGGGCCCGAACGTCTGCATGTCGATCTGCGACTTCTTGCCGAGAGCGGCGTCCTCGAATCCGGCGCGCACCCTGGCGAACTCGTCCTTGGTGAGGCCGAGCGACTTGACGTTCCCGCCGAGGATCGAGCCGAGCGCGTAGAGGGTCTTGTCGTCATCCGTCTTGAGCGCCTGGGCGCGGGCGGCGAGCGGAGTGGCGAGCAGAAGCGTGAGGGCAAAGGCGAAGCGCTGGTTCATGAGGGTCGTTGATCCTTGTTCCACGAGGTTCTTGAGTGAGCGGGCGGCGCTGTCGGGCCGCGAAGAGGGCGCGCATTCTCTCACGACTTGCGCGGGCGCGTCTTGCCGCGGACAGACTGGACAATCGCTAGTCGCCCTGCGTGATCGCGATCAGGAGCGTTCCGCTCTCGGGAACCGCCGGGTCGATGCGGGAGCCACCCACCAGCAGAGTCCGTCCGCGCGGGATGCTGTAGTCGGTGCGCATGCGCGGCGCGTGTTCGGGGTGCAGACCGAGCAGCTCGAGGTGCACCTTGACGCGGCCATCTGGCCCGAGTTCGCGCGGTTCGACCGCGAGCGCCCGACCGCCAGGGAGCTCGAGTTGCGCGATCGAGCGGAAGTCGAGCTCGAAGGTCTGCGCCTCGAGGAGACGATAGTTCCGGTAGCTGAACTGGGCCGCGAACGAGCGCAGGTCGCGGTCGATCAGGGAGAGCCGTCCGTCGATGTCGAGCGCCTCGCCGATGCGCTGCGCGGCGATGGTCCGGATGGTGATGCGCACGGTCGGGTTCGCCAGCAGTGCGTCGCCGAGCGGCTGCTGCGGTGACGGCACGAGCAGCGCGTGATTGCTCTCTGTTGTCGTGGCTCCGATCGGCGCGCCCTGCGGACCGACGAGCGCGCTCCCGCCCGCTCCTGGCGCGGGCGAGCCGTTCGTTGCGCGCACGAGCTGATTCGCGGCGGGAGCAGCTCCCGCGGCTGGCTGCGCGCGATGGGTGACGGAGCTGTGTGGGTGGAAGATCGGTGGCGGCGCTCCGCTGGACGGATGCGCCACTGCGCGAGACTGGGCCGCCGCCGCGTGCGCGACAGAGAGAGAGAGCAGCGCCAATGCGGCCAAGCTGCGCGCGGCGCTCATTCGGCCGCCTCCTCGGTGACCCAGATCACCGTCGTCTCGCCGGGCTGTTCGAAGACTGCGCCGTTCGCTCCGCTGAGCAGTTCGAGCGTGTCGATTGCGGCCTGCGTCGAGGGTGAGAGCTGGGCCGCGAGAAGCTGGCTGCCTCTCTGTGCCGTGCGCCACGAAGGAGCTGCCTCGAACAGCAGCAGCCCCGCGCAGGCCGCCAGCGAGAGCCCGAACCCGGTCGAGACGAAGAGTCGCTGGTGCTCCCAACGCTCGCGCAACGCGACAGCCAGGCGCTGCGCGAGCGACGGACGATGGGCCGCCCGCTCGGTGGCGCGGAGCACGCGCGCGGAGAATCCCGTCAAGTCGATCTCACCGCACGCTTCATGCGCTGCAAGGCGGCTCGCCGCCTGCGCGCGCATCGCCGCGCCTTGCGCCAGGAGAGACAGCTCGCGCGCGCGGCACGACGCACAGCCCGCAAGATGCTCCTCGAGGCGCACGGAGGTCGCACTGTCGAGCTCAGCGTCGAGGCGACAGGAGAGCTGCTCGATGAAGGCGCTGCAGTCGTGGCTCACGCGTCCGCCTCTGCGGTCGTGCGCGCCGCCGCACGATCGCCGCCGTCTGTGGCCTCGTCGCGCAACATCGCCTGCAGCCGCATGCGGGCATGAAAGAGCCGGCTCATCACGGTGCCCTTGGGGATGCCGAGCACCGCGGACAGCTCTTCGTACGAGAGCCCGTCCACCTCGCGCAGCAGCACGATCGCGCGATGATCTTCGGAGAGCTGTTCGAGGGCCGCGCCCAATCTCTCGCGGAGCTCCCGATTCTCCGCGGCGCGCAAAGGCCCGACCAGCGCGGCCGAGAGCGGATCCATCCCTGCCGCCAGCTCCGTCTCGAGCTCCTCGTCGTGCGCAACCGGCAGCCCGACGCGGCCGCTGCGTGCCTTCTTGCGGGCCGCATCGACGCAGAGGTTCGTCGCGATGCGGAACGTCCAGGTGAAGAACGACGAGTCCCCCTTGAACGACGGCAGGTAGCGATGGACCCGCACGAATGTCTCCTGCGCGATGTCCATGGCCTCGTCCGGATCCTTCACCATCGAGAGAGCGAGCTGCACGATCCGCCGCTGGTACCGCTCGACCAGTTTCCGGAACGCCTGCGCGTCGCCCTGCTGCGCCAGGAGCACCAGCCCGCGATCATCCGGCTCACGGTCGGGCACAGTCGGCTTCATTCGGTGGACGCTGTCCGCGCTCCGTTGGTCTTCTTGGAAAGACGCACGGGAGCACGCAATATTCAGCTAGCTGGTCGGCGCGGTCTTGTCGGTCGCGTAGAGCGCATCGGCGATGCGATAGGCCGATCCCTCGAGCCGCTTCATCCCGGCCGCGATCGCCGCGAGATCGACGCCCCCGACGATCGCCTGCAGCGCCACGAGATCGTTCTTGATCTCCGCCATGTCCGCAGGGGGCAGGAGCGTCGCGTACTCCTCGAGCGCCTTCTCCGTCGTGTAGATGAGCCCCTCGGCGTTGTTCTTCACGTCCGCGAGCTCCTTCTTGTTCTTGTCGGAGCCGCGGTTCGACTCGGCGTCGGCGATCATCTGCTGGATCTCTTTTTCCGTCAGGCCCGAGCTCGCCGTGATGCGCAGGCTCTGCTGCTTGCCGGTGCCGAGGTCCTTCGCCGAGACGTGGACGATGCCGTTGGCGTCGATGTCGAACGCCACCTCGATCTGCGGAACGCCGCGCGGCGCAGGCGGGATGCCGACGAGCTCGAACCGGGCGAGGCTCTTGTTGTCCTGCGCCATCTCGCGCTCGCCCTGCAGGACGTGCACGTTGACGATCGGCTGGTTGTCCGCCGCGGTCGAGAAGACCTGCGATTTGCGGCAGGGGATGGTCGTGTTCTTCTCGATGATCTTGGTGAAGACGCCGCCCGCGGTCTCGACGCCTAAGGAAAGCGGCGAGACGTCGAGCAGCAGCACGTCCTTCACTTCGCCCTTGAGCACGCCGCCCTGGATCGCCGCGCCGACCGCCACGACCTCGTCCGGGTTCACGCCCTTGTGCGGCTCCTTGCCGAAGAACTGCTGAACGACTTGCTGCACCTTCGGCATGCGGGTCATTCCGCCGACGAGGATGACCCGATCGATCTCCTTCGCCGTGACTCCCGCATCCTTGAGCGCCAGCTTGCAGGGCTCGATGCTCCGCGCGACCAGATCGCCGACGAGCGCCTCGAGCTGCACGCGCGTCATCGTCTCGACGAGGTGCTTGGGCCCGCTCGCGTCAGCCGCGATGAACGGCAGGTTCACATCGGTCTCGCTGGCGGACGAGAGCTCGTGCTTGGCGCGCTCGGCCGCTTCCTTCAAGCGCTGCAGCGCCATCCGGTCGCGGCGCAGATCGATGCCGGAGGCTTTGAGAAAAATTTCCGCCAGCGCATCGACGATGCGCTGGTCGAAATCCTCACCGCCGAGGAAGGTATCGCCGTTGGTCGCCTTCACCTCGAAGACGCCCGCGTTCAACTCGAGCACCGAGATGTCGAAGGTGCCGCCGCCGAGATCGTAGACGGCGATCTTCTCGGACGTACCCGCGCGCATCGCCGACCCGGCCTGGGCGCCGGACTTCTGCGCCTTGTCGAGGCCGTACGCGAGTGCGGCCGCGGTCGGCTCATTGATGATGCGCAGGACGTTCAAGCCAGCGATGCGGCCCGCGTCCTTGGTGGCCTGGCGCTGCCCGTCGTTGAAATAGGCCGGCACGGTCACCACGGCTTCCGTCACCGGCTCGCCGAGATAATCCTCGGCCGTCTGCTTCATCTTCGCGAGCACCATCGCGGAGATCTCGGCGGGGCTGTACCGCTCGCCGCGAAGTTCAACCCAGGCGTCGCCGTTCTCGGCCGCCACGATCCGATACGAGGAGAGCGCGACGCTCCGCTTCACCTCGGGGGAATCGAACTTGCGCCCGATGAGCCGCTTCACGGCGAAGACCGTCGCCTCCGGATTGGTGATCGCCTGCCGCTTCGCGATCTGCCCGACGAGCTGCTCGCCGCCTTCGGTGAAGCCGACCATCGACGGGGTGGTGCGGTTCCCCTCTGAGTTGGGGATCACGACGGGCTCTCCGCCCTCCATCACGGCCACGCAGCTGTTGGTGGTGCCGAGATCGATGCCGATCACTTTGCCCATGAATACCCCGCGCGGCCGCGCCGTTCGTCGGACCGTCGAGTTTGGAAACCTAGCAGCGATTTCTAGTTCAGCGGGGCAGCTTCGCTCGCGCTGGCCTCGGGCGCGGCGGCTTCCTTCGCGCGCGCGACGACGACAGCGGCGGGCCGCACCAGGCGCTCATGCAGCTTGTAGCCGCGCGCCATCTCCTGAATCACCGTGCCAGCGGGTTTGTCGCTGTCGGCCTGCATCATCGCCTCGTGCAGCGACGGATCGAACGGCTGGCCGAGCGCGGAGAAGATGGTGATGCCGTGCTTGGCAAACGCGCTCTCGAACATCTTCTGCACCAGCCGGACGCCGTCGATCACCTGCTTGGGATCGTGCTGCTCGGCGTGATCGAGGGCGCGCTCGAGGTTGTCGGCGACGGGAAAGAAGTCCTTGAGCAGCGACTCCGCGCCGTACTTGCGCACGTCGTCCTTCTCCTTGAGAGCGCGCTTCTTGAAGTTCTCGAACTCGGCCGCGAGACGCAGCAGGCGCTCATGCTCTTCGGTGAGGCGGGCGGAGGTCTCGCGAGCGCGGGCGGTGGAATCCTCGAGCTGCGCGTGGGTCGCGGTGAGCTTGGCGACGAGCGTCTCGCGATCATCGTTGGCGAAGGTCGCGGCCTGCGCGGCTGCATCGGTCGCGGTGGATTCGGAAGGCGCTGCGGTCTGGTTGTTGTCGGACACGTTGGAACTCTCCACGCTGGCTTGTTGACGGCTTCTTTAGAGTGCGATCGGCGTTGCCGGCAAGGGCCGATCGCACGAACGGCGAGGCCACTGTAACCACTCTGCGCAGCGGTGCACGTCGCGGAGTTAAGATTCGCCGATCGCCGCGCCCAGGCTGCGCGCGGTCAATTCCACCAGAGGGATGACGCGCGCGTAGTCCATGCGCGCCGGGCCGATCACGCCGACGGTGCCGAGGATGCCTTCGGCGGCGCGGTATGGCGCCGCGACAATGGCGAGATCGCGCGGGGCGAGCCCGCTCTCGGCGCCGATGAAGATGCACAGCTCGCGCGCCTGCGTGGCCCGATCGAGCACGCCCAGCACGCGCTCCTTCTCCTCGAGCGCGCGGAACAGTTCGCGCACCTTGGCGACGTCCTGGGCCCAGATCGGCTCCTCGAGGAACGAGCTCTGCCCTTCAATGAGCAGGTCGGTGCGCAGCTCGGCGGTTCCCGGCGCCAGCGCCATCGCCTGCGCGCCCATCGCCAGCGCGCGGGCGCGGGTCTCCTCAAGAAGCGTTCGATCGCGCACAAGCTCGCTCGACAGGCGCAGGCGGGCCTCCTCGAGCGTGAGATCGGCGAGCAGCGCGTTGAGATAGTTTGCGCTCTCGTCGAGCTGTGCGGGCGTCATCGGCTTCTCGCCCGGCGGAGTCTCCAGCAGGCGGTTCTGCACGGTGCCCGTGCGGGTCATCAGCACTGCCAGCACGCGCCCCTCGCGCAACGACACCAGCTCGATGCGCTGCAGCCGCTGCCCCTGTGCGCGCGGCGCAGCGACCACGGCCGCATGGTGGGTCAGACCGCGCAGCAGGCGCGAGGTTCCCGCGAGCAGCCCCTCGACGTCGACCGCGGCCTCGAGCGTGCTGCGCTCGATCAGCTGCCGCTCCTCGAGGGACGGAGTCTGCACACGCAGCAGCGCATCGACGTAGTACCGGTAGCCGAGCGCGGTCGGGATGCGGCCTGCGGAGGTGTGCGGCTTCTCGAGATAGCCAAGCGCCTCGAGGTCGGCCATCACGCTGCGCACTGTGGCCGCGCTGACGTCGAGCTCGGCGCGACGCTGCACCGCCAGCGACCCGACCGGCTCACCCACTTCGATGTGATCCCCGACGATGGCCGCGAGCACGCGCCGCGCCCGCTCGTCGAGCGCGCCCAGATTGGCTGCCAGCTTGGTCTGCGGAGTCGACATCGCGGCGCGCATTCTCTCTCGAGGCGCGTCCGGCGCGCAATCGACCACCTGCCCGCAGCGCGCCAGGAGGCCGCGATCTTGCTCGAATCAGCATGCAGGCTAGAGTGTTCGGTCCCATGGCGAACGCTGCTCCCGAGCTGCTGCCCCCCGAATCGCCAGCGCACGCAAGCGAGGGCTCGCCTGCGCGCGAGCCTCTGGCGCGTGCTCCACGGCCGCCCCCGATTGGCACGTCGTCGCAACCCGGGATGCAGCGCCCGCGCACGCAGCCGATCCCGCGCATCATCCCCGGTCGCCGCTTCGGCCTGTTCCGCAAGATCCTCGCCGGCGATCTGATCCTCTGGGGCGTGCTCTCGGGCGTGCTCGCGTACGAGGTGGTGCGCCAGCAGATGGTCGGCAATTCGGCGCTCGGCGGCGCTCTGATCGGGCTGGTGCTCGCGGTCGCGATCGCGCTGGTGCTCAAGCAGGTGGCCGATCGGATCGAACGGCTCAACCGCAGCGCGGAGGAGATCAGCCGCGGCGATCTCTCGAAGAAGCTCTCCATCGAGCGCAAGGTCTTCCTCGGCCGCGACGAGGTCGACGAGCTGACGAGCGCGATCGCGCGCATGCAGGAGAATCTGCGCGAGCTCGTGCGGCACATCCAGCGCACCTCGAGCGAGGTCTCTGATCGAGCCGATCGGATGCAGGACCAGGCGGCGAACGTCTCGGCCGGCAGCTCCAACATCACGCGCAGCATGGCCCCGATTCGACGCGGTGCAGAGCTGCAGCTCGAGCTCGTCGAGCAGGCGAGCGGGCGGATGGCGCAGATCGCAGCTTCGATCGAGCGCTCGGCCGGTACGGCTCAAGCTGCCGCAGAGACGGCGACGGCGACGAGCAGCGCCGCGCAGGCCGGTGGCGCAGCCGCGCAACTTGCGACCGAGAAGATCAAGAAGGTGTTCGCCGAGATCGAGGCGGCGAGCGAGACGGTCTTCGCGTTCGGCGAGAAGACGCAGGAGATCTCGAAGATCGTCGTCGCCATTACCGGAGTCGCTCAGCAGACGAACCTGCTTGCGCTCAACGCGGCCATCGAGGCAGCGCGCGCGGGCGAGTATGGGCGCGGCTTTGCGGTCGTCGCGGACGAAGTGCGCAAGCTCGCCGAGAGCGCGGGCCGCTCCGCCGAGCAGATCAGCCGGCTCGCGCAGGAGATCAGCCAGCGCAGCCAGCACGCAGTCGCGGCGATGAAGGAGGGCATCGACGAGCTTGGCCAGGGGCGCGAGGATCTCGCGCAGATCACCGTCTCGCTCGATGAAATCGTGCAGGCCACGCAGACGGGAAGCGAGCGCGTCCAGGCGATCTCGGTCGCGGCCAGAGAGCAGCTCGCGGGTTCGGCAGCGATGGTGCAGGGCATCCAGGAGATCAGCGGCGTCGCTCGTGGCAACGCGCGCAGCACCGAGGAGATCGAGCGGGCCGTGCGCGAGCAGACCGGCAGCACCACGCAGATGACCTCGCTCTCGCAGGAGCTCGGCAACCTCGCCGCCGAGCTGCGCAGCATCGTTTCGCGCTTCAAGCTGGAGTGAGGCGCGCATGTCCCGCCACGTCATCTGCGTTCACGGCGGCGCGCGCTTCGCGCTCCCTCTCTCGGCCGTCCGCCAGGTCACCGAGGTCAGCGCGCTCGCCCGCGTCCCGCGCGCTCCGCCGGGCATGCTCGGCGTGATGAATCACGCGGGACGGGTCGCCTGCATCGTCGATCTCGGCGCGCTCGTTGGCCAGCGCGCGCGTCCTGCAAGGCCGAACGGACGGATCGTGATGCTCCACCGGACCGCGGGTGATCTAGGATTGTATGTGACCGACGTGCAGGGCATCGAAGAGCTGTCCGATGAAGTGCAGCTGCTCGCGGTGCCCGAGGGCGCGGCGGTCGCGCAGCTCGAGCACAGGAATGGACCCGTGAAGCTCGTCGATCCCGGGCTGCTCTCTCTGGCGATCGACAATCTTGTGGAGGCTTGAACGATGTCCGGCAAGCGAGTGCTCATCGTCGACGACCAGCTCTTCATGCGCAACACCCTGCGCGACGTCTTTGTCTCGGGCGGCTTCACCGTGGTCGGTGAGGCGGACGACGGCCTCAAGGCGGTTGCGCTCTACAGCGAGCTCAAGCCAGATCTCGTGACGATGGACATCGTCATGCCGCTCAAGAGCGGGATCGAGGCGACGCGCGAGATCGTCCGTTTCGACCCGGCCGCGGTGGTGGTGATGTGCTCGGCGCTCGGCCAGGAGTCGCTGGTGATGGAGGCGATCTCGGCGGGTGCGACGGACTTCATCATCAAGCCGTTCCGCGCCGACGAAGTCCTCGCCGTGATGCGCAAGGTATTGGGAGCGTAGCTCCCGCGCATGGTGGCCGAACGCAACTACCTGGCGCTCTTCGTCGCCGAATCGACCGATCAGCTCGAGCGGCTTGGCAGCGAGCTCGTCGAGTTGGAAGCGGCACGTGAGGCGGTTCCGGCCGACCTGTGGGATTCGATCTTCCGGCGCGTGCATTCGATCAAGGGAGGCGCTGCGACGCTCGAGCTCTCTCTGCTCGTCGGGGTGGCGCACGCAGCGGAGGAGCTGATCGCGCGCCAGCGGTCGCAGCCGCTCGGACGCGACGTCGTCGACCTGCTTCTCGAGGCGTGTGATCTGCTCTCGAAGCTGCTCCGACAGGCCCTCACGCCCTCTGCCGCGAGCGAGCACGCGAGCGCGCTGGCCGCCGATCGGCAGGCGGCGCCGATCGCGGAAGCAGACGTCGAGGGAGTCGTCGCAAGACTGGCGAAGATGTCTGCAGGCCTGCACGCGAAGGATCCGCGCATCCCGATTCAGGCCGTCGATGAACGGGCCGCGACCGCACTGGGCGCGGACGGGAGCATCGTCCCGCCGCCGCCCGAGGTGCCACGCTATACGCTGCGCATCCAACTTGGTGCGCGCTGCGCTGCTCCCGGTGCGCGCGCGATGATCGTCCAGCGCAAGCTGGGCGCGGTCGGGACGCTGCTCTCACAGGATCCGGCCCCCGCGCAGCAGGCGCAGTCGCGCACGCCTCTGGTCATCCACGCTCGCGTCGCGAGCACGGTCGATCCCGAGACGATTCGCCAGAGCTGTCTGAAGCTGCCGGAAGTCGAGAGCGTAGAACTCCGCGCGGGACTTGGTGACCCGTCTGAGGCCGTGCCCGCGCAGGCGGCGCCGACTCTTGCGCCCGACAGCACACCGCCGACTCCCGCCAGCGACAGCGCTCCTCCTCCTGCCTTCGCCGGGTTCTTGAAGGGGAGCGAGCCCACGCCGGAAGCGACCGTGCGCGTGCGTGCGGCGGCGCTCGATCAGCTGCTCGATGCAGCAGGCGAGGTGCTTGGCGGCGTGTTGCGTCTGCGCGAGTCGGCCCGCAGCCTGCCCGAGACGCACGCGCCCGCGTTCGAGGCCGAGATCGATCGCCTGCGCCGGATGGTGCGCGAACTGCACGGCAAAGTGGTGAGCGCGCGCCTCACGCCCTTCTCGACCCTCACTGAACGGCTCCCTCGCGCGGTCCGCGATCTGTCGCGGCGGCTTGGCAAGGAGGTCGAACTTGAGGTGCGCGGGGCCGATGTCGAACTCGATCGCGCGATCATCGACGCGATGGGAAATCCGCTGACGCACCTCGTGCGCAACGCCATCGATCACGGACTCGAATCGCCCGAAGAGCGCGCCTCGGCAGGCAAGCCTGCACTGGGCAAGCTCTCGCTGCGCGCCCGGAGAGAGCGGGATCGCGTGATGGTGGACGTGATCGACGATGGGCGCGGCGTCGACGTCGCGGCCGTGCGCAGGAAAGCTGTCGAGAGCGGCGCGATCACGGCTGACGCGGCCGCGGCGCTCTCCGATGCACAGGCGCTTGAGCTCGCGTTCCTGCCTGGCCTCTCGACGCGCGACGCGGCCACCGAGGTGTCGGGGCGCGGCGTTGGACTCGATGCGGTGATGCGCGCGGTCGAAACGCTCGGGGGGCAGCTCTCGGCCTCGAGCGTCGTCGGCCACGGCTCGACCTTCACGCTCGAGCTGCCGCGCTCGGTCGCGATGGCGAATCTGCTGCTCATCCAGGTGGGCGGCGAGCTGTTCGGAATCCCTCTCGTGCGCGTGCTGGTCACGATCGAGAGCGATCTCTCTGCGCGCGGCGGCGAGGGGTTTGCGTCGCGTTCGGTGGTCGTCGCGGGCGAGTGGGTCCGCTCCTATCCTCTCGCGCAACTCTTCGGGCTGCCCTCGCTCGCGCCTCCGGGGCCGCGTCCGTTCGTGGTGCTCGACGTGGACAAGACGACATTCGCGCTCGCAGTCGATCGCCTCGTCGGGCAGGAGGAGGCGGTGGTGCGGCCACTCTTTGCGCCGCTCGATCGGATGCCGGGACTCGCAGGAACGTGCGTGCTCGCGAGCGGTCGACCGCTGCTCGTCCTTGATCCGCGCGGGCTGGCGGAGCTCGCGGGCGTGCCCGGTATCGAGAAGAGCGTTCTGCACAAGAAGGGTGCGGCCTGATGGCGACGCCGAAAGCGCTCCCGTCCAAGCCGTCTCTTCTCTCGGGCGAACAGCTCGATGCGTTGCGTGGGCTCGCGGCGCACGGGACGAGCGAATCGGTCCGCACGCTCTCGGCGCTTCTCGGCGCGCAGGTCGAGGGCACGCATCCCCGCGCGCACGTGGCGCCGCGCGGCCTCATTCACAAGGTGCTCGCGGTCGGCAACGAAGAGACGTTCGCGACCCACTTCGAGATCGAAGGCGCCGCCGGGATCCGCCAGTTGATCCACTTCACCAAGACAGGCGCGACGCTCATGGCGGGCCTGCTCCTCGCGGCGGGCAAGACGGTGCAGACGCCGTTTGATCCGCGCAGCAGCGTCTACGTCAGTTCGCTCGCCGAGGCCGGCAACGTGATCATCTCCGCGTATCTCAATGGCGTCGGTGCCGCAGTGGGCCGCAAGCTCGTCTGCTCGGTGCCGCACGTCATCGAAGGGCCGCTCGAGGGCGCGACGCGAACCGCCTTCGCCGAGATGGACGAGGTGGTTCTGCTGGTGACCGATCTGCGCCTGCCTGGCGTGCGCGCGGCGGGTCGCATCGTCACGGCGATCGAAGAGGGCGGCGTGCGCGATCTGCTTCTGTCTGCGAGGAGCCGCTGATGGACGCACAGGGTCTTCGTGAACTTCTTGCGCGTGTGCAGCGCGGAGAGCTTTCGCCCGCGGCGGCCGAGGCGCAGATCGCGGCGCTGCCGGTGCAGGCGATCGGTGCTTTCGCGCAACTCGACGGCGAACGGGCGCTGCGCGCGGGCGCGTCCGAGGTGATCTTCGGCGAGCGCAAGACGCCCGAGCAGATCGGCCTTCTCGTCGCCCGCCTGGTCGAGCTGGGCCAGGCCGTGCTGGTCACGCGAATCGCTCCCGAGGCCGCCCAGTCTGCTCTGGCGAGCGCGCCGCTGGGCAAGCACGATCCCGTCTCGCGCACCTTCTCTGCTCCGGCTCGCGGCGAGGCGCGTGCGCTTCGCGGGATGGTCAGCGTCGTCTGCGCAGGCACCACCGACATTCCTGTCGCCGAGGAGGCTTGCCAGGCCGCGCTCTTCGTCGGCGCCAATGTGCGGCGGATCTACGACGTCGGCGTCTCCGGTCTGCATCGACTGCTTCGCCGCGCGGAGGAGCTGCGCGACAGCGACGCGGTGGTCGTTTGCGCGGGCATGGAGGGCGCGCTTCCCTCGGTCGTTGCCGGCCTCATCCCGCGTCCAGTCTTCGCGGTCCCCACCAGCGTCGGCTACGGCCTGAGCCTCGGCGGACTCGCGGCGCTCCTGACGATGCTCAACTCCTGCGCGGCCAACGTCTCCGCGGTCAACATCGACAACGGCTTCTCCGCCGGCTACACGGCCGCGCTGATCGCCCGCCAGAGCGCGCGTACGTGACGCGAGAGAGAACGCCGTTGACCGAGCCGCAATCGCTACGCAGCTCCACACTGCTTGCCATCGATCCGATCGGCGGCATCGCGGGAGACATGTGTCTCGCTGCGCTGCTTCACCTCGGTGATCAGCTCGGGCGAGGGGATGCGCTGCGGGCCGCTCTGGGCGCGGGCCTGCGCGCGTTGGCAGATGCGGCGGGCGCGACCGGGATCGATCTGGCCTCCGTCGAATTGCGCGAGACGCTCGTCGAAGTGAACGGCATCCGGGCGCTTCACGTCGACGTTCTGCTGCCTGACGCGGTTGCCGCGCGCGAGCCGCATCATCGGCCCTGGCGTGACATCCGAGATCTGCTCGGTCGGGCGCAGCTCCCAGATGGTGCGCGCACGCGGGCGCTGCGCACGTTTGCGGCGCTCGCCGAGGCGGAAGGGCGCGTTCACGGCATTGCGCCCGAGTTGGTCGAGTTCCACGAGGTGGGCGCCCTCGATGCCATCGTCGACGTGACCGGAACCGCCATCCTCCTCGAGGCTCTCGCTCCCGCGCGGGTCGTCTGCCTGCCGCTGCCCTCGGGCGGCGGGACCACGCGCAGCGCGCACGGATTGATTCCGTTGCCCGCGCCGGCGACGCTCGAGCTCCTGCGCGGGCGGGCTCTGCGCTCCTCGGGCCCGGGAGAACGGACCACGCCGACGGGCGCTGCACTCGCGGTTTCGCTCGCCGAGCCGCTGCCGCAGCTGCCCGACCTGACCGTGCTCGCGACTGGCTACGGCGCAGGCAGCAAGCGCTGGGAGGACGCGCCGAATCTGCTCCGCGTCGTGCTCGGTGAATCGGTGCAGGGAGCGGGCACCCGCGCCCAGCTTGAGCCGGAGCTGCTCTGGCAACTCGAGGCAAACCTCGATGATCTCTCTCCGCAGCTGCTTGCGGTGGCGCTCTCGTCGCTGCTAGCGGCCGGCGCGAAGGACGCATGGATCGCGCCGCTGGTGATGAAGAAGGGACGCCCCGGACACCTGCTTGCGGCGCTCTGCGCGGAGAGCGTGCGCGAGGCCTGCGAGCAGATCTTCTTCCGCGAGACAAGCTCGCTGGGCGTGCGCGCATTTCGCGTCGAGCGGCGCGCGCTCGAGAGAGAGTGGGCCTCGGTGCAGACGCAATTCGGACTCGTCCGCATCAAGCTCGGCAAGCAGGGCGGCGCGATCATCCAGTCCGCGCCGGAGTTCGAGGATTGCCTCGAGGCGGCGCGCACGCACGGCGTATCGGTGAAGGATGTGCAGGCTGCAGCGATGCTTGCGTTCGGTCGCTGAGGATCGACTCCCGACCGCACGGGGCGCGGCTTTGCGCTATCGTGGGATCGACAGGAGCGCCGACGCGCTGACCGTGGGCAGCACCGTGCTCACCGAGAAGCCGCTCGGGTTGAGCGCGATCTTCTCGCCGTCTTTTCCTCCGCGCTCGGGAGAGAACCAGTAGCCAGTGCGCCCCGCGCCTGCGGCCGCGCCCGCGATCTGCAGCAGCATGCCTTGCGCGGGGATGAATCCTCCTTCGCGCAGCTCGAGGTTCACCAGATGCACGTCGAGCTTGCGCTCGGAGTCGAGATAGGCGCGCGTCCAGAGGTTGCCGCGCCCGGAGATCGAGAGCGTGCGCTGCGTGCGGCCGAGCAACTCACGCAGGGCTCGCTGGATCGCACCGTCGAGCTGCGTGAAGCTCTGCGCGACGAACGGATCGGCCGGACCTGCGAGAGAGAAGACGCGACCTTCACCGATTCGCTCGAGGCCCGGCTTCGCGCTCGGGAAGAGCGGGCCGAGCACGCGGTTCTCCTCGTCGACGCGATCGCACTGGCCGATGAGGAGGAGATCTCCGCCGCTCTCGACGTGGCGGCGCAGCGCAGGCGCGAGCGAATCGGGGAGCGCCTGCGCGCCCGCGAGCAGCAGCAGGCGCGGGCCATCGCGACCGGGCGCTTGTGTGTCGAGGCGGACCGAGAGCTGGAGCTGCGCCCGTGCGATCGCAGAGACCGCCGCGCTCGATGCGCGCAGGTGGGTCCCCGCGCTCAGGTGGTCGCTTGCAGGAGAGATGATGAGCTCGACGTCCGCGACTGGCGCGGTCGGGCGGTACCTCTCGCGCAGCAGCGCCGCGAAGCGCCGGTGGGCCAGCAGCGCGGCTCGCGCGTCGTCCGACGCCGCGGGAGGAAGCAGGACATCGACGTCGCAAGCGGTCGCGAGAGCGGCGAGCAGCCGGACCTCGTCAGGGCGCGCACCAGCAGGAAGCTCCGCGATCGCCGCGCGCTCACCGAGGGCTGCACGCGCCGAGAGCAGCGGCAACAGTGCCTCCTGTGGATCGGTCGACGGGAGCGCAAAGATGAGTCCATCGAGGTGCCGCGCCGACGCGAGCGCCAGCGCCGAGAGCGGGCCTGTGCGCGCGAAGACAGCGATCTCGGCGCCGCGCGACTTGCGCGCCGAATCTCGCGCAGCCAGGACTGCCGCGCGCACGGCGGCAAGCGGCTCAGCAAGGCGCGTCGAAAGACGCATGCCAGCAAAGGGGCGCTCGTGCGCAGGCCCACCCGCGCGCCGCGACAACTCGAATGCAGAGAAGGGCTGCAGCTGCTCTCCGTAACTCACGCGCAGCGCCTCGACGAGCGCGCGTTCGCAATGAGGACAGTGACCGGCTGCGCTGGGCTCCTGCGCGTACCAGCGATCGATCCCATCGAGCACAATCGCATCGCCGCGCTGCGCCGCCTCGGCCGTTGCGCGCGCCAACTCCAGTCGACCGCGCGGCGAACTCGGGCAGAGCAGGGGCACGATTCCACCGGTGCGCGAACCGTCTTCATCGAGACACGCCTCGGCACCATCGCGCGCGCGCCAGACCTCGATCATCGCGGCGTGCGCGAGCGGCACCACCGCGCCCGACTCGATCTTTGCCGCTGTGCCCGGCACCTGCGCGACCAGCGGTGCAGACAGATTCGCTGCGTCGATCAGGAGCGCCGCCGAGCCTTCTGCGCGCGCACGCGTCTCTGCGGAAATCGCCTCGTCAGCACCCGCCAGCGAGAGCTCGATGTGTCGTGCGCGGGGGAAGGCTGTCGTCATGGCGTGCGGGAACCTAGCGCAGTTTCGTTGACGCGCGCGAGGCGGGAGTCCACAGTGCGCGCCTCTTTCTTTCAGGATGAGGGATCGGTGCGAGGGTCGGACGATCTGTGGATGGTTGATTTCCGTCCAACCGATCTAACTTCCGCGGGTTCTTCACCAATACGAGGTCCATCATGGGCGAGTTTCTCGAGCAGGTAGCGCTTCACTGGCATGGCGGCGGCAAGGGCATGTGGCCGATCGCGCTCTGCGGAATTTTTGCGATCGCCATCATGGTGGACCGCATCCTGGTGCTCTTCTTCCAGGCGGCCATCGACAAGGACCAGTTCGTCCGCGGCCTCAAGGCGCACATCTTCAACGGCGATCTCGACAAGGCGATCAGCTACACCGCCGGTCAGAAGCCGACGCCGCTCACTGCCGTCGTCAAGGCCGGCCTCATCAACGTCCCCAAGGGCGAGGATGAAGTTCAGGCGGCGATGGACGAGGCGAGCCTCCGCGAGCTGCCCCGCATCGAGAAGCGCACGGGTTACCTCGCGATGATCGGCAACGTCGCCACGCTCGTCGGACTCCTCGGCACCATCGGCGGTCTGATCCAGTGCTTCGCGGCAGTCGCCGGCGTCGATGCATCCGAAAAGGCGCGCGTCCTCTCGGACGGTATCGCGGAAGCCATGAACTGCACCGCCTTCGGTCTGATCGTCGCGATCCCGGCGCTGGTGGCCTTCTCGCTGCTCCAGGGCCGCACGCAGCACATGGTCGACGACATCAACGAGACGTCGGTCGGCGTGCTCAACCTGATCGTTGCGAATCGCGAAAAGATGAAGATGCCGGCAGGCGAGTAGCTCTTTTTCTGCTGAAGAAAGGAGCCACTCATGGCCGGTGCAGCACCAGTAGAATCCGGGAAAGGCAAAAAGAAGGCGCTCGACGCCTCCTTGAACCTTGTCCCGTTCATCGATCTGCTCTCCTGCTGCATCAGCTTCCTGCTGATCACGGCAGTGTGGACGCAGATCGCGGGCCTGCAGGTCGCCTCGAGCGGCGGTCCGCCCAATGAAGAGAAGAAGCAGGAGACGATCGACGTCAAACTGCTCCTCACCGACAAGGGCTACGCGCTCAACATCGCCGGCTCTTCGATCGACATCCCCAAGGTCCAGGACAAGGAGGCGGGGCTCACGTTCGATCGCAAGACCCTCGCCGACAAGCTCAAGACCTTGAAGGCGACGCTGCCGGACCAGCAGGCGATCACCGTGCAGCCCGAGGACGCCGTCGCATACGACGACCTCGTGAACGCGGTCGACTCCTGCCTCGGCGAGCAGCTCCACGCCGTCACCGTCGCGCCGCTCAACTAGGACACGCCATGGCCATCGTCACTCCAGGAAAGCGGCCGTGCGCGCGCATCGCGAAGAGCAAGGTGTTCGGCGCGAAGTTCGCTCGCGGCAAGAAGGGCGGCTACGCCGAGCTGATGCTCACGTCGCTCGTCGACATGTTCACCATCATCGTCATCTTCCTCATCCAGAACTTCTCCGCGAGCGGCGACGTTCTCTACATGTCGAAGGACATCAAGCTTCCGTACGCGGTGCACGGTGCGCAGCTTGAGCGGGCGCCGGTCGTCTCGGTTTCCGCGGACGCGGTCACGCTCGATGGCAAGCAGATCGCGCAGACCGAGGATCTGACCAAGAGCGACGTGCTCAACGTTCCCGAGCTCGAAGATGCACTGCGCGAGCAGAAGCGCGTCTACGACCAGATCCACGCAAACGATCCCGAGCATCCGTTCCGCGGCCTCGTGAACGTGCAGGCCGACAAGAAGATCGCCTTCAAGGTGATCAAGAAGGTGATGTTCGCCTGCAACCAGAGCGGCTTCGGCAACATCACGTTCGCGGCGCTGGCGAAGGGCGCGAACAAGGACGCTGCGGCGGCTCCGGTCAATTAGTCTCGAGAGATCCTCAAGCAGCGAAGCGGGCGCGGTCCTTCGGGGTCGCGCCCGTTTTCGTTTCCTGAGAGGCGCGGCCGCAGCCAGGTCGCGACTCCCTGCGGGGCGGGGAAGGTCTCGTCGAAGACGTTGCCGGTGTTGCGCGTCTCGGCTGGCTCGAAGCGCTGTGCACTCGCTTCGCCACTCGAGGCCACGGTTTTGTGCTCGACACCGCGCGGAACAACGAAGAACTCGCCTGAGCGTGCCGACCACCTTGGGCCGCCTCTGCTCGTGGAAGAGGGAAAGCGTTTCAGTGAGCTTGACCTTCCCCAACAGCAACTCGGCGAGCAGTGGTGTTCCCGATCGCGCGCTAGACCGCGCTGGGGGGGCGCGCGCGCTTTCTTACGCCAAGCACGAGAAGGCCGAGCAGCGCCAGCGAGAGAGCGTCCGTCTGCGCGCAGCCGCTCGGCGGCGCAACGACCGTCACGGGTGCCGCCAGCGAGATCGGTGCAATCGGACCCGTGCCGACGATCGTGAAGGTGAACGGAGCAAGCGGCTGCGTCGCCGGCACCGAGAGCGTCAACGTCGCGCTCTGTCCTGACGTGATCTGTGCGGGAGAGAAGGTCGCCGTGGCTCCTGTGGGTAGATGGGTTGAGGAGAGCGTGAGCGCCTGCGGATTGCCGGCCTTGGTCGCGCTGGTGACGGTGAACTTCGTCGTTCCCCCCTGCGCAACGGTCAGGCCGTCCGGGACCGCCAGCGTCGCGTCGTCCCCGCTGATCTCCAGCGGAATGCTGGTCGTGTGCGTCACGCCTGCCGACGTCACGGTGAGGCTGAGCGAGCTGCTCGCGGACGGTGCCCCCGCGGCGGCGGAGAGCGAGAGTGTCAGCGGCGTGCCCAGTTGCCCGGTGGTCGGTGAGATCGTCACGCCGGCCGCGCCCGTGGTCCGCAGCGTGAAGCCGCGCGCGTTGCCGCTCAGGAGCTGTGTCGAGAGAGTCGCCGTGGCCGCAGCGCCGCCCGCGGTCAACGCAATCGTCGTCTGTGGAGAGAGCGTCGCGGAGAAGTCTGCGGTGCCGACGGAAAGGACGGTCTGGGCCTGCGAGGAGCCGGTCTCGCCCGTGATTCCGAAGCTGAAGCCCGAGGTCGGCGCGCCCGCAGCCAGAGCCAGCGAGAGCGTCGACGTCTGGCCTGCCGAGACCGTCGCCGGGTTGAACGTGGCAGTCGCGTACGAGGGCAACCCGTGCGCCGCAAGCTTCACCATCAGCGGCGTGCCGGCGTCGACAGCAGTGCTGGTTGTGATCGTCACGTCCGTCGAGCCGCCCGGCGCGCCGAGGACCTCTTGCGCGGGCCCCGAGACGGTGAAGGCGTCATCGACGGTGCCGAGGCACGCAGAGTAGTGGTTCGACCACTCGCGCTGCACGACGTAGACGTAGCCGGCGTCTGCTGGATCGCTGAACGAGACCTCGGTGATCTGCGCGCTGAGGTGCGTGTCCGGGAGACCCTCGCAGGCGTCGCCGATCTCGCCATGGTTGCTCATCGCATCGGCCTGCGCCGTGTCGAGCCAACCGGTGGGGCTGCCGCACGAGCCGCCAGGGAAGGGGTCGGTAATCGCTTCAACCGTCTCGTGCGCGATCGAGCCGCTCAGGTTGGCGAACCAGTCGTTGCGCTCTCCGCACTTCGAGCAGTCGCGGCCTCCCGAATATCCGGGCGGCATGCCTGACGGCATGATCGCGATGATCCCGTTGGTGCCGAGCGCGGACGCGTGCCAGCTGTCGTGGTAGGCGCAGAAGTCCTGGCAGGCTTGGAAGCCGTTGTCCGACGGGTCGACGGTAAGCGGGAAGAAGACCTCGTAGATCGTCTCGTCGGCCGCATTGGGGGCGGGCAGGACGTGGTTCTGGATCTGCGCGACGAGCTCGGCTTCAATCTCCGATTGACCGACCTTGGACGCGGTATTCGCCGGCGTGATCTGGAAGACGCCGGCGAAGCTCGGCGCGCCGATGTGCTGGCCCGTGCCCGGGTTGCCGTCAGGGCCGGTCACGGTCGTCTGGTACTCGTCGAGCCAGTTGAACTGGGGACTCGCGACGAATGCGGGAAACCAGGCGCGTAGGCAGCTGGCGAGATCGCTGGTGCAGGAGGCGCTCGGCTGGAGCGCATCGGGCGGGCCCCAGAGGACGGCGACGAGCTGGGCCTGCGAGAGGACCTTGCCGCCGCAGTAGGTGAGGTGCGGCGGCGTGACGGGCGTCGAGGCGGTTTGCAACTGAGGTGACGGCGCGTGGTGCGGCCCGCGCAGGGCGGCGCGCTCAGCGAGGGTGGGCGCGCTCGCGAGCACGAGGAGGAGCGAAACGAAAAGCGAAGCACGGGCGGTCTGCGGCAGCAAGTCGGCCTCCATGGCGTGAACCATCGACGCTAGGGGGAGCCTCGTGCGCGCACAAGCCGCCGCTTGACGGTGCGCTGTCGGTCATTCGGCCTGCCCGGAGTTCTTGCCACATCGGGACGATCTCTCTATGTTGCGCCGCCCCAAAATCCCGGTGCATTCAACTCAAAGCGGAGATCCATCTTCCATGCAGACCACGTCCCTCAAGTCGCGCGCCTTTGCCGCCGCGGCCGCGATCTGTTCCTTCGCGCTCGCCCCCGCCGCCTTCGCCGATGAGTCGAAGCTGGTTCTCCCTGACCTCGAGATGGTCAAGTTCCTCGGCATGACCGGGCGCACGTTGCTCATGCTCGGCCTGATCGTCTGCGTCGCCGGCCTCGCGTTCGGCATGATCATCTACAAGCAGCTGCAGAAGATGGACGTCCACCAGAGCATGCTCGACGTCAGCGAGCTGATCTACGAGACGTGCAAGACGTATCTCGTCACGCAGGGCAAGTTCATCATGATCCTCGAGCTGTTCATCGGCGCGATCATGATCGTCTACTTCGGCTTCCTCCGGCACTTCGAGCCGCTGAAGGTCGCGGTCATCATCGGCTTCAGCCTCGTCGGCATCGCCGGCAGCTACGGCGTCGCCTGGTTCGGCATCCGCGTGAACACGTTCGCGAACTCGCGCACGGCCTTCGCGAGCCTCAAGGGCAAGCCGTTCCCGACCTACGCGATTCCGCTCAAGGCCGGCATGAGCATCGGCACCATGCTCATCTCGACCGAGCTCTTCCTCATGCTCTGCATTCTGCTGTTTGTGCCCTCGAGCTACGCGGGACCGTGCTTCATCGGATTTGCGATCGGTGAGTCGCTCGGCGCCTCGGCGCTGCGCATCGCGGGCGGCATCTTCACGAAGATCGCCGACATCGGCTCCGACCTCATGAAGATCGTCTTCAACATCAAGGAAGACGACGCGCGCAACCCCGGCGTCATCGCCGACTGCACGGGCGACAACGCGGGCGACTCGGTCGGTCCCTCGGCCGACGGCTTCGAGACCTACGGCGTCACGGGCGTCGCGCTCATCAGCTTCATCCTCCTCGCCGTCGCCTCGCCCATCCAGCAGGTCCAGCTGCTCGTCTGGATCTTCGCGATGCGCATCATGATGGTCATCGCGTCCGTCGCCTCGTACTTCATCAATGAGGCGATCGCGAAGGCGCGCTACGCCAACGCGGACCACATGGACTTCGAGCAGCCGCTCACGCTGCTGGTGTGGCTGACCTCGATCGTCTCGGTGATCATGACGTACGGCGTGAGCTACCTGCTCCTCCCCGACTTCGGCAACGACCCGACGCTCTGGTGGAAGCTCTCGACGATCATCACCTGCGGCACGCTCGCCGGCGCGATCATCCCCGAGGTCGTCAAGGTGTTCACCTCGACGAAGTCGGCTCACGTGCAGGAGGTCGTTACGGCCTCGCGCGAGGGGGGCGCGTCGCTCAACGTTCTCGCGGGACTCACGGCGGGTAACTTCAGCGCCTACTGGCTCGGCATGATCTTCGTCGTGCTGATGGGCGTTGCTTACCTCGTCGCCGGCATGGGCCTCGGCCCGATCATGACCGTCGGCCACACCGACGCCTCGGCGGTCTTCGCCTTCGGCCTCGTCGCGTTCGGCTTCCTCGGCATGGGCCCGGTCACCATCGCGGTCGACAGCTACGGTCCGGTCACGGACAACGCGCAGTCGGTCTACGAGCTCTCCGTCATCGAGACGCTCCCGAACATCGCCGCCGAGGTGAAGCAGAAGTTCGGCTTCGACCTCAACTTCGAGAAGGGCAAGCACTTCCTCGAGGAGAACGACGGCGCGGGCAACACGTTCAAGGCCACCGCGAAGCCGGTGCTCATCGGAACGGCCGTCGTCGGCGCGACCACGATGATCTTCTCGATCATCATGGTGCTCACCGAGGGCCTCAAGCCCGAGCTGCTCAACTACCTCTCGCTCATGCACCCCCCGTTCATGCTCGGCCTCATCGCTGGCGGCGCGATCATCTACTGGTTCACGGGCGCATCGACGCAGGCCGTGTCCACTGGCGCCTACCGCGCGGTCGAGTTCATCAAGGCCAACATCAAGCTCGACTCGGGCGCGACCAAGGCCTCGATCAGCGACTCGAAGAAGGTCGTCGAGATCTGCACGCAGTACGCGCAGAAGGGCATGTTCAACATCTTCCTGGTCGTCTTCTTCACGACGCTCGCGTTCGCCTGCCTCGAGAGCTACTTCTTCATCGGGTACCTGATCTCGATCGCGGTGTTCGGTCTCTACCAGGCGATCTTCATGGCCAACGCGGGCGGCGCCTGGGACAACGCGAAGAAGATCGTTGAGGTCGAGTTGAAGCAGAAGGGCACGCCGCTGCACGCGGCCGCGGTCGTCGGCGACACCGTCGGCGATCCCTTCAAGGACACCTCGTCGGTGGCGATGAACCCGATCATCAAGTTCACCACCCTCTTCGGCCTGCTCGCCGTCGAGCTCGCGACCGAGATGCCGACGGCCACGCGGCTCGTCCTCGCGGGCATCTTCTTCGCCGTCTCCGTCGTCTTCGTCTGGCGCTCGTTCTACGGAATGCGCATCGAGACGGGCATCAAGAGCGCGAAGGCGTAGAGGCTCTCGACAGAAAACAGACAGCTGTCTGTTTTCGACACAACGGCGCCGCGATCCTGATTGGGTCGCGGCGCTTTTGTTTTTGGCGACGACGACCTCGGCGCGAGCTACGTTGGCTGCATGGCGAGGGTGTCCGCGAAATACGACGACGTCGGGTACCACCTCAAAGGCGATCGCACCGAGCTGGCCGCTGCGATGCACATCGGGCTCTTCTTTGCTTGGGCCGCTGAACGTGGCCTCGTCGGCGAGCTACACGAGAAGGAGTCGCCGGAAGAGCTTGCCCGCCTGCGCGCGCATTCAACGACAGGCCCGGCCTATCTGTGCGCCCATTGCGATGGCCGACTGTCCCGCGAAGATCTCTCCGCGGCCGGGAACGACTTCGCGTCTGCGTATTACGAGCAGTATCTTTCCGACCTCGACGCGGTGCTCCCCGCTGGATGTGCATCGCCGTACGAGCTTCCGAATACATGGGAGACGTACGCGCGCGTGCAGCCGCTTCTCGACAAGAGGTGGAACGAGTGGCTCGCAGGCAAGCGATGGCCCAGCCGCGAGGATAAGGCGAAGCGCCGAACGTCGATTCCGTGGGGAATCGTGATCGCGGGACTCTCGGCGATGCTTGTCTCGGGAAGGTTCAACAGCCCTGCGCTGGCGGTTGGCGGTGCCGCGCGTGCAGCGGTCGGCTTCGTGGTTCTCCTCCTGCTGAAGTAGCGGATTGAGCCGGCGCGCGCAGTCCGATTTGTTGTCGCCCGCGCCGTTTCGCAGCATCGTCTCGTCCATGAGCGACGACTCCGAGCTCTCCCCCTCCGATCTCTCGTACCTCCCGATCTTCCCTCTGCCCGAGGCGGTGCTGCTGCCGCACGAGCTCGTCCCTCTGCACATCTTCGAGCCGCGCTACCAGGCGATGATCGCGAGCTGCCTTGCGCACGAGGAGCCGCTGGCGCTGGCGCAGATTCATCCCGTCGCGCTGCTCTCGGGCGAGCTGGTCGAGCCGGTGCGCCTGTTGCCGATCATCGGCGTGGGGCGGATCGTCGAGTCGGAGCCGCTCGAGGAGGGCCGCTCGAACATCGTGGTTCGCGGGATCGCGCGGGCGCGCATTCGCGCGGAGATCGCGGGCGACGAGCCGTTCCGCCGCGTGCGTGCCGAACTGCTCGAGGACGAAGATGGAGACAGCGAGCAGGCGGCGCACTTGTCCGAGCAGCTGCGGCAGCTGCTGCTCACGTTCTGCACGAGTCTTCCTGGCCGCGGGCCGCAGGCGCTCCTCGAGCATGCAGCGCAGGCCGAGAGCGCGAGCGAGCTGGCCGATCTGGTGGGCGCGGCGATCCTCGATACGACGCGCGATAGGCAGGCGCTCCTCGAGGAGCTGAACGTGCCGCGGCGGCTCCAACGGGTCTACGACGCCGCGACGGCCATCCTCGCCAGGACGATGCCGCGCGGAGAGCAGCTCAATTAGCGTGGCCGCCGCGCGGGACCGGATGTGGCGGCCGTGCTCAAACATGCATCCGCGGCTGGCGTCCGTGCTCACTGCGAAGAGTGGTGCGGCCGCTGCTGAACTGCGCGCGGCCGCCACATCCGGCTCCCGCGCGGCTTGATCCGGGGTGAATGCCTCCACGGCTGCCGTGCGTGCCGACCAGCGCCCGACATACACTGCGCGCGGACTCTTGCTACAGTGCGCGCCCTCGATGACGACCCATCCCGCCCAGATCCCGAACGCGCTCGTTCGCACCTGTGTTGCCGCGGCCCTGCTGCTCTGCGGCGTCGTCGCTTGCGGCGGCTCGAATGCGCCGCTGCCTGATCCCGCTGCGACGCACGCGCCGCTCGCCCGCCTCTGGCTGCCGCACTTCGGCGCACCGACCGATCCGCTCTCGTTCACGGCCACAGATTCGGTAAGCGCCGGCGGCGCGATTGCGCACTACAAGTTCGACTTCGGCGATGGCTCGGCCTCGCTCGATCAGGGCTCGCCGATCGCGACACACGCGTACGCGTCGGAGGGCGTCTATGCGGTGCAGTTGACGGTCGTCGATCTCGACGGCAAGAGCGCGACCGTGCAGGGCCAGCTCACCGTGCGCACCGATCCTCCCTCGTGCACGCAGGACAGCGACTGCAGCGCCGCGCAGAAGTGCGGACAGCTCGTCGATTGCTGCAGCGGCGACGGTGGCTGCACCGCAACCCAGCTCGTCTGCGCGCAGGGCTCCCTCTGCTTCGACGAGATCGGCTCGGTGGCTCCGTGATGCACGCGTCGACGCGCCGCTCGCTCGCGCTGGCTGCTTGCGCTGCGCTCGCGTTGACGACGATCGGCTGCCCCGACAATCTTGCGCGGCTCTGTCCCGCAGGAAGCGTGCAGGCGGGCGTCTTCAACACCTCGCTCGTCTACGCGCCGCCCGCGACCGACACCGACCAGTGCATCATCTCGCGCGACGCCATCGACGGCGGCCCAGCGGATGCCTCGCTCGCCTCGCGCCCGCAGACCTTCTCCTCGGTGATCTGCACGGCTGTCGATGTCGACGGCGGCCCGATTGTCTATCTCGCGCTGCCCACGCTGGTGCGCGCGAGCACGCTCGGCGACGGCGGGACGTTCAGCTTCTCGAGCGTCTCACTCATCGGAGGCACTTCGTGCGCCTGCAACATCTACGTCACCGAGACGATCAGCGGCCGGCTCGTTCCATCGCTTCCGGATGCGTCGGTCGCGCTCATTGGCGATGCGGGTCTGCCGCCGCTCGCCGCTTTCACCGGCTCGGTGATCGACGTGATCGATGCGGGAGACGACGCGGGCGTGCCGTGCAACTGCAACGTTCCCTGCGACTTGCAATACTCGCTGACGGGCAGCGCATATTAGCTGCGCCCCCAAGCCGAATCGCTGATATCCGCGGGATATGGCCGAACAATCCAAAGCGGTGGTGCTCTTCTCCGGCGGGCTCGATTCGAGCACCTGCCTTGCGATCGCGCGCGCCGAGGGCTTCTCTCCGCACGCGCTCGCGGTCCGCTACGGGCAGCGCCACGCGTTTGAACTCAAGGCAGCAGAGAGCGTCGCGACCGCTCTGGGCGTGCCTTTGCGCATCGTCGATATCGATCTGCGCGCGATCGGCGGTTCGGCGCTGACGAGCGAGATCAACGTGCCGAAGGACGGCCCGCTCGGTGCTGATGCGGGCATTCCCGTGACCTACGTGCCGGCGCGAAACACGGTGATGCTCGCGCTCGCACTCGGCGCCGCCGAGGTGCTCGGCGCATCCGATATCTATATCGGCGTCAATGCCATCGATTACTCGGGATATCCCGACTGCCGGCCCGAATTCATCGCCGCTTTCGAGTCGCTTGCGAATGTCGCGACGGCTGCCGGAGCCGCGCGGGGCGTGCGTTTCCGCATTCATGCACCGCTGCAGAGCTTGACGAAAGCGCAGATCATCCAGCGAGGGACGGAGCTCGCGGTGCCATATCAACTGACGCACAGTTGCTATGACCCGGATATCAGCGGTGGCGCGTGCGGGCACTGCGATTCGTGCCGGTTGCGGGCGCAGGGATTTCGCGATGCCGGGGTGGTGGATCCGACGCGGTATGCGCGCGGTGTGACGACGTAGCGGCGCGTTGCCGGCGGCGGGGCGCGGCGTAGAAACACGCTCTGCGCAGTCTCGGGGCGCGGTGAGGATGTCGAGTCGTGGAGCATGCGGAGACGTGGACGTCCTGCGAGATCTTCTTCTCCGCATGCGAGCGCGCCTTTTGGTCCCGGACCTTGGCGCTCGCGAAACCGGAGGCGCGTGCCAGGCGAAACTTGAGCGTGATGGGCTGAGCGAAATGTTTCTAAGTCCGCGCCCCGCCGCCGGCAACGCGCCTCGCGAGCATCTTTGTAGGCCGCGCAGATCGCTGCGCGCGGATCAGGGCGGACCGATCAACTGCGCAGAGAGCGCAATGATGGTCTGGCGGGATGGTTTGAATGCAAAGCAAAATGCTTTGAGTACAAACCAAATTGATTGGCACTCAAATCATCTCGAGCTACGTCGCCCGCTTCTTCGTCAGCTGCCGGATCGTCCCGTAGAATCTCTCGGCCGCCTCTCCCGCGCGCTCGATGTCGCGACGATTGAGATGCGCGGCGAGTGGCGCGGAGAGAACAGGTACGGCGCGGCCGAGCGTCTCGAATCCACCCTTGGCGAAGAGCCGTCGCGCGACCTGCGCGAGCACTTTCGGCGCAGATCGCATCGAGACGTGCGCGCTGTCCGAGCCGTTCGAATATCCCAGCACCTCGAGCACTTCGTGGCGCGCGCGCTCGCTCTTGAGATTCACCTTGTGCAGCGTCGCGATCTCCATGATCAGCGACAGCTGCAGCGCGAGCACGAAGGCGAGATCGGCCGGCAGCGTGATCCATCCAAAGAGCCCGCTGACCGCGCCGCCAGCGGTCGCCCAGTTCTTCTTCGCCTCGATGAGGCGCTGCGAGATCGCGCTCGCATTGTCATCGGGATGCTTCCTGCGCAGCTCCTCGACGCGTCTGCGCGCGCGCCCGATCTCATCGAGATAGAGCGCATGCAGCGACTCGTAGGTCTTCGCGGGAAGCATCGCGCGAACCATAACGCGGCGCCGTACAGTGAGCGAATCCCGATGCATCACCGCCGAAGAGATTCACCCGAACGCCTTGATGTGCAGTTGTCCGGTCACCCAAGCCGCGGAGCACGGCGAGGTGCTGGCCGCGCGCGGTTCAGGAGCGGCCGCACGACTCCCTGAATGGAGCACTTTCTGCGTCAGCCGCGGATGCATGTCCGAGCACGGCCAGCACCTCGCCGTGCTCCGCGGCGACCCTACGCGGGAGAACAAACCTGCCGCAGGATATCGAGCTCCTCGAGCGCTTTGCCCGCGCCGATCACGACGGAGCTGAGCGGATCTTCGGCGAGGAAAACAGGAAGCCCCGTCTCTTCGCGAAGCAGCGCATCGAGATTTTTCAGGAGTGCGCCGCCGCCCGCGAGGACGATGCCGCGATCGGCGATGTCGCCCGCAAGTTCAGGCGGGGTGCGCTCGAGCGTGACTTTGACGGCTTCGACGATCGCGTTCACCGGCTCCGCGAGCGCGTCGCGAATCTCATCCGACGAGACCGTGAGCGTACGCGGAACGCCGGCGACAAGATCGCGCCCCTTGATGTCCATCGTCAGCACTTCGTCAGTCGGGTACGCGTTGCCGATGCCCATCTTGATGAGCTCGGCCGTGCGCTCGCCGATGAGCAGATTGTACTTGCGCTTGACGTGCTGGATGACCGCCTCGTCCATCTTGTCGCCGCCGACGCGCACGGATTTCGCAAAGACGATTCCCGAGAGCGAAATCACCGCGACGTCGGTGGTGCCGCCGCCGATGTCGACGATCATGTTTCCCGACGGCTCGGTGATGGGAAGGCCCGCGCCGATCGCCGCGGCCATCGGCTGCTCGATCAGATAGACCTCGCGCGCGCCCGCGCTCTCGGCCGCTTCGCGCACCGCGCGGCGCTCGACTTCCGTGATGCCGGAAGGGATGCCGATGATGATGCGCGGCTTGACCAGCGTGTTCCGATTGTGCGCGGCGCGGATGAAGTAGCGCAGCATCGCGGCGGTGATTTCGAAGTCGGCGATGACGCCGTCCTTCATGGGCCGGATCGCGACGATGTTGCCCGGCGTGCGCCCGAGCATCTCCTTCGCTTCCTTGCCCACCGCGAGCACGCGCTTGCCGCCGCGCGCGTCCTGCTGCACGGCGACCACGCTGGGCTCGTTCGAGACGATGCCCATGCCGCGAATGTAGATGAGCGTGTTGGCGGTCCCGAGGTCGATTGCGAGATCGCGCGAGAAGAACTTGTAGATGCCGTTGAACACTTGGGGACGTCTCGAGGTGCGGTTGCTTGAAGAAATGCAATGCGCGCTGCGTCGCGCTTCGAACCAGTTGAACGCACGACGGTAACAAACTCCCTCTGCGCGAGCAATGTGGCTGTGCGAATGAATCGGCGGAGATTCGCCGCTGCGCACGAAACGGTCTGCTTGAATTCTTTGCGCGCCCCGCCTTGTTCTCACGCGCCGGCAGCGCTACCGTCCGCCGCTTTTTTCATCCTGGAGGCCGCATGGCACTGCAGATCCCGCAACGCGACGAGCGACGGCACAACCTGATCAACGGCGAGTGGGTTCCGCCGCGCAGCGGGCTCTACGAGCCGTGCATCAACCCGGCCGACACGCGCGAGCAGATCGGGCAGTTTCCCAGGAGCAACAAAGCCGACGCGGTCACCGCGATCGACGCGGCGCATGCAGCATTTCCCTCGTGGGCGGCGACGCCGGGCCCCGAGCGCGGTCGCGTGATCGGACGGGCCTGGTCGATCCTCAGGAGCCAGGTCGATCTGCTCGCGGAAGCTCTCTGTCTCGAGGAGGGCAAGACGATCGCCGAGGCGAAGGGCGAGGTGCTGAAAGGAATCAACCTGCTCGAGTTCTACGCAGGCGAGGGCCTACGGCAGCACGGCAAGACGTTGCCGGGCGAGTCGCGCCAGACCCTCACCTTCACGCTGCGCCAGCCTGTCGGTCCGGTCGCGCTGATCACGCCGTGGAACTTCCCGTTCGCGATCCCCGTGTGGAAGCTCGCGCCCGCGCTGGTGGCGGGCTGCAGCGTCGTGCTCAAGCCTGCCTCGCTGACGCCCTTGACGACCCATCTCATCGCGGAGGCGTTCCAGGAGGCGGGTCTGCCGCCAGGAGTGCTCAATGTCGTCACCGGTCCTGGCTCGCAGGTCGGCGACGTGATCGTCGATGATCCGCGCATCCGCGCCATCAGCTTCACCGGGTCGAACGAGATCGGTCTGCGCCTCTACCAGCGAGCCGCGGCGCGCGGCGTGAAGGTCACTGCAGAGATGGGCGGCAAGAATCCCGTCGTCGTCCTCGACGACGCCGATCTCGATCTCGCCGTCGAGGGAATCATCCAGGGCGCATATGGCTCGACGGGCCAGCGCTGCACGGCCACTTCGCGCGTCGTCGCCACGCCGGGAATTCTCGAGAAGCTCACCGAGGCGCTCACCGCGCGGGTGCGGGCGATCAAGGTTGGCGACGGCCGCAAGCAGGGAATGCAGATGGGACCTGCGGTGGACGCCTCGCAGCTCAAGGTCGATCTCGAGGCGATCGCGGCTGCGAAGCGCGACGGAGGCCGGCTGCTCGCGGGCGGCGAGCGGCTCGCAGGCCCGGAGCATGAGCACGGCTTCTTCGTCGCGCCGACGCTCTTCGATCACGTCACGCCGGGCTCGAGCCTCGCGCGCCAGGAGGTCTTTGGACCAGTGCTCGCGATCCAGGCCGCGAAAGATCCGGGCCATGCGCTGCATCTCGCCAACGACGTCGAGTTCGGCCTCTCTGCCTCGCTCTACACGCGCGACTATTTCGAGGCGATGCGCTTCGTCGAGAAGTCCGAGGTGGGGATGGTGCACGTCAACCAGCCCACCGTCGGCGGCGAGGCGCAGCTGCCGTTCGGCGGGATCAAGTCGACCGGCGTGGGAGAAAAGGAGATGGCCGAGGAGGGCGCGAATTTCTTCACCCACCTCAAGACCGTCTGGCTCGACTACACCGCGTCCAAGCGCACTTCGAGCATCTACTGATCCAGCGGCGAACTGCGCCTAGCCGGGCGCCTGCCCTTGACGCGCGCGGCCGTGCCTGCGACCCTGCGCGCGATTCTCCTCGGAGGCTCTCTTGGCTACGCCGCGTGCATCCCGCCTGATCGCCCTGCTCGTCACGGCCAGCGCGGGCTTTGTGTTCGGCGTGCTCGGGACAGAGGCGACGTTCGGCCAGCTGCGTGCGCCCACGGAACCACCGCTGCTCTATTCCCTCGAGCTGCGCGATCACGCGGGCGCGCTGCTCGCAAGCCCGCTCCTCGTGGGCGAGCCGAACGCGGGCGTGCATGTGTCGCTGTCCCAGGGGCCGCAGAGCGCGAACGAAGTGGTCGCGCAGGATGCGCTGCCGCAGCTGCAGATGTCTCTGGATCTCACGCCTGAGCCGGTGCACGAGGGTGCGCTCTGTGTCGGGTATCGCCTGTCGCTCGATGACGGAGCTGCGCACCAGGGCGACACGCACGAGGGCCGCATCACGCTGGCGCTCGGCGAGACCCGTTCGGTCGAGCTTTCCGAGGGCGGCGAGCAGCTGCATCTCGAACTGACCGTTGCGCGCGTCGGCTCGAAGGCGTTCGATGCGCTGCTGCGCAAGCACCGAATCCGCCCGCTGACTTAAAGACGCGTGCTCTGAAAGCTCTCATGACCGTGCCTCCGCTGGCCGCTTCCGAGCGGCAACTCGCTCGACTCGCAGCTCTCCTGTCCTGGCTCTGCCTGCTCGGCGGCGTTCTCTGCGCGCTCGCGCCGCGGCTCTGCCTGCGCGTGCTTTCGCTTGGCGGACATGGCCCGGTCGCGCTCTCGACGCAGCTCTTTGGCGCGCTCGCGGGCGCCGGGCTTGTCGGTCTCGCCGCCTCGCTGCGCCGAACCGCGCACGAGCCGCGACTCGCGCGTGCGGGTTTCGCGCCGCTGCTCTGGTCGCTCGCCACGAGCGGGCTCGCGCTGCTGCTCGTCTGGAGCCGCGGCGAGGTGCTCGGCTTTTCTGCCCGGCCGCTCGGCGTGATTGCGATCGTCTGCATCACCCTCTTCGTCTTCCTGGTGGTGGCCTACGCGCGCGCGGCTCCGGGCGTGAACCTTGGACCTGCGCAGACAAACGTGATCGCCGCGGCCGCGCCCAAGGCGGTCCAGCTCGGCGTCCGCTCTCCTTCGCCCGCAGTGGCGCCCGCAGAGATCGCCGCGGCTCCAGTTGCACCTCAAGATCCTGCAGCCGCCCCCTCTCCGCATGGATAGCGGCGCAACGTGGATCGACCGATGATCGGCGTCATTGTCGCAACGCATGGTCGGCTCGCCCAGGAACTCATCCGCACCGCCGAGGGCGTGGTGGGCCCGCTGCTTGAAACGTGCGCGCTCGAGGTGCCGTTCGGTTGCGACATGCACGATGCGCTGCGCGCTGCCGTGAAGGCTGCAGATCGCGGTGCGGGCGTGGTGCTGCTGACGGACCTGCTCGGCGGCTCGACCACCAACGTCTGCCTCTCTCTGCTCGCCGAGCGCAACGTCGAGGTGGTCACGGGCGTCAATCTTCCGATGATGCTCAAGCTCAATGCGCTTCGGGCCAACGAGTACGGCGCGATCGAATTGGCGCGTGCGCTCGCGCTGGCGGGCCAGAAGTCGATCGTCGATGCGAGCGATCTGGTGCGAGAGAAGAAGGCGTGACCGCGCCGCTCCTCGTGCGCGTCGACAACCGGCTCGTGCACGGGCAGGTTCTCGAGGCCTGGGTTCCCGAGCTGAAGCTCGCGCATCTCTGGGTCGCGGACGACGAGGCCGCGGGCGATGCGCTGGCCCGCATGGCGATGGGGCTGGCGATGGGGCCGGACCTCCAGCTCGAGATCTTCACGCTCGCGCAGGCCGCCGAGAAGTTGCGCGGAGCCGCGCCCAGCCTGCCCGAGCGCACGATGCTTCTGTTGCGCGAGGTGCAGAGTGCGGTCGCGCTGACCCGGCTCGGCGTGCCGATTGCGCGGCTCAACCTCGGCAACGTCCACTTCCGCCCCGGCCGCAAACAGGCCGCACCGACGCTCTATCTCGACGCCGCTGAGCTCGAGTCGCTCGAGTCGCTCGCGCGCGCGGGCACGCAGATCGAGTGGCGCGCCGTTCCCGCAGACGCACCGCTCTCCCTCGCTACGCTGCGCGCACGACACGATCAGCTCTAGCCCGTCGCGGCGGGCGCGGTACGATGCGCGCGTGCTCCTTCTGCCTGCGGGCGGTCTCTTCCATCTCGCGCTGCTTGCCTGCGCTGCGGCGCTGCTGGGCGGTCTCGCGTCGATCGAGCGCAAGGGTGCCTTTCAGCTGATGCTCAGTCGGCCGCTGGTGCTCGCGCCGCTCTTCGGACTTCTCCTCGGAGATCTGGCTGGCGGGCTCTTCATCGGGGTTCCGCTCGAACTGCTCTTTCTCGGTGGCGTCAACCTCGGCGGCTCGGTGCCGGAGAACGAGACGCTGCTCTGCGCGGCGCTCGCTTCGGCGGCCATCCCGGCGGGACTGGCGGCAGGAACGGGCGTCGACGAATCGCTCGCGGCGCTCGGGCTGGTGCTGCTCGCGCCGCTGGCGCTGTTGGGTCGCTGGCTCGATCGGCAAGGAGAGTTTCACGCAGTCTCGCTCTCGGCGCGGGCGCGCGTCGCCGTGGCGATGGGCGAGGCTGATCCTGCGCGGGTGCAGCTGCGCGGGCTTCTCTGGCCGTTCCTCACGACCGCCGCGATCTGCGCGGCGCTGGTGCTCGCGTCGCCCCTGCTGGCGGCTCTGCGCATGCACGTTCATGGTCGGCTTGAGATTGACCTGGGGGGCAGCTGGCATGCTGCACAGGCACTCTCGATCGCCGCGGCGATCCGAGCGATTCGCGCTCGCCGCGCGATCCCTCTTGCGGGCGCAGCTGCACTGGCCGTCTTCGCCGCGGCGCTCATCATGAGGCTGCACGGATGAGCGCGCTCCCTCCACCGTCGTCGCACGACTGGCGAACGCCCAGCGCACCGGGGAAGCCGAGGCCGGCACCCGGCCGCCCCTCGCGCTTCACGCTCTTTCGCGTCTTCTTCCGCTCGTTCTTCCTCCAGGCCGGATGGAACCCGGAAGGGATGCAGAACCTCGGCTTCTGCTACGCGATCACCCCCGCGCTGACGGCCATCTACACACACGAGCCGGCTCGTCGCCGCGCACTCGAGCGGCACCTCGAGTTCTTCAACTGCCACCCGTATCTGGCTGCAGGAATTCTCGGCGCAGCGATTCATCAAGAGGAGCGCGTCGCCCGCGGCGAGCTTCCGCCGGAGGCTCCCTCACAACTCAAGCGCGCGCTTGGTCCACCGTTCGCAGCGCTCGGCGACGGCTTCTACTGGCTCGCGCTGCGCCCCGCCTGCGCACTCGTCGCAGCGCTCACCGTTCCAGCGCTCGGCCTCGGCAGCATCGGCGTCTTCCTCGTGCTCTACAACGCGCTCCACCTGAGCGGTCGCGCCATCCTCTTCGTCGCTGGCCTGCGCCGTGGGCCGGGCGTGATCGAGGTCGTCGCCCACGCAAAGATCCCGACCGGCACGGGTCTGCTCAAGGCTGCCGCCGCGGTGATGGCGGGTGCGCTCGCGGGCCACGCCGTACTCTTTGCCGCGCTCTCCGACCGCCCGATCCATGCGCTGATCGTCGGCACCGGGATCGTCGTTGCGACGCTGCTCTTGCCGCGCGCCCGTCCTCTGGTCGTGCTCTATCTCGCGCTCGTTGCGGGCCTTGCAGCGTCGAGCCGCTTCTTCTAGCTATGTGGTGCGCGCCCGAAGTGGGGCGCGAAAGGAACGTGAGTGTCCGACGAGTCGATCGACAAAGAGTGCATCGTCCGCAACAAGATGGGTCTGCATGCGCGCCCGGCCGCGCAGGTGGTCCAGACGGCGAATCGCTACGCTTGCGAGGTGACGCTCTCGAAGGATGGGCAGGACGTCAACGGCAAGAGCATCATGGGGGTGCTGATGCTGGCGGCATCCCAGGGCTCGAGCATCCAGGTGCACGCAGAGGGAGACGACGCGAAGGCCTGCATCGACGCAATCTCCGCGCTGTTCGAGAAGGGGTTCAACGAGCAGATGTAGCGACAGGCGCGCCGGGGCGCGGTGGTGGCTCGCGCGCGTCATCCGACCGATGGGCTGCGGGGGATGCGACGACCAGAGTCGCAGGATGCACATCGCTCGAGTCGGCACTGCCTGGAGATTCGCGGTGGTCGCGTTTGTCGCTTGCTCGGTGGCCTGCTCTCAATCCGCTGCGCCGGCTGCCGACGCCGGGCCGGCCGATGCAGGCGGGGGCGACGCGGGGAATGGCGACGCCGGTGACGGCGACGCGGGCACGACTCCCGACGGCGGATCGGACGGGGGAGATGCCGGCTCGGTGACTGCATCGACGGCATCGTTGAGCGGGCTGGTCATCTACGATTCGTTCAACGGCACACCGAACGTCCCGGCAGACGTGACCCCCATCGGCATCGTCGACGGCGGCTCGTCTCTGACCGACGGGGATGGCGGATACGCACTGCTGGTCCCGGCCAACCAGCAACTGCTGCTGCTGGCGAATCTCGAGGGCGAGGTTCCCGTGCAGAGAGTTGTTGTCGTGCCACCGCAAGGCCTGCGGGTCGATCTGCACAACCTGGACATCGACGCCTGGGTCGGCCTGGAGGATGAGTTGGGCTCGGCCGTGATCAATAACTTCTCGCACGGAGAGGTGGTGATTCGCTTTCCTGGATCAGGCGATGCGGGCGCCGGTGCTGCGCTCGTCGGAGCAGGCCCCGACGCAGGTCGTGTCGTTCGCGGCGACTCCGTCTACTTCTACAATCTCGCTCCCGGGCCGCTCGGCATCAACCTCGGAGCACCGGACAGCGGCTGCATCGATACGTTCGCGCCCCAAGTCACGAGCTATCCCGTGTCTGCCGGTGTGACGACGGAGATCGTGCTCTCCTGCCCGTAGCGAAGACGCGATCCGGCGCGCTGCTCGGGACGCGGTTCGACGCGAAACTGCAATCCCTCCCGCTGGAAGGGGAGTTACAGAGCCAACGCGTGCTTTTTGACCTGCGCCGCGACGGCATGACCGAGCGGCTCGCACGTCATCGACAGCTTGTCGGCGAACAGTTCGAGATCCTTTCGCTCCAGCGTTTCGAGATCAACCTTGGCAAGCTTGCAGGCGGCGCTGACCTTCGCCTTGGCTACGAAATCTCCCACGGTTGGTGAAAGCAGCTCGATCGCCTTTGCTGCGAGAGGGCTTGGCATGGGGGGCTAGCCTTTCACCAAGGTGTAGAGCTGGTAGGTCGCTGCAGCGAGCAGCCCGGTGCCGACGATTTCGATCCCCGCCGTTGCCAGCGACT
Organism: uncultured delta proteobacterium; assembly: GCA_903911145.1. GTDB lineage: Bacteria > Myxococcota > Myxococcia > Myxococcales > 40CM-4-68-19 > CAIWCD01. The sequence goes on along the minus strand of CAIWCD010000002.1, from coordinate 149,219 downwards.
CGGGCGGGAGCATCGCCGCGGCTCCGTTGTAGACGGCGAACGCGAGTGCAGCCCAGGAGGTGAAGCTCGCCGTCTTGGCGAACACGCCCTCGCCACCGAGATGCTTTGCGACGATGAATCCATAGACGGTGATGATCAGATTGAGGACGATCGCAGTGCCGTAGCAGGCGAGAGTGAGCTGCGCTTCTGAGAGCGGTCCCATCACTTCACCCCCAGAACCTTGGTGGAGAGATCGACGATCACCACGGCGAAGAAGAGCAGGATCGTCGCGACGTAGGAGCTGACAGCGCTCGTTCCGGCTCCGAGATTCAGGATCTCCGCGAGTCCGTGCGCGACGACAGTGAGGCCCGTGAAGAGGAAGACGGCCGCGACCCAGAACATCGTGCTGCCGCGCAATCGCTTGGCGGTGAGATTCGCGCCGAAGACGATCCCGAGACCGATGAGAACATTGATGGCGCTGAGCGCGATGTGCATGTGGACTCCCCACCTGGGCGGTGCCTGGACGTAGGGCGAGCACGGGCCGTGCCACGAAAGAGGAGGGATCGACGACCGTTTCAGGCGCGATTCGCGCACGATTAGCGCGACCGCCCATTTTGCGCGCGGATCGTGCGCGACTCCGCGGGGGCCGACCTAATCGCCGAGCTTGCTCTTGAAGATCTTGTTGAGCTCGCCCGGGTTGCCCTTGCCCTTGAGCTCCTTCATCGCCGCGCCGACGAAGAACCCGAGCAGGTTCTTCTTGCCAGCCTTGTACTTCTCGACCTCGCCGGGGCTCTTGGCGAGCACGGCGTCGACGATCGCTTCGAGTGCGCCCGTGTCGCTCACCTGCGCGAGACCCTTCGCGGTGACGATCGCGTCGGGCTCGCTGCCGGTCGCGAACAGCTCGGCGAGCACGGTGCGGCCGGCCGTCGAGGAGATGGTCCCGCCCGTCTGGAGCGCGAAGACGCGTGCGATCTGCGCGGGCGTGCACTTGAGCGCCGCGAGATCCGCGGTGCCGTCGTTGAGCGCGCGAGAGAGCTCGCCGCAGAGGGTGTTCGCCGTCCATTTGCGCCCCTCGTCGGTGATCGCCGGCAGCGCCGCGAGCACATCGAAGTAGAGCGTGACGAGGCGGGCATCCGCGATGATCGTGCGCGCGTCGGTGGCGGGGATCCCGCTCGCCGCCAGCTCGGAGAATGCCTGGTTCGGCAGGCGCGCGGGCAGTTGGACCGAATCAATCCACTCCTTCGAGACGAGCAGCGGCGGCAGGTCGGGCTCGGGGAAGTAGCGATAGTCGTTCGCCTCCTCTTTGCTGCGCATCGAGCGCGTCACTCCCTTCTCGTGATCGAAGAGCCGCGTCTCGAGCCGCACAGTCCCTCCGCTCTCGATCAGCTCGACCTGGCGCTCGATCTCGAACTCGATCGCCTGCCGGATGAAGCGATACGAGTTGATGTTCTTGAGCTCGACGCGCGTGCCGAACTTCTCGGTCCCCTTGCGGCGCACGGAGACGTTCGCGTCGCAGCGGAAGCTGCCTTCTTCGAGGTTGCCGTCGTTGATGCCGAGGTAGACGAGCGTCAGGCGCAGCGACTTCAAATACTCGGTCGCCTCGTCCGCCGAGCGCAGCTCAGGCTCGCCGACGATCTCGATCAGCGGCGTGCCCGCGCGGTTCAAGTCGACCTCGCTCGCCGCGTCGCCGTGGATGTTCTTGCCGGCGTCCTCTTCGATGTGGATGCGCGTGAGGCCAAAGCCGCGCAGCGAGCCATCGGGCTGCGCCACGTGCACGGTTCCGCCCAGGCAGATCGGCAGCTCGTACTGGCTGATCTGGTAGCCCTTGGGCAGGTCCGGATAGAAGTAGTTCTTGCGCGCGAAGACCGAGCGCTCCGCGATCTTGCAGCCGAGCGCCTTGCCGGCCTTGATCGCCATTTCGACGACCTTGCGGTTGAGCGCGGGCAGGCTGCCCGGCAGCGCGAGGCAGACGGGGCAGACCTGCGTATTGGGCGGCGCGCCGAACGCAGTGGAGCAGCCGCAGAAGATCTTGCTCTCGGTGAGCAGCTGCGCGTGGACTTCCAGTCCGATGACCGGCTCGAAATCGGCGACGGGCATGGCTTAGGCCTTCCCCAGCGCAGGTGCGCGGGTGTGAAAGTCGGTCGTGCGCTCGTGGGCGGCGGCGAGCGCGAAGAGCGTCTCCTCGTCCCAGGGGCGGCCGACGAGCTGGTAGCCGATCGGCAAGCCGCTCGAGGTGAAACCCGCCGGCGCAGAGAGGCCGGGCAGGCCGGCAAGGTTCGCGGGCACCGTGTAGATGTCGTTGAGATACATCGCGAGCGGATCGTCGAGCTTCTCGCCGAGCTTGAACGCGGCGGTCGGCGAGGTCGGCGAGATCACCGCGTCCACCTCTGCGAACGCGCGCAGAAAGTCCCGCTGGATGAGCGCGCGAACCTTCTGGGCGCGGATGTAATAGGCGTCGTAGTAGCCGGCCGAGAGCGCATAGGTGCCGAGCATGATGCGGCGTTTGACCTCGGCGCCGAACCCCTCGTCGCGCGTCTTGCCGTACATCTCAACGAGCGAGCCGACGTCTTTCGTGCGGTGCCCGAAGCGCACGCCGTCGTAGCGCGCGAGGTTCGAGGAGGCCTCGGCAGTGGCGACGATGTAGTACGTCGCGATCGCATGGGGCGCGGTCGGGAGCGAGATCGGCTTCATCGTGCAGCCGAGCGATTCGAAGCGCGCCATCGTCGCGCGCACGGCCTTCTCGACCTCGGGATCGAGGCCCTCGCCGAAGAACTCCTGCGGCACACCGATGCGCAGGCCGCGCACGTCGCGCGCGCATGACGACGTGAAGTCGGGGACCGCGCGAGCAGAGGAGGTCTGGTCGCGCTCGTCGCGGCCGGAGATGGCCGAGAGCAGCATCGCGCAGCCGCGCACGTCTTGAGCGAACGGCCCGACCTGATCGAGAGAGCTCGCGAACGCGATGACGCCGAAGCGGGAGACGCGGCCGTACGTCGGCTTCATTCCGACGCAGCCGACGAGGGACGCAGGCTGGCGGATCGAGCCGCCCGTGTCGGTGCCGAGCGTGCCGGGAACGAGCCGGGCCGCCACAGCCGCGGCCGAGCCGCCCGAGGAGCCGCCGGGTGTGCGCGTGAGATCCCACGGATTGTGCGTGGTGCCGAACGCGCTGTTCTCCGTCGAGGAGCCCATCGCGAACTCGTCCATGTTGAGCTTGCCGACGAGCACGGCGCCCGCGCGCTCGAGGCGCTCGACGACCGTGGCCGAGTACGGTGCCTTCCAGCCGGAGAGGATCTTCGAGCCGCACGTCGTCTCGATCCCGCGCTGGCAGAAGATGTCCTTGAGGCCGACCGGGACGCCGTCGAGCGGCGAGAGCGGCGCTTTCCTGGAACGCCGCTCGTCCGCGCCCAGTGCGGCTTTGCGCGCGCCAGCTTCGTCGAGGCGGAGGAATGCTTTCACCTCTCCGTCATGCGCGCGGATGCGGGAGAGAGATGCGTCGAGGGCGCTCGAGGCGCTGGTCTCGCCGCGCGCGAGCGCATCGGAGAGAGCGCCGAGGGACAAGCTGGAGGGATCCATCGCGGTCACTCAATGATCCGGGGAACGAGGAAGGCCTGTGCATCGCGCTGCGGAGCGCCCGAGAGCGCCTCTTCACGCGGCAGGCCAGGGAGCGCGCGATCGTCGCGCAGGGCGGCCTTCGCCTGCGACGGATCCTGATCGCCCGCGAATGCGAGCGGCTCGATGCCCGTCACGTCGACGGCGTTCAACTTCTCGATGTAGCCGAGCACCTGCGAGAGCTGGATGGCGAACTTCTCCTCCTCGGCGGCCGAGAGACTCAAGCGCGCGAGGTGCGCCACATGCCGGACCTGCGCACGATCGATGGCCACGTTGTTCTCCTTTGCGCGCCCCGTGTCTCGGGGGCGCGAACCGCAAAATAATTTGAGTGCCAAATATTGGTACTCAACACATCTGCGCGTGCGCTCCGGTGACGTCGGCGAGCGTGCGCGCAGCGGCTACTGGCCGCCTTGCGCGGGAGCCTCGGCCGCTTTGAGCGACTCGAGCAGCAGCTTGGCCCGCTCGTGCGTCGGCGAGATCTTGAGCGTCGCCTCGAGCGCCTTCTTCTCCTCCGCGTCGTTCTTGAGGAGCGCCTGCGCCTGCGCGATTCGGTACTGGATGCGAGCGTTCTGCGGATCGGCCGCCAGCGCGGTCTTGAGCTTGGCGAGCGCCTTCTCGCCATCCTCCTGGATGAGCAGCCACGCGCCATCGACTGCCGCGAGTTCACCCTCGTCGAGCTTGCCGGCGATCGCCTTCTTCATCTCGCGATCGTAGTTCGTCTGGCTCTTGCCCGCCCGGTAGTAATCGGCGAGCGCGAGGTGGATCTCTGCCGAGAGCGGCGCGCTCTTGGTGCCGAGCGAAGCCGCGGCCAGCGCGGCCTTGCGGTGGATCGCCGATTCGGATTCGGCCTTCTTCGCGGCGGCGTCGGCTTCGGTCTTCTTCTTCTCGTCGTCGAGCTTCGAGGCCTTGTCGGCAAGCAGGAGCGACTGGTCGGAGAGCGCATCGCTCCATGCCAGTTCGATCTGCGCGTGCAGCGCGTGGGCCTCGCCGAACTCGCTGCGTGGAGCCGAAGCGCGGGCCGCTTCTTCTGTCTCGAGCGCCTGCGCGAAGAGGGAGAGCGAGTCCTTGTCGAGGAGCTTGCGGCTCTCGTTGAGCGCCTCGATTGCCGCCGCAGGAGGAGGCTGCGCGGCGAACTTCAGCTTGTAGACGCCACCGACCAGACCGAGCGCCACGACCGCGCTGATGCCAGCGATCCCGAGCTTCGCTCCCTGCGACATCGGCTGCTTGCGAGCAGGCGGATGCGGCAGATCGTCCGCACCAGGCGCCGGGGCCTCGCCGGTCATTGCATGCTCATCGACGCCTTCGTCACCAACAGAGGATGCCGTCTCCTCTTGCGCCGTCTCCTCTTGCTGCGCCGATTCTTCCTGCGCTGGCTCTTCTTGAGGCGCCTCTTGCGGTGCTGCCGGCTGCTCCGGTTCGTCGGATTGCGTCGGCTCGTCTGCCGGGGCCTCTTCGCCGTTCGACGTCACCGACTCTTCTTCGGGGATTGCGGGAGCAGCGCGCGCGGCCGGTGCCGGCGGGGCTGCGGGCGGGACCCGCGGAGTGGAGGCGGCTGTCGGGATCTGATCCGGGCTCTCGCTCGTCTCGGGCGCGGGCGGCAGTTTGATCGGCGCAACCTTCGCGGAGCCGAACATCATCGTTGAGCCCGGATCGGAGATCTTTGCTCCGGGCGCAGTCGCGGGAGCAGACTTTGCCGCGACGTTCGGAGCCTTGAACATCATCGTCGAGCCGGGGACCTCCTCCGGAACAGCGAGAGGCTTCGCGGGTGCGGCGGGTGCGGCGGGTGCCGGCGCGGGAGCAGACTTGGGCGCGACGCTCGGGGCCTTGAACATCATGGTCGAGCCGGGAACCTCCTCCGGAACAGCGGGCGGCGCGGACGGCTTCGCGGGAGCGGCGGGAGCGGTCTTGGGCGCGGCGCTTGGGGCCTTGAACATCATCGTCGAGCCAGGAACCTCCTCGGGAGCCGCGGCTGGCGCGGGCTTCGAGACGTTCGCAGACGCGGCGCTGTCCTTCGAGACCTTGAAGGTGTTGCCGCACTTTCCGCAGCGCATCGTGAGTCCGTTGGGACCCACACGCGCGTCGTCGATGCGGTAGCGGGCCTGGCACTTGTCGCAGCGGACGTCCATGCGAACTCCCCGGTCGGGCGCAGAACAGCAGCGCTCTCGTGCAGCAACTGGAAAAAGGCGCGGAACAATAGGGCGCGCGCGCAGACGTGTAAAGGAAAGCTGCGCGCACTTTCCCGGGCGAAAAATTGACCCCGTCGGGAGCGGCCCTACAGTCGACGCTCCGAGAGCGAACCGGCTGTGCACAGCCTTGCGCTGCCCATTCGCACTCGCGGAGACAAGAGATGGCGAAGCCGCGCGCGAAGAGCAAGAGCAAGGGTGCAGGCAAATCCGCGGGCGAGAAGCGGGGGCCAGCGCCGAGCGGCAAGCCAGGGCTGCTCAAGCCGGTTTCGGGAATCCTCCTCGGAGGGACCGCGCTGCTGGTGCTCGCGGGGCTCGTCAGTTATCGGCCGCACGCGATGGAGGGCAACTGGGCGGGGCCGGTCGGTCACGGCCTCTCGGCGACGTTGCTCGAGACGCTCGGCGTCGGAGCCTATGCAGCGGCTGGATTTCTCCTTCTCTGCGCGGTCGCGCTTGTGGCCGAGCGGCCGCGGCTCTCGCTCGCCAAGACGCTTGCGTGGGGCACGGTGGCGTTCGGGACGATGTCTCTCGCCGCGCTGCTCTTGCGCTCGCATCTGCAGGGACATCTGCCCGGCGGCGTGCTCGGTGCGCTGCTTGCGGCAAGCTTACGCAGCTCGCTCTCCACCGTGGGCGCGACGCTCTTGCTCTTCTCCGCGACCGCGGCGGCGCTGGTGGTCGCGACCGATCTCTGGGCGCTGCGGGCCGCGGCTGTAGCGGGTCGGATGTCGATCGCGGGTGGTGCGATGGCGATGCGAGGCGCTGTCCGCGCGGTCGATCTGGCGCGCGAACGGGCAGCGCGGAATGCCGAGGCTGAGGCGCTTGCGGCTGCAGACGATGGGGATGACGAGTCGGCCGACGACGAATCCGAGAGCGATTCCGACGATGCGCCCGAGAGCGATGCGGACGGCGCAGGCGACGAGAAGAAGTCGCGCAAGGCTTCGCGCGCAGTCGAGGAGAAGGCGGCGATTCTCCAGCGGGCAGCCTCTGCCGAGGCCCCCCAGGATCCACGGCTGCCGATCGCGCCGACGATTGTCGAGCCCATCGCGAAGAAGAAGAAGGCCGCGCTGGGCGCGGGTGGGAGCGATTCGGCGACAGCACCGAGCGCAGCCAAGGAGCTCGCAGCCAAGAGCGTCCCGGTGAAGGAAGCGGCCGCTGCGACCAGCAAGCCGATCGATCTGGTCGAGGAGCTTGGCAGCGCGTCGGTGCCGACCATCGTCGAGCCGCGTCCGCCGCCGAAGCCCGCCGCGACCGCGCCCAGTGCGGCCGCCAAGCTCGACGAGAAAAAGGTTGGTACACCAAATATTGGCATAGCAACGATCGATCTGCCGATGCGTCCGAAGGCAGCTCCCGGCGAACCCAAAGTCGAGGCAAAGCGCGAGTTCACGCTCTTCGGCGGACGCTCGGCGTTCACTGCGCCGCCCATCGACATCCTCACGGGCGAGGCGCAGGGGCCGATCCAGATCGATCGCGACGCGCTCACCGCCACGGCCGAGAAGCTGCGTGCGACGCTCGCCTCGCACGGCATTCAAGGTCAGGTCACGCAGATCCGGCCCGGTCCGGTCGTGACGATGTTCGAGTTCCTCCCCGCGGCCGGCGTGAAGGTCTCGCGCATCTCGTCGCTCTCTGACGATCTCGCGATGGGTATGAAGGCGCTGCGCGTGCGCATCATCGCGCCCATCCCCGGCAAGGGCGTCGTCGGCATCGAGATCCCCAACGAGAAGCGGCAGACGGTCGTCTTGAAGGAGCTCGTCGAGCAGGACGCGTTCCAGAAGTCGCCGAGCAAGCTCGCCATGTGCCTCGGCAAAGACGTCGAGGGAATGCCGTACATCGTCGACCTCGCGAAGATGCCGCACGTGCTGATCGCCGGCACCACCGGCTCGGGCAAGAGCGTCGCGGTCAACTCGATGATCGTCTCGATGCTGTTGCGCGCGACGCCCGAGGAAGTGCGCTTCCTGATGGTCGATCCGAAGATGCTCGAGCTCTCGGTCTACGAGGGAATTCCGCATCTGCTCCTGCCGGTCGTGACCGATTCGAAGAAGGCCGCGATGGCCTTGCGATGGGCCGTCGAGGAGATGGAGCGGCGCTACCAGCTGCTCGCCGAGTGCGGCGTGCGCAACATCACGAGCTACAACAAGAAGGTCGAGAAGGAGGGCGAGGACGCGCGCCGTCCGGTGAAGCCGCCGAAAGAGAAGCGCGTGATCGATCTGACCGATCCGTCGCTCGATGTGCACGAGATGCAGGCGGCCATCGCGAACGGGGAAGTGACGGCGCAGGACAACTCGATCGGCTTGCGCCCGACCACGTCCAGTGCGTCCGCGCGCAACTCCTTCCTCGCGGATGGACCGGGCGCGTTGCACGGCGGAAAAGATTCGCGCGGCGCGGCGGCGAACGGCGCGGGCGCGATGGCGCAGACGACGGCCGAGTGGCTGCGCAACGAGATGGAGGCGCAAGGCACTGGCGGTGGCCGCGACATCGGCGCCGAGATCGTCCCCGAGCCGCTGCGCAAGCTGCCCTTCATCGTCATCATCATCGACGAGCTCGCGGACTTGATGATGGTCGCCTCGCGCGAGGTGGAGACGTACATCGCGCGTCTGGCGCAGATGGCGCGCGCGGCCGGCATCCACTTGATGGTCGCGACGCAGCGGCCCTCGACCGACGTCGTCACGGGCGTCATCAAGGCGAACTTCCCGACGCGCATCTCGTTCCAGGTGGCGAGCCGCCACGACTCGTCGACGATCATCAACCAGCAGGGCGCGGAGAATCTGCTCGGCATGGGCGACATGCTGATCGTGCCGCCGGGCACCTCGCTGCTCACGCGCGTGCATGGTCCGTACGTCGACGAAAAAGAGATCCACGCCGTCGTGGAACATTGGAAGGCGCAGGGCGCGCCCGTCTACGATCCGAACATTCTCAAGCCGCGCGCCGAGGACGGCGAAGGCGGCGAGGCGATGGAGGACGAGGCGCCCGACGAGCTCTACGACCAGGCGCTCGCGGCGCTCTCCGACATGCGCTTCATCTCCATCTCGCTGCTCCAGCGCAAGCTGCGCGTGGGATACAACCGCGCGGCCCGGATGATCGAGCGGATGGAGCGCGACGGGATCGTCGGACCCGCAGATGGAGCCAAGCCGCGCGAGGTGCTCATTCGCGCGCTCGGCGAGATGCCGGGCGCGGGCGCGTAGACCCCGAAGCAGTCGAGCCCCCGGCTCCGCGAGGAACCAGGGGCCCGATTGGAAGAGTTGGTGCAGAAGCCCTCTTAAGCAGACTTGCGGACGTTCGCCGCCGAGAGGCCCTTGGGGCCCTTCGTCACGTCGAACTCAACCTTCTGCCCCTCGGCCAGCGAGCGAAACCCATCGGCCTGGATCGCAGAGTGGTGGCAGAAGACATCCTCGCCGCCGCCATCCTGCGTGATGAAGCCGAACCCCTTCGCATCGTTGAACCACTTCACAGTGCCAGTTGCCATGTTGTGCTTCTTTCTTCGTGTACGGACGGACCCCTAACAGCCGCCCGGCGCCGACCTCTCGGATGCGGAGCGCCGACCCGTGTAGAGAAGCAAAACGGCGTTGTCAAGAAGGAGACACCCATGCTGCGGATCGCGTTTCTCGGCACCCCTGATTTCACACTGCCGCTGCTCGAGACCTGTGCCCGCGTGGGCGAGCTGGTCTGCGTCGTCGCACAGCCGGATCGGCCAGTGGGGCGGTCCGGCGAGCCGCAGCCGCCGCCGAGCAAGCAGTGGGCACTCGCGCACGCGATTCCGGTCTTGCAGCCGCTGAAAGTAAAGAACGGCGCGCTCGCTGCAGCGCTGGCCGAGCACAAGCCCGACGTCGCGATCGTCGCGGCCTATGGGCGCATCCTGCCGCTCGATGCGCTTTCGACGCCGCGCCTCGGCTGCCTGAACGTGCACGCATCGCTCTTGCCGCTCTTGCGCGGCGCGGCCCCGGCGCAGTGGGCGATCGCGCGGCAGTTTCCCGTGACGGGCGTGACGCTGATGCAGATGGATGAAGGGCTCGACACCGGCGATATCCTGCTGCAGCGCGAGCTTCTGATTGCGCCCGATGAAACCGGCGAATCGATCTTGACCAGGCTGGGCGCGCTCGGGGCGGATCTTCTGGCCGAGGGCCTTGCGCAACTCGAGGCGGGAACGCTGTCGCGCACGCCGCAGGACCACGCGCGTTCGACGCTCGCGCCGATCCTCGCGCGCGAGGATGGGCAGATCGACTGGACGCGGAGCGCGAGAGAGATCGATGCGCGGCGGCGTGGATTTACGCCCTGGCCGGGCGCGTTCACGCTGCTCGAAGGCAAGCAACTCAAAGTTCACGCGAGCGCGGTTGTCGACTCCTCGCAAGATCCCGCGGCGAGCATCGGGGCCGCTCCTGGCGCGGGCGAGATCGTTCGTGCATCGAAAGACGGAATCGATGTCGCGTGCGGCGAAGGCTCGCTGTTGCGCATCACCGAGCTGCAGCCGGAAGGGAAGAAGAGGATGGCGGCGGCGGCGTTTCTCGCGGGCCGGCCGCTCAAACCGGGTGTGCGTCTGGGATGAAATGATTGGTGTTCAAACGATCGTCCGCGCGCGCTCGCTCTCGTAGGACTCGCCGCAGCGACCGCATCTTGCGATAGTGGCGGGTCCGAATCGCCTCGCGCTTCAAAACGCTCAAGGGAGTTGCATGCTGATTGTTCTGCAGCAGGACGTGTCGAAGGAAGCGCAGGAGCGGGTGCTTGCGCGAGTGCGGGAGCTCGGCTTCACGCCGCATGCCATCGAGGGCGCGGGGCGAACCGCCATCGGCATCACCGGCAACAAGGGCGCGATCGATCCGGGCAACTTCCGGCTCCTCGAGGGCGTCTCCGACTGCATCCCCGTCACGGTTCCCTACAAGCTCGTCTCGCGCGAGGTGCGCCACCAGGACACGATCGTCAATGTCGCGGGCGTCGCTGTCGGCGGCCGCGAACTGATCGTCATGGCCGGCCCCTGCGCGGTAGAGAGCGAGCAGCAGATCCTCTCGTGCGCGCGCGGTGTCGCGGCGAGCGGCGCGAACATTCTGAGAGGCGGCGCGTACAAGCCGCGCACCTCGCCGTACGACTTTCAGGGAATGAAGGAGAAGGGGCTCGAGCTGCTCTCGCTGGCGCGCGCGGAGACGGGCCTCAAGGTCGTCACCGAAGTGAAGGACACCGAGACTCTCCCGGCCGTCGCCGCGAGCGCGGATCTGATTCAGATCGGTGCGCGCAACATGCAGAACTTTTCGCTGCTCGAGGCGGTTGGCGATCTGCGCCAGCCCGTGCTGCTCAAGCGCGGGATGAGCGCCACCATCAAGGAGCTCCTGATGGCGGCCGAGTACATCGCCTCGCGCGGCAACCAGCAGATCATCCTCTGCGAGCGCGGCATCCGCACCTTCGAGACGATGACGCGCAATACGCTCGATCTCAATGCGATCCCGATGCTCAAGTCGCACTCGCACCTGCCGGTCGTCGTCGATCCCTCGCACGGCATCGGCATCCGCTCGGGCGTGCTCCCAATGGCGCGGGCGGCGATCGCGGCGGGCGCGGATGGGCTCATCATCGAGGTCCATCCCGATCCCGATCGCGCGCTCTCCGATGGCATGCAGTCGCTGACGCTCCCGATGTTCCACGAGCTGATGCGCGAGGTCTCCCGCATCGCGGAGGCGATGGGTCGCTCGATGCTGCCGGGGCCCGTGCCGCGCTGAAGAACGACTGCTTGCTGGGTTATCGATTTTATCGAATTTCGCAAATCTCGATTACCGAAACGGCCACACCATGCGCGTCCGCATCCATCCGCTGAAGAAGCCGCTCACCCATGCTGGGAGCGGGCTGCGTGTTCCCGGCGACAAGAGCATTTCGCACCGGGCGCTGATTCTCGCGGCCATCGCGGAGGGCGAGAGCCGGATCGCGGGGCTCGCGCGCGGACACGACGTGCGCTCGACGACCAGCTGCCTGGCGCAGCTCGGTGTGCCGCTGCTGCGTGGCGATGGGACACCGTGGCTGCCGCTGGGAAACGTCGACGATGGCGGGGAGCTGGAGTCGATCGACGAGCAGGTCACCTTCTCCGGGCCCGCGCGTCCGCGGGGCGCGCGCGATCTTCCTCCGCGCGATTTCGACATGGGGCCGGACGACGCCATTGTCCTCGGCGGCGGGCTCGCGGGGCTGCTTTCGCCGGTGCGTCCGCTCGACTGCGGCAACTCCGGCACGACGATGCGGCTGCTTGCGGGTCTGCTCGCGGGCGCGCGAATTCCTGCGTCGCTGATCGGTGATGCGTCGCTCTCTCGCCGCCCGATGGAGCGCGTGGCGCGTCCGCTGCGCGAGCTTGGTGCGCAGGTGGAGACGAGCACCGACGGCCGGCCTCCACTTCTTGTGCGCGACTCATCCTCGATGCGCGCGGGCGCGGTGAAGTCGCAGATCGCCAGTGCGCAGGTGAAGAGTGCCGTGCTGCTCGCTGGCCTGTTTCTCGAGGGCGAGACGTCGTTCACCGAGCCGGAGAGAAGCCGCGATCACACCGAGCGGATGCTGCGTGCCTGCGGCGTCCCGGTGCGGCAGAGCGGCTCGACTGCAACGGTGCGGGGGCCGGCGCGACTCGAGCGATTCGCACTCGACGTTCCGGGAGATCTCTCGACGGCGGCGTTCCTGCTCGCGGCCGCACTCGTTGGACCGCACGGCAGCGCGATCGCGCTCGAACACGTCGGCGTGAACCCGACGCGCGCAGGGTTTCTCGACGCGCTGGCCTGCTTCGGTGCGCGCGTGACGCTCTCGAGCAACGACGGCAAGACGCCGATCGCTGCGCCGGGCGTGGGCAACTTCGGCGACGCTCGCGAGCCGACCGCGCGGCTGTCGATCTCGTCGCAGCCGCTGCGTGGCGCAGATCTCGACGCCTCGCTGGTGCTGCGCGCGATCGATGAGGTCCCGATCCTCGCGGTGCTCGGTGCGCTCTCCCAAGGGCCGACCGTCATTCGAGGCGCGCAGGAGCTGCGCGTGAAGGAGTCGGATCGGCTCGCGCAGATGGCCGCGGGTCTGCGCGCGATGGGCACCGACGTGCAAGAGCTGCCCGACGGTCTTGCCCTCGCGGGTCTTGCGAAGGGCCAGAAGCTGCACGGCGCGGAGATCGACTCTGCTCACGATCACCGCATCGCGCTCGCCTTCTCGGTGGCCGCGCTCGCCGCCGACAGCCCGACGATCATCTCCGGCGCAGAGTGGGCCGACGTCAGCTTCCCGGGATTCTTCACGCTGCTCGGCGAACTCGGCGCGCGCGTGGAACAGCTGCCGTGAAGAAACTGTTCTGCGTGATCGGCGATCCGATCGCGCACTCGCGCTCTCCCGCGATCCACACGCGTGCGTTCGAGTTGCTCTCGGTCGATGCGGTCTATGCGCCGTGCCGCGTGCTGCCGGCCCAGCTGAAGGATGCGGTCGCGGGGCTGCGCGCGCTCTCGGCGGCCGGATTCAACGTGACGGTGCCGCACAAGGCGAACGTCGCGGCGCTCTGCGATCGGCTGGCCCGCGAGGCGGAATTGGCCGGCGCGGTGAACTGCGTGGTGAACGAGGATGGGCAACTCGTCGGGCACAACACGGACGGAACCGGGCTCCTGCGTGCGCTGCATGATCGCGGCGTGAACGTCGATGGCGTGCGCGCGGTCGTGCTGGGCGCGGGTGGGAGCGCACGGGCTGCGGCGATGGCGCTCGCCGGGCGAGCCTTCGAGGTGAGCGTGATCAACCGCGACGCGAGCAAAGCGCGCACGCTCTCGCTGCAGCTTCGCGCTGCGGGCACGCGCTCCGAAAGCGCAGCGCCCAATACCGACGCCTCGCGCGATCTCCTCTCGCGAGCGCAGCTCGTCGTCCACTGCACCACCATCGGAATGAACAGCAGCGAGGCGCTGATCGACGTCGCGCAGCTCGGTGCTTCATGTTCCGTCGTCGACCTCGTCTACGCCGGAGCGGCCGGGACGAAACCCGGCGAGACCGCTCTGGTGGCGGGCGGGCGGGCTCGTGGTCTCGTCGTGATCGACGGCATCGACGTGCTCGTGCACCAGGCGCTCGCGAGCCTCGCGATCTGGCTGCGCCGCGATTCTCTCTCGTCGCTCTTCCCCGAACTGCGCGCCGCTGCGCTCGCGGCCACGCCGCATGCGGAGGTCTAGATGAGTGGGCTGCGTTTTCTCACCGCGGGCGAGTCGCACGGACCTGCGCTGGTGGGCATTCTCGACGGACTGCCCGCGGGCCTTGCGCTGCTCGTCCAGGCGATCGCGCGCGATCTGCAGCGGCGCAAGCTCGGCTACGGACGCGGCGGCCGGATGGCGATCGAGCCCGAGGAGCCGAAGATCCTCTCGGGCGTGCGGCACGGAAAGACGCTCGGGAGCCCGCTCGCGCTGCTGATCGAGAACGTTGATCACGGACGCGCGTGGAGTACGCGGATGGCGATCGCGCCTGTTGAAGACGAGTCGGCGAGAGGCAAGGAGGTCATGCTGCCGCGGCCCGGCCATGCCGATCTCTCGGGCGCGATCAAGTTCGGCCATCGCGATCTGCGCAACTCGCTCGAGCGTGCCTCTGCGCGCGAGACAGCGATGCGAGTGGCTCTGGGCGCGGTCGCGCGGCGTCTGCTCGACGAGTTTGATGTCCGCATCGGCTCGCATGTGGTCTCGATCGGCGCGGCGCGTGCGCGTGATCTCTCTCTGCTCGATGCGCCGCTCGCTGCCGAACTCGCGCTGCTTGCGCGCGAAGATGCGCAGGCCCTCGGCGAGCGCGCCGATGAGAGCGAGGTTCGCTGCCTCGACCCACTGGCGCAGGAAAACCTCGCGGGCCAGATCGACGCCGCGCGGGCGAAGCGCGACACGATTGGCGGTCACTTCGAAGTGCGCGTCACCGGAGTTCCGCCGGGCCTCGGCAGCTATGCGCAGAGCGATCTGCGTCTCGACGGAATTCTCTCTCGCGCGCTCTGCTCGATCCCCGCGATCAAGGCGGTCGAACTCGGCGACGGCTGGGAGGCGGGTTCCAGCTTTGGCTCGCAGGTGCATGATCCGATTGGCCGCGCTGGTGGCGGGTTTGCGCGATCGAGCAACCACGCGGGTGGGCTCGAGGGTGGCGTGAGCAACGGCGAGCCGCTGGTGCTGCGCGCGGCGATGAAGCCGATCGCGACGGTGCCGGCTTCGCTCGGCTCGATCGACCTGCGCACTGGTGAAAGCGACCGCGCTCACGTCGAGCGCAGCGACACCTGCGCGGTGCCGGCGGCGGCCGTGGTGGGTGAAGCCGTGGTGGCGCTCGCGCTCGCTGATGCGGTGCTCGGAAAGCTCGGCGGCGATTCGATGAGCGAGCTGCATGCGGCGCTGCGGCGCGCGTGGCGTCGTTCGCGGCTCCTGCCCGGGCACGTCTTTCTCTGCGGACTTCCGGGCGCGGGAAAATCTACGCTCGGGCCGCGCGTGGCCGCCCAGCTTGATCTTCCGTTCACCGATGTCGACGCAGAGATCGAGCGGACGAGCGGGGCGACGATCGCGGAGATCTTTTCGCGCGAGGGAGAATCGGGCTTTCGTTCGCGCGAAGCGGCAGTCGTGCGCGAGCTGGCGATCGGATCGCGCTGCGTGATCGCATTGGGCGGCGGCGCGCTCACGTCGCGGCCTGTGCGTCTCGCGGTGCGCCGAAGCGGACATCTCCTCTGGCTCGCTCTGGGCGCGGATCTCTGCGCTGCTCGCGTGGCCTCCGATTCTGCGACGCGGCCGCTGCTCGCGGGAGATGTCGCGGGCCGTCTGCGCGCGCTCGCCGAGTCTCGCGATCCGCACTACGCACGCCTCGCCGATGTTCGTCTCGATGCGAACGCAGCGCCCGATGTCGTCGCAGCGCAAGCGTGTGCGGCCGTGCTGGCCCTGGAGGCTGAGCGTGTCCACGCCTGATGCAGCGCCGGCGAGCGCAAGCGTCGCCGGTGTGCAAACGCTGCCAGCGCGCCGCGACGGGCTCGCTGGATTCGACGTGCAGTTCGCGTCGGGCGTGCGCACCCGCTGCGTCACGGGCGCAGGCGCGCTTGGACATCTTCCCGCTCTCGCGGCCGAGGTCGGTCTCACCGGAACGAGCGGCTTTCTCTGCGACGCGCGGCTCGTCTTCGTGCAGCGCGCGCTGGTTGAGTCACTCGGAAAACAGCTCGGTGGCACGCTCGCCCGCCCCGTGCGCGAAGATCGCAAGTCGCTCGCCGAGGTGGAAGCGATGGCTGAGGTGCTCTCGGCACGCGGCCTGTCTCGCGATGGCTTCGTCGTTGCGCTCGGCGGAGGCGTGCTCACCGATCTCGCGGGACTTGCTGCGGCGCTCTACCAGCGCGGCGTTCCCTGGATCGCTGCACCGACGACGCTGTTGTCCCAGGTCGACGCTGGGCTCGGAGGGAAGACCGGCGCGAATCTGCGCGCGGGGAAGAATCTCGTCGGCGCGTTCCACCAGCCGCGGTTGGTCGTGTGCGATCCTGCAGTGCTCGCGACGCTCTCTCTGCGCGAGCGCTTCAGCGGCCTCGCCGAAATCGTCAAGTGCGCGCTGCTCGATCCGGCACGCGATGCAGACGGCGAACCGTTCCTTGACCGATGCGAGCGCACGCTCGACCGCGCGGCCTCGGGTGATGCCGCAACGCTCGCGCCGCTCATCGCTGCGGCGCTGCGATTGAAGGCCGAGATCGTCGCGACCGATGAGCGAGAAGGCGAGTCCGGGTCCGCAACTCCGCGCCCAGCAAGGCTGCGCGCGTTTCTCAATCTCGGGCACACGGTCGGACACGCGCTCGAATCGGCCACCGGATACACGCGCTTTACACACGGAGAAGCGGTGGCGCTGGGCCTGCGCGGCGCGCTGCTGCTCTCGCAGAAACGAGGCCTGCTCGATGCAGACGAGACCGCGCGGGCCGTGGCGCTCGTGTCGCGGATTGCGATCGATGCACCACGCGGGCTGACGGGAGAAGAGCGCGCGGCCGCGCTGGGAGCGCTCGCGCGCGACAAGAAGGTGCGCGACGGCGCGGTTCGATTCGTCCTGCTCGCGGGCCTCGGCGCGCCTCAACTGCAGGCCGTCTCTGCCGACGAGGCCGCGTACGCACTCGATGCTGCGCTCACGTTGTCGCCACGCAATGGGAGTACCTTCACGCCATGAACGAAGACCGCATTGTCGCTCTCGAGATGCACGCCGCGCAGCAGGAGGCGCTGCTCGATGATCTCTCCGGCGTGCTGCACGAACAGCAGCGGGAGCTGCACGCGCTGCGCGAAGAGTTGCGCCGGTTGACGGGTCGTCTGGAGCAGAACGAATCGCGCCAGGCCGCGCCCAGCGCGGACAAGCCGCCGCACTACTGAAGTCAAAGCGTGAGGCGCGCGATGAATATTCTTCTCCTCAACGGTCCCAACCTGAATCTCCTCGGTGAGCGCGAACCGGCGCTCTATGGGACGACGACGCTCGCGCAACTCGAGCAGCTCGTGGTCACCAGCGCCGAGGAGGTGGGCGCGAAGATCCGCGCCTACCAGAGCAACCACGAAGGTGTGCTGATCGATCGGCTGCACGAGTGGCGAAAGTGGGCGACGGGCTGCATCTTCAATCCGGGCGCGTACACGCACACGAGCTACGCCCTGCGCGACGCGATCGCGGCGATGCCGCAAGTGCGCGTGGTCGAGGTGCACTTGAGCGATCTGACAAAGCGCGAGCCGTGGCGGCAGGTGAGCGTGCTTGCGGATGTTGTCGCGCATCGCATCCAGGGCAAGGGCGTGGCTGGCTATCTCGAAGCGCTCGAGTGGCTCACGAAGGATGCGGCGACGCGCTGAGAGCAAGCGTGCGCGGGGCGTGCTCCGCGTGAATGACGACCCGACGCTCTGCTTTTGAGTCAGCCGAGAGCCGCGCGGATCGCTGCGCAGAGAGCTGCAGCCCCTTGCGCGCCCTGCTCGCGATGCGCGTTGACCAGTGCGGAGCCGACGACGACGCCATCGGCGAGCTTGCCCATCGCCGCCGCCTGCTCGGGGCGCGCGATGCCGAATCCGACCGCGACCGGCACAGGCGAGCAGGCGCGCAGCGAGGCGAGATAGTCCGTCACGTCGGGCGGCAACTCCGTGCGCGCGCCGGTCACGCCGGTCAGGCTGACCGCGTAGAGAAATCCGCGCGAGGCGTTGGCGATCGCCTCCATGCGCGCACGTCCGGTCGTCGGCGCGCAGAGCAGCACGAGGTCGAGGCCCTGCGCGTCGAGCGGTGTGCGCAGCCAGTCGGCCTCCTCGAGCGGAAGATCGGGCACGATCGCTCCGGCGATCCCGGCGGCCGCGGCAGCAGTTGCAAACGCCTCGACGCCGAATCGAAAGAAGGGATTGGCGTAGCCCATCAGCACCAGCGGCGCGCGCAGCTTGCCCTTCAGGCGCGTCGCCATCGCGAGCAGTGCGTGCAGCGTCGTGCCGCCAGAGAGCGCTCGCAGCGCGGCGGCCTGCAGCACAGGCCCGTCGGCGATCGGATCGGAAAATGGAACGCCCAACTCGAGCACGTCGGCGCCTGCCGCATCGAGTGCGAGGAGCAACTCCTCTGTGGCGGCGATCGATGGATCGCCACCCATCGCGTAGCAGACGAGCGCTGCACGCTTCTGGGCACGCGCGTCTGCGAATGCTGTCGCAAGCGCGCTCACGGTGCACCTCCGCCGAGCGCCGAGATGAGCGTGCCGAGATCTTTGTCGCCGCGCCCGCTCAGATTCACCACCACGACGGAGCGAGGATCGTCGAGCAGCGCGCGCGGCAATTTCCGAAGCGCGGCGATCGCGTGCGCCGACTCGAGCGCGCAGAGAATTCCCTCGTGGCGGGCGAGCAGCGTGACGGCGGCGAGCGCTTCGTCGTCGGTCGCCGAGAGGGTCTGCAAGCGACCGGTCGCGCAGAGGTGCGAGAGCTCGGGGCCGACGCCGGGATAGTCGAGCCCGGCGCTGATCGAGTGGGCCTCCGCAACCTGCCCGTCGTCATCCTGCAGCAGATACGAGAGCGAGCCGTGGAGGATGCCGGGCTTGCCACGCGCCATCGACGCGCCGTGCTTGCCACTGCCGAGTCCGTGGCCCGCCGCCTCGACGCCGAAGAGTTGCACCGAACTCTCTGCGATGAAGCGATGGAACGCGCCGATCGCGTTGGAGCCGCCACCGACGCAGGCGAGCACCGCATCCGGCAGGCGCCCTTCGTGCGCGAGCGACTGCTGCGCGATCTCCTCGCCGATGATCTTCTGCAGCTCGCGCACGAGCAGCGGATACGGGTGCGGACCTGCTGCGCTCCCGATGCAGTAGTAGGTCCCGCGCACGTTCGTCACCCAATCGCGCAGCGCCTCGTTCATCGCGTCCTTGAGCGTGCGCGCGCCCGCTTCGACGGGACGCACCTCGGCTCCGAGCAGCTTCATGCGGGCCACGTTGGGCGCCTGGCGGCGGACATCCTCCGCACCCATGTAGACGACGCAGTCGAGGCCCAGGAGCGCCGCCACCGTGGCCGACGCGACGCCGTGCTGCCCCGCACCCGTCTCGGCGATGAAGCGCTGCTTGCCCATCCGCTTGGCAAGCAGTCCCTGCCCGAGCGTGTTGTTGAGCTTGTGTGCGCCCGTGTGCAGCAGATCTTCGCGCTTGAGATAGATGCGCGCGGCCGCGCCCAGAGCGGTCTGGAGCCGATTCGCGCGAAACAGAGGCGTCGGCCTTCCCGCGTAATCGCAGAGCAGCCGAGCGAGCGCTTCGCGATAGGCGGGATCCGCGCGCGCTTCGCGAAAGGCGCTCTCGAGTTCATCGAGCGCAGGGATCAGCGTCTCGGGGACGAAGCGTCCGCCGAACGCACCGAAGCGTCCGCGTGCGTCGGGGAGCGGGCCGGGATCGGAAGTGAACAACTCTGGCAACTCTCGCGTCGACATCGCGGACTCCTGGTCGTGGGCCGATGCGCGAGAGATCTCGCGGGGCAGATCTTGTGCGGCAGCTTTCGCGGCGTGGACGAAGGCGCGCACCAGCGCGGGATCTTTTCTGCCGCTTGCATTCTCGATCCCCGACGCAACATCGACGCCGTCGGGCTGCGCATCGAGAACAGCGGCCGCCACGTTGTCT
The DNA here is from genome assembly GCA_903911145.1 of uncultured delta proteobacterium. Lineage (GTDB taxonomy): Bacteria > Myxococcota > Myxococcia > Myxococcales > 40CM-4-68-19 > CAIWCD01. Next base: position 129,425 of record CAIWCD010000002.1, on the reverse strand, counting down.
GGGTTCAAGCCGCCGGCGACGAAGATCGCACCGCGAAAATGCGCGCGCGCTTCGCGAGCGAGCGCCCAGGGAAATGACTCACCCGAGCCGCCACGCGGGCCGTCGAGCAGGACCCTCGCGCAGCCACGCAGCGAGGAGAGATCGGGGAGCGACGCGCGGTCCGTGAGCTGCAACGCGATGTAGATCGGAAGCGGGAAACCCGCGCCCAGAGCGGACGAGAACAGATCTGGCGGAATCGCGCCGTGCAATTGAACAGCCGAGAGACCGACTTCCCGCGCGGTCGCGAAGATGCCTTCGGGGCCGTCGAAAACTGCGTCCTGGAACACGCCGATCACGCCCAGAGCGGGCGGGAGAGATTCGCGGATCGCGCGCGCTTCTGCGATCGAGACGCGCCGCTTGCTCCTCGGCGCGAAGACGACGCCGAGTTCGTCCGCGCCCGCTGCGGCGCAGAGCCGCGCATCTTCGACCGTGCGGATCCCGCACAGCTTGATGCGCAGAGGTCTGCTCACGAGCGCTCCACCAGCCGGGCTGCGGGCGGGATGCCTTCGACGAGCGCGCGCGTGGCGGCTTCTGGATCGGCCGCGGTCGCCAATGCCTCACCGATGAGAAACGCCGACGCTCCCGCGCTCGCGAGTTGGCGAACGTGCTCAGGTGTCCGCACACCGCTCTCGGCGACCAGCGGCGCGACTCCGCGCGCATAGGGCGCGAGACGCGCGAATGTGTTCGAGTCGACGTCGAGCGTCTTCAAGCTGCGCGCGTTGATGCCGAGAAGATCGGGCGCGCAGGCCGACGCCGCCTCGAGCTCACTCTCCTCGTGGATCTCAACGAGCACGCACAGTGACAGCGCGCGGGCGAGCGCACGCAGTTCGAAGAGCCGCGTCGGCTTGAGCGCGGCTGCGATGAGCAGCACCGCATCGGCGCCGTGCGCGCGCGCTTCGTAGAGCTGGTACGGCGTGACGAGAAAATCCTTGCGCAGCACGGGCAGCGAGCATGCCGCGCGCGCAGCAGAAAGATCGGCGAGCGAGCCGCCGAAGTGGGTGCGATCGGTGAGCACGGAGAGGCAGGCCGCGCCACCGCGTGCGTACTGCTGCGCCAGAAGTGCCGGATCGAGATCGGGTGCGATCGCTCCCTTGCTCGGCGAGGCGCGCTTGATCTCCGCGATCAGCGAGGCCCCGCGCTCCCTCGCGCGCGTCAGGCCCGCCTTGAAATCGCGCGGCGGAGGTGACGCCTCAGCGCGCGCGCGTATCTCGGCGAGCGGCACATCGGTGGCGCGGATCGCGAGCATCTGCAGCGCGGCGGAGACCAACTCATCGAGTCGCGACTTGCTCATGGCGTGCTGCTCCCGGACGCGCCCTGATCGCGCGCCATCTCTTCGTGCGAAACGCGGACAAGGCGCGCCAACCGTTCACGAGCTGCGCCGGAATCGATCGACGCTTTCGCGCGCTCAACCCCTTCTCCGATCGTTTCGCAGATCCCCGCCGCGCAGAGCGCCGCGCCGGCATTGAGCAACACGGCCGTCCTCCGCGCCGACACTTCTCCTTCGAGCACTGCGCGCAGGAGCGCCGCGTTCTCCTGCGCGTCTCCTCCACGCAGCTCACTTCGCGGTGCTGCTTCAACCCCGACGCTCTCGGGGTGCATCGACCACTCGCGCACCACGCCGCCCCGAAGCTCAGCGATGCGCGACTCTCCCTCAGTCGAGATCTCGTCGAGCCCGCCCGCGCCGTGCACCACGATGGCGTGCACGCAGCCGAGTTCAGCGAGCGCGCGCGCGATCACGGGAAGAAGCTCGGGCGCATAGACGCCGAGCAACTGCCGCTGCGCTCCGGCCGGATTTGCCAGCGGCCCGAGAAGATTGAAGAGCGTGCGCAGCCCAAGCTCCTTGCGCACGGGCGCGACGTGGCGCATCGCCGCGTGATGTCGCGGGGCGAAGAGAAATGCCATCCCGCACTGCTCAAGACAGGCGGAGAGAGCGCGCGGGGACAACTCGAGCTCGACACCGAGAGCCGCGAGGACATCGGCGCTGCCGCAGTTCGACGAGACTGCGCGGTTGCCGTGCTTGGCCACCGTGGCCCCCGCAGCGGCTGCGACGAACGCCGCCGCGGTCGAGATGTTGAACGTGTGCGCGCCGTCTCCGCCGGTGCCGCAGGTGTCGACGAGATGCGCGCGAAGCGCGTCGGGCACATCGACGGCAAGCGCGCGCCGACGCAGGGCCAGCGCGGCTCCGACGATCTCATCCGGCGTCTCGCCCTTCATCCGCAGCGCGATGAGCAGGGCCGCCATCTGCGCGGGCACGGCGTCGCCAGAGAGCATGACCGCGATCGCGTGCGCCGCCTCTTCTCGAGAGAGGTGACTGCCCGCCGCGGCCTTCTGCAGAGCCGGGCGCAGCATCAGCGTGCCTTCCGTGCGCGCGTGGGGCGATTCGATAGAAATCCGTTTTGTACTTTCGGCAATTTCGATAACGGCGTTCCGGGCGCGAGCGAGAGAAAGTTGCACAGCAGCGTCTGGCCGTCCGGCGTGAGGATCGACTCGGGGTGGAACTGCAGGCCGAAGAGGGGCAGCTTGCGGTGCCGCAACGACATGACCAGACGGTCACGATTTCTCGCGGCGATGACAAGGGAGTCGGGAAGGGACGACTCCTCGACGATCAGAGAGTGATAGCGGGCCGCCTGCAGCGGGCGGGGCGCGCCCAGAAAGAGCGCGCGGCCGTCGTGAATCATCTCGTCAGCCTTGCCATGCACGGGCGTCGGTGCACGGATGACGCGCGCTCCGAATGCCGCGCCGAGGCTCTGGTGGCCGAGGCAGACGCCGAGCAGCGGGATCGCGCGCGGCTGCGCCCCGTCGAGTCCGGCGAGTCGGCGTACCAGCGGAACACAGATGCCCGCCTCGAGCGGCGTGCAGGGTCCAGGCGAGAGGACGATGCGCTCGGGATTGCGCGCGAGGAGCTCGTCCACGCTGCACGCGTCGTTGCGAATCACCTCGACCTCGGCGCCGAGCTCGCCGAGGCGCTGCACCAGATTGAAGGTGAACGAGTCGTAGTTATCGATGAGCAGAACGCGCCGTGCGCTCTCTCGCCCTTGCTGGGCGCGGCTCATCGCAGCGCTCCCTCGTCGGGTCGCTCGTACGCGCGTGCGCCGCTCGCTGCCAGCACGGATGCGCGGACCTTCGCCTGGATCTCGCGCCACTCCGCGCGAGGATCGCTGTCGGCGACGATGCCGGCCCCCGCGTGTGCGAAGAGGCGGCCTTCGGAGCGCAGGAGCGTGCGGATGGCGATCGCGAGCTGCGCGTCGCCGCTTCCGGAGAACCAGCCGACCGCGCCGCCGTAGGGGCCGCGCGAAACCTCTTCGAGCTCATCGATGATCTCCAGCGCGCGAATCTTTGGCGCGCCCGAGAGCGTGCCAGCAGGGAATGCGGCGGCGAAGGCATCGACTGCGGTGAGCTCGGGTCGCAGCTGGCCAGTCACCTCGGAGACCAGGTGCATGACGTGGCTGAAGCGCTCGATCTCCAGCAGGCGAGGGACGCGCACCGAGCCGATGTTCGCGACGCGGCCGATGTCGTTGCGGCCGAGATCGACCAGCATCACGTGCTCGGCCTTCTCTTTCGGATCCGCGCGCAGCTCGGCCTCGAGCGCCTGGTCTTCCGCGAACGTCGCGCCCCGTCTGCGCGTGCCGGCGATGGGCCGCACCGCGACCGCGCCCTCTTCGACCTGCACGAGCAACTCAGGAGAGGCGCCAAACAGCTCGCGTCCACCGAGTCGCAGATAGAAATGGTACGGCGCAGGCGAAGCCGCGCGCAGCGTGCGGTAGAGCGAGAAGCCGTCACAGTCGGGCAGTTCGAAGCGCTGCGAGAGGACGACCTGGAAGACGTCGCCAGCACGGATGTAGTCGAGCGCGCGGCGGGCCTTGCGCAGGAACTCCTTCTCGCCGCCGCCGAGAGGCGAGAGCAGCGATTCGAGGCGTGACCCATCGGCGATCATCGGGGGAGCTGCGGCGCGAAGCAGCTCCGGAGGGAACCCTCCGTGGCCGCGACGCGAAGCCGCGCGCGAAGCTGCACGAGACGTTGCTCGATCGCTGCGGACCGCTCTGGGCGCGGCCCGGAACACTCCCAGGACCCGTTCGGCAAGGCGCTCTGCGCACGCTTCAGGGGAGTCCTTGCCGCGGCCATCGCCACTTGCGACAGCCCACGCTCGACCCGACCGATGATCGAACGAGACGAGCTCGCGCACGTGCAGAAGATCGGCGTCGGGAAAGAGCGTATCTGCGCCCAGCCTCTGCGGGAGCGATTCGCTCCATCTCGCGGCGGCCCATCCGAGATACCCGGCGAGGCCGCCGCAGAACGGAGGCAGGCCAGGCGCGCGCGGAGTGGCGATCGACGCGAGCTTTTCGCGCAGCGCCTCGAGAGGATGGTTTGAGTGCAAACCATCTTCGACGACGCGGCCGTTGCGCACGATGAAACGGCCGCTCTTCGCGCGGGAGTTGTCCGCGACGCCGACGTAGCTGTAGCGACCGAGCGCGCCCTCGAAGAGGAAGGCGTCGCTGCCGGGTGCCTGCTGTTGATCGAGGAGACAGAAGACGCCGAACGGCGTCAGCAGATCGCCAGGAAGCTCAACCGCGTGAACGCGGGCCCCAAAGACGACTCCGGGAAATCGATGCATTGCGCATGCGCGGCACGCTAGTCGAGATCGTTCGCGGCGCAAACGATCATCGCCGGATCCACTCTGGAGCGGCGCGGCGTGATAGGAGCGCACTCCTGTGCCCTCGACCGCGCGACGACTTGCCATCGAAGTGATCCAGCGCGTGGAGCAGGGGGGCGCGTTTCTCAATCTCGCGCTCGACGGCGCGCTGCGCTCCGCGGGCGCGATCGAGCCGCGCGAGGCCGCGCTCACCACGGAGCTGAGTTACGGGACGGTGCGCTGGCAGCAGGAGCTCGATCGCGCGATCGAGGCCCACAGTGCACGCCCGCTTGCGCAGATGGACGGACCGGTGCGCGCGGTGCTGCGGCTCGGTGCGTTCGAGCTGTTGCACCATCCGACCGTGCCCGCGCGCGCGGTGGTTCACCAGGCGGTCGAGCTCTGCAAGGAGCTGCGCGCGCCGAACGCTGCGGGATTCGTCAACGCGATCCTGCGTCGTCTTTCCGAGGTTCGCGTTTCGCCGCCGCCGCCCTCTCAGGATACCGATCCGATCGGGCGCATCGCGGCGATCACGTCGCATCCTCGCTGGCTGGTCGAGCGCTGGAGTCGCGCGTTGGGTCTCGAGGAAACCGAGGCTCTCTGCCGCGCCAATCAAACGCAGGCGCGCGCGACGGTGCGGCGCAACCGCAAGAGGGCCACGCTTGAGGAGGCGCAGGCCGCGCTGCTCGCCGATGGCCTGCAGAGCGAACCCGGTCTCTATTCGCCCGACGCGCTGGTGCTGCAGGAGGGCGCACCGCCCGCGCTCGATCTCGAAGGCCACGCGCAGGGACTCTTCCAGGCGCAGGACGAAGCGGCGCAACTCGTGTCGCTCTATGCCGCGCCCAGCGCGGGTGCGCGCGTTCTCGATGCCTGCGCTGCTCCCGGCGGCAAGGCCTGCCATCTGGCTGAACTGGTCGGACCTGAGGGCCGCGTCGTCGCCATCGATCTGCATGCGCGCAAGACGAAGATCATCGCCGAGGCCGCGCGGCGCATGGGCTATCTCAACCTCGAGGCGCGTGCTGCCGATGCGACGCTGCCTCTGCCGGGCGAGGGTCCTGAGTCGTTCGATCTGATCCTCCTCGATGCGCCCTGCTCGGGTCTCGGCACTCTGCGACGCCACCCGGAGCTCAAGCTTCGTCGCACGCCTGAGGACATCGATCGGCTCGCGACGCTGCAACTGCGGCTGCTCAACGCGCTGGAGCCTCTCTGCAAGAAGGGCGGCCTCTTCGTCTTCGCGCTCTGCACCTTCACGCCCGAGGAGTGCGACGAGACGATCACGCGCTTCCTCGCCGCGCACCCTGACTTTGTCCGCGAAGCACCGCCGCCAGGCTGGGCGCGGCCCGCAGCGCAGGCGCTCATTCGCGACGACGGAGCGCTTCTCGCTCTGCCCAACCGCAGCGGCACCGACGGCTTCTTCGCCATCCGCATGCGCCGCGCCGCCAGCGATTCGAAATCTGGCCATTAGAACGATCATTCTAAAAATCGAACGCACGTTCTAAACGACTTCGACCTCGAGCAATCTGTGCACCCACTCCTCATCGCGCCCTCTCTGCTCTCCTGCGACCTCGCCCGCATCGGCGAGGAGATTCGCGCCGTCGAGGCGGCGGGAGCCGACTGGATTCATGTCGATGTGATGGATGGCCGCTTCGTGCCGAATCTCACCTGGGGGCCGCCCGTGGTGGCCGCGATGAAGAAGGTCGCGACCCGCCCGCTCGACTGTCACTTGATGATGGTCGAGCCGGAAAAGTACGTCGAGGCGTTCGCCAAGGCCGGCGCGCGGACGATCACCGTGCACGCTGAGGCCTCGCCGCACCTGCACCGCACGCTCCAGCAGATCCGCACGCACTCCTGCCTCGCGGGTGTCGCGCTCAATCCGGGCACGCACGACGACGCGATCGACTACGTGCTCGACACGACCGATCTCGTGCTGGTGATGACGGTGAATCCCGGATTTGGTGGACAGAGCTTCATCGAGAGCTGCCTGCCGAAGATCGAACGGCTCGCCAATCGCATCGCGCAGCGTGGGCTCGGTACGCGCATTGAAGTGGACGGCGGGATCACGCCGCAGACCGCACCGCGCGTGATCTCGGCGGGCGCGAGCGTGCTGGTCGCGGGCACGGCGGTGTTCGGCGAGAAGAACTACGCCGAGGCGATCGCGGCGCTGCGCAGGGCGGCTCCTCTCTAGGGAACGCCTGCGAGCGATCGAGAAGGTGTCGTGCAACGCGCCCGCAGACCTGGGCCGAGAAGAGTTCTCGAAATCGGTCTGGCCTCTGCCCCGTCCTCTGCTGAGGGGAGTCTCGTTCCGCTATGGAAGCACCTCGACCCAAATCGGAGCAGCAATAAGCGCCTCCGTCGAGCCGCCTTCCGCTCCCGCAAGGACGCGGACGCGATGGAGGCCCAGACCCAACGGGCGCAGCCAGAGTTGCGCTCGAAAGCGACCCTCGTATTCGGGGCTGTCTTCCTCGAGATAGGCGGGAAGTCGAACGTCATCGATGGCGATAAACACGCGAGCAGCGCGACCCGCGGCGTCGAGCGCGCGACCTTTGATGTCGAACAGCGTCTCGCCCGGCAGTTGGAGGACGGCGTGAGTATCGCTCGGGATGGGCCCTCCGTTGAGCAGTTCGAGTGTGCCGACCGCGACACCTGCAGACAGACTGCGCGGCGCCGCCTCGTCGCTGCGCCAGACGTTCCAATGCAGCCTCTCGAGCGACTGCGCGCCGCGGCGAACGGCGGGCGTGTTGCTTCCGAGGAAGTGGAGCGTTTGGTCGGTCTGTAGCGCGGCGGTGCGGGCGAACCAGGCCAGCAACCGCCGTTCCGTCTGTCGCACCGGGCCGAGCGCGACCGCTTCTCGTGCGCCCGTTGCCGCGGCCCAGAGAGTTGCTAAAGCAAGCAATGCGGCCAGAGCGGGGAGAGCAGGCGGCGTGGGTTGGAGTTGCAGGAGCAGGAGCCAGAGACCGGCGGGGATGGTGGCGAGCACCGCGACATAGCGGGCGTTGAGCAGGTCGTGCCAGTCCGCAGACGCTCGTCCAATCGCCAGGAGCAGCGCGGCTCCAAGACCGAACGAAAGAACTCCCACCGGCAGAGCTCCCTGCGTAAGTCGGAGTCGATGCGTCGCAACCATCGATAGAACCAGAGTGGAGACCGCGAGCAGCGAGGCCCCCGCGACTGTTGCGAGCGCCGGATCCCCGGAGAGCGGACTTCCCAGCAGGAGCAGCAGCGCGGTTGCACGCTCGCCGAACCGGACTCCGCTGCTCTCGAGCGGAACTCCCCATGCGAGCCAGACGCTGGTGAGCGCGAACGTCATGGTGATCGCAAGCGGGCCGAGGCGGAAGCGCGCTCCAGTCGTGTCGTGCCTGGGTCGAGCGCACCACCATTGCAGGAGCGCGGCAGGAAAGACGGCGATGCCCGCTGCCCAGCTCGCGGCGGCGAGTAGAGAAAGTCCACAGAACGCGAGCACGCGGCGGCGGTCTTGCCCCTCCTTGAGCACGACGAGCGCTGCGACCGAGAGCGCGAGACAAAGATAGGCCTGCACCGCCCAGCCCCAGAGAAGCCCATCGAGCTGTCTGAGATTGGCGAATACCAGCGCGACAGGAACGCACTTCCACAGACCGCGAGCCGTCCAACCGCCGGACATCGTCGAAGCGGTCAGCATCGCGATGCAGGCCGCCACCAACAGTCCGCTCAGCCGCATCGACCAGCGGTTGTCAAACCCACTCGCGAGATCCAGGGCGTACAAAACGACGCGCGTGAACACGAGGCGATGCTCGTTGTACCGAGCGAACAGGTCCGCGAGATGGAGTTGCCCATGCTCGAGCCGCACAAGTTGCTCAAGATGATCCCACTCATCCTCGATCGGGACACGTACGCCGTAGGCGAGAACCGCCGCGAGAGGCAGTAGAGCAAGCAAGGCAACGAGGGTTGCGGGAAGAATCCGCGATGAGAAAAACTTCAAAGCGTGTTTCTCGAATCCGGTCGTGAAGGAATTCCCAACAAGGCTTCGCTTCGGGTCCGTTGGCGAGGCCGCCGCACCCAGCACAGACGAGCTGCTGCAGCGCACTCCAACGCCCGCGATCAGTGCAGCGTGCGTCCAGGCTTGGTGGCCACCAGCGCCCAGAACTCGCGCGGCTGCAGACCCATCGTGCGCTCTCCCAGCGGCGCCCACTGCAGGCCGCGCACCTCGGTGAGGTCCAGCTTCCCGTCGGCGAGCGCCTCGATCTCCGTGCGCAGCCAGGCCCGCTTGGTGAGCTTCAGGCCCTGACCTCCGAAGAGCGCGCGCAGTGCCGCGAACGACGCGCGTGTCGTCGAGAGCGCCTGCGGTGCACCGTCGAGCGAGAGCAATTCGGAAAGAGGAACGACGCGCGCACCCAGGCCCGCAGCGGTCGCGGCGGCCTGTAGATCGGCGAAACGGATCGACCACTCGTCGTGATCCAGATGCGTCGAGCAGATCGGATTGGCCGTCGGATCGCCGAACTCGCTGACGTAGAGCATCCCTCCCGGCGCCAGCATCGCGGCCGCTTCGCGCACGAAGCGCACCGCGCCGTCGTTGATCATGCGCGGACCTTGAGGCGTCGCCGGTTGCTGCGGAGGCGGAGGCGGCGCGACCGGCCTGTTGCCATCCACGTCGTCACCCTCACCCTCGGACCCATCGCTGTCGGGACGATCCGAATCGCGCTCGCCCGCTGCTGGCGCGGTCGCCAGCGCGCTCTCGACGACTTCGGGTGCAGGCGGATTCGGGTCGATGCTGGTGCCGAGATCGCCGACCATCTCGTTGGAGATGATGAGGTCGAAGCTCTCCTCTTTCGCGGGGAGCGCGAGCGCATCGGCGCGCGCGACAGAAAGCCCCTTCTGCTTCTGGGCCGCAGCAAGAGCGGGCGAGAGGTCGATGTTCATCGCCGTGATTCCGGCCGCACCCTCGGGCGCGGCGGCGAGAGCAGCGCGCAGAGATTCGCCGACGAAACCCAATCCGCCGCCGACTTCGAGAAGACGGATCTTGCGGCCCTTCGCGTGCCGGAGCGCCCCGCGCAGCAGCAGACCCGAGGCGAGCGCAGCGCCGAACGTGCGGCCCTTGAGCGACGCGTGCGGCTCGCGGAACAGATGCGCGAGCGTCGTCTCCGTCTCGTCGAACTGCGCCTGCGCGTCGTCGATGTTCTCGTGATAGCCGCGCAGATCGTCCGGAGCGCCGCCGGGCGCACGGCCGCCCGCAGCATAGGCGCGCACGTCAGGCAGCTCGGGATAGGGCATCGTCGACTCGGCCGCCGGATTGAGCACGACGCCGCCCTCGCTGACCCGCTTGGGCAGAATCTTCAGGGCCGCGACATCGGCGCGCGCCAGACGCAACAGCGGCTCGAGAGCTGCGGGACCCGCATCCGCGAGCACCTGCCCGAGCGTGTGCTCGCCGTCGCAGCGATCAAAGAGCGTCGCCGTCGTCTCGTCGAGCGTGAGCGGCTTGCCATCGCGTGTGTAGAGGGTGATCTCGAGCGGCTTGTCATCGCGCTTGCGGCGCAGATAGACGGCCGCGCGTGGGATGCGTGGAACACCCGCGAGCAGCGGCGACATCTCGTCGATCTTGTGTTGCCCCGAGGGCGCGAGCACCAGCATGCGACGCGCGCGCAGGATGGGAACGAACTCTTCGACTTGCTGCCTGGTCAGGCCCGCGGGCGGCGCCTTCGCGACGACATTCTCCTCGGCGGCGGGCGAGAAGCAGAGCAGGAGCGCGAGCACATCGCGGCTCATCTCCGCGACATCGCCGGTCAGGCCGTGCCAGACGAATGCAGCGTCACCGCGGGCGTGGAACGTCAGGTGTCGAGAGAGCGCGAGCAGGGCCAAGCGAAGCCTCCGGTGCGCAGAGCGGCGGGCAAACGCCCCCCTGCGAATTCACGGACGCTATCACCGGCCCGATTGCGAAGGGGCACTGCTCGTCGAGGTTGCTGCGGCCTCGGCGCTCTTGAGCGCGTCATCGACCAGCGCGGTCGCGGCCTTCTTGCCGAGATCATCCTCGCGTGGGACGAGGCCCGTCACGGCCGAGATCACCCGCTCCATGACACGGAAGTACCCGATCTGGTGCAGCGGCTCATTCAGCCAGCCGTTGGTGATGCAGTAGTACTTCGTGTACGGCGCGACGTGATGCACTTGATGATGACCGACCGGCAGGATCACGTGCCAGCGCTGCAAAGCCGCCACCAGAGCGGGCGGGCGCGATTCGTGCGACCACTTGTGGAACTGGTTGGTGAAGAAGCCGAGGATCATCGTCGACAGGGTGGCGGCGCCGACGCAGAACTGCCAGGTCAGGCCCGGACCCTGCGGAAGCTGGGCCGCAGCGATGATGAAGAAGAAGGTGATGAACGCGCTTGCGCCGTTGGTCTCGATGAAGTCGTGGCGGGTGATCTCGAGCTGATCGATGTGGTGCTCGCGGAACGGGCGAATGAGACCCACGCCGACGATCGGCCACTCGACGGTGCCCCAGGTGTCGGCGGCCCAATGGAACATGCCGGTGAGGAAGTCCGCGCCCAGCGCGCCCACGAAGAACATCGCCAGTGCGAGGACGGGGCGGGCGACCACGCCAGGCGCGATCTTGCTGCCGAGCCAGAGGATCGAGAGCGTGAAGGCGATGATGCTGGTGATCTCGAAACGGCGGATGTTCGGGCTGTAGCCAGCGGTGAGGGCCTTCTTGTCGCGCTGCTCGATCCCGTAGGGCTTGTCCACGCGTTCCACCTTTCACATCAACCAAAGGGCGCGACCGTATCAGGGCAAAGCGCAGGTGGATATGCGCGCGATTGACTCACTCTTCCAGAGGAGGACTCGTGCGTTGCGCGTGCGGCGGCGCGCTGTTACTCAAACGAGCCCACGATCTCAAACCCACCACGGGAGAGCAACGATGGCTGAATCGACGGAAGCTGCCTCTGCGGAGAAGAAGGAACTGCTCATCGTCCAGTCGAAGGTGCGCGAGCTCATCCGCAGCAAGGAGAAGCGCGTCTCCGACGAGTTCATCCACGCGCTCTCGACGCATGTCGAAGAGACCGTCGTGAAGGCGATCGCGCGCTGCACAGCGAATGGCCGCTCGACGCTGCGCCCCGAAGACATCTAGACCTTGACGCGCTCCGAGGCCATCGAGCAGCGCGCCCGCACTCCGCGCGAGCCGTTCGCGATGTCGCTGTTGCGCAAGCTGGCCGAAACGGGCGGCGAGGTGACGCACCTCGAGACTCCCGCGGGTCGGCTGCGCATGGTCGCGCGCGGTTCGCGCAAGCTGCCGCCTCTGCTCGTGCTGCACGGCCTCGGTGATTCGATCGCGGGCTGGGGGCAGGCCTCGCTGCCGCTGCTCGCGCGCTTTCGCGTGCACATCGTCGATCTCTCCGGCCACGGACTGTCGGAGGCGCCGCCGAACTGGAAGCTCTCGACGATGCTCGCGGGCGCGCGGGCCGCGGCCCAGGCTGTTCCGGGGGCGCGCATCGTCGGCCATTCGCTGGGCGGATGGTTGGCACTCAAACTGATTCTCGAGGGCTCGATTTCGCCGCCGGGATTGGTGCTGGTGAATCCGGGCGGGCCGCTCTTGCCCGAGGCGGAGTGGGATCCGTTCCGCAAGCTGATCCTCGCCGACGATCACCACGGCGCGCGCCGCTACCTGCGCAGCGCGTTCCACAGCGCGCCCAAGGCGCTCGAGCTGTTTCCCGGCGAAGTGCTCAAGCAGATGCGCGCGCCGCCGATCAGCGGAGTCATCACCTCTCTCGTCGAAAGCGATTTCATTGCCAGCGGCGATCTTGCGAACCTGAGCGTTCCGACGCGTCTCATCTGGGGTGCAAGCGATCGCCTGCTGCCCGCCGAGACGCTGCCGTTCTGGCGCAAGGAGCTTCTGCGCGCGCAGTTCCATCTGCTCGAGAAGGCCGGCCATTGCCCGCATCTCGAGCGGCCGCTCGCGCTCGCGAAGGTGATCGCGGCGCCGTTCTAGCGAGGCGCGGAGATCCGCTCCCAGCGCGGCTCTGCGTACGTTGCGTCGAATGCCCGGTCACAGCCCGCGGCTCCTGTTACGCTCTGCAGATGCCCACGCAGATCGAAGGCGGACTGACCGTTCACGTCGAGGAGAATCACACCGCGCCCGTCGCGGCCATCCAGATCTGGGTGAAGGTCGGCTCGGCCGACGAGACGCCCGACGAGGCCGGCATCGCGCATCTCCACGAGCACATGCTGTTCAAGGGAACGAAGTCGCGCGGGCCCGGAGAAGTGGCGCGCCAGATCGAGGCGGCGGGCGGCGAGATCAACGCCTGGACCTCGTTCGATCAGACCGTCTATCACGTCACGATCGCGAGCCGATATTGGGAGACGGGACTCGCGGTGCTGGCCGACGCGGTGAGCGCCGCGGCGTTCGATCGCGAGGAGCTGACGCGCGAGATCGAAGTGGTCTGCGAGGAGATCAACCGCTCGGCCGACTCACCCGGCCGTGTCGTTTCGCAGGCGCTCTTCTCCACCGCATACCAGACGCATCCGTATCGCCTGCCCGTGATCGGCACCGAGCAGAGTGTCCGCAGCCACACGCGCGAGCGCATTCTCAACTTCTATCGACGCTGGTATCGGCCAGAGAACATGACCGTCGCGGTCGTCGGCGATGTGCGCGAGGCCGACGTGCTCGCGGCGGCGCGGAAATATTTTCGATTCGAGGATCGCGAAGGCGCGCAAGCAAACGATGCATTCGTTCCCGCGCCGCCGCGCACCGCTGAACCGCTCCAGGAGCGGTCGCGCGCGAAGCTCGTGCGGCAGGGAGTCCGCGAAGCGCAGCTGACGCTCTCGTGGCCCGCGCCGCCGATCGATCACGATGATGTCGCCGCGCTCGACGCGCTCTCGATCGTGCTCGGTCACGGCGAGGCGTCGCGGCTGTTCCGCTCGATGAAGCGCGATCGCCTGCTGGTCAACGAGCTGCACGCGAGCTGCTACACGCCGCAGGATCGCGGGCTGACGATGCTCTCGTTCACGCTCTCGCCCGACAAGCTGCGCGAGGCCGTCGGTGAAGCCGCGCGCCAGCTGCATCTGCTGCGGACCGAAGAGATCTCGGCCGATGAGCTCGAGCGCGCGTGTCGGCTCCTCGAGAGCGATGCGGTCTTCCAGCGCGAGACGGTGCAGGGGCAGGCGCGCAAGCTGGGCTTCTATCTGACGGCGAAGGGCGGCCTTGCTCTCGAGGAGAAATATTTCGCGCGCATCGCCGCGATGACGCCGCAGCTGGTGCTCGAAGCGGCGCAGCGCTGGCTCGATCCGCGCGCGCTCAATGCAGCGGCGCTTCTGCCGACCGAGGCAGATGCTGCGCTCGACAGCGCGGCGCTCACTGCGATGCTCGATGAGGCGTCGAAGATTGCGCTCGCCGTGACGCTGCCTCCTGCGGCCCCGGCGCTCTCCCGTCCGCCACCCGTGCGGCGCGCGCTGCGTGCGGGCAAGGACACTGGCGGGCAGCTTCTGCGCGAAAAACTTCCCGGCGGAGGCACGCTGCTGATCCGTGAAGAGCGCGCGGTTCCTCTTGTCGCGATGCGCACGGTCTGGAACGGCGGCCTGCGCGCGGAGACGGCGACCGACGGCGGCTGGCAGCTTCTTCTTGCGCGCCTCGCCTCGAAGGGGACGAAGACGCGAACAGCAGAAGAGATCGCCAAGCAGATGGAAGAGATGGGCGGCTCGCTCGGTGGAAACTCCGGCCGCAACTCGTTCGGCCTGCGCGCCGAGGCGCTCTCGCGCCACTTCGAACGGGCGTGGGATCTCTTCGCGGAGGCGACCTGCGAGCCCGTCTTCCGCGCGCCCGAGGTGGAGCGCGAGACCGCGCTGCAGAAGGAGGAGCTGCGCTCGCGCGATGACAATCCGGCTGGCGCGGCCTTCCAGCTCTTCGCCGAGACGCTCTTTCAGAAGCACCCATATCGGCTCGATCTGCTCGGGAACGCGGAGAGCCTTGCGCGCGTTGATGGCGCACAACTCGCGTCGCTGCGTGCTCGCCTCTACTCGCCGGGCGCTGCCGTGATCGCGGTCGTCGGCGATGTCGATCCCGCTGAAGTGCGCGAGCGGGTGCTGGCGAGCATCGGCAAGAACACGGCGGCTGCGCCGGCTCTCTCTCCTCCGCGCGAATCGCTCCAGACCGCGCCCCGTGCGGCCGTGCGCGCACTCGAGAAAGCGCAGGCCCACCTCGTGCTCGGCTATCCGGGGCTCTCGCTGTCGTCTCCCGATCGCGACACGCTCGAAGTTCTCTCGGCGATCCTCTCGGGGCAGGGCGGTCGCCTTTTCCTCGAGCTGCGCGACAAGAAGAGCCTCGCCTACAGCGTCTCGAGCTTCGCGATGGAGGGTGTCGATCCGGGATATTTCGCGACGTACATCGGCTGCGGTCCCGGCAAAGTCAGCGAGGCGCTCGCCGGAATGCGCGAGCAGCTCGCGATCATGCGCGCGACCGCGCCCGGTGCGGCCGAGATCGATCGCGCGCGCACACATCTGATCGGTAGCCAGGCGATCGGTCTGCAGCGAAATTCGGCGCGCGCAGCGATCATGGCGTTCGATGAGTGCTACGGCCTCGGGGCCGAATGGTCGCGTGGATATGCCGAGCGGATCGCGAGCGTGACGGCAGAGAAGGTGCGCGCGCTCGCCGAGTCGTTGCTCGCGCCCGAGAGAGAAACGATCGCGCTCGTCGCGCCTGATGCGGCGATCCCAGACGAACTCCGCGGCGAGCCGGGTGCGCGCGCCGGTGCAACGAAAGGATTGCAGTCATGAGTTTTGCACTCGTGCTGCTCGCACCCGAGGCCGAGCTCGAGATCGCGTCGTCGCTCTGCTTCGACGAGGGCGCGCTCGGCGTCGAGACACAGGAGCCGGGGATGCTGCTGATGCCGGGCACGCCGCCGCTTCCGGAAGGCCGCTGGCGCTGCATCGCGCACTTCGGCAGCCGCGCGGATGCCGAGACTGCAGCGCAGGTGCTCGCGGGCGAGTTGCCGACGCTCGAGGTTCCGACGCCGATCGAGATCATCGAGGAGAACTGGAGCCTCTCGTGGCGCGCGCACCACAAGGCGCTGCGCGTGGGGCCGCGCTCGTTCGTGCACCCACCGTGGGACATGCCCGCGCTCGCTGCCGGTGAAGTCGCGATCGCGATCGATCCCGGCATGGCGTTCGGCACGGGCGCGCACGCGACGACGGCGCTCTGCCTCGAGCGCACGGACGAGCTGTTGAAAGAATTTCCCGGCGCCGATCTGCTCGACGTCGGCACGGGCAGCGGAGTCATCGCGATCCTCGCGGCCAGGCTGGGCGCGGGCGCGCGCATCTGCGGCACCGAGAACGATCCCGTGGCGATCGACGCGGCGAAGGAGGGCGCGGCGCTCAATGGCCTCACGCCCGATCGCATCTCCTGGCAGCTGCGCGACTGTGATGATCTGCCCGCGCCGTACGACAAGCCGTTTCAGATCGTCATCGCGAACATTCTGCTCAACACGCTCGTCGAGCTCGCGCCGCAGATCGCGCGCAAGGTCGCGCCCGGCGGGCGGCTGGTGCTTTCGGGGCTGCTTGCACCGCAGGGAGATGAAGCGACCGAGGCGTATGTCGCGCAGGGCTTGAAGGCCGTGTCGCGGCACGAGCGGGATGGCTGGCTGCGCGTGGAGCTTGCGCGCGCGTAGGCGTGAGGCGCGGTCGGGCTCCGTCGTAGCGCTCGTGCAGATCAGCTGCGCGCGACGTGTTCGCGCAGCTCGAGGAGAAAGCGGTCGGCGTTGCTCATCGAGGGCGACACCAGCATGCGCTGCTCACGGCCGGCCGTGTCGACGAAGGTGATCACGCTGATGCGCTTCCAGATCCGTGGAGCCCAGCGAAAACGCTTTCCGAGCGGCGCGATCTCCTTCACTGCGCCCCATTCGATCCGCCGAACGGGCCCGAGCCCCTCGATCGAGAAGCCCGCAGGATCGACGCGGTAGCGGCGAAGGAGGTTCCAGAGGAGCACTCCGAGCGCGACGCTGATCAATCCAAAGCCGATGGCCAGTGCTTGCGCGAACGGCACGTTCTGACTCGACGGCCTGAGGACCCAGAACACGATGCGCGCGAAGGACGAAACGATCTTGAGTCCGCCGAGCACCATGACGAGTCCGCTTCCGAAAAAGTAGAACGTCAGAAGCACAGTTCCCGCGTGCGAGCGCTCGGTGACCAGATACGCGCTCGGATCATTCGAGAGAACCCGTTCGTTCCCTGGCGGGCCGAACGCCTGGAAGTAGGCCGTCGCGATGCCGAACGTCGCTCCTGTCGCCGCGTAGATGGCGACGAAAATGGGAAGCATGGGCCACCAGGCGATGTGGTGATGCAGGGACATCGCGGCGTACTGGAAGAGAGCCATGAACAGGCCGAACGGCAGGCCCCGCTGAAGCGCAAGCTTGCGCAGCTCAGCACGCTGCGGTGCCGCGAACTCCTCGGCGTCACCGATCTCCCGGACGGCGCTCTCGGCCGCATCCAGCGCGGACTTCCCGCTCGCGAGCGCCTGCTCCTTGCGCTCGAGCAGCGTGTCCTTGATCTCCGCGAGCGTGCGTAGACGCAGCGCCGCGATGCCGTGCAACTTCGCGTCGAGATCGACGAGATAGCGATCGAGCACCGCGTCGCCAGTCAACGCTTGGGGTGCGATCGTGCCGCCGGGGAATCGAAGAAGTCCCATCTCACTTCCTGCCTTTCTTCACGTTCTCTGGCCGGCGCCGCTCAAGCACCACGGTCTCGAGGATCGACGCGACCTTCTTCCACTCGACGAGCCGCTCGCTGAGGTGGGCGTGTCCGTCGTCGGTGATCCGGTAGTACTTGCGGTCCGTGCCGCGCTGGCCGGGGCGCCAGTAGCACTCGAGAAATCCGCGGCTCTCCATGCGGTGCAGCAGCGGATAGAGCGTGGCCTCCTTGAGGGCGAGGCTGTCGCCCGCGCGCTCGGCCAACTTCTGCAGAATCCCGAAGCCGTAGTCGTCCTCTTCCGCGAGCACGCCGAGCACCAGCGTGTCGAGCAGCCCTTTGAGCACCTGCCCGTCTGTCTTCTCGCTGCTCATGAAACTAAGCTTGTCATGGTTAGGTATACCAGTCAAGGCTTACTGGGAATACCTTGAGCGTCACGCGAGCCGCGCGGGCCGTTCATCGAGCGCCGTGACTGGAGTGATCGCGGATAAGATCTCCCGCATGTCGCCGCTCCGCAGACTCCTCGTCACGCCCGCGCAGCTCGCCTCCGCACAGGACGCGCACGTGGCGCTCACGCCCGAGCAGGCCCGCTACCTTGTCTCGGTGCTCCGACTCGTGGCGGGTGATGCGCTGGAGATCTTCGACGGACAGGGCGCGCGCTGGTCGGCGAAGTTGGCTCTCTCCCTGCTCGGTGCGCCAGCGCTCACGTCGCTCGAGAAGATCGCTCTCGATGCGGAAGATCAGGCTGGGCGTGGCTTTGCGTTCGATGTCGCGCTCGCGCAGGCGCTCGCAAAAGGGGACAAGCTCGAGCTGGTGATCCAGAAGGCGACCGAGTTGGGCGTCGCGCGCGTGATTCCGTTCGCGGCCGAGCGGAGCATCGTCAAGCTCGACGAGGAGCGGGGCGCTGCGAAGGTGGTGCGCTGGCAGAAGATCGCAGACGAAGCGTCGCGCCAGTGTGGGCGCGCTGACGTGCCGACGATCGATGCGCCGCGCAGATGGGACGAGCTGTTCGCGATTCTTGGCGAGGAGCCTGCGCGTCGCGGAGTGGTTCTCGATCCGCTCGCGACGCGCTTACGTCTCGGCGAAGCCGCACTGGGCGCGGAGAAGCTGCTGCTCGTCGTCGGACCCGAAGGTGGCTTTTCTCCCGACGAACTCGCCGCCGCGGAGCAGCACGGCTTTGTGCGCGCGAGCCTCGGCCCGCTGGTGCTGCGCACGGAGACGGCGGGACTTGCGGCCTTGAGCGTCGTGCAGCATCTCGCCGGCCGGCTTGGCTGACGCCCGCTCGGTTCACGCCGCCCGGGCTCGCGGAGTCTGCTTCGCTCTACCGCTGCGGTGCCGGCGATGGCGGGGGCGTCCGCGTCGTGATCGAAGAGGCGGTCTGATCGAGCGACTGCCCCACGGAGAGGCGCAGCTGCGCGCGGGAGTTGGCGAGATCGGCGTCGGCCTGGATGCGCGAGACCTCGGCGCTGAAGGCATCGCGCTGCGCCTGCAGCAACTCGAGCTGGGTCGAGGCGCCCGCGCGGTAGCGATCGAACGCCAGGTCGGCGGCGTGCTGGCTCGTCTTCACCTCGACGCGCGCTGATTGGCTCCGCGCGATCGCGGCGCGCACGCTGTTCCAGTCGCGGCTGATCTCGTCTCCGGCCGCGAGCCGGCTGCGCAACTCTCGTGCTCGCGCGGCCTCGGATGCTGCCTGCGCCGCGCGGATGTTCGCGATGTTGGTGAAGTCGAAATTCCAGTTGAGCGCGAGTTGGTAGAAGTAGCTCGAGTTGCTGCCGACAAAGCCCGCGGCGTTGCTGACGTGCTCGCTGAAGGAGCCCGAGAGCGCAGGGACGAGCGTCAGCTTCTGCGCGAGCAGCGTGCCGTCGGCGGCGTCGGTCGCAAGCTTCGCCACCTGCGTCTGCGGAAGCGCATCGATCGATCTTTCCAGCTCATCGAGTGGAGATTCGGCGTGGAGATCCTCGGGGAAGTCGGCGCCCGCCGTCAGCTGCGGCGCGATCCCGCTCGCCGATGTCAGCGCGCGCGCGGAGATCTCGCGCTGCAGCTCCGCAGCGGCGAGCTGCTGCACCTGCCGCTCCACTTCGGACTTCGCGCGATCGACCTCGAGCTCGGGCGCGCTGCCGAGGCGGAACTTGTCCTCGATCAGCGCGAGGCTTGTGCGCGACACCTCGAGCTGTCGCTTCGACGCCTCGACGAGCGCGAGGTTCGCGACCAGCTGAAAATAGTCCTGCGCGACGGCGCCGCTGATCTGCAGCTGCACAGCCTCCATCTGCTTGCGCGTCTGTGCAGCTCCCGTGCGCGAGACCGCGATGCGCTTGAACTGCGCGAGATCGATGAGCGGCACGTTGATCGTCGAGTAGGCGTCGAACGCGTCGTAGGGCTGGATCATCACGGTGATCGGCGGCTGCCCGCTCGCGGTGGGCAGCGTGAACTTCGAGTCGTACTGGTTGTGCGTGTACGTCCCGCGCAGCTGCAGCCCAGGCAGGGCGCGGCCGAGCTGCACATCGGCGAGCGCATCCTGCTGGTTCGCGTTGGCTGCAGCCTCGAGTGCATCGGGGTTGGCCGAGCGTGCACCGGCGAGAAACTCTTGCAGCGGCTGGAGCGCATGCGCGGGTTGCGCGGCGAGCGCCATGCCGAGCGTGGCGGCGGCAAATGCTTTGAACACCAATGATTGGTACACCAACGATCTCTCGAACATGGATGCTCTCGTCATCATGCGCTCACCGTCTCTGCAGGCGCGTCTGCGGTGACCGGTTCCTTCGCGTCGGCCCGATGATCCTTGGCGATGAGCAGGTAGATCGACGGGACGAAGAAGAGTGTGAAGGCCGTGCCCACGGCCATTCCCGTCACGAGCACGAGTCCGATGCTGTTGCGCGCGGAGGCGCCGGGACCGGTGACGAGCGTGAGCGGAAAGTGCCCCGCGATCGTCGCGACGCTCGTCATGAGCACAGGCCGCAAACGCGTCAGCGCCGACTCGCGGATCGCCGCAAGCTTCGTGTGCCCCTCTTCCTGCAGCTTGTTGGCGAACTCGACGATGAGGATTCCATTCTTCGCGACGAGGCCCACCAGCGTGACGAGGCCGACCTGCGAATAGACGTTGAGCGTCGTCGTCCAGCCATTCGTCCAGAACGGCATGTTCGGATTCGGCATCTTGAGGAACGTCATGATCAGCGCGCCGAACATCGCGAGCGGCACCGAACCAGCGAGGATGATCAGCGGATCTCTGAAGCTGTTGAACTGCGCAGAGAGCACCAGGAAAATGAGCACGATCGCGAGGAGGAACGCGGGGAGGAACTTGTCGCCCTCCTTGCGCAACTGGCGCGACTCGCCCGTGTAGTCGATGCGATATCCCTGCGGGAGGATCTTCGCGGCATTGTCCTCGATGGACTTGAGCGCCTGGTCGAGCGGCCGGATCGCGACGCCGCTGAGCTTGACGGCGTTGAGCTGCTGGAAGCGATTGAGCGAGCGGGGCGTGACGCTGTCGTGCAGCGTCGCGATCGTCGAGAGCGCGATCAGCTGTCCGCCCGGCCCCGCAATGTGGATCTGCGCGAGCTGTTCAGGCGTCATGCGCTCGGCGCGGAGGATCTGCGGGATCACCTTGTAGCTGCGGCCCGAGATGCTGAACCGGTTGACGAAGTTGCCGCCGATCGCAGCGCCCATGTCCTGCCCGACCTGCGCCAGGTTCAGGCCGAGCGCGGCCACCTTCTCGCGATCGATCTCAATCTCCGTCTGCGGCTGATCGATCTTGGTGTCGATGAGCGGCGGGAACGCGAACATGCCGCTCTTCGCCGCGTCGTCGCGCAGCTGGTTCACGAAGGTCAGGATCTCGGTCGCGTCGGCGGTCGAGGAGACGACGAGCTCGACGGGAAAGGTTCCGCCACCGGGCAGCGCGGGCGGGAGCACAGAGAAGGTCTGCAGGCCGGGGATCGCGCTCATCTTCGCCTGCACCTCAGGCTGGATCTGGAACGCGTTGCGCTTGCGCTCAGACCAAGGCTTGAGCACGTCGCCCGTGAAGCCGCCCGTCGGCATCGACACCTGGAACGTGAACGCCGTCTCGGGGATCTCGAACGCGGCCTTGTTGATCGCGCGCGTCGACTGCGTGATCTGATCGATCGTCGAGTTCGAGGGCGCGTTCTCGATGTTGAAGACGATGCCCTGATCTTCCGCAGGCGCGAGCTCCTTGGCAGAGAGAGTGAACATCGCGACGGCGAGCAGACTGACAATGACCCACGCGGTGTAGATGGCGGGGCGGGCCGTGAACGAGGCGTCGAGCATGCGGCCATAGAGCTGTTTGACGTGCTCGAAGGTGCGGTTGATGAAGCCCGAGAAGCCGTGCTCGCCGTGGCCGGGCTTCAGGAGGCGCGACGCCATCACGGGAGAGAGCGTGAGCGCGACGACGCCCGAGATGGTGACGGCGCCCGCGAGCGTGAGCGCGAATTCGCGGAAGAGCGAGCCGGTGAGTCCGCCCTGAAACGCGATCGGCGCGTAGACGGCGGCGAGCGTGATGGTCATCGAGCTGATCGGCCCGACCAGCTCCCGTGCGCTCTTGAGCGCGGCGTCGAACGCCGAGAGGCCCTCTTGCAGATGGCGCTCGACGTTCTCGACCACGACGATCGCATCGTCGACGACGAGGCCGACCGAGAGGACGACCGCGAGCAGCGTGAGCAGATTGATGGTGAAGCCGAGCACCTGCACGATGAAGATCGCGCCGATCAGCGAAACGGGGATCGCGACGACGGGAACGAGTGAGGAGCGCAGCGAGCCGAGGAAGAGGAAGATGATCACAACGACGATCACCAGCGTTTCGAGAAGCGTCTCCTCGACGTCGCTGATCGCGCTCTGGATATAGGCGGTGCCGTCGTAGGCGATGCGCCCGGTGATCTGCTCGGGGAGATCGTGCTGCAGCGAGGCCATCTCGCTGCGGACGCGCTTGATGACATCGAGGGAGTTCGCGTTCGGCAAGGACCAGATGCCGACGAAGACGGCGGTCTGCCCCGAGAAGTTCACGACTGCGTCGTAATCCTCCGCGCCCAGCGCGATCTCGGCGATCTCCTGAAGCCGCACCACCGCGCCGTCGCTCTCCTTGACGACGAGCTGCTGGAACTCGCGCACCGACTTGAGATCGGTGTTTGTGGTGAGGTTGACCTGCACGAGGTTGCCCTTCGTCTGGCCGACGGCGGCGAGATAGTTGTTGCTTGCGAGCGCGGCCCGCACCTGCGCGGGGCTCACGCCCATCGCGGCCATTCGATCGGGCTTGAGCCAGATGCGCATCGCGAAGGTGCGCGCGCCGAGGATGTCCGCGCGCTGCACGCCCTCGAGCGCCGAGAGCCGCGGCTGGACGATGCGCACGAGGTAGTCGGTGATCTCGTTCTGCTTGAGAAACTCAGAGGAGAAACTCAAGTAGGCCGAGGCGAACTGGCTGTCGGCGGACTCGACGTTGAGGATCGGGATCTCCGCTTCGGGCGGCAGATCGCGGCGGACCGCATCGACCTTCGAGCTGATCTCCGCGAGCGCCTGCGTGGCGTTCTGGTTGAGGCGCAGGCGGGCGGTGATCGTCGAGACGCCCTGCAGGCTCTGCGACTCGATGTAGTCGATTCCGTCGGCCGCCGCGATCGCGCGCTCAAGCGGCGTCGTGATGAAGCCGCGCACCAGCGCTGCGCTCGCGCCGACGTAGGCGGTCGTCACCGTGATCGACGCGTTGTCGCTGCGCGGATATTGGCGGACGTTGAGCGAGCGCACGGCTTGAAGGCCGGCGATGACGATGAGGAGATTGAGGACGATCGCGATGACCGGCCGCTTGATGAAGAGATCGGTGAAGCGCATGGCGCGGCTTTCCTATCGCTCGAGCGGGTTGGGGTGCGCCTGCACGTCGGGCTTGAGCTCGTTCTTCACTGCGAGCGACGAGCCGTTGCGCAGCTTGAAGACTCCGCTCGAGACGATCTCCTCTCCCGCGGTGAGGCCCGATTCGACCGCGACGTAATCGCCGCGTCGCTCTCCCAGCCGGATGAACTTCTGCTGGGCCGTCAGCGTGCTCTTGCCGTCTGCGCTCTTCTTCTCCACCGCCGAATAGACCGAGTCGCCGTAGGGCGCGTAGAGCACCGCCGTCGCTGGGATGATCAGCTGCGCGTGCTGGTCGGGCGAGAGCACCTCGATGTTGCCGAACATGCCGGGCCGCAGCTGTCCGTCGATGTTCGGGAAGGTCGCGCGCACCTTGACGTTGCGGGTCGCGACGTCGACCTCGGGAGTGATGGTGCTGATGCGTCCGCGCCAGACGGCGCTCGGATAGGCGTCGCTGTGCAGCGTCGTCTCCATGCCCAGCTTGAGATCCGAGAGCGTCTGCTGCGGGAGCCAGAACTCGGCGTAGATCGGGCTCACCGACTGCAGGCTTGCGAGCGGCGTCGCGGCGGAGACGATCTGCCCGAGCTCGACCTGGCGGATGCCGATGCGTCCATCAAACGGCGCGCGGATGACCTTCTTGGCAATCGTCGCGCGCAGCTGCGCAAGAATCGCCTGCGTCTGCGCGGCCCGAGCCTGGGCGCCTTCGATATCGGCGGGCGTGTTGCTCCCGTGCTCGCGCAGCGCGTTCGCGCGCGTCAGAGATTGCTTGGCGAGAACATCGTCGGCCTCCGCGGAGGCAAGCTGGGCCTGCTCCACCGAGCTGTCGAGCTTCACCAGCTCCTGCCCGCGATGCACGGTCGCACCAGAGTCGAAGAGGATCTCCGTCACCCGTCCCGGAAGCTCCGCGGCGAGCGTCACGCTGTGCTGCGCGACCAGCGTGCCCGTGGCAGCGCGCGAAGCGCGCCAGTCGGCCATCTCGGCCTTCGCGGTCGTCACCGATTCCGGAGGCGGCACGAACGACGCGCCCGCGCTCTTCATGGCTCCGATCTGGAGCGCCTTGGTCCCGGCGAGCGCGCCGATGACGACGATGATTCCGACGACGACGGCGATCCAGATCTTGCTCTTGGTGGTCATGTGCGTTCGTGCTCGGTGCTGGGCATGAGGGCAGGTCGCCCGATGCTAACGAGGTGGTTGCGGCGCGCCGTTCCGAATGAAGCGAGAAGATCCGACAGGGGCTCTCAAACAAGAACGGCCTGCCCCGCGAAGGACAGGCCGTTCGTTGATGCGCCGATATCCCGATAGTTCGGGGATATGCGCCGATATCCCTAGATATCGAAGTAGAGCGCGAACTCCATCGGCGTCGGGCGCAGGCGGACGGGGTTCAGCTCCTTCTCGATCTTCAATTCAATCCAGGTATCGATCACGTCCTGCGTGAAGACATCGCCCTTGAGCAAGAACTCGTGATCGTCCTTGAGGCACTGCAGCGCCTCCTCGAGCGAGCCCGGCATCTTCGGAATGTCCTTCAACTCCTCGGGCGATAGTCCGTAGATATCCTTATCGAGCGGCTCTCCCGGATCGATCCGGTTCTCGATACCATCGAGGCCGGCCATCAACATCGCCGCGAACGCCATATAGGGATTGCACGACGGATCCGGCGAGCGGAACTCGAGGCGCTTGGCCTTTGGCGACGGCGAATACATCGGGATGCGGATCGACGCCGATCGATTGCGCGACGAATAGGCGAGGTTCACCGGCGCTTCGAATCCGGGAACGAGCCGCTTATAGGAGTTCGTCGTCGGATTGCAGATCGCTGCGAGCGCCCGCGCGTGCTTCAAGAGGCCGCCCATATAGTGCAGCGCCATCTCGCTCATACCCGCATATCCATCGCCCGCGAAGAGCGGCTTGCCCGCCTTCCAGATCGACTGGTGGGTATGCATTCCCGAGCCGTTGTCGCCGAAGAGCGGCTTGGGCATGAACGTCGCGGTCTTGCCATTCTTCAATGCGACATTCTTGATGATGTACTTGAACCACATCAGCTTATCGGCGGTATTGACGAGGCTATCGTAGCGGATATCGATCTCCGCCTGGCCTGCCGTCGCAACCTCGTGGTGCTGGCGCTCGACCTGGATGCCCACCTTCTCCATGAAGAGGCACATCTCGGTGCGGATATCCTGCTGCGAATCAATCGGCGCGACAGGGAAGTATCCTTCCTTATATCGCGGCTTATATCCGAGGTTCGGGCGGGTAATGGTCTGCTTACCGTCGAAATACTGCTCGGTGGCGGAGCCCGTCTCCCACTGGCCTTCGCGCGATTCGATCTTGTAATGAGAAGCATTCGGCGACGAATCGTAGGAGATGCCGTCGAAGATGAAGAACTCGGCCTCGGGCCCGAAGTAGGCCACGTCGCCGATGCCCGACGCCTTGAGATACCGCTCGGCCTTCTGCGCGATGAAGCGCGGGTCGCGCGAGTAGGGCTCCTTGGTGATCGGATCGACGACGTTGCAGATGATCGAGAGCGTCGGATCTTTAATGAACGGATCCATCTTCGCGGTATCGGCGTCCGGCACGACGAGCATGTCGCTCGCCTGGATCGGCGCCCAGCCGCGGATCGAGGAGCCGTCGAAGCCCAGGCCCTCTTCGAAGATCCCCTCGGTCAATTCGGGGAGCGGGATGGTGAAGTGCTGCCAGAGGCCGACGAAGTCCATGAACTTGAGGTCGACCATCACCGCCTTCTGATCCTTCGCCAGGGCCAGAACATCCTTCGGCTTCAACGCCATCTCGCGCTCCTTGTGGGTGCCCTCGCCGGGCTCCCGGTGTCAGCGGATCTCATGCAACCCGCTGCGGTTGACCCGGCCTCGATTGGCCGGGGATTGATGAATCGTTGCGATCTCTAGAGCGCAGTCTCGCCGCGCTCGCCCGTGCGGATGCGGACCACCTCGTCGACCGGGCTGACGAAGATCTTGCCGTCGCCGATGCGTCCTGTCTTCGCTGCGCGCTCGATCGCCTCGAGCGCCTTGGGGACCATCTCGTCGGTGAGGACGACCTCGATCTTCACCTTGGGAAGGAAGTCGACGACGTATTCGGCGCCCCGATAGAGCTCGGTGTGCCCCTTCTGCCGACCGAACCCCTTGACCTCGGTCACGGTGAGGCCGAGCACGCCCACGTCGGCGAGCGCCTCCTTCACTTCGTCGAGCTTGAACGGCTTGATGATCGCCTCGATCTTCTTCATCGACGTTCCTTAAGAGCCGCGCAGAGCTGGTGCGCCAGGCGAAAAGAGTCGCGCACAGTAGCCGCGGGAAATGCGCGCTGCAATGGTCGGTCGGTCAGTTGGCCGGTGCGGCAGAAAAACCTCGCTGCGAACCTGCGCGTCCCGAGGCGGTCCTAAGCTAAAGTGCCCGCGTGAGTTACGCGTCCGAGAGGCTCTCGTTGTGGCCGCGCCTGCGGGGTGCGGCGGGAGGGCGCTCGCTTGGCGAGTTGCTGCGGCTCGATGGGCGCAACCTGCGCTTCCACCTCGGAACCTCGCTCGCCGATCTCTGCATTCCCGTGGCGGTCGATGGCGCGCTTGTCACGCTCTTCGAGCAAGCGGCGCTCGATCTCGCGCAGCTGCTCTGCATGCGGCATCGCGCGGCGCTGCGGCCCGACGAGTACGATCGGCTGCTCTTGCGGAACGGATTCGATCCGCAGCTGCTGCGGCCGATCTCGTACAGCGCTCCAGCGTCGGTGACGCGGGAGGCGGTGCGGCGGCTCTTCTCCGACGCAGCACAGCTGCATCCAGCGCTCGACGCCGGCCTGGTCGCCGCCTGGATCGCGCAGGGCCGTCCGGGGCGGACGCTGCTCGGCGCTCTCAACACGCTGCTGTCGCGCGCACGCGAAGAGAGCGGCGAGAGCAGCCAGCACGAGCCGACTCCCTTTCTTGCGCTGCTCGCGCTGCGGGCCTGCGCGGAGCCGACGATCGCGGGGCTGCGCGCGCTCGGCCTGACTCCGCAACTGACGCGGATCATCTCGGGCGCGGTCGGTGCAGGTCTGCTGCTCGCCCTGCGGCTCGCGGCGCACGAGGCGCAGCTTCCGCTCGATCATCCTCAGATTGAATCGAGCCTGCATCCGCTCGTCTGGTTCGGCGGCGGCAAGCTCCTGCCCGGCAGTGGGCTCACAGCGTATGGCGTGCCGTTCCTCGAGCTGCCGACGAAACTCGAGGCGAAGCGCGCGCAACTTCTCGCGGGAGTCACGCCCGAACAGATCGCGCGCGAGGCGCTCGCCGAGCTCGCATCGGGCCCGCGCGAGATCGTGCTGCGCGCAGAGCGGATCGGCGCGCAGGCTGCGCTGCGCAACGAGCTGTTCGCTTCGCTCAAGCTGGTCGAGCTGGGACGCTCACCGCAGCTCCAGTTCGAGGGACTGACCCTGCCGCAGCTGTTCGGCCTGCCGGGCGCGCTCGAGCGGGTGCTCGCGACTCCCGAGCGTCGCAAAGCGTTCTCGCACGCGGCCGAGCAGCGCGCGCAGGCCTGCACGCATCCCGAGGCGCGCAGCCGGCTGGACAAGATCGCCCACGCCGCCGCGGAGTGGAGCGACGATCATCCCGCGCACGGCTGGCTCTCGGCGAACGAGGCCCTCAAGCTGGTGGCCCAATCGATCGCCGCGCTCGCTGTCGACGCCGCGTGCGAGCAGCTTCTCGAGCAGGCCAGCAGCGCTCTCGCGCATCGCTCAGGCGGCGAGAGCGAGGACGGACTCACCTCGGAATACGAGCGCGGGCGCCTCTACTGGTTCGGCTTCTCGGATCACGCCGTGCTCGCCAAGCGCGCAGGCCCGACGCAGATGGGCCACCTCTTCTGCGACGTGAAGGACTTCACCAAGCGAACCGCGATGCTGAAGGAGGCCGTGGTCGCAGACTTCCTCCAGCGCGAATTCTACCAGCCGATCCTCACGGCGGCCGCCAAGCACCACCACGGCGCCGCGCATCTGGGCGACAAGGGCGGCCTCTATCTCAACAATCTCCTCGGCGACGCCGTCAGCTTCTCGGGAGACATCGCCTCGCTCGTCGAGCTGGCTGCGGACATCCGCGCCGCGCTGCAGGCCTACGCACGGCGCCTCGATGGAGACGCCAACCGCGACGTGGTGGCCCGCTCGGCGCGCGACATCGAGCACCGGGTCGAGGTGCGCCGGGAGCTGCTCGACCGGCAGATCGCCGTGGCGAACGACGCGCTCGCGCGTGGCACGATCGATCCGGAATCCGGCGAGGAGCCGCGCACGAGGCTGCGCGTGCTGCACCAGGAGCTCGCGCGCCTCGCGGATGAGCGGGAGCAGGAGCTCGCGCTGGTGCGCGGCGAGAAGCTCGACGCCGGCATCTTCATCTCCTTCGGCGCCGCGCCGGAAGTGGCGACGTTCGACGATCACATCTTCGGTTCGATCAAGGTTTCGATCGCCGAGAAGATCAACGAGAGCGCACGCGGCACGGCGCGCAACGGCGGCGTGCGTGCGCGCGTCGAGTCGCAGCTGGCGGCGACGCGTGCGCTCATGGGCAGGCCGCGGCTCACCTGTCCTCTTCAAGTCTTCCTCGCCCAGCCGCTCTCGATCCCCATCTCTCCTGATCTCGAGGCGCGGGTGCGTGGCGCGCTCGACCGCGGAGATCTCGACGCCGCGGAGCTCTCGCTGCGCGAGAGCGTGCATCTCTTCGTGCAGCGGCTCTCGAACGACGGGCCGAACGCGAACGGTGGCGACATCTACAACGGCGGCGCGGCCGTCTCCGAAGAGGCGCTCGCGGCCTATCTCGAGTCGCGCGCGAACGAGGATCTCATCGTGCTGCACCGTGAGCTCGTCACGCTGGCGCTCCATCCCTCGCTCGCCGAGAAGTTCGTCTTTCCGCAGCAGCAGCTCTCGCTGGTCATGCTCGTCGAGCGGCACACTGGCGCGCTGCTCGAGCTGTTCGTCTACTCGGGGCGGGCGCTCTTTCGCGGTCTGGAGAAGACCGGCGGCCTCGGCGTATTCGAGATGATTCCGCGCGGCTCATCGTTCTTCGCGCTGCTCGCCGAGCACCATCTGCCGGTCTGGCTGGTGAAGGAGCTCGGGTAGCTGTCGCTCGACCTACGGCTCCTCGACGAGCCGCCGATGCGCCGCGACGAGCGCACGCTGGAGCACGACGAAGAGGCGGTCTCCCGAGGCGCCGCTGGCGAGCGAGGGATCGCTGCCGATGTTGCCGTCCGGGTAGCGCGTGCGCATGTCGGCGGGAGCCCAGCGCGCGGGCGCAGCCACGGGCTCGAATCGCTCCATCGGCGGCAGATCGAGCACGCCTCGCGGATAGAACTTGCGCACCAGCGACAGCTCGCCCGGCGTCGCATGCTGCCCTTCGCGCGCGCCGAACAGCTCGAGCATCGTCGCTTTCACCTCGGGCGCTTCCCACCAGTTGAAGAGCAGGCAGCGCACGCCGTCGAGATCGCCCTGGCTCTGCTGAACCGCGGCCTCGAGCACGCCCGCGCTTTCCGGATGCGCATTCACGAGGAGGAAGCGACGAAAGCCCTGCCGATGGAGGCTTGCGATCACGTCGCGCACCACCGCGATCATCGTCATCGGCCGCAGGCTGATGGTGCCGGGAAAGGCGCTGTGGAGCTGGCTTGTGCCAAAGGGGATCGTCGGCGCGACGGCGCAGAGCCGCTCTTCGCCGAGGCCCGCGGCGGCCTCTTCCGCGGCGATCAGATCGGTGCCCAGCGGCCCCGACGGCCCGTGCTGCTCGGTGCTCCCGACGGGAATGACGACGTCGTTGCGCCGCGCCAGATACTCCTCGACGTCGCGCCAGATGGAGAGCTTGAGGATCACGCGACCGATGTTAGCAGAGCGCGACCTTTCTCGTTGCCCCGCATCCAAGGCTCACGAAAGGTTGAACATGACGCTCTTCTCCTTCCCGCAGCAGGTCAACGAACGAGCGGCCCGCGTGGTCGCCGGCGTCGTCGCGCTCACCCTCTCTCTGGCGCTTGTGCTGCAGTTGCCCTGGCTTGTGCCGCCGCTCGCGCTCGGCTTTCTCCTCCGGCTTGGCTGGGGGCCGCGGTTCAGTCCGCTGGCGCGCGTGGCGATGTTCAGCGCGGCCAGGCTGTGGGACGTGCGACCGGTCACTGGCGCGCCGAAGCGATTCGCGCAAGGGATCGGCGCGCTCTGCACCCTCTGTGCGTCTGCGCTCTTTGCGGCCGGCCAGGATCGCATCGCCTGGTCGCTCGTCGGGCTGGTGCTGCTCTTCGCCACGCTGGAGGCCGCGCTCGGCTTCTGCATGGGCTGCTGGACCTACGCACGCCTGCAGCGGATCGGGCTGATTCCCGCCGACACCTGCACCGACTGCGCACCGATCAAGGGATGATCGCTCCCGTCCGCTCCCAGAGCGGCTCGCAGCGATCGCCTACGCGTGCCGGGCCTGCTCGGCGAAGGCGCGAAGCAGCTCGACTGAGCGCGTGTCGTGGACGGCCTGCGCGATCTGCGCGGCGTCGCGGCCCTCGCCCTTGATCAGCTCTGCGCGCGAGACGATCAGGTCGCGCAGAGTCTGGGGAGCGATCTCCGGATGGAACTGCACCGACGCGACCGTCTCCGAGAAGCGCACCGCCTGCACCGGAGTGTTCTCGTTGCTCGCCAGCAGCGTCGCTCTCGCTGGAACCGGATAGACCGCATCGACGTGCGTTGCCTGCACCGAGACGAGTCCGTGCGCGCAATCCTGCGCCCAGCCTGCCTGCGCGCGAGTCCAGGCAAAGAGCGGATCGCGCGCGCCCGCCTCGGTGAGCTGGACCTGCACGGTGCCAATCTCGCGCCCGCGCGGGTTGCGCACGACGGAGACGCCCGCGCCGTGGCAGAGCATCTGGTGCCCGAAGCAGACGCCGAGCACGGGCAGTCCGCGGCTGCCAGCGCGGTGCAGCTCTCCCGCCAGCTCGTCCATCCAGGCCTCGGGAGTCGTCATCGAGAGCGGCGAGCCGGTGACGATGATCCCCTTGGTGCCGCGCGAAAAGAGCGCGTCGGGAGTCAGCCGCATCCCCTCGTGCGCGCTCAGCAGCGGCATCTCTTCGGCGGTGCGGCCGAGGCTGCGGCGAAACCATTCGGGGTAATCACCGTGCGCCGTAGCGAGAGGGCCACACGTACCGGTCTGGACGATGAGGATCGACATGCATTCACCTCGCGTGGCTTGCAGAACGCCCCGTGTATAACCAGAGATTAGATCGAGAGCGGCGCGCACGGGGAGCTCGATGGCGGTCACGAGAATAGACATCCTCAATGAGCTCATCCGCCAGCGCGGATATCGGCGTTATCTCGAGATCGGTGTCCAGTACGGGCACTGCTTCCGCGCCATCCGCGGCGCCACGCGCAAGGTCGCGGTCGATCCTTCGCCGCTCTTCAAGCCTTCGCCGAGTGAAATTCTCCACGCGATGGGCTCGGATGATTTCTTCGCCGCCAATCAGGAAACGTTCGATCTGATCTTCGTCGACGGCCTGCACCACGCCGATCAGGTGCTGCGCGACGTGCGAAATGCGCTCTCGCGGCTTGCTCCCGGCGGGCTGGTGGTGATGCACGATTGCAATCCCTCCACCGAGGCTGCGCAGATCGTTCCGCGGCAGGCGAAGGATTGGAACGGCGATGTCTGGCGCGCGTTCGTCCGGTTGCGGATGGACCTGCCCTATCGCTGCTTCGTGCTCGATACCGATCACGGCGTGGGAATCATCGACCCGAGCACGCCGGCGAAACCGCTTTCGCTCAGCGGCGATCCGATGAACGCCGAGCAGGTGAGCTACCAGGATTTCGCGAAGGTGCGGACAGCGTGGCTGAATCTGACTCACGCGGAACCGCTCGCAGAGCGCCTCAAGCCTCCTGTCGCGAAGCCGCTCTGGATCCAGCCGCTCGCCGATCTCGCCGCCGATCAGTTGCCCTGGATCACCAGCCTCTGCGCGACCTATGGGCGCTTTACGCTGCTTCAGGACGTGGTGACCTGCTTCCTCAATCAGGACTATCCGCGCAAGCGGCTGCTGATCCTCAATGATGCGGAAACCCCATTAACCGTCGCGGATGAGTTTAAGGGAATCATCGAGATTAAAAACGTCCCGAAGATGTTTTCTAATCTCGGGGAGAAGCGCCAGGCGTTATTGGAAATGGCGCAAACCGAGCTGGTCGCGCAGTGGGATGACGACGATCTCTATCTGCCCTGGCACCTCTCGCGCAGCGTGGCAGCGCTCTTGCGTACGAAGATGGACTGCGTGAAGTCGGCGGGTGCGTGGGGAATGCTCGGGTCGCTCGTCTCCCCGCCGGATGCGCCGCGGGTCGCGGGGCCGAATCTGGTGGTGAAGGGGATCCAGCACAACGTCTATGAAGGGACGATGGTCTTCAAGCGCGAGGCGGCGCTTGCGCTCGGTGGATATCAGCCGATTCACAGCGGGCAGGCCAAGGCTCTGCTTGAGGCCTTCACGCGTGCAAAGCGCGCATATGTCATTCCTGATCACGAAGAGGATCGCGCGCCGGCAGATCCGGATGCGACGCTGCTGGCGACGACGGTCAGCTACATCTATCGATGGAGCCAGCCAGGCGTGGGACATATCAGCGCGATTGGAAACAAGCCGAACGCGATTGAGCGATTCGCACAGACCAACCGTGACTTCGGCAATGGGCAGCCGCTTGCGCGCGCGGATCTCTCTGCCTATTGGCCGGCGCTGATGAAGAATGCCGGAGAGCTGCTCGCGAAGGACGATGCCGACGCGCTTTCGGCGCGGATGGGCCCCTTGCTTCAAGGCGGACGGTGATGCCCGAGTTGACCGTTGTCCTCCCCACGTTTGGCCATTTCGATTATGCGCGGCGCGCAGCCGAGAGCCTCTTCGCGGTCACGCCGAGGATCGATCTGCAGTGCCTCGTGGTCGATGATTGCAGCCCCGATTGGGACAGCGTCGATTGGAAAGCGTGGCCGCAGGAACGACTAGAGCGGCACCATTTTAATGAATGGGCCGGATTAACCCGCTCGTGGAACTGGGGCCTTTCGCGCGCGCGCGAACTGGGCAGCCGATATGCCGTCTGCACCAACAGCGATATCCGTTTCACACCGGGCTGGTTCGAGCCGCTGCGAGACGCGATTGAAGCGGGCGTTTCGCTGGCCGGACCGTTGAGCAACGCGCCGGGATATCTGCCGACACAGGATATCGAGCGCCATCTACCGGGATATCAATTGAGCGACGATCCCGCGCTGCTTGCCGAACAGGCGAGCGCGCTGCGCACGCGATATCCCGGCGTCTGCCACAAGCCGGCCCACGTGAATGGCTTCTTCATGATGGCAAAGACCGACGTCTGGTGGAGCGGTGCCTTCGATGCGGAGCACGTCTTTGATCCCAAGCACCGGCTGACGGGAAATGAAGATGAGCTGCAGACGCGCTGGAGGAAGATGAATCGCGCCTGCTGCTATGTGCCGTCGAGCTTCATCTTCCACTACCGAAGCGTCTCGCGCGGCTTTCCCAAACTCGGAAACAAAGGCGCGTTCCGCCCGACTGAATGAACGTTCATTCAGTCTTTGTCGAGACCTTCCCCTCGACGCGAAGTCGCTGCACAGGCGCGCCTCCCGCGAGGTGATCGACGATCTCCGGCACGTCCGCTTGCGTGACGGCGCCGTACCAGACGGCCTCGGGATAGACGACCATCGAGCAGCCCATCTCGCAGTTATCGAGGCAGCCCGACTTCTGTACGCGCACCGTCTTGCCGAGGCCGCGCGCGTTCGTTGCCGCCTTGAGAGACTTGAGTAGCGCCTCGGCGCCCTTCGCGGCGCAGGAGCCGCGCGGATTGTCCGCCGGGCGTTCGTGCGTGCAGACAAACGCGTGCTTCACATATGGAATCGTCATGGCGATCTATCCTAGCCGCTCGAGGAGAATCCGGATCTCGTCGCGCGCCTTCGGATCGGGCGCGGCGGAAAATGCGCGCTCGAGAGTCTCCGTCGCCTTGGTGCGAAAACCCTTCTCCAGATAGAGCGCCGAAAGGTTCTTCAGCGCCGCGAAGAGCTTCGGACGCAGCTCGACGGCGCGCTCGTAGGCCGAGATCGCGCGATAGACATCACCCTGCGCGACGTAGGCCTGCGCGAGCGCGAACTGGACGCGCGGAGCGAAGGGGTCGATGCGCGCAGCCGACTCAAGAGCAGTGCGGCTCTCCTCGGCATTGCCGCGCGAGAGGGCATCGACGCCAGCGCGATAGAGCTTCTCGACCGCCTGCGTGGGCGGCGGCACGCTCTTGCCTTCGGCGAGCCGCTCGTCGACGCGGCGAAGGAGGTCGGCGAGATGGAACGGCTTCTCGACGAAGTCGTCCGCGCCGTACGACTCCTTCACGTCCTGCGCGAATCGCCAGCCGCGATAGACCGCGCTCATCATGATCACCTGCACTGCTCTGCGCGCTTTGTTCGCCTTGAGCCGCTGGCAGACCTCGAAGCCGTGCACGTGCGGCAGCATCGCGTCGAGCAGAACCAGATCGGGCAGCGGCTCCTTATCGAGGCGGGCCTCCGCGAGAGCACCGTCCGAGGCGCTCTCGACGAGGTAGCCCTTGATCTGCAGCGCGCGACTGAGAAGACGGATGATGTCCGGCTCGTCGTCGACGATGAGGATCCGCTTCGGCCCTGTGCGCACCGAGCCGATCAGCTGCTCGTGCTCGCCCGTCTCGTCGCCGATCTCGATCTGGATCGTCGCGAGCGAGTGATCGCTGTGGGGAGCGCTCGCCGCCGCTTCTGGCGCGGGTGCGCGCGCGATCGGCCCACTCGTCGGGTACACCGCGGAGTGGGTCGAGAGCCCGTGCGAGAGAGCGTCGAGAGTCAGCGACGACGAGACGATCGCCAGTCGCGGCGGGGCATCCGCGGCGATCCCCGCGCCTCTCCACAGCGTCTCACCCCGCTCGCGCGCATCGAAGGCCGCGAGGATGCAGCGCTCGAGCGGCGCAGGGAGCGCGATGTAGAGCGAGATCTCCATTCCGGTGATGAAGCGGACCTCATCGATGCTCTCGTTCGCCGCTTCCGGATCGGTGACCGCGAGATGGAGTCGGCCTCCCTCCGTGGAGAGCGGCAGGATCTGATCTCCTTCGGCGACCGGCCTCGGGATCAGATCGAGAGCGGAGAGGAGCAGCGCGCTCATCGAGAGGTCGATGCCGGGAAAGCCGCTGCGTTCAGCGAGGAACGCCACCAGCGCGCCTTCGCTGCAGGCGGCGTCCTCGATCAGCTGCGCGAAGAAAACGCTCTCGGAAACCACTGGCCGCGCGAGAGCCTCGACCGTGAGCACTCCGCGATCGACGAGGAGCTCCCCGACTTCGCTGCGCAGGTCGTGCCCAGGCTCGTTCATTCCCGAAAACGAATATCACGCGCGGCGACGATGTCAGGCAGCAAACAGGTAGTCGCGGCCCTCGCTGTGCCCGAGAGGCTGCAGCCACGCGCGGATGCTCTCTCGTGCGCCTGCCGCGCCGACAGCGCAGAGGATCAGCGCGCCATCGGGGCCGCCGAGGGCATCCGCCTGCAGCACATGCTTCCCGCGTGCCACCTGCTTGCGCGGATCGATATCGATGAAGCGCCGCGGAGAGAGTCCATGTGCCTCGAGAGCGCGCGCGAGCTGCTTGCCCGTCGGCCCGGCCCCCCAGAGATCAAACTCGCGTCCGCGAAGCGGCCCGCTTGCGAGATGAAACGCGCGCAACCGGACCATCTGCGACGCTCGATAGGCCGCGCCCGTGCGGGTCAGCCGCTCGGGGGAGTCGCGCCACTCGAGGAGCACCTCGGGAACTTTTCCCAGGCCGTAGCCGGCGGCTACGAGGCGCAGCAGCAGATCCCAATCCTCGGCCCATCCGCGATCGAGATAGTTCCCGACCGCGCTGAGAGCGGGCTTGCGCAACATCATGCTCGGATGAACCAGCGGCGATTCGATGAAGCGCGCGGCCGCGCACTGCTCCTGCGTGACCGCGCTGTCGAGCCACTCTTCGAGCCGCGCAAGTCCTGGAGAGAGCGGCCGTGGCGTCAGGCGGACCAGCGAGCCAACCGCTCCCGCGCGCGGATGGTCGGCAAGCCAGGCGCTCTGCAGGCGCAGGCGGGAAGGGTGCGTGCGATCGTCGGCATCCATCCGCGCCACCAGCGGCGCGCGGCAGGCGGCGAGCCCGAGATTGAGTGCATCGACGAGTCCTGTTCCAGCGCCGCGCAGGACGTGCACGCGCGAATCGCGAGCCGCCCACGCGTGCGCGATCTCGCCCGTCTGATCAGTCGAAGCATCGTCGACGAGAATCAGCTCGAAGGCTGGTGCGTCCTGCTGCGCGAGCACGTCTTCGATCGCAAGCCAGAGCGTCGCGGCTGCATTGCGCGCAGGCAACAGCACGCTGATCTGCGGCGCATCGCTCATCTAGACCCGGTGCTCGCCGAACTGCTCGCGCAGCGCATTGGCGATCTCGCCGAGCGTCGCGCGCGCCTTCACCGCCTCGACGATCGGCGGCATCAGATTGTCCGTCCCGGCCGCGGCCCGCTTGATCGAATCGATCGCGCGCGTGGTCGCCTCGTTGTTGCGCGCGGCCCGGAAGGCGCGCAGCCGCGCCACTTGCTGCTCCTCGAGCGCGGGGTCGACCTTCATCGTGTCGAACGGCGGATCATTCTTCGCGGCAAACTCATTCACGCCGACGATTACGCGCGCCTTGTCTTCGATCTCCTTCTGCACGCGATAGGCCGCATCCTCGATCTCGCGCTGCGGATATCCCGCTGCAATCGCCGCGACCATTCCACCGAGCTCGTCGATGCGGCTGATATAGGCGATCGCCTTCGCTTCCAGATCATCGGTCAAGGCCTCAAGCGCATAGGAGCCTCCGAGCGGATCGATCAGATCGCAGACGCCGCTCTCGTAGGCGATGATCTGCTGCGTGCGCAGCGCGATGCGCGCCGACGCCTCGGTGGGCAGGGAGAGTGCCTCATCGCGCCCGTTGGTATGAAGGCTCTGGCAGCCGCCGAGCACCGCCGCGAAGGCCTGCAGCGCGACGCGCACGACATTGTTATCGGGCTGCTGCGCGGTCAGCGTCGAGCCGGCCGTCTGCGCATGAAAGCGGAGCATCCAGCTCTTCGGATCCTTCGCCTTGAAACGGTCGCGAAGCAGCTTCGCCCAGAGGCGGCGCGCGGCGCGGAACTTCGCGACCTCCTCGAGGAAGTTGTTATGGACATTAAAAAAGAAGGATAAGCGGCCCGCGAAGGCATCGACGTCGAGACCCTTCTTCTGCGCGGCCTCGACATAGGCGATTCCATCCGCGAGCGTAAAGGCGATCTCCTGCGCCGCCGTCGAGCCGGCCTCGCGGATGTGATAGCCGCTGATTGAAATCGGATTCCACTTTGGAATCACTTTCGCGCAGTAATCGAAGGTATCGGTAATCAAGCGCATCGAGGGTGCGGGCGGATAGATATAGGTCCCGCGCGCGATATATTCCTTTAATACGTCGTTCTGGATCGTTCCCGAGAGCTCGCCCGGCGCGACGCTCTGCGATTCGCCGACCGCCTGGTAGAGCGCGAGCAGCGTGGACGCGGTGGCATTGATGGTCATCGAGGTCGAGACCTTGCCGAGCGGAATTCCCTGAAACAGCCGCGTGAGATCGTCAATCGAATCGATCGCCACGCCGACACGGCCCACTTCGCCCTTCGCGCGCGGAGAGTCTGAATCGTGGCCCATCTGCGTCGGCAGATCGAAGGCGGTCGACAAGCCCGTCTGCCCGCTCTTCAGGAGGTAATGAAACCGCTCGTTGGTCTGCTCAGGCGTGCCGAAGCCGGCATATTGGCGCATCGTCCAGAAGCGGCCGCGATACATCGTCGGCTGCACGCCGCGCGTAAACGGATATGCGCCGGGATATCCCTGCTTCTCGTCATAGGACTCAATCGGGGAACTATCCGGTCCATAGAGAGCCGCGAGATCGGTGCCGCTCGAGGTGACGAACGAACTCGCCCGCAGCGCGCCCGGTTTCGCGGCCGCCTTGCCGTAGACTTCGCGGGACCATTTCTCGAGTGCGGCGGCGACGCGGTCGGTGCTGTTGGCCATGGAGGCGACTTCTAGCAGGGTCCCGAGGATTTTTCCGACGAGCTTGCGCGCGCACTGCGCGAACAGATCGACATCGATGGACCGATTCCGCCGATGCCGGACGCCGGCGCGGGCCTGCACTGCCCGGCTTGCCGCGAAGACCGACCGGGTCGACGCAGATCTGCAGCTCGCGGTTCAGCAGCAGGCATCCGAAGGCCAGCCAATCGACGCACGGGTATCCGTGCTGTCGTCTCTCGCCTGGAGGGGCAGAATCCTCCGCCTCTCCTGGGTGAAGGAGCTCTGGAATCTCTTCACGGAGCGATAGGAAGCGTCCTCTCGATCAATGGACATCGAGATCGACGGGACCCGACGCGGCCGATAACGTGGCGAGATGGATCTTCGCTTCAATGACTTCGTTGAGCTCGCCTTCGTCATCGTCGCGCTCTTCGTCTATGGCGTGCCGGCGCTGCTGCTGTTGCTCACGCGAAGGAGCAACCGCGGCGTCTCCTGGACCGCGCTCTGCTGGTCGCTCGGTGCCATCGGGCTGATGCTCGCCGCGACGCTCAACCAGCGACAGATTCTCGATGACCAGTTCAACGGCCACGGGAGCTTGCTGGTGCTGATCCCGATTCTCCCGTCCGCGCTCTTGTCGTGGTGGGCCTGGTGGCGGCTCGAGAAGACGGAGCAAGCAGACCCTGCGGCGACGACTCCAGATGCGCCGACCGCTTTTCGCGGGGCGTCCTTGATCGCGCCCGGTCGCCTGACGTCTCTCTGGATTGCGCTGCACGCGGGCCACGCTCTGGTGAACTCCGTGCTGTTCGCCTCGCTCTTCGCCCGCGGGCACGCTGGATACACCGAGGCCTATCTCGCGATGGCCGCCGCGGCTGGCTCGTCGCTCGTGCTCGCCGTCGGCCAGTGGCTCGTGCTGCGACCGATCGGCGTGCGCGCGCAGTGGATTGTCGCCTCGCTCTGTGCCGCCGGCCTCAGTCGCTACGCCGCCGCGAGGCTGTTCTCCTCGTCGCTGATGCCGCACGGCCATTGGCGCTCGCTCATCCTGATGCTGGTGATGGCGATCGTCTCGTGCGCGCTGATGGCGCCCGCGCAGTGGTTCTGCCTGCCGCGCTCGCTGAACAAGCGCTGGCTCTGGCTGCTTGCACTGCCCGTCGCGGATGTGGCCGCGGCGCTGCTGATCGGCGCGCAGTCGCTGGTGCCGATCCCCTCGCCGTTCATCGGGCCGGGCTTCGCGCTTTGCGGCGGCGCGCTTGCAGGAGCCGTGACGGGCGCGGCTCTGCGCGAGATGTTGTCGTCGGCAGCTGCCCCTGCGCAGTCGTCCTCGACTTAATCAAGAGATCGATTAAGCGATCACGACGAGCTTCGCGCCGTTCTCAACTGCCGCGCCCTCGACTGCGAACAGCTCGCTCACCACGCCGGCCTTCGGGCTCTTGAGCTCATTCTCCATCTTCATCGCCTCGACGATGACGAGCCCTTGTCCCTCCGTGACGGTGTCGCCTTTCTTCACCATCACGCGAACCACTTTGCCCGGCATCGGCGCGTCGATCCGCTGCGGGCCATCGAGCGAGAACTTCCCGCCCGCGCGCCGCATGCGCAGCTTGCGCTCGTCGAGGATCTCCAGCTCGTGCACGCTGTCGTTGACGAGCACCGCGACCTTGCCCTCGAGGCCCGGCTCGATATCGCAGGCATAGCTATGCTGATTACTCAATATCGAGACGGCAGATCCATGCAGATGGACCGCGTCGACCTCGAGACGCTGCGGCTCCTTGCCCACGACGGCCGCGGCGCCGGGATGGATCTCGATGCGAAAGAGCGAGCCGTGCGCGACGACCTCGACGAGCCGCTCCTGTCCTTGAATGATCGCGTGATATCTCACGACATCCTCCGCAGCGATTGCATGCGTGCCGCCTGCGCCCAGCGCGACTCCGCGTCATTTCCCGACTGGCCGCTCTTCCCACCCGCGAGCACGGCGCGCTGGTCCTGCTCGAGCTGCCAGATGGCCGCGGCCGCGAGCGCGATCACCTGCTCGTCGGTTAATGCAGCATCGGCGGGCGGTGGCTTGGGGATTAATCGATCGGCCGCACGGGATAAGAGGCCAGTATCGTAATCTCCGGCGCGAAACTCCTCGAGGCCGAGGATACCCTTCAAGTAGCTGACGTTGGTGGTAATGCCTTTCACCATCGTCTCGCTTAATGCCCGCGACAACTTCGCGATCGCCAACTCGCGCGTCTCCGCCCAGACCGCGAGCTTCGCGATCATCGGGTCATAGAAGCGCGGCACTTCCGAGTCGCTGGTAAAGCCGCAGTCGTTGCGCACGCCCGGACCGTCGGCGAGTTTCAACTCCTGAATCACACCCGGGCTGGGCAGGAAGTTCTTCGCCGGATTCTCGGCATAGATGCGCGCTTCCACCGCGTGTCCGCGCACGTTGCGCAAGACATCGGCCTGCGTCCACGGCAGCGGTTTCCCATTGGCGATCTCGATCTGCCAGCGCACGAGGTCGACGCCGCAGCAGAGCTCCGTCACCGGATGCTCAACCTGAAGTCGGGTATTCATTTCGAGGAAATAGAAATCGCGGGTGTTGCCATCGACGAGGAACTCGAAAGTGCCCGCGCCGACATATCCGACGGCCAATGCGCCCTTCACCGCGACCGCGCCCATGGCGGCCCGCATCGATTCGTCGACGATCGCTGACGGCGTCTCTTCAATCACCTTCTGGTGGCGTCGCTGCACGCTGCATTCGCGCTCGCCCAGATAGATCGCGTGTCCGTGGGTATCGCCGAATACTTGAATCTCGACGTGGCGCGGCCTGGAGACTGCCTTCTCGAGATAGACGCGATTATCCCCGAAGGCATTGAGCGCCTCTCGCTGAGCAGTCGCGAGAGCGGCGTCGAAATCCTCCGGCTTCTCGACGAGGCGCATTCCCTTGCCGCCACCGCCAGCCGCGGCCTTCAGCATGATCGGATAACCAAATCCGAGCGCGAGTCGCTTGGCCTCCGCAATGGCTTCCGGCGTCTCGGCGATCGGCTCCTTTAATCCCGGCACCACCGGCACGCCCGCGGCGATCATCGTGCGGCGCGCGCGCGTCTTCTCGCCCATCTCGTCCATCGCCTCGGGCGGCGGGCCGATAAAGGTAATGCCCGCCTTCTTGCACGCGCGCGCGAAGGTCGCGTTCTCGGAGAGGAAGCCGTATCCGGGATGGATCGCATCGGCGCCCGTGGCCTTCGCGGCGGCGAGCACTGCATCCATGAGCAGATAGCTCTCTCGCGACGGCGCAGGACCGACGCGCACGGCTTCATCGCAGGAGCGCACGTGCAGCGCCGCGCGGTCGGCATCGCTGTAGATCGCCACCGTCGCGATCCCCATCTCGCGGCAGGTGCGCGCGACGCGCACGGCGATTTCGCCGCGATTGGCGATCAAGACTTTTTGAATGCCCATCGATTCCTCCTGCTGCAGCCGACGTTCGAGGCGCGGGATCTTGATCGCAAGCGGCACTGCAGGCAACGACGCATTTGCCGCGCGAGGCTCTCGCGTTGCTATGCCCAGGCCATCGCGCAGAGCGAGACAGCGAGCGGGTCCGCGAGCGCACCGATGCCGGGCACTCGCTTGAGTTGCTCCTGCACGACCTTCCGATTGAGCAACCAGCGCAGCGGCGCGGGCACGATCGGCTCGACCTGCGAGCGGGAGAATCCGGCCTCCGTGAACATCGCGCTCCACTCTGCAGGCGCATGGAGATGCACGCCCATCCCGAAGAGCAGCGCCTCGCCGCCATAGATGGTCAGGCGCGCCAGCGGATGATCGAGATTGGGATCGACGAGCACGAGGCGGCCGCCGGGATTTAATACGCGCCGCATCTCGCGCAGCACGCCTTGCGGCTCTGGATAGTGATGGAAGCTGTTGGTGCAGAGAATTCCGTCGAGCGTCCCCGTCTCGAAGGGCAGATTGACCGCGCTGCCGCGAATCACCGGTGCGTGGCGATTGGCGCCGCGGAGCATCTCGCCGCTGTAATCGAGGCCGATCGATTTCGCGCCCGATCGCGCAAGCATCTCGAGAGCGCGCCCCGGTCCGCAGCCGAGATCAAGGATGCGCTCGCCGGCCTGCGCTGCGAGCCGCTCGATCGCGAGGTCCTGCTGCGCGCGCAGCACGGGCCCGAGGAACGGCGTCGATTCATAGAACGCGCCCCAGCGGGCGAAGAAGCTCAAGTGAGGATCCATATCGTCCTCGAAAGCACACGGAGTTCGTCCGCGCGCAAGTGCCTGCGCCTGTGTCGAGGAGGAAACATCGCTGGACGCAAAGTCATGCGCGGGTACGGCATCAATGCCCGGTGATGTATCGTCTCTCGATTCTGCGCGTCCGCGCGAACGTACCGACCAAAGGGGCAATTCATGATCCGCAAGAAACTGGTGATCGGCGCGCTATCGATTCTCGCTGCCGCCGCGTGCAACAACACCCGCACGCTGAATCTCGCGCCGCTCGATACCGTGCTCGACAGTCGACCCGCGGCCGAGTCGTTGTCGGCGAACGCGACCTTCACGTTTCACGGGAGCAGCCGCGCCATCTCCT
The DNA here is from genome assembly GCA_903911145.1 of uncultured delta proteobacterium. Taxonomy (GTDB): domain Bacteria; phylum Myxococcota; class Myxococcia; order Myxococcales; family 40CM-4-68-19; genus CAIWCD01. The sequence continues at coordinate 86,741 of CAIWCD010000002.1, read as the reverse complement.
TCGTCTGCTCGCTCGACAACGCGACGCCAGCTCCCTGCACCTCGCCGACCACCTACACGGGGCTTGTCGATGGTGCGCACCTGTTCGCGGTCGCCTCTGTCGCGGGAGATGACACGGTCGATCAGACTCCGGCCGAGGCGAACTGGAATATCGATACGCGCATTCCGGATACGAAGATCGATTTCCATCCCGATGCGGTCGCGACCACGGCCAGCGCGGCTTTCCTCTTCGAGAGCACGATCGCCAGCTCGACCTTTGCATGCACGCTCGACGGCGCGGCCGCGGCTGCCTGCACTTCACCGCTGACCTATTCGAATCTCGCCGAGGGCTCGCACACGTTCACCGTGGTCGCCACCGATCCGGCGGGGGCGGTCGATCCGACACCCGCGAGCTACACCTGGATCATCGACACGACTCCTCCCGACACGACCATCCTGACGGGCCCACCCTCGAGCACCGAGGCGACGAGCATCACGGTCACCTTCTCGAGCACGAAGCCGAACAGCACGTTCGTCTGCACACTCGATGGCGCACAAGCGGCCTGCAGCTCGCCGTTCACCGCCAGCAACCTCGCGCTCGGCACGCACTCGTTCCTCGTCGCTGCAATCGATTCCAATGGACTGCAGGATCCGTCGCCGGCGCAGCTCTTCTTCATCATCGAGAGCGCGCAGACGCTGCAGACGCAGCTCACCGGCACGCCCGATTCCGCGAGCCACTTCGCCAGCGCCACGTTCAATTTCATCGCGACGCTCGGTGGCGCGACGTTCAGCTGCGGGCTCGATGGCGCGACCGCGACGGCCTGCACGTCACCCAAAACGTACACGGGGCTCGCCGATGGGGCGCACACCTTCACCGTGACCGCTCAGGTCGGCGCGCTCATTGAGCAGAACCCGCCGTCCTTCAATTGGAACATCGACACCGTCGCGCCGATCACTGTCCTGCTGACCCATCCGACCGCGCTGACCAGGATCGCGGCCGCGACGTTTACGTTCGCCTCGCAACCGGCCAATGACGTCGTGACGTTCAGCTGCCGCCTCGACACGCAGGCCGCGGTGATGTGCACGTCGCCGTTCACCACGGCCGCGCTGGCGGATGGCCCGCACTCGTTCACCGTGTCTGCCGTCGATCCCGCAGGCAACGTCGAGACCAATCCGCCAAGCTGGACCTGGACCGTCGATACGACGCCGCCGGATACCAAGCTGCCGACCACCCCGGCGCCGCTCTCCTATTTCAGCGACGCTGAGTTCATCGTCGGCTCCACCGACCCGACGGGCTCGTTCCTCTGTGGCTTTGACACGACAACGCTGACGGCCTGCAGCGTGGCCCAGACCGCGACGCAGAACGGGCACCTCTTCGCGCAGCTTCAATATCCAACCGTCAGCGAAGGAGCGCACACGTTGACTGTGGCAGCGGTCGACCTGGCGGGAAATGTCGATCCGACGCCGGCCAGCTACAGCTGGACCGTCTACGCGAGCGCCTGGTCGATTGTCGGCACGCTTCCTTCGGTCACGCTCGACTATTGGACCGATATGTCGTCGATTGGTTCATTCATCTATATCCTCGGCGATACCTACAACGGCAATAGCGCGGCACATCTCTGGTCGTTTGATACGCGCACCTCGCCGACCGCCGATGCTGGAACGGGGTTCGTCGCACTCGCGCCAAGCTCGTTCTGCACCAACTGCGGGTCGGCCTCGGGCATCGTTGCGAGCGGAAGCAAGCTCTATAACTTCTCCAATCCGATGCCCAATCCCGACGGTGGAAGCGCAAGCGTGGGCTCGAGCTACGATCCGTCGAGCAACACCTGGGGCGCTCCGCTCTATGCAGCGCTTCCGGATGGTGGCGCAGACACGCTCGGCGAGACCGGACAGATCGGGGCCAATGGACTGATCTATTACGTCGGTGGTCGAACCAACGATACCGACGTCAACATCTACAATCCGGCGACGAATCGTTGGACGTATGAACCCGACGCATTTCCCTATCCGTCTTCCGGCGAGAGCATGACGGTCTTCAATGGGAAGATCTATGCGTTCGGCGGCGCCGCGAACGGCAGCTTTACCGGAACGCGGCCGGCGGTTCTCGATCCCAGCGTTGATGGTGGCACCTGGGCGCTCGAGACCATCCAACCGGACCTCCATGTTGGCGGTGGCGTGTCGACCTCGCAGGCCTGGAGCTATGCCGGTTCAATCTACGTTGCGAGCCAATGGTCAATCCAGTCGAACAGCTCGTTCCCGACCTACGATCACTCCCAGTACTTCGGGTTGAATCGCTACGATCCGACCCACGATACCTGGAACACCAATACGATTCCGTTCCCGGATGCCGGCACGGGAAACAACTCAAACCAGCTGACTCCGGTGGTCACCAATGACGGGCTCTATCTGGTGGGAAACTCTCAATCGGGAAACAACGTCTTCCTGACGGTCTGGAAGTATCACCCCGGTCCTTAAGCGCACTCCCAATCGAAAATGAAACGGCGGCCTCGGGATTCTCTCCCGGGCCGCCGTTTTCATGTCTGCAATGAGTTGCGTCGATTAAAGCGGGATATTGCCGTGCTTGCGCTTGGGCGCTTCGACGCGCTTGTTGGCGAGCATCTTGAGCGCGCGGCAGAGGCGCGGGCGCGTCTCCTCGGGGAGAATCACCTCGTCGACATATCCCAATTCGGCGGCCTTATAGGGATTGGCGAAGGTATCGCGATAGTTCTGCGCAAGCTCCTTGCGCGCACCCTCGGCCGCGCCCGGCCCGCCCTTGCTCTTCTCGGCCAGCTCGTTGCGGAAGACGATATTCACCGCGCCCTCGGGGCCCATCACGGCGATCTCCGCAGTCGGCCAGGCGAGGTTGATATCCGCGCGGATATGCTTCGACGCCATCACGTCATATGCGCCGCCGTATGCCTTGCGGGTAATCACGGTCAGCTTCGGCACGGTCGCTTCCGCGAAGGCATAGAGCAGTTTCGCGCCGTGCGTGATGATGCCGCCCCACTCTTGAGACGTCCCCGGCAGGAATCCAGGCACGTCGACGAAGGTGATTAACGGGATATTAAACGCATCGCAGGTGCGCACGAAGCGCGCCGCCTTGCGCGAGGCATCGATATCGAGCACGCCCGCCAGCACTTGAGGCTGATTGGCGACGATTCCCACGCTCTGTCCGCCGAGGCGCGCGAAGCCGATGACGATGTTCTTCGCGTAATGCTCGGCGACCTCGAAGAAGTGGCGATCGTCGACGACGCCGCGGATGACTTCTTTAATGTCGTAGGGCTTGTTGGGATTGGCCGGGACGATCGACTTTAATGACTCATCCTTGCGGTCGAGCGGATCCTGCGTCGCCACAACCGGTGCGTCGTCGAGGTTGTTCGAAGGCAGGTACGAGAGAAGTTCACGCAGCGTGCGGATGCAGCTTGCTTCGTCTTCGGCGGCAAACTGCGCGACGCCCGAGCGCGCGTTGTGCGCCTGCGCGCCGCCGAGATCCTCCTTCGAGACCTCCTCGTGCGTGACCGTCTTGATCACGTCGGGGCCCGTGATGAACATGTAGCTGGAGCCCTTGGTCATCGCGATGAAGTCGGTGATGGCCGGGCTATAGACCGCGCCGCCTGCGCAGGGGCCGAGGATCGCCGAGAGCTGCGGGACGACGCCCGAGGCCGCGACGTTGCGATAGAAGATCTCGGCATATCCCGCGAGCGAAACGACGCCCTCTTGAATGCGCGCGCCGCCGGAGTCGTTTAATCCCACCACGGGGCAGCCGGTGGAGACAGCGAGATCCATCACCTTGCAGATCTTCTCCGCGTAGGCGCCCGAGAGGCTGCCGCCGAAGACGGTGAAGTCCTGCGCGAAGACGAAGATCTGGCGGCCCTCGACGGTGCCGTAGCCGGTGACGACGCCGTCGCCGAGGAACTTCTTCTCAGCCATTCCGAAGTCGTTGCAGCGGTGGGTCTTGAACTTATCGAGCTCGAGGAACGAGCCCGGGTCGAGGAGCAGCTCGATGCGCTCGCGCGCGGTCAGCTTGCCGTCGGCGTGCTGCTTGTCGATGCGATCCTGGCCGCCGCCGAGCTCTGCCTGCGCGTCAAGGTGGGCAAGCCGCTCGCGGGGAGAGAGATGTTGGTCGCTCATGGGGGCGGCAAGCTACTGCTGCGCGCCCGCCGAGGAAAGGGGCCAGGCAAACGAGAGATCGAGCGCGCCTGCGAGAGCGGCGTCGGTCTGCGTGGTCGGGCGGGCCGCGAGATCGATGGGACCTGAGTTCGCGAAGAGAGCGCCCCAGAGGAGTTTGCCCGCGAACGCGCCGGCAGCGAGTGGGCCGCGCAGTGCGTCGAGTGCGGTCAGCGGAGAGAGGCTGCGTGCGAGTGCCGCACTGTCGAGGCGGGCCGTGATTTCGCGCGCCCCTCCCGTCTCGAGAAGATGCGGTGGCGCGGGCGCGCAGGGGCTCGAGAGCCAGAGCAGGCCTGTTTGCGACTGGAGGCAGAGCTGCGTCGCAGGAGCGAGCATCGCTCCAATCTGCGGCGCAGGCAGCGCGGCCCACTGTGCCGGCAGCGGAGAGGGCATCGCGAGCGGCTCCGCGGACGCTCCGCTCGAGAGAGAAGACGTGAGCGCGCCGAGAAGCTTTTCGGGCGTGGTCAGAGCGCGCGCGGAGAGCGAATCGACGCGCAGGAGCACCGGCCCCTGTGTGAGGGAGAGCGCGCCTTGCAGCAGCCGATCGATCGGATCGCGCTGGCGGCCGAAAAGATCGCGCGCGACCAACTCGCGAATGAGCAGCGGCGCGAGCGTGCGCAGCGCAGGACCCGGAGCGGCGCGCGCGCAGAAGAGAGGAGTGCCATCGCACGCGCTCTCGGGCGGAGCGGTTCCGTCGAGCAGCGCCGCGCTCCCGGCGATCGCGAGGAGCAGGCCATGAGCGGAAAGGCCGTTCGCGTTCGCGTCGAGAGAAACGAGCGCGCCGAGCACGGGCGCCTGTCCGCGACTCCAGAGGCGCAAGGGGCCCGGGACCGCGCTGAGAGCGGCCGAGAGCGTCTCGTCCATCCCGAGCGGCGTGTTGTCCTGCTTCTTGCGCCCGACGTGCGCGAGCTGCGAAACGAGTGCGGCTGCGTTGCGACCCGACGCCGTGATCAGACGCATCGAGCCGGCCACGGGCGCGATCATTCCGGCGCGCACCTGATCGCCGCCGCCCGAGACGAGCGGACCGTGCAGTGGACCCGGACTCTGCCTCGTCGGACGAACCGGTCCGAGCTGCGAAAGCCACACTTGAAGTGCATGCTTCGCAAGCGCCTCGTCGCCGACGGGGGCCGTGAACGCGAGCGCGCGCGGATCGAGGATGATCGCACGCGGACCGCTCCCAGCAAGGCCCGCATCGATTCCGGGCGAGAACGGATCGACGCCGAGCGCGCGCGAGAGATCCTGCGAAATCAGCCTGGGCTGCAGCGACGGCGCGTACCGTCCAGCGCTCGACAAGAGCGCGACCAGACCTGACGCGGCATCTGCCCCGTCGAGGAGAATCGCGGCCGGCGCGCTCGCGGGAACGATTTCGCCGACGAGTGCGGCTGCGGCGATCACGGGCTCGCGCGACTTCGCCTTGCTCTTCGTGCGCGACGCCGCCGACGAGGCCAGAGACGCGAGCGCGAGCAGGAGTGAGGCGAGCTGGATGAGGCGTCGTGGCATGGGCGCTACACAGACCCGGTGCGCGAGCCATCGCTCACCACCAGCGTGCGCGAAAGCTTGTCGTGCAGCGTCTGGCCGCGCGGATCGAGGAGCGCGAGCACGAAGCCAAAACATCCCAGCGCGACCGAGGGCAGCGCCAGCGCGGCGCGCGCGAGCGACTGCACCGGATCGACGCGCGAGCCATCCACGCGCTTGAGCGTCAGCCCCATCGTGCGCAGGCCCAGCGTGCGGCCCATCAGCGCCGTGAAGAGCCACGAGTAGCCGAGCGCGAGCGTCGCCGTGAGCAGGCACCAGAGCAGCGGAAGATGATGCGTGAAGAGCAGCCCGTCCGCCCAGCTCTGCCACGACTGCGTACCGAGCGGTGCCATGCTCTTTTCGCCGAGCAGCAGCACGGAGATCGCGACGAAGAGCGTCGACGTCAGTGCAATCGCCGCGGCATCGATCGCCCAGGCCTTGATCTGCGCGCCCAGAAGAGACGGTGCACGCGGTGCTGCGGCCGGAGGTGCAGTCGGCTCCGGCGCCGCGCTGTGCACGAGGTTCGCGTGCGGTGCGCGCGGGATCCTCGGTGCGCGCATCGGCGGCGGGGACGAGCGCCATTCAGGATCGATCGGCAGATCGACATCGCTGAGCAGGAGCGCCGTCTGCGCGAGCGCATCGATCTTGCGCGCGGCCGACTGGGGCGTGGACGGGAGACGTTCGATCACAATCGGCTCGCCCGCGTACTGCTCGCGCAAGCGCGGCAGCGACGACGGCGTCGGCTGCGTGAACGCCGGCTCCGTGTCCACCGCGAGCATCGCGATCCGCTGCCCGAAGAGCGGCTCTGTCCTGGGCGCGTCGGGAGAGATCAGCGGCGCAACCAGCGGCGCGATGAGCGGCTCCTGGCGCGGACTTGCGGCGATCGGCGTCTGCGCGAGCGCGTCGATGGTGAGGCCGAACTGCGGGTCGGTGTCGCAAGCCTTCGGCGAGATCAGCGGCGGCTCGGAATGGATCGAGAGCGCGCCGAGCGCAGCGGAGAGCTGCGGCGGATCTGATTCGATCGAGAGCGCGATGGGCTGCTCGACGATCGGCGCGCGCACGACTGGCGCTGTCTTCGCGACGATCGGCTCGGGACGGTTCTGCGGATTGAGCGCGAAACAGCGCAGGCAACGATCTGCGCGAGGAGTCAGCGGCTGCGAACAACGAACGCATTGCATGTGGCGACAGTAAGTCGAGTGCGCGAGCCGTCAAGAATCGCACCGCAATCAGCGCAAAAGTCTCGGCCTGCGTCGCCGCGTCGCCTTGTCGTGGCGCGACCGCCGCGCTATCACGCGCGCAACTTTCGAGGAGATCACCATGGCGACGCGCATCGAGAAGGATACGTTCGGTCCCATCGAAGTTCCCGCGGAGAAGCTCTGGGGCGCGCAGACGCAGCGCTCTCTGCAGAACTTCAAGATCTCCACCGAGAAGATGCCGCCCGCGCTCGTGAAGGCGCTCGCGCAGGTCAAGCGGGCCGCGGCGCAGGTGAACTGCGACCTGAAAGTTCTCGACGAGAAGAAGGCCAACGCGATCATCGCGGCCGCTGACGAAGTGATCGAAGGGAAGCACGATGGCGAGTTTCCGCTCGCGGTCTGGCAGACCGGCTCGGGCACGCAGACCAACATGAACATGAACGAGGTGCTCGCCAATCGCGCGTCGGAGATTCTCGGCGGCCTGCGCGGCGAAGAGCGGCTCGTGCATCCCAACGACGACGTGAACAAGGGGCAGTCGTCGAACGACGTCTACCCGACCGCGATGAGCGTGGCCGCGGTGGCGGCGGTCGAGGCGCATCTCATTCCCGCGCTGGGCGTGCTCCGCGAGACGTTGGCGAAGAAGAGCGCCGAGTTCGCCAGCATCGTGAAGATCGGCCGCACGCATCTTCAGGATGCGACTCCGCTCACGCTCGGCCAGGAGTTCTCCGGCTACGTCGCGCAGCTCGACTGGGCGAAGAAGCACGTCGACTCGGCGCTGCCGCATCTGCGCGAGCTGGCGCTCGGCGGGACCGCGGTGGGCACGGGTTTGAACGCGCATCCTGAGTTCGCCGTGCGCGTCGCGGCGGAGATCACGAAGGTTGCCAAGCACGCGTTCGTGACGGCGCCGAACAAGTTCGAGTCGCTCGCCGCGCACGATGCGCTCGTCTTCGCGCACGGCGCGCTCAAGACGCTTGCGGCTGGCCTGATGAAGATCGCCAACGACGTGCGCTGGCTCGCGTCGGGCCCGCGCTGCGGCATCGGAGAATTGCGCATTCCCGAGAACGAGCCGGGCTCGTCGATCATGCCGGGCAAGGTGAACCCGACGCAGAGCGAAGCGCTGACGATGCTCTGCGCGCAGGTCTTCGGCAACGACGTCGCGGTGAACTTCGGCGGCGCGAGCGGGAACTTCGAGCTCAACGTCTTCAAGCCGCTCATCGCGCACAACTTCCTCATGTCGACGCGCCTGCTCGCCGACGGGATGCTCTCGTTCGAGGAGCACTGCGCGCGCGGCATCGAGCCGGATCGCGCGCGCCTCGACAAGCTGCTGCACGAGTCGCTCATGCTCGTCACCGCGCTCAACCCGCACATCGGCTACGACAAGGCGGCGAAGATCGCGAAGAAGGCGCACAAGGACGGCACGACCTTGAAGGCCTCGGCGCTCGAGCTCGGCTACGTCACGAGCGAGCAGTTCGACGCGTGGGTGAAGCCGGAGGAGATGACGGGGCCGAAGGCGAAGTAGCGCCTCGCGGCGGGCCGCCGATCACTTTCCGGTCTTGATCGGGTCGAGGAGAATCTTCGTGTGGTGGTGCCCGTTGATCGCGTGGCTCAGCATCCCGCGAAACTGCGCGTGCTTGCCGACCTGCGCGTCGAGATCTGCTTCATTCACGGTGATCTCCGTGATCGCCATCTCCGCAACCTCGATCCCTTCCTTCTGCTGGGCGGCGGTCGCGACGACGTCAACCGGGGCGTCGAGCTTCAGGATGTAGCGCGGCTCGACGGCATCGTGCTTCGGGTCTTCGCCAAAGCCCGGCGCGCCGTAGAAGGTCTTCTTCTCCAACGTCCCGTGGAGGGTGACCACCTCAGGTCCGTAATGAAGCGTCTCTGCGCGGGCCGCGAAGGCGGTGCAGAGGAGCAGAGCCGCAAGAACGGAATGCGTGCGCGAATTCGTATTTGGCATGCGCGTGAGACTATCTGAATCCTCACGGATTGAGCAGCGCGTGCGCCCACGGCGTGCGCTCGTCCGCGCGGCTGTAGCGCTCGCGCTCGTGCAGCCGGCTCTCCTGATTCCGCCAGAATTCGATCGTGCGCGGCGCGACGTAGAAGCCCGACCAGTGCGGCGGCCGCGCCACGGGCTGATTTGCGAACTTCTCGTCGAGCTTCTTGAAGCGCGCGATCAGCTCCTCGCGCGACGCAAGCTCCTCGCTCTGCTCCGAGGCCCACGCGCCGAGCTGGCTCTGCCGCGGCCGGTGCGCGAAGTAGTCGTCGGCCTCGGCGTCCTGCACCAGCACGGCCGGCCCCTCGATGCGCACCTGCACCTCGAGCGCCTGCCAGTGGAAGAGCAGCGCCACTCTCGAGTTCGCGGCGATCGCGCGCCCTTTGCGCGAGTGGAGATTCGTGAAGAAGACGAAGCCGCGCGCGTCGAGTTGCTTGAGCAGCACGATCCGCGACGAGGGCTGGCCATCCGCGTCCACCGTCGAGAGCGACATCGCGGTCGGTTCTCTCGTGTGCGGATTTGCGCGCGCGAGCTCGAGCAGCCCCGTGAAGCGCGCGAGCGGATCGCTCACGCTGGCGTGGAAGACCTCTGCGGTGCGCGGATCGAGCGGCTCGGGCGCGCGGCGTCCAGCGTGCGTGAGCGGCGCCGCAGTGGTCTCGGTCGAATCGGTCATGCGCCGATCTAGATCACATCTCGTCGTCGTGCACCGCGCCGTTTCGCCACTGCACCGCGCCGCTCTGTTACAACGTGCGCCCCATGGAACGCCTGCTCTCCACGCTCGAGCGCCGATTCGGTCGCTATGCCCCCGCGCACATCATCTGGTGGCTCGTCGGCCTCTCCGCGATCGTCTACTTCATCTGCCTCACGCGCCCCGAGTTGACCGAAGCGTTCGTCCTCGACGGCAACGCGATCAAGAGCGGCGAGGTCTGGCGCCTCGTCACGTTCCTCTTCATGCCGTGGAGCATCTCGGGCGGAATGCTCGGACCGATCTGGACCTTGATGGGCCTGCTCTTCCTCTACACGATCGGAAATTCGCTCGAGCAGCAGTGGGGCACGTTCCGCTTCGACGCCTTCTATTTCCTCGCCGCGATCGGCACCATCGCGAGCGCGCTGCTCGTCGGGCCGGTGACGAACTTCTTCATCGACCAGGCGCTCCTCCTCGCGTTCGCGATCGAGTTTCCCGACTACGAGATCCTCATCTACTTCGTGCTCCCGGTCCGCATGCGCTGGATCGGTCTGCTCACCGCCGCGTTTCTCGTCTGGCAGTTCATCTCGGGAGACTGGCCCGCGCGCGCGGGCATCGCCGTCGCGGTCGGCACGCTGCTGCTCTTCTGCGGCGAGGCGTTGCGCTCACGCTTGCAGGGAAAGGCGCGCATCTCTTCGCGCGGTCGGGCTCGCACGCAGTTCCGTACCGCGGCTGCCATGCCCGTGCGCATCCGCGTCTGCGCGCTCTGCGGCAAGAGCGAGAAGGACGATCCGCGCATGGAGTTCCGCATCTGCGACTGCGTGGAGAAGTGCGGCGGCAAGGCGACCGAGTACTGCATCGAGCATGCGCGCGCACACTGAGTGCGAATCGCGCAAGGCCGCGCCCAGTGCGGTCTAGAGGCCCTTGAGGCGGTAGTTGACGACGCCGCCGGGAAGCCGCCCCTGCACCAGCGCGCCCTCCTTGACGAGCTCATCGAGCAGCGTCGAGGCCTGGTAGCGATTGATGCCCAGCTCGGTCGCGGTCTGATCGGCCGTCAGCGAGAGCTTGGCGCGCATCAGCCGGACGATGGTGTCCATCTGGCCGCGTCGCGATTTGATCTCCTGCTCCTGGCTCACCATCGCGCGCCGCACCGCGATCACCACCAGCACGAAGATGATGAGACCGATGAGCGGGAAGACGACGTCGCCGTGATCTTCGATCCAGTGCCAGAGCGCGAGCGGTCCTTCGTCGTCGGCCTCGTCGGGCTTCTTTGCGCGCGGAGCAAGCCCCACGGTCGCGACAGAGAGGCGCACGAGCGCATGTCCGATGAACGTCATAACGGCGCCCAGTAGATTCCCGCGCGCCGCAAAGTCAAGAAACGCGATCCAACAGATGCTTTGAGTACAAACTAATTGTTCCGCACGCCGAGAAACGCTGGACCGGCCTCGTCCGCGCCCGGTGCCTGCACTTTTCCTTCGCGCCAGAGCACCTGCTCCGCGCGCTCGAGCAGCTCGGTGAAGCCCTGCCGCGTCGACGCCGAGATGGCGACGCCGTTCTTCTCGTGGGCGAGCTGCGCGGCCGCGGGCGCGCGATCCATCTTGTTGAAGACGAACAGACGGGGCGTCTTCTCGAGTGGCAGCGTGGCGAGGATCTTCTCGACCGAATCGATCTGCTGCTGCGCGCGCGGGTCGCTCGCGTCGACGACGTGGAGGAGCAGATCGGCGTCCTCGAGCTCCTCGAGAGTGGCGCGAAACGCGGTCACCAGATCCTTCGGCAGATCGCGGATGAACCCGACCGTATCGGTCAGCACGACCTCGCGCTGGTGCGGGAAGCGCAGCCGACGGCTGGTCGGATCGAGCGTCGCGAAGAGCTTGTCCTCGACGAGCGTGTCGGATTCGGTGAGTGCGTTGAGCAGTGTGCTCTTGCCTGCATTCGTGTAGCCGACGATCGAGATCTGCGGCACGTCCGCCCGCCGCCGCTGGCGCCGGCGCACTTCGCGATCGGTCGAGAGCCGATCGATCCGCTCCTCGAGCCAGGTGATCCGATCGCGCGCGCGCCGGCGATCCATCTCGAGCTTCGTCTCGCCCGGACCGCGCCCGCCGATGCCGCCCGCCAAGCGAGAAAGCGCCTCGCCCGCACCCACCAGGCGCGGCAGCCGATACTTCTGCTGCGCGAGCTCGACTTGAAGTTTGCCGTCGGCGCTCTGCGCCCGCCTCGCGAAGATGTCGAGGATGAGCTGCGTGCGATCGAGAATTCGCAAGCTGGTGACATCTCCGATGTGGCGCGCCTGCGACGGTTGCAGATCGCGATCGAAGACGAGCAGATCCGCTGCCAGAGCCATCGAGCGCACGAGGATATCTTGAAGTTTCCCCTTGCCGACGAGCGTGCGCGGATCGACCTGGTGGCGCCCCTGCAGCACGGTGTCGACCACCTCGACGCCCGCCGTGCGGCAGAGCTCTTTCAGCTCGGTCATCGACGCTTCGGCGCCCGCGAGATTGCCACCCGAGTAGACACCGCAGAGGATCGCGCGCCCCTCCGAGCCAACCGCGCGAGTCGGCGTCGCGCGGGCCATCTCCTGCTCGAGCGCGGAGATGTGCGATTCGAATTCATTGTCGAGCGCGTGGACGCTCTCGAACGTCTCCTGGCGCGAGAGATCGCTCCCCGGCTTCGTCTTGTCGAACGGCACGAGCGTGCCGACGTGCACGCGACCCGGCAGGCCGTCCTCGCGCGCGACGATCGCGACCACCGCGTCGAGGCGCAGCAGCACAAGATCCGTCAGGTCGTCTCGCGTGAGCGGCTCGTCCTTGAGGTGCGTGTGCACCAGCCGCACGCCGCGCAGACGCGACGATCCTGCGCGCGCGCGCCCGATGTCCGGCAGCACCAGCTGGTGCGCATCGCCGACCACGACATTCTCGATCTCGCCGCGCCGGTTGATCAGCACGCCGATCTGCCGCCCGAGCTCGCGGGAGACCTCGGTGAGGTGGCGCGCAAGTTCCGCGGAGCAGAGCTCGCTCTGGTGCACGCGGCGCCGATACGTCGCGAGCAGCCGCTTGCTCTGGTTGGCCTTGAGCCCCTCGGTGTTTCCGAACAGATCGTCTTTCATCTGCGGGCGGGCCTACCACGATTTCACTGGCGCCCCGCTCCCCGGACTCGACGAAACCGGCCGCGGCCCGCTACAAGCGCGGCGTGATTTCTCCTCGAGAGCAGCTCGCGCGGTGCAAGCGCCCCGTCATCAAGGTCGGCTCGGCCGTGCTCGCTGGCGAGATCAAGAAGAGCAGCGCGGCCGCTCCAGACGCGGCTTTGCGGCAGTTCCAGACGCGCGTGACGGCGCTCTGCGACGAGGTTGCTGCGCTCGCCCGTGCACAGGGTGCTCCAGCGCAGCGGCGATTTCCCACCGTCGTGACGAGCGGCGCGGTCGCGCTCGGCGTGCAGCGGCTCGGACTTCCCGGCCGTCCGAAGGAGATGGCGCTCAAGCAGGCCGCGGCCGCCGCGGGGCAGAGCCGCCTGATGCGCCTCTACGATGATGCGTTCGCCGAGCGGAATCTGATCAGCGCGCAGGTGCTGCTCACGCACGCGGACGTTGCGCATCGCGGCCGCTATCTGAATGCGCGGCGCGCGCTCGGTGCGCTGCTCGAGCGCGGCGTGGTGCCGGTGATCAACGAGAACGACACCGTCTCGGTCGAGGAGATCAAGTTCGGCGACAACGACGCGCTCGCCGCCATGGTCGTCGACATCTGCGAGGCCGATCTGCTGGTGATCCTCACCGATGCGGGCGGCGTCTTCACGGCCGATCCGCGGCGCGATCCCTCGGCGACGCGCATCTCGTTGATCGAGAAGGTCACGCCCGCGGTCGAGGCGCTCGCAGGTGACGAGACCTCCAGCGTCGGCACGGGAGGCATGATCTCCAAGCTGCGCGCGGCGCGGCGCGCGACCGAAGCTGGCGTGCCGTGCGCGATCATCTCGGGCGCGCCGGGCGAGCTTGCGCGGCTCTTCGCTGGCGAGGATGTCGGCACGCTGGTGCTTGCGCAGGGCGAGCGCAAGCGGCTGCGGCAGCGGTGGATGCTCGACCTGAAAGCGCGCGGTGAACTTCAAGTCGACGCGGGCGCGAAGGCGGCGCTGCTCGAGCGCAAGAAGAGCCTGCTGCCGAGCGGCGTGAAGGACGTGGTGGGAAATTTCTCCGCGGGCGATCTGATCGAGATCGCTCTCGTCGGTGAGAAGCCGTTCGCGCGCGGTCTGGCCGTCTACGGCGCGGATGAGCTGCGCAAGATCCGTGGTCTCAAGAGCGAGCAGATCGAACCGCAGCTCGGGTATCGGCTGCTCGACTGCGTCGTGCATCGCGACGATCTGGTGGTGATGGGATGAGCGCAAACACAGACCCAGCCTACGCGCGCGCGATCTCGCTGGCCGACTCGGCCCGCGAGGCTTCGCGTCTGGTCGCCGCAGCGACGAGCGCCCAACGCACGCGGGCGATCGAGGAATTGGCCTCCCAGATCGATGCGCCAGCGTTTCGCGCACGCGTGCTCGCGGCCAATGCGGAGGACGTCGCGGCCGCGCGCAGTGCGGGCCAGAGCGCTTCCTGGATCGATCGGCTGACGCTCGACGCGAAGCGGATCGGCCAGCTCGTGGGCGCGCTGCGCGAAGTGGCGGCGCAGGTCGATCCGGTCGGCGAAGTGACGGAATCGCGAACGCGTCCCAATGGGCTTTCGATTCAGCGCGTGCGCGCTCCTCTTGGCTCGATCCTGATGATCTACGAGGCGCGTCCGAACGTGACCGCGGACGCGGCTGCGCTCTGTCTGCGCGCGGGCAACGCGGCGCTTCTCCGAGGAGGCAAGGAGGCGTTTCGCACCAACTCCGTGCTCATCGAGGCCGCGCAGGAGGCGCTCTCGGCGGCGGGTCTGCCGCGCACGGCCGTGCAGCTCATCGAGCCGGATCGCGCGCTGCTCGACGTGCTGCTCTCGCTCGAGGATCGCATCGATCTCTGCATTCCGCGCGGCGGGCCGTCGCTGATCAAGCTGATCGCGGAGAAGAGCCGCATCCCCGTGATCAAGCATTACCAAGGCGTCTGCCACCTCTACGTCGCGTCCGATGCCGACGTGAATGTCGCTGAGCTTCTCGCGGTGAATGGGAAGGCGCAGCGGCCGTCGGTCTGCAATGCGCTCGAGGCGCTGCTCGTCGACGCGTCGGTGATGAATGCGCAACTGCCGCGGATCGCGCGGGCACTGTTCGTCGCCGGAGTCGAGCTGCGGTGCGATGCGCGCGCGTTGCCGATCGTGCAGGCTGCGCTCGCCACTCCGATCGGGAGCGACGAAGCGGCGCAGCTCGAATCGCTTCTGGCGCGCGCGGGTGTGCCGACCGGCCGCGAGCGCAAGGCCGCACTGGGCGCTGTCGAGAGCGATTACGGCTGCGAGTTTTCCGAATTGAAGATGCTCGTCTCGATCGTCGACGGAGTTGAAGGTGCGCTCGAACACATCGCGCGCTTCGGCAGCCGGCACACCGAGGCGATCTGCACGCGCGACGCCAGGCTCGCAGAGGAATTCGTCCGGCGCGTTGACGCCAGTTGCGCCGTCGTCAACGCGTCCACGCGCTTCAACGACGGAGGCGAACTCGGCCTCGGCGCGGAGATCGGCATCAGCACCAGCAAGCTCCACGCGTACGGCCCGATGGGCGCCCGCGAACTCACCTGCACCCGCTTCGTGGTACGAGGCGACGGACAGGCGCGCCGATAGTCGAACCGCGCCCAGGCAAGGACAACCAGATGCGCCCGAAGAAAGTCGATGAGATCCTGCTCGCCCGCATGAGACAGCGCACGCCCGATGATGCGGCGCGGGCAGCCGTTCGCGCGGCGAGCCGCAGCGAGCACACCGAGGCCGAGCAGATCGCCGAGAAGGCGGCGCAGGCCGCGCTCGAGAAGAAGGGCGAGGACGTGCGGATCATCGATCTGCGCGATCGCGGCAGCTACGCTGACTTCCTCGTCGTCGTCTCGGGCCAGAGTGATCGGCAGCTCGACGCGATCGCCGGCGAGGTCGAGAAGACGCTCAAGGACGCGGGCCAGAAGCTCGTCGGCAGCGAAGGGCACAGCGGCGGACGCTGGGTGCTGCTCGACTTCGGCGATCTGATCGTCCACGTGTTTCACGTCGAGGAGCGCGGCCACTATGACCTCGAGGGTCTCTGGGCCGATGCGCCGCAGAAGCGCGTCCATCCTGCTCCGCCGCCTCCCGCGGTGCCTGCTCAGGCCGCGCCGGCCACGGCCGCAGCTCCGGTGAGCGCCCAGTCGTCGACTGAAGATTCGTCGGACGAGATGGATGAGCTCGACGAGCTCGATGAAGAGGATGTCCCGGCGCCGGCGAAGAAGGCGGCGAAGAAGGCTCCTGCGAAGAAGGCCGCCAAGGCACCCGCCGCGAAGAAGCCGGCCGCGACGAAGAGCGTCGCCGCAAAGAGTGCTGCGAAGAAGCCTGCCGCGAAGAAGCCGGCGGCGAAGAAGTAGTCGAGCTGCGATCGCGGGACGTTTGAGATTCTGCAGGGGGCCGCGCGCACAGTGCGGCCCTTTGCGTTTCAAGGGAGCGGACGATGCGCGTGCGAGTTGTCTCGGTGGGCCGCGATCGCGACTTCACCGCGCAGGGGGTCGCCGAGTACGCCGAGCGGCTCAAGCGCAATTGCACGCTCGAACTCTCGGAACTGCGTGCGGAGACGGGTCCGCAGGCCGCGACGCGCGAGGGAAAATCGATCCTCGATGCCGCCTCGCGCGGAAAAGAGGCCGTCGAAATCTGGTCGCTCGATCTGCGCGGCAAGGAGCTCTCGAGCGAAGAGCTGGCCGCGCGCATCGGCCGGCTGCGTGACAGCGCGATGAATCTCTCGCTCTGCATCGGCGGCGACGAAGGGCTCTCTGACGAGGTGCGCGCGTCGTCGCGCTTCTCCTGGAGCCTCTCGCGCCTGACGCTCCCCCATCGTCTCGCGCGCCTCGTCGTGCTCGAGCAGGTCTATCGCGCGTTCGAGATCTTGCGGGGCGCGCCGTACCACAAGTAGCCCCGCGATCGCGCGCGACCGCTCTGGGAGAGACTCAGCTGTCGATCAGCTGCTCGCGCAGGACGACGAAGACCGACTCGCCAGTGATCGCCTCGATCCAAATGGGGCGCAGGGTTGTGACCGTCACGAGCGAACGGCCCTCGGCGTCTTTGTGCTCGTCCGTCTGTTCACACGGGATCGCGGCATCCTGCGGAAACTGCGCCCCTGGAAAAATCTGCTCAGCGACGTACGGGCATTTTTCTTCGAAGATCCACTCCTTCCCGAAGGCGTCGAGGAATCGGCACTCGACCCAGCCTGGGTACGCCTCCGCCTCGGTAAATCGAACAGCAGTGGCCTTGATGTGAAGCATCTCTCGTCTCTGTTTCTGTGCAGGTTCAGCCGCGCACGATGAAGTCGGTCTGCGCGTCTGGTGACGAAGTTCCCCGACGGAAAATCTTCAATCGATGCGTCCCGTGCTGCGCCGGAATCCGCGTCGAGTACGGCGCGGCGAGAAGCGTGCGCGGGCCGTCGTCGAGCTGCAATTCGAGCATCCCGCCTCCTCGGGGCGCGAGTGCGCGCACGGGGATCGTCTGATCTTCGTCGGGGAGATCGCGATCGCGGAGGAACTCGTCGCCGTCGGACGGGAACGCGAGAGCCGCGCGCGTGCCGCCCGTCTCGGAGGTCGAGAGCGTCGCGATCCCCTCGTGCGCAGCCCAGTCGTAGTAGTGCGCGCCGAGATCGACGCCAGCCTCCGTGTGCATCGCGCAGAGCCGCTTCGGCACGCTTCCGGGAATGAACTTCTCCTGCGCAGTCGACGCGCAGTGCGGGCCCGCGAGCTCGCCCGAGAGTGCGCAGATGGTCCTCTCCTCGAGAGCAACTCCCCGTGCCAGCGGCTGTGGATTCGCGACGCCCTCCATCGCCAGAGTCATCGCGCGCTGGAAGAGAGGACCGGCGCCCGTGATGCCGCTGACGTGATGCATGGTCGCGCCGCTCATGTTTCCCACCCAGACCGCGACGGTGCGCTCGCGCGTGAAGCCGGCCGTCCAGTTGTCGGTGAAGGCGCGCGAGGTGCCGGTCTTGGCGGCGACGGGAAAGGGAAAGCGCAGCGCGTTGTCGAGGCCGAACGACGGTGCGCGGGCGCCTGCGTCAGAGAGGATGTCGGCGATGATGGCGGCGGCCTCTTTGCGCAGGAAGCGCTTTCCCGGAATCTGCGCTGGGAGAGGAAGCGTGCTCCCGTCCGCGCCCAGCGCCGTCCGCAGATATGTCAGTTCAGGGATTGCGACACCTCCGCGCGCAAGCCCCGCATAAGCTCGCGCGAGCTCTTCGAGCGAGACCTCGCCGTCGCCGAGCACGAGACCGAGTCCGTAGTGGTCGGCATCGAGCGTCAGCGAATCGAATCCGGCGGAGTGCAGCACCGTGAGCAGCTCCGGCGCGCCAAGTTTCTCCGCCACGCGCACGGCCGGCACGTTGTACGACGAGGCCAGCGCGACGCGTGCGCGCACAGGTCCATGGGCGCGCCGGTCGTAGTTCTTCGGCACGTAGTCGCCGCCCGGTGTCGAAAAGTGGCTTTCGACGTCGGGCAGGAGCGTCGCTGCAGTCATCAGGCCTCGATCAATCGCGGCGCCGTAGGCGAACGGCTTGAGCGACGAGCCCGGCTGCCGATGCGTGCGCACGCCATCCATGCGGCCTTGCGCATCCTCATCGAACCAATCAGGCGAGCCGACGTACGCGAGCACCTCGCCGCTCAGGTTGTCGATGATGATCACCGCTGCGGCCGTCGCGCGCTTTTCCTCGAGTGCACCGATCTCCTCTCGCGCAGCGATCTCGAGCTTTCGCTGGAGCTCGATGTCGAGCGTCGTGCGGATCGCGACGGCCTCTGCTGGCGCGTGGTGGCGCGCGACTGCCTCGACGAAATGAGGCGCCTCGAAGGCGGCCTCGAAGCGCTCGGCCGCCAGATCGAGCGGAGCCTCGCGCGCCGCTGTGGACTCGGCCGATGTGAGAAACCCCCGCGTCTGCATCGCGGCGAGGACGCGAGCCGCGGCCTCCTCTGCTTTTGCGAGATGCCGGAGTGGATCGAAGGCTGTCGGTCCGCGCGGGATCGCCGCGAGCAGAGCGGCCTGCCGCGCAGTGAGGGCGCGCGCGGGCTTGTCGAAGTAGAGGCGCGCCGCCGCCTCGACGCCGCGCACGTCGTTTCCGAGCGGGACGCGCGAGAGGTACTGCTCGAGAACCTCTCTCCGCCCGAGAGTGCGCACGAGCCTGAGCGCGAAGAGAGCCTCGCCCGCCTTGCCGACGAGTGTGCGTGGCCGTGGCTCGAGCATTCGCGAAAGTTGCTGCGCGATGCCCGAGCCACCTTGCGCGAATCGCCGTCGCCGCAGGTCGACGCTCGCTGCTCGCGCGATCGCCAGC
The DNA here is from genome assembly GCA_903911145.1 of uncultured delta proteobacterium. GTDB lineage: Bacteria > Myxococcota > Myxococcia > Myxococcales > 40CM-4-68-19 > CAIWCD01. The sequence continues at coordinate 67,802 of CAIWCD010000002.1, read as the reverse complement.
GGGTCGATCCCCGGATGAGAAAAGAAGCGTCCATCCTCGGCCGCGATGAACGCTTGCCAGACGTGTGCGGGTAGTTCGTCGAGGCGGGCAGGAGCCGCGTGCCCTTCTCCCTCTCGCGCCACCAACTCGCGCAAGAGCGTCCCGTCGCGCGCTTCGATTCGCAACGAGGTGGCGCGGGCGAGCTCCAGCCGCTCGCGCGAGAGAGGGATCGCGAGCATCAGACCGAACGCGAGCAGAGCCGCACCCAGCAAGGCTTTTCGCGTGATCGCTCGAACGCGGATTGTACCGCGCGGGCCGCTGCGTGGAGCCGATCCGTCAGCGCTCATCGGCTCCACGGCTGCCTCGATTACTTCTGTGCGAGCGGCTTCTGCGCCACGATCGTGATCGTTCCGCCCTCGCTGCGACCGAACACCTCCGGCGTGTACATCTCTTCCGCCTTGGCCGGCTTGAGGAGGAACTTTCCTGGTGTGGTCGCGCGCGCCACAAACGACTGGACGTGGACGCCCGCAGGCAGAACGTCGGCGAAGTAGACGGCGCGGTCGTCGCGCTTCTCGCTCCAGACGAACGGACTGTAGAACCAGCCCGTCGCGTCGAAGTCATCAGCGCCACCCGAGTCACCACCCGCCTGGCCGTCGGTTCCGTTGTCGTCGAAGCCCTCTTCGCCTTCGCCCTCGTTGCGCTCCTGGTGCTGCGCGGTCGGCTGGTGCGCGCTGGTGGCGAGCTGCAGGTCGACCGCCTCGAGACCGGCCGGGAGAGGCACGTCGACAGCGACGTAGTGGCGCTCCATTCGCGTTGCCACGCGCACGCGCACGCGCACCAGCTCTCCAGCCTGGAACTCGGTCGCCGCCTTGCCATCGGAGTCGTACGGCTCAATCCAGCGCTGCACGAACATCCCCTCGTCGCGTGGCTTCATCGGCATCGCTGCGGGGGCGTACCGAAGCAGCGCGCTGTACTGGAGCAGACCCTGCCCGTCGACAGTGAAGATGAACGGTGCGCCCGTCTTGCCTCCTTGTTTCGCTGCCGCGATCACCTCGTCGATCGGCACGTTCCGGGTCACCAATTCGAGGGAGCGGCCCTTGAACTGTTGCGACACCAGCTCCTTGCCCGCGAGAGAGACTTTCGCGGTGAAGTCTGGCGGGGTCCGCTCGCGCACGCGCACGACTTCAGTGAGGCCCATCAGCGCGTAGGCCGCTTCCTGCGTGTTTCGGAAGCTGCCTGTCCCGCGCCGCACCGAGGCGAAGTAGCGGGCGATCTTGCTGATGAACGGATGGCCTGGCTGCAGATCGACGAGCGTCTGCAGCGCCATCCCGGTGGTGCGCACGTCGCTCGAGAAAAGCGGGGCGTAGCTGTTTGCATCGGTCTCCGCGAAATGAACTTCGCCCGGTGTCTCTTGCGCGTGATCGAGGATGTCCTGCAGCAGCGCCTCGGCCCGCGGTCGCTTGCCCTTGCCAACGGCGATCGCGTCCGCGAGCAGCGCCTTGCCGAAGAGGGGCAGCTTGTCCTTCTCCGCGTAGAGCTCGTCGTAATAGGCGGGCAGCGGTGCGCCCATTCGCGCGAGCACCTGAAGCGCGAACGCACGCGTCTCCGGCCCGACCAGCTCGTAAGGGCACGACGCCGTCCCGGCCGCCTTCTGCGCGAGGAACTTCTTCGCGTTCGTCAGTACCGCCGCGTCGACCGCGTAGCCGGACTGCTTGGCGCGGCTGAGCGCGAGCGTTGCGTAGATCGACGGCCAGGCCGACGCACAGGTCTCCGATGGCCAGTAGCGGAAGCCACCGGATGGGAGCTGCAGATCCTGGATCTTGTGGATCGTCTCGACGACAACCTTGTCGGGATCGCTTGCCGTCGGTGCATCGTCGCGCTCGGTGATCCAGCTCATCATCCGGTTCATCGCGTCGGCCGCCTGCGAGGAGCTGACGTTCTGGCCCGGATCGACGCCGAAGACGCGCGACACTTCACGAACCGCGATGAACGGAATCAGCTTCGAGGAGAGCTGCTCGACACAGCCGTAGGGATATTGAACGAGCTGCTGCATCCCATCCGCGAGGCCTCCGAGTGCGCTTGAGCTGAGCGTGAGCTTCAGTCCACCGGCACCGGGGCGGACACCCTCGGGCGAGAGCAGACCCTCGACGCTCTTCTGCGCCGTTTCGCCGTACACCGCGACTGCCTCGAGATCGGTCGGCAGCTGCACCGGGATCTGCTGCTCGACGCCGTCGCTGAACGGTCCGCCCGCGCCGGGCGCGCCTGCGGCAGACGCGTGGAACGTGAGCTTCGCCAACCCGTTTCCGGTGGCGACGAGCTTGAACCGGACTTCGCGCGCAACGCCTTCCTCGATGGTCACGGTCTGTTCGGCAGGCTGATCCTTGGCGAGCGCGACGGCACCCGACAGGTCCGCCGAGACCTTCACTTCACTCGCTGGCGCGCCCAGACCCTTCGCGTTGACCACCACGCCGGCCTCGAACGCATCGCCGCTGCGCGCGAAGCGAGGCAGCGCCGGCAGCACCAGCAGCGGCAGGGAGACGCGCACGTGGCTCTCGGCGGAGCCGAAGCGATCGGCATCCGTGAGCGCAACTGCGAGGATGCGGAACGTCGTCAGGTTGTCAGGCAGCTCAAGAGTTGCCTGCGCGTGTCCCTGCGCATCGGTCTCCACGGTCGTCCAGAGCGCCGTGGTCACGAACTTGTTCCGCGTGTTCCCGTTCGGGCCACGGCCGCCGCCACCGCCAGGCTGAATCTCGCCCTTCTCGTTGAACTTCTGGCGGCGCACCAGCGCGAGCAACGGCTCGCCGAGCGCGACGCCGAGGGTGTGGCGCGGGAACATCTCGTTGAGCGGATCGGGCACGTGATAGTCGGTCAGTCGCAGCACGCCCTCGTCGACCGCATAGACGGTGATCTCGGCCTTGCGCGGCTGGCCCGAGGAGTCCTTGACCAAGAGATCGATCGGCACCGTCTGCCGAGGCCTCCACTCCTCCTTCGGCACCTTGATCTCGACCGCCAGTCGCTTGATCGCGCGGCCCACCGACAGTTCGAGTGTTCCAGCCTTCACCGCTGGACGGCCAGGATCATCGCCCGGCTCGATGCCTCCTTGCTCAACGCGCTTGCGCTGCAGCACCACGCCGACGAAGACGTTGGGCACCATCGCCTCTGTGATCGGGACGTCGATGCTCGTCGCTGTGCCGACCAGCTTCTGCATGCGCCGATCGATCACGCCTTCGCGTTCGGTCGAGATGAGCGCGTTGCACTCCGCGTAGGGCGACTTGATGAGCACGTGCGCGATGTCCCCGACCGCGTACTCGCTCTTGTCCGCGACGAGTTCGACCTTCGGCGAATCGCCGCGCGCCCAGGCCGCGAAATCCGCGCCGAGCGCGTAGGCTCCGACGCTCGAGAGCGCGAGGTGGCCTTGATCATCTTTTGCCTCGGCACGCAGCGTGTAGAAGCCGGCCTTTGCCAAGGTGAGGGAGCAACTCGATGCCTGGGCGCTCGCCTCGCCGGTCTTGACGTCGCAGTTGCCCGCAGGCTCATCAACGACTTCGGAGATGTTTTCGTAGACGCCGCCCACGCCCTTCTTGCGCACCGAGTGCCACGCACGCAGCAGGGCAGTAACGTGCACGGGAACGCCGGAAAGCCGTGCCCCGTCTGGTTGAGCGGCGATCACGCCGATCGACATCGGCTCGCCGGCCTTGCTGAAGAGGCTTCGGCTGGCGATGCCCACGTAGAATTTTGCAGGGTGCAACAGCACGGAGGTGCGGCCAGCGACGGTCTGGCGCGAGACGTCCTGCACTTCGGCTTCGATCGTGTAGTTCGCCGGGCGATCCCCGGGCGCGTCGGCCTTGCCTGCCTCGATGGAGAGGTTGCCCTGTCCGTCGATGATTCCGTCGCCCGAAGCGAAGAGGCCGTTGTCTCCCGCGGGCGTGCTCTCATCGTAGCCCCAGGTCTGGCGGCCGAACGAGAAGCCCTCGCAGCGCGGCGGTGAGAAGTCCGAGCTGGTGCGCATGATGCTCCAGGTGGCCTTCGCACCCTTCATCGCGCCGCCAAACAGGTAGCGCGCGGAGATGCTCACGCCGAGCGGATCGCCGGCGAGGATCGCGCTCTTGCCTGCGAGCAGATCGACGCGGAATGTGGGCGCTCGGTACTCGGCGACGTTGAACGAGCCCACCCAGCTTCCTCCGCCAGACGCACCCGGCTGCACCGCGACCACGTCGTAGCTACCGAGGCGACCCTCGGTCGGGACCGCGGCGTCGAATGAGAAGGTTCCGTATCTGTTGAGCTTCACCGTCTTCTTCAGGATCGACTTTCCATCGGGGTCGCGCATTTCGACGTTGACGGTCGCGCCCGCGGGCGTGGCCAGTCCCGTCGCAGACGCGTTCGCGCGCCTGCGCAGGACACCCTTGATGTGCACCGTGTCTCCGGGCCGATAGATCCCCCGGTCCGTGAAGACAACGCCCACCGGCGACGGAGAGAGGCCATCGAAGGCCGCGCTCTCGACGTCGTGCGAGATGTCGCTCCAGACGGTGGTCACGACGCCCGTATCGCCCTGGTCCGTCGCCGCAATGAGGATGCTCGGCTGCTCCCACTGCTTGTCGACCGGCCGAGGATCGAGCTGCGCGAGCGGTGGCAGCGAAGCGAGGCCGTCCTGATCGGCTGTGGCCTGCGCGACGATCCCGCCGTTGCGCCCAATCACCACCACCTGCGCGCCCGGCCGCGGCATTCCTGTCTGCGCTGACGTTACCCAGACCACGCCGCTCGTCAGGCCGACCTTCGCGTGCGCGATCACATCCGTGATCTGCACCAGCACGCGATTGGGTTCCTTCTCTGATTCCGTTCCGGGCGACCATGCGCGCACCAGCGCGAGCCCCGTCTTCTGTCCGTCCTTGAACGCCGCGCGAAGATCGATTCCGTGGAGGTGCGGTTCATTCTTCGGATCGGTCAGCGCCGTTTGCGGCGATGCATCAGGCTTGCGCGCGGGCCATTTGCAGGCAGGGCCACCGCAAGTGCGCAATGCGAGCCACTCCGCCGGAGTCAGTTGCCAGATGTCGGCGTTGAGTGCCGCGACATTGGTGGTCTGCGCAGGAAGTTGGCCGTCGCCAGAGGCCTCGAGCAGTCCGACGTCTCGTCCGATGAACATCGAGGGTTCGAGATCGTCGAGAGAGATGTCGCCCAGGAACGCTGGCGCCTTCTGCCCGAATCGATCCACGACTCCGGCATCGACTGAGATCTTGTAGGTCGTCCCAGGCTTCCACCTCGCCGGGATGCGCACCTGCGTTCGCTGCGCGCTGAGCTCCGCGCCAAGATCCTCGTCCTGGTCATCCCAGTCGAGCGTGACCGCTGGTTCGATGTGGAGTCGCGAGCGCAACTCGGAGACCTTGCCGAGCGGGTTGGTGACGTGGATCCAGATCGGGCCGTGCGAGCAGTGCTCCGCTCCTTCCCAGCAGCGCGTGATCTGCGTGACGGTCATCGCGCCGTAGGTGGAGAACTTGCCTTCCCATCCCTCGTTTGCGAGCAGCGGGCCCTGGCTCGCGTGTGCCGCAACATCGAGAGCCAGCGAGAACGGCTTGCCCGCAGGCAGCGCCGAGGCCGGCTGGATCTCGTATCGGGTCTGCTGGTTCTTGAACTTGAGCGCATCCGTCGACGCGCGTTCGACATGCCGTCGCTTGGCGGGGTCGGTCTCCGCTGCTTCCTTCGCGCGCTGTTCCTCCTCGAGATTGGCCGAGCGGACAATCTTCGCGTCGATGTGCGCGCCGCTCTCGGTGGTGAAGAAGAAGGCGTGCGCAGGATCGGCGAGCGGCTGGTTGAGCGTCACGCCAAACTGCTGTTGCGGCGTCGACCACTGGCCAAGCCCCGGCTCGGGCTGGGTCTCGCAACTCTGCAGATGCAGCGTCACGGTATTGAAACTGAACGAATAGGGCGCTGCCAGCTTGCTGCCGTCGAGTGCAGCGAGCCCCTGCGGCACCGTGACCTTGAATGTGGTGCTGTACGGAAGCTGCGCGTCGGGCACGAACTCGACGGTCGTGCTGCCGAGCCAGTGCCAGCTTCCCGCAAGCTTCGGCTCGATGAGAAACCCGCGCGCCGGGTTCGCGGCGTCGCCTTGATCGAGCGTCGCCAGCGAGATGACCGGCTTGTTGAACGTGATCGAGGGGCGATTGAGTCCTTCCAGCTCTCCCTTGGGGCGCGCGACGATGACGGTCAGCGCGGCGTCAGGCATGCCCGCGGCCGGGCCTGTTGCGAGCACATCCGGCGGAGGCGGCGGCGCCTCGAGTTTGCGATCGATGCCGACCGCGCGGGACTTCGTCGCGGCGGATTTGTCCTGCGAAGAATGGCAAGCAACGGCGGCCGCAATGAGCGGGAGCGCAAGAGCAAGGCGCTTCATGATGACGGAACCTCCAGTGGTTCGACGAGCTGGACTTGGGGAGTTGAGCAAAGGGTGCGCCAGCGTCGCGCGCATTTCAGCACACTGCTCGAGGAAACGCTTGCGTGCCTGCCGCTCGCGGCCGCGACGAGCGGTCGCATTCTGGACCGCAGGGTCTCATTTTGAGTCGCTGAGGGTTTCATTTTGATACCCCCGGCACGCCGTCGCGCAGAGAGAAGCGCGATTGGCACGCGCTCTGCGAAGTCCGTGGGCATGCACCCGGTCCTCTCGCGAATCCTTGAGCTGATCTTTCCTGCGCGCTGTGCCGCGTGTGAACTTCTCGGCGCCGAGCCGTTCTGCGCGCAGTGCGCGGAGTCGTTGGTCGCGGCTCCAGCGGGCTGCACGGTCTGCGGAGCACCACTTGATGAAGCACTCCTCCCTGCGACGCGTCCGCGACGTTGCGGGGCCTGTCGCGATCGGGCGCCGCCGTTCGTGCTCGCGCGTGCGCCCTTTCTTCACGGAGGCGCGCTGGCAGAGGCGATCCACGCGTTCAAGTACGAGAAGCGCGAGGAGCTGGCGCGTCCTCTGGGTGTGCTCTTTGAAGCGGTCGAACGGCCGCGTGCCGAGGTCCTCTCTCCGGTGCCGTTGCATCCTCGAAGGCAGATCCAGCGCGGCTATGATCAAGCTGCGCTGCTGGCGCGTGAGGCCGGTCGACGATTCTCTCTTCCCGTCGAACATCTGGTGGAGCGCGGCCGCCCGACAGCGCCGCAGGTCGGGCGCGATCGGCTGGCGCGCGCACGCAATGTCCAGGGAGCCTTTCGCGCGCGGGGAAATATCCGGGGCCGTTCGGTCTGTCTCATTGATGACGTGCTCACCACGGGCGCGACGGCAGGAGAAGCGGCACGCGCGCTCTATGCGGCTGGAGCGCGACGGGTCGAGGTGCGGACGTTAAGTCGGGCGCCGTAGGCGCGTCGTCAATTTTGCTTCTGGAGTAGAAGCGAAGGCTTTTCATTCACGCGATGGAGTGACCTTTGCGAATGGCACTTTCCGTCTGGCAAATCCGTTCCGCTGCGCTCGCGCTTGGCTGCGTTCTCGCGCTGGCGGCGCGCGCGCAGGCGTCGCAAGTGCCCGAGCTTGCCGCGCGGCTGCACGCGGAGCTCGACCGCGCGGAGGCGCTGCCGGATCTGATCCGCCTCGCCGAGTTGCGCGATCAGGACGGCGATCTGCAGCCGATTGCGCTGGCTTTAGACGAGGCGGCCAGCAGCCCGAAGGCGCGGCAGGACGTTCGCGCGCTCGCCGTCCATCTTCGTGCTCAGCTCTGGACTGCGCAGGATCAGCAGCAGAAGGCGCGCTCTCTTGTCGACGGTCTCGCGCCGATCCGCGCCTGGTCGGTGATCGGGCCATTCGACAACGATGGGCGCAGCGGGCTGTCGGCTGTCTACGCGCCAGAAAGTGGTGGATTCGATCCGGCGTCGCGAGTGCGCGGAAAGCAGCACGAGGTCTCCTGGCGCGCACTTCCCGACGTCGCGCCGCTTGGCTTCGTCGACCTCGATGGTGCGATCTGGCCACGGCAGGATGTCACCGTCTATGCCTTGAGCGTGCTTCCCGCAGCGCACGCACAGGGCGCGGTGCTGCACCTGGGTACGAGCGGCGCGAACAAGCTCTGGGTCAACGGTGAGCTGGTTCTCGAGGATAAGAACCAGCACCCGGCACGCTTCGATCAACGGGCGGTGGCGGTGCGGTTGCGCGCTGGACAGAACACGTTGCTGCTGAAAATCGCGCACGCGAACGGTCGGGTCGGTTTCTGGCTGCGCCTCGCAGGAGAGAAGGACGAGCCGCTTCCCGCTCTGGCGGCGAAGGCCTTCGCGCCGCTCACCCCGATGGGACCGCCGACTCTCGCTGCGAAGGGCTTGTCTGCACATGGCGCATCTCCGCGGTTGCCGACGCCACTCGATGCTCTCGAAGAACTTCGCGTACGGGCTGCGCGGGACGACCACGATGCGCGCGCCCAGGAGGATCTCGCGATCCTGCTCGCGACGCGGCGACCCGACGACGATACCGAGGAGCTGTCGCTGCACGCCCAGGAGCGTGCTTCTGCTGCCGCGCCCGGAGATCCGCGCATCGAAATACGACTCTCCCGGCTCGAGGAGCGCGACGCGAACAAGCGGCGCCAGGCGCTCGAGCAGGGCCTCGCAGCCCATCCCGATGATGTCGAACTTCTCGAAGGTCTTGCCGCCTTTCGTCTCGAGCGTGGAGATGGCTGGAAGGCGCTCGAGGCTGCGCGGAGGGCGGTCAAGATCGCGCCGCATGCTTCTCGCGCGCAGCTCCTCGAGACGCGCGCGCTCGATGCGGTCGGTCTGGGCATGCAGGCGAATGCGTCGCGCCTTTCGATTGCGCAGGCGAATCCGAATGATGTGCGGGCGCTCCGCGCGCTGGCCTCATCGCTGCGTCGTCTGGGGCGCATCGAGGAGGCGCAGGCTGCGCTGCGCAGGCTGCTGGCTCTGCGTGCCGACGACGTCGATGCTCGCGCCGAGCTCTGGGGACTCTGTCTCGACCGCGGAGATTTCGCAGGTGCTTTGGCGTTGCTCTCGCAGGCGATCGCGCTTGAGCCGGGACTCGTGTCCCTGCGCGTGCGTCTTGCCGAACTGCTCTCGCAGAACGGCCGCACCGACGATGCTGATCGTGTCTACACGCAGCTGGTCGTGCTCTCGCCGGATGATCCCGATGTCGCGGAGTCGATCGGCCATCACGAGCTGCGCGCCGGTCGCACCGAGCAGGCGCTCGCGACCTTCGAGCGCGCGCTCACGTTGCGTCCGCAGAACCCTGCGCTGCGCGAACTCGTGCGCTCCGTGAAGCCCGAGGAGAGGTACGCCGCACCGTATCTCTACGATGCTGCCGCGCTCGCCCGCGAGACCAGCGGCGTGGCCTCGGCCGAGGATGTCGAGGTGCTCGCCGATCTTTCGGTGGTCAAGGTCTACGGAAACGGTCTCGCATCGCGCACGCATCAGATTGTCCTGCGGGCGCTGACTCCGCGAGGAGTCGAGCAGTCCCGCACGCAAGCGATCCAGTTCTCGCCCGAGCGGACGCAGATTCGCGTCGAACAGGCGCGCATCTTCCGCGTCGGAGGACAGGTCCTCGAGAGCCGCAGCGAGGGGGAGCGAAACCTCTCCGAGCCCTGGTACGGGCTCTATTACGATGTGCGTGCGAAGATCGTTTCGTTCACCCAGCTGCAGCCGGGTGACGTGCTCGAGTTGGTGGTCCGCCTCGACGACGCGGGCAGCAACTACTTCTCCGACTACTTCGGTGATCTGGCGTGGATGCAGGGCGGTGCGCCGCGACTCCACTCGGACTATCTGCTGCTCGGCCCGCCGGGAAAAATCTTCTATTCGGCAGCCGCGCCGCTCGCGAATCTGACGCGCACGGAAGACAAACTCCCCGACGGCGGTACGCGGCTGCGCTTCTCAGCACACCATGTCCCGCGCGTCGCCCCCGAGCCAGGTGCGCCAGGTGCGAGCGAGCTCATCGCCTGGGTTCACGTCTCGACCTACAAGGATTGGGACAGCGTGGGCCGCTTCTACTGGGGGCTCATCAAGGACCAGCTCCGCGTCACGGAGGACATCCGCCGCGCGGCCAACGAGGCGGTCGCCGATGTTCCGGCGGCAGACGAGCGGGCGCGCATCCGCGCGGTCTACAACTACGTTCTCTCGAAGACGCGCTACGTGGCGCTTGAGTTCGGGATCAACTCGTATCGGCCCTATCCCGTCGAGACGATCCTGACGCGCGCATTCGGTGACTGCAAGGACAAGGCGTCGCTGATGCACGCGCTGCTCGAGGCACTGGGCATCGATTCGCGGCTGGTGCTCCTGCGCATGAAACGCCTGGGCAACCTTCCCGAGGAGCCCGCATCGCTCGCGATCTTCAACCACGCGATTCTCTATTTGCCGCAGTACGATCTCTTCCTCGACGGCACCGCGGAGTTCCACGGTTCCCAGGAGCTGCCCGGCGACGATCGCGGGGCGGACGTCCTCATCGTCGAGCCGGGCGACGAGGGTTCACGATTCTTCCGCACGCCAGATGCCTCGCCGCAAGACAACACCAGCGAGACGCGCTCGCGGATCGAGGTTCACCCCGACGGATCGGCGACGGTTGCGCTGCAGACGATCAGCGCGGGATCGTCGACACCGTGGGCGCGCCGGATCTTCGAATCTCCGGTAGAGCGGCAGGCGCACGCATCGGAGCTGCTCGCCCGCGCAGGATATCCGGGCGCCCAGATCGGCGGCGTTGACGTCTCCGATCCTCACCTGCTCGAGCATCCCTTCGAAGTGCGGCTCGCCGCGAAAGTGCCGGCCTTCGCCGTGCCGTCTGGCAGCGGGACACGGAGCTTCTCGCCGTTCGGCCAGCGGGCCGGTTTCGTCGAGACCCTCGCACCGCTCTCGCAGCGCAAGCTTCCTCTTCAGCTCCCCGAGGCCGAGAGCGCCCGGCAGCTGGTCTCGATTTCGCTGCCCGTGGGCTGGGCGGCGACGGTGCCGACCGATGCCCACGGCGAGTCACCGCAAGGACGCTGGGAGATCGCGTTCGTCAACGAGGGAGCGACGCTGCGGGCGCAGCTCGATCTTCTCCTCGTCGGGGGGACGCTCTCTCCTTCGGAGTACCCCGCCTATCGTGCACTGCTCGGGGAGCTCGATCAGGCGCTCGCGCGCAAGATCGAACTGACGCCCTCGCCATCCGTGCACCCGGGAGGTTCGCCGTGAGCGCGCCATCGCTGATCACGCGTTTCAACCTCCGCTCTGTCGCGGTGCTTGCCCTTGTCGGTTCGCTGCTCTCCTGCCGCGCAGCGCAGGTCGCGCAGAAGCCAGTCGCCGCGGAGAGTCCGCTGGGGCGGCTGGACGATGCGCGTCGGCACGCTGCTGCGGCGCCAGAGAGCGCGGAGGCTCAAGTCACGCTGGGCTTTCTCGAGTATTTGATCGCGTCCGATCCTGATGCGGCGCTCAAGAGCTTCGCTCGTGCACAGATGGCGCACGATGCCTCTGCTCAAGAGCAGAGAGCGCTGGCGCTCGCGGGCACGGCGGAGATCCTTGAGGATCGGCTGCAGTCGGTGGCAGCCGCGGGCAGCTATGCGGAGGCCCTCCGCGCCGCGCCTTCGAGTCCGATCGCAGAGTTGGCTGCCGAGCGACTTCTGGCTCTCGAGGGGGACTCGCGCGCAGTCGATGATGTCGTGCTCGAGATCGCAAAATGGCTTCACGCCGGAGTGGAAGGTCGGGCGGCCCACCTGATCCGGGAGGCGGCTGCGCACGTTGCGATCAGTCGGAACGGCTCGTCTCCAGCTCCGCAGGAATCGGAGCTCTGGGCCGCGGCTGGAGCGGTCCAGCGCTGGCGTGTCGCCGGACCGTTCGCGGCGGAGCGCTTGCTCGATCTCGATCAGCCCACGGTGTTGGATTCACCGCAGCTCTCGCGCGCACCAGAGCGCGGGCCCGCTGGCAGCACGGCGGAGCGCACGCTCGAGTTTCCCGACGGAGATGTCGGGCTCGACCTCGAGCCGAGCGAAGGTGATCTCTACTATGGCGCAAGCGAGTTGGTCGTGGCCCGAGGCGGCGACTACCTGCTCATGGTCGAGGGCGCGGGTGCGCTCGAGGCGCGGCTCGACGGGATGGTCGCGATCGCGCGTTCGCCCTGGCCTCGCGAGGAGCCGCGCGCCCAGACCCAGTCTGTTCGGCTCGCTCCGGGAAGACACGCGCTGCTCGTGCGATGGAGTCGTGCCGAGGGGCCGCGCTTTCGCATCTCGCTCGCTCGCGTCGACGGCGCGGCAAGCGATCTCGTCTCCAGCGCGCCCGAGCACCTCGCTGGGCAGCGACTCGCATCTCCTTGCCGTCTCGGAATCGCCTGCGTGCCACCGCCTGCGTTCGTCGATGCCCGAGGGTTGCGCGGAGCGGCCGAGGCGCGGCTGTCGCAGAATCCCGAAGATGTGGTCGCGGCCTTCCTTCTTGTGCGCGCGACGCTCAAGGATGATCGCGATGCCGCGCGCGGCGCGATCGAGCGGCTGATCGCGCTGACGGGAAGCGGAGCTCCAGCGCTCACGCTGCGCGTCGCGCAGGTGCTTGGCGACGCCGATGTTCCCGAGCGCATCGGACATGCGCAGGCGCTGTCGGATCTCTCGGCCGCGCTTGAGAAGGATCCCCGGATGTTGCGCGCGGCGCTCACGCAGGGCGCGTTGCAGCGCGACGCGGAGCGGATGGATGAGGCCGCGGCGGCACTCTCTCGTGCAGAGCGCAGCGCGCGCGCGATGCTGGAGCAGGACGCTCCTCTCCCGGCGCGCCTGTTGGTCGCGCGTGCGCGTCTGCTCGAGATGCAGGGCAATACCGCGCTGGCGAGGACACGCGCGCAAGCGGCTCGCCAGCGTGACGGGGGCCGCTGCGATGCTCTCGGGCTCTCGCAGGAGCTCTCGCGCCGCGAGGGAAGTCTGGTCGAGCAGATGCGCCTGGCCGATGCGCTCGTCGAATGTCCCGACTTGCGGCCGGCGCTCCCGATGATGCTTCGCGAGCGCGGCGATCTACCGGCCGCCGAGGCGCTGCTTGCCCGCTTTGCCGCGCAACGCCCCGCCCAGCCGCAGAGGCTCGCCCAATTGGCAGAGCTGCAGGCCGCGCGCGGGAACATCGGACAGGCGGTCGAGACGCTGCGCCACGCAGTCGACCTCGCGCCGCGCGCTTCGGATCCCTGGCGCCAGATCGCTGCGTTTCTCGACCTTGCGGGTGATGCGAAGGGAGCGCTCGAGGCGCGGACGATGGCACTCTCGCGACTGCCCGGAGATCTGCAGCTGCGTCATCAAGTGGCGCTCGCACGCGGAGAGAAGCTGATGGCCTGGTCCGATCGCGACGGGCTCGCGCTTGCGCACCGTGCCGCTTCGACCTTTCCGGAGAGCGAGACAAGCGCCCGCCCGGCCGCGCTGCGCCTGCTCGATTATGGCGGCGTCGAGTTTGCCGCCGATGGCACCGCGATCGAGCGGGTTCACACGCTGGTGCGCCTGCTCGACAAGAATGGCATCGCCAAGTTCGGCGAGGTCCAGATTCCAGCCGATGCGGAGTTGCTCGAGCTGCGGACGATCAAACCGGACGGGCGCGTGCTCGAGCCAGAGCAGATCGCCGAGAAGGATGCGCACAGTCTGCCGGGACTCGCGCCGGGCGATCTGATCGAGACGGACTATCTGCGCAGCTATGCCGCGCGAGGTCCGGAGCTGCCGGGCTCGGCGCCGGGAGCGTTCTACTTCGTTGATGACGATACGCCGATGCTGGAGAGCACCTATGAGGTGCATGGAGCGAAGGGGGTTCCGCTCGAGGTCGATGCGCATCACCTAGCGGTGCAGCCGATCGAAACGACCAGCGAGGGGCTGCGGTTTTCGCATACGGCGCGCTCGATCGCGCCGGTGCATCCCGAGCCGAACCAGCCCGGCGAAGAGGAGATCGCTCCCTGGGTGCAGGTTGGTTTTGGCGCCCGGCCGGAAGCCGTGGCGCGCTCGATCGCCGATTGGGTGCTGATGCGGGCGCGGCCGACCGTGGCCACCGACGCGCTCGCGTCGCGGGCGTCTGGCGCGACGGTGCGAGAGAAGGTCGACAAGATCGTCGCCGCGGTTTCGGGCGCGGTGCGCGGTCGGATCAATGCAGCAGACTTCGCGCTTCCCGCGCAGCTCGTCCTCGCGCTCGGTCGCGGCAATCGACTGCTGGTGATCAAGGCAGCACTTGCGTCTGCCGGCGTGAGCTCCCATCTCGCGCTCGTCAAGCCGTTTGGCGCGATGGCTGAATCGGTGCGGTTCCCGCGCGGTGATCTCTACTCGTTCGCCGTTCTTCGCATCGATGCCCAGCCAGGTCTCGTCGCGCCGATCTGGCTCGATGCCTCCTGGCGCCTGGGGCCGATCGATCAGCTGCCGCCGTTCGCGCGCGGACAACCGGCGCTCATCCTCCCCGAGCCTGGCGAGGCAGCGCAGTTGCTGCAGACGCCGAGCGATGCACACGATGGAGACGACGGTCGGCTGCTTTCGTTCGATCTCAAATTGAGTGCCGCAGGTGAGGCGCTCGGCACGGCCCGCGACGAAGTTCACGGATTCGAGGCGGCTGCGCTGCGCGAGGCGCTTGAGCAACTCGATGGGCAGGCGCGTCGGCAGGCGATCGAGCAGATGCTCGCCCGCGCGATCGCCGGTGCGACGCTCGACACGCTCTCCGTCGAGGGCGAGAACGCCCAGGGTGGACCTGCGTCGCTCGGCTACGGCCTGCACGCGCCGCTCGGTCGCCTCGATGGTGCGGGACTTCGGGTGCCGGCGTCTCTCTCGGCTGCGCATCTCGAGAGGCACTACGCGGATCGAGGGGAGCGCAAGAAGACGTTGCTGCTTCAGTTGCTCGAGAAGCTCTCGGTGCAGGCCTCCATCGCGTTACCTGCCGGGTTTCATCTCGTCCGTGCACCCGAACCAGTTGAGCTGAGCAGTCCGTTTGGTCGCTACCGATGGAGCGCCAGGGAGGAAGCGGGGCGGATGCTCATCAGCGAGGAGCTGTCGATGCCTCCGCAGCGGATCTCGCCGGCCGACTATCCGGCGTTCGTGGCGTTCGTGCGCGAGGTGGATCAGGTGCAGGGAGCCGAACTGCTCGTCGAGCCCGCGCGCCGCTAGAAGAAGCGGAGCGCGGCCTCGCTGTGCAGGTCGAGGCCGCGCGCAGTCAGGCGCAGCCAGGAGGCGTCGCGCTCAGCGAGGCCCTCTCGGCAGAGACGATCGATCTGGCTTGCGAAGCGCTTGCGCACGGGCAGTCCAAGTTCGTGCTCGAGCTCCATGAGGTCGAATCCGTCGGCGAGGCGCAGTCCGGTGAAGAGCCGTTCGCGCAGATGCTCCTCGGCGGTGAGCGTCTCGGCGCTGCTCTCACCGAGGCCGGTCGCCTCGACTCGCTCCATGTAGCGCTCCGGTGAGCGATCGTTCTGCCAGCGTCGACCCACTTCGCGAATCTGCGGGTCAGCGCTGGCGCCACTTCGGAGCGATTCGTTGAGCGTGAATCCGCAGGCGCCGCAGCCGACCGCCGCATACGGCAGGCCTCGCCAGTAGAGAGAGTTGTGGACCGCCTCGCGTCCGGGCTTCGCGAAATTCGAGATCTCGTAGCGGCGATATCCGGCGCGCGTGAGCTCGTCGCGCACGGCCTCGCCCATCGTCGCCTGCAGCTCGTCGTCCGGCAGCTCCAGTTCACCGCGTCGGAACGCCTTCGCCATCGGAACCTCTTCGGCGAGACCCGTCAGCGTGAGCGCGTAGCAGCTGAGGTGTTCGGGATTGAGCTCGATGGCCGTGCGCGCATCGCGAGCGGCCCCGTCGGCGCTCTGCTCCTCCGCGCCGTGGATGAGATCGAGCGAGATGTTGTCGAAACCCGCGGCCCGCGCGGTCTGGAACGCGCGCACCGCGTCGCCGCCCGAGTGCTTGCGGCCGAGCGAGACGAGCTGCCGGGGCGCGAAGGACTGCACGCCGATGGAGATGCGATTGGCGCCGGCCGCGCGGAAGGCGGAGAAGCGGCCCTCGTCAGTCGTGCCGGGGTTGGCCTCGAGCGTGATCTCGGCGTCCGCGGCGACAGGGAAGAGTGCGCGAACTTCGCGCAGCACCTCGGCGAAGAGCGGCGGATCCCAGAGCGAAGGTGTGCCGCCGCCGAAGTAGACGCTGACGGCGCGCGCGTTCGCATTGCGCGTGAAGCGCGGGGCCTGCGTGCGCAGCTCCCGCAGGATCGCGTCGGTGTAGCGGCGCTGCGGAATCACCGCCTCGGCGCGCGAGGCGAAGTCGCAGTAGGGGCACTTCGAGAGGCAGTAGGGAAAGTGGACGTAGATGCCGAAAGTGTCTGCCTGGCGCCTGGGCAAGCGTCAGCTCCGCCGTCTGCGCGAGGAGCTCTTCGGCGCAGGCGGTACGGCGGGCGAAGGGATAGGCGTGACGATGGGCGCGCCCTGTTCGTCGGTCTTCGCCGCTTCTTCGCGGACCGCACCGCTCGCCGTGGCGCGCGCGACCTCCTGCCCGAGGAACTCGTTCTCGCGCCGCGCCTCCTCGAGCTCCTGCAGCAGCTGGTGCGCCCGCTGCTCGACCGCGTGCAGCGACTCAAGCTGCGCGCGCGCCTGGCCCGCCTCTGCACGCAGCGCCGATCGCTCCATGCCGAGCGAGTCGATGGTGCCCTGCAGATCGGCCAGCTTCACCTCGACCCGCTGCTTCTCTTCGCGGACGTCCTCGAGCGCATCGCGCGCGACGCGGGCATCGCGGCGCGCGTTCTCGAGCTGCTCCTCAAGCTGTTGCTCGCGCTCGGTCGCGCCTTCGCTTTCGCTCACGTCGTTGCTGCGCACCCGCGCCTCGGCATCGAGCGTGGCCTCGCGCTCGCGCGACTCCTCGAGCGCCTTCTGCAGCACCGCGACGCGCTCGGTGAGCGGATTCTTGTCGCGTGCGAGCGCCTGCAGCTGCGCCTCGGCCTCCGCGAGCAACTGCTTCTCGCGCGTCTGGGCCATCTCGACGAGCCGGGCCTCGCGCGACTGCACCTCGGCGATCATGCGCGTCTCGCGCTCGCGCACGTCGTGGATGATCTTCTCCTCTCGCGCACGCGCCGCGGCCCGCTCCTCATCCACCTCGGCGCGAAGTTGGGCAGCCGCCGCCCGCAACTCCTCCTGCTCGGCGCGCAGGCCGGCGAGCGCTGCGTCTCGCTGCTCGAGGACGCCGCGCAGGCCCTCGCCCGACTCGAGCGTCAGCCGCTGCTCAGCGCGCGCCGCGGACAGTTCGCTGCGCGTCGTCGACAAGGCATCTTGCGTCGTCGAGAGTTCGCGCTCTGCTCCCTCGCGCGCGTTCATCGCCGCGTCGAGTCGGACCTGCAGCGCTTCAAGATTCTTCCCGGCCGCGTCCAGCCTGATCTGGAGCTCGTCGCGCGCGTCGCGCAGAGCGGTCTCGGATTGGCTCGCCCGCTCGAGCATCGCCAGCCGGGCATCGCGCGCAACCATCGCCGCGGCGTGCGTTGCGCCCTGCACTCGCGCCGAGTCGAGATCGATCTGGACCGCGTCCAGCCTGCTCGCGAGTTGATCTCGCTCGTCGCGCAGAGAGGCCAGTTCGGCCGCGAGTTTCGTCGCGCGCGCCTTCGCGTCGGTCAGCTCAGCGGGCGGCGGCGGCATGCTCTGGCGGCGAATCTCATCGACCTGCTCGATGCGTTTCGCGGCCGCGCCCAGCTGGGCCTCGGCCGCTGCGAGCGCCTGCGTCGAGTCTGCGCGGACGCTGGCGAGTTCGCGCTCGAGCAGCGCTACCCGATCGCCGTCCGCGACCGACACCGCAGGCAGGCCGGGGAGCGTTGTCTCGCTCTCTGCGGGTGCCGCATCCTGAGTACGGGGAGCCGCGCGCGAGCTGCCTGCGCTGCGTCCGGGCTGCGCCTTGTCGTTGCCTTTGGTCGCCATAGCGGCGCGGACCTTAGCAGGCAGCTCTTGTTCACTCTATCCACGCCGCGGCCGATGCTAGGGTGCGCGCCCCATGTCCAGCCCCGACTCGTTTCTCTCAGCCCTGCAGCGCGGAATCATCATCTTCGACGGCGCGATGGGCACCACGCTGCAGCGCCACGATCTCACCGCACAGGATTTCGGCGGCCGCCAGGGCTGCAACGAAGCCCTCAACCTCTTTCGACCCGACGTCGTCGCGTCCGTTCATCGCGGCTACTTCGAGGTCGGCTGCGACGTCGTCGAGACCAACACCTTCGGCGCCAACCGGCCCAAGCTCGAGGAGTACGGGCTCGGTGAGCGCACGCTCGAGCTCAACGCCGAGGCGGGCCGCATCGCCAGGCGTGAGGCTGTCGCAGCCGAGAAGGTGGACGGTCGTCCCCGCTATGTCGCCGGCTCGCTCGGCCCATCGGGCTTCCTTCCCTCGTCGAGCGATCCAGATCTCGGCCGCGTGCGTCCGCAGGCGCTCGTCGAGATCTTCCACGAGCAGACGCTGGGCCTCCTCGACGGCGGCGTCGATTGCATCCTCGCCGAGACCGCGCAGGACCTGCTCGAGTTGCGCGCGCAGCTGCACGGCGCGCGATCCGCAATGGCCGAGCGGGGCCGCCGCATTCCCCTGATTGCGCAGATCACGCTCGACCCGAGCGGGCGCATGCTGCTCGGCACGCAGCCGCTCGCGGCCGCCGCGGTGATCGTGCAGGCAGGCGCCGACGTGATGGGCCTGAACTGCTCGACGGGTCCGCGCGAGATGGTCGATGCGCTGCGTGCGATGAGCGAACACGCGCCGCTGCCGCTCTCCTGCCAGCCCAACGCGGGCATCCCCGAGAACCGCGAAGGCCAGGCCTTCTATCCGCTCACGCCCAGCGAGCTCGCCGAGGCGCTCGCCCGCTTCGTGCGCGATTTCCGCGTCAGCGTCGTCGGCGGATGCTGCGGGACGACGCCCGAGCATCTGCGCGAAGTCATCGCAGCCGTCCGCTCATTGGGCCCTGTGCGCGCGCCTCCTCATCGAGTGCCGATGCTCTCGAGCGGGCTGGCTGCGACTCCGCTGCACCAGGAGCCGCGCCCGCTGGTGATCGGCGAGCGGGTCAATTCGCAAGGCAGCAAGAAGATGAAGGAGCTGCTGCTCTCCAACGACGACGCCGGCGTGCTCGCGATCGCGCGCGATCAGGTGGAGAGCGGCTCGCACGCACTTGATATCTGCGTCGCGCTCACCGAGCGGGCCGACGAACTCGCGACGATGGTCAAGACGGTGCGCCAGCTCTCCGGCCAGATCGAGGCGCCGCTCTGCATCGACACGACGGAGGCCGACGTCGTCGCGGCCGCTCTCGAGTGGATGCCCGGCATCGGCATCGTCAACAGCGTCCATCTCGAGCGCGGCTGGGACCGCATCGACCAGATATTCCCCTTATTAAAACGATATGGCGCCGTCACAGTGGCGATGACCATCGATGAGCAGGGAATGGCATTAACCGCGGCCCGCAAGCTCGAGGTTGCCAAGCGCATCTATGATCGCGCTATCGCCGATGGCCTTGCGCCGCATCAATTGATGTTCGACGCGCTGACATTCACTCTGGCGACGGGCGAGGAGCAGTATCGTCGCTCGGCGCTTGATACGATCGAGGGGATTGCCGCGATTAAAAAGGAGTGCCCCGGGGCATTAACCGTTCTCGGCGTTTCCAATGTCAGTTTCGGCCTCTCGAAAGCGGCGCGCCCAGTCATCAACTCGGTGTTTTTAACCCACTGCCTGCGCGCAGGACTCGATGCCGCGATCATCCATCCCGCGCATATCCTGCCGTGGAGCGAGATCCCCGAGGCGGTGCGCACGCTCGCCGAGGATCTCGTGCTTGCGCGCAGCGAGGATGCATTAAGCAAACTCATCCAGCATTTCGAAGGGGCCGCGGGGCCTGCGCGCGCGCAGGCGAAAGAGGAGATCGTTCACGCCACGCCCGAGGCGCGGCTGCATCACATGATCGTCGACCGGCAGCAGAAGAACCTCGTCGAGGCGATCGACGCCTGCCTGAAGACGCGCAGCGCAGTCGGCGTGATTAATGACGTCTTATTGGGGGCAATGAAAGAGGTCGGCGATCGCTTCGGCGCGGGCGAGCTGATTCTCCCGTTCGTTCTCCAGAGCGCGGAGGTCATGAAGAAGGCCGTCGCTTATCTCGAGCAGTTCATGGAGAAGAGCGACAGCTATTCGCGCGGCAAGGTCGTGCTCGCGACTGTGTTCGGTGACGTGCACGACATCGGCAAGAATCTCGTCAAGACGATCCTCTCGAACAACGGCTTCACGGTCATTGATCTCGGCAAGCAGGTGCCGGTCGATAAGATCGTCGACGCCGCTGTGAGGGAGGGCGCGAATATCATCGGGCTCTCCGCGCTGCTGGTTTCAACCAGCAAGCAGATGCCGCTGGTGGTGCAGGAACTGGATCGCCGCGGATTAAAAATCCCCGTGCTGATCGGCGGCGCGGCAATCAACCGGAAGTTTGGCTGGCGCAATGCCTATCTCGAGGGCACCGATCGTCTGTATGAAGGCGGCGTCTACTATGCCCGCGATGCATTCGAAGGGCTCGAGCTGATTCAATCGCTCTGCGACGAAACGGGGCGGGAGAAGCTGCGCGAGAAGGTGCGCCGCGAGGCCCATATGCACCGAAATCTAATCGCCGCGGGCAATGAGAACCAGCTCGAGACACTGGTCGCAACGACCGACGTGATGGAGCGCCCGGTTGCGGCTCCCCCGGTTGTGCGCCCGCCGTTCTGGGGAACGCAGGTTGTCGAGCCGCAGGATCTCGTGCTGCGCGATATCTTCGATTGCCTGGATTTAACCGAGCTCTACAAGCTGCAATGGGGCGTGCGGGCAAAGACGCGCGAGCAGTACCAGAAGATGATCGCGGATGAGTTCGGGGCGAAACGGCGCGAGCTGCAGGAAGAGTGCATCGCCAATGGCTGGTTAACCCCGAAGGTCGTCTATGGCTATTTCCCCTGCAGCGCGCGCGGGAACGATTTAGTCATTCACGAACCGCTCGACGCCGACCTGCCGCCCGAGAAGCGGCGCGTGCTCTGGACCTTCAAGTTCCCCCGCAAGCTCGAGTCTCCGCGCTATTGCCTCGCTGATTACTTCCGGGAAGACGACGTGGTCGCGTTCCAGATCGTGACCGTCGGCTCGCGCGCGACCGAGTTGTGCGCCGAGTGGGAGCAGGCCGGAGAGTTCTCGCGCAGCTACTTCCTCCACGGGCTCGCAGTCGAGACCGCAGAGGCGCTCGCGGAGTATTGGCACCGGCGCGTTCGCAACGAGCTGGGCATTATTCCCGATCAGGGCAAGCGGTATAGCGCGGGATATCCGGCGTGGCCGGAACTGGCTGACCAGGAGGGGGTCTTCAAGCTCCTCGACGGCGCGCGCATCGGCGTCACATTGACCGAGGCGCATCAGATGGTGCCGGAGCAGAGCACCAGCGCGGTGGTCGTGCAGCATCCGGAGGCGTCTTATTATGCGATTCGGAGTGCGACGGCGCGATTAAGCTAAAGGACGCCGCTCCCCGCCTCCTCCGAGCGCCTCTCGTCCCAATCAGCCGGATTGACCGGACGGAGGATTAAAGCCCCGCTGACTTCCAGGCGGCGAGGATATGTCGCGATACCTCCCCGGGGGATTCGATATGCAGGTGGTGGCTGGTATCCACGATGGTATCAATGGTTAATGCGGCGTTGATTCCCGCAAGCCGCTCGCGCAGCTCCTGTTCATCGGGGAGCCAGGTCTTTGCGGCACGCAGGATCAGCGTCGGCGTATGAATCATCGGTAACAGCTCGCGGAAGATATCCTCGGTAAATGGCAGCGGCGAATGGGCGCGCAGCCAGGGGTCCCATTTCCAGGCCAATTGATTGTTCTGCGTCGCGTCGGCGGATATCCCTGCGCGGGCGAGTTCCATTGATGCATCCTCGCGGAGAAACGGGTTGGTCTTGCGCAGTCGTGCGGCCCCGTCGTCGAACGATGCGACCAGCTTGCGCTGGCGGGACATTGATTTCAGATCATCGAGATATTCGACGACGCGGCCCGGGACTTCGCTGGGCCGCACCAGCATGGGCAGCCCATCGAGAAGAGTGAGATGCGAGACGCGGCCAGGGCGGGTGGCGGCATAGAGCAGCGCAATCGACGCGCCCATCGAGTGGCCGACGAGGCGCACCGGAGCATGCACGCGCCCGTGCTCACCAACCGGCGGCGCAAGCGAGAGCGCGTCGAGGGCCGCATCGAGGTCGGCGATATATTCGACGAAATGATAGAAGCCGCCGGCGCCGACCCAGGCAGAATCGCCGTGGCCGCGCGCATCGAGCGCAATTGTGCGCAGGCCGGTCGCGTGGAGCAGCGGCGCGAGTCGGTCAAACGAGGCCGCAGTATCGAGCCAGCCGTGGAGGAGAACGCAGGCGGGCGCGCCTTGCGGGCCGCTCTGTCGGGCGCGGATTCTGATTCCGCGGATATCAAGGTCAGTGGAGGTATCGGGCACGGCAGCGATGGTGTCGCCGGATGCGCGGCGCGGTCAACCCAATCAATCAAATATCCCGATGATTGCTCCCGTGCGATAACGCCCGCGCATCGAGCCGCAACGCATTCAAGGAGATTGATATGGCACCGCTCATCGGCGTCGTCATGGGCAGCAAGAGCGACCTCGAGACGCTGCAGCCCGCGCTGGATCTGCTCGCGGAGCTTGGTGTTGCGCACGAGGTGCGCATCCTCTCTGTGCACCGCACGCCCGCGCGCGCGCTCGATTATGCGGCCCACGCCGAGTCGCGGGGATTAAAGGCGATCGTCGCGGCCGCTGGCGGCGCGGCTCATCTGCCGGGGATGATTGCAGCGGCGACGCTGGTGCCGGTGCTGGGCGTGCCTGTGGCGGTTACGGTGCTCAATGGAGTCGATGCGCTTCTCTCGATCGTGCAGATGCCGAAAGGAGTTCCTGTCGGGACGCTGGCGATCGGAAAGCCAGGCGCAGCGAATGCCGCGCTGCTGGCGATGCAGATCGTCGCCAACGGTGATGCGGCGCTTCGTGAGAGGCTGCGGACGTGGCGGGCGGCTCGTGCGCAGGAGGTGATCGCGAGCGACGTTGAGCAGGAGAAGCTCAACGGGGCGCGCGGCGGTGTTTAAACTCTGATTTCGATCTGGTTGATTCACCCACGCCAGCGTCATTCATTAAAAACCCGCACGAACGGGTTAATCCGGTCCGGCTCGCCAGGTCTCCATGACCATTCCGACCAGATCGTTGCGCCAGATGGCGAAGTAACTCGCGCAGGCGAGAACGAGCAGCGCGAGCAGGGCGTAGTTGATGCGTCGAGGCAGCGTGCGCGCCACGATTCGCGTGCCCAGATAGGACCCGCTCAGCCAGGTGAGGCCGCCGCCGAAGAGGCAGAGTTCGAGCGTCGCTGCGCGCGGGGCTGCCTCCTGCCGCAGCGCACAGAGAGCGAGGATTGCGAGCAGCGGCGCGAGAATGCGCAACTCGGTCGGGGGGAGGAACGCGCGCGCACGTTCTGATGGACGCGCGGAGCGCCAGATCGCGACGATGAGCGCGAGGCTGGTCGCGAGGAGCAGGCCCGCGCAGAGCCAGGCGAACCACTGGCGGTGCTGCAGCGTGAGGATCTGGGGGCGGGAGATTCGTGCGCGCTCGCGCACGGTCGCGTCGCTCGAGAGATCGGCGCGCGAGTACCAGCGCAGCGACTCATCGAAGCGTCGCTCCATCGCGGCGGCCTCCGCGAGGCCGAGGTAGCTTCGTTGCACCCAGACGGAGTCGGGCGCTTCGCGCGCCAACCGCGCGAACCAGACGCGCGCCGCGTCGCGATCACCGAGCGCGAGACGCGCGCTGCCGATCCAGTAGATCGCCCGATCCCGCTCCGCGAAGGGACCTTGCTCGACGAGCTTCGCTGTCTCGCCGAGCGTGGCGTCGGGCCTTCGCTCTGGATACGTTCGCAGCAGATAGAGGAAGCGCTCTTCCCTCGCCTGCGCATCGCTTGCGGCCGCTGGTGCAGGCTCGTTGGCGCGTGCGGGCGCAGAGAGATGCCCCGCGACGAAACAGAGGAGGGCCGCGCCCAGTGCGGCCCAGCGCGCCCGGCGCGTCACTCGTCCCGGCCCCGTCGCGACGCTTTTCGCTCCGAGCGGATCTTCTTCTCACCGAGCCGTCGCTCCTTGGCACCACGGGTCGGTTTCGTCGGTCGCCGCTTCTTGCGTGGACGCTCGCGCACCTCGAGCTTTTCGCGAATCCGCCCGAGCGCGGCGGAGAGATTCTGGGTGCGGCTGCGCTGATCTTTTCCCTCTGCCGTGACTCCCGTCGGCAGATGCACCAGTCGAATCGCCGTCTCGGTCTTGTTGCGATGCTGCCCGCCAGGGCCGCCTGCGCGGTGAACCTGCACCTCGCACTGGGCCAGCAGCGCATCGTCGGAGAGCGCGTGGAACCGCGTCAATGCGGGAGGCGGGCGCGGTGATGCCGGTGGCGCTGGCGGTGCGGGCGGCGACGGGGGACGAGGCGGTTGCATGGAGCGTGCATCTTTCGCGCAAGAGCGTCGGGAATGGAATGAGGCTGCCGATTGTCGATCAAGCGCACGCCCTTGTCCGCGGTGCAGAAAGATCGAAATCGTGCTCGCGCAGAGAGCGCGCGCGTTGGATACAACCGGCAGCATGGCGACCCCCCTGGCGACAGATCCGTTCGGCGCGCTCGCGCCTGTGCCGCCCGCGGGCGATGCAGGGACGCCCACGTCCGCGCCGCCCGGTTCGCTGGCCGAACTCGAGAGCGCCGGTGCCGCGGCGCGGGCCGATCTGTCGCGCTGGTTGACGCTCGCCCAAACGCGCGCGCGGAGGCTCCTGTTGGGCCAGCGGCTCCTCGTGCTCGCTGCGTCGCTCGTCGCGGCGCTCCTCTTTGGGGCAGGGCTCGCGGCGCGCACAGGTCCGCTTCCCGGCCGCGTGCTTGCCGCGCTGCTGGCGTTCGCGATTCCGCTGTCGCTGCTCTTCGCGTCGAGGCGGAGCCTCTTGTCCCGCGCATCGCGGAGCGACCGGAATGCGCTCGGCCGCCTGCTGATCGCACACAGTCCGCACGCAGGCTCGTATGGCTCGGAGCTGCTTTCGTCGATCGAGATCGATCAGGCGCCGCCACCGGGCTCTTCGGGCGCGCTGCTTGCGCTGCTCCACCAGCGCGCCGCGCGTACGGCTCGCGCGATCGACCTGCGGCTTGCGCTGCCGTCGAGCAATCTGCGCGCACCCGCACTGGGCCTGATCGGGACGCTCGCCGCCGCGGGACTCTTCGCGCTCGCCGCGCCGCAGCCGTTGCGATTGGGCCTGTCGCGACTCTGGCTCGGCGAGGCGGCGACTCCCGCGCCCGATCTCGAACCGATCGTCGGCGATCTCTCGGTCACCTATCTCTATCCCGCCTACACGAACCTTCCCGCGCGCGTTGAAGAGGGCACGCCCGGCGATCTGCGCGGCCCGAAGGGCACCGAGATCAAACTGACCGCGCGGGCCGATCGCGATGTGGCGCAGGCCTTCGCGGTGATCGACGGCACGCCCGTGAAGCTCGAGGCAAGCGGCGCGGGCAATCGTCTCCTCTCGGGAAATTTCACTCTGAGCAAGCCCGGCCACTGGCGCTTTCGCTTCGCCGACAAGAAGGGCCGGCCCGTCGTGGAAGGTCCGGATCGCTCGATCGAGGTCGTCGCCGATCAGCCGCCACAGGCAACGATCGTGGATCCGCACAAGAGCGAGACCGAGGTCGATCCTGCGGGCAAGCTGCCGATCGTCTGGTCGGCGCAGGACGACTACGGCATCGGCAAGGTCGCGCTCGTCTACCAGCGCGCGGGCGACGCGGAGCAGCGCGTCGAGCTGGCCGCGCCCACGAGCAGCGCTTCCGCGCGCCGCCTGAACGGGACGTATGCTTGGGAGATGTCGAGCCTCGCGCTGCGCGAGGGTGACAATGTGACATTTCGTGTCGAAGTGTACGATCAGGACGCAATCGACGGACCGCAGAAGGGAAGCTCGGCGATCCATTCGCTCAAGGTCTTCTCGGCCGCGGAGCATCACAAGGAGGGCATCGCGCGCGCGCAGGCGCTCTGGGAGCGGCTCGTTCTGCTCACCAGCGAGCGGATCGACGAGCAGGTCCATCCCGCTTTCAAGTTTTCCGAGGCGCAAAGCCGCGACGCTCACGGACTGCAGCTCACCGCAGAACTGCGCAAGGCGGGAGATGAGCTGGCGAAGGACAAGCTCGCCCCGCGCGCGCTCGGGCGGGCCCTGAAGAACATCGCGACAAGTCTCTCGCCGCTGCTCCAGCGCACCATCATGGCGCGCGCGCCGTTCGCGACGCCAGGCGCGGCTCTGGCTGGCGCGCAGAAGCAGCTCACGCACGCGCTCGAGACGGAAATCCGCGAGGAGGAGAAGGACATCCTCTATCTCGACGACCTGCTCGACCAGGCGCGCATCGACGACCTGCAAGAGCTGCAGCGCGAGATGAAGCGCAGCCGCGAGGAGTTGAAGCGGCTCGCCGAGAAGCTGCGCAACGCGCCCGATGAGGCCACCAAGAAGCAGGTGCTCGCCGAGGTGCAGCGGCTGCGCGAGCGCGTCACGGAGCTGATGAAGCGCATGGCGGAGATGTCGAAGAGCATCAACGACGAGCACCTCAACGAAGACGCGATGAAGTCGGCGGACAAAGAGGACGACGCGCTCGCGCAGCTCGCCGACGTGCAGAAGAAGCTGCAGTCGGGGGATGTCGACGGCGCGCTCAAAGAGCTCGACAACATGTCGAAGAATCTTGATCAGCTCGAGAAGGCGCTGGCGAAACAGGCGGAGGAGAGCGGAGCCGAGAAGTACGCCGAGGAGGCGAAGGAGCTCAAAGGCGCGGCGCAGAAACTCGCGCAGCTTGAGTCGCGCGAGCAGGAGCTCGAGAAGCGCACAGGCAGGCTGCGCAAGGAGCTGCGCGGCGAGGCGAAGAAGCGGTTCGAGGAGAACGGCGGCAAGCAGCTCGCGCAGAAGCTCGTCGAGAAGGTCGCAGAGGCGAAGAAGCAGGTCGCGAAGATCGATCCGCACATCTCGAGCCTGCTCGGGCTCGACGACACGCTCGATGCTGCGCAGGAGCGCGTCGCCGATCTCGAGCGCGCGCTCAAGGCGGGCGACTACCAGGAGGCGCTCGAGCAGAGCAGCAAGGCCGAGCATGCCGCCGAGATGCTGCAGGGGCGGCTCAACGTCGAGGATCAGTTGCGGCAGTTCGGGCAGCCCGTCGAGGTGCGCAAATCGCTCGAGGCCGCGGCTGGCGCGAACGGGCCGCTGCGCGACGTCACGCAGGCGCTCAAGAGCGCGATGCCCGACGAGCAGTCGCTCGCCTCGCCCGAGCAGCGCGCCGAGATGCAGTCGCAGGAGGCGGAGCAGAAGGAGATCGCGCAGGGGATGAAGGGCGTGCGGCAGCAGATGAGCGAAGTGGGCAAGAAGGTGCCGATCTTCTCGCCGCAGCACGAGCAGATGCTCGAGCAGGCGCAGGGCGCGATGGAGCAGGCGAGCGAAAAGCTTGGCCAGAAGCAGCCGCGCGGCGCGGAAGGGGCCGAGAGCGAGGCGCTCGACAAGCTCGGCAAGTTCCAGGAGGCGATGAAGGAGATGGCGAAGAACGGCTCGGGCAGCGGCGCAGGGATGCCGATGCCGTGGGGCGAGCCGAGCGGGTCAGGCCAGGGCAGCGGCGAGGGCGGAGACGAGGAAGGTGACGGCGAGCAGCAGAAGCAGGAGCACGTCGAGATCCCCGACGCCGAGTCGTCGCGCGGGCCGCAGGAGTTCCGCAAGAAGCTGCTCGATGCGATGAAACAGCCGGCGCCGCAGAGCTTCCGCGAGAAGGTGCGCGGCTACTACGAGGAGCTCGTCAAGTGACGGCGCGCGGATCTCACCGCGCGGGCCTGCGTGCGCTTGGCCTTGCTGGGCGCGGATTTGCGCTCCTGCTGGCGATATTCGCCTCAGCGAATGTGCGCGCCGAGCCGTCCCTGCACGCGCTGCTCATGCAGGCCGATGAGCAGCTCTCCGCGTGGGACATCGCAGGCGCCCGCGCACTGCTCACGCAGCTTGAAGCGCGCGCGCACGCGGCTCCGGAGACCGAGTGGCTGCGCGGTCGGGTCGCGTTCGAAGAGGGGAATTACGACGTCGCAGCGAAAGCCTTCGAGAGCGCGAAGGCGCAGGGTGTGGGCATCCCGTCGATCGATGAGGATCTGCGGTTGGCGAAGAACGCCGGCGAAGAGGTCCGCGGTGCGCCGGTGATCGAGAGCGCGCACTTTCTCTTCCGCGCCAAGGCCGAGAAGGATCGCATCCTCGCGCCCTATGCAATCGATGCGCTCGAGAAGGCCTACAGCGCGCTCACGGCCGATCTCGGCTACCAGCCTGACTTCAAAATCCGCATCGAGATCTACGACAGCGCCAAGGCGCTCGCGCGCGTCTCGCCGCTCACCGTCGAGGACATCAAGGGCTCGGGCACCATCGCGCTGTGCAAATACAACCGGCTCATGGTCACGAGCCCGCGCGCGTTGATGCGCGGCTATCCGTGGCTCGACACCGTGTCGCACGAGTTCGTCCATTTCCTCGTCACGCACAAGGGGCGCAACACCGTTCCCATCTGGCTGCAGGAGGGGCTGGCGAAATTTCTCGAGACGCGCTGGCGCGGTGAGCCGGGCAAGTCGATCGAGCCCGAGGCCGCGCAGTTGCTGGTGCAGGCCGCGAAGAAGCACGAGCTGGTCACGTTCGCCGAGATGCATCCGTCGATGGCCAAGCTGCATCCGCAAGAGCGCGCGGCGCTCGCGTTCGCGGAGGTCGAGGCGGCGATGCGGATGCTCTACCAGCGCGGCGGCCAAACGGCGCTCAGCGAGCTGGTCTCGGCGATGGCCGCAGGATTCTCCGACGAGCGCGCGGTGGCGCAGGCCTACGGCAAGTCGTTCGAGCAGTTCGAGGCCGACTGGCGCGCGGACATCGCGAAGCCGCGGACGCCAGTCGACGTAGGCGCGGGCAAGCCCCACCTCAAGCACGAGCTGGTCTTTCGCGAGGACGCGAAGAGCAAGGGTGGCAAGGAGGACGACGCAGGCGCGACCCCCGACGTGAAGGACTCCTCAGCGAAGAAGAGCTCGCGGCTCGGAGACATCTTCTTCGCGCGCGGTCGCTGGTCGGCGGCGGCGGACGAGTACGGCAAGGCCCGCACGCGCATGCTCGAGTTGCACGAAGAGAACGAGCGGCTCCTGCGTCGCCTCGGCTTCTCGCTGCTCGAGGAGAAACGCCGTCCGGAAGCGATCGACGTTCTGCAAGCGGCGGTCAAACTCGACCGGGAAGATTCGGGCGCGCAGCTGCTGCTCGCCAATGCGCTGCTGCTCGCCAATCGGCCGCAGGATGCGCTCGCGCCCATCCAGGCAGCGGTCGAGATCGATCCGTTCGATCCGCGCGTCCACAAATTCTGGGCCGACGCGGCCGAAGCGCTTCACGACGAGCCGGTGCATACGCGCGAGGCCAACGCCCTCGCCGTTCTGTACGGGCGCAACCCTTCGGGGCAGAGTGCGCCCCCTTCTTCGAGCGACGCGAGCAGCAGAGAAAGCAAGGACGCACGATGAGCGAGCAGCAAGTGAATGCAGCGAGTGCAGAACAGGCCTACGCCGGTGCGACCGATGCGGAGCTGGTGACCGAGCTCGGCGCGGCGAAGAAGCGGATCATCGCGGAGATCGGCAAGCGGGTGATCGGCCAGGAGGCGGTGGTCGAGCAGCTGCTCTGCTCGCTCTTCGCGCGCGGCCACTGCCTGTTTGTCGGCGTGCCTGGCCTTGCGAAGACGCTGCTCATCGCGACGCTCGCTGAGTCGCTGTCGCTCACGTTCAATCGCATCCAGTTCACGCCCGACCTGATGCCGAGCGACATCACCGGCACCGACGTTCTCGAGGAGGATCACACCACGGGCAAGCGTGCGTTCCGCTTCGTGCCGGGGCCGATCTTCGCGAACGTGCTGCTCGCCGACGAGATCAACCGCACGCCGCCCAAGACGCAGGCGGCGCTCTTGCAGGCGATGCAGGAGAAGCGCGTGACGGCGGGCGGGCGCACGTATCCGCTGCCCGAGCCGTTCCTCGTTTTCGCGACGCAGAATCCGATTGAGCAGGAGGGCACGTACCCGCTGCCCGAGGCGCAGCTCGATCGCTTCATGTTCATGGTCGACGTCGGTTATCCCTCTGCTGCGGAAGAGCTGGAGATCGTGCGCAGCACCACGTCGGGCACGCAGAAGGCGCTCACGCATGTGCTCGGGCAGGCGCAGATCCGCGCGCTGCAAGAGCTGGTGCTGCGCGTGCCGGCGTCCGATCACGTCATCGCGCACGCGGTCGATATCGTGCGCAAGACGAGGCCTGTGGCGGGCGAGAAGAACGCAGCGAACCGCGATGCAGGCTCGGTCGCGCAGTACGTCTCCTGGGGCGCTGGCCCGCGCGCGTCGCAAGCGATGGTGCTCGGCGCGAAGGCCCGTGCGGCTCTCGATGGACGGCCCGCGGCGACGATCGATGACGTGCGCGCGCTCGCGCCTGCCGTGCTGCGCCACCGCGTGCTCACCAATTTTCACGCCGAGGCGGAAGGCATCGACTCGCGCGCCGTCATCGCGCAGGTCCTCGCGAGCACGAAGGCGTGAAGTAAGTGTCGCTCGATCCCGCACTGCTGGCCCGACTCGGCACGCTGCAAGTCCGCGCGCGCGCCGTCGTCGAGGGCGTGCTCGCGGGATTGCACCGCAGCCCGCACCACGGCCAGTCGGTCGAGTTCGCCGAGCACAAGGAGTACGCGCCCGGCGACGAGATCAAGCACATCGACTGGCGCGCCTACGCCAAGAGCGATCGCTACACGGTCAAGCGGTTCGAGATGGAGTCGAATCTGCGCGCGGTGCTCGTCGTCGACGGCTCGGGCTCGATGGGGTTCGGGCGCGGCGTGATGACGAAGCTCGACTACGCGAAGATCTGCGCCGGTGCGCTCGCCGTGCTGCTCGCGCGCCAGGGAGATCAGGTCGCGCTGATGATCGCGGGCGCGCCCGATCCTCGAGGAGAAAAGCTGCCTGCGGGCGTGCGCAGCTTTCTGCCGTTCGGCTCGTCGAACGCGCACGTGCAGGAGCTGCTTCGCCAGCTCGACGAGACGAAGAGTGAAGGCGCGACGCTGCTCGCACCCGCGCTCGACTTCGCTGCCGAGAAGGCCGGGCGCCGCGCGCTCTTCATCGTGCTCAGCGATTTTCTCGACGCGGCCGGAGACGAGAAGGCGAGCCTCGCCGCGCTCGCGCGCATCCGCAGCCGTCGCCACGATGTGCTCGCGCTGCAGACGATGGATCGCGAAGAGCTGGAGTTCCCCTTCGACGATCCGACCCGCTTTCTCTCGATGGAGGCGGACGACGGACCCGTCACCGGAATCGACGCGCAGCCGCGGCAGATTCGCGACAGCTACCTCGAGGAGCTCGCGCGCTTTCTCGCGAAGGTGAAGAGCGAGCTCGGCCGCGCCGATGTCGAGCAGCAGCTCTTCCCGACCGACGCGCCACCCGATCGTGCGCTGCTGACATTGCTGCGCAGGCGCGAGAGGTCTTCGTAGCGTGGGCGCGCTTTCGTTCGCCAATCCCGCCTACCTCTGGGGCGCGCTCGCGGTGGCCTTGCCGCTCGCGATCCACCTCTTCTCGCGCCGCCGCCCGCGCCCGCTCCCCTTTGGCGCGATCGAGCTGGTGCTGCGCTCGCAGAAGCAGAAGCGGCGCAATCTCCGGCTGCGCCAGTTGCTGCTGCTCGCGCTGCGCTGTCTTCTCATCGCTGCACTCGCGCTCGCGCTCGCGCGCCCGAGTCTCGTCCCGCGCACCGAGTCCGCACAGGCAGCGAGTGGTCCGCACGCCACCGCGCTGGTGCTCGATGCGTCGCTCTCGATGCGCTACCGGATGGGCGGCAAGACGCTCTTCGAGAAATCGCGCGCGGAGGCTCTGGCGGCGCTCGAGCGGCTCACTCCCGAGGAGCCGGCGACGGCGGGCCTCTGCGCAGGTCCCGCGGGATTCGGCGAAGGAGGCCTCGCGGCTCCCTCGTTCGATCGCGCAGCGGTCCGGCGAATCCTCACGACCGCGCAGCCGAGCGAGGTCGCGTCCGACATGACGGCGTGCCTCGACGCCGCTGCCCACACACTGGGTGAAAGCATGGTTTCGGGTAAGCGAATATTCGCCTTCACGGATATGTCTGCGCACGCATTCAGGCTCGATGCGCCGCCGCCGCTCACCCCCGCGCCGCCGAGCGCGAGCGGGCAGGCCGCGCCGATCCGACCGGAGATCGTCCTTGTCGACGCCGCGGAAGGGGCCGAGTTGCCCAACGTCGCGATCCTCTCCGTGAGCGCCGCGGCCGCGCCCCGCCTGGGCCCGCGCGGATACGAGGTCGCCGCGACGATCGGAAATTTCAGCGCGCATCCTCTCGCGAACGTCGAGGTGGAACTGCGCGTCGATGGGCACGCGCTGGCGAAGGGATTCGTCGATCTGCCCGCGCACGAGACGGGCAAGAAGCTGCTCGGCGCGGTGCTCCCCGCGGGCCTCGCGGCGGGCGAGGTCGTGCTCGCGCATGCAGATGGTCCCGGTCTCGACGAGGACGACGCGCGCGCGTTTGCCATCCAGGTCCCACGCGACCTCAAGGCGCTGATCATCGATGGTGCGCCCGCCTCTCTGCGCGAGCGCGACGAGGCCTGGTTTGTCGAGGCCGCGCTGAATCCCGCACGCACCGCGGGACGCATCACCGCGCAGACGCTCGATCAGGATGCTGCGGAAAATCACCCGCTCGACGGTGTCGATGTGGTGCTGCTGCTCAACCCGCAAGTGCCCTCAAAGCCGCTCTCAGAGCGGTTGCGCGCGTTTGTCCAAAAGGGCGGAGGGCTCTTCATCGCGCTCGGCGATCACACCGATCCTGACGCGCTCAACGAGTCGCTCGCGTCGCTGTTGCCGCGCCCGCTCCATCTCCTCAAGACCGCGCGCGATCCGGATGCATCGGATGGGCAGGGGGGCTTGCCACCGCCGGCCCGCTTCGCATCGATCGATTGGCAGCATCCGATCTTCCGCGTCTTCGGACCGACAGAGCGCGAGGCGCTCGAGAGCGTGCACGTCAATCGCTACGCGCTGCTCGCGGCGGACGGGAAGCAGAGCGTGCGCATCCTCGCCTCGTTCGACGACGGCGCGCCTGCGCTGATCGAGTCGCAGCTCGGCGCAGGCCGCGTGCTCCTCTTCACCTCGAGCGCGAGCGCGTCGTGGAACGATTGGCCGCTGCATCCGAGCTTTCTGCCCGTCGTGCAGCAGGCGGTCAGTCATCTCGCAGGCGCACTCGAGGAGCGCGTGAGCACGGCATCGCAGGTCGGTGACCAGCGCGTGATCTCGGCAGCGCGCGGCTCGCGCATCGTTCAGGTGCTCGGGCCCGACAACAGGCCGCTCGCGCTCTCTCGGGAGCTCTCGACCAACTCAGCGAAGGAGGCCGCGAACGGTTTCGCGACGAGCAGCAAGACCGCTCCTGGCAAGGTCGGGAGCGATTCGGGTGCAGAGACGCAGGGACAGCGCGACGCCTTCGTGGTGGCCGTTGCGCTGCCGGGTGTCTATCGCGTGCAGACCGCGCCGATGGGCGCCTCGACGAATTCTGCGGGCGAGGCGCGAGACGATCCATCGCTCGCGTTCGCGGCCGGGCTCGATGCGAAGGAGAGCGATCTGCGCCGCGTCGATGAGGCGGAACTCAAGGCGTTGCTGGGTGGTGCGAGCAGCGCGCAGGTGGCGTCGTCGTCGCTCTCCGCGCAGGGAAATGGCGGGACGGCGCTCTGGCCCGCGCTGCTCTTGCTCTGCGTGCTCGCGCTGCTCGGCGAGGGCGCGCTGACCCGCCGCTAGACCGGCTTCATCTTGAAGCGATCGTGGCCTGCCGCTGCTGCTCCTCTTTGCGATGCGCGATGATCAGCAGCGCCGGCTGCAGCAGGCGCGGCAAGACAGAGAGAGCGAGCGCGCCGCCGATCACCACGAGTGCGAGCGGCCGCTGCGTCTCGCTGCCGATACCGTGCGAGAGCGCCGCCGGCAGCAGTCCGATCAACGCCACCGAGGCCGTCATCAACACGGGACGCAGCCCGCGCGCGGCCGCGAGGCGCGCACCTTCGGCGAGCGGATGCCCCTCTTTCCAGAGGCGCTGGGCGGCCGTCACGACCAGCAGCGCGTCCTGCACTGCGATGCCGAAGATTGAGACGAAGCCCATCGCGGTCGAGACGGAGAGCGGCGTTCCCGTGAGCAACAGCGCGAAGACTCCGCCGACGCATGCAACCGGGATCCCTGTCAGCACCACCACGGTCGCGCGCCAACTGCGCACCGCCGAATAGACGAGAAAGCCGATCAGGATGAGCGTGATGGGGATGACGAAGAGCAGCCGCGTCTTCGCGTCGTGCAGCTCGTTGATCTCCCCGCCCCACTCGAGATGCGTGTCGTAGGGGAGGTAGACCTTGGCGGCGATCTTCTCCTTCGCCTCGTCGATCGTCGAGGCGAGATCGCGCCCGCGCACCGAGAACTTCACCGGCGCATAGCGACCCGCGTCCTCCCGCCAGATGCGCGCCGGACCCTCGACGGTCTCGACTTTCGCGAGCTGTCCGAGCGGGATCTGCGAGCCATCGGGAGCGGCGACGAGCACCTCGCGTAGCGAGCGCAGGTCCTTGCGGTACTGCTCCTGCCAGCGCACGACGACGTCGAAGTGCATCTCGCCTTGATAGAACTGCGTCACCGAGAGGCCGCCGATCGCGGCCTGGATCACCGACGCGACATCGCCGACGTTGAGGCCGTAGCGCTGGCAGAGCGTCCGATCGGGCGTGATCTTCACGTCAGGCTGCCCGAGCGATTCATAGAGACCGAGGTCCTCGATCCCCTTCACCCCCTGCAGCACCGCGACGATCTCGCGCGCCTTCGCTTCGTTCACGTGCAGATCCGGCCCCGAGACCTTGACCGTGTTCTCGCCCTTCACGCCGCTCATCGCCTCCTCGACGTTGTCGGCGATGTACTGCGAGAAGTTGAAGTCGAAGCCGGGGAACGATTCCTGGAGCTCCTTGCTCAGCTCCTCGGTGAGCGACTCCTTCGTGACTCCTTTGCGCCACTCGTTGGTCGGCTTGAGCGGCGCGAACAGCTCGATGTTGTAGAAGCCGGACGGATCAGTGCCGTCGTCGGGCCTTCCGAGTTGCGAGACCACGGTGGTGATCTCGGGCCGCGTCCGCTGCGTGCAGGCGGTCTGCTCGTCGGGCGGGCAGCCAAGCAGGATTCTGCGCATCCGTCCGACGAACTTCGACGATTCGGTCAGCGAGACGCTCATCGGCAGAGTGGCGCGGATCCAGAAATTTCCCTCCTCGAGCTTCGGCATGAACTCACCGCCGAGCGCGGGCAGGAGTGCGATCGCGAGCAGGACTGGCGCGGCCGCGAGCATCACCGCGGTCCAGGGACGTGCCACGCCGAAGCGGAAGAGCGGGTCGTAGATCCGCCGCAACAGCAGCATCGCGCCATGCTCTTCTTCGGGCTGGTCCTGCTGCCCGTGCGCCTCGCGCAGGAGGGTTGCCGCGCGCTCCTCGCCGCTGGCCACGCGCCCGAAGACGGCCGAGAGAACCCCCGAGCCGCCGACCTCGCTCACGGCCGCAACATGAGGGCGCAGCACCATCGCGGCGAGCACGGGAGTCAGCGTCATCGCGAGTACGACCGCGCCGCCGATCGAGAAGGCATACGTGCGCGCGAGCGGCGAGAAGATGACTCCCGCGACGCCGGTCATGGTGAAGAGCGGCAGGAAGGCGACGACGATCACGAGCGTCGAGGTGATCATCGGCGTGCCAATCTCGCCGACTGCGCGGACGATCCGCTGCTCGATCGTGAGGTGCGTGTCGCCGAGGTGACGGTGGATGTTCTCGACGACGATCACGGTCGACTCGACGATGATGCCGAAGTCGACCGCGCCCAGAGAGATGAGATTGGCAGGCGTCTGCGTGAAGACCATTCCGCTGAACGAGCAGAGCAGCGCGAGCGGGATGTTGATCGCCGCCACCAGCGCCGCGCGCGCATCTCCGAGGAAGAGCCAGAGCACAAGGCCCACCAGCAGCATCCCCAGCAGCAGATTCTCCAGCACCGTGTCGGTCGTCAGCTTGGTGAGATTTCCCCGATCGTAATAGGGCTCGATGGTCATGCCCGGCGGGAGCAGGTGGAACTTGCGGATGTTCTCGACCCGCTCGTGCACGCCGGCGAGCGTCGAGAGCGCGTTGCCGCCGTAGCGCATCAGCACGATCCCCTCGACGACATCCGACTCGAGATCCTTGCCGACGATGCCCAGGCGCGGCGCGGCGGCGTCGGTGACTTCGGCGACATCGTGGACGCTCACCGGAACGCCCTTGGGCGCGGCGATCACCACCTTCTCGATGTCGCTCAGAGAGGAAAACAGCCCGACACCGCGCACGTCGTAGGACTGCGCGCCAAGCTCGAGACGCTGCCCGCCCACGTTCTGATTCGCGTTCGCGACCGCGCCGGTGAGCTGCGAAAGCGTCAGCCCGTGGCCGCGCAGCTTGTAGGGATCCACCTCGACGTGCAGCTCGCGCGAGAGGCCGCCGAACGAGGTGACATCGATGACGCCGGGCACCTGCTTGAACTGCCGCTCGAGAATGAAATCCTGCGCCGACTTGAGCTCCGCGAGCGAGTGGCCGGGGCCGCGCAGCGTGTAGCGATAGATCTCGCCGACCGCGTTCCAGGGAGACAGCTGCGGCGAAAGCCCTTGGGGCAGGGTGACGAACTGGAGCCGGTTGATCACGCGCTGCTGCGCGTCGGCGTAGCTCGGATTCCAGCTGAAGTAGCACTTCACGTCCGAGAGGCCGAAGAGCGACTGCGACCGGATGTGGAGCAGATCGGGCATGCCCGCGAGCGCGGTCTCGAGCGGCAGCGTGACGTAGCGCTCGACCTCCTCTGCGCTCATTCCGGTCGGCTGCGTGATGATCTCGATCATCGGCGCGACGGGATTCGGATAGGCCTCGATGTCGAGCACCGAGAAGGAGTGGAAGCCGAGCGCCACCAGGCCGAGCACGACCGCGATGATGAGCGCGCGCGTGTTGAGCACGGCGGTGGTGAGACGCTGGATGGCCGGAGTTTGAGTCGGGAGCGTCGGTTCGGTCACGCGCAAGCGCTTCCGCAACTCGCGGGCCAAGCAGGCCAGAAGCGAACCTCTCCTCGGGCAGACATGCGATCAGAGAGTGCGTACGCCACGCGACTGCAACGATCTTGCGGGATCGTCTGAAAGCTTCTTTATGGCGACGCGGCCGCTGCCCGCCCCTCGACGACTACAGCCCCTTCACGTCGATCAGCTCCCACTGCGCGTCTTCGACCAGCCCGACGCCCGCGGCATAGACCTCGCTGTACTTGCGCCGCGTCTTCTTCCCTTCGTGCTCGACCACCGCGAGGACGAGGCAGTCGCCGAACTTGCGATCGGCCGCGGTGCAGGCCTTGCCAGCGCTCTTCACCGTGCGAGTCACGGTCAGCGGGCCGCGCTTCTCGCTCCAGCTCGTCCCCTTGTGCATCGGCGAGGGGAGCAGCAGGTGCTCCATCTTCGCGGGCTCTGCGGCCTTCTCACTCTTGGCCTCGATGAGAAAGATGCCGCTTGCGCGCAGCTCGTACGTCAAGAGCGTGCCGCCCTTGGGCATGCGCCCGGCGATCATCGTGCAGCTCTCTTTGGTGCGCGCCTCGGCGTCGCCATCCTTCGGCGAGCTCTCGATCACCTCGCAGCTCGCGCCGGCCGCGGGCGCGCTCTTGCCGTCGTCGGACGCTGCGGCGCTCTTGTCTGACGCGTGCGCCTGGTAGACGCGCAGGAGGCCCTCGCGCGTGGCGAACCAGTGCGCGGGATCGACGTTCGCATCGTCCTTCTTCGCGCGGCGCGAGGCGTGTTCTGCCCTGCGGGCCTGCGCGGGCAGAGCGGCAAAGAGAAGCAAGCTGCCCGCGACTGCGCGCATGCATCCAGCGAGGAGTCGGGTCACGCGCGCTTCTCCGTCGGATCGATCGCGGCATTGAGCGAGGCATCCTTCGCCTGCGCGGCGAGGCTCTCGACGAACGCGCGCGACTCGCTGGTGGCGCACGCTGCCGCTGCTCTGGCCGGCTCGATCGCGCTCGCGGGCTTCGCAAATTTCTGCAGCACGGCGACGCGCGCTGCCGCCTCCTGCAAGCGCGCGTACGGCATCGGGCCCGAGCGGGCCGCATTGGCGATCGCGTCGATCGCTTCGTGCTGCAGCTTGAGCGAGTGGCAGACGAGCACGGCGTCGCAGCCCGCCATCACCGAGAGCGCCGCGCCCTCGCGCACGCCCACTCCCTTTGCGATCGCGGCCATCTCGAGATCGTCGGAGATGACGCAGCCTGCGTAGCCAATCTCCTCACGCAGGATCCGCATCACGCGTGAAGAGAGAGTCGCGGGCTTCTCGTCGAGCTCCTCGAAGACGACGTGCGCGGTCATCAGAGACGCGACGCCCGCCCGCGCCGCGGCAAAGAAGGGAATGAGCTCACACGATCGCAGTCGCGCAAGATCGTGCGAGAGGCGCGGCAGCGTGTGGTGCGAGTCCTGCGAGGTGTCGCCGTGGCCGGGATAGTGCTTGGCACAGGAAGCGATCCCGGCCTTCTCCAGCGCGGTCGCGAGCGCGACGCCGAGTTTCGCCACTTGCTGCGGATCGCTGCTGAACGCGCGGTTTCCGATCACCGGATTGGCCGCGTTGGTGTTGACGTCGACGACGGGCGCGAAGTCCTGGTCGATCCCGCAAGCTGTCAGCTCCTGCGCCATCAGCGTCCCGAGTCGAGCCGCGATCGCGACATCGTCGAGCTCGCCGAGGCGTCGCATCGTCGGCAGCGCAGTCCAGTGCGGCGGCCGCAATCGCTGCACGCGGCCTCCCTCCTGATCGATCGAGATCATCAGAGGCCCGGGCGCTGCGCTCTTGAGCTGCCGGGCGAGCGTCGCCACCTGCGCTGGATCCTGCACGTTGCGCGAGAAGAGGATCACCCCGCCGATGCCGCGGCGAACCAGATCGAGCTCATCGTCCGTCGCGATCGGCCCGCGAATTCCGGCGATCACCAGCCGTGCGG
Source organism: uncultured delta proteobacterium (assembly GCA_903911145.1). Classification (GTDB taxonomy): domain Bacteria; phylum Myxococcota; class Myxococcia; order Myxococcales; family 40CM-4-68-19; genus CAIWCD01. The sequence goes on along the minus strand of CAIWCD010000002.1, from coordinate 28,934 downwards.
CCAGCTGTTCCATCGTGTCCATCAGAGCGATCCCTCGGGAGAAGCGAGCGGGGTTGCGCCGCGGACAGTAGCATCGGCGCTTCCTGTGCGGGCGTCGGGTGACGATGCTACGATCTCGCCCACGCGCCTGCTCTCCCCCTCGTGCGCGCCGTGAGTTGGTCAAGCTGCCCGTGTCACTCCTTCGCCGCCGCCGCATAGCTATCCTCGCTGGTCTCGCCCTCTGCACGCAGCCGGTCCTCGTGGCACGCGAAGCGCGCGCGGGCACGCCAGGCGCGGCCCGGATGCAACCGAGCAGCGCGTCGCTCCCCGAGGCGCCTGCCGATCGCGCGGCCCTCGTCAAGCAGCTCGATGCGCTCCTCGCGTCGCCGCCGCTCTCGACCGGACACGTCTCTCTCGAGGTCCGGTCACTCGCGAACAACGAGCTCGTCTACGCGCGCAACGAAAACGACCTGCTCAACCCCGCCTCGAACACCAAGGTGGCCACGGCCGCGGCGGCTTTCCTGCGCTTCGGGCCCGAGTACCGCTTCACCACCGACATCCTCGCCGATCACACCTACGCGCACGGCCACGCCAAGACGCTCTACGTGAAGGGCCGAGGCGATCCGGGGATCACCACCGAGCGGCTCGAGGCCTTCGCGCGCGATCTCGCGCACCGCGGGCTTGTGCAGATCGGCGATCTCGTCCTCGACGACACGCAGTTCGATCACGAGGCGTGGGGTCCCGGCTGGGAAACGGAGACGTCAGACAAGTCGTATGCAGCTCCCGTGGGTGCGCTCTCGCTGAATCACAATTCAGTCGGCATCTATGTGCGGCCGGCGGAGAAGGCGGGCCAGAAGGCGATCGTCCAGCTCGACCCCGACGCGCACGGTGCGTTCGAGCTGGTCAACAAGGTGCAGACCGTGCGCGCCAACCAGCGCAAGCGGGTGGTGCCGCACACCATCGCTGCGGGCGAGAAGACGCGCGTGACCGTGTCGGGCCGCATCGGCGTGGGCTCCGACGCAATGGTCCTCTATCGGCGCGTGACCGATCCGACCTTCTATTTCGGCGCGACGCTCAAGGCGCTGCTGCTCGCGCACGGCGTTCACGTCACGGGTGTGGTCAAGCGCGGGACGGTGGCGCCCGACGCGAAGCTCGTCGGCTCCTACGATGGCGCGTCGCTCGGCGAGCTCGTGCGCGAGATGAACAAGGTCTCGAGCAACTTCATGGCCGAGATGCTCTTCAAGGCGCTCGGTGCCGAGCTGCAGGGCGCGCCGGGGACGTGGGCCAAGGGCTCGACCGCGACGCAGGACGCGCTCGCCGAGTTGGGCCTCACACGCGGGAGCTACCAGCTGAAGAACGGCTCCGGCCTCAACGACTCGAATCGCTTCTCGGCGCACCAGCTCGTCTCGCTGCTCTCGACCGTCTATGGCCGCTTCCCGATCGCGGCGGAGTTCGTGGCGTCTCTTCCCGTGGCGGGGCGCGACGGGACGCTGCGGCTGCGCATGGATGGCACCGAGGCGGCGGGTCGTCTGCGCGCCAAGACGGGCACGCTGGAGAAGGCCATCGCGCTCTCGGGTTTTCTGCAGACGCTCTCGGGAGAGTCGTTCGTCTTCTCGCTCATCGCCAACGACTGGCCCGGCAAGCTTGCGCCGATGATCGCCGGTGTCGACAAGGTCGGCGCGCTGCTCTCGTCGGTGGGTGAGCGGCCCGCCGATCGCGCGGCCCGTCTCGCGCTCTCGACGGCGCTTGAGCTTCCGCCCGACGAGCAGAAGGCGCGCGTGGCGAACTACGCGCAGATGGCGTTTACGCACGACAAGAAGAACCTGGTGCAGCTGCGTTCGGCCGTGCGCACCGAGCGGGACCCGATGGTGCGCCTGATGGCCGCGGACGCGCTCTTCCGCATCGATGCCGAGAGTGGAACGGGGCCGCTGCTCGACGCGCTTCCGCCGGGCGGTGAGCTCCTGTCCCGCCTGCGCCGGGCGACGCGAGCAACGCAGCTGGCGATGCCGGTCATTCCTTCGCTGCTCGATCTCGCCGCCGAGGGAAACGCCGATGCGTTCGCGCGGCTGCTCGCGCTCTGCACATCGGCCCGCGGTGGTCTCGCGCGCGCACTCGCCGACGGTCTGGCTGACGTCGCCGATGCCTCGCCCGACGAGACGCTCGCTGCTCTCAAGCTCGCTCCGCTCGAGCAATCTCGCGCCGCGGCCGAGCTGATCGGCGCGGGATTCGCAGCCGGCAGCGTCGAGATGGACGACTCCGCGTTCGCGCAGGACCTGCTCGTGCTCGCTGCGGGAATGGGCAGCGACGCTTCCGAAGCACGCCACTGGGTCCAGCTGATCGAAAATCGTGGCTCTCGGCTGTCGTTCCTCGAGAGTGCAGAAACCGAGAGCCCGGCGACCGGTTCGGGCGGATAGCGCAGCAGACAAAATGAGCCGCGGTCCGCACCCAGAGCGGCTCCGCGAACCGCTTCCACTCCTGTCGCGCTTGCCGTGTCGGAGCCCTGTGCTAGCTTGCGCGTCCCTTTCGACAAGGCGGAACGCATGGCAGGCAGCGGGCTCAACAAGGTGATGCTGATCGGCAACCTCGGCAAGGATCCGGAGGTTCGCTACACGCCCGGCGGGCAGGCGGTCGCCAACTTCACCATCGCGACCAACGAGGCCTGGACCGACAAGTCGGGCGCCAAGCAGGAGCGCACCGAGTGGCACCGCATCGTCGCCTGGGGCAAGACCGCCGAGCTGTGCGGCGAGTACCTGACCAAGGGCCGGCAGGTCTACATCGAGGGCAAGATCCAGACGCGCGAATGGAACAACAAGGAAGGCGTCAAGCAGTACACGACCGAGATCGTCGCCGGCCAGGTTCTCTTCCTCGCGGGTGGTGAGCGCGGAGCGGGACAAGGGCAGGGTCGCGGCAAGGGCGGCGGCGCAGACGACTTCGGTCCGCCTCCTCCGGGAATGGACGACCACGGCAGCGGCCCGAGCGGCGGCCAAGGTGGCGGAGCCAAGGGCGGCGGGGACGACGACATCCCGTTCTAGGTCTCGAGAAAGAACTCACATCAAGGCGAGGCGGATCTCTCCGATCGTCGCCGGGAAGTTCAGTCGGCGGCGGATGGCGACGAGATCGCCGTCTGCGCCCGCCGAAGATGCGCGGATGGCTGCATAGCGCTCGGCGCCGAGGAGCTTCGCGATGTCGAGCGCTGTTCCGCGAGAGGCGATCGCGGCCAGCTCCGATGCAATCTCGGCAGGCTCTGTCGAGAGCTGGTCGGCAATCTCTGCCAGTGTGCGCCCGCTTTGCGAGAGCGTCAGAAGCCGCGCGGAGAGCGGAGTTCCGCGCACGGCGAGATGCTCATCGCCACCTCCCGCTGTTCGCCCGTCGTATCCGTCCGCGCTGAACGCAGGTACCGCAGCGAGCCAGCCGGGCATCGCTTCACTGGCGCGTGGAGGAGCAGTTCGAGGCGCCCCTTGCGCGGAGCTTTCGCGTCGAGGCTCCAGGCGTGACTGCGAGTGCGGCGATCCGGCTTCACGTCGGATCGGCGGAGCCGGTGCGGGTGGGCGCGAGGCTGGCGTTGCGACGAGCGGATTGCCCGATGGTGCAGGCGATGCGCGACGAATCACGTCGAGCACCTTCTCTCCGTAGCGCTCCCAGCGCGCCGGACCTGCGCCTTTGACTGCGAGGAACGACTCCTTCGTGAGCGGACGTTCGCGGCAGAGGGCGCGCAGAGTGGCGTCGTGGAAGATCACGTACGGCGGCGTCTCGGCTGCGCGGGCAAGCTCGGTGCGCAGAGCGCGCAGCGCGGCGAACAGCTCGGCATCGACCGGCTCTTCGTTTTCGGGAGCGGCTGCGCGATCGGCGCTCCGCTTGCTGCGCGACGTTGACTCGCTGCCACTCTCGTCTCTCCGCGTGCGGCTCTTTCCCGAGGTGCGATCGCGCGTGTCGCTCGCATTGGGCGCAGGTGCGCGAGGGCCGACGCAGTTGTCGCAAGCAGTGCACTTCGCCGGCGCCTCCGGATCTCCGAAGTAGCGCAGCAGTTCGTGGCGACGGCAGCCGTTCGAGTCGACGAGGCGCACCATTCGATCGAGCATCCGCCGCTCGCGCATCACGCGCTTCTCGAGCATCGCGAAGTCGATCCCGAGATCGTCGGAGTCTGGGCCGTTGTTGTTCGCGACGGAGAACTCGGCGCCATCTCCTCTCGCAAATCCGCGCTCGAGAAGGCCCGCGCTCTCGAGCACGCGCAACGCGGGTTGCAGCTCCTGCGGCGAAAGTCCGGTCGTGCGGGCAAGCGCGTCAATGGAGCCCGAGCGCAGTCTCCGCGCTCCAGCGAGTGCTGCGCGGACAACGTCTTCTGATGCGCGCGCACCATCGATGAGCCGCCGCTGGAGCATCACGTCAGCGAAGTTGAAGAGGAGCAGCGCTGTGCTCTCGTTCCCATCTCGGCCCGCGCGTCCGATCTCCTGGTACCAGGCCTCCACTGTGCGCGGGACATCGAAGTGGACGACGTAGCGGATGTTCGGCTTGTCGACGCCCATTCCGAACGCGTTGGTCGCGACGATCACATCGCAGCCGTCGCGCAGGAAGCGATCCTGTGCGGCCGAGCGAGCGTCGTCGTTCATGCCTGCGTGGTAGCCGATCGCATCGAGGCCGCGTGCCCGCAGCGCCGCGACGATCTTCTCGACGTTGCGCCGCGTCGCTGCATAGACGAGCCCCGGTCCGCCGGTTCGGGCAAGCGCGGCCAGTCGCGCGAGCTTGTCGTTGTCTCCACTCGCGCGGACCGATTCGAGGAAGAGATTCGGTCGATCGAATCCGGCGACGAAGACGCGCGGGTCCGCGAGCCCCAGCGCTTTCGCGATGTCTGCGCGCACCTCTGCCGTCGCCGTCGCGGTCAAGGCCAGCACGCGCTCGGCCTGGATGACCGCGCGCGCCTCCTGCAGACGCGCATAGTCGGGACGGAAGTCGTGACCCCACGACGAGATGCAGTGGGCCTCATCGACGGCGAGCAGAGGAATTCGCTGCTGCGAAAGCGCCGAGAGAAAGGACGACGAGCGGAATCGCTCTGGCGCGACGTAGACGATCTTCCACTCGCCACGGCGCAGCTTCGCTTGCCTCTCCTGCCGTTCGCTCTCGCCGATCGAGCTGTTGATGAACGTCGCAGCGACACCGCGCGCGTTGAGTTGGTCGACCTGATCCTTCATCAGCGCCACCAGCGGCGACGCGACGACAGTCGTGCCCGGCAGGAGCAGCGCGGGCAGCTGGTAGCAGAGACTCTTGCCTCCGCCTGTTGGGAGGATCGCGATGGTCGGCTGGCCGCTCAAGACCGAGCGCACAATCGCTTCCTGTCCGGGCCGGAAGCGATCGTGGCCGAAGTGGCGCAGGAGCGCGGCGTTCAGATCGGCGGGCGCCATTGGGACAGGCGGCGCGGATGGCGGAGGCGGAGGCATCGCCGGCATCTCTACCTCATCGAGATCCGCGACTCGATCACCAGCAGTCATCTTCATCCTCGTGGTCGTTGTTGCGTTCGGGCGGTGGCAAGAGGCCCTCGCGCAGGCTGTGCATGCCGCGCTCCGCGAGCACGACGTGATCGGCCACGCGAATTCCGAGCATCCGCGCCGACTCGTCGAGCAGCATCTGCAGGCGCTGGTCTTCCCCTGACGGCGCGGGATCTCCGGAGGGATGGTTGTGCGCGAAGATCACGACGGGAGCTGAGTGAATGAGCGCGGGCGCGAGCGCCTCGCGCGGGAGCACCGAGCAGTGCGTGAGTCCACCGAGGCTGATGCGCACCGCACGCATCTCCTCGAGACGCGCATTGAGCAGAAGCACCCAGAACTCCTCGCGCGAGAGAAATGCGAGACGCGGAAAGAGACGCCGCGCGACCTCGCCCGCATTCCAGAGACGCCGCGGCTCGCCTGGCGCGACCGAGACAGCGCGTCGTCCCAACTCGAGAGCGGCCAGCACGCGGCAGGCCTGCGCCTCGCCCACGCCCGGCGTTTCAACGAGCGACGCGTAGCCGGCGCGACGCAAACCGACGAGACCACGGCGCATCAGGCGCGCGGCCACCTCTCCGACCGGATGCTCGCGCGTGCCGCTGCCGACGAGCACCGAGAGCAGCTCCTCTTCGGAGAGCATGCCCGCGCCTTCCGACAAGATCCGTTCGCGTCCTTGCATGCGCAGAGCACAGAGCAGCTCGCGTGCCATCGCCTCCCCGCTCGAGGAACAGAGGCGCGGACGATGAGACCGACTCGTTTTGGACCGATCGGTCTCAAAGCGAGACGTACCCGCCGATTCATTTCGATGTTGCCTTCCACCCTTCTGCAGCGCGGTTTGCTCTACGGTGCGTTCGCTGAACGGGTCCCCGATCCGTCGCTTCACTCTTCACAAGGAGCAGTCTCGATGCGCCGTCTTCTTCTCGCCGCAGCATTCGCCTGCGTTGCGTGCAGCACCACTCCCGCTACCATCTCCGTCGCCATCAACCCGACGACGGCGGCTCTTCACCCCGGTCAGGTCCAGGCCTTCGCGGCGACCGTGACTGGAGCGACGAACACAGCCGTGGTGTGGAGTGTGACCGAGGCTGCGGGCGGTGCGATCGATGGCACCGGCAGCTACACCGCGCCTTCAACCGCGGGCACATTCCATGTCGTCGCGACCAGCGTGGCCGATGCGACGAAGAGCGCGACCGCCGTGGTCACAGTGACTCTCGATGTCACCGTCACGATCGCTCCGACGACCGCGACGCTGATCACTGGCGCAACGCAGTCGTTCACCGCGACCGTGACCGGGTCGAGCAACACCGCCGTCACCTGGTCGGTCACAGAGACCAGTGGGGGAAGCGTGACCAGCGCGGGCGTCTACACCGCGCCTGCGACGGGCGGCACGTATCATGTCGTTGCGACCAGCGTGGCCGATCCTACGCAGAGCGCGACGGTGGCGGTGGTCGTCGACCTCGTCTCGATCACCATCGACCCCACGTCCGTCGCGCTCCCGGCGCTCGGCACGCAGCAGTTCACTGCCTCGGTCGTTGGCACCACGAACGCCTCGGTGGTCTGGACGGTGACCGAGCTCACGGGCGGTTCGGTCAGTTCGTCGGGCGCGTACGTCGCTCCTCCCCTCGCTGGACTCTTTCACGTCGTCGCGACGAGCGCCGCCGATCCCCGGCGGTTCGCGACTGCGGCGGTGACGGTACCCGTCGTCGTGAGCATCTCGCCGGCGAGCTACGCGATGGATCCGGGCGCGACGCACCAGTTCTCGGCGACCGTGACGGGCGCCACGAATCACGCGGTGACCTGGTCGGTGCTTGAGACCGGCGAGGGCGCCTCGGTCGACGCGTCAGGCCTGTTCACCGCGCCCAACCACAGCGGCGTCTATCACCTCGTTGCGACGAGCGTGGCGGATGGGACGGCCACCGCCGGCGTCGAGATCACCGTCTCGATCTCCGTCTCCGGAACGATCACGTACGCGGGCTCGAAGTCCGGACGGGTCTACGTCTCGTTGCTGGAGACGTGCAGCAACTGCGGCGGCGGCAGCATCGTTGGCGGCACCAGCCTCGCTCTCGACGGCGGCACCGGCAGCTACACGCTGCGCGGAGTCACCGCCTACCCGAACAACGGCTCGCTGCTCGAGCTGACTGCGTGGATGGAGACGACCGGCGAGACGGTTATTCCCCTGGCCGCTGTGGATCCGATCGGGACGGACGGCGGCAGCTACTCGACGCTCGGGAGCGTCAGGAACTTCAATGTCACGCTTGTCGATCCGATCGTGCCCGCGGTTCCGACGCCGAGCCAACCGATGAACTTCGTCATGCCTGCGGACAGCTCGGCTCTGGTCGGTTGGAATGGCCTCTCCAACCAGAGCGGCATCATCGTCGATCACTACGTCATCGAGGCGCGTCCGGTCGCGGCGCAGGCGACCGACTGCTCGAGCGCGAGCGAGAACGGCGCGGTCTTCATCACCTCTCCCTCGTGGCTGATGAACATCGGAATGTTCGGTGGCGCCAACGCGCTGACCAACGGCACCGGCTACTGCTTCCGTTATCGCGGCGTCCTCAACGGCGTGGATGGAGACTTCTCGGCCGATCTCGGCCCGGTCACGATCAATGCAGCGACGACCGGCCACACCGTTTCCGGCACCATCACCGATTCGAGCTTCGCCAACACGGGCTCGCTCTACGTCGTGGCGATCAGCGGCGGAGGCGGTCCGGTCGCGTTCGCGCACACCGAGCAGACCACCACCGCGCAGGCCTACTCGCTCACCGGAGTTCCGGACGGGACCTACCAGCTCGTCGCGTTCGATGATCCCGATGACCTCGGCTACCTCAACCCGAACCTTCCGAATGACCTCAACTCGAGTACCGGGCCCCAGTTCACTGTCTCGGGCGCTGCCGTCACCGGCGTTGATCTGTCGCTCGGCGGCCAGTCGGTTGCGATGCTCGAGATGGCCGTCAACAACTACGGCAGCTACGACGGCAACGGTAACTTCAACTCCAACGTCAACTACGGGGCCGTCGTCGTCGAGGGAACCAAGATGATCAATACCGTCGAGCTCCTCTCGGGCGACGGCGTGGTCCCGACCGACGTTGGCCTCAGCCTCAACAACGGAGGCAATGGAGGCAGCGGACAGGCGACGTGGCAGACGCAGCTGCGGCTCGCCGGGACGCCGATCACCGGTACGACCTACGACTTCGAGGTCGGCTTCGCTGATGGCACGAGCACCATCTTGTCGGCCCCGCTGCCTGCGGCGGTCGCGCTCGTGACCGGCGTCTCACCTGCCAACGGCGAAGTGATCAACACGGCGATCCCGACCATCAGCTGGACCGCTCCCAGCCCGGCCCCGAGCTCGTACACCTACCAACTGCAGGTCAACGACTCGAACGGCAACACGCAGTGGTACATCAAGGACATCCCCAGCGGCACCACCAGCCTCGGCTACAACTCGGATGGCCAGGGCTCGGCCCTCGCGAGCGGCACGACGTACTGGCTGCAGGTCTCGGTGCAGGTGGGCCAACTCGAGCAGTCGACGAGGCAGAGCTCGTTCAGCACCCTGGGGCCCTGAGCCACAACGACAGCGCCGCTTCGCTGAATGAAGGAGAGGCCCGTCTCGAGCGATCGAGGCGGGCCTTTTCGTTGCGCGCGACGCCTCGTTGACGTCCGTCGCGAACGCCTCGTATCGTTCCCTCACGCGTCGCTCACGCGCAGCCCTCCCCAGGCCGGCCCATGCCCGGCTCAACACGAGGGCGAAGGGGAGTCCTCTCCTCGGGCACGAGAAGTCGCTTTTGCCGCACAAGCCACCTTCGTCGCGGCTCGCGGTGCATGGGACCACAAGCGAGCCGATCTGCGGAGTGAGGCCATGACCAAGAAGAAGGATCTGAAGAAGCGCGTTCGCGCGCGCCAGGACGAGACCGGGCAGCGCTACACCGAGGCGTTGAAAGACGTGCTTGCGACCGGGCAGAAACTGGAGACGCCCAGGCCGTTGTCGTCGAAAGTCGTCGAGTACAGCGATGCGTCCGAGCAGGCGCAGCGCATCGGATTGCGCTGCCGGGTCTTCATCCATCCGGCACTCTGGAAAGGAGCCGAAGCGAGCGAAGCGCTCACCGAACTCGCTCTGCGGCGCATCCACCAGATCGCCCAGCTCGATGCGGCGCTGGGGATGCGCTCGTTCCGCCGCGTCGCGCTCGAGGGGCAGCTGTTCGACCTCGACAATCGCGACATGGGCGCGATGCTCGATTTCTATCGGAGCACCTGCGCGGGGCTGCGCGGGCCCAGCCTCGACGGCGCGCGGCTCGCATTCGATGTCGAGCTTCCCGACGGCCAGACGCGGACGCTGGTGGCGGACGTTGTGATGACCAGCACGAAGTATCGCGAGGACAAGAGGCCAGCGATGACCCTCGGTGCGTGGGATCAGCGCGTTGGCGAGAAGACGCTCGAAGCGTTCGCCAAGCTGGGCGCGCCTTCGCGCTGATCGCTCGCCCCGCGAAAGAGATGCTCCGCCGCGACCCTACAATTTGTACAAAATGTAGGGTCGCGCCGAACGAGTCATTCGTGCAGTCTCGGCTCGATACCGCTGCCGCGGGAATTCACTGCAGATGCATCGCGGCGATCTCGCGCACATACGCGTCCGTTCGGACGTCGCCCACTTCGCCATCCCAGGAGTGATAGCGCTCGAGCACCAGCGCGCTGCCTTCGTAGCGCAGAAACAGCAGGTAGCTCTTGCCAGCCTTCAGGACCAGTGGGCAGGCATGTACAGGTGGCTCGTCGTGGCTGGTCTCTGCCTCGAAGGAATCGCCAACCGGTGGCTTGCCCTTGAGAGACTGGATGACGGCGAGCTTCGCCTTGAAGGCGGAGCCGACAGGACGAACGCGACGAGGAGCAGCGCGGCGCAGCGGATCGAAAATGCCATGTGATGACTCCTTAAGGACTGACGGCAACGATCAAGTGGAACGTCTGATCGTCGTCGCGCGATCTTTGCGTCGATCTCTTTTCGTCCGGTCATAGCCGCGGGGCGCCGGTGCTGCAGGCCGCGCGCAGTTCAGCAGCGGCCGCACGACTCTCCGCAGCGAGCACTCTCTGCGTCAGCCGCGGATGCATGTCCGAGCACGGCCAGCAGCACCGGCGCCCCGCGGCGCGCTAGTACCGTGCGCTCAACGCGAAGAACGCCTTGATCTTATCGTTCGTCTCCCGCAGCCGCCCCGAGAGCGTCTTCACGAACGTCGTGAGCAGCTCGTACGCGAGATCCTTGTTCGCCAGCATCAGCGTCTCGAGCGCCGACTTCTGGATCGTGAGCAGCGTGCAGGCCTGGTGCGCGGTCGCGTCGGCCGAGCGCGGCGTGTCGTCGATGAGCGCCATCTCGCCGAAGTAGCTGCCCGGCTCGAGGATCGCGAGCGCCTCTTCGCCGACGCCCGGGACCATCTTCGAGATGCGGACCTTGCCCGTCGCGATGAGGAACATCTCGCCGCCGACCTCGCCCTCCTCGAAGATCTTCTCGTTGGCCTTGAAGCTCTTGGTGGCCGCGATCGCCGCGACGCTCGCGAGGTGCGCGGGCGTGAGGTTCGCGAAGAGCGGGATCTGCTTGAGCTGGGTCGGGTCCATGCGTGCTCAAATCCTAACAGAGGTCGCGCGCATCTGACGCAAGAGCATTTGCGCCGGATCTGCTCTAGAAGGGCGCACTCAACGCGAGGGGTTTTGCACATGGAGAAGCACGCGATCGTCATCGTCGGCTCTGGGCCTGCTGGATACACCGCTGCGATCTACGCGGCGCGCGCGAATTTGAAGCCCGTGCTCTTCACCGGGATGCAGCCGGGCGGGCAGCTGACCATCACCAATGACGTCGAGAACTATCCGGGCTTCCCGAAGGGCATCATGGGGCCGGAGATGATGGAGCTCTTCCGCGAGCAGGCGAAGCGGTTCGGCACCGAGATCATCGACGACGTGGTGACGAGCGTGGATTTCGCGAAGCGGCCGTTCACGGTCGCGTCCGATGGGCGCACGATGCTCGCGGAGACGGTCGTGATCTGCACCGGCGCGACGGCCAAGTGGCTCGGCCTGCCCTCGGAGAAGGCGCTCTCGGGCCACGGCGTCTCGGCCTGCGCGACGTGCGACGGCTTCTTCTTCCGCAACAAGGAAGTGCTCGTCGTCGGCGGCGGCGACACCGCGATGGAGGAGGCGAACTACCTCTCGAAGATGTGCAGCAAGGTGACCGTGATTCATCGCCGCGACACGTTCCGCGCCTCGAAGGTGATGATCGCGCGCGCGCAGGCGAACCCCAAGATCGCGTGGGAGCTCGACCAGGAGATCATCGAGGTGCTTGGCGAGAAGGCGACGGGTCTGTCGGGCGTGCGCACGAAGAATCTGAAGGACGGCACGGAGAAGGTCGTCGCGGCCAAGGGGCTCTTCATTGCGATCGGCCACCAGCCGAACACCGAGCTGTTCAAGGGGCAAATTGAGCTCGACGACGTCGGCTACATCAAGGTGGCGCCGGGCTCGACGCGCACGAACATCGCGGGCGTCTTTGCGGCAGGCGACGCGGCCGATCCGATCTATCGACAGGCCGTGACCGCGGCCGGAACGGGCTGCATGGCGGCGATCGATGCGGAGCGGTTTCTCGGAGAGCACGGACACGCTTAGCGCCTGCGCGGCAGAATGTCCCTGCCGCGCACCCCGGCCAAAAAAGTGAAGTTTCGCGCGCGCTGTGGATAACTCGGACTTATGTCCGCTCGAACCGCACCGCGCAGTCTGGCCTGCGCGGCACTTTGCGTCTTCGCCATCGCAGGAACGCCGGCGCTTGCCGCAGCTGCGCCCGACGTGTGCACGCCGCTTCCCGAAGAGAGCACCGCGCGCGTTCTTCCGATCGATCCCAGGGCCGCCAGGGAGCTGCCGCCCGCGCTGCGTCTGCCCGGCGACGTCCGGCCGACTTCGGCGGCGCTCTCGCTCAACATCGATCCCGCGCAGCCGCGCTTCTCGGGCCTCGCCGCGATCGCGCTGCAGCTCGACCAGCCGCGCTCGACGATCTGGATCCACGGCCGCGACCTGCACGTCACCGAGTCGCACATCGATCTGCAGGGCGCGCGCCTTCCCGTGAAATACGAGCAGGTCAACGAGGGCGGGTTGGTGCGCATCTCGCTGCCTTGCGCGGTCGCGGGTCGTGCGCTGCTGACGATCGCGTGGGACGCGCCGTTCGGCGAGCAGCTCGCCGGTCTCTATGTCGCGAAAGAGAAGCAGCTGCCGTACGCCTTCACGCAATTCGAGGTGATCTCGGCGCGACGCGCGTTTCCCGGATTCGACGAGCCGGCCTTCAAGATCCCCTGGGACATCGAGCTGGTCGTGCCTGCGAAGGACGTGGCGATCTCGAACACATCGATCAACGACGATCAGTTGGTCGATGCGGGAATGCGCCGCGTGCGCTTCAACACCACCGCGCCGCTGCCGACCTATCTGCTCGCGTTCGCGGTCGGCCCGTTCGACGTCGTGCCGATGCCGCCGCTGCCGCCGAATGAAGTCCGCGATCATCCGCTGCCGATTCGCGGGATCGCGCCGCAGGGGCGAGGTGGCGAGCTGCGCTTTGCGCTCGAGGCGACGGCGGCGCTGCTTCCGCGCCTCGAGGCCTGGTTTGGCATCGGCTTCCCGTACGAGAAGCTCGACCAGATCGCCGTCCCTGACTTTGCGTGGGGCGCGATGGAGAACGCTGGCGCAATCACCTATTGCGAGGAGGATCTGCTCTTCTCTCCGAGCATCGAGGGGCTGCGCGCCGAGTCGAACATCGCCGTCACGATGGCGCACGAGATGGCCCACCAGTGGTTCGGCGATCTCGTCACGCTGCGCTGGTGGACCGATGCGTGGCTCAATGAATCGTTCGCCGCCTGGATGGAGACGCGCACGGTCGAGGAGTGGCGGCCCGAGTTGCGCGCGCAGATCGGCCAGCTTGCGCGGGTGCACGCGGCGATGCTCAGCGACGCCACCCTCACGGCCCGCGCGATCCGCAAGCCCGTCGAGGACGAGGCCTCGATCTGGAACGAGTTCGACTCGCTCACCTACGAGAAGGGCGCCCGCCTTCTCTCGATGATCGAGGCGTGGATCGGACCGGCGAATTTCCGCAAGGGCATCCAGAAATATCTGCGCGCGCACGCAGGCGGCAGTGGCTCGAGCGACGATCTCTTCGCGGCCTTGAGCGAGGCGGCAGGGCGCGACGTAGGCGCTCCGATGCGCAGCTTCCTCGACCAGCCGGGCGTGCCGCGCGTGCATGCCAGACTCTCCTGCGTCGGCAAGACCGTGAAGGTCCTCCTCGAGCAGGAGCGCTCGCTGCCGGTGGGCGCCGCGGTGAGTGAGGCAATCAAGGCGCAGCGCTGGCAACTGCCCATCTGCATCAACGCGGGCGTGCTCGGCGAGACTCTCTCGGCCTGCACGCTCTTGACCGAGAAGACGGGCGAACTCGAGCTGCCGGGCAAGCGCTGCCCGGACTGGCTGATGCCGAACCAGGGCGGGCTTGGCTATTTCCATTTCAGTTTGAATGCCAATGATCTCGAGCTGCTCATCAAGGGGCGCGGGAAGCAGTCGGTCCCCGAGCGGGCGTCGCTCGCTGCCAATCTGCTGGCCTCCTATTGGCAGAGCAGACTTCCGGTGACCGAGGCGGCGCACGCGCTCGAGGCGCTCTCCCACGATCGAGAGCCGACCGTGAGCCTCGTGCTGGCCGATCTTCTCGCCGATGCGCACGAGCACGTCCTCGATCCGGCGCTGCGTCCGACGCTCGAGGGGTATGCGCGCAGGACCTATTCGCCGCTCGGGAAGAAGGTTGGATGGATTGCCGCGAAAGAGGACGATCTGGCGACGCGCGACGAGCGGACCGCGGTGCTCACTGCGCTCGCGCTCACGGCTCGCGATGGAGCGGTGCGCGAGGAGGGCAAGCGGCGCGGCCTTGCCTATGCGCACCTCGAGGCGGCGGCGTTTGATTCCTCCGCGGTGCCTCCGGAATTGGCCTCGCTCGCGCTCGCGCTGGCGGTGAAGGAGAGCGGTCCCGAGGTGCGGCTGAAATTGATTGAGCGGCTCGCCACCGAGGAGCAGGTGCCGATTCGCGCGCGCATTCTCGATGCCCTTTCCGAGTTGCGCGATGCCACGGCGACGCCTGCGCTGCTCGCGCTCTCGCTCGATTCGCGGCTGCGCCAGAACGAGCGGCTGCAGATTCCCAGCGGCCAGCTCTCGCACGACGAGACGCGCGCGGCCGCGGTGGATTGGATTGAAGGTCATTGGGACGCACTGCTCGCCCGGATTCCGGCCGATAGCGAATCGAATCTGGTTCGATCGTTGGCTCAATCGAGCTGCGAGCGCGCGCAATTGAATGCAATCGAATCCTTTCTCCGCCCTCGCATTGCGAAGGTGCCGGGCGCAGCGCTTGAACTCGAGCAGGGGCTCGAGGCCGCACGGCTCTGTATTTCCCGTCGCGAGGCGCAGGCGAAGAGCTTCGCAGTGCTCTTCGGCAAGTCGGGTAAATAGGCATTGAACGGGCCCGCTGATTGAATTCAGTCCGTTCGATTCGTTGATACCCGCGCGTCCACACTGATTCACTCTTGCTATGCCCCGCCAGAGGAGAGCGGATAGCCTTCGATTGAATCACCATAGTCGCGATACGTCATTTAGCTGTTGTCAAACTGATTGAAGCGCGTATAAGCACCGTTATGCCCAAGACCAACCATCTCGATAGCGTGTTGCACCACCTCGCCGACCTGATCGCGGAGCGCCTCGGCGGTAAGCACAGCGCCCCGGCCGCCGCAGCCAAGGCCACCCGCGGTCCCGGCCGCCCGCGCCGCAGCACCGCTGGCCGCAAGCTCGATATGAACTGCCGCGTTGACGGCTGCAAGAACCGCTCGCGCGGCCCGCGCTATGGCTTCATCTGCGAGGAGCACCTCAAGTCGCTCTCGAAGAAGCAGCAGGAAGCCGCTCGCGAGTCCTGGAACGCCAAGCACAAGAAGTAGTCGCTCGCGCACTCTGCGCGACTGGCGCGCGCGATTGTCCAGCAGTCAGGCAATCGCGCGTCGCCTCGCCCTCTGCGGGCGCCTCCGTTCAATCCCCAATCAATGCTTCCTATCCTTCCGGTTGCGTGCGCTGGTATACGCAAGCCTCGGCTTGCCGAGATGCGCGCCGCTGTGCAATATGCAACAATTGCAATCTAGCTGATTGGAAGTGACAAGTGCATTGGTATGCACGGGATGAATCGATGACGGAAGTGGGAACAGGTGCGCTCGAATTGGTTGCGCGCTTTCGCAGCGACGCGGCCGATCGGATCCGGCAAGCGAACGCGTTGAGCGAGCAGGCCGGCCTGAAGACCGGCGAGGCGCTCAAGGCGATTGTCGACCACGCTGGGTGGTTGACCACGCGCGTACAGGCTTTGCGCACCGCCACTTCGACCAATGCGGATATATCGGTTGCGTTTCAGGCGCAGGGCCACGCGACGAGCGAATATCTCCGCGACATCGGCCGCAGCGTCGCTGCACAAAGCGAAGCGGTTCAACACGCAGTCGTCAAGAGCCAGGTCTCGCGCGTGTTTTCGGCGTCGCTGGGGACGAGTCTGGCGGGATTCGAGCAAGCTCTTCTATCTCTTCGCAGCGACCTAGGCGAGTTGGTGGCGCACGCGGACGAGAAGATGCAGGGCATCGTGCTCCAGTCGCACTCGGCTCTCTCGGCGCTTCAGGTCATCGATCCGGTAGCGCAGTCGATGCTGGGCCTCGATCGGCTCGCGTATGATCTCGAACACGCGGTTGCCAAGCAGCTTCAGTTGCCGCCTCCCGAGACTCCTCCTCCTGCGATCGCCAATATCAGCGGCACAGAGCTGCTCGGCGCCGCGAATGCTGGAGAGCTGGTTCTCTTCGATTGAGCGACACGAATTTTCAACACCAACGCGGCACCTGATCGTCGAAGCGCGACGCGCAAAAAAAGGGAATTATGGCTGCTCAGAAGGTACTCGTTGTCGACGACTCGCCACTCGTGCGCCAGCAGGTTCGCATGGCGCTGACGGATGCAGGATTCGACGTGACCGAAGCGGTCGATGGCCAGGATGGCGTCAACAAGATCCGGTCGACGCCCGGCTTCGCCGCCGTGGTCTGCGATATCAATATGCCCATCATGAACGGCATCCAGCTCATCGAGACCGTGCGCAAGGAAGGGCACAAGATGCCCATCGCGGTCCTCTCGACCGAGGGCAACACGGAGCTGATGATGCGCGGCAAGAAGGCCGGCTGTCAGGCGTGGATGATCAAGCCATTCAAGGCCGATATCCTCGTTGCCGCCGTGAAGAAGATGGCCTCGATGTCGCGCTGAGTTTTTAATCCCTGCTTAGATAAAGAAGTCAGGGATTAAATCCGCGCCGGGCACCGATTGATACTTCGCGAGGTCGGTGATTCCTTCGGCCTTGAGCACTTCGTCGTCGATGCAGAAGTTGCCAGTGAATGAGCGGCTCGGCCGATTGAAGATCGCATAGGCCGCATCGGCCATGATCTCCGGCGAGCGGCTCCCCTGGATCGTATCGTCGCCGCCGAGGAGATTCTTCACCGCCGAGGTTGCGATCACGGTGCGCGGCCAGAGCGCATTGACGGCGATCCCATCGTCGCGCAGCTCCTCCGCCATTCCCAATACGCAGAGGCTCATTCCAAACTTCGCGATCGTATAGGCCACGTGCGGCGCGAACCAGCGCGCCTCCATATTGAGCGGCGGCGAGTTCATCAGGATATGCGGATTGCTCGACTTCTTGAGGTGGGGAATGCAGGCCTGCGAGCAGGCGAACGTACCGCGCGTATTCACCGAGTGCATCAGGTCATATCGCTTCATTGAAGTATCGACCGTGCCCGTGAGGCTAATGGCGCTGGCGTTATTCACCAGGATATCGATGCCGCCAAAGGTATCGACCGCCTTCTGCACGGCGGCGGCAATCTGATTCTCGTCGCGGATATCAACGATGCAGGGCAGCGCCTTGCCGCCGGCCTTCTCGATCTCCTCCGCGGCCGTGTAGATCGTGCCGGGAAGCTTCGCGTGCGGCTCGGTCGTCTTGGCCGCGATGACGATATTGGCCCCGTCCCGCGCGGCCCGCAGCGCGATCGCGAGTCCGATGCCGCGGCTCGCGCCGGAGATGAAGAGGGTCTTACCTTTGAGATTGGACACGTCGTGCTCCTGGCGTTGGATGCGCATGCGTGCGCGGGACGGACGATATACCTGCAAATCGGTGCGCCTTCGACTTCATGCTCGTCGTTTGTCTTGCTAATGCCGCTCCGCCATTCCCGACGAACTGGGTCGCAGCGTCGCGGCCACGATGAAGACGTTGTCCAACCACGGATCCCCCGGTTCGACAGGCGCCTGTCCAGTGATTAGAAAATGCCCACCGTCCGCGCTGGTGCCGAGCAGGAATCGTCGCTGCGTCCAGCGCTGGCCTTCGTGCAGATACGTCAGGTCGGCCCAGAGTCCTCTTGAGGTGACATCGGAGTCACAGATCGATTGGCCTGGAGCAACAAGATCGAGCGGGTTGGGGGCGTTCTGATCAGAAAATGGGCCTTGGATGAAGATCGTCCCGTCTCGCGAATCGAAGTTTCCATAGAAAAGAAAGTCGATCCCGTTCCGTCCTTTTCCTGTCTCCACGCCCAGCCCTCTTGGCCAGGAGCAGACCAACTTGTCAGTCACGATGCTCCAGTGTTGGCCGATGGATCCCGATTCGAATCGGCCCAACTCTTCGGCAACGCCGGTTGAGGCAATGAGCGCCGTCCCGTTCTCTGCCGGTTCGCCAAACTGCAAGGCGAGCAGGTCTCTGCCCTCGAGCTGGAAGCGAACCGGATTCGGGAGCATGACGTCGTCGATATCCTCCGCGTCATCGCGATCGAGAATTTCTCCCGGAACAAGCGTCGCGATCCCGTTGGGCTTGATCTCCACTTCAATCGAATCTGGACGCGGCGCGCGTGCGGCACCCATGCGTCGCGCCGAGAAAGCACCTCGCGGCTCAAATCGACACTGGTAGCCTTCGATGGCGATCACTCGGCCTCTCCGAATTGAATTTGGGCGATTGCAGCCCGATATCGAGGAACTATCGCCGCTTCGCGAGAAACCCCGCGAGCGCCGCCTTCGCTTCCGCCGATTGCAGCCGCTCGCCGAAGAGCTTCGCCTCGTGGCGGATGGTCGTGCGCACTTGCTCGCGCAGCGGATCTCGCAAGAGCTTCTTGCTCGCGACGAGCGCTTCCGCTGGACGCAGCGCGAGCGTCTGCGCGCGGGCGAGCGCGGTCGTGAAGAGTTCCTCGGGCGCGACGACCTCATTAATCAAACCCGCGCCCAGCGCGGCCTGCGCGTCGAATGCCTCGCCGCTCAATAACCAGCGCGAGGCCCGCTGCATGCCGACGAGCAGCGGCAAGAGAAGGCTCGAGCCCGCCTCGGGGACGAGCCCGAGATTGACGAACGGGAGAGCAAAGCGCGCGCGTGTCGTGGCGATCGAATCGTCGACGTGCAGCAGAATCGTCGTACCGATTCCGACAGCCGGACCATCGATCGCAGCGACGATCGGCTTTGCGTAATCGGCGAGGATGTAGAGCAGCTGGATGACAGGCGCGTCGTCACCGATCGGCGGCGCATGGAGGAAATCGCCGAGGTCGTTTCCCGCAGTGAAGACGCCATCGGTGCCGGTCAACAGCACCACGCGCACGGCCGGATCGTCGGATGCTTTCTTCAGCTCCGCGTTGAGGGCGAGATACATTGCCTGCGTGAGCGAATTCTTCTTCTCGGGCCGGTTGAAGGCGAGCACGCGCACCGCGCCATGCTCACGCACATCGATGGTTCCGTCCGCCATGGCAACCTCCAGAAGCGAGGCGATACCATTGAACGCGGGCGGGCGCTTCCCCCGGCTGCGACGCGTGCATCGCGTGAACCGATGAGCGTGAAGGCCGTCTCGCTCCCGCCGCTGCTTGCTACGCATCTGCGCAAGCATCCAGTGCGCGAACTTCTCTTCTCGTCGCTGGTTCTGCTCGCGCTTCTCCTTGGCGTCGTCACTGCAGCACGCGTGCAGAGCCTGCCCGCGGCGATGCTGCTCTCGACCGCGCTGGGGCTGCTCTCGGTGCAGATGGTCCTCATCCTGCACGACTGCATGCACGCCTCGCTCTTTCATCAAAACGCCGCGCATACCTGGCTCGGGCGAATCATCGGTGCCTACTTCTTCAGTCCATATTCGTTTCTGCGAATGTCGCATCTCGAGCACCACCGCGCCGCAGGCCTTGTCGAAGGCGATCCCGAGGTGCTCGATTTCACCGAGGCCCACGCGGCGCGCTCGCCCGCGCGCAGCAAGCTCGCGAGCGTCGCGCGGAGTCCCTTCGCGGCGCTGATCTTTGCGCCGGGCGTGCAGGCGGTTCACTTCTTCGAGTGGTTATCAGCGGAGAAGCGAGGCGAATCGCGCGCCGGACTTCTGCGTGCGACCGCGCTCGATCTGCTCTGCATGGCCGCGCTCTGGATCCCGATCTGCCTCTGGGCGCAGGCCCACGGCGCGCTTCTGCGCGTGCTGCTGATCGCGCTGCTCGCGCCATTTCTCATCGGGCTCACGCTCACGACGCTCGCGACCTTGCCGCTGCACACGCTGACCGCGGGATATCGACTCGACGCGCTGCCCATGCGCGACCGCTCCTTCTTTGTCGCGCGAACGATCGACTCCAATCCAATCGTGCGCGGCCTCTTCTTCAACCTCAGCTATCACCTCGAGCACCATCTCTATCCGAGCGTGAGCCGCTGGGCGCTGGGGCCGCTCGCGCGCGAACTGCGTCCGACGCTGCTTGCCGAATCCGAGGCCGCGCGCCTGCCAATGCTCATCCATCCGGGATATCTGCGTTGGTATATCGAGCATATGGGCCGCAGAGAGAGATTCAATCCCGCGCTCGATCGCGAATCGTTCATCCATGCCAATCGGCGCTTTCGCGGCGTGCTGCTGCGCGATGAAGATCCGCACCCGGCGGCGCACGAATCGGTTGCACCGGCGGCGCCTCGGATGTCAGCGTCTGCCCATGACGGCTGAATGGGTTCCGACAGCGACCGATAGTCCCTACCTGCGCATGGGCGGAGACGCAGGCGTGCGCGCGATGGTGGCGCGTTTCTACGACGCGATGGATGCGCACGAGCCCGAACTCGCGGCGCTGCACGAGCGCGATGCGCAGGGCCGCGTCAGTGAAGGCGTCCGCGATCGGCTCGGCCTCTTCTTCATCGGCTGGCTCGGTGGACCGCAGGACTATATCGCGCAGCACGGCCATCCTCGCCTGCGCATGCGGCATATGCACGTGCGCGTTGATATCTCGATGCGCGATGCGTGGATGCGCTGCCTGAACGCCGCGCTCGCGATCGAGACGGTGACGCCCGAGGTGCGCCAATACCTCGAGCAGCGGCTCGCGGGCGTCGCCGATTTCCTCCGCAACGTTCCCGAATAGGTCAATCGCCGCGGCATCGGTGATTTGTCGGAGCATCGTTCCCGCCGGGCGCGCATATCGCTCTGATAATCTCCATTACATGGGGGCGTCCGCACTCATCATTGGAGAGCCGCTGCCTGCCTTGCGCGGGTATGAGCAGGTCGTCGCCGAAGACGCGGACGCGGCGCTCAAGCTGGTTGCCTCGCGGCGATTCGATGCGATGGTCGTGCGCTATCGAATGTCCGGCGGCGATTCGCTGGCGCTGCTGCGCGATTGCATGCGTGCCGCTCCGGATATGCGCCGTATTCTGCTGGCCGAATATGCCGATCTCCCCGAGATCGTCGGCGCGCGTGCGCGGGGCCTGGTCGCGCGCGTGATTCCGCAGAGCGCGACTCCGGAAAAGATCGCTCGCGTCATCGACAAGGCGATCGCCGGAAATGACGAGGCCTCCAATTCGCGCAGCGTCGTTCACGGCGCGGGCTGGGAGAAGATCGAGGAGCTGATTCGCGCGACGGCGATGCGGCTCGCTCAGGTGCGGGGCGCGGTCGTGCGGCCGCTCGGGCCCGATCCGCTCGCGCTGCAGCTCCAGTTCGTCCTGCGCGGAAACAAGCGCATCGAGGCGCTGCGGGCCGACCTCGTGCGCCGCTGGCTCTGGCCGATCAAGTCGCGCGCGGCCGCTGTTGATCGCAAGCTGCGCAAGCATCCCGTGCTCGCCCGCTTCGGCCACCTCTCCGAGGAGAGCGAGGTCTACGCGCAGTACGCCGAGGACGAGAATCTCTACGCCTACGTCGTGCTCTTGCCGTGGAGCCAGGAGCCGCGGATCACGGCGGTACTGGGGATCTTGAGCGAGCAGCCGCGGTCCGAGCAGTGGGAGCTTCTCGTCGACGCGCACGCGAAGGCGCTCGAGGAGCTCAGCGAGTTCGCCATGCCCGACGCGGCGCCCGAAGAGGACGTGCGTGCGGGCGCGCTCGCAGTCCCCGAATACGATTGGGTCGTCACCTCGAGCTACGCCGGCCCCGAGCGCCGCCGCAGACCCACCAGCTTCCTCAACCGCTTCATCCTCTTCGGCCGTCGCGTCTACGTTCCCGAGCGGCTCACGCGTGCCAGCGACCTCTTCGCCGATCGCCCGACCACCCGCATCTGGCCCTGGTTTGCGGCCTATGGCGTCCTTGCGCTCGTCGATACTGCGCTGACGTGGAAGTTCGTGCGCGAAGGTCTTGTGCAGGAGGCAAATCCTCTCCTGCGGCCTCTCGTGCTGCACCATCCGTGGGGATATCTCGCGGTGAAGAACGGCCTCGCTCTGGTGGCGTTCTTTGTCGTCTCGCGATTTCAGCTCTTCCGCTTCGGCACCTGGTTTCTTCGCGTCGCCGTCGGGCTCTGGGCTCTGCTCGATCTCTACTGGGCTGCCCTGCTCTGGCACCAGCTGCACTGATCGTCTGCCACTGGCCTGCTCCAGAACGCGTTGAACCCCACGCAGCCGATCGCGGCCACGTGGGGTTTGGGGTGCACCGCTCGAGCAACGAGGCTCGAGCTTGATTCATCCCGCTACTTGCTCGACGGCAGAGGAGGCAGCGACGGAAGCGCGTCGAGCGGCAGATCCTGCGACGCATCAGCGGGCGCGGTCTTCGGCGCAGGCTTCTTGTGCGTCTTCTTCGGCGAGGCCGCAGCAGCATCGCTCGGCGCAGGCTTCGCGGCGTCGCTCGGCGCGGGCTTCGCAGAATCGCTTGGCGCGGGCTTCGCGGCATCGCTCGGCGCGGGCTTCGCGGCATCGCTCGGCGCGGGCTTCGCGGCATCGCTCGGCGCGGGCTTCGCGGGAGTCGCGCTCGGCTTGGTGTCGGGCATCGGCCCGTCGGTGACGACGAACTCGACGCGACGATTGCGCGCGCGCCCCTTGGGGCTCGCGTTGCTCTCGATCGGCTTGTCCTGCCCGAAGCCATGCGCCTCAAGGCGGGCCGCGTCGATCTTGTCCTTGATCAGATAGCGCATGACCGAGTTGGCGCGGCGCTGCGAGAGATCGAGGTTGTGCTCGGCCGCGCCCTGGCTGTCGGTGTGGCCCTCGATGCTGACCTTCTTGTAGTCGGGATTCTCGCGGAGGATCTGCGCGACCTTGTCGAGGATCGGCATCGACTTGCGCAGGATGATGTCCTTGTCGACCGCGAACTGCACCGGCGCGAGCAGCGCGATGTGTCCGTTGCGGATGATCCGCTCGGGCTCGTTGGCTGCTGGCGGAGGAGGCGGCGGAGGCGGCAGCGGCTCGGGCATCGGCATCGGAGGCAGCGGCAGCTCTGCGACCGGCGCGGGCGGCGGAGGCGGAGGCGGCGGGAGCACATCGACGACGACCTTCTGGCGTGCGGTGCGCTCGCTGCCATCGCTGACGATCAGCGCGAACTCATCCTTGCCCGAGTAGCCATCGGCGGGCAGGTACTG
Source organism: uncultured delta proteobacterium (assembly GCA_903911145.1). Taxonomy (GTDB): domain Bacteria; phylum Myxococcota; class Myxococcia; order Myxococcales; family 40CM-4-68-19; genus CAIWCD01. Next base: position 5,650 of record CAIWCD010000002.1, on the reverse strand, counting down.
CAGCGCACCGCTCGCGGCCTTCTGCACCGCGCCGTGCGAGGGCGGCTCAGTGCGCGAGACCGTGATCGGCTGGCCCGACTGTGCCATCGCGTTGATCGGCACATCGATCGCCTGGCCCGCCGGCGTGCGCAGATAGGTATCGGCCGCGAGCAGACAGAACGCGGGCTTCTCGGGCGCCGCGGGCTGCGCCTTGGCCGGGTTGTAGGCGAGCCCACCGAAGAGGCGAAAGCGCGGCGTGCCGTAGCCGTTGGTGATGCCGGGACCCGCGCCGAGCGTGACATCGACGCTCGCCGGAGTGAACCAGCGCAAGGCGCCCATCGCCTCCATCGGCCGCTCCGACGGATGGTTCACAGAAAGTCCGAGCTCGCCCGCGATCGTGGCGAGTGCGGCGAACTTCTGCGTCGAGAGGTGGAAGGGAACCTGCGCGGCGCCGCCCCACGTAAAGGCGTTGCTGAGATTGAGATCGCCGAGCACGCGCGTGTTGCGCAGAGCGACGCCGGCATTGGCCATCAGCTGAAACGGGAGCCAGTTCTGATTCGTCTCCAGTCGCAGCTCGGGGCTGAACGTCGCGCGGCCCTGGCTCAGGTAGGCGTGGCCCGAGCCGGTGGGAAGCGTGAAGGGAAGTGCCACCGCGAAGACGAGCCGCTTGCCGCCGTAGAGCTTCGCCTTGGGGACGAAACGGATATCGCCGACGCCAGAGCCCGCACTCGTCAACGTCGGGCCGAGCACTTCCGTCGAGCCGGACTTCTGCGCGATCAGCGTGGGCAGCACGAAGCCGAGTTCAAATCGATCGAACAGACCGATGCTCGCGCCGAGATACAGCATCGACTGGTAGCGCAGCAGCAGCACTTGCTGGCTGGGCTGGCCGTTCGCGATCAGCCGCAGCGGCTGGTTGGCGTAGTCGATGAACGCGGAGAGATGAAACGCGAGGTGATCGGGCGTCTCTGCCGAGCCGACGCCGAGCAGGTCGTAGACGCCCGCGCCGGGTTGGAAGCGGTCGATGACGAGCGACGTGTCGGTCGGCACGGTCGACTGCGCGAACGCTCCCATCGGCGCGGCGAGAACGAGGAGGACCGCCACCAGCGCGGACTTGCGCGCGTTGCGCCGCATGAACTGCAGCAGCGCGAAGATCGCGAGGCCAAGCAGAGGGAGGAGATTTCCTGCGCCGCCCGAGGCACAGCCGCCCGAGCCCGCGACCGTCCAGACGCCGGGGGTTCCGTCGAGGACGCAGCGTTGCGCGACGCATGTCGAGCCGGCTGCGCACTCCGCGTTGCTCGTGCAGCTCGTCGCGCAGGTGGTGCCTTCGCACGCGTAGATGCCGCACGTGTTCTGCGACGCAGCAGGGCAGGCGCCGGTGCCGACGCAGCTCGAGGAGCTGGTCGTCACGCCGTCCGCGCAGGAGGCGGCGCGGCACTGCGTCGAGTTCGTCGGATAGGCGCAGCCGGTGGCGTTCGTGCCGTCGCACGCGCCGCCGCAGGCCGTTCCATCGGTCGCGCAGGCCGTGCGCGAGCCGTGCGGATCGCCCGTGACTGCGCTGCACGTGCCGACGTGGGTGGCGACATCGCAGGCCTCGCACTGGCCATCGCAGGCGGTGTTGCAGCAGACGCCGTCGACGCACGAGCCGCTCGTGCACTGGCTGGCCGCGCTGCATGCTCCGCCGTTGGAGAGCGTCGCGGTGCAGACGCCGGCCGAGCAGAAGTTGCCCGCGGCGCAGTCGGAGTTGCTCTGGCAGTTTCCGTTGCAGGCGTTCGCGCCGCAGATGAACGCGCCGCAGCTCTGGGTCTGCACGGGCGGGCAGCTTCCGTGTCCATCGCAGGCAGCCGAGAGAGTCGCGACACCGCTCGTGCAGCTCGCGCCGCGGCAGCTCGTGTCGGGATAGGCGCAGCTGGCCGTCGTCGTTCCGTCGCAGGCGCCGCCGCAGCTGGTGCCGTCAGACGCGCAGGCCTGGCGCGCGCCTTCGGGAGCCGCACCGGTGAGGACCGGCGAGCAGGTTCCGACGTGTCCGGGCACATCGCACGCCGCGCACTGGTCGGTGCAGGCCGTGTCGCAGCAGACACCGTCGACGCAGTTTCCGCTCGCGCATTGATCGGCCGCGCTGCAGACCGAGCCGGGCGCACTCTTCGGCGTGCAGATGCCGGCCGCGCAGTAGTTTCCGGTCGCGCAGTCGCTGTCGATCGTGCAGTCGCCGTTGCAGATCGTGCTGCCGCACGCGAAGCCGCCGCAGCTGATGTCCTGCTCGGGCGGGCATGCGCCGGCGCTGTTGCAGCCTGCCGCGAGGATCGCCGTTCCGTCGGTGCACGAGGCTCCGCGGCAGCTCGTCGAGGAACCGGGATACGCGCACGCCGAGGTGTGGACCGCGTCGCACGCGCCGCCGCAGTCGGTGCCGTCGGTCGCGCAGGCATTGCGGCCTGCGCGCGGTGCTCCCGCGACGGGCGAGCAGGTTCCCTCGTGTCCGCTCTCAGCGCAGGCCTCGCACTGGCCGTTGCAGGTCGTGTCGCAGCAGACCCCGTCGACGCAGAAGCCGCTGCCGCACTGGTCGGTCGCCGAGCAGAGTTGGCCCGGATTGAGCTTGGGCACGCAGACGCCGCCTGAGCACCAGTCGCCCGAGACGCAGTCGGTGTCGCTGTGGCAATTGCCCGTGCAGGCGTTCGCTCCGCAGACGTACGGAGAGCAGGTTTCGGTCTGCACGCTCGGGCAAGCACCCGCGCCGTTGCAGCCCGCTGCCAGCGTCGCCGTTCCCGCCGCGCACGAGGCGCCGCGGCACTGCGTGTCGCTGCCCGGATAGGCGCAGGCGAGCACGCGCGTTCCGTCGCAGGCGCCGCCGCAGTCGCTGCCGTCGGTTGCGCAGGCCGCGCGGATGCCGTGAGGGGCGCCGTTCGCAGGCGTCGGCGAGCAGGTTCCCTCGCTGCCCGCAACGTCGCACGCCTGGCACTGGCCGTTGCACGCGGTGTCGCAGCAGAAGCCGTCGGTGCAGTGGCCGCTTACGCACTGGTCGTTCGCGGTGCAGGTGTTGGCCGGGCTGTTCGGCTCCTTGGGAACGCACTTGTTGCTTCCGTTGCACCAGTTGCCCGTCGAGCAGTCGGTGTCGCTCGTGCAGGCGCTGTTGCAGGCGGTGCCGCCGTCCGCCTCGCAGGTATAGGTGCCGCACGAGTTGGTGGTGATCGCGGGGCAGGTTCCGTCTCCTGCGCAGCCCGCCTCGGAAGTGGCGACGCCGTTGGTGCACGAGGCCGCGATGCACTGCGTGCCCGAGCCGGGATAGGTGCAGGCCGTCGCGCTCGCGCCGGTGCAGCTTCCACCGCAGAGCGTTCCGTTGCCGGTGCAGCTCGTCCGCGCCCCGTGCGGCTCTCCGCTCGTCAGCGTGGTGCAGGTGCCGCTGTGCCCCTGGACATCGCACGCCTCGCACTGGCCGTTGCAGGCCCGGTTGCAGCAGACGCCATCGGTGCAGGCGTTGCTCGAGCACTGGTCGTTCGCGGTGCAGGCGCCCGTGTCCTTCTTCGGCACGCAGGCGTGCGGCGTGAGCGTCGTGTCGCAGTAGTTGCCCGACGAGCAGTCGCTGTCGCTCGCGCAGGTGATGGCGAACGTCGCGCTGATGCTGTGCGTGCCCGTGACGTTGGTGAAGCTGTAGCTCGTGATCGCGCCTGCAGAGGAGCCATCCACGAGCACGTCGACGATGTGATAGCCGCTGCTGGCCGCGATGGTGAACGACTGGGATGCGCCGTAGTTCACCGTCTGCGTCGTGCCGGGCGTGATGGTTCCGTTGGTGCCCGCCGAGACGGTGATGGCGAACGTCTTGAGCGCGAACTTCACCGAGATGGTGTGCGAGCCGGTGACGTTGGTGAACGGGTACGAGTTCGCAGTGGCAACCGGCGAGCCGTCCATCGTGACCGCGCTGACCGTCGAGCTGGCGTCAGGCGTGAACGTGAAGGTCTGGTTGTCGCCGTAGTTCACCGTCTGCGCCGTCGCGGGCGAGACCGTGCCGGTGCCGTTGCCCGTGCCATCGATCGACGGCGTCAGCGTGAAGGTCTTCTTGGTGAACGTGGCCTTGATGGTGTGCGAGGCCGTGACGTTGCTGAACGTGTACGGGCTCTGCACGGTGACGGCGCTGCCATCGACGGCCAGCGCGCTGAACGTCGAGTTGGCCGCGGGCGAAATGGTGAACTGCTGGCTGCCGCCCGAGCTGACCGTCTGCTGTGTTCCGGGCGCGATCGTCCCGCTGCCCGTGCCGTCGCTCGAGGGCGTGATCGTGAACGTCTGGATCACGAACGTCACCGAGATGGTGTGCGTCGCGGTGACGTTGGTGAACGTGTACGTCGTCACGGCGCCGACCGACGCGTTGTCGACGGTCACGTCGTTGACCATGTAGCCGCTCGCCGGCGTGATCGTGAAGGTCTGGCTGCTGCCATCGTTCACGCTCGTCGCGCCCGGCGGCGAGATGCTCCCGTGCGGGCCAGCAGAGGCCGTGATGGTGAACGTCTTGAGCGCGAACTTCACGGAGATGGTGTGCGTCGCCCTGACGTTGTTGAACGAGTAGCTGGCCGCAAGAGCGACCGGGCTGCCGTCGACGGTGACCGCGCTGACCACGGAACTGCTCGCGGGCGAGAAGTTGAACGTCTGGCTCGCGTCGTAGTTCACGCTCGTCACGCCCGAGGGCGAGATCGTGCCGGTGCCGTTGCCGGTCCCGTCGACCGAGGACGTGATGTTGAACGTCTGGAGCGTGAAGGTCGCCTTGATGGTGTGCGTGGCGGTGACGGTGTGGAACGTGTACGGACTCGCGACAGCGGCGGCCGAGCCGTCGACCGTGACTGCGGTGAGCGTCGAGCCCGTGGCCGCCGTGATGGTGAACGCCTGGTCTGCGCCGTAGTTCACCGTCGGCGACGTCGGCGAGATGGTGCCGCTGCCGTTGCCGTCCATCGATGTCGTGATCGCGAACGTCTGGAGCGTGAAGGTCGCCTTGATGGTGTGCGTGGCGGTGACGGTGTGGAACGTGTACGGACTCGCGACAGCGGCGGCCGAGCCGTCGACTGTGACTGCAGTGAGCGTCGAGCCCGTGGCCGGCGTGATGGTGAACGCCTGGTCCGCGCCGTAGTTCACCGTCGGCGAGGTTGGCGAGATGGTGCCGCTGCCGTTGCCATCCATCGACGTCGTGATCGCAAACGTCTTGAGCGTGAAGGTCGCCTTGATGGTGTGCGTGGCGGTGACGGTGTGGAACGTGTACGGACTCGCGACAGCGGCCGCCGAGCCGTCGACCGTGACTGCAGTGAGCGTCGAGTTGGCGTTCGCCGTGATGGTGAAGGCCTGGTCCGCGCCGTAGTTCACCGCCGGTGACGTCGGCGAGATTGTGCCGGCGCCGGTTCCGTCCATCGACGTCGTGATTGCAAACGTCTGGAGCGTGAAGGTCGCCTTGATCGTGTGTGTCGCGGTGACGGTGTGGAACGTGTACGGGCTCGCGACCGCGGCGGCCGAGCCATCGACCGTGACTGCGGTGAGCGTCGAGCCGGCGGCAGCCGTGATGGTGAACGCCTGGTCCGCGCCGTAGTTCACCGTCGGTGACGTCGGCGAGATTGTGCCGGTGCCGTTGCCATCCATCGAGGTGGTGATCGCAAACGTCTGGAGCGTGAAGGTCGCCTTGATCGTGTGCCTGGCCGTGACG
>CAIWCD010000001.1 GCA_903911145.1 uncultured delta proteobacterium | reverse complement strand
CCCTCGATCGCGAAGAGCGCGATGACGGCGCGGTCGTCCGCCGAGAGCTTGTCCATCGCCGCGATCATGCGGGAGGCCGTCTGGCGGGCAGCGGCCTGCTCATCGAGCGGCGCGCCAGTGTGAGCGACGTGCTGCGCGTTCTCGAGAGTCGCTGGACTGCGCGGGCGCGAGGCCTTCAGGCGAAACGAAGCCCGCAGCGCGACCCGATGTGCGAGCGTGAGCAGGCGGGCCTCTCCGCGAAACGCCGGAAGTGCTTGATGGAGGCCGAGCAGCGTCTCTTGCAGCGCATCCTCGGCATCGCTCTTCGTCCCCGTGATGTGCAGACAGAGCGCCGCGAGCGGCCGGTGCAGCGCACGGACGATCTCCGCGAAGGCCGCCTCGCGCGCAGAGCGCCCGCCACGCAAGAGCGCGAGCAGCTCGGCTTCGCGTTCTGTCGTGAGCGGGGCCAAGGCATGTCTCGCGAGAGAGTGCGGAGCGTTACTGCAAGCCAGCGCGTTCACGGCGCAGGCGCGGAACGGAAATGACGAGTTCGTAGAGGCCGAAAAACGCGCAGACGACGAATGCGGGAAGCAGAAACAACGACTGGTTGTGATGCAATCGTTCCGGGCTCACCAAGCGTGCTGCCATCTTGATGCCGATGTAGATCGGCAGCGCATAGACGCCAAAGATTGCGGAAAGGCGGCGCGCGCGGATCTTCTCGTCCGCTTCGCGTTGAAGATGCGCGAGCAGCTCCTCGTGCGTGCGCAGCTTCAGCACGGTCTCGAGCGCCTTGCGCCGCTTCGGGAACAGCCCGAGCAGCACCGCGCCCCCTCCGATGGCGAGCGCGACGGCGTTGATCCACCGCTGCGCGCCCGAGCCGTGTCCGAGAATCTGCTGCACGAGAAAGACTCCGAAGAGTCCGGCGACGCCCCGCAGGACAATGACTCGGGTCTCGTTGGCGTGAAGCCGAACCTGCGCAGTCAGCTCATCGACATTCAGCGATCGGGCTGCGCTGTTCGAGCTCGAGATCATTTCCGTCTCCATCGATCGGGTTGCGTCGCCGAACGCGCGGCAGTTCGTGCAGCTCGCGAGATGCTCGTCGAGCGCCACGGCCAGCTCCGCAGAGAGCGCTCCGTGCTGCTTCATCCCGATGAGCACCTCTGCTTCGCTGCACTCCATGGCTGCCTCCGCGCCCTTCAAACCCCTTGGTGCTCACACCGCGAAAAACCTTGGCGCGTCGATGTCGATTTATTTCTTCTCGAGTGAAAAAGAAACGAGGCGACCAGGCCTGCTGCCCGATCGCCTCGCGAATTCCCCGACTCGAACTTGAGCTTCTCGAATCGCGGACTCTCGAGGAGCAACCGATCGATTCTCTCGCGAACTCACTCGAACGGAGCGCGCTGCTCCCGCGCCCGCGCTACTTCGCGAGCTTCTCTTCCTCCTCGATCGCCGCGGTCGCCGCCTCGAGAAGCGGCTCGGCCACGACTGGCTTGCCCGTCGCATTCTCCATCCAGAGGTCCGGCGACTCGTGGCCGAACTTCGCGACCCGCTCGAACTCCGCGCCGCTCGTCTTGCCCTTCAACTTCCCCTCGAGCTGGAACGCGATCAGGTGCCCGAGCGGATAGTTCGGCAGGTAGAGGAAGCTCGAAATCATGTGCGAGTAGATGCCGAGCTGGGCTGAGTCCTTCCCTCCGAGAATCGGCGCGTACCACTTGTTCCACATCGCGCGCGCGATCTGCACCGTCGCATCGCGCAGCTCTGCCGGCGTCGCGGTCGGATGCGCATACATCCAGTGCCACACCGCGAGATCGACGAGCGCGACGCCGGCGATTTCATATGTCGCCCAGAAGTCGTTCAATACGCGCAGCTGCTCGCTCTTCGCGTCGGGCTTGGCGAGTCCGAGCAGCTCGAGATCGCGATTCTGGAACGTGAACGCGAGCGCTTCGGTGAAGCTCGTGCCAGGGACGCCCGATAGCAACGTGTAATCGACGTTATATAGAGAAAACGTCTGCTCGACGTTGTGGCCCATCTCGTGGACGGCGATGTTGTAGCCCTTGTAATCCATACCTCCGGGATTAATCCGCGTGCGCAGGTGCGGATTGTCGCCCGCGCCCCACGAGGGAAGCAGATTGTCGCGGCGAGCGGCCTCGAGCGCGTGACCTGCACCGCGCGCGGGATCGACGACGATGTGGGAATCGAGATAAGCGGCCTTATCCGCCGCGAACCCGAGAGCCTTCAAGAGGCGCGGGATATCCTTCTTATATGCCGCCGCATCGGGATATCGCGCGCGCGTGAGCTTATTGAGATCCTCTTCCGTATATTTCGCGCGGGCGAGAAATCCCGAATACCAGATGTCGTGCGGCTCGAGCGGACGGCCGAGCCGCTTCTCGATCAGCTTCGCGACGCGCGCGACGACGGGCGAGCCGAGGATCTGCTCGAACAGCTGCACCACGCGCTGCTCAGGCAATTCGCTGTCGAGCTGGAAGCGGCGATCGATCTCGGTGGCTGCGAGCGGTGAATCGAGATCGCTCTCCTTGGCCGCCTTGAATGTGCCAAGCAGCATTTCGTAGCGCGTGTCCGGCTCGGGAGACGCGGACGCAGTCGCGACGGCAGCGCGCTTGCCTTGCGATGCAGAGGGCGTCTCGGTTTCCTCTGCGGGAGCGAGCGCGACGGTGTTCGCGACCGGATCCCAGTCGACGCGCGGATCGTCGATCACGCTCTGCGGAATCGACTGCGTGACGATCCGATTCATCGCCGCGAGGATCAGCCGCTGGCGCGCGAGACCGTCCTTCGGATCGGCATATTCCGCCTTGATCTGATCGCGCAGATTCCAGTGCGAGATGAGCCGCACGTTCTTGGCGAAGAGACGCTTGCCGCCCTCGCCGAGGAGGTGGTGCATCCAGAGATTGTCGCCGGCGATATACGCTTCGGCCTCGGCGCTCGCCTTGGCGCGCGCGGTCTGCGCGGCACCCGTGGGACGCAGCGCGAAGCGGCGCGCGAGGCGGGCCTCGGCCCACTGCTTGCGCGTCCAATCCTTTCCGTGCGCCTCCATCTCATCCAGCGTCACGAGCGGAAAATTCAGCAGCGCGACGAAGGCCAGCTTGTTGGCGAAGAAATCCTCGGTGACGTGCGCGCTCGCGTCGTAGGCGGCGAAGAGCTCATCGACCGGCATCTGCGGCCCTAACTCGAGCTCACTCCAGCTGCGCAACGCGCGCCCGATCTCGAGCATGTGTCCGTCGAGCTGCTCGCTCGCCTTCGAGAAGCGCGAGAGCAGCGCGTCTTCATCTGCGCCGCTCTTCGCGTACCAGCTCTCAACGAACTCGCTGAACGCCCCGGCCGAGCCGTCCAGCGTGCGCCAGAACATCGCCGTCTGGCCAACGCCGCGCTCGATGCGTGCGCGCTCAGGCTCGCCGAACTTCTTCACCAGTGTCGCGATCGAGGCGTCGCGCGCGGTTGTGATCTCGCGCAGGAAGCGACCGTTCGCGCTCTCCGGCGGCCTCACCATCACCAGCGGCGCAGGAGCAGCGGGGCGGAGATGAACCGGCAGCCTCGGCGTCGAGTGCGGCGGTGGTGGCGGCAGAGAGGAGACCGCATGGCGTTCGGTATAGAGCGGGCGCGTGCCGGTGATGCAGGCGGAGAGGGCGCAGGGAACGAGCGCGAGCAGCAGGGCAGGGCGGATTCGTCGCATGGTTGTCCTCGTTACTTCGCAGGGCAGATGGCGTTGAACTCAGGCCTGCCGCGGAAGGCCCGCAGCTCTGGCGCATCGCACGGCAGAGTCGACGTGCCTTCGCTCTTCGCCTGCTGCAGGTACTGGATCGCCTCGGGGTAGTTCCCTTGAGCGCCCGCGACCTGCGCGAGGTCACCAAAGGCAATCCCGCGCGTGCGCGCTTCATCGTCGCGATAGGCGTACGTCAGCGCTTCAGTGAGCGTGTCGTGCGCGTCCTGCATGCGGTTCTCTCGCATGTAGAGATAGCCGAGCCGCAGCCATGCGCGCGGACGCGGAGGCTTGGCCTGCATCACCTGCCGCAGCGTTGCCTCCGCCTCCTGGTTCTGCCGCGCATCGATCTGGCGTGACGCGAGCTCGACCATCAGCTCGGGATCGCCCGGATCGACATCGAGCGCCTGCCGGGTCAGGGCGAGCGCGTCGATATCCTTGTGCATCAATCCAAACGCCTTGCCCTTCTGGCCGAGCGCGAACGGATGGCGCGGCGCGATCTTCAAGACGCGATCCCATGCGGCCGCCGCTCCCTTGTAGTCCTCGGCCTCCATCCGCTCTTCGGCGAGATAACCCGCAGCCATGAAGAATCCAGGCCGCTCCTTGAGTGCGCCCTCGAGTGATGCGCGCGCGCCGTTCGCGTCATGTGCGCGGCGGGCCGCGAAATAATCGGCGATCGCCAGCCACGCCTCGAAGCGACCCTTGCTGCGCGCGCTCTTGATCTCCGCGCGCGCTCCGGTCGTGTCGCCCTTGAGCGACTTGAGAATCGCGCTTCCCGCATGCGCCCAGGTGAGCTGCCCGTCCGCCAGCAGCGCGGCTTTGCAGCTTGCCTCGTCCGCCGCGGCCGTCTCCAGCGCGGGCGTATTTCCCACGCGCGGCTGCAGCGGATAGCGGACGAGATCGAACCAGCAGTTCGCCGCCTGCTCGAGCGCCTTCACATTGCTGCTCATTGGCCTGGTCTTGGCATTGACGTCGAGCAGCTTCTGCGCGAGCTGCGCCGCGAGCGTCGGCAGGTCGTCTGGCCCACCGCTCACCGTCTCCTGGCGCGTGAACTCGCGGCTCACGACCGAGTAGCGCTTCGCCTCGAGCTGCAGCTTTCCGCCGGTGCGGTGGACGGCGCCGAGAATGAGATCAGTCGCGCCCATCGTCTTGGCGAGCGGCAGCGCAATCTCGGGATCGCTCGCGTCGGAGAGCTTCAGATCCTTGCGCCGCAGCGCCCCGTCGAGCTGCTTGCTGGTGAGAAAGCCCCCGACGTTCTCCTGCGCGAAGAGATCGGTGATGACCTCAGCGACCGCAAAGCCGCTCCAGGGGCCATCCTCCGCATCGATCGCGAAAGGAGCCACGAGCGCGACGACGCTCTTTCTGGGGGTCTCCTTCGCTTTGGCAGCAGGCGCGCCCTGCGCAAGCAGAGGCAGTGAGAGGAGGAACGCAGACATCGCCGCGACGCGAAGGAAAGGAAGATTCATGAGGGCTGCGTTCATACTCGAGCGCCGCACGACCCGACAAGCTCCCATTCCTTGACTTCACTTTGTATCAAGGCTACACGCCTCGCCGTTGCAATGGCGCCCAAGCCGAAGTGGTGGAATTGGCAGACACGCCAGATTCAGGGTCTGGTGCGGGCAACCGCGTGGAGGTTCGAGTCCTCTCTTCGGCACCAAGTGACGCCGCCATCGTCCGATCCCTGAGCGCGAAGAGCGCCGGTTGATGGACAGGAGGGCCCCGCCAAAAGCGGGGCTTTTTTGTTTCTGGAGAGGGAAAGTTCGCCGTGGCCCACGCCGGAAAACGTCTCGCGCAGCTGGTCTCGCTTGAGCATGCGCAATCGCTGATCGCGAAACGCTCCGCGCCGCTCTGCATCGAGGAGCTTGCGCCAGGCGAGGCCCACGAGCGCATCCTGGCCGCGCCCATCATGGCTTTGCGCGATCTGCCCGCAAACGATCTCTCGATGATGGACGGCTACGCTCTCGCGTCCGCCGACGGCAGGGCCGCGCTTCATGTGGCTTTCGCGATCGCCGCCGGAGATCCGCCGAGCACGCGCGCGCTCAAGCAGGGCGAGGCCGCGCGCATCTTCACGGGGGCGCCGCTGCCTCCCGGTGCGGACTGCGTGGCGATGCAGGAAGAGACGCTCGTCGAGGGCGATCGGCTGACGCTCGAGCGCGAGTTGCGCATCGGCGAGCATGTGCGGCCGCGCGGCCAGGAGATGCGGACTGGGCAGCTCGTGGTCGAGCGCGGGACCGCTCTGGGCGCGGCTGAGCTGTCGCTTGCCGCTGCGGCTGGTGCTTCGCGGGTGAGCGTCTTCGCGAGGCCGCGCGTGGCGATTCTCGCGACCGGCTCCGAGCTGATCCCCGTTGGCGAGACGCCGCAGCCGGGACAGCTCATCGAGACCAATTCGCTCGCGCTCGCGCAACTCTGCCGCGAGGCGGGCGCGACGCCGATCCTCCTCGGCATCTGCCGCGACGAGCCGCGCGAGATCGCGGCGCGCCTCAAGGGAGTCGAGGCCGAGCTGCTCATCACGACGGGCGGCGCGAGTGTGGGTGAGCACGACCACGCACAGGAAGCACTCGCGCTTCTCGGCGGAGAGCTGATCTTCCACGGTGTCGCAATTCGTCCAGGCAAGCCAACCCTCTTCGGCGCGCTGCCTGCGCTCGATTCGAGCGCGCCGCGCCGGCTGCTGCTCGGCCTGCCGGGAAATCCCGCCGCTGCGATGCTCTGCTTCGAACTCTTCGCGCGTCCCGCGTTGCGGCTGATGCAAGCAGATCCGCTCCCGGCGCGGCCGCGCGCTCGCGCCACCCTCGCCAGCGGCTCGCTCTCCTGCGCGCCGGGTTTGACCTTCTTTCCGCGAGGCCGCGCGAGTTGGCGCGATGGGCAGCTCGAATTCACGCCCGCGCCGCAGCAGAGCTCGATGCAGATCGCCAGCTGGGCCGCGGCCAATGCGCTCGCGGTGCTGCCGCCGGGAGATGCGCGCATCGAGGCGGGCGAGTTGCTGGAGCTGATGCTCCTGTCGTAGCGCTGCGCGAACGTGAAACCGAGACGGCGCGCACCCGACTTGACTCCAGTCGCAGCAGCGAACTCTAACTTCCGCATGTCCGAATCGATCGCCGAAGGACCGTGGTCGGGAACGCGCTTCAGCATCATCCGCCCGCTGTTTTCCCTGTTCGGGCGGACCTACCGCGTCTACTCCGAGACGGGCGAGTTGGTGCTCTTCGTGCGCCATCCGCTCTTTCGCATGCGCAGTGAGTTCACGCTCTTCGCCGATGAAGCCGAGACGCAGCCGCTGCTGATCGTCAAGTCGCGTCGCCTGCTCGCCATCAACATGGTGCACGACGTGTTCGAAGCCTCGTCGGGGCGTCGCCTGGCCGCGGTGCGCACGCGCGGCTTCTCCTTCCTTGTGCGTGACGCCTGGGACATCCTCGACGATACCGATCGTGTGGCCGGCGAGATGACCGAAGAGGGCCCCTATCTGCTTCGCCGCATGATGCGGATCATCCCGGGCCAGCACGCGATCCGCATCGGCGGCGAAGAGACGGCACACCTCACGCAGCGCGTTCGATTCTTCGCAAGGGCGTTCGAGTTGGTGCTCGGCGCGAGACCCACGATCGACCCGCGCTTTCTCGTGGCGGCGTCGATTCTCGCCATCATGTCGGACGTGCGCCGCGAAGAATCGTAGCGAGCCGAGCGCGCGCGCATCCACCACCAGCGCGGCCAGGGCGCTACTTCTTGATCGGCCACTTCCCCGCGGCCTCGGCGACGTGACGCTCTTTCGGATGCTCGTCGTACCAGGTCCGCTCCGACTCCTCGGTGATCTGGAAGACGACGTCCTTGCTGCTCACTTCCGCCTGGCAGCCGAGCCGGCTCGTCGACTTCACGTCGAACGCCTTGTCGAGGATGTCGGCCTCCTCGTCGCTCTGTGCGGTGAGCGACGCGCCGCCCTCCTTCACCCACACGTGGCAGGTCGAGCAGCTACAGACGCCGCCGCACGCCGAGCCGTGATGCGCGCCGAGTTCCTGCGACGCCTCGAGGAGATTCTTCCCCGACGAGACCTCGCCCTCGGCCTCGAGCTCGCCGCGCGGGTTGTAGATGGTGATCTTCGGCATGTCGGTCACTCGTTCCGATCGTTGGGACTCAAAGCAAAATAGTTTGCACTCAAAATATCGGCACTCAAAGCATCTACTCGACGCCGAGCGCCTTCTTCGCGTGCGCGCCGATCTGGCCGTGGAACTCGTCGACCGAGTGGCCCTTGAGCGCCCGCTCGATCCCGCGGTTCATGATCCGCTCAGCGAATTCTTTGCTCTGCCGATCGAGCTTCTCGATCGCATCGAGGATGGGCCGATGCGCCTGGCCCGCGCCAGCAGCGGTCAAGCGCGCCACGGCCTCATCGATCTGCTTGCGCTCACTCGCCTCGAGCAGATCGCCGTTCTCCTCCAACTGCTTCTCGGTCGCCCGCTGGATGCGCTGCGCCTCGACGCGGGCGTCGATCAGCATGCGCGCATCGAGATCCTGCTGCGCGTTCTCGATCGACGACAGAAGCATCCGCTCGACCTCGTCGTCGGTGAGGCCGTGCGCGGGCTTGACGACGATGCTCTGCGAGACGCCGGTGAACATTTCGCGCGCGCTGACGCTGAGGATGCCGTCGGCGTCGACGCGGAACTCGACCCGCACGCGCGCCATCCCGGCCGGCAGCGGCGGAATTCCCGAGAGCGTAAATCGCGCGAGCGACCGGCAGTCCTGCACCAGCTCGCGCTCGCCCTGCACGACGTGGATGTCCATCCCGTTCTGCCCGTCAGCGAAGGTCGTGAACTCCTGGCCGGCGCTCGCGGGAATCGTCGTGTTGCGCTGGATGAGCTTTTCCGCGAGCCCGCCCATCGTCTCGAGGCCGAGCGAGAGCGGCGTGACATCGAGCAGGAGAACATCGTGCTGCGGCGTCTCGGCCGTGAGCAAATCGGCCTGCACCGCGGCTCCGAGCGCGACCACTTCGTCCGGGTTGAGATCGCGCAGCGCCTCGAGGCCGAAAATCTCCGCGACGTAGCGGCGGACCAGCGGCAGTCGCGTCGAGCCGCCGACGAGGATCACGCCGTCGAGCTTCCTCCCTCCATCCTTGCCCAGCCCGCTCGGCGCGCGCACCCCCGCGTCCTCGAGAGCCCGCTTGCAGGCCGCGCCCGTGCGCTCCACCAGCGGCCGCACCAGCGACTCGAAGTTCGCCATCGTCACGCGCAGCGCGGGAGCTGCGCTCCTCAGGATGGGCGGGCGGAACTGCTGCTCGCCGGGCTGCGTGTCGTCGAGCGAGACGACCAGACCGACGTCGAGCACGCGCTCTGCCTCTTCACGCGTGAGCGACTCGGCATTGACGGTCGGATCATCCGAGAGCAGGAGCTGCGCGTTCGAGAGCTTCTCCTTGATCTCCCGAGCTGCGACGATCGCCGCGCGCGTGCGCTTCGGATCGCTCCCGGCCTTGCTGGGAGCCGACGAGCGCGCCGCATCGGCCTGCGCCAGCAGATGCGTCGCGAGCGCGCGATCGAAATCATCGCCGCCGAGCGCCGAATCCCCGCCGACCGATTTCACTTCGAAGACGCCATCCTTCAGCTCGAGGATCGAGACGTCAAACGTCCCGCCGCCGAGATCGTAGACGGCAAACGTGCCCTGAGATTTCTTGTCGAGCCCATAGGCAAGCGCGGCCGCGGTCGGCTCGTTGAGCAGGCGCAGAACATCAAGTCCAGCAAGGCGCCCCGCATCTTTGGTCGCCTGGCGCTGCGCATCGTCGAAGTAGGCGGGCACAGTGATCACGGCCTGCTTCACGCTCTGTCCGAGCGCCTCTTCGGCCCGGGATTTCAGCGTGCGCAGGATCTCCGCCGAGGCCTCGACGGGGGTCACCTCGCGGCCGTCGCTCAAGAGAAATCGAACCGATCCGGAATCGTCTGATGATGCTCCGGACTGCGCTGGGAGCGGCTTTGCGAACTCATACGAGGTCAGCCGGCGCGTCTCTGCATCGCTCCCCGACTTGCCCATGAAGCGCTTGACCGACGCGAGCGTGTCGCGCGGCGACGAGGCGAGCAGCCTGCGCGCAGCGCGTCCGACGAGTGGCTGTGTGTCCGATGATCCGCTCGCGTAATGGACGACGCTCGGCAGCAGGGCGGATCCCTCGTCGATGGAGAGGCAACGCGGCGCGCCGCTCCCAGCCTCGTCCGCCTGCACGACAGCGACGAGCGAATTGGTCGTGCCCAGATCGATGCCCAGCGCAACCACCGCGCAGGCTTCCTTCGTGCGGCTCGCGCCCGGCTCTGCAATCTCGAACAGCATGCTCTTCTCAGCCTTCCGCGCCGCGCCCGTGCGCCTCGTCCAGATAGCGCTCGTAATAGCGCAACCGCGCGATCTGCTCAGCGACAGACTCGATGCTCGCGGCACCCGGCGCGTCGAGTCCGCGCAGCATCTCGCCCACGCGCGCAAGTGTCGTTGCCTGCTTCAACTCCATCGCGGCCGCGAGTTTCGCGATCGCCTCCGCGCCGCCTCCGCCGTGCTTCGCCTCGAGCAGCGCCTCGCGCTCCTCCATCATCTCCTCGAGGAACTCCATCGACATCTGCAGCGGCTGCTGCACGGGCAACTGGTGCGCGCTCTCGCGCTCGCCCGCGAGATGAATGCCGCGCAGTTCGAGCAGATGCTCCGCGCGCTTGGCGGGAGTGCGCAGTGTGCGGTGCGCGTCGTTGAGCCGCGTCGTCTGCTCGAGCGCAAAGCGGCGCTCTTGAGGAGTCGCACGCGCGAAGCGATCGGGATGCAGCTTGCGCGAGAGCGCGCGGAACGCAGTCGAGAGCGCTTCGTCGTCGAGGTCGAACGAGCGGGGCAGGGCGAGCATGGCGAACTTGTCGCTCGTGCGCGCTTCACCGGGGCGATGCGGCGGAACAGGCTGCACCTTGCCGCACGCTTCACAGAGAGGTGCATCGACGCGATGAGCCGCGCCGCAGCTCCAACATGCGGCCTGTCCGTTCATCGCGCGCGATCCGAGCCGGAGCTAGACAGAGAAGGATTCGCCGCAGCCGCACTCCGACTTCTGCTGCGGGTTGACGAACTTGAACCCCTTCTGCTGGAAGGTGTCGACGTAGTCGAGCGTCGTGCCGTTCAGATAGATGAGGCTCTTCGGATCGACGTAGACCTTCGCGCCGTCGAGCTCGATCAGCGTGTCGCGCGGTCGAGGCGCGTCGCAGAATTCGATCACATACGAGAGGCCCGAGCAGCCGCCGCCCTTGACGCCGACGCGAATTCCCGCCGTCGCCTGCGTCGCCGCACGCTGTTCAATCTGCGCGCGGATCTTCTTCGCAGCGAGCGGCGAGAGGTGCATCGTCGGCTCGCTCTTGGCGGCCGGCGCGCTCTGCGATTCAGTCTCGGAGGTCATCGTCTGCACCGTCGTTCCTCTCATTCGCTGCGCGTGTTGATCGCGCGAGCTAGTGGGCCGCCGCGCTGGCTTCGGCCGGCTCCGCGATGCCCTTCTTCTTGCGCCAGTCCGCGATGGCCGCGCGGATCGCGTCTTCCGCGAGCACCGAGCAGTGGATCTTCACCGGCGGCAGCGCGAGCTCCTTGGCGATCTGCTTGTTGCTGATCGTCATCGCCTCGTCGACCGACTTGCCCTTGACCCACTCGGTGACCAGCGAGCTCGATGCGATCGCCGAGCCGCATCCAAACGTCTTGAACTTGGCGTCCTCGATCTGCCCGTTGTCCGCGATGCGAATCTGCAGCCGCATCACGTCGCCGCAAGCTGGCGCGCCGACGAGTCCGGTCCCGACGCTGGGATCGTTCTTGTCCATCGTCCCGACGTTGCGCGGGTTCTCGTAGTGGTCCAGGACCTTGTCGCCGTACGCCATGAAATGCCTCCGGTGCGGCTTGATCTAACGCAGTCGCAACGCGGGATCTAGCAAATGTGGATGGGTTGAGTCCACATTCAATTCGCGGAGGTATCGGCGAGCCGGATCGACTTGCTCGATGGCGTGCTCGCTCACGGACTCCCGCGAGGGGAGTCCATCGCTGCGCGCGGCATCGACCAAGTCGACTCCGGCTCGCCTATCGTGCGCTCTTGCAATGTGGACGCGGGGGACGGGTGATTGGCTCGGATGTCGCGCGGATGATTTGTCGAGCGTGATTCACGATTCGGCTCGGCGCGCTTCGGCCCGACCGGCTGCGCTCGATGAATCGCTTCGTGCGATACGGTTGAGCGATGAGCAGCATGTCCGCATTGCCTCGCCCGCTCACGGATGCCGAGCGCGCCGTCGTGACGAGGTACTACGAGATGCGGCGCGCAATCGCGAAGCAACGCCGCGACGTCGCACGCAAAGACGCGCTGATCTCGCACTCACTCATGTTCGTCGGGCTTGTCGTCGGCGCTGCCGCAACGCAAAGTCCGCCACTCCTCGTCGCGCTCGCAGTTGCCGCGCTGGTCATATTGGCGGCCGGCATTCTCGGGATGAGACGAGCGCAAGCGAATCTTGAAGAGCGGCTCGCTGAGATCGCGCGCGACGAAGAGCGGCAGCTGCGCCACGCAACCGACGAGACGATCGACGTCAAGCGCATCCTGACCGCGACCGACGAGAATGGCGACGGCGTCGTCTGGTTTCTCCTTCAGCTCGTCGATGGCTCGTGGCTCGCGATCGCCGAGGAGGACTGGTCCTCGTACGCCATCACCGATGCGCAGTGGCGCGCGCGCATTCGTTTCGCTCGAAGCGTCGAGGGAATGAATCTCGGGATTGAGTTCAGCGGCGATCCGATCGCCGTCGAGCGGCGCGAACTGCTGCCGCCTGATTTTCTCGAGACGCCCACCACGCTGCTCTGGTCGCCGCCCGACGACGCGCCCGCTGGGCCGACGTATCGTTTCATGCAGGACCCGACGCTCACGCGACGCGGAGACGATTAGCTCGGTTCCTCGACGCACAGACCGTTGTGCTCGGCGACAGCTCCGTTCGAGCCGAGCACTTTGCGCGCAAGGCGGGATACTCTCGCGCTTCCATGATTCTTCCTCTCGCATTGGCGGTGCTCGTGGCCGGCCTTCCTTCAAGCATCAGCGCGAGCGCGCGACCGCGGCTGGAGCTGACACAAGCGCCCAATCCGGCGACGACGATCTATCGCGGCATCACGCTGACGCTCACGCTGATCAACGAGAGCGCGCAGCCAGTCGAACTGCCGACCGAGCCGCTGGTGCCGACTCTGCTCGACGCTGCGGGAGTTCGCGTCGCGTTCGCCGATATGCGCGACCAGGCCGGGTTCGCGCCGCCGCTGCCGCCGCCACCGCCGAGTGCGCCGCTGCGTCCGGGCGAGCGCCGGGTCCTCGAGAGCTACATCGTCTCGTTCGATCCCAACGGGGCGTGGATTCAGGTCCCGTACGGTGGCGCGCCGTTGGCGCCCGGACGATACAAGCTGCAGGCCCGTCTCGAGCTCCACGCGCAGACCCGCGCGCAATGGATTGCCCGCTACCTTGCAGCGACTCCCTCGCAGCGCACTGGTGCGGATGCGAAGGAGAGCATCAACGAAACTGCCGAGAAGAAAGCGGCGAACTATCGCGCGCACTGGGATGAGCTCCCGACGTTCTGGCAAGGCCTGGTGGAGTCCAACGCGATGGAGTTCACGGTGCCGGCACTGTGAGTTCAGTCGTGAAGCGACTCGAGCAGGTGTCGGATGATTCGATGACGGCGATCGTCGATTCATCGCCGCGCTCTGACTACTCCCCGGCCGTCCGCAGCCGCTGCACAAGCCAGAAGCGATGCCCCTCGGGATCCTCGATCTCGCATCCCCGATCGCACCAATACTCGGCGCCGTAATCGGTATCCTTCGGCTCGCTGATGACTTTCGCGCCAGCCGCGCGCGCCCTCTGGCAGAGCGCATCCACGCCATCGACATAGATCATCAGCGCCTGCGTATTCCCGCCACCGAGCGCTGCTGGACTGCGCCGGCTCGGATCCGCCGCCGCGCTCGACACCATCACGACGCCGCCCCCGCGCGTCAGCTCCGAGTGGTGCAGCGCTCCGTCGTCACCGACTACCTTGATGCGCACCTCGAACCCCAGCGCGCGCACGAGCCAATCGATCGCCGCAATCGGCTCCCGATAAAAGAGCGCCGAAGAGATCCGCGGCCAGCCACTCGGAGGAGGATTCATCGTCATTAACCTTAATTAAATTTGATTAAGACTAACCAACCCTGATCCAGCACGAACTAAGCTGAAGCGCGAACGCATAGCCAACTGCCCGAACAACCTCAGGCTGAGCAATCCCGCGATTCACTCGATGAACTCAGTAGTCTTGTAGAGCGCAAAGGCGAGCCGGAGTCGACGTGGTCGATGCCGCGCGCAGCGTTAGGACTCCCCTCGCGGGAGTCCGTGAGCGAGCACGGATCGAGCACGTCGATCCGGCTCGCCGATTAACTCACCGACTAATGAGCGGCCCACTCGATCGAGTTGAGATCGATGCCTTCTTTGGCCATCTCATACAGCGGGCTCATCTCGCGCAGCTTGACGACCTGATCGACGACATACTTCCCGACGTAATCGATCTCCTCGTCGGTCGTGAAGCGCCCGATCCCGAAGCGGATCGACGTATGCGCGAGCTCCTCGCTGACGCCGCACGCGCGCAGCACGTAGCTCGGCTCGAGGCTGGCCGACGTGCAGGCCGAGCCGCTCGACACCGCGACGTTCTTAATCGCCATCATCAGCGCCTCGCCCTCGACGTAGGCGAACGAGATGTTCAGATTGCCCGGCAGCCGATGATCCGCATGCCCGTTGAGCTCGAGGTGATCGAGGTGCTTGAAGAAGTAGTCCTGGAGCCGCAGACGCATCTTGCCGGTGCGGATTCCTTCTTCGGCCATCTCCGCTTTGCAGATCTCCGCGGCCTTCCCGAATCCGACGATGCCCGGCACGTTCAGCGTTCCCGACCGCATCCCGCGCTCATGGCCGCCGCCGTCGATCTGCGCCGTCACGCGAACACGCGTCGGCTTGCGCCGCACGTAGAGCGCGCCGACTCCCTTGGGTCCGTAGATCTTGTGCGCAGAGAGCGAGACGAGATCGACATTCATCTCGTCGACATTGAACGGCAGCTTGCCCACGCCCTGAACCGCGTCGGTGTGGAAGAGCACGCCCTTCTCGCGGCAGACCTTGCCGATCTCCGCGATGGGCTGCACCGTTCCGATCTCGTTGTTCGCGAACATGATCGAGACGAGGATCGTCTTGTCGGTGATCGCCTCGCGGACTTGCTGCGCCGTCACGCGGCCCTGCTTGTCGGTGTCGAGATAAGTCACCTTGACCCCCTCGCGCTCGAGGCGCTTGCAGGTGTCGAGGATGCACTTGTGCTCGGTGCGGCACGTAATGATGTGATTGCCCTTGTCCGCGTAGAACTCCGCGACGCCCTTGAGCGCGAGGTTGTTCGACTCGGTCGCGCCCGAGGTGAAGACGATCTCCTTGTCCGAGCAGCCGATCAGCGCCCCGATCTGCTCGCGCGCATACTCGACCGCTTCCTCGGCGGCCCAGCCGTACGCGTGGCTGCGGCTCGCGGCGTTGCCGAAGACGTTCTTGAAGAAGGGCAGCATCGCGTCGAGCACGCGCGGGTCGACGGGCGTGGTCGCGTTGTTGTCGAGGTAGATGGGAAATTCCAGCATGCTCATCCTCAGAGGCGTTGCGCGTGGCGTCCGGGCGCGTTTGATCGAATGTGGACTGGACCGGTCTATTATGGATCCGCGCTCTGCAAGTCAAGCCTCGCTCCTCCGGCGAACGCATCATTCGCGATGGTCGGGAATCGCCGCCGCCGCCCATGCGTCTTCTTCTTGCCGCGCCTGCTTGAGACGTAACGCCAGCGTGCGTGGCGCGTCTGACAGGACTAGGATGCGCCGCGCATCGAGGAGCCTTCCGGCATGAGCGACACCAGTTCGAACTCCAGCGTTTTCTCCGTACCGGTGCCGCGCCTGTTGCTCGCGCTCGCGGTGGGCGCACTGGTTGCCGCATTGCCGTCGCTGCTGCAGCTCGGCGGCGGCGGGGCGGATCTCTCGAGCAGCCTCGGACTCACGCACGGCGTCGGCGCGGGCTCCTTCGCGATCCTCTACGCGGCGGGCCTGCTCACGAGCCTCACGCCCTGCGTCTATCCGCTCATCCCGATCACGGTCGGCATCTTTGGCGCACGCGGGGCGCAGTCGCGCGCACGAGCAGTCGGGCTCTCGGCGATCTATGTCTCCGGCATCGCCGTCACCTACTCGTGCCTGGGCCTCTTCGCGGCGCTCTCGGGTCGCGCTTTCGGGACGGCGCTCTCGGCTCCGATCGTCTCGATCCTCCTCGCGCTGCTGCTCTTCGGACTCGCGGCCAGCATGTTCGGCGCCTTCGAAATCGACCTGCCGCAAGGGCTCAAGCATCGCCTCGCTTCAGTGCGCGGCGCCGGCTTCGCGCCGGCCTTCCTGATGGGGCTCCTCGCGGGTGTCATCGCCGCGCCTTGCACGGGACCTGTGCTCGCGGGCGTGCTCGCGTTCGTCGCGCAGACCCGCTCGGTGGGCCTGGGATTCTGGATGCTCTTCACCTACGCGATCGGTCTGGGCACGCTCTTCTTCGTGCTCGGCGCGACCTCGATGAAGTTGCCGCGTTCGGGTGCCTGGATGGAGATCGTCAAGAGCGGTCTGGGCATCGCGCTCGTCGCCGCGGGGACCTCGATGATTCTCCCGCACCTGCCGCACCCGCACGCGCTCGCGCTGACTCCGCGCGCGTTTGCGCTCATCGGCGCGGGCATCTCGCTCGTCGCAGTGGCGCTCGGCGCGCTCTCCTTGAGCTTCCACCACGAGCCGCGCGAGCGGATGATGAAAGGGTTCTCGCTCGTGCTGCTGATGGGCGCGATCGCCTTTCGCTTCGGCTGGCTCGGAGCCCCGGTCGCTCCGCAGATCCACTGGCTGCACGACGAGAAGGCCGCGCTGGCCGAGGCGCGCGCGAGCGGCAAGCCGCTGCTCGTCGACTTCTTCGCCGACTGGTGCGCCGCCTGCAAGGAGCTCGACGCGCACACCTTCTCGGATCCCGACGTGCAGCGCGCGATCGCCGAGAAGTTCGTGCCGCTCAAGGTGGACGCGACCGAATCGACCGACGAGATCGATCGCCTGACCGACAAATATGGTGTGCCCGGCCTTCCCACGGTGCTGATGTTTGGATGCGCAGGGAAGGGCGACGAGGCGAAGCAGCTTGCTGCTGTTCCTGCTCCTCCGGTCGCACCGCAAGCCTCCTGCTCCGCTCCAGGCGCAGGTCCCGGCCGCCTCACTGGATTCGAGCCGCCCGCGAAAATGCTCGAGCGGATGCACCAGATCGCCTGCACGGGAGATCGGTGTTGAGCAAGGCATCCTGGCTTCTGCGAGCTTCGCTGTGCGCGCTCGTCTGCGCCCTGTGCGGGTTTGCGTGCGATCGGATCCCCGAACAGGTGCTGCGCGATGAGCAGTCCCGCGCGCGCCATTACCGCGCCGCGTTTGAGAACGAGCACGACGAAAACGTGCAACTGCGCGCGCGACTCGAGAAGGCCTCCGCGAACGTGCCGGAGCAGGCGGCGTGCGGGTCGCAAAGTGGACCGCTCCCCGTCTCGAAATGAGACCCGGAGAGGTTGCCCGCGACTGGATTCTCCTCTGAGCGACACCGGATCCTGACCTCGGCACGCCCGCTGCAAACGGTCCCCCACGGCGAATGGACGCCGCGCTGGAGGGACCATGCAGAGAATACGCGCATCGCGCTGGGCCTTGCTGGGCGCGGCTCTCCTCACGCACGCGGCGCTGGCCGCTGACCCTCCGCCTCCTTCGCGAGCGTCCCATGCTGCGTCGTCGCCCACGCCTGCAGGGAGCGATCTTCCGCCTGTCGTCGCGCGCGAGCCGAGCCTGGCGGAATGCCAGCACGCGGCCGCACGGCTCGCAGCAGGAGATGCGTCCGACGATGCCTCGCGTGCCATTCGTGCACGGGCCGCGCACTGGGCTCCCGCGGTGCGCGGCCAGCTTGGCGGCAGTGCAAGCGATCGGACGCGCGACGGCACGATGAATCAGAACCCGGTCCACTGGACCGATCTGGGCGGCGCGACGACCTGGTCCGTGATGCTGTCGTGGGACCTGCCGCAGGCGATCTATTCGCGCGACGAGAGCCAGCTTGCCCTCGCGACAGTCCATCTCGCCCGCACGCGCCAGGCCGCAGCAGTTCGCGCTGCCGAGCTCTACGCGGAGCGGCGACGACGCATTGCTGCACTCAGCCAGCTCGCCGTCGCGGCGGGCTCGGTGCAGCTCGAGGCCGTGCTGGGCCTGCTCGAAACGACCGCCGCGCTCGATGCCCTCACCGGCGGCCTCTTCCGCGAATCGCTCGCCCGCGTGCAGTCGCGTGCCGACGCACTGACCCAATCCCTCACCCAGGAGCCCACGCCGTGACGCAACTCCCGCCGATCCCCATCGCCCCCCGCGCGCGCAAGCCGTTGCCGCCGTCGCCAACCGAAACAGCCTGTCCCGCGCCTCGCGCGAAGCCGTTGCCCTGGGCCGTTCCGCATCCCGCGCATCTCCCTCCGATGCGGCCGCCGCATCCGGTGCTGCTCGCCTGCGCGGCGCTCGCCCTGGCTCCGATCATCGCCTGCGCGCAACTCGATCTCACGGCCGGTGCCGATGCGGGCCTCGCGCCATCTCCCGCGAAGGTCACCTCGGTATTTCCCTCTCCCGGAGACGTCTCGACTACCGCTTCGTTCGTCGTTTCGTTCTCGACGCCGATGGACGCAAGCCTCCTTCTCTCCGACGTTGCGCGCAGCGAGACCGTCGTGCTCGTCGCGCAGAGCAACGCCGAGGTCATCGCCGCCGCGCTCGAGCATTCCCGGCTGACTGCCGCCGAGGGGGCGCTCGTCATCCCGGCGCGCGCGACGCTGGGCGATCAGGCGCTCTCCCTCACGCTCACGCCCACTTCTCCACTCGCTCCGGGGTTCTATGCGCTGCTCGCTTCTCCTCGTCTCAAGAGTGCAGCCGGGCAGCGGATGCAGGGAGGCGGAGCAGAATTCATCTACTCCGTCGCGAGCTCCGCGGCCGCGCCCAGACTGGTCGATCCGCCGGCCGGCTCATTTGCTCCATCGAATCTGCTCTTCGTGCGCGTCTCGTTCTCGGTGGGTTCTCCGGGCGGAGTGCTCTCGCTCGTCGGAGCCGCTGGCCTCGTCGCGGCCAGCGCGGCTCCCGCTCTTCCTGGCGAAGCAGTGCTGTCGATTTGCCCGGAGGCGCCGTGCTCTGTGTTGCTTCCCGGACAGACCTACTCTCTGGAACTCGATGGAAAGCCCGTCGAGCAAGCCTCGTTCACAACGCTCGATTGCGCGCGGACGGCGAGTCCGGTGGCGCTCTCTGCCGCGCTCGAGCCCCGCGACGACTCCGCGCTGCTCCACCTCTCCCTCGACTCCCCCGCGCGCGTCGTCGTCCAGGTTTCGCCAATCGCCGACACGGCCGACGCTGGAACCCTCGTTCTCGGACCTGCGAGCGCAGGCAACGCGCCGAACGATTGTTCGGTCGCAGGCTGCATCGCCAACGTGACCTCTTTTGCCTCCTGCGCGCCGCGAAGCTGCACCGCGCCGAGCGCTCCCTGCGCCCTCGACATCGAACTTGCAGATCTCTCCTCGTCTTCGAGCTACATCGCCTCGGTCTGGCTAGAAGACGATGAAGGCAACACGGGCGCGCTTTCTCCAATGCCGTTCGCGACGCTCGGCTTGCTGCCCGTGGCGATCATCGACGAAGTAATGGCCTCACCGCCTCTGCCCGTGCCTCGCGACGAGGGTGAGTACGTCGAGATCCACAATGGAGGCAGCGGCGCGATCGATCTCTCGCTGCTTGGGCTTCAGGGGCCCGACGGCGTCGTCCGGCCGCTTCTCGCCGCGACGCCTCCATCTCCGCCCATTCTCGAGCCGGGAGGATACGCTCTTGCCGTCGGCGCCTCGTTCGATGCCTCGCGCTATCTCCTGCCCCCGGGCGTTCCGGTGCTGCGCGCATCGACGCAGCGGCTCCTCGCGCATGGCCTCACCGATGAATCTCCTCCGGCAATGACGCTCGTGGCGCAGGCCGCTGACGGCGGCACGCCGATCCCTCTCTCCTCGTTTCCGGGAGGCGCGTTCAACTGTCCGGTCGGGGTGAGCCTCGAGCGCGCCGCGATCGATTCCGCTGACGCAGCAGACTCCTTCAATTGCGGGGCCGTTGGCGGCTCGCCCGGACGCGCACCTTGATGTGAATGCGCTCAAGCGCAGGCGGCATTCGCTCTCGTTGCCGCCTGCGCTGGGCGCGTGCTAATGACCCGCCCGCCTGGCGCTCTCCCTGAATTGCGCGGCTCTTGAAGGAGTCAACGACGCATGTCCGGCCACAATCGCTGGAGCAAGATCAAGCGCAAGAAGGAAGCGATGGGAGGCACCAAGGGTGTCCTCTTCACAAAGCTGATCCGTGAGATCACCGTCGCGGCCCGCTTTGGCGGCGGCGATCCGGATCACAACTCCCGCCTGCGAACGGCGATCCTCGCGGCCCGCGAAGCGAACATGCCGGGCGATTCGATCAAGCGCGCCGTGCTCAAGGGCACCGGAGATCTCGAGGGCGTCAGCTACGAAGAGCTGCTCTATGAGGGATACGGTCCCGGCGGTGTTGCTCTGGTGCTCGAGATTCTCACCGACAACAAGAATCGCAGCGCGGGCGACGTCCGATCTCTCTTCATCAAGTACGGCGGCAGCATGGCCGTCTCGGGTGCGGTCGCATTCCTCTTCGATCGCAAGGGCGTGATGCTGGTGCCCGTGGGGCCGAGCGAGGATCAGGTGATGGAGCTCGCGTTGGACGCGGGTGCCGAGGACATCGTCTCCGATGGCGACGGCGGTTTCGAGATCCGCACTGAGCCGACGGCCATGAACGGCGTGCACAAGGCGCTCGAGGGGAAGCTCGCGGTCGGCGCGCCCAAGCTCGTCTATCTCCCGAAGACGTCGGTGCATGTCGAGGGCGATACGGCTGGCAAGGTCCTCAAGCTGATCGAAGCGCTCGAGGAGAACGACGATGTGCAGCGGGTCCACGCAAACTTCGAGATCGATGAAGCGACGCTCGCTTCGTTGAGCCAATAGCTGCGCCTCACGCGCGCTGCAGAAGGGCATCCAGCTGCGCATCCTCGGCATCGATCCCGGCTCGCGCTTCTGCGGATTCGGCGTCGTCGAGGATCTCGGCGCGGGCAAGCTGCGCCATGTCGCGCACGGCGTGATCGTTCTGGATGCGGCGGCGCCCCTCGAGGCGCGCCTGCAAGTCCTGTTCGAGAAACTCAATGAAGAGCTCGTTCGGCACCGGCCCTCGATCGTCGCGATTGAGGAAATCTTTCATGCGCGCAATGCCCGATCGGCGCTGGTGCTCGGCCACGCGCGTGGCGTCGCGCTGCTTGCGGCGATGCTGGCGCGGGCCGAAGTGCGCAGCTTCGCGGCGACGGTGGTGAAGCAGGCGGTGACCGGTAGTGGGCGCGCGGAGAAGTCGCAGGTGGCGCGAATGGTCGAGGCGCTGCTCGGGATCCGTGTTGCGAGCAGGGCGGACGCGACCGATGCGCTTGCGATCGCCCTCTGTGGAGCGCTTCGCGGTGGGCGCGCTGCCGGTGCGGCGTCGGGTTCAGCGAAGGTCGCGTCGCAACGCACGCCGGCGGCAGAGAATCTCGCGCGGCTGCTCGCGCAGGCGCGCACTACAGGATCGAACAAGAGCAGCGCAGCTCTGCGCGGCTTGGCGAAACGGAGGCAGCGGTGATCGCTCGAATCGCGGGAATGTTGCTCGAGAAGCGCGCTGATGCGGCCATCGTGGATGTCGGCGGCGTTGGCTACCTGGTGCAGCTCTCGGCGCAATCGTCGGCGCGGCTTGGCCCGCCCGGCGCGGCCGTCACGCTGCGCACGTACACGCATGTCCGCGAGGATGCGCTGCAGCTCTATGGCTTCGCCACCGAGGAGGAGGAGCAGCTCTTCATCCTGCTCATCGGCACGAGCGGAGTGGGGCCAAAGCTGGCGATCAACATCCTCTCGGGAATGCCCGCGCTCGAGTTGGCGCGCGCACTGATCGGCGGGGAGCTGGCGCGGCTGACGAAGATTCCCGGAGTGGGAAAGAAGACGGCCGAGCGGCTCGTGCTCGAGCTCAAGGACAAGCTGAAGACCTCGGGACTGCTGCAGGCGGGCGGTTCGACTTCCCAGCCGCCTCCCGCGCAGGGCGACTCGGCGCTGCACAGCGCCCTCTTGAATCTCGGCTATAAGCCCGCGCAGGCGGAGCGCACGGCAGACGCTGTCCGGCGCGCACTGGGCGCATCGGCGCCGCTCGAGGCGCAGCTGCGCGAGGCGCTCAAGTTGATCCAGGGGACGCCGTAGAGCTGCGCTCGGGTCGGGTCGCCATGCTACCGTCACGCCCGTGCCTCGACGCGTGCCGCAGACTGATCCCGATCCGATCGAAACGACTCTCCCGCGCGAGGTGACGCCCGCGCCACTCGCGGAAGACAACGGCTTTGATCGAACGCTTCGCCCGCGCAATTTCTCGGAGGTGGTCGGGCAGCGGGCGCTCCTCGACAATCTGCGCGTCTTCGTGCAGGCGGCCAAGGCGCGCAAAGAGCCGCTCGATCACGTGCTGTTCTGCGGCCCGCCAGGGCTGGGCAAGACCTCTCTCGCGCACGTGATCGCGCATGAGCTCGGCGCGCAGATTCACGTCACGAGCGGGCCTGCGCTCGAGAAGAAAGGCGACCTCGCGGGCATCCTGACGAACCTCGCGGAGAATGACGTTCTCTTCATCGACGAGATCCACAGGCTCAATCCGGCCATCGAGGAGAATCTCTATCCAGCGATGGAGGATTTCACGTTCGACATCGTGATCGGCGAGGGCGCGGGGGCGCGCGGCATCAAGCTGCCTCTGCAGCGCTTCACTCTTGTCGGCGCGACGACCCGGACGGGCCTGCTCACGGGGCCGCTGCGCGATCGGTTCGGCATCGTCAACCGACTCGACTACTACCCGGCCTCCGACCTTCAGGAGATCGTCAGGCGCTCGGCGCTCAAGATGGAGGTGCATCTCGCGGAGGACGGCGCGGCCGAGATCGCACGTCGCTCACGAGGGACGCCGCGCATCGCCAATCGTTTGCTGCGCCGCGTGCGCGACTTCGCGGAGGTGGAGGGCGATGGGCGCATCACGCGCGCGGTCGCCGATCGAGCGCTCGCCCGCCTCGAGGTCGATTCGGCTGGGCTCGATCCGATGGACCGTAAGATCCTCTCGACGTTGATCGACAAGTTCGGCGGCGGTCCCGTCGGCCTCGACACCATCGCGGCGTCGGTGGGGGAGCAGGCCGACACCGTCGAGGATGTCTACGAACCGTTCCTGCTGATGGAGGGCTACCTCTACCGGACCCCTCGAGGCCGGGTGGCGACACCGCGAGGTTACGAGCACCTCGGCCGAAAGGCGCCGGCCGGCGCCCAGTCGACGCTTCTCTGACGCGCGGAGCGTGCCGCGGCGCCCTTCCGCCAACAGTCTCTTGCGGATTTCTTCAAGGAAAGCTAAGGGGACGCAAACTTGGCCGACTGCGACATTGCTGTCATGGGTAGACCAGCGGCTGTGCAAAGGTTGACCAGCATCAAATCAGTGCCACGAGCATCATGTTTTGTCTCAAGCGGCAGAATCCTTTGTGGGACTAGATAGGTAGGCCAGATGTCCTGGCGACGTTGATCTCGCGACGTTCTGGTTACAACGCGGCGCGTATCTTGCTTTTCGTCGGCGTAGATTCTTTCGGTTTTTCGCAGCTCTGCTCTGGGGAGTCGTGACTTGCTCGACCTGCATCCGTTCCGCCAGCGCACCTTCCGGCACCGGGCATCGCTCGAGGGCGTGGGCCTCCACTCGGGCGCGAACGTCCGCATCACGCTCTGCCCGGCCCCAGCGGATCACGGCATCGTCTTCGAGAGGACCGATCTGTCGCCGCGCGTGGAGATCCCTGCGCTCGCGGAGAACGTCGTTGACACGACGCTGAACACCTCGCTTGGCAGGGGCCAGGTGCGCATCGGCACCATTGAGCACCTGATGGCCGCGCTCGTTGGTTGCGGCATCGACAATGCGCGCATCGAAGTCGAGGGCGCGGAGCTGCCCATCCTCGACGGCAGCGCGGCTCCCTTCGTTCAGCTCATCGGCGAGGCGGGAGTGAAGGAGCAGCGCAACGCGCGTCGGTATCTGCTCGTGCAGCGGCCCATCGTGGTGGAGGACGGCGACAAGAGCGCCCGGCTGCTGCCCGCGCGTCGGTTCTCCATCGACTACACCATCGACTTCAAGCATCCGCTCATCAGCGACCAGCGGCACCGCGTGCATCTCTCCGAGAAGGCGTTTCACAAGGAGATCGCGCGAGCGCGTACATTCGGGTTCAAGCGCGATGTCGAGCGGCTGCACGCAGCGGGACTGGGCCGGGGCGGTTCGCTCGCGAACGCCGTGGTGCTCGACGATTTCAACATCCTGAACCCCGAGGGGCTCCGTTTTCCCGACGAGTTCGTGCGGCACAAGATCCTCGACGCGGTCGGCGATCTCGCGCTCGCGGGGATGCCGATCATCGGGCACCTCGATGCCGTCAAGTCGGGACACGCGCTTAATCACGCGCTGGTGAAGAAGGCGCTCTCCGAGCCTGGCGCATGTGCGGTGGTCCGTCCTCGCGCCGAGCGTGAACTCTCGGCGCTGCACGAAGCGGTGCCGGCGTTCGCGGGCCTCGAAGTCGCGTAGAGGCGGCTTGGCTGCAGCTGTACGGATTTCAACACGCAGCGCACGACTCCAAAAAAGTTGGCGTTCACTCACACAAGGCTTGATGCGAGGCGCGCTCCTGCGTCTAAGCTGGGCTCGTGCGGGACGCCGTCGATCACGAAGCAGCCATGATGAGTGCCGCTCGTGACGATCGAGCGCGGCGGCTCGAGGCCGTCGCGGACCTCATCGCCGCTGCGGACAAGGCGCCAACAGTTCGAGATGCACTGCTCGCAGCGCTCGCTCCGCTCTGTGCGCAGACTCGATCGTTCGCCGGTCGCTTGTCGTTTGTCGATGGCGCAGGTTCTCCCGTCGGTGCACCTGCGTGGCACTCCGTGGATCCAGACCTCGACGGTCCCGCCCGCGCTGCGCAATCGCATCGCCTCCAGTCTCTGCCGGCACGCGCTCTGTCCGCGCACGCGGAGTGGGACGAACTCGCAGACGAAGAGGCGTCGCGATCAGGCGCACGCTCTCGCTTCTCCGCGTCGATCGCGCTGTCTGCGAGTCTGGTCGCGCAGCTCGAATTCTTCTCGACAGATGCCGAGCGCCCCGCGGATGCGATGCTTGATCTGCTCGCGTTCGGAGGCATGGAGCTCGGTCGCGTGTTGCGGCGCCGGCCCGTCGACGAGGCGCTGCGGCGCAGCGAGAGTGAGTACCGGGCGCTCTTCGAGAACGCGCGCGATGGCTTCATCATCGCAGACCCCGAGAGCGAGACGGTGCTCGACGCCAACGCGAGCGCGTGCGCGATCTACGGCTGGACGCGCAGCGAGTTCATCGGGCTGGCCTTGCCGCGACTCTGGGATGAGCCGAGCGTCGAGCGTTCGCGCGTGCGGGAGACGCTGCGAGATGGGCAGGGGCGATTCGAATCGGCCCACTGGCGCAGTGACGAGACGCAGATCGTGGTCGAGGTGAGCGCCGGCACGGTCGCCTATCACGGGCAGCGCGCGCTCTGGATGTCGGTGCGCGACATCACCGAGCAGCTGCGGATGCACGAGCAGCTCGCGCAGTCCGAGGCCCGCTACCGGTCGCTGTTCGAATCGAGTCCGCACCCGATGTGGGTCTCGAGCGAGGAGAGCGGACGTTTTCTCGCGGTGAACGAAGCGGCGGTGCGGCGCTACGGATATTCGCGTGAGCAATTTTCCCGCATGGAGGAAGAGCAGCTCGCGGCTGCTGCGCCTGCTGCGGACGATGGGCTGGGTGCGCCGATCGCGGCGGGGCTGCATCGGCATCGGACCGCCACCGGCGAGACGATGCACGTGGAGATGAGCGCACACGGGATCGGGTTTGCGGGGGCGCCGGCGCGGCTGGTGGTGGCGAACGACGTCACCGAACGCACGCGCGCTGAGGGGAACCTCTGGCACGCAGCGTTCTTCGATGCACTGACGGGACTTCCCAATCGCGCCCGATTTCTCGAGCGGCTGAAAGTCGCGCAGGAGCGGGCCACCCAGGAGCTGCTCGCCACTGCTCCGGGCCAGGCTGGGCGCGGACTTGCGGTGCTCTTTCTCGATCTCGATCGCTTCAAGGTCATCAACGATTCGCTCGGCCACCGGGCGGGTGACGTGCTGCTCGTGCAGATCGCGCGGCGGCTCGAGCGGCTCGGCAGACAGAGCGATACGATCGCGCGGCTGGGCGGAGATGAGTTCGCCATGCTCTTCGACGACGTGCCCGATGCTGCCGCTGCCGCGCGGGTTGCGGAGCGCGTGCATCGCGAGCTGTCGGTTCCGTTCGACCTCTCTGCGGAGCTCGGGCCGGCCGAGGTCTTCAGCTCCGCGAGCATCGGCATCGTCTTCCACGCGCCCGGGCCAGTTGTGCGTCCGGGCGAGGAGTTGCTGCGCGACGCCGATATCGCGATGTATCGCGCCAAGAGCCACGGCGCGGGCCACCACGCACTCTTCGATGTGGCAATGCACGATCAGGTCGTCGGCGTGCTGCAGATGGAGAGCGATCTTCGGCGCGCGATCGATCGCGAAGAGCTGCGCGTATTCTTCCAGCCGATCGTCGCGCTGCCCGATGAGCGCATCGTCGGGTTCGAGGCGCTCTGCCGCTGGCCGCACCGCGTGCGCGGCTCGATTCCTCCGAGCGAGTTCATTCCGCTCGCGGAGGAGACGGGACTGATCGGTCGCCTCGATCGCTGGGTGCTCGAAGAGGCCTGCGCGCAGATGCGCGACTTCCAGCAGATCCACGCGGGCACGGCCGCGCTCACCATTTCGGTGAATCTGTCCGGGCGCGAGCTACTCCAGGCAGATCTCGCCGAGCAGGTCGCGGCGATCCTCGAGCGCACGGGCCTTGCTGCGCGGTCGCTGCGGATGGAGATCACCGAGTCGGTGCTGGTGGAGAATGAGCTGCAGGCGCGCCGGAGCTTGAGCCGCTTGAAGGAGCTCGGCGTCAGCCTCTGCCTCGACGATTTCGGAACGGGCTTCTCGAGCTTGAGCTACCTGCACCAGATGCCGGTCGACGCGCTCAAGATCGACGTGACGTTCGTGCGCACGATGGGCACCGACGAGAAGAACCGGCGCATCATCGAGACCATTCTGCTCCTGGGAAAGCAGCTCGGCCTCGAGGTTGTCGCGGAAGGTGTCGAGACGCTGCCGCAGGCGGCGCAGCTGAGCGCGCTGGGGTGCGAGCGCGCTCAGGGATTTCTCTTCGGCAGGCCGTTTGACGCTGAGACGGCGAGGTTGCAACTGGTGGAGCGGGCCGCACTGGGCGCGGACTGAGGAGTGGCTCCACCGAGCGCGATCAAAACAGTTGTAGAAAGCAACTATGTGCGCGGAGTCTGAACCAGCGGCGCTTTGCTGTGCAGCTTGCGATGCTCCTTGAGCAGGCAGCGATCCATCACCACCGTCAGTCCGGCCGCACGCGCCTTCTCTGCCGCGGCTTCGTCGATGACGCCCTCCTGCATCCAGACGGCCGCCGCGTGCAGCGAGATCGCCTCGTCAACGTGGGCGCCAGCGTGCTGCGACGCCCGGAAGAGATCGACGATGTCGACGGCGAAGGGAATGTCGGCGAGGCGTTCGTAGACCTTCTCGCCGAGCACCGTGCCGCCACCCGGACGCACCGGCACGATGCGATATCCGTGGCTCTGCATGTACATCGCGACGCTGTAGCTCGGCCGATCGGGATCGAGCGAGAGGCCGACCACCGCGATCGTCCTGCACCGCTCGATGAGCTCGCGAAGTTCAGCTGGAGCCGGGTTCTGGAACGACATGCCCCCATCACTTTCCGAGCAGTTGACGCCGGCCTCGCCGCTCCCCTAAGTTGGCCAACTTTTTTGCTCTGTATCCCTCTGGAGAATCGCATGAAGAGCCGCCGATTGCACCTCGCCGCAGCGCTCTGCCTCGTCGGCGCGCTCGCTTGCAGCAACGCCAGCAACGCCTCCCGCACGCCGCCGCCCGCGCAGACGCAGGCAGCGAAGGGATCCACCGATGTCGACCTGGGCACGCAGGTCGCGACCATCGACGGCCAGGCGATCACCTATGGCGACCTTGACAAGGCGGTCGGCAGCAAGGTCCGGCAGGCGACCACCGAGTACCTCACGAAGGTCTACGATCTTCGCAAGGGCGCGCTCGAGGAGCTGATCTCCAATCGCCTGCTCGAGGGCGAGGCGAAGGCCGCAGGCAAGTCGCTCGACGAGTGGTTCGCGAAGGATTTCATCGGGTCGGTGCCCGCGCCGAGCGACGCGGACGCGAAGGCCTTCTTCGCTGAGCACATGGCCGAGATGCAGGGCCACTCGTTCGACGACATGTCGGGGCAGATCATCGACTACATGAAGAAGGACGCGGCGCGGAAGAAGCTCACCGTGCTGCTCGATCAGCTCAAGGCCAAGCACGGAGTGAAGCTCGCGCTCGCGCCGCCCGTGCTCCCGCGCATCGAAGTCGAGGCGACCGGGCCTGCGCGCGGCCCCGACAACGCCAAGATCACGGTGGTGATCTTCAGCGACTTCCAGTGCCCGTACTGCTCGAAGTCGGTGCCCACCGAGGAGCGGCTGCTCAAGGAGTATCCGGGCAAGGTCCGCGTGGTGTTCCGCAACTTCCCGCTCTCGTTCCATCCGTTCGCAGAGAAGGCCGCGGAGGCGGGTGCGTGCGCCGCGGATCAGGGCAAGTTCTGGGAGATGCACGACAAGATGTTCGGCGACCAGAAGAAGCTTGCTGTCGAGGATCTCAAGGCTACGGCGCACGCAATCGCGGGCCTCGACGCGGCGAAGTTCGATGCCTGCCTCGACGGCGGTGCGAAGAAGGCCGCGGTCGCGCTCGATCAGAAGGCCGGCAGCGAAGCGGGCGTCGAGGGGACTCCGGCCTACTTCGTCAACGGCCAGTTCATCAACGGCGCGGTGCCGTTCGAGGAGTTCAAGGTCGTGATCGATCGCGAAATCGCGGGAGGGTAATCATGCGTCTCTCGAAATCGTTCGTCCCGACGCTCAAGGAAGTTCCCACTGACGCGCAGGTCGTCAGCCACCAGTTGCTCGTGCGCGGCGGGTTCATCCGCCAGCTCTCGGCGGGCATCTACTCGATGCTGCCGCTCGCGCAGCGCGCTCTGCTCAAGATCACCGAGATCGTGCGCAGCGAGATGAACGCGATCGGCGCGCAGGAGTTCTATCTGCCCGCGCTCTCTCCTCGAGAGATCTGGGAGGAGTCGGGGCGCTGGTCGGTGATGGGCGACAACATGTTCCGCCTCAAGGATCGCAAGGGCGCCGACTTCTGTCTGGCGATGACGCACGAGGAGGTCTTCACCTTCATCGCGCGCACGGAGCTGCGCTCGTACCGGCAGCTGCCGCAGAGCTGGTACCAGATCCAGACGAAGTTCCGCGACGAGGCGCGACCGAAGAGCGGGCTCTTGCGCGTGCGGCAGTTCACGATGAAGGACAGCTACTCGTTCGACCTGACGCGCGAGGGGCTCGATGCGTCGTTCGAGGCGCACCGGCATGCGTACGAGAAGATCTTCGGGCGCTGCGGCTTGCAGACGGTGCAGGTCGATGCGCACTCGGGAGCGATGGGCGGCAGCGGCTCGACCGAGTTCATGGTGCGCACCGACGCGGGCGAGGATCTGATCGCGAGCTGCTCGGATTGCGGCTACGCGGCGAACACCGAGAAGGCGACGAGCAAGATCGAGACGCCCGACGTCTACGCCGCACCGGATGGCGCGCTCTTGCCGCTCGAGGAGTTTGCGACGCCGGGCGTGGTGACCATCGAAGCGCTGCAGCGCCAGCCGTACGGGCACGGTGCGCGCAAGCAGCTCAAGTCGCTCGTCTACGTCGGCGATGGAAAGCCGCTCGTCGCGATCATCCGCGGCGACGATCAGCTCAACGAGGCGAAGCTGCAGACGGCCTCTGGCGCGAGCGAGGTGCGTCCGGCGCATCCCGAAGAGATCGTCAAGTGGATGGGCGCGAAGCCTGGATCGCTCGGCGGAATTGGTTTGAACACAAACGATCTGCGCGTCTTCATCGACGCTCGCCTCGCGGGCCTGTCGGGGATGGTGACGGGCGCGAACAAGGACGGGTTCCACTTGCGCAACGTCTCTGTCGTGCGCGATCTCAAGCACGCGACGTCGTTCGATCTGCGCCAGGTTCTCGAGGGAGAAGGGTGCCCGAAGTGCGGCAAGGCACTCGTCGTCGGCAAGGCGCTCGAGGTCGGCCACATCTTCAAGCTCGGCACGCGCTACTCGGAGAGCATGGGCGCCAAGGTCCTCGATGAGGCGGGCAAGGAGCAGCCGATCATCATGGGGAGCTACGGCATCGGCGTCGAGCGCATCCTCGCAGGTGCGGTCGAGCTGCATCACGATGCTGACGGCATCCGCTGGCCGATGAGCATTGCGCCGTTTCATCTCGCGCTGTTGCCGCTGCAGATGCAGGACGAAGAGGTGCGCAACGCGGCCGAGACGCTCTATCGCGAGCTCACGGCCGCGGGTGTCGAGGTGCTGCTCGATGATCGCGATGAGCGCGCCGGCGTGAAGTTCAAGGACGCCGATCTCGTCGGTCTTCCTGTGCGACTCGCCGTCGGCAAGAAGGGGCTCGCCGAGGGAAAAATCGAGTGGAAGGTGCGCGGCGAGAAGGAGGTCGCGCTCGTTCCTCTCGCGGAGGTGGTCGCGAAGGCGAAGGCCGCGGTGATCGCCGGTGGCGGCAAGCTCGCGTCGGTCTAGCGAGCCAGAGGCCGATCGATGGGCAGCGCATCGCAGAGTGAGACCGGCCGCGCAGCTCTCGTTCGTCCGACAGACGCGCACGCGCGCATCTGCGCTGCGCTTGATCTTCCCGATCCGCAGAGTGCGGCCGTGCTTGCCCAGAAGCTTGCCGGGAAGGTCGGGCTCTTCAAGGTCGGTCTCGAGCTGTTCGTGGCGCACGGCCGCGCCTCGATCGATGCGCTTGCGAAGTTCGGCACGCCGATCTTTCTCGACCTCAAGCTGCACGACATTCCGCAGACGGTGGAGAGCGCGTCGCGCGGCGCCGGTGCACTGGGCGCGGCTTTGGTGACGATTCACGCCAGCGGCGGCGCGGAGATGATTGCGGCCGCGAAGCGGGGGCTCGAGGCAGGCGCGCGCGCAGCCAATCTTCCGACACCGAAGTTGCTCGCGGTCACGGTGCTCACCTCGCTCGGAGATGCCGAGCTGGATTCGATCGGCATGCGCGCGCCCGCGCGGGACGCGGCTTTGCGGCTCGCGCGACTCGCGGTGAGAGCCGGCGCCGATGGCCTCGTCTGTTCGCCGCACGAGGTTGCGCTGCTGCGCGCGGAGCTCGGGCGGGACCCTCTGCTGGTGGTGCCGGGAGTGCGTCCTGTGGGCGCGGCGCTCGGCGATCAGAAGCGCGTCGGAACGCCCGCAGAGACTGTGCGCGCTGGAGCGGACTGGCTGGTGATCGGCCGGCCGCTTCGCGATGCGAGCGATCCTGCTGCGGCCGCAGAGGCGATTGCGCAGGAGATCTCCGCGGCGTAGAGCTTGAAGTGAATCTGGATTCAAAGTTTGAATACTGAAGCCAACGTTCACTTCGTTTCGACGTGGACTCGAACACCCTCCGCCGAGAGAGACGCAGGCTGGAGGAGCGCGCGGGCGCGATCATCGGCGCGCAGTTCGGCATCCCAGAACGCCAGACTCGCCTCTTCAATCGCCCGCTCCATCGGCGCGCTCACGGGCTTGAACGCGGTGCCGCCGGAGAACGTGAGGTGCTCGGCTCCCTCGATGACCAGCAGCCACTTGTCGCCTGCAGGAAGATCGCGGAACGGCACGAGCCTCTCTTCGTAGCTCTGCCCGTCGAGGGTGTTGTCCTTCGTCCCGGTCATCACCAGCAGCGGCCTCTCGATTGAGCCCCACGAACCTGACGACTGGCCGCGCTCGTCGTAGACCGTCGGCGACATCGCGAGGAATGCGACTGGTCTCGGGTCGGCCAGCGCGCGATGTGACAGTTCACCCGGAAATGTCACACGCGCTCCGGCGACGGCAGAGACGGTCCAGGCGCCGAACGAGTGGCCGCCGACACCGATGCGCGAGAGGTCGAACCTGCCGGCGAGCGGCTCGTCCGCGCCCAGCAAGGTCAAGCGCGTCAGTTCGTCGATGACGAAGGAGATGTCGGCCGGTCGCGCTTCCCAGTTCTTCGTGTCTTCAAGCGCGGCCCGCATCACCTTCGCGGGTGAACGCAGCTTCTGGAAGATCGCTCCATCGCTCCCCGCGTGCGACGGGAGCACGACCGCGATCCCGTGCGAGGCCCAGGCCCGGGCGAGCTGCGCGTAGCCTGTGCGGGAGCCTCCGAGGCCGTGCGAGAAGATGACGAGAGGAACCGGCGCCGTGCAGACGGGAAGATGGATCCTCGCGGGCACGTCGCGCGAACGGCCTGGATCGTGAAACGTCCGGTCGCTCACCTCGACGCGCAACGGCCCGCAGAGCGCTGGCGGCGCGACGCTGCGCACGGATGCTGCCGCGGCGATCGCCTTGAGTCCGCTCTCGTCGTCGTGGTTCATCGAGAAGACGTGTGTCTCGCCGAATCCCGCAAAGCCGCTCTGGGCGCGGCCTTGCGCATTACTTGCCCGGCCGCGGCGTCATGTGCGAGAGCGGTCCGGTCACGGTGACCCAGTAGCCGTCGCCCTGCTTGGGACCGAGAAATCCCATGCTGCCTTTGACGAGCGGATTGGCATCGAGCCAGCTGTCCTTCGGCTTGAGATGCACTTTGAGGTCGGCCTGCGATGCCATCAGCAGCGGCTTGAGGCGGACGCTCCCCTCGAACTCCGCGTCGACGTCTCCGCCGCGCAGCTGCATCTTCTCGAGCTTCGCGAGTCCCTTGTCGATCGCCATGCTCCCCGTCAGATCTCCGAGCATCACCTTGGGAAGCGGGAAGCCCATCACCATTCCCTTGACCAGCGCCGATCCTTTGAGTGCAAACGAGATGGTGCCGGCCGATCCTTCGAGCGCCTGCAGCGACGAGACGTCAGCCTGGATGCCGAGCTGGCCGATCATCTCGATCCCCTCGACGAGAGAGGGCGGCAGCGACTTGAGATCGAACGCATCGGCAGTGAGCTGGAGCGCGCTCAGGCCCGGCGCTTTCGGATCGTTCGAGACACGCACAAGCCCGTGGGCGTTGCCGCCGTAGGCCTCGACATTGAATGCGACAGCCGTGCGCCGCAGGACCAGGCCGAGCAGCTCCGGCTTGAGCACCAGCTTCTCGAGCTTGAGCTCCAGCGGACCGCCCGGTGCGTCGGCGTTGATCGACTTGATGTGCACGTCGGTCGCCGACAGCCCGAGCAGCCCCGCGTGCGAGAGGGTGCCAATCGAGAGGTCGTATCCGGCCGTGCGCGCTTCGCTCACGATGCGCTGCGAGAGCGTCTCGTAGGGAAACGTCTGGAAGAGAAAGAAGAGCAGCGCGACGACGAAGAGCAGCGGCGCGAGTGCCTTGCGCAACCGTGGACTGCGCGCGAGGAATGGAGCGGCGGTGTCGACCACGTTACTCACCCCAGCTGGAAATTCGTAAGGTCACGTCGAGCGTCTCTTTGTTGTCCGACGACTTGCGAACGCGCAGGCGGCGCACGCGCACCACGCCCGGGCTCTTCTCGATCGCGTCGAGCAGGTGCGTGAGCTTCTCCTGCGGGATCTTCCCGAGATTCACCTCGACCGAGTTCTCGCGCGGCTTGCCGTCCTTGCCTCCGCTGACAACGCCGTTGTTGCTCATGCTGCCGATCTCGATGCCCTCGCTCTTGGCGAGTCCGTCGACGAAGCTCATCAGTGCTGGTGGGCTCTGGCGCAATTTCGCCTCCAGCATCTGCCGCTCCTGCTCGCGCACGCTGTAGTCGGCGGCAAGGCGGCGCACCTTC
Organism: uncultured delta proteobacterium; assembly: GCA_903911145.1. GTDB lineage: Bacteria > Myxococcota > Myxococcia > Myxococcales > 40CM-4-68-19 > CAIWCD01. The sequence continues at coordinate 101,697 of CAIWCD010000001.1, read as the reverse complement.
TCGAACGCGAGCTGCTTCTCTTCGAGAGAATCCTGCTTCTTCTGGATCGCCGAGGAGATGCTCGCGAACGTGATGAAGAGAATCATCCCGATGACGGCGCTCGCCGCGAGCAGCACCAGCCGCTTCTCGCGCGGAGATGCCGCGGCGAGATACTCCGAGGCGTCGCGCAAGAGGCGCTTGAGCTTCTCCATTACGTGCCTCCCGTTTCGCCGGAGCAGCTGTACGCGAAGTCGAGAGCGAACCCGATCTTCTGGCTGTCCTTCTGCTTCTCGACACGCGACTGCTTGATCTCGCCGAAGCACTTGTCGACCTTGAGGCCAGCGACGATCTGATCGACGGCAGCGAATCCGTCCGCGATCCCTTTGAGGCGCACGCTGGTGGTCGTCACCTCGATGTCCTCGAGCAGCGGCACGACCGCTTCCGGCAGATTCTTGAGCACCTCGGCCAGCACCTCGCTGCCGGAGACGCGCGGTACGCCGGCGGCCTTCGAGCTGCCTCCCGACATCTGCGAGACCGCGACCTTGTAGTCGGTCACGCAGTTGCCGAGCGTCTTCTTGGTCGCAGCGCAGAGCGCATCGTCATACGAGGCGGTCTGGCGCGAGAGCGCGGAGAGTTTCGCGATGCTGCTGATGAGCGCGAGCACAAGGACGATTCCCGCGGCGATCGCGACGCGCATGAGCTGGCCACGCGCCTGCGAGAGATCCTTGGTGAAGGCCATCTCCCCCCTTGCGGAAGTTGATGTGGCCGCGTGGATTCTGCGCGCGCAGAGCGAGCGAGAGCGCGAGCGCGATCTCCGACGAGGGCGGCGTGTTGGCGGGCAACTGGGCCGCAGCATCGAGGGTGAGCGGCTCGGCGCGAAACGGCAGGAGCTCCGCGAGCTGCGCGACGACGTTCGGGAGCGATGCTATCGGGCCGACGAGCAGCACGCGCGTCGGCGCCTTCGGTCCGGTGAGCGCGCGCGAGCGCAGCGCGAGTTTCAGATCGCGCGCGAGAGGCCCAAGCAGCCGGTCGAGCGCGTTCGCGTCTCCAGCTGTCGCAGCGCTCCAGAGCGCCACTGGCGCGGCCGAGAGCGATCGGGCGAGTTCGATCATCCCGTTGTACATCAGCGTCACGCTTGCGCGATCGGGACCAGCCTCGAGCAGCAGCACCGAGTTCGCCGGCGCGCCCGTGACCGCATCGCTGCCAGCGGGAGCGAGCGCGAGCAGCTTCTTCTCCTCGAGCGCCGCGAGCGCCATCGGCGCGCACGTCACCGAGCGCGGCTCGACGCCGACGGCCTTGAGATCATCGAGTGCCTTCTGCAGCACGCTCTTCTGCACCACCGCGACGAGCACCTGGCTCTTGCCGCCCTCTTGCGAGAGCACGCAGTGGTCCCAGATCACGTCGTCCATCTCGAACGGAATCGCGCCTTCCACCTCGGCGGGCAGCACCTGCTCGATGCGGCGCGGATCGGTGAAGGGCAGGGTGAAGAGGTGGCTTGCGACCTGCGAAGCGGGCAGCGCGATGGCGACTGAATCGTCGCTCAGCGACAGGCCGAGTTGCTTGAGCGCGGCCGTGAGCGCCTCGCCCGAAAGCCCACCTTCGCCGAGCGCGACGCTCTGGGCGTCGAGCACGCGAAAGCCGCGAAAGCCGCTCTCCAGCGCGACGAGCCGCACCGCCTCAGGCGAGACATCCAGTCCGACAATTCGATGCATTACTCTTCCTTCCAGTAGAGCAGCTTGCCGAGCAGATCGTCGTAGCGCACGACCGCAGTGATCCTCTTCTCCACGCGTCCCCATCGCCCCGTGGCCGCGATGCGAAACGTGTCGCTCTGCGAGCCGAGAAAGTTGAGCGGGCTGTTGGCCTGCTGCAATTCAGGACGCACCTGCACGCCGTTCGCGACGAGCACGCCGACGAAATCGGCCGACGACAGGCCGAAGAACGAGAACATCTTCCGCATCTGGATCTCCTGCAGGATCGTCTTGAGCAGGAGTGGATCCTGGAGCCGATAGTCGTTCGGATTGGCCGCGGCGATGAGGATGTTGGTCATCATCTGCTGCGGATCGGACGTGTTGATATTGAGCTTGGAATTGATATCCGGCCAGATGGTGAGGCGATCGCCGAACGCAGCCATGAAGCGATCGTTCACGCCCCGCACCATGTAGAGCTCTTGCAGGCTGTCGAAGCGGGCGTTCTTCGCCTTATATCGAGGCGTATATCGATCATATGCCCCGTTCTCGTCGGAGAATGCGCTGACAAAGGGGCTGCGCAGATTGGTCGGATCGATGCCGGTGCCGATCTCGTCCTGATCGATCCAATCCTTCATCGCGATGATCACGTCGTCGCGCTGGACCCGATCACGGTTGGCATCGTCCTCGTTGAAGATGAAGTCGTATTTGGGTGGCGCCATCATCGCGCGCAACTGGGTGAGCGCAGCCATCGGCTGGCCGCCGAGTCCGTCGAGGCCGATGACATTGATGCGGCTGTTCTCGTCGGTGATCTTCGCGGAGTAGCTTCCATCGAAGCTCGAGAAGGCATGCAGCGGCTTGTCGAGAGGCGGCGCGCCGGGCGGGCGTTCGTGCGCCAATCCCTGCAGCCCCGCGAGCTCCTTCGCGCGCTTGGCGAGATCGGCCGGGTCGCGATCCGCGCCCATCGCAGTCGGGTCCATATCCGACAGCGAGCCTCCGCCGAGCAGCATTCCAAACGCATTCGAGTCGATCGGGATCAGCTCCCAGAGCCGGATGCCGAGACCGCCGCTGCTCGCGGGCGGTGCCGCTCCAGCAGTGCTGCCCGAGGCTCCCGGCGCGCCCGTGGCCCCCGCCGCGCCCGGCATCTTCGACATCATCTGCTGCAGTCCTGCGATGGCCGCGCCGCCGACCGAGTCGAGCTGCTTCTGGAAGTGCAGCAGCATGCGCGTCAGGCTGATCGCCGACCGCGCCATGTAATACGCGCGCAGCTCGTCGCGCAGATTCTCCGCGAGCTTGAGGTTGACGCGCGTCGAGTAGCTGAAGTCGACGCCAAGAGAGGTGAGGATCGCCAGCGTCGTGAGCACGAGAATCAGCGCCACGCCTCGCCGCGCGCCACCGCCCCGATCGCGCCGCCGCATGCCCTTGCGGGACGACTTCGTTCCTGGCCGCGCGCGTGCAGCCGCGCCAGGAGCGGTCGGGACGAGATCGTTGGTGTTCAAAGCATCCATCAGAAGTCCAGCGGTTGGCCGAGGAAGATCTTCGCTTGCGTGGTGAGCGTCTTCTCCTTGCCCGACTCGTCCTTGAAGGTGAGCGCGAGCTTCACGCGCGGCGGGATGAGCACATTGCCGGTCTGCGTGGTCGAGTTGGAATCCCACTCGTCGCGCCACTCGCGCTCCTTCGGATCCCACGCCTCGATGAGCAGCGAGATGACATTCTCCGCGAGCACCTGCTTGTCTCCGTCGCGCTCGATGTCCTCGTCGATGACCGGCTTCACGCGCCGGAAGAGGTTGGTCCCACCGCTCCCGTCGTCCGCGTTGCCGAGCGAATATTCGAAGGCCGCTTCGTCGGAGGCCTTCACGTCTGTGTGCAGTCGCTCGTTCGCAAACGAGGTGAAAAGCAGATCGGCTTCGCGCCGCCCATCCTTGATCCGGAAGATGGTGGGCCGCGTGCGGTAGCGCTTCGTATCGTAATGATTCGAGAGGTAGGCCATCTCGATCTCGCGGGCCATGCGCGAGAGAGCCGAGCGCATCATCTGATCGCGATCCTCAGCCTTCTCGATGCGCGACTTGAGATCGTTGGCGCCGTCGAACGCCTTGTAGGTGATGCCGCCGATCAGGCCGAGCACGGCGACGGCGATCAGGACCTCGAGCAGCGTGAAACCACGCGCTCGGCCTTGCTGGGCGCGGGCGAGCGTCATTTGCTGTCTCCATCGCCGGAGACATTCAAGGTGCCGAGCTGCTTCGCCGGCTGCCCCTGCTGCGCGCTCTGGGCCTGCTGCTGCGCCTGCTGCGCGATCTGCTGCGGCGTCATCTGCTGCGTCTGTCCGGCGGCGCCGACTGAGTCCGGAAGCACAACGATGATCTGCGATGCGCTGATGCTGCGATCGACGTTGCCGTCCTTCCACGTCACGGTCAGGCGGATCTCGCGCACGCTCTGCTTGATCGTCTCGACGAACTGCTTGGCCTGGCCCTGGATGATCCCCGCGAACGGTCCGGCCGATGCGAGCCCGGCCGCGCCGCCCGGACTTCCCGAGCTGATGCCGCTTGAACTTCCGCTGCTGCCGCCGAGCAGCGACGCGAGTCCGCCCCCGCCACCGATCGCGCTCAAGATGCTGCCGAGGCCGCCGCTCGAAGAGCTTGACGACGAGCTCGACGACGAGGAGCTGCTCGAATCGCCGGCGCCTCCCATCATCCCGATCAGCTGCGACGGATCGAGCTTGATGTCCGGCTTGAGGATCTCCGCGCTCCACTTGTAGTCGGGAGCCTGCTCGGCATCGAAGTCGCCGTGCTTCTCGTCGTCGTAATCGGTGAAGCCGTCCTTGTGCAGCAGCTCCTCGACGTCGAGCATCTTCCCGCGCAAGAGCAGCGAGGCCTCACTCGCGCGCCGCGCATACGCATGCATCTGCACCGCGCCGCCGTTGAGATCCGCGATCGCGACGAGGCCGATCGCGAGGATGGCCAGCGAGATCATCACCTCGAGCAGCGTGAACCCGCGCGCGCTCACGGCTTCTCTCCGGTCGCGTCGTGCGCGCCCGTCATCACCTGCACGCGTCCCGTCAGCGGCGAGACGATCAGGCTCATCACCGAGTCGTCGCCTTGCCCGAGCTGGATGCTCGCGCGCTCCGCGATCCCGCTCGGCCAGTAGTAGAGAAACGCCTGGCCCGTCGTGTATCGCTCTGGCTGGTGCTCGGCCCAGACTGAGACGAAGTGCACGTCTTTCCCGAGCAGCGTCTTGGGCACATCGGGCGTGGGCGAGAAGCTGCTCTTCTGCAGAAGCTCCAGTTTCGCCTTCTCCTGATCGGAGAGACCCTGCTGGTTCTTCTCCGCGAGAAGCGCCTCATCCTTGCTCGCCTCGCGATGACCGTTCTGCGACTTCTCTCCCTCGGCAGAGAGCCGCACGGTGCTCTTCGCGCACTCCGACTGGTAGCTCCCTTCGTCGAGATCAAGGACGAGCCGGCAGGTCGCCGAGCGCAGCGCCGACGCGCCGTAGAGCGAGCGCAGACCTCCCGCGAGCTGCCCGCTCTTCTGCCGCAGCTGCGCGCGCGTGATGCTCGAGACCGCCGGGATCGCGATCGCGACGAGACCGGCCGCGATTCCGATTGCGATGCAGATCTCAATCAGCGTCATTCCTCGAGCGCGAACGGGCCGCACGCAGAACGCGATCGTCGCAGCGCTTCGCATGGGCCCTCCGTTCGGTTCGAGGTGGATTCAAGAGCAGGGTGTGCGCGTGTAGAGCGGGAACTAGTGCTGGCCGGCCGCGCTTTCTCCGCCGTGCACCGTGATGTCGTCGCCGCCGCCCTGCGCCTTGTCCTTGCCGTACGAGTAAATCTCGTAGCCGTCGCCGTTGCGGACGTAGACGTAATCGGAGCCCCACGGATCCTTGTGGACCTCCTTGACGAACTTCGGCACCAGCTGCGTCAGCGAGTCGGGCCACTGGCCGGTCTCGACATGGAAGAGGTCGACGCCGTTGGAGATGGCCGTCAGGTCGAGCGTCGCCGTCTTCTTCTGCGCCTCGCCGAGCTGGTTGAAGACGTTGTAGCCAATCGCGCTGGCGATGAGGCCGAGGATCACGAGCACGACCATGATCTCGATGAGCGTCATGCCCCGCGCGGCCGCGCGCTTCTTCTTCAGCTCATTCACTGCGGTGTCGATGGTGTTCATGGCGACTGCCTTTCGTTACTGAGGAACAAACGTGTTGAGCTGCATGATCGGCATGAGGATCGAGAAGACGATGAACGCGACGCCGCCGCCCATCAGCACGATCATCAGCGGCTCGAGCAGGCTGGTGAAGGCCGCGATGCGCACGTCGACCTGCTGGTCGTAGGCGCGGGCGACGTTGGTGAGCATCTCCTCGAGCTGGCCCGAGCGCTCACCGATGGCGATCATGTGGAAGACGAGTGGCGGGAATTGTCCCGAGCGCTTGAGCGGCGCGGCGATGCTCTCGCCCTCGCGGATGGCGTCGCGCGCGTCCTCGATCACCTTCGAGAGCGTCTGGTTCTTCACGATGTTCTTGACGATGTCGAGGGCCGTGAGCAGCGGCACGCCCGAGGAGAGAAGCGTCGCGAGCGTCTTGGCGAAGCGGCCGATCGCGATCATGCGGACGAGGTCTCCGACGACCGGAATTTTCAACTGCGTGCGATCAAACCAGGCGCTGCCGCGCTTCGAATTAAGGAAGCGATTGATGCCGTAGAGCATGAGCGGCACGCCGACGAGCACGACGTACCAGTCGTCGCGGACGAAGTCGGAGATCGCGATCAGCGAGCGCGTCGTCCACGGCAGCGTGACGTTCATGTCGTCGAAGATCTTGGTGACCTTCGGGATGACGACGGCAAAGAGGATCGTCACGATGCAGAGACCGACGAGCACCATGATCGCCGGGTAGACGAGCGCGCCGATGATCTTGCTGCGCAGCGCGGCCGAGCTCTCGGTGAAGTCGGCGAGGCGCGTGAGCACGACGTCGAGCGCGCCCGAGCTTTCGCCCGCGCGGATCATGTTGATGTAGAGCGTGCTGAAGGCCTTCGGGTGCTCAGCGAGCGCGTCGGCGAGCGAGCCGCCTTCGTTCACTTTCTGCTTCACCGCGCCGAGAATTCTCTTCAGCTGGCGGTGCTCGACCTGCTCGACGAGTGCGGTGAGGGATTCGACGAGCGGAATGCCCGCGCCGATCAGCGTCGCGAGCTGGCGCGTCGCGATCGCGAGCTCCTGCGTCGAGATCCGCACGCCGAAGATCTTGCTGAGATCGACTTCGCGCGAGAGGCCGGTGCCGCTCGTCGCGCCCGTTGCTTCCGACCCAGCTTCGGCCGCGCGAGATTCAGTGAGGTAGACGCCGTCCTTGCGCAGCAAGGCCCGGAGCATCTTCGCGCTCTCGGCGTCCTTGAGTCCGCGGACGTTTTTCCCGGCTTCCGTGAGCCCGCTGTATTCGAAGACCGGCATGGTGGCGCGCGCGCTTTAAGCGACGTCCTCTTGAATGACGGAGAGCACTTCCGCGACGCTGGTCCAGCCGCGCAGGATCTTGCGCGCGCCGTCCTCGAGCAGCGTGCTCATGCCCTTGGCGACCGCAGCCCGCTTGATGCTGCCGCTGTCGGCCTTCTTCAGCGTGAGCTGGCGAATCTCATCGTCGAGCACCATCAGCTCGTAGATTCCCTTGCGGCCGCGGTAGCCGGTCTTGTTGCACGCCTCGCAGCCGACCGGCTTGTAGAGCATCCCGCCCGTTTCTGCGCGCACCATCTCCATCGTCAGTCCGACCTCCTTGAGCTCTTCGGGCGTCGGCATGTACGGCTCGCGGCACTCCTTGCAGAGGATGCGGATGAGGCGCTGCGCCATCGAGCCCATCAGCGAGCTCGCGACGAGGAACGGCTCGACGCCCATGTCGACGAGTCGCGTGATCGCGCCGGCCGCGTCGTTGGTGTGCACCGTGGAGAAGACGAGGTGGCCCGTGAGCGAGGCCTGGATCGCGATCTCGGCGGTCTCGACGTCGCGGATTTCGCCGACCATGATCACGTCGGGGTCCTGTCGCAGAAAGCTGCGCAGCCCATTCGCGAACGTCAGCTCAATCTTCGGATTCACCGGCGTCTGCGAGATCCCCTTGAGCTGGTACTCGACCGGGTCCTCGATGGTCATGATGTTGAGATCGATCGTGTTGATCTTCGAGAGCGCCGCGTAGAGCGTCGTCGTCTTGCCGGAGCCGGTGGGACCCGTGACCAGCACGATGCCGTGCGAGCGGTGGATGAGCGAATCGATGATCTTCAGCTGGTTCGGATCGAGTCCGATGTCGGCGAGATCGAGGAGCACGCTGCTCTTGTCGAGCAGACGCATCACGATGCGCTCGCCGTACACCGTGGGCGTGGTCGAGAGGCGGATGTCGATGTCGCGGCCGGCGAGCTTCACGCGGATGCGGCCGTCCTGCGGCAGCCGCTTCTCCGCGATGTTCAGACCGCCCATGATCTTCACGCGCGAGACGATCGAATTCTGGAATCGCTTGGGCGGGCGAATCACTTCCTGCAGCACGCCGTCGACGCGGAAGCGCACGCAGATGTCGCGCTCCTGCGGTTCGATGTGGATGTCGCTCGCGCGCTCTTTGGCGGCGCGGAAGAGCAGCGAGTTGACGAGGCGGATGATCGGCGCTTCGTCACTCGAGTCGAGGAGGTCCTGCGGCTCCTCGAGTTCGTGCGCGACGGTGTCGAGATCGGCCTCTTCGAGATCGTCGACGAGCTGCTCTGCCTCGTTCTTCGCGCGATCGTAGACGGCGTTGATGCAGTCGAGGATCGCTTGCGAGGGAACCAGCAGCGGCGAGACAGGCGCGCCGGTGAGTAGGCGCGCGTGATCGAGACCGCTCATATCGAGCGGGTCGGCCATCGCGACAATCGCCATCGAGTCGGGCAGGGGGATCCCGCCTTCGCCCGCGGGCTCGTAGCGCAGCGGCAACAGCTTCGTCTGTTTGGCGAAATTGATCGGCACCCGCTTGATCATCTCGGGCGAGATCTCGTCGTTGGCGATGCGCACCTGGTAGGGCAATTCGAGCTGCGCGGCGAGCGCCTTGAGGATCTGCTCTTCGCCACAGGCCTTGAGCTGGATGAGCAGCTCGCCGATGCGGCCGCCCTTTTCCGTCTGCAGCTTGAGCGCTTCTTCGAGCTTGGCGGGAGCGATCGCCGCGTGCGCGAGAAGGATCTCGCCGAGCGGGCGACCCGCGAGCGAGCGTGCGCGGGGACGCGGCGCTGCGGCCACCACGGTCACGGGCGCAATCGCAGGCTCGGTGTCCATCGGCATCTCCATCTCACGTCTCCTGAGCTGCAACTGCTGCGATTCGAACGGGCGTTCTAAAATTAGAACGCTCGTTATTTCTGGATCTCGGGCGGCATCGGCGGCTCGAGCGGCTTGACCGGATTCTCCAGCCCCTGGTCGGGCGGAATGCTTCCGGGCTCCACCGCGGGGACGATCGCGGCGGGTGCTGGCGCGCCGGACTGGGCCGGAGAAGCTGCGTCGGGCCCACTCTCTGTTCGTGGCGCCGAAGCCGCAGGCGACGTCTTGCCCGCGCTGGGGGCGGCCACGCTGCTCGCAGGAGCCGCGGCAGCCCCGTTCAGCGGCGCGCCGGTCGTCGACGCCGGATCCTTGCCCGGCAACGTTGCGTTCGTGCTCGCCGGTTGGATCACGCGCTCTCCCGAGATCCCGGGCCCGCCGTTCTCGACCTTGTTGAGCTCGAGGTCGACCGTGCGCGACACGCGCGCGAGCGGACTCGGCTTGCGCCCGTAATCGATCGCCGCTTCGTACTTGGTGTCGAGCCCGGTGAACCGCTTCACGAACTCCGCGCGCTCCGCCATCTTGCGCTCGAAGATGCGCCGGTAGTCGCTCTGGTCGCGGATGATGTACGGCGTGAGGAAGAGCAGGAGATTCGTCTTCGTCTTCTTCGTCGTCTCGTTGCGGAAGAGCCAGCCGAGCACGGGGATCGAGCCGAGGATCGGCGTCTTGCTCACGCCCTTGATTGTCCGCTCCTGGATCAGACCGCCGATGATCACCGTCTCCTGATCCATCGCGACGACCGTGGTCTTCGCCGAGCGCTTGCTGGTGGTCGGCCCCAGTGTCGGATCGGTCGAGGCGATCTCTTCCGTCTTCTCGTCGACCTCGAGCCGCACGTAATCGCCGTCGTTGATCTGCGGCTTGATCTTCAGATTCAGCTCGACGTTCTGGCGCTGGATGGGCGCGTAGAGCGAGCCGAGTCCGCCGAGGCCGAGCGAGCTGCCGAGGATGCTGCCGGTCGCGCCGCTGGTCGTCGAGCCGGCCGCCGCGCTCGCAAGGCTGCTCAAGCCGCCGCCGGGCGAGTAGCCGGCCTGGAACGGCACGTTCTGTCCGACTGTGATCTCCCCCTCGCTGTTGTCGGTCATGATGATCGTCGGCGTCGAGACGACGTTGACGTCGCTCGAGCTCTGCAGCGCATTGAGCAGCACGCCGAAGCTGGGGATGTTGAGGTTGAGGCCGGGGATGGTCAGCGGCGGACCTTGAAGGCCGGCGAGAAATCCGTTGAGCGAAGCAAGCGAGGTCACGCCGCCGAGTGAATTGAGGCTGCCGAGCTCGCTACCGAACACGAGCGGAAGTTGATTGCCGTTGTCGCTCACGAGCTTCCCACCGTGCAGCGACGCGCCGACGTTGAGATCGTCCTGCAGGCTGATCTCCATGATCACCGCTTCGACGAAGACCTGGCGGCGCCGGATATCGAGTTGCTGGATGACCTTGACGACATTGCGGTAGTCGGAGTTCGACGCGGTGATAACGAGCGCGTTGGTGTTCTTATCGGCCGTGATCTTCACGTCGCCCGTGAAGAGATCAGCGCTGCCCGGCTGGCCACCAGCTGGATTCGGCGCACCAGGCGCTCCTCCCGCGCCCGTCTTTTTCTTCGCGCTCACGCCCTGGGCGAGCGCCTGCATCGTCGCCGCCAGATCCTCGGCCTTCGCGTTCTCCAGATAGAAGACGTGCACGCCGCTCTCGCCGCCCGGCACATCGAGCTGCTGGAGCAGATCGAGCACGCGCTGGAACGACTTGGCGCTGGCAATGATGATGAGCTTGTTGGTGCGCTCCTCCGCGATCACTTTGCTCACCTGCACGGGGCCCTGCGCGTTGTTGGCCGTGCCCGCCGGGTTGTTCGTATTCGCCGGATTCGGCGGCATGCCCGGCATCTGCGGCTCGGCCACGCCCAGCTGCCGCTGCCCGCCCGGCGTCTTCTGCTGCTGCGCCGCGAACACCTCGGTCAGCTTCTGCGCCAGCTCAGCCGCGCCTCCGTACTTGGCCTGCACGATGTGCACCTCTTCGCTGCCGCCCGGCTGATCGAGCGTCGCGAGCAAGCGCTCGAGGCGCAGCATGTTCAGTCCGAGGTCGCTGATGATCAGCGTGTCCGGCGGGAAGATGACGATGTCGGAGTCGCGCGTGGTGAACTGGCTGATGGTGTTCTTCATCTGCTCTGCTTCGACGTAGTGGAGCTTGAAGAGCTTGGTCACCATCTGCTCGTTCGGCATCGGCTCGTCTCCCGGCGCAAGCAGCGTCGGGATGTTCGCGTGCGACGACTGCTTCTTCTCCGAGAGCTTCCAGTAGTGCCCGACCGGATAGACCGCCCAGTTGTTCGCATCGAGCGCGGCGAGGAAGACGTTCCACACCTCATCGGCCGGCACTGGCGTGTTGGTGAGAATGGTGATCTTCCCGCTCACGCGCTCGGGGAGGATGAAGTTGCGCTGCGTGATGTCGGCGACGTACTGGATGACCTCCGCGAGCTCGCGCTTGTCGTAGGTGAGCGACCAGAGCTTGGCGTTCTTGCCTGCCTCCTTCTTGTCTCCGCTCTCGAAATCGGGCGGACCTTCCTTCCCCTTCGTCGCCTTGACGATCTTGTCCGGGGGCGGCTGCTTCTGAGGCGTCACCACGCGCGTGCCTGTACCCGTTGCGGCCTCAGGCGCGATCGACGCGCGCTTGGCGACCGGCGGCGGAGGAACGACCTGCGCTGGCTGCGCCGGCGGACCCTTGAGGTTCGGATTTCCCGGGTGCGGAAAGGTTGGCTGGTGCGGCATCGGATGGATGCCCGGACCCTTGCGGTTCGGTCGTTGGCCGGGGAGCAGCGGGAGCGCGCCAGGCGCGGGTGCGATCGGCGCGTCTGTCCCGGTCCCGATGGGCGGCTGGAGCTCGTCGTCCTGCGCGCGCGCGGCCGTCGAGAAGCAGAGCGCCGCGGCGAGCGCGCCCGAAGCGAGCAGCGCGAGCGAGACCGTCCGCGGACCGATGGAACGAAGTGATGCGTGCATGAAGGAGCTGTCTCCTGGCGCCGTGAGGTGCAGCTATTCGATCGTGTACTGCTTGTTGATGATGTCGCCGCGCCGCTCGAGTTCGATGTCGATGCGGGTCGCGTCGCGAAGCTTCTGGTAGATCTCCAGCGCCTTGTCGGGGCTGTTCATCTCGTAGCCGTTGATCTTGTGGATCACGTCGCCGTTCTGGACCCCGATCTTCGAGTAGAGCGAGTCGGGAACGATCGAGAAGAGCTTGAAGCCGTTGGGCGCGCCGTTCTTGAACGACGGCACGATGCGCGCCTTGGTCGCGAGGTCGGAGAGGTTCGCGAGCGCATTGTCGATCTCCTTCTTCGAGACCGTGTAGTGGTTGTCGCCCGTCTGCTTCACGCCATCGCCGCCTCCAGCTGCGACGGGAACAGGCATCGCCGGCGTATTCGGTCCACCCGGCGGATTGGCGTCGATGAACTCGTTCTTCCCCTCGTTGTTGATCAGCACGCGGGCCTTCTCGATCTTGTAGATGCGCGCGGAGAGGAAGGTGTCGCCGAGCGCGTAGACCATGGTGAGATTCGCGTCGGTGTCGGTGAGCTGGCAGAGCGACCAGCGCTCGGGCGAGGCGATGGCGGTGCCCGCGAGCAGGCCGTGCAGGGGAGAGCGGACCGGCTCGTCATTCCAGCCCGGACGCGCGGCCGCGGCGGCCTCGGCTTGAGCAGCGGCGGCAGCAGCCGAGGCGATCTCGACTGGCGGCTTGGGGACCGGGAGGTCGAATGCCTTGGCGAAGCGGTCAGCGTCGAAGTCTGTGTGCGGAGCGGTGTTGCCGCGCGGCCGATCGCCTGCGCCCGTCGAGAGCCCTGGCCTGGGCGCGATCGCGGAGCCGGCCAGCGTGTTCACCGTGCGCGCGACGAAAAACGCGGACAGGACCGCGGCGACTGCGGTTGCGACCCAGGACCAGCGCTGAAGGACGAGCTCCATATGCAGAGGGAAGAGCAACGCTTGTGCCAGCGGCGCGTCGGCGTCCGGATCGGCCTGAATCGAGAGCGGGAGAGGGGGAGCGCGCTGTTCGTCGAGGAGACTCTTCGCGCGCCCTGCACCCGCGCTGACAAATTGTCAAATCGCGCGCGGCTCCTTTGCCACTGTGTCTTTTCCGGAAACGTCGGAAACGTGCGCCGCAAGCACGTCACTGCCGCGCGAGCCGCCACCAGTAGACCTGCGTTCCATGCACCGCGACGATCACCGGACTGCGCTCGTTGTCGAGAAACGCGAAGCGATAGCCCTTCGCCACCAGGTCGCTCGAAGAGACGCTCCCTCTCATCACCTCCGGCCACCAGTCGAGCGCCACCGGCGCGCCTGCGAGCATCATGTCTCCCGGCGGACTCTTCGAGGCCAGCGCGGGAAGCCAGCCCGCATGCGGCGTCTCGAACGCGCCCCAGGTCTGGCGCGTCGAGGCGTTGTGCACCGCATGCAGCGCGGTCGCGCCCTCGGGGATGAAGGCCGGCATCCAGCCCTTTGGCACACTGGAGAATGCACCGTGCGCTTCGGCCTCGGCGCGGCTCGCGTAGCTCTCGACCGGCAGCGCGCCCGCTCCGGCCTTGCTGACCACCCAGAGCGCTGCAGTGAGAAACACGACCGGCGCGATCGCGACGAACAGCCAGCGCTTCACTTCTCTCCCTCTTTCTCGAGCTTGCGATAGATGGTGCGGGCCGCTATCCCCAGGAGCGTCGCTGCGAGATTCTTGTCTCCCTTGGTGTGCCGCAGCGTCTCACGGATCACGCGCAGTTCGAGATCGTCCATCGTGGTGCCGAGCGGAATCGTCAGCATCCGTCCCTCGAGACCGAGCGCGGCGAGCTGTCCCTGGGCACCCGCGCGCGATGCGGCCGCCCTCACCGACTCGGGCAGATCGTCGATGTCGATCTCGGGATCGCGCGAGAGCACAACTGCGCGCTCGATCGCATTCTCCAACTCGCGCACATTTCCCGGCCACGCGTAGGCCTCGAGCGCGCTCATCGCCGCCGCCGTCGCACCCCGCAGCGTCTTCTGATTCTTCGTCGCAGCCCGCGCGAGGAAGTGATTGGCGAGCACGGGAATGTCCTCGGGACGATCGCGCAGCGGCGGCAGCGTCACCTGGATCACGTTGAGCCGATAGTAGAGATCCTCGCGGAAGCGCCCGTCACGCACGAGCGTTGCGAGATCGCGATTGGTGGCGGCGACCACGCGGCAGTCGACGCGCACCACCTGCGTCCCTCCGAGCCGCTCGATCTCTCCCTCCTGCAGAACGCGCAATAGCTTCGCCTGCACCGACGCGGGCAGCTCTCCAACTTCATCAAGCAGGAGCGTGCCGCCGCTTGCCCGCTCGAAGCGTCCCTCTTTGCGCTGGACCGCGCCGGTAAAGGCTCCGCGCTCGTAGCCGAACAGCTCCGACTCGAGGATCGACTCGGGGATCGCGGCGCAGTTGATCGCGACGAACGGGCCGTGCGCGCGCGGAGAGTTGTCGTGCAGCGCGCGCGCGAAGAGCTCCTTGCCGGTGCCGCTCTCGCCGAGCAGGAGCACCGTCGCCGACGAAGCCGCCGCCTGCCGGATCACGTCGAGCGTTGCGCGCAGCGCCTGCGACTGGCCGACGATCGACACGGGCGTGGGAAGCCCAGCGAGGCGCGCCTTGAGCTGCCGGTTTTCCTGCAGCAGCCGCCGCTTCTCGAACGCCTGCGCGACGCTCTTCATCACCGCGTGTCGCTTGAGCGGCTTGGTGAGAAAATCGTACGCGCCGTCTTTCATCGCCGCGACGGCCGCCTCGACCGTGCCGTACGCGGTCATCAGCACGACTTCCGTCTCCGGCGCGACCGCCCGTACCGCGCGCAGGAGTTCCTGTCCGCTCATCCCCGGCATCATCAGATCCGTCAGCACGACGTCGACCGGCTCTTTGCGCAGCTGCTCGATGGCCGCCTGCGCACTCGCGGCGAGCAGCACGCGGTGGCCTTCGCGCGAGAAGATGCGCTCGAGAGAATCGAGGTTGGCCGGCTCGTCGTCGACGAGCAGCAGCGTGGCGCGGGGAGGGGAAGTCGGATCAGCCATCTGGACGTCTCGACACGGGAGCCGGGGAGCGGGTTGCCATCAGCAACACGGGACGGCGGGCGGACATTCAAACAAAAATCGGTAATCGAAAATTACCGAATCGATCATTTCGCTAGTCGTCGAAGAGCGCGGAGACGAACTCGTGCGGATCGAACGGCTTCAAGTCGGCGGCCTTCTCTCCCACGCCGACGTAGCGCACGGGGATCTTCAGCTCGTCGCAGATGCCGATGATGACGCCGCCCTTGGCGGTGCCGTCGAGCTTGGTGAGCACGAACCCGGTCACGCCGAGCGCCTCGTGGAACTGGCGGGCCTGCGCGATCGCGTTCTGTCCGTTGGTGGCGTCGACGACGAGCAGCACCTCGTGCGGCGCGCCCGCGCTGGCCTTCTCGAGCGTACGCTTCATCCGCTTGAGCTCGTCCATCAGGCCCGCCTTCGTGTGCAGGCGGCCGGCGGTGTCGCAGAGCACGACGTCGAATCCGTCGGCCTTCCCCTTCGCGACGGCATCGAACAAGACCGCGCCGGGATCGCTGCCGTCCTTGCCCCGCACGATCGGGACGCTCGCGCGCTCCGCCCAGACGTCGAGCTGTTCGCCCGCCGCCGCGCGATACGTGTCGCCTGCGCCGAGCAGGACCTTCTTGCCGTTCTGCGCGAGCTTCGAGGCCAGCTTGCCGATGGTCGTGGTCTTGCCGACGCCGTTGACGCCGACGACCATCACGACCTGCGGCCCGCTCATGCCGGCCGGAAGTTCCGGCAACACACCGTGAAGCGAAGCGCCCGGAGCCGCGCCCAGCGCGAGGATCCGCTCGATCTCCGTCCGCAGCGCGCCCTTGATCTTGGTGATGTCCGAGAGCTCGCGACGCTTGAGCTTCTCGCGCACGGTCTCGAGCAGCGCCGTCGCGGTGTGCACGCCGATGTCGGCGGAAAAGAGGATCGACTCCAGCTCTGCGAGCGCATCCTCATCGAGCTGGCGACCGGTGCCGAAGAGCGCGTTGAGGCGCGCAACGAATCCGCCACGGGTCTTCGACAGCCCCTCGGAAAGCGTGCGTCCCTTCTCCTGATCGACGAGCTTCTGGCGCGACGCGGCCTCGGCTGCCTTCGCCTCGGCGGCGGCGCGCGCGTGTGCTTCCTGCTCTGCGCGCAGGGCCGCGAGCTTCGCTTCCGCCTCGGCCGCACGGCGCGCGCGCTCTTCGAACGCCGAGAGCTTCTGCCCTTCGTACTCGACCTTCTTGCGCGCTGATTCGACGTCGCGTACGAGGCGGGCGACGGTCGCCTCCGCTGCTTCGCGCTCCGCGGAAATGGTTGCCTTCGATAACTGTTCGCGCGCCGCTGCGAGCGCCGCTTCCTTCGCGGCCACTTCTTCCTTCGCGCGTGCTTCTCGCGCTGCTCTCGCCGCCGCAGCCTCTTCATCTGCCGCGGAGAGCGGCGCCGCGACGGGCTGCGAACTCCCGCCACCGAGCGGAGATTCAGTCAGACCGCGCTGCGCCGACGGCAGCTCGATCGTCTCCGGCCGCGGCGCCGGCTCCCGCTCCACGGCGGGTGCGCTCGCCGCACTCTTCTTCGCGCGTGCGGCGACGAACGCGATCACCGCGGCCAATGCCGCCAGTCCCACCGCGATCAGCGCAGCGGTCGAGACACCGTTCGCGGCGGCCAGCGAGACACCGAGCAGCGCGTTCATTTCAATCCCGTTCGACATGAGGGGCGCAAGTTGCGAGCGGAGGGCGTGACTGTCAAGCGGCGGTTCGCGCGCGATGCGCGATGATTGCGGCCGCGCGCCGTTGCCCTGATAGGGTGCGCGCCATGCAACGAACCGAGATCGCCGTTCTTCGCTCTTCGCAGCTCGATTGGAAGCGTCTGGTGGAGATCCTGCCGGGGGCGCTTGAGGCGCTCGGGCTCGTGCACGACGACAACGCCAGCGACGGGCAGATCACCGTCTTCGATCGCGGCGAGGCCGGCTGCGTGCTGCGTCTCGAGAAGACCGCGCTCGCGCGCCGGGCCGCGCGGGCTGTGGCGAAGCGCGCTTCGGTGAAGGTCGAGCTCTTCGAAGTCATCGGCACCAACGGCGGCAAGCAGAGCCGCTTTCGCGCCGCCGCGTTCCTTGCCACTCCCGACGGCGAGCTGCGCGACGCCGAAGGGCGCGAACTCGACTTCGATGATCCATCTGAGACATGGGGCGGCGGCGAGCTCGACGATCAGACGCAGCGCGTGCTCGAGGAGTTTGCCGTGCTTCCCTCGCTCGCCCGCAGCGCGGTCCGCATGCTTCGCATGGGCTATCGCAGTCGACCCGCGGGTCGTCCGTCAACGCCACGCGTGGCGCAGCTGCTCGGCCTGCTCAAGCTCTCGAAGAATCACGCGGCGATTCCGCAGCCGAACGGTCGCATCGAGCTGCAGATCGAGCTCGCGGCGGGAGGCAAGCAGACGAGCTATTGCAGCGCGGCCGAGCACGAGGAGCTGTCGCGGCTCTTCGGTGGCTAGTCGTCCGCGGCTACTCGGCGAGCGCAGTGGCCGGGCTGGGCACGTCTTCGGCGAGCAGTGCATCCGCCTCGGAGCCGCTCGTTGCTTTGCGTGACCCCGACGGGCTGCCGAAGAGGTGTTCGCCCTCGAAGAGCAGCACCGCTGCGCCGCCGATGATGCCGGGGATGAGCTGGCTGAAGTGATAGACGGTGATGAAAGCTGCGGCGCTCGCGTGGTTGATGCCGAAGAAATCGAGCGCCAGCAGTCCGCCCGACTCGATGGTTCCGACGCCGCCGGGCGAGGGCACGATGGTCGCGAGGTTGAACGCGATCATCACGCTGAAAGCCTGCACGAGTGACAAGTCGCAGCCGAACGCATGTCCCGCGATGGTGAGCGCGCAGGCCTCCCAGAGCCAGGGCAGCGGCGCGATCACGAACGCAGTGACCCAGATCCGGCGGTCGCGAAACGCCAGCATTCCCGCTCGCAGCGCAGCGAAGAGCTTGCCGAGCAGTCTGCCAATCAGGGTCTCCTCGCGCGGGGTCCATCCGACGCGCGTGAGCACGATCATCGCAGTGACCCACGCCGTCAGCAGCGCGCCGAAGACGGCCAGCGCTTTGTAGAGCCACGAGGGCGGATTGCTCACGAGTGCGAAGACGAGGAACGTCGGAATCCATCCCCAGAAGTCGAGCCAGCGATCGACGAGCTCGGTGCCGAGAATGGTCGCGCGGCTCTTGCCGGTGCGGCGGCCGAGATACTGCACACGCAGCAGATCTCCGCCGCGCGCGGGGAGGAGTGCATTGAAGAGGAAGCCGACGATCTGCGCTCGGAACGCATCGGCATAGCGCAGGTCGAGCAGCGGCCCCATCACGCGGTGCCAGCGCAGCGACTGCAGCGCGAGCATGACGAATGAGGAGCCAACGCAGAAGAGCGTCGCCCAGAGCGGAGCCGCGGCCATGGCGCGAAGAACGTCGCTGGCACGCACGTCGAGGAAATGTCCTGCGACCGCGGCGACGGCGACCCCACCTGCGAGTCCGGCGAACGAGCGCAGGAGCAGGGAAGGCAGCTTCTTGCGCGACCCGATCAGCGCGGACGCGTCGTACGCCTGCGCATTGTCATCGGGCATCTGCGGCAAGTCCCTGGCCTCGCTTTGAGCATGTCGACCCGCGTCGAACGGATTTGCTCACGCACACGCCTGCAGAGTGCGCTGCGCGAAATCCTCTACGCGCAGCGCGCCTGAGGCGCAATTGGTCGACTGGCTACTCGGGCAGACCCGCCGGGGCCTTGGAGCTGACCGCATTGATCGCGGCCGTCGGGACGGGATCGCCGTTGGTCGCCGTCACGCCGTTCCACTTGTGCTTGCTGCCGGTGTCGATCGAGCACTTGTCCGCGAGGCAGACGACGATTTGGTAGTAGACGGGGTGGCCATCTTCCGCCGCCGGCAGATCGGCCGAGAAGCCGCCGAGACCGCCGCTCATGTCTCCGGCCATATCCATCACCTGGTCGCCCGCATCCTGCGCGCGGTAGAGAATCTTCGCCGTGGCGGTCGCCATCTTCGTCTCGGCATCCGCGGCCTCCTGCTCATTCAGCTCTGCCGAGTTGGGCAGCGTCGCCTGCGCACGGATGTGGATCGGCTTGTTGGGCAGCACCTTCGACAGCGCGTTGTGCGAGATGACGAGCGACTGCTCGCCCGCACCACCCGCGGCCTTGAAGCTGATCGAGAACCAGTGGTCGTTGTCCGGATCGCCGAGGCCAGCCTTGTGTCCCGAGTTGTCGAGCGCCATCAGGTAGTACTCGATCGTGGCGTGCGCGACGTCGGCGGGAACCGTGACCTCGTAGGCCTCGCCTCCCGTGCTGACGAGCGGGATCTTCACCTTGTACGCGCTCTCGGTGTAGCCCTGCGGGCGCACGAAGAGAACCGCGTCCTTCACTCCATCGGCCGCGACGATGCGCGCGCGCAGCTTGAACTCCTGCCCCTCGAGCAGCGCCACGCTCGGCTTGCGGTGCTGGATGCTCGGCGGCGTCGACTCGGCCTTCGGTGTCTTGCCGTGCTTCGGCGGCGGCGGCGTGCGCGGCTCCTTCGGCGCCGGCGGCGGATCGTTCTTCGCGATCGGCTCCTTCGGCGTGGCCGGCTCCTTGGGCGTTGCCGGCTTTGTCGGCTGCGCAGGCTGGGCGGGTTGCGCGGGCTCGTTCGAGGCCACCGCCGTCGCCTTGCCTCCAAGCGACATCGGCTTGCTCGCCGACCCATACGCGCTCGGGCCGTTGCCGAGGAGGTCGGTCGACTGGATGAAGTACTCGGTGTCGGCGCCACCGTTGAAAGAAACCTTGAACGTGTCGTCGTAGTCGTTCTTCACCATCGGCGAATCTTCAAACTTCGCCGCGCCCATCTTCCGGTGCGAGCAGGTCGCCGAGAGCACGCCGGTCTCATCGGTGATCTTGGCTTCGATCGAGACCTTGCCGCCCTTCTGCGAGGCCTTCACCTCGCCGATCGCCGGCGGTTTGGTGTCGTCGGCGCGGGCCGCGAGGGGAGCGAGAAGCGTTGCGAGGAGCAAGACGAGTCGTGTTGAGCGCATGGCGCGCAGATTATCTGCTGCGGGATTTATCGCAATCTTCGAGTGCAGTGACGGAGCCCGGGGCGGTGGGGATCGGGCGGCCAACACGCGCCTGTGCGCTCCGTGCGCGATGCGTGATGGATCAGCGTGGAGTGCGCGGAACGCGTGATCGCGCGGAGAGAGATGGGTTCCGCACGCGAGCGCGGCTGCGCTCCCGGAGCGCGCCGCTACGCACCTGGGGCGCGTCTCATGATTGAGCACCGTGATGGTCGGAGCGAAATGTTGGCCGCCCGCTCCCCACCGCCCCGGGCTCCTGCGACGATCAAGAGTTGCGAGCGTGCAGCAGGGAATCTGTGCGTCCTGCGCGACCGTTCGTTTCTCCTCGAGGATGTGACCGGTCAAAAGCCATGCGCACTTTGGCGTCGCGAAAGACGGGCGCTCGATGACCGAGCGTCGAGCGTGACGCCACTTTGCAGTCGGGACGTCGTCCAGATATCTCGAGAGGCGCGCGCGGGGCCGGGGAGCGGTGGGGCGAACATTTCGCTCAGCCCATCACGCGCGAGTTTCGCCCAGCACGCGCATCGGGTTTCGACAGCGCCCGGCTCCGGGAGCAAAAGGCGCGACCCGCATGCGGAGCATGTTCTCTCGCGCAACGGCCGCGCCTCCGCATGCTCCCCGCCTCGACATCCTCGCCGCGCCCCGAGACAGCGCAGAGCGTGTTCGCCCCACCGCTCCCCGGCCCCCCGCGCGCCGCCCAGTCTACGCGGCGACGATCGCCCCAGCCTGCGCCTGCGGCGACAGCTTGACGCTCACCGTCTTCGAGATGCCCGGCTCCTCCATCGTCACGCCGTAGAGAGAATCCGCGATCTCCATCGTCCGCTTGTTGTGCGTGATGACGATGAACTGCGACGAGCGGCTCATCTCCCGCACCATCTCGTTGTAGCGGCCGACGTTCGCTTCATCGAGCGGCGCGTCGACTTCGTCGAGCAGACAGAATGGCGTCGGCTTGATGAGGAAGATGGCGAAGATCAGCGAGACGGCAGTGAGCGCCTTCTCGCCGCCCGAGAGCAGACCGACCGAGGTGAGCTTCTTCCCTGGCGGCTGCGCGACGATCTCGACACCCGGCTCAGCACCAGGATTTGCGGGATCCTCGACGAGCTGCAGCTCGGCCGCGCCGCCGCGGAAGAGGCGCGGAAAGACCTGCTGGAACCGTTCGTTCACGAGGAGGAACGTCTCCTTGAACCGCTCCTTGCTGGCGCGATCGATCCGGTTGATCGCGCTGCGAAGCTTCGCGATCGACTCCTCGAGGTCGGTCTTCTGCGCCGTGAGAAACGCGTGCCGATCGCCGACCTCTTTCGCTTCGTCGATGGCCGTCAGCGAGACCTCGCCGAGCGCTTCGATCCTCTCGCGCAGCCGAAGCATCTGCTCTTCGGCCCGCTCGCGATCGATCTCTTCCGCCTCTGCGCGGCGAGCCTCTGCGACGTCGCCGATCTCCATCAGATGCTTCTCGCGCACCGATTGTTCGAGATGTCCGATCTCGAGGCGGATGGTCTGCAGCGCGAGATCCGCGGCCGAGCGCCGCTCGCCGACCTTGTTCGATTCGCTCCGCGCTGCGCGCACTTCATCGTCGCCGCCGCGCAATTTCGTCTGGGCCGTGTCGTAGAGAACGCGCGCGCGCCCGAGTTGCTCGCGCAGCTCCTCGCTCTCCTTGAGCATCGAGGAGAGCTGCTCGTTGGAGGCCTTCGTCTTCTCCTCGAGCGTCGCCGCGCGCTCCTTGCCCTGCGCGATCTCCGCAGAGAGCTTCTCGCGCCGCGTCTCGACCTCGCGCCGCTGCTCCTGCAACCGAAGCAGCGAGCGCGCGATCCCTTCGCGCCGCTCGGCCAGCGCCGCTGCGTTCACCTTCGCGCGCGTCACTTCGGCCTGCACTCCTTCGGCACGCTCGCGTGAGCGCAAGAGCTCTGCCTGCAGCGTGCGCAGCCGCGCCTCGCGCTCAAGCTGCTCGCCTTCGCGCGTGCTCACCGCGTCGCGCGCATCGGTCTCTTCGCGCGCCACTTCGCCGAGCGCATTCGAGAGCGTCTCGCGCTCGGTCCGCAGCACCGCATCCCGCTGTGCCTGGCGTCCGAGCTCCTCCTGCAGCCGCGTCACATCGCGCTCGAGACGCAGCTGGTTCAACTCCTCGTCGCGCTCCTCCTGCGCGAATCGCTTGGCCGCGACCTCGATGCCCGCGACCCGTGCCGCGAGCTCGTTCACCTGCACCGTCGAGAGCTGGAGTTTCGCTTCCAGCTCTCGCACCAACTCGGCCAATTCTTGAAGTTCGCGACGCTTGTGGAGCAGACCGCCGCCGACGCCCTCGAGCTGTCCGCCGGAGACGACGCCTTCCTTGTCGACCACCTCGCCCTCGGTGGAGACGAAGGTGCGCGCGCCCGGATTGCGCGACCAGAGCGCGAGCGCGGTAGCGAGCGTGTCGACGAGGAAGACATCCGCGAGGAGGAACCGCTTGAGCCGCTCGTGCTCGGGCGCGCACTCAACGATGTCAATCGCGCGGATCGCTCCTTCTGGTGCCTCGAGCTGCGCGCCTTCCGGCACGAGCGGAAGCTGCTCCATCTCGGTGAGCGGCACGAAGCTCGCGCGCCCCTGCGAGGCCTTCTTCAGATACTCGATCGCGCGCAGACCGGCCGCGTGGCTCTCCACGAGCACGAGCTGCAGACGATCGCCGAGCACCGCTTCGATCGCGCGCTCATGCTGGGGGCTGGTGCGCAGCGCATCGGCGAGCAGGCCGTAAATGCCATCGCGGCGCCGCTCCTCCTCTTCGCGCATCAGGATCGCCTTCTGCCCGCGACCGTAGCCTTCGAAATTCTTCTGCAGCTCGAGCAGCGATGTCAGACGCGAGCGGCGATCGGCCAGCTCTTCGCGCAGACGGATCAGCATCGCCTCCGTCTCGCGCAGCTCGGCCCGCGTGCGCTGCAGCTGCTCCTCATGCGAGACGCGCTGCTCGTGGAGTTCGCGCCGCTTGTTCTGCGCGGCGAGCAGCGTCTGGGCCAGCTCGTCGCGCTGCCGGGAGATCTCCTGCGACTTGGCCGCAAGCTCATCCGCCTCGAGCTGCACGCGGCCCATGCGCGCCGTCAGATCACCGCGCCGCTTCTCGAGGTTGACGAGATTCGTGCGGTGATTGGCGAGCTGCGTGAGCACCGAAACCGCCTGGTGGCGCTCCTCCTCGACCGCCGTCTGCGCCGCCTTGATCTGCCCCTGCGCCTCTTGCAGCGACGTCTCGGCCTGCGCCTGTCGCGCCTGATCCTCCGCCGTCGCATCGACGAGCTTCTGCTGCTCGACCTTCAGTCCGTCCTCTTCGCGGCCGAGATGCTCGAGACGAATTCCGAGGAGGGAAAGCTCATCCTCGTGCTGCGCCTGGCGCGCCGCGATGCTCTCCCGCTCGCGGTGCGCGAACTGCGCCTCCTGCTCGGCGAGCTTCACCGACTTGTCGATCTGGTGAGCGCCCTCGGAGAGCTGCTGGACCTTCTTCTCGTCCTCGAGCAGCGCGAGCCGCTCCGCCGACAGTCCCGCCTCGAGGCGCGCGACGTGCGCCTGCGCAACCTTCTCTGCGTCGCTCGCATCGCGCAGCTCGTCCGCGTGCGCGACCTCCTGCAACTTCGCCTCGAGATACGACTGCGCCGCGACGAGCAGTTCGAACTCACGCAGCTCGTGGCGCAGCTCGCGGAACTTCTCCGCCTTCTTCGCCGCGCGCTCGAGCGACGTCAGACGCTTGCCCACTTCGCCGACGACATCCGAGAGGCGCAGCAGATTCTGTTCGGTCGCGTCGAGCTTGCGCTCGGCCTGCTTGCGGCGCGCCTTGTACTTGGTGACGCCGGCCGCCTCCTCGAGGATCGAGCGGCGATCTTCCGGCTTGGCACTGACGATGAGTCCGATGCGTCCCTGCTCGATGATCGAATAGGCGCGCGTGCCGACGCCGGTGCCGAGGAAGAGCTCGGTGATGTCGAGCAGGCGGCACGGGGTCTTGTTGATCGCGTAGTCGCTCTCGCCGTTGCGGAAGAGGCGGCGCGTGATGGTGATCTCGCCGAAGCCTGCGTACTGCGCGGGCGCGGAGCGGCCGTCGTTCTGGAACGTCAGCGACACTTCGGCCATGCCGGTGGCGGGGCGGCTCTCGCTGCCGGCGAAGATGACGTCCTCCATCGAACGGCCGCGCAGGTGTTTGGCCGACTGCTCGCCCATCGCCCAGCGGATCGCGTCGACGACGTTGCTCTTGCCGCAACCGTTCGGCCCGACGACGCCGGTGACGCCCTCGTCGAACGAGAACACAACGCGGTCTGCGAACGACTTGAAGCCACTGATTTCGAGGCGGCGAATCTTCATGGGGCGCGGGATCTGCACAGAAGTCGGGGTTGGTCGCAAGAGCTACGCGCACGGTCCGGAAACTCACCGATGTCAAACGACCGGCGCGCTCTTTGGCCGAGGAGTGAGGTACGGTCTCGGCGTGGAGAAGCCGCGCGGACAGTTCCGCTCTCAGGAAGGCAGGCCGCGGTTCACGGCGCTGCTCGACGTCGAGGGGCCAGGTGGCCATCGCACGAGCTTGCCGTTTCGCCCGCCGCGTGTGCTCGTCGGCCGCAAGCGTGACAACGATTTGAGTCTGCCGGATCAAGGCGTCTCGTCGACCCACTGCGAGTTTGTGCTCGAAGGCGGCTGGTTCGTCGTCCGCGATCTCGGGAGCGTCAACGGCACGTTCGTCAATGACCAGCGCGTCTCCGAGGCCCGACTGCGCGATGGCGATGTGGTGTCGATGGGCGAGACGCGCATCACCATCGCGCTCCACGGCGATGTGCGCGGAGTGAGCTTCTGGTCGCTCGAGAGCGCGCGGCGGCACTGGCTCTGGCTGGCCGCGGGTGCGATCGCGCTCTGCTTGACGGGGGCCGCGGTCTATCTGCGCCAGACGCAGCTTGCGAATGATGCGCAGCTGCGCAGTCGCTACGCATCAGAGGTGCGGGCCTTGCTCCAAATCGATCCCTGTGCGGCTCTCGCGCCCCAGGTGACGGTCCTCGGGCAGCTCGATGCGCGTATCGCAGGTCGCCCCGTTCCGATCGCCGCACCGGGGCAGAAACTTCCCGCTTCGGCGAGGCAGATGGTGCTCGATCTGCTCGGCCTCTATCGACTCAAAGCCGACGCGAGCGCGCAGGCGACGCAGGCGCTCACGGTCGAACAGCAGAAGGAGCGCGATGCGTTCGAGAAGGCCAGCCGTGCTGCCGCTCGCCTCGTCAATGTGCAGGACCGCAAGATCGCCTACTTCGCGCAGGCGCAGCTGGTTGATCGCATGGCGCGCAGCGAGCAGCTGCTTGCGGGACTGACTGCGCTGACCAAGGAGGCGCAGCACTTTGCCGAGTTGGTCGAGTCCGTGGACCTGCGCGGCGAGGGCCTGCGCGCACCCGACCTGGCCGCCTTCCGCTTCGCGGCCAGGAGTGCCACCGAGCAGCTTGCCTCTTGCCGCACCGACCTCTCGCGCACCAATGCGGGCGCTGAGGGCGCGATCAACGGACTCGCCGAGGAGTGAATCGAGACATGGCTCCTGAACTGCGGTTGGTCAACGGCAATGCAGACGACGTCGAGGCGAGCACGAAGTTCGCGCCCGACCGGCGGGTCCCGGCAAGGGTGACCCAGGGCTCGCTCCTCGTGGCGGCGGCGCTTGGGCTTGCCAGCTTTCTGCTCAGGTCTCCCGATGACGTCGGCGATTACGAGGGACCAGTGCGAGACCACGGGCCGCTGAGGCTCGCGCTTGCGGGCGCGGCAGTGCTGCTCCTCGCGCAAGGCGCCTGGGCCGCGCTGATCTGGCTGCGCCGCGCCGCCATCCGCTACACGCTTTCGTCGCAGCGTCTCGAGATCGAGCGCGGCCTCTTCGCGCGCCGACGGGAGAGCATCGACCTCTTCCGCGTCCGCGATGTCGTCCTTGATCAGTCGTTCGTCGAGCGGATGCGCGGGCTCGGGACGATCACTCTCTACTCGACCGATCAGGTCGCGCCGACGCTGGCTCTGGCGTCGCTCCCTGATGCGCAGGCTCTCTACGAGAAGCTCCGCGACGCCGCGGCCCATGCGCGCCAGCAGCGCGTCGTTCAGCTCGATCGGTAGCGGCCGCGGCGACGTGCCGCCAAAAGGTTCGGGCCCCAACCGCGTCTGCGATTGGGGCCCGATAAAAGTGAAGCGCAGAGTCTGCCGAGGTGGCGGGGGGGGACCAACACCGAGTCAGAGACTACGCTTCGACAGAACTACAAAGCAGTTGTCGTGCCAGCTGCTCAACACCCTGTTTCTGCCCGCTCTCACTCGAGAACCGCCGCGGCCACCGGCTTCTGGGCGTTTCAGAACTGAAATCAGGCTTTCAACTCTGCACCGATCTGGCGGGGCCCAACCCCATCGCGAGCGGGCCTACTGCAGCGCGACGAGCTGCTCGAACTCCGGAACAGTCTTGAGCGTGTCGAACATCGGATCGGCCGCCAGCCACGCGCGCACTTTGGCGGGGTCCTTCTCGAGCGCGAGCTTGAGCGGGGGCAGGGCGAGCATCGGCTTCCCCCAGAGCGCATAGAGCGCCGCGACATTGTAGTTGAGCAGCAGATCGTCCGGCGTCAGCTCTCTCGCCTTGCCGTAGCAGCGCTCCGCCTCCTCGTAGAATCCCTTCTGCGCGTAGCAGATCCCGAGGTCGAGCCAGGCCTCGTTGTTCTTCGGCTCCAGCCGCGTGACGTCGTTGAGCAGCGCGATGGCAGCGCGATAATCACCGTCGTCCATATGCAGCGCGGCCAGCTCGTGGCGCGCGACCGGGTCCTGCGGATCGATGTTGATGGCGATCTGCAGCTCCTTCTTTGCCTCGTCCCTCCGCTCGAGATCCGCGTACGTCATTCCGAGATTCAGGTGCGCGTCGGCATAATCGGGGTCGAGCTCGATCGCCTCTTTGTACTGCTCGACCGACATCTCTCCTGCGTGCGTGGAGAGAAAGCAGGCGAGATTGTAATGGGCCGTCGCGCTCTCCGGCTCGAGACGCAGCGCGGTCAGATATTCGGTGAGCGCTTCCTTGTACTGCTTCTTCTCGGCAAGCACCGTCGCGAGGTTGTCGTGCGCGTGCGCGCCGTCGGGATCGAGCTCGATCGCCTTGCGGAACTCCTTCGCCGCCTCGTCGACCCAGCCGCGATCGGCCAGCTCGATCCCGCGCTCGTTGTGCTGATCCGCCTTGCCTTTGCCGTCGCGCCCTTTGCCGCTCATGCGCGCTGATCTAGCACGATCGCTTCACCGCGAGCAGGACGCAGGGCGCGCACCCTCCAAACGCAAACGAGGGCGCCCAAAGCCTCTGCGGCCCGGAACGCCCTCGCCATGCGGGTCGCGAAACGCGTTTGCTACTGCGCGTTCGTGTTGCCGAAGTTCTTGAGGTCCTTCGTGCTGATGGTCGCCTTCTTCGCGCCCGTGGTCGCCGTCGGATTTCCCGAGAGCGCGCCCGTCGATGCGCCGAAGAGGTCGCGGATGTCGGTGCCGAACACCGAGACCACGCCGATGGCCGCGATCGCGATCAGGGCGACGATGATCAGGTACTCGGACATACCCTGGCCGAGCTGGCTCTTCATCTTCCGGAGAAAGCGGCGCATGAGGTGCTCCTTGTTTGTTGCGAGTGTTGACTGCGGTCTGGAAAATCGTACGCCCCGAACGGTCCGCGGCTCCATCGGTCGGCTGCCCGAGCACTGCGCGCGTCGCCGTCCATCCCTGCAAGCCGAACGTTTAGACTCGCCCGCTTGCTCACTCTGCGTCAAGCGGCGCTGCGCATCACTCGCGCGGACATGTCCCTGGCGGTGCTGCTTGAACAGCGCCGCGCGAGGGACTAGCTTCTCGCCCCTCCATTGCACGCTCGAGGACGCATGCGCTCCCTCTTTGTTGCTCTCCTGATCCTTCTTGCCAGCTCGTCGGTGCTCGCGGCGGAGAGCAAGGTCAAGATCGCGGTGCTCGATCTGCAGGCCAACGGCGTGGACAAGTCGCTCGCCGCGGGCGCCACCAGCCTGGTCGCGAGCGAGCTGCAGAAGCTCGATGTCTTCCGCGTCGTCTCCCGCGAGGACATCCGCAGCATGCTTCAGTTCGAGAAGGACAAGCAGGTGCTTGGCTGCGACGCAGACCAGGCCTGCCTTGCGGAGATCGGTGGCGCGCTCGGAGTCGACTACACCGTGGCCGGTTCGCTCGCCAAAGTGGGCGACGCGTTTCTGCTCAGCCTCGTTCTGAGCAGCACCAAGACTGCACAGGTGGAGAATCGGGTCAGCGAGACGGTGGCGAAGCAGGAGCAGATCGTCGCGGCGGTCGCGCGCGATGCGCAGATGGTCGTCTCGAAGATCCTGAAAGGCCGCGAGGGGTGGCTGGTGCTCACGTCGAGCGAGGCGGGAGCGTCCGTGAAGATCGACGGACAGATCCGCGGCTCGACTCCGCTCCCGGGTCGGCTGGCTCTCTCGTGGGGGCCGCACCTGCTCGAGGTGGAGAAGGTCGGTTTCGTCACGTCGAGCGAGGACATTTCGATCCCCAACAAGCAGGTGCTCGCGCGCAGCGTCGCGCTCGTTCCGTCGAGCGACTTCATCGGGGCGTATGACTCGTCGGCGCGCAAAATGCGGCTCGGCGCATGGATCGCGACGGGGACGGTGGTGGCGGCCGGCGGCCTCGCGATCCTCTTCAACCAGCTCTCGGCGTCGACGGAGAGCAAGTTCCAGGGCGAGCGCACGCAGTACGTGAACAACACCGGCGCCGTCACACTCGCGCAGCTCAACTCGCTCAGCCAGAAGGGGTCGAACGAGGTGCTTGGTGCACGCGTCGCGCTCGGCACTGCGGTCGTCGCGGCCGGGTTTGCGACCTGGTTCTGGATCGCGGGCGACGATCCGCACCGGTACGACGGCTATCGAGAGCAGGGACCCGTCGCGGCAACAGCACGGGATGCGGCTCCCAGCGCGGCGATCGCGTTCTCGGCTGCTCCGGTTCCGCACGGCGCGACGGTTGGTCTGCTCGGCCTCTTTTGAGCGCGCCGAAATTCTCTCGCCGGTGGAGTCGCGCGCGATGACGCCGACGCTGCAGCAGCTCGCCAGCGGGCTCGGACTGTTCCTTTCGACGTCGACGGATGCGTGTGCGATCGCGTGGGGTCGTGCGGGATCGCCGCTCATCGCGGGCGCGTCTGGCGCGTGCGAGAACGTCTTCGGCGTCAGCGACAAGGAGCTGCTCGGGCAGTCCGTGGGCACGCTGTTTGTCGGCGGAGAGCGCACCGCACGCGATCTCGCGGACGCCGCACAGAGCTCGGTCTCGCGGCTGCTCGTGCGCGCTGGTGGCCCGGAGGCTGCGCGGCAGTTTCCCGCGCGCCTCGAGTTGCACCGGGCCGCTGCGGGAACGGTTGCGCTCGTCATCGATCTTTCGGCTGCGTCGATCGAAGTCGATGCAAACGAGCGGGCTGCCGATCTCGCGCGCTTCGCCTCGTTGCTTGCGCACGAGGTTCGCAATCCGCTCTCGGCCGTGAAGATCGCGCTGCAGACGCTCGAGCGGCATGGCCGATTGCAGCCGAACGATCTTCGCCGCGCGGAGATCGCGATCCGCGAGGTCGGCAACATCGAGCTGCTGCTGAGCGAGGTGCTCGAGTTTGCGCGGCCACCGACGCTCTCGCGCGTGCCGATCGATCCGCGCGGTCCGGTGCTTGAGGTCGCAGGCCAGCTCTCCGTGCAGTGGGCCGAGCGGGGCGTGCTGGTGCGCTGCTCTGTGCCTGAGAGGATGGTCCCGGTGCACGCGGATCCAACGCGCGTCGAGACCGCGGTGAGACTGCTGGTTCGACTTGGTGCGCTCGCCGCGGAAGAGGCGGGCGGCGGTGAAGTGCTGGTCTCGCTGAACGTGGTCCCGCGTGTCGCGTCCCGCACGTCGCGCCGCTGGATCCTGTCCGTGCGCGATCCCGGCCGCACTCTCTCCGTCGAGGCGCGCAAGCAGGCGTTCGTTCCCTTCAACCCCAGCCGGGCGCGGGGCAGCGGACTCGCGCTGGCCGTGGTCGAGCGCATCGCGCGTGAGCACGGAGGTTCGGTCCGTCTGTCGTCGCTCGAGGGCGGCGGCAACCTCGTCGAGATGGAGATGGTCGAGGATTGAGCGTCGCTGCTTCGGTGCTAACTGTCTCCCGAATGGATCCTGCGAACACGCCAGACTGGTCCGCGCTTGATCGGGCGCTGCTCGCCCATCCCTGTCTTGATGCGCGCGAGGCCGAAGATGTTGCCCGCGTCCGCTCTTTTCTGCGTGCGCATCCTGTCGATGCGCACCTGCGCAGCCAGCCTCTTGGGCACCTCACCGGCTCGGCCTTTGTCCTCAACGACGCGCGCGATCGGGTGCTGCTGCTCCATCACGGAAAGCTCAAGCGCTGGCTCCAGCCGGGCGGTCATGGAGAGGGCGAACTCGACCCGCGGGAGATCGCGCTGCGCGAAGTCGAGGAGGAGACCGGCCTCGCGCAACAGGATCTGCGGGCACTCGTTCCCCACGATGGACCGGCCTCGATCGCGACACTCTTCGATGTCGACATCCACGTCATTCCTGCTCGGCCCAACGAGCCAGCCCACGATCACCTCGATCTTCGCTTCGCGTTCGTAGCCAGGCTGGGCGCGGCCGCGCGGCTTTCCGAGGAGAGCCGCGCGCTCGACTGGTTCCCGCTCTCGAATCCACCGGCAGACTCCGATCCGGCGCTGCTGAGGGCCTTCGCGAAGCTGCGCACGCTCGCCGAGCGATGACCGTCCAGCAGATGCTTTGAGTGCCAATGATTGGCACTCAAAACAAAAGCGGCCCGCGCAATCCTCTGCGCGAGCCGCCTTCTGTTCTCCCTCGTGGGAGTTGCCGACTAGCTGCAGCCCATGCTGTTGCCGCAGTTCAGGCACTTGTAGCAGGTGCCATTGCGCACCGTGATGTGGCCGCAGCCATCGCAGAACGGGGCATCGCCCGACATGTTGCGCAGCTGCTCATCCTGCGCCGAGGCCGCACGCCGCGCGCCCGAGCGCTCGACGGCAACCTGCGAGGCCGTCCCCGCTGCCTTCTGCGCCGCCTTCGCGACGATCGCCGGGCTCGCGGGGCTCGCCATCGTGGCCTGGCCGTTTCCGGGCTCAGAGCCCATGTTGGCCGCCGGAGTGGTCGCGGCCGCCTCGGGCGTGACGTGCGCGAGGTCGTCGCGGTGCAGGTACTCAACGCCGAGCGCGCGGAAGACGTAGTCGATGACCGAGGTCGCGAACTTCACGCGATCGTGGCCCTGCACCGGTCCCTGCGGCTCGAAGCGCGTGAAGACGAACTGCTCCACGAGCACTTGCAGCGGCACTCCGTACTGCAGCGCGAGCGAGACGAGCATCGCGAAGCAGTTCATCACCGAGCGCAGCGCCGCGCCCTCCTTGTGCATGTCGATGAAGATCTCACCGAGCGCGCCATCCTCGTACTCGCCCGTGCGCAGGAAGACCTTGTTGCCACCGACCTTCGCCTCCTGCGTGAGGCCGTGGCGCTTGGCCGGCAGACGGCGGCGCGCAGCGGCGGGCAGCGGGGACGGCGCGGGAGCGGCGACGAGATTGCTCTTCGGCATCAGGCAGGCCTCGGCCATGCGCTGTGCCTGCTCGGGCGAGACCGAGAGCAGCTTCTGCAGATCGGCGACGAGGAGCGGAACCTCCTTGGGCAGCGGCAAGGGCAGGGCTGGCCCCGTGGCCTTCGCGTTGTCGCCCGCAGAGAGCGGCTGCGAGAGCTTGCTGCCGTCGCGATAGATCGCGATCGCCTTGAGGCCGAGCTTCCAGGAGTCGAGGTGGATCTTCTCCACGTCGGCCACGGTCGCGTCGGACGGCATGTTGATCGTCTTGCTGATCGCGCCGGAGAGGAACGGCTGGGCCGCGGCCATCATGCGCACGTGGCCCATCGGCTCGATGTACCGCGTCCCGAGCGGTCCGCAGCGATTCGCGCAGTCGAAGACCGGGTAGTGCTCGACCTTGAGGAACGGCGCGCCTTCGACCGTCTGGCGTCCGCAGATCTGCAGGCTCGCGGCGTCGATCTGCTCGGCCGTGTATCCGAGCTTCTCGAGGACGGCGGCCCCCTTCGCGTTGGCCGCGAGGCCCAGGCGCGTCAGGCAGGCCGGGCCCATGATGTGCGGCGAGAAGGCCTGGCGCAGATCGAAGACCGACTCGAGCGTCTTCTCGATCTTCGCGATCTCGTTCTCGAGCAGTCCGCGCGCTGCCAGATCTGCCGGGGTGAAGTCAAGCGTGCCCTTGAGCGTCGCCGTGCCCCGCACGAAGTCGACGATCGCCTGCACCTCGGCGGGCGCGTAGCCGAGCTTCTTGAGCGCGCGCGGCACCGACTGGTTGACGATCTTGAACGAGCCACCACCGGCGAGCTTCTTGAACTTGATGAGCGCGAAGTCCGGCTCGACGCCCGTCGTGTCGCAGTCCATCAAGAGACCGATCGTGCCCGTGGGCGCGAGCACCGTCGCCTGCGCGTTGCGGTAGCCGTGCTCTTCTCCGAGCGTAACGGCGCGCGACCAGGCCTGGTGCGCGGCGGCGAGGATCTCGCTCGGCGCAAGATCGCGATCGATCTTGAGCGCGGCGTCCTGGTGCATCCGCATCACCTCGAGCATCGACTCGCGGTTCTGCGTGAAACCCGCGAACGGACCCTTGCTCGCTGCCATCTCCGCCGAGAGCGCGTAGGCCTCGCCCGTCATCACCGCCGTCAGCGCCGACGCGACCGCGCGGCCCTCATTGGAGTCGTACGGCAGACCCTGCACCATCAGCAGCGTGCCGAGGTTCGCGTAGCCCAAGCCCAGCGGCCGATACTGGTGGCTGCGCTCCGCGATCTTCTGCGTCGGGTAGCTCGCGAGATCGACCGCTATCTCCTGCGCCATGAAGAAGACGCGGCAGGCGTGCTGGTAGCCCGCGACGTCGAACTCTCCCGTCTTCTCGTCGAGGAACTTGAGCAGGTTGAGCGAGGCGAGGTTGCAGGCGGTGTCGTCGAGGAAGACAAACTCGCTGCACGGATTCGACGCGTAGATGCGGTCGGTCGCCTTGCAGGTGTGCCACCGGTTGATCGTGTCGTCGTACTGGATGCCCGGGTCGGCGCACTTCCAGGCCGCCTCGGCGAGCTCGCCCCAGAGGTCCTTCGCGGAGAGGCGCTCAACCACTTCGCCCGTCGTGCGCGCTCGCGTTTCCCAGACGCCGTTCTTCGTGACCGCATCGAGGAACGCATCGGTCACGCGAATCGAATTGTTCGCGTTCTGTCCGCTCACCGTGCGGTAGGCCTCGCCGTTGAAGTCGCTCGAGTAGCCGCCCGCGATCAGCGCGCCGACCTTCTTCTCCTCGCGCGCCTTCCAGCTGATGAAGTCGCGGATCTCGGGGTGGTCCGCGTCGAGGACGACCATCTTCGCCGCGCGGCGCGTGATGCCGCCCGACTTGGTCGCACCGGCTGCGCGATCGAGAACTTCGAGGAAGCTGATGAGGCCGCTCGAGGTCCCGCCGCCCGAGAGGCGCTCCATCTTGCCGCGCAGCTTCGAGAAGTTCGTGCCGGACCCCGAGCCATACTTGAAGACTCGCGCTTCGTCGTGGACGAGGCTGAAGATCGAGTCGAGATCGTCCTTGCAACTCTGGATGAAGCAGGCCGACACTTGCGGACGCGTGTACGCGTCGGGCGTCATGTAGGCCGAGCCGGTGTTGAGATCGACCGCGAAGTTTCCACCCGAGCCGGCGATCTTGTACTCGTGCCAGAGGCCGCAGTTGAACCAGACGGGCGAGTTGAACGCGCCGATCTGGTTGACGAGGTAGTAGCTGAGCTCGGCTTCGAAGGTCTCGGCGTCCTCGGCGGTGGCGAAGTATCCACCCTGCTCCTCGCCCGAGGTGCGCATCGTGTGCGCGACGCGCTTGACGATCTGGCGCACGCTCTCCTCGGCGCCCGACTTGGTGGGCACGCCCGCCTTGCGGAAATACTTGGAAACGGCGACGTCGGTCGCGAGCTGCGACCAGCCCTCGGGAACCTCGGCGTCGTCCATCTTGAAGACGACTTCGCCGTCTGCGCCGGAGATCTTCGCGGGACGGTGCGTCCACGTCACCTCGTCGAGAACTTCAGCGGCGGTCTGGCCCGGACGGGTCGCGCGGCGTGCAACCGGGACGCCCTTGCCCTTGCGCCCATGCACCTGCGACTTGGGGATGCCAGGAGAAGAGTGCCGGATGAGGCCGCTCTTCATCCCTTCGGTCGCCGGAGCGGCCGAGATCGGTTCAGTGCCAACGATCGCATCGCCAACGTTGCCGGGCTTGTTCGAGCTGGACATCGAGTGGTCCCCTTCATGGTCTGTGAGGTAAGAAGTCCCACACGATACACCTGTGCAGGTATATCGAGGGAGCCGTCCGGCCTCGAGGTTTGGAATTGTTGCCCGGGACACCCCTATCGGGGGTGGCTCCGGACCCCCGCTTAGTCTCACCGCGGCATCGACCTGTCAAGAAAATTACCCCACCGATAGTGGTGCCGCATCGCGTCAGGCCCTATCGGTGGTGGGTTGTCCACAGGTTGTGGATTGTCGCGGATCGGGCACAAGGCATCGAACAATCGTGGAAAATCGGAACGGAACGCGCGCGGGTCGCGGTGGCCCATCCGATCATCAGCCGATCGAATGAGCATGCAGACCCCTTCCGTTGCCGCGTTGTTGCTGGTAGACACCGGCCCCCTATGGCAATCCGAACCCTGACAGAATTCTCCGGCACGCTCATCCGCATGGCCGCCAAGGCCGAGACCGAGGCGAAGAAGTCGCTCCCCAAGGAGCTCGCCCAGGTGGTGCCGGCCCCCATTCCTGCTGACGTCGAAGTGACGGCGCAGCCCACGTCGCACGCGCAAGGCGCGGGTGAGGTGCCTCACCGTGAGCCCGACGTGGAGGGCGGCCCCGAAGAGAAGAGCGAGTCGGGTGCATTCTCGTCGGCCACCGAAGCGACGGATGAGATCGCCGCGAAGGAGAAGGCCGCGGTCGACGACGCGCTCGAGCACGTTCAGG
This sequence comes from uncultured delta proteobacterium, assembly GCA_903911145.1. Lineage (GTDB taxonomy): Bacteria > Myxococcota > Myxococcia > Myxococcales > 40CM-4-68-19 > CAIWCD01. The sequence continues at coordinate 66,702 of CAIWCD010000001.1, read as the reverse complement.
CCGCGCCGAAGGCCGACCCTGCCGATGTCGCGGAGACCGACGCGGTCAAGGCGATTCTCGATGAGGCAGTTGCCAAGGCGACCAGCACGACCGGCGATCGCCTCGCCCGCCTGCGCGATGCGGTGAAGGCCGCGGGGCGCAATGCGGAGCGCGTGCGTCTCGTGCGCGTGTTCGGCGGCGAGGATGTCGTCGCGGGCGCGAAGAAGATCGGCGAGCACCAGTACCTCGTCGACCTGATGCCGGCTTCGATGAAGCAGGTCTTCAAGGACCCGAAGGAAGAGAAGGGCGCGCGCCGTGGGCCGCAGCGTCCGAGCGGGAGCACGAAGAACAAGAACGACGCGTCCCTCGAGGGAAGCTTCTCGATGGAGACGGTCGCGCAGGATCGCAAGAGCGAGCGCGGCGCCGGTGGTCCGGGTGCACGCAAGCCGGGCGGTCCGGGTGGCGCTCGTCCGGCCGGTCGCGGCGGTGCACGTCCGGGGGCTCCTCGCGGTGCTGGACGTCCCGGCGGGTCACCCAAGCCGTAGTCGTCTGCGCCCTGCACAGAGGTCCGAATGACGCGTGCGCTCGCCGCCTCTTGCATCGTTGTCCTCGCGTTCTGTGCGCCCGCATGGGCGCAGGACGCCGGCTGTTCGAAGGACACCGATTGCAAGGGCGAGCGCATCTGCGTCGAAAAGGTATGCGTCGATCCTCCGACGAAGCGGGCCTGCACGCGCGACCTTGATTGCAGCGGCGAGGACGTCTGCGAGAAGCACGTCTGCGCGGCGCCTGCGAAGAAGAAGACGAAGGCCGGCGGACATCGCGACCTGATCAAAGAGGCGGCTCGCGACGCAGAGGCGAGGCGCGCCGCCGCTGCAGCAGAGACGAAGGCCGCGGACGCACCGATCCCCGCATGGACTCCAGCAGCGCCGGTAGCTGCTGCACCGTCGGCTGCGGCGACGAACCCGGCTGCACCAGTCGGTCCACCGGCGCCCCCGCCGGAGCTGATCGTTGCGCCCACTCCTGCGCCGCCTGTTGCCCCGCCTCCTCCTGCTCCAGCGCCAGTTGCTGTCCCGGCTCCAGCGCACGCCGCGGCCCCGCTGCCCGCGCCGCCGACAGCCGCCAAGCCCAATGAGCTGCCGCTGCCTCCTCTCGAGCCGATCACGCCGCCACCGCCGCTGGTCGCAGCCCCGCTCGTTCCGGTCGCTGATGTCTCGACCGGGAGTTCGTTCGGCACGCCAATCTATGGCGCTGGGCTGACGCTCGGAATGGTGACCTGGTTCAGCTCCGGCGGACAGTTCGACATCGGCCGCCTCAACGCGGGAAGCGAGCCAGATTTCGAAATGCACCTCTCGGGCGAGGGCGGAATCCGCCTCACGCGTCATCTCGGCATCGAGCTGCTCGTGCACGGCTCGTGGAGTCCGATGGTCGCGGGTCGCACAGGACTCTACGGAGGCATCGGGCCTGGTCTGCGCGTCGATCACCTCGGACCCGTGCCCGGTCAGTTCACTCTCGGCGGCACCTACACGGCGGGCGCCATCTCGGCCAGCAACCTCCCGAGCATCGACTTCTCGGGCGGCTCGCTGCTGCTCGAGTACACGGTGCCGGTTGTCGGGCGTTTCGGCGTGCAGGGGCAGCTCGGCGCGCACTTTGTCAGCTACGGGCTGACGCTCTTCACGCTCTCGGCGGGCGTCGCGTTTGGCAACTGAGCCGGGCGCTGTTTCGTCGAGCGAAGAGAGCAATCCTCCACAGGCCAAGCAACGCGGAAGCGCACTGCGCAGGCCGGCCGTGCGCGCGTTCGCCGGCGGGCGGATCATCTCCGTCCTCGGCGCGCAGATGCTCGATGTTGCGGTCGGGTGGCAACTCTACGCGCGCACGCACAGCGCGTTCGCGCTCGGGATGGTCGGTCTCGCGCAGGTGATTCCCGTCGTGCTGCTTGCGCTGCCGGCGGGCGCTGCGGCCGATCGATTCGATCGCCGCCGGATGGGAATGCTCGCGCAGAGCGGGATGGCTCTCTGCGCGCTCGGCCTCGCGCTCGCGTCATGGACGACCGCGCCGATCTGGACGCTCTACGCGCTGCTCTTCTTCACGGGCGTCTGTGGAACGTTCTCGCGCCCGGCGATGTCGTCGCTGCTTGCGCAGATGGTTCCGCGCGCGGAGTTTGCCCACGCCAACGCCTGGCTCTCCAGCGGCTTCCAGATTGGCGCGACGGCCGGGCCTGCGCTCGGCGGGTTCGTCATCGCCGCGACCGGAGGGGCGAGCGCGGTCTACTTCATCGACGCCGCCGCCGCGATGCTCTTCGTCGCCGCGCTCGCGTCGATCCCTCCTTCGGCCGTGCGCCCGCTCGAGAAGAGCAGCCGGGACGAACCGAGGTTGAGCGCAGGGTTGCGCTTCGTCTTCCGCTCGAAAATCCTGCTGCCTGCGATCACGCTCGACCTCTTCGCCGTGCTGCTCGGCGGCGCGACCGCGCTCTTGCCAATCTACGCGAAGGATATCCTCCGCACCGGCGCGCGCGGGTTGGGACTTTTGCGCGCAGCTCCCTCCTTCGGCGCGCTCTTGGCCGCTCTCGTCCAGACCCGACTTCCTCCGTGGCGCAACGTGGGCCGCGTGCTGCTCTCCTGCGTAACGATCTTTGGCATTGCAACGATCGTCTTCGGATTGTCCCGCTCGCTGCCTCTGTCGCTCGTCGCGCTGGCTGTCCTCGGCGGGTTCGATAACGTCAGCGCGGTCATTCGCAGCACGCTCGAGCAGGTCGTATCGCCTGATGCATTGAGAGGAAGAATTGCCGCGATCCATTGGGTCTTCATTGGACTCTCCAATGAGATGGGCGATTTCGAATCGGGCCTTGCTGCGGGGCTCTTCGGCGCGATCCCCGCGGTGGTTGGCGGCGGCATCGGGACTCTTCTGGTTGTCGCCGTCGTCCGCTTCGCCTGGCCGGAATTGTGGCGGCTTGATCGGATAGAAGACGCCCGCGGTTAATCAAGACACGCCTCGCGCGAAGCGCCGTTGCAGTAGAGTGGGGTCTAATCAATCAACGAGGTCCTGCATGCGAATTCTCTATGGCGTCGTCGGAGAAGGAATGGGCCACGCGATCCGGTCGCGCGTGATCCTCGACGAACTGGTGAAGAAGCACGACGTGCAGGTTGTCGTCTCCGGGCGGGCGCACGATTACCTCGCCAAGCGCGCCAATGAGCATCTGCACGTCAAGAAGATCTGGGGCCTGACCATTGTCACCGAGGATAACGAGGTCCGGAATTTCAAGACGCTGTTGGAGAATGTAAAGGGGGCCTTTTCGGGTGGCTGGCCGCAGAATATCCGCGCCTATTTCGACCTGGCCTCATCGTTCAAGCCGGACGTGGTGATCTCCGATTTCGAGAGCTGGAGCTATCTCTTCGGGAAGAATCACCGCCTGCCGATCATCTCGGTCGACAATATGCAGATCATCAATCGCTGCCAGCACGAGCCAAGCATCATGGCGGGCCACGAGGCCGAGTTTCAGACGGCCAAGGGGATCATTAAGAGCAAGGTTCCTGGCGCTTATCACTACTTAATCAGCACGTTCTTCTATCCGCCGATCCGCAAGAAGCGCACGACTCTGCACCCGCCCATCCTGCGCCCGGAGATCCTCGCGGCGAAGGCGGAACCGGGCGAGCACCTGCTGGTCTATCAGACCTATACGACCAATACTGAGCTGCCCGAGATTCTCAAGGCGGCGAATATTGAGTGCCGCATCTATGGCGTCAAGCGCGAACTCAAGGAGGATCTGCGCGATGGAAAACTGCTCTATCGCCCATTTAGCGAGCAGGGGTTTATCGACGATCTCCGCACGGCGCGCGGCGTGATCTCGGGCGGCGGATTTACGTTGATGGGCGAGGCGGTCTATCTGCGTCGGCCGATGCTCTCGGTGCCGGTGCAGAAGCAGTTCGAGCAGGTCTTGAACGCGCGATATCTCGAGGCAGAGGGATATGGTCTCTGCGCGGAGCAGTTGACCCGCGAGAAGCTCTCGGAGTTCCTCTCGCGCATTCCCGAATTCGAGCACAACCTTGAGCGCTATTCGCAGGACGGGAATCGCGATCTATTGGCGAAGCTCGACGAGACGCTCGAAGCGGCGTTCAAGCGAGATCGGTTTGGCGAGGACGAGGACGAGAACTCATTGGCTTGAGGTCGTCGTGTGCACGGCGGCCCGCGCGATATCACGAAGTTCGCGCGGCTTGGTCGCGAGGATAACCAGCGCGGCGATTAGATAGGCAGCGGAGAATCCAAGCCGCACGTTCGTCTGGTGGAAGCAAAGTTGCGAGACGAAGAGTGAGACGAGCAGCAGCGCTTCGCCGACGCGCAACCGCAGGTCGCAGAGAACCGCGAAGCCAAGCAGCGCCTGCGTTGCAGTTAATAAGAGCTCGCCGAACTGGCGCTCATCAAGAGGGAGCGAGCCGGTGCCGCCGCCGGCAAGGTGGGCGAGCGGCAGGCTGCCGACGAGCATCGTCCATTGATTCACCTTCGAGGAGAGCAGGGCGCCGATGGCAGCGTTTCCGTTGCCGCGCAGCGCGAGAATCGCGGCGACGAGAAACTCAGGTGCCTCCGACGCCAGCGGCGCAAGCCACTGCACGAGCAGAAACTCGTCGAGGCCCAGCGCACGTCCGCCCGAGACAAGCGCGTCGGCGAACGGTTGTGCGGCCGCGACGACGGCAATTGCGGCGAAGACGAAGAGGCAGATGATTGCCGCGCGCCGCTGGGGCCTGGGGAGATCCCCGAGGACCTGGGCGACGCCGATTAACTCGGGTTCGTCGTGCTCCTCGCGGGAAGCGCGAACGAGATAAGCGGCGAAGATCGCGAGCAGCACTGCGGAGTCGACCAATCCAATCTGGTGGCGAAACGGAATCGCGAGACACCAGAGCGAGGCGACGGCCAGCGCGGCCAATTCAATGCGTCGGCTGGGATCGAGGAGAAGCTCGGTCACGATCGGCGGTGCAACGGCTCCTGGCGCGGACTTGCGCGCACGCGACCGACTGCCGATAAACACCAGCAGGAGAACGAACGGCCAGCCGAGGCCAAGCAGCAATCGATTGCTGCCGGTCATATTCGCGGCAGCATATCGCGCTGCATCGGGAGAGTGGCCCGCGGAATATCCGAAATAGAGATCGATCGCGTATTCAGGGAGAACGGCAATGAGTGCGAGCAGCGCCATCGCGAGATTGCCCGAGATATCCTGCTGCGCTGTTTCGGCGGCCCAGGCGAGGAGGAAAGCGGCGGCGACAACGGCGCTGCCATTGACGAGGATCGCAGCGAGCGGTTCTGCGTGGATCCCTCCCACGCGCATGACGAGCGCTGGGACGATTGCAATGACCGCGAGCGCAATTCGCGGAAGTGCGCGGATCGGAGCTCGATGCTCTGCTGTTGCTCCCGCGCTGGTCAAACTGGCCGCCGCGAAACCTTGCTGACTGATGCTTGCGCAACGGGGGTCAATACAATCTCCCCGATGTTGATATGCGCGGGGCGATTGACCGCCCACGTAACGCAGTCGGCGATATCAACGGCAGTCAATGGATCGATTCCCTGGTAGGGCAGCTTGGCCTTCTCGATGTCGCCGGTGCGGACAATGGAGAACTCCGTCTCGACCAGTCCTGGCGCGATCTCGGTGACGCGGATACCCGTCCCGGAGAGTTCGAGGCGCAGCGTCTGGGAGATGGCACGCACGGCATACTTGGTCGCGCAATAGACCGCGCCGCCTTCATAGATTTCGCGACCCGCGAGTGAGCCGAGATTGACGATATGTCCGCCTTTGCGTTCGATCATTCCCGGGAGAAACGCACGCGCCACGCGGAGGAACCCCGTGACGTTGACGTCGATCATTTCGGTGATGTCGTGGTCCTGCAGTTGCGCGACGGGATCGCGCCCCTTCGCGAGGCCCGCGTTGTTAATCAGGACGGATGGATTGAGCGCATTGGCGACGCGGGCAAACGCGGTGATTGAGGCCAGCGACTTCACGTCGAGCGACAGCGCCAATGCCTCGGGCGCTCCGGCCTTCATGCAAGCCTTCGCGACCGCATTTAATCGCTCGCTACGGCGCGCACCGAGGACGAGCGAGCGTCCCTCGCGCGCGAAGGCGAGCGCGCAGGCCTCACCGATTCCAGACGATGCGCCGGTAATGACGATAGGTCCGCTCATTGATTAAATCGCCAGCACGTCGAGCGGCAGCGGCAACTCGCGGCAGCCCGATGCATTCGAGCGATAGCAGGTCTCGATGATCTGCACGCAGCCCACCGCCTCGCGCAGTTCCCGGTTGACGAAGTCACCCTCGCTGATTGCGGTCTTGAACTGGTCGAAGAGCGAGTTGAACCACTTGGTATGCGAGGCGTCCATCCAATCGCTTTCAATGACGCCCTTCTCGAGCACCGGCTTTCCCGAGTTCTTGCCGGTGGTCAATTCCCAGTTGTCATCGTCAATCACCAGCGCGCCATCCGAGCCCTGCAGCGAATAGACGACCTTGCGCACGCCTGCCGTCCAGGTCAGGAACGCGTGGGCATATCCATTGGGGAAGGTAAGCACGCAGTTGAGGTTATCCTCGGTGTCCCACTGCTTATCGAGCGTTAATGCCTTCGCGGTGACGTGCGTGGGCAGCGTTCCGAGCCAGGCGAACGTCAGATAAAAACTATGGCTGCCGTGATCCATCGCGATGCCGCCGCCGCTGGTCTTATGGTCGCGGCGCCAATCGGTGCGCCACTCTGCAACTCCTTTGGCGTGCGTGGTCCGATAGGTATTCAGCGTCACCGCGCGAATGGTTCCGATGCGGCCGCTGTCGATGATCGATTTGGCGAACTTCACCACCGGCGCGTGCTTGTAGTTGTGCGCGGGGAAGACGACCCGCTTGTGTTCGCGCGCGGCGGCGACGAGGGCGAGCGCCTCTTCGACCGAAGTGACGAGCGGCTTCTCGCAGAGCACGTGCGCCCCATGCGCGAGGGCGAGCCGGGCAATGCGCAGATGGTCGCAGGGAGGAGTCGAGATATCGACAAAATCGAGCGTCTCATGGGCGAACAACTCTTCGGCGCTCGTATACATCCGCGCGTTGGGAGCCGCTCTGCGCGCGGCCTCGAGGCTTCCCGGGCAGATATCAGCGATGGCGACGATCTCCACGTCGTTGCGCTGCTTATAGGCAGGATAGTGACCCTTGCCAGAGATGAATCCAAATCCAATGATCGCGCCCTTCATCATGTCATGCGCTCCTGTTGGTTCTCATCAATTGATTAACGGCCGCCGCCAGACATCTTCTTTCCCAGCAGTCCATCTGCGCCGACGGCGAGCCCCGCGCGGCCCAGGAGCAGCACCGGAAACAGCAGCAGATAGACGAGGCCATCCTGGCCCGTGACGTAATCGAGAGAGAGCATCGCGCCGCTGGCGAAATGGAAGTTCGCCACCATGATGAAGGCGAGGCCGGCGGCGAGCGGCGTTAATAAGCCGAGCAGCAGCATCGATCCGAGGCCGAGCTCGCCGACGGCGACAACCCGCGCGAGCAGTTGCGCGTGCGGGATCATGAAATGGAGATACTTCGAGGTGAGCGGATTTGGCGAGTGGGAGAGCCAACTGGCGAGCTGCGGCTCGAGCGCTGGATGCGCAAACCAGGAGATCTTATGCATTGCCGGCCCGAGCAGCGAGATGCCCACGGCGATGCGCAGGAGGCCGAGGAAGATCTGGAGCGGACGCGACATTCGTACTCCTTCAAGCAGCTACTGCGGCGCACGGCGTGCGCGGCGGGGAGGATCTACGTTCGAATGAGCGGGCGCGCAATTTCATCCTGGTGCCGCGCTGGGCAAGACGGCTCGGTTGCGGGCCCGCGTCCAGACGAAGGCGCCAAATACCATCGCGAAGCCCAGTGCCGCGACGAGAAGGCCGCAGAGGGAAATCAGTGTCGCGATCATCCCTCCGGCCATATCTGCTGCCGGCATATGTCCTGGATGACTGGAACGCGGCTGCGGAAATCCGAAGAGGAGGATGGGACCTGTGCAGACTGTCGCGCTGCCGAGCGCAGCAATGAAGCGACCAGTTGCACGCAGCAACGCCGGACCTTCGTTCGTGGAGACGATTGCCCGGCAGGCGAGGATTCCGACCAGTGCGCTCATTGCTGCGGCAATGGGCGGGAGAATTGAATGCCTGCCGTGAATCGCGCGCGACTCTTCCGCGAAGAGAACCAGGAGCTGCGCGAGTCCATCGTATCCGGCAGCAATCGCTGCGCCGAAGAGGACTCCCGCGCTCCAGCGAATGGCTTTCGATTGCATATCGAATCCCTCGACGCAGCAATCGCTGCGATTACTTCTTCTTCGCGTTGCGTACGACAGGCGGCGCGGCTGCGAGGAACTGCCAGCCCTCGTGTTTGCCCGCGGCATAGTTGAGATTCCATTCGCTCTTGAAGAGCGAGACGGGCTGCGCATCGCGATCCTCGACGATTAAACAATCCGTCTCGGTTTCAAATCGCCCGGCGTCGAATCCCTCGCCGACCACCCAGCGCGCGACCTGATAAGGCAACCGTTCGAGAATCACCTCGGCGCGATACTCGTGAAGCAATCGATATTGCAGCACCTCGAGTTGCAATGCGCCGACCGCGCCGACGATCGGATCCTTTTCGCCCAATCCGCGCTGCGCGAAGACCTGGATGACGCCCTCTTCGCCGAGCTGCGCGAGACCCGTCTGCAGCTGCTTGCGCTTGAGCGCGTCCTTGCTGCGCAGGCGCGCGAAGATTTCCGGCGAGAAGCGGGGCAGCTCGATGAATTCCATTGCCGGCGCTGCCGCCTCGACGAGGGTATCGCCGATGCGAAGATTGCCCGTGTCGAAGAGGCCAATGACGTCTCCCGGCCACGCCTCTTCAATCACCACGCGCTCCTGGCCGAACAGCTGGTGCGGCATCGCCAATCGAATCGCTTTGCTCTCGCCGCCGCGGCAGAGCCTGGCGTCCATGCCGCGCGTGAAATGGCCCGAGCAGACGCGCAGGAACGAGAGGCGATCGCGGTGCGCGGGATCCATGTTCGCCTGGATCTTGAAGACGAAGCCGGTGAAGGAGGGCGCGCTCGGCTGCAGCTTCTCGCCGGTGGAGAGTGTGCGCGGGCCCGGCGGTGGCGCGATGGTGACGAACGCGTCGAGGAATTCGTCGATGCCGACTTCGGTATGCGCCGAGCCGAAGAACGCAGGCGAGAGCTCGCCGCGCAATACCTTGGCCATATCGAAATCGTCGCCGGCTGCGTGCAATAGATCCAATTGCTCGCGGATTGAATCATATCGCGTCTCGCCAAGCGCGCGTGCGCGCAGGCCCGCGCTCCCCGTGGCCGGCGTGCGTTCTCCGCGCGACAAGGCGTCGATATGTGCAGCCTCCGCAGCTGCTATCGCGGAACTATCCTCGCCCTCCTCGAGCGCGAGCGGATCGGACTTGCGGTGCGTCGGCTCGCCGAGCTTGTCGAAGAGGTGCGTGACCCCCTTGAACTCATTGCCGCTGCCGATCGGCCAGGTGATCGGGACAGTGCGGATGCCGAGCACTTCCTCGACCTCGTGGAGCAGATCAAACGGATCGCGGCCGGGGCGGTCCATCTTGTTGATGAACGTGAAGATGGGAATTCCGCGGCGGCGGCAGACCTGGAAAAGTTTCTTCGTCTGCGTTTCGACGCCCTTTGCCGAGTCGATGAGCATCACGGCAGCGTCGGCGGCCGAGAGGGTTCGATAGGTGTCTTCGGAGAAGTCCTGGTGGCCTGGCGTATCGAGCAGATTGATCACGCAGCCCCGGTGGCCGAACTGGAGCACGCTCGAGGTGATCGAAATTCCGCGCTGCTTCTCGAGCTCCATCCAGTCGCTGGTGGCGTGGCGTTGCGCGCCGCGCGCCTTCACGGCTCCCGCGAGGTGGATCGCGCCGCCGTGAAGCAAGAGCTTCTCGGTCAGCGTCGTCTTGCCCGCGTCGGGGTGCGAGATGATGGCGAACGTACGGCGCCGAGCGGTCTCGGTGCGGAGCTGGTCGGCGAAGTCCATGGAGGGCGCGGTCTAGCACGCCCGCACTGAAAATCGAACGGCCGGTCGAGGGATGGAAACTCGAATTGCCGAGCGCGGGCTGGCCTGTGCTCCGGTGATGAGTGCGGTCACGTCGCAAACTTCTGCGGCCGCCGAACTCGCTTGACCACCTCGAACCAGAGCACGCAGACAAGCCCCGCCGCGAGCGAGAGGCAGAGGTCATCGGTGTGGAGGGGCGCGAAGTGGAACATCCGCTGGAGAAGCGGCACCGCCAACGCGAGCGTCAGCAGCACCAGCGCGCCGGCGACCACCCAGCGCACCGCTGGATTCGGGACGCGCAGCATCGCCAACGCCGAGCGTGTCCAAGAGCGGTTGACGAGAATCACCACCAGGAACGCGACCACCAGCGTCGCGAAGGTGAGGGCCCGCGCCGCGTCCGCAGAGTGCTCTCGCCGTGCGAACAGGAACACCCCGATGCAGACCGCGAGGATGCTCAGGCCCTGCAGCAGCGCGACCGTCAGCGTCGCTCGAGAGAAGAGGCCCTCTCTGGGGTCGCGCGGCGGGCGTCGCATCACGTCGGACTCCGCTGCTTCCGATTCGAAGATCAGCGTGCAGGCCGGATCGATGATCAGCTGCAGGAACGCGATGTGGACGGGCAGCAGCAGCAGCGGCCAGCCGGCGAAGAAGACCGGAAGCATCGAGAGGCCCGCGATCGGAATGTGCACCGCGACAATGAAGACAATCGCCTTCTTGATGTTGTCGTAGATGCGCCGGCCCACCCGCACTGCGGTCACGATCGAGGTGAAGTCGTCGTCGAGCAGAACGAGCGAGGCGGCCTCGCGCGCCACGTCTGTGCCGCGGCCGCCCATGGCGATGCCGATGTGGGCTGCCTTGAGCGCGGGAGCGTCGTTCACGCCGTCGCCGGTCATCGCGACGATCTCGCCGCTCGCCTTGAGCGCCTCGACGATGCGCAGCTTCTGTGCCGGCACCACCCGCGCGAAGACCTGCACGCGGGCAGCCTGCTCCTGCAACTGCGCGTCGGAGAGGGAGTCGAGATCTTTTCCGGTCAGCACCACTTCGGCGTGATCGAGGCCGGCGAGCGCGGCAATGCTCTGGGCCGTTGCGGGATAGTCGCCAGTGATCATGACCACGCGCACGCCCGCCGCCCGGCACTCAGCAACTGCCGCTGGCACGGATTCGCGCAGCGGGTCCTCGAAGCCGAGCAGTCCGACGAACGTGAGTGCAAGGTCGTGATTCAGTTCCGGCAGAACGTTCTCGGCGACCGTGCCCCGCGCGACCGCAAGCACGCGCAGGCCCCGTGTGGCGAGCGTGGCCACTGACGCAAGCAGCGCTGCTCGCTCGTCGCCAGCGAGGTGGCAGAGGTCGGCGATTGCCTCGGGCGCGCCCTTGCTCGCGAGCACGAGGAGGCCATCGTCGGGCTCGCCCGGTCCGCGCTTCCATGCGTGCGTGACTGCGAGCAGCGCGGGCGAGAGCGGGTACTCGCGCACCAGCGTCCAGGCCGGGTGCAGATGCTCGGTCCCGGCGACGAACCGATCTCCCGCCTCGTGCAGCGCGCGCTCCATCGGGTCGAACGGATCCTTCTTGCTGGCGAGGATCGACTCTTCGAGGAGCAGGTGTTGCACCTCGGGCAGCGTTCCGTTGAGCGCCGCGAGGTCTGCCGTGCTCCCGGGTGACGCCAGACAGCGAAGCGTCATCTGGTTCTGCGTCAGCGTGCCGGTCTTGTCGACGCAGAGCACCGTGGCCGCGCCGAGCATTTCCACTGCCGGCATCCGCCGGGTCAGCACGCGGCTGCGCGAGAGGCGCCAGGCGCCGAGCGCGAGGAAGATGGTCAGCACGACGGGAAACTCTTCGGGGAGGATGGCCATCGCCATCGCAATCCCGGCGAGGAATCCCTGTCGCCAGGCGTCGGCGCTGCCACCGCGGGTGAGCGCGAACGCCACCACCACCACCGCGCAGGCACCGAGACCGGCGATCGCAAGGATGCGCACGATCCGCCGCGTCTCCTTCTGCAGCGCGGTCACCTCGGTCTTCGTCTGCGCCAGCGCCTTGCCGATCTTGCCGAGTTCCGCGTTCGCACCAGTGGCGAGGATCTCGACCACGCCTTGCCCCGCCGTCACCAGCGTTCCGGAGAAGACCGACGGCAGATCGTCGCCGCCCGGCTTGTCGAGCGCGCGTAGCGTCTCCGGGCCCTCTTCGGCGCGCTGCTTGCGCACGGGCATCGATTCACCGGTGAGCAGCGATTCATCGACGCAGAGGTTGAGCGCGCCGCGCACCAGCCCATCGGCCGGAATTCGATCCCCCTCGGCAAGCACCACGAGATCGCCGCGGACCACCTCGCGGCCGGAGATCCTCCGCCTCTCCCCGTCGCGGATCACCAGTGCGCGCGGACTTGAGAGATCGCGCAGCGCCTCCAGTGCATGCTCGGTGCGCCGCTCCTGCACGATCGTGATGCCCATGACGAGGCAGACGAAGCCGAGCAGCAGGAGCGCGTCGGTGGGCTCGCCCATCAGGAGGTAGATGGTGCCGGCCGCGAGCAGCATGAGAAACATCGGCTCGCGTACCACCTCGAGAACGATGGCGAAGAGGCCGCGGTTGCGCGTGCCGGGCAGCTCGTTGGGGCCCTCGCGCTCGAGGCGCGCGACGGCCTCAGACTGCGCGAGTCCAGTGAGGCCGTCGAGGCTGAGGACCCTGGGGCCGCGATGCGCCGGAGAGCCTCCAGACGCACTGCTTGTGCTAGCGGCGAGGCGGGGCATCGCGCGGGACCTTGAGCATGGAGTCGTTCACGTCGGATCTCCTTTCGGCGTCAGCTTCCCGGAGGGGAGCGTCTTCGGCGCCGAGACGTCTCTGGGGAGCGGGCCGGTGAGCGCGTGAAGGAACTGGACGATCGACGTGACGTCCTCGCTCGCGAGCGCCTTCCCGAGTTGGTGTCGAGCCATGAAGATCACCATCGCGTCGAGCGTGGCAATGCTGCCGTCGTGGAGATAAGGCCCGGTCTTGTCGACGTTGCGCAGGCCGGGGACCTTGAAGTGGAACTTGTCGTCGGGATTCTTCGTGACTGCCGAGCGGCCTTCGTCCACAAGGCCCGCGACCGGCTCGATGAGGCCGAGCTTCTGGTACATGCCGCCTCCGACCGCAGAGCCGTTGTGGCAAGCGACGCAGCCCTGCGAAATGAACAGCCCGAGCCCCTTCTTCTCCGCGGCGTCGAGCGCGTTTGCATCCCCTTTCAGGTAGGCGTCGAACCGCGAGGGCGTCACCAGCGTGCGCTCGAAGGCGCCGATCGCGAGGGCGATGCGGTCGAACGTGATCGGCGTCTTCTCTCCGGGGAACGCTTTTGCAAAGAGCGGCGCGTAGCTGGGGATCGAGGCGACCACCTTCTCGACGGCGGCCGGGTCGCTCATCGCCATCTCGACCGGATTGAGCACGGGGCCCTTGGCCTGCTCCTCGAGCGTCGCGGCGCGGCCATCCCAGAACTGCGCGAAGTGGTCGCCGGCGTTGTAGACGGTCGGGGCGTTGCGCGCGCCCTTCTGCTGGCGATGCCCGGTAGAGGTCGCGAGGCCGTCGACTCCGTACTTGTCGAGCGCGTGGCAGCTGTTGCAGCTGACGTCGTGATTCTTCGAGAGCCGCTTGTCGAAGAAGAGCAACCGCCCGAGCGCCACCTTCTGCGGAGTGATCGGGTTTGTCGCCGACTCGAACCGCGCCGGGAGCGGCTTGAAGATGCTTCGCGCCTGCTCCTCGAGCGTGGGCCCGGCGGCGTAGGCCGACGATGAAAGCAAGCAGAGAGCCAGCAGCAGGTTTCGCAGTGGAGCCGTCATCTCCTCACGGAGGAGCAACTCGCGTGCCTCTCGCCCGATGCGATTCCTTGCGATTCGCGAGACTGCGCTCGACGGAGGCTGGACGATCTGTTCCACTCTCGTTGCGCGATCATTGGACGTTTGCCGCACGTTCTGCGCACAGGTCGAGTTCGCCATCGATGCTGCGCTTGCCTGCTCGTGAACCATCGCTCGCGTCAGAGCTGTTCAGTGCGCCGTCGCCGCGCTGCTCTCGCTCCGCACACAGGCTGACTGTCCTGTCCGTGGGTGCTCGGCGGGGCGCAAACGATCGTGACATCGGAACCCTTTCGGGCTCCGAGTGTCATCAACCGCTTCACTGTTCAGGGGGATACTTTGGTGGACCCGTCCGGGATCGAACCGGAGACCTCTGCATTGCGAACGCAGCGCTCTCCCAGCTGAGCTACGGGCCCTTGAACCGATGCGAAAGCGGCGCGCTGAATACGTTGGGCGCGCGGGCGTGTCAAGCGGCGAGTTCTCGCGCGGTGAATCGGCGCTGCGAAATGCGCGCGCTCGACAGGGCGGGCGCGGCCTTGACCCTCCTGCGTTCACTCTGCTAACCGCAGCCGCCTTCGCGCCCGTCGTGCTCAAGGTGACTCACCATGCTTCGCAACTCTCAGCGCACGATCGCCTGGACCGCCGTCACGCTGACGGTGCTTCTCATCACCGTGGGCGGGCTCGTCACCAACACGGACTCGGGCCTCGCGTGCCCTGACTGGCCGACCTGCTTCGGGACGCCGTTTCCGAAGCTGGTGGGCGGCGTGCTGATGGAGCACGGGCACCGCTATCTCGCGACGGGCGTGGGTTTCCTCACCGTGCTGCTCGTGCTCGCGGCGCAGCTCGATCGTCCGCGCTCGCTCGTGCTGCCGCTGCTCTTCGCGATGCCGCTCATTCTCGGCGGCTCGACGTGGGCGGGCATTGCCAAGCATCACACCGGCGCGGTTCCTCCTCTGGCGACGGCGCTGGTGCTCGCTGGATATGCGCTCGGATTCGTCTCGATGATTCGTGAGCGCGGTGGGGCGCGGCTCGCGCAAGGCGCGCTGCTGCTCGTCATCACGCAGGGGCTGCTCGGCGGAGTCACCGTGATGTACCAGCTGCCGCCGACCATCCTCGTGCTTCACCTCGCGACGTCGATTCTCTTTCTCGGCGTGCTCGTCTGGTTCGCCGTCCGCGCCGATCCGTCCGCAGATGATGCGACGACGCAAACGCCGCGCGATGGCTCCCTGAGCGGACTTGCGCGCATCTGGCTCCCCGTGTCGGCGCTCGCGATCTATCTGCAGATCGTCCTCGGCGCGGCCGTGCGGCACACCGGCGCAGGACTGGTCTGCATCGAGTGGCTCTGCCGTGGCGTGCTTTGGCCGACGAACGTGCACCCCGCGGTGCATCTGCACATGGCCCATCGCGCGCTCGCGATTCTGGTGGGCCTCATCGTGATCGCAACGGCGGCCATCGTGCGCTTCCTGGCTCTGCGCGCGAATGATCGGGTCGGCGCAGGTCTCGCGATCGCGATGGCGATTCTGGTGGTCGTGCAGATCGCGCTGGGCATCGCGACCATCGCGACCATCAAGGACATCTGGGCGGTCACTGCGCACCTCTTTGTCGCCGCGCTTCTCTTCTCCGTCTGCGTTGCGCTCACCGCGCGGATGCCGAGAAGCGCCAGCACGGTCGCCGCGTGAGCGAGCTCGCTGCGCCAGAGGTCTCATCGCGGGCCGCGCCGCGCATCGCTGCGCGCGATCTGCTCGCGCTCGCCAAGCCGCGCATCACCACGCTCGTCGTCTTCACCACTGCGAGCGGTCTCTGGTTCGCGCCGCATGCGGCGCTCTCTGCAGCGAAGATCGCGCTGACGATGTTCGCGACGGTGGTCGTGGTCGCCGCTGCCAACGCGCTCAACATGTATCTCGAGCGCGATACCGATGCGCTGATGACCCGCACCGCGACCCGCCCTCTGCCTGCTGGCCGCATGGAGCCGCGCGTCGCGCTCTTTTTCGGTCTCATCTTCTCCGCGCTCTCGATCCCGCTCCTGACGTTCGGTGTTGGCCCCGTGCCGGGCCTGCTCGCATCGGTTGCGCTCGTCAGCTACGTGCTCGTCTACACACCGCTCAAGCGCTGGTCGGCCGCGGCGCTGCTCGTGGGCGCAGTGCCCGGAGCGATCCCTCCACTGATCGGTTGGAGCGCGGCGACGGGCGGGCTCGAGCTTCCCGGCGTGCTGCTCTTCGCGCTGATGTTTCTCTGGCAGGTGCCGCACTTCCTCGCCATCGCGATCTTCCGCGCCGACGAGTACGCGCGCGCAGGCCTCGTGGTGCAGCCGAACCAGCCGGGCGGGGCGCGTGCTGCCCGCATCAACGCCGTGCGCTACACCGTCGCGCTCTGGCCGATCAGCCTGCTCTTCATCCCCCTCGGCGTGGCCGGCGCGATCTACTTCTGGACCGCGCTGGGCCTGGGCGCGCTCTTCGTTGCGGCTGCACTTGCGGGCTTGCGAAAACAGGCAGGAGTGAAGTGGGCGCACGGACTCTTCGCGCTGTCGCTGCTCTACCTGACGGTGCTCTTCGGAGTGCTGATGTTCGATCGCCCAACCGAGCCGACCGTCTCTCTCTCGGCACTCGTCGAACTCGGTTATTTCGCGGCGGTGATCGTGCTCGCCAGCGAGATCGCGATCATCGTCTACAAGTTCCGCACTGCGAGCGGAATCGAGCGCCCCGCGCCATCGCGACTTCTCTGGTCATTCGTGCCCGCGGCGAGCCTGGCGATTCTGGCGAGCTGGTGTGCGAGCGTGATTCGCTGACGCACGATTGGTCTTGCGCGCGCGTCAGCCCCAGACCGCGAGCGACTGGAGCACGGACTCGGGTGGTGCGCAGAGTCTCATCGCCTGCAGCAGCTCACGCAGCGCAGCCTGCCCGCGCGGGAGTTCGTGCAGATTGAGAAGTGCACGCGTGAGCTTCTCCCTCTGCGTCGCCGAAGCTTGAGCGGGCGCGACGAGGCCGTCTGGCGGAATCGGGCCGGTGAGGTGGATCATCCGCAGCTGATCGGCAACGGGACCAAGCGCGCGGTGCAGATCCTCGATGGCGTGAAACTGATCGTGCACAGCTCCTTCGGTGACGAAGCAGGCGCAGATGTCGGCCTCTCCGGCGGCGACGGCAGCAGCGGCTCGCGTGGTCGAACCGAGAAACTGCTCGGAGGCGAAGAGCTGTTCGGCCGTGCGGCCGTCGCGCAGCAACTCGAGGCGCGGGAAGAGATAGCCCGCGGCAGAGCTCCGATCGACCCACGCCGCCCGCTGTCCGCGCAGTTCGGCAAGCTCATGGAGCGGCCCGTCCTCGCGCACGAGAATCGCCGAGCGATAGATGAGCGAGCCCGCACGCTGCGGCACGGCGAGCAGCGTTCCCCCTCGAGCAATCGCGCGCGCGGAGAGGAGCGGCGGCATCCAGCAGAGCTCCATCGTGCCCGCGCAGAACGCCGCGAGGAGCGCGTCGTAGCTTGCGTGCTCGTCGGGCCGCAGCGGTTCGGCGAGCTGCGCATTGAGCGCGGCGCAGAACGAACCAATCGCCGCGGAGGCGCGCGGATGAAGGCTGAGCGCGCCGAAGCGGGCATGCGAACGGGGCTCGGTCACGCCCCGAAGATCCGCGCTCAACCCGGCAGCGTCAAGCAGTGACTCCCGCTTGCGCGAGCGCGTTGCCTGTCGGATCTCTACCGGCGGCCCGACGGAAGCTGCCCTCGCACGGCAAACTCCGTTAGCGTGCGCGACGAACTGTTCGCGCAGGAGAGTCCATGATCCGCCCTCTGTTCCGCATCCTCTCGACGCCCATCGCCGCTCTCGCTGCTGCCGTGCTTGTGCTCTCGGCGCCATCCGCTCTGCGCGCCGAGAACGCGGAGCATCCGCACACGGGCAATGTCGAAGAGTATCGAGGGCTCTATTTCGCGGGGGGCCTCGGCGGTGGCCTGCAGATCGCGCCGATCGGTGGCGACGTTGCCGCAGGCGGGGCCGAACTGCGGATTGGATATTCGCTCGGCCGTCGTTTTCAGATCTATCTCGACGCCGACTTCGGAATTGGCTCGCAGTCGTTCGGCATTCTGACTGCGAACGACGTGATGCTCGGCCTGCGCTACTTCCTCTTCACGGATCGACTCCTCGGTGTCTACGCGCGCGGCGGGCTCGGTCTCGGCATCGCGACAGGCAACAACGGCGGCACCATCGAACTTGGCATCGCCGAGAGCTACGCGATCGGCGTTGAGTTCCGTCTCGGCGGACGGTGGGCGCTGTCTCCAGAGGTCTTCTATCGGCGCACCAACGAGACGCAGGGCGACCGCGTCGACACGTTGGGTCTCGGCGTGTTGATCAACTTCAACTGAAGACGCTCCGGGCCTTGCTGGGCGCGGTCCGAACGAGATCGGCGATTTGGGTGGCGAGCTCTACATCTGCGAGTCGGGTGGGCTCGAATCGCGCGCGCGGGAAAGCTGGTTCATCTGCTCGCCACGCGCGAGCACCGCTTCGCTGCGCGCATCGAGGCCGACGTGGCGAGCACGCCAGACGCCGCTGTTCTCCTCGAGGATCCCGACCGAGCAGGGATAGTCGAATCGCCGCGGACCGGCGCTGGCGGGATTGAAGAACCAGACACCGTCGAGCTGCTCGTCGTGGGGAAGATGGCTGTGGCCGAAGATGACGAAGTCGGCCGGCTCGCGTCGCAACTCGCGCGCCACGCTGGAGAGCGGCTTGCGCGGACGATCGATGATGTGCGTGAGGAAGAATCGCGCACCGCTGAGCGTGACTCGCGCCGTGAGGCCCGCATCGCCGAGCTGGAAGCGATCGACGTTTCCCGCCACCGCCGTCACTGGCGCGATCGTGCGCAGCTCACTGAGCACGTCCTCGTCGCCGATGTCGCCCGCGTGGAGGATGTGATCGACGCCCGCGAACAGCTCGAGGACGCGCGGGAGAAGAACGCCGTGTGTGTCTGAGATCACGCCGATGCGCACGAAGGCACTGTACCAGCGCTGCGTGTTTGCCTTCACGCCCGTCGAAACTCTGTGTGAACACGAACGGCGATCGGCGCGCTGCTGCTCACTCCTGCGTGCGCGAATTCAGCCAGACGACGCCGTGCCCGGCTGCGGCCGCGTCGGGATCGGCGACGAAATAGTAGGTCGCGAGCGAGGCGCGAAATCGATCGGGTGGACACGCAAGCGGCGTCGGATGCCCGTGAAAGTGGCTCTCTCCCTGCGCCATCACGACCAGCCTGTCGCAGAGGGGCGCGATGCGCGCATCCGCACGGGTGGCCGACGCGCGCCACAGCTCGAGATGCCCGCCCCACTCCTCGAGCCAATCTGGATTGAGATAAACGATCGCGGTGAGGACGCGTTTGAGGCCCCGCCGCGCATCGACATTGAAGTCGGTGTGCAGACCGAGAAAACCTCCCGGCGGCGTCAGGTGCAGCCCGCCGCCGACAAAGTGCGGGTCCGCGATTAGCCCGCGAATCCCCGTCAGCGCCTCGAGGAAATCGAGGAAGGCCTGGCCGTTCAGCTCAGCGAGCGCGTGGCGAAGCGGAGGCGCGACGTCGGCGAAATTCGACTGCTGCAGATGTCCATAGCGGCGCTGCTCCGCGTAGTCGCGAAACTTCCAACGGGCCGCGCCTGGCGCGGGAAAGAGCGACGCGAGCTCGTTCGAAATCTCTGCTCCAAAAAGACCATCAAGCACCGCGTGCGGATGAGGCGAGGCCGATGCCCATGTCGGCGCGAGCGTACGTGCGCGAGCGACGAGCGACGCGCGATCGAGGAAGAAGTCTGGTCCGGACAACGCCATCGTCGTGCTCTCCGTTGCGCATCGGCTGATGCCCGTCCGCGACGAACAGTCGCTTGAAGCTCGACTACCGCGAATCGAGCTGCCGTGTTAGCTCGCGCGCCATGCTGCTGCGAGCGACAGACCCGGCCTGGATTCAAGTTGCGCTCGCGAAATTCGACGACGTGCTGATCGATCACGCGCACTGCGAGAAGAAGGCGGCCGCGCATGCGCTCTCGATGCTCTCGTCGTTTCCCGAGGTGCCGGGGCTCGCGCGGGCGATGGCGCGGCTGGCGCGCGAGGAGGCCGGGCACCTCACGCAGGTGCTGGCAATCCTCGAGAAGCGCGGTCTCTCGATCGGTCGCGATCTCGGCGATCCCTATGCGCAGGGGCTGCTCAAGAATCTTCGCAACCCGCGAGAGCAGCGGATGCTCGATCAGTTGCTCGTCTCGGCGCTGATTGAAGCGAGGAGTCGCGAGCGGCTCGAGTTGATCGCGACGCACATCGAAGACGCAGAGTTGCGCCTGTTCTATGCGCGGCTCGCCGCATCTGAAGCCGGGCACGCGCTGCTCTTCGTTCGACTCGCGAAGAAGGTCGCGCCTGACGAGTGGCAGTCGCGGCTCGATGCTCTCGCCGCTGCCGAGGCGCGGCTGATCGCCGAGTTGCCGATTCGCGCCGCCGTTCATTGATCGCGAGGCGATCGACTATCGCGGCCGCCGCGGCTTCGGCGGCGTCGGCGTCGCGGTCCGACCGTCTTCCGGCCAGGCGTGGCGCGGATAGTTGCGCATCAGCTCGCGACGAATCGCCGGGTAGTGGCGCACCCAGAAGCCGGCCAGATCCTGCGTGACCTGCTGTGTGCGACCGTTCGGCGCGAGCAGATGGCAGACGAGGAAGAGCCGTCCGTTGCAGATCGAAGGGCCTTGCGACTGGCCGAAGAAATCCTGCATGCGCGACTCGATGAAGGGCGGCGCGTCACGGGTGTAGTGCACGGGCACGCGACGCATCGGGAGCGCGACCTCCTTTGGCGTGAGGCGAGAGAGAGCTGCGTCGGCGTTCGGTCCGGCGCGCGCGGCGAGCTGACCGAGAAGATCGCGCTCGCGCAGATCGGCCAGGCTGGACGCGCCTGCGCAGAGATCTCCAAGCGCGGCCTCGACATCGCTTTCGTCGAGCGCGCGCAGACCCGCATCAGGACAGGTCCGCGCGATCAGTGCCGTCCGCACCAGCAGCGATGCGATCGCGTCGGCATCGGCAAATTTCGTCAGGCCGAGTGAGCGCGCCTCGGCAAAGAGGAGCCGCTGCGCCTCGGCGGATTCGCGCGCATCGTCCAGTTTGGGCAAGCGACGCGACTCCTCGAGGAGCAGCTCGCCATAGCGCAGGCGGCTCAAGACCTCGACGCGCGCGCGCGATTCATGCCACTCGAATTCGACGCTCTCGCTCAGGCCCTCCGCGCAGATGTCGAGCAGCCACTCCGGCTCGATCGCGGAAGCGAGCCGCACCAGCGCGCCGCGATTGGATTGAGTGCCAATCATCCGCCGCGGATCGGCTCGCTCCTCGACATCGACCGCGACCATCAGCGCTGCTTCCCTCACGACCGACTCGCGCGCGAGCTGCGCGCTGCCTCCGGCGCAGAGAAGCAACTCGCTCCCGTGCTGCGCTCTGCGCCTCGCGACCCGATCCGGGAATGCGGCGAGCGTAGCGAGGCCCAGCGCGGTCTCGAGCGCGTGCGCCTCTCGCAGTGGCGCGACGGTTTGCGGCGTCCGCGGCAGCGCGCGAACGAGCTGTGCTCGCGCCTGATCGACGCGGCGTGCGGCGTTCACGTCGAGACCCAGCGCGCGCGTGCGCGAAGGATCGAAGCGCGAGATGCGCGCCTGGCGCAGCAGATCGCACAACTCGGTGAGATCGGACGCACCTGTCGGCCCCGCGCGCTCTCGCCCCTCGCGGCTTCGCAGATCGCGATCGCTCAAGATCGCCGCCAGCGCGCAGCCGTCATCTCCCGCACCTCGTGCGTGCGCCTCGAGCACAAGGCGGGCGAGCCGCGGATGCAGCGGAAGCTTCACCGCCTCCTTGCCCATCGCGGAGATGACGCCGTTCGCCGCAGCCAGTCCGAGCCGCGCGAGCAGCTCTTCCGCGGCCTGCAGCGAATGTTCGTTCGGCGAATCGAGCCACGGCAGCGCGCGCGGATCAGTCCCTTGCGCGCGCAGCGAGAGGACAAGCTCTGCGAGATCGAGCCGCTCCACCTCGGGCGGGTGGTAGCCGACGCGCGTGTTGTAGTCGTGCTGCGTGTAGAGGCGCAGGCAGCTTCCCGGTGCCGTGCGCCCGGCGCGACCGGCCCGCTGCTCTGCCGACGCTTGCGAAATCTTCCCGACGCGCAGCGTGGGCAGTCCCGTCCACGGCGAATGGCCGGCGATGCGCGCGAGGCCCGAATCGATCACTGCGGTGACGCCGTCGATGGTGACGCTCGTCTCCGCCACGTTGGTCGCGAGGATCACGCGGCGCCGCGCCCCGCGCGCGATTGCGCGATCCTGCTCGTCGGGTGAGAGATCTCCGTGCAGCGGCAGCACGACGAAGCCGCGATGGGTCGCGAGCTCTGCGCAGGCCTCCTGTGCGCGCCGGATCTCTCCCGCGCCTGGAAGGAAGACGAGCAGATCGCCGCTCGTCCCCGGCACGGTGAGCTTGCGCACGGCCGCGCTGATCTGCTCCTCGAGCCGACGTTCATCGGGCTGCTCGAGATGCTGCACCTCGACCGGGAAGCGCCGCCCCTCACTGCGCACCGACGGGCAGCGCAGATGCTCCGCGAGCGCGCTCGCATCGAGCGTCGCGGACATCGCGATGAGCTTGAGATCGGGTCGCGCTCCAGCGCGGATCAGCCGCAGCGTCGCGGCGAGCGCGAGATCGGTCTGCAGATGCCGCTCGTGAAACTCGTCGAGGATCACCGCGCCGACGCCCGTGAGTTGCGGATCGTCGAGCAGGCGCCGCGCGAAGAGGCCTTCCGTGAGGTAGCGGATGCGCGTCTTCGGGCCGGTCTGATCATCGAAGCGGACCTGGTAGCCGATCGTTTCGCCGACCCGCTCTCCGCGCTCGTCCGCGACGCGCCTCGCCGAGAGACGCGCAGCCACGCGCCGCGGCTCGAGCACGAGAATGCTTTGAGTACCAACGATT
The DNA here is from genome assembly GCA_903911145.1 of uncultured delta proteobacterium. Lineage (GTDB taxonomy): Bacteria > Myxococcota > Myxococcia > Myxococcales > 40CM-4-68-19 > CAIWCD01. The sequence continues at coordinate 43,977 of CAIWCD010000001.1, read as the reverse complement.
CCCGAATCGAGAATCGCCCCCGGCACGCGCGTCGTCTTGCCCGCGCCCGGCGGCGCTTCGATGACGAGGCACGCGTGCGTGCGCAGCGCCGCGAGAATCTCGGGGAGCGCGTCGTCGATCGGCAGCGGCGTCAGCATCGGCAAGGTGCGAACTCTATCGGGCCTCTGCTTGAGCGAAGCGGAAATCCTGTTAGAGAGCGCAGCATGAGCCAGCCAACCGAGTTGTCACTGCAAGAGCGCTACGCCCCGCACAACCAGTGCTTCGGCTGCGGGCCCGCCAGCAGCAAGGGGTTGCGCATCCGCAGCTTCAAGCAAGGCGACGTGTTCGTCGCGACGTTCCGGCCTGAGGATCATCACCAGGCCTTCCCCGGAGTGCTCAACGGTGGCATCTGCGGCGCGCTGCTCGACTGCCACTCCAACTGGGCTGCCTGCGCGACGATCATGGAGGCGACCGGAGCGTCGATTCCTCCCTGCACGGTGACCGCGGATTTCGCGGTCCAACTCAAGCGTCCAACGCCGATGGACGCGGACGTGCTCGTTACCGCGCGCGTCGTCGAATTGAGCGAGGACAAGAAGCGCGCCGTCGTCGAAGCGAAGCTCGAGTGCAAAGGGAAGGTGACTGCGACCTGCCGTGGAACATTCGTCGCCGTCGAGGAAGGACACCCGGCCTATCACCGCTGGTAGCGCTGATTCATGCGCGACACGTCTCTCGCTAAGAAGAGGCGCTCGTATATCTGCGCAGCGAGGCCATCCACGCCGCGCGCGACACCAGCGTGAACACGAGTGCGCCCGCGAGCGCTCCCAGCGCGGTCGGGAGGCGCAGGCGCCCGAGCAGCGCGAGCGCGGGATACGTCGTCATCAACGCGAGCGGCAGCACGTAGGTGAAGATCACCGCGAGCGTGCCGCGGAAGATCGTGCTCGGCCAGCGTGCGAGATCGAAGATCGATCCGAAGAGGAAGATCAGGTTGTCGACGCGCACGGCGACGAACGCGATGGAGATGACGATGATCGCGATCGAGTAGAGCACCGCGAGCGCGGCGAGGAAGAGCAGGAGCGCGGCCGCGAGATCGAGCGGCGAGGGCACGCGGTGGAGCCTGTGCAGCGCGAATCCTGCGAGCGCGAACGCCGAGAAGACATCGACGAGCTTCGACGGCTCGACCTTGCTGAACGACACGAGCAACTGCGCGTCGGCAGGTTTGAGCAGGACGAAGTCGAGAGTGCCCTGCCGCACGTGCGCGATCACCGCGAGCAGGCTGGGATTGATCGTTCCCTCGAGAAACGCCTTGAGCAGCGTGAACCAGGCGATGACGAGCAGCATCTCGGGATAGCTCCAGCCCTCGACCGCGCCGCGCTTTCCGAAGACGACCCAGACCGGGACCAGCGCGGTCGCGAGCCACAGCATCGAGAGCAGTCCTTCGCCGAGCACCTCGAGGCGGTACTGCAACGTGAGCGCGAGCGAGGTGCGGGCGAGCGCGCGCAGGACACGCAGGCCGTGGCCGGGAGAGGCGCGAGCACTAGCCACCGAACGCTCCGAATCGGCGCATCCCCGCGCGCCAGAGAAGCACCGTGCCGACGGCGAAGAGCACGACGTAGCTCCACTGCGCGCCGAGCAGTTGCAGCGCTTGCATGCGGTCGACGCGGCCGAGAACGAGCTCGACCGGGAACGAGAGCGTGAAGCGGAAAGGCAGGAGCAGCGCGATCGCGCGCACGCGCTCGGGGAAGAGATCGAGCGGCACGAGATATCCGGAGAGCACGCCGGAGAGGCCCAGCCAGAGCTGGAAGAGGCCCATCGCGCTCTCGACGAAGAGGGCGAGCGTGCCGACGATCGCCATGACGCCAAACGTGATCATCCATGCGCCGATGAGGGAGAGCGGCACGCAGAGCCAGAGAATGGGATCGCGCGTGATCGACGCGTACGAGGTGTAGACGAAGATCGCGATGAGCGGCGTGCAGACGACGAGGCGCACGGGGATCGCGGCGGCGTTCTCGGCTGCGTGAGCGAGCAGCGGATGGATCGGGCGGAGCAAGCGCATCGCCAGCGTTCCCTGGCGGATCTCCATCGTCAGTTCGTAGACGACCCAGCATCCGGTGAAGAGACGCACCAGCAGCGTCGCGAGGTAGTAGGCGGTGAAGCCCTCCTGCGTGTAGCCCGCGACCGGCCCCGAGCGCGCGACAGCGGCCCAGAGCGCGAGCATCACGAGTGGCATGTTGGTGGTGAACATCCAGATGAGGATCTCGGCGCGGTAGGCGAGCACCGCGGCGAAGCCGGTGCGCAGGAGCGCCGGGAGTGCGCGCAGGGCGTGCGAGAGCGCGCTGCGCGTATCGCGGGTGCGCGGAGAATCGGTGCCGCCGAGATGGTTGGTACTCAAAGCATCTGCCGACGTCGCGCTCATGAGGCGTCACGCCCTGCGGCGGCGCCCGCGAAGAGGTCACGCATCACGTCTTCGAGGGGCGGATCTTCGACGGAGAGATCGACCAGAGGCAGGCTGCTCAACACTTTCGCGACCACTGCCTGCAACTCGGCCTGGGCAACCTGCAGCACCACGGACGTCGCGCTCTGCTCGACGACGCGGCCGAGGTCCGCGAGATCGGCCGCGTCGACAGGGCGCGCGAGCCGCAGCCGCAGCTGCTTGTGCGGCTTGACCTTCTTCACCAGATCATCGAGCGGGCCGTCCCAGATCAGGCTTCCGTGATCGATGACGATCACGCGCGGGCAGAGCGCGGCGACGTCGTCCATGTCGTGGCTGGTGAGCAGCACCGTGGCGTTGAACCGCTCGTTGTAGGCGCGGACGAAATCGCGCACCGTCGCCTGCATCGCGACGTCGAGCCCGATGGTCGGCTCGTCGAGAAAGAGCACGCGCGGGCGGTGCAGCAGCGCTGCCGCCAGCTCGCACTTCATCCGTTCACCGAGCGAGAGTTGGCGCGTCGGCTTGCCCACGAGCGCCTCGAGTTCGAGCAGTTTCGTCAGCTCTGCGAGCGTCTCGCGAAACTCCTTTTCCGGCACATCGTAGAGCGCGCGGTTGAGCAGAAACGTCTCGCTCGGCGGCAGATCCCAGAGCAGTTGCTGCTTCTGGCCCATCACCAGCGTGATGCGTTGGAGGAAGGCGCGCTCACGCTTCTGCGGGAGAAAGCCGTCGACTTCGAGCGTGCCCGAGGTTGGATAGAGCAGGCCCGAGAGCATCTTCAGCGTCGTCGTCTTGCCCGCGCCGTTGGGTCCGAGAAATCCGACGCGCTCGCCATCGTTGATGTGGAACGAGATGCCGTCGACCGCGCGCACGTCCTCGGTCGGTCGGTGGATCAGTGAGCGCAGTGCTGCGGCAAGCCCCGGCTGGCGCTTGTGGACTCGATAGATCTTGCGAAGCTGGTCGACGGCAATCATGGGCGGCGTGACCCTGCTATAGATCCCGCCCCATGTCAGCCGACCTCACTGGGGATGACGGGCGGCAGCTCCGCGAGCTGTTCCTCCGCGAGCTTGCCGATGGCTCGCTTCGCGCGCGCCAGATGCTCGATCGTCTGCGCGAGAGCGGCTCCGACACCCAGGCGCTCACGGGGCTGCGCGGCTTCTTTCATCGCATCGCGGGAACGGCCGCGTCGGTCGGGCTTCCTCTGCTCGGACGTCTCTCGGCGGTCTGCGAAGACGCGGCCGATCTGCTCGTCGAGCGCGAGCTCGCCGTCGACAAGATCGCGCTGCGGCTCTTCGACGACGGCCTCGCCGGCATCTTCGATCTCCTCGAGGAGCGCGATGGCGCAGGCGCTCCGCAGCAGACAGAGCTGCCCGAACGCCTCGGCGTCATCGCCGTCGACGGCCATCCCTCGCGCATCCTCGTCGTCGACGACGATCCGTTTTCAGCGCGCCTCATCGACACGGTCCTGCGCAGCGCCGGGTTCGCCAGCTCCTACTGCTGCGAGCCTCTGCGCGCGTTCGAGGTGATCGAGAGTGAACAACCCGAGCTGATCATCCTCGACGTGGTGATGCCTGAGCGCGACGGCTTCGAGCTCTGCCAGCGCATCCGCGCGCATCCTGCGCTGCAGCTGATTCCCATCATCTTCGTCACGCGCAAAGGAGATGTCGCGCAGCGCGTGCGCGGACTTCAAGTGGGTGGCAACGACTACGTCGCCAAGCCGTTCGAGCCGCAGGAACTCGTCGCGCGCGTGCGCTCGCATCTGCAGCGCCTCTCCGAGTTGCGCGAGATGGCGATCCGGGACGGACTCACGCGTTGCTACAACAACAAATATTTCAAGCAGCGCCTCGAGCAGGAGATCGTGCGCACGCGCCGCTACCAGAGCGAGATGACGCTCGGCATGCTCGACGTCGATCACTTCAAGAGCGTCAACGATACCTTCGGCCACCCGGCTGGCGACGCCGTGCTCGCGCATCTGGCGAGCCTGATCACCGCGTCCGTTCGCTCGACCGATGTAGTCGCCCGCTTCGGCGGCGAGGAGTTCGCGTTCCTCCTCATCGAGTCGGCCACGTCGGAATCGGCGACCATCACCGATCGCCTGCGCGATCGAATCTCGAAGCACCAGTTCGTCATCCCCGCGCTCACGGGCGGCGATCTCGCGGTCGCCTGCACGGTGAGCATCGGCCTCGCATCGTTCCGCGCAGACGACACGCCGCAGACGTTGCTTGCCCGCGCCGACGCCGCGCTGCTCGAGGCGAAGCAGGGCGGGCGCAACCAGGTGCGCGTCGGGGCGTAGGCGCTAGACCTTGAACCCCTTGAGCACGTCGGTCACGCGCTGCGAGAGGTTGCGCAGCACTTCGGCCGCGAGCGTCGTCGTCTCGAGCCGCTGCATCGTCTCGTCCATCATCCGCGTCTGATCGGTGACCGCGCCGAAGATCTGCGTGATGCCCGCGTTCTGCTGCGAGACGGCCGCGGCGATCTGGCGGACCGCGGCGGAGTTGTCCTTCACGATCCCCGACAACTCGCGCAGGTTCTCGCCCGAGCTGCGTACTTGGAGAAGCCCTCCGTCGATCTTCTGCGAGCCGCGCTCGGCGACCTGCACCGTGGCGTGAATTGCGGAGCCGATGTCGCTCAGGATCTCGCGCACACGATTCGTCGCCTGGATCGACTGGTCCGCGAGCGAACGGATTTCGCGCGCGACGACAGCGAATCCTTTTCCGTGCTCGCCCGAGCGAACGGCCTCGATCGCAGCGTTGAGCGCGAGCATGTTCGATTGATCGGCGAGGTCCTTCACCGTCGCGGTGATCGAGCCGATCTGCTGCGTGCGCTCGGAGAGCGTCGCGATCTTGGTGGCGATCTCATCGACCTGCGCGCGGATGTCTGTGAGTCCGCCGAGGCTGCGCTCGATCGCGGCCTCGCCCTGGCTCGAGACGCTGTCGGCCTTCTCCGCGAGGCGAATCACCGTCTCGGCCTTCTGCGCGGCGAGCAGCGAGGTCTGCTTGATCTCCTGCGCGGTCACCTGCGTTTCCTGAAGAGCGGTCGCTTGCTTGGTGATCGTCTCGCTCTGCTCGGACGTCGAGGACGAGAGTTCACGACCGGCTTCGCTCAGAAGCTGCACCGACTCCTGCAGCGTCCCGACCACCTGCTTGAGGCGCGCGACCATCTGCGCGAACGCCGCCGACAGCTCGCCCACTTCGCCAGTCGCCTCGACTTCGACCTGCAGCGTGAGATCTCCCTCGACGACTTTCTTCGCGAGGTGCGTCAGCCGCCGCAGCGGCTCGGTCAGCCGCCGACCGATCAGCGTCGCGATCGCAGTCGCAAACATCAGCGCCAGGATCGTCGCGAGCGTGATGCGCCGTTTCGATTCCGCAATGCGCGCGTTGGACTCCGCGGGATCGATGCCGACGTGGACGATCGCACCCGACGCCGAGAGCGCGGGCACATCGAGGATGGCGACGCCGTCGATCACGTTGTCCATCGCCTGCTCGCTCTCGCGCAGCAAGCGCTGCTCCTGCACCGGCGGGTGTCCGTCAAACGTATGCGAGAGAATCGCGCCGTTGGGATTGACCACCTCGACGTAGGCGAGACCCGCTTCGCGGCGCACGTTGAGGATCGTCGCGGCGATCGCGGTGTCCGGCATCTCGACGAGCGCGTTGGCGAGCGTCGTCGAGATCGCCTTGCCGCGCGAGAGGGCATCGCGCCGGAGCACGTCGCGGAAGTAGCTGACGTCGATGGTCGCGATCACCGTGGCGAAGCAGGCGAGGCTGAAGACACTCAGCAGCGTGACCTTGAAGAGCAGCTGGTTGTACCAGGCGCTCGCGCTCGGCGGTCTGGTGTCGATTCGTGCGGTCATGAGAGCTCCACGATGAGGCTGGCCATGCGGGACAACGAAACGAACTCGTGCACCGCGCCCACGCTGTGCGCGGCTCGCGGCATTCCATAGACGACGCAGCTCGACTCTTCCTGCGCGTAGCAGAGTGCGCCGGTGCGGCGAAGCGCGAGCAGACCTTGCGCGCCATCGTCGCCCATTCCGGTGAGCACGAGGCCCGCTGCGCGTCGGCCCAGAGAGTCGGCGAGCGAGAGGAAGAGCTCGTCGGCCGAGGGCGTGTGCAATCCGGTCGAGCGCGGAGTGCGCAGGCGATTGGCAGAATCCAGACGCAGATCGCAGCCGTCCGGCGGGAGGTAGACGTTTCCGCGTGCGCAGAGCGTGCCGTCCTGCGCGCGCACGATCGGCAGCGCGCTCGAGCGTTGCAACCAGCGCACAAGTCCGTCGCTGAACCCGTGCGCGATGTGCTGCGCGACGAGGATGGCGATAGGCAACCTGGCGGGCAGCGCGCCGAGAATCTCTGCGAGCGCGGGCGGTCCACCGGTCGAGGCCGCGATGCCGAGCACGTCGATCCTGTGCGTATGCGCGGGGCCGCTGCTGCTCTTCGTGGAGAGGCTGCGCCGACCGACAACGGGAACCTCAGCCATCAGAAGGATTGCGTCGACCACGTTGCGGCCGAACTTGCGCAGACGGTCCTGCGCGGGGGCAGCGCTGTTTTCGCACTCGCTCTGCAGCGGCGTGGGCTTGGCGCAGAGCTCGAGCGCACCCGCGGCGATCGCGCGAAACGTCAACTCGACCTCGCGCTCCTTCGACGCGCTGCAGACCATCAGCACGCGCGTTGGACAGCGCTCCATGATCTGCTCGGTCGCCGAGACGCCGTCGAGCTTCGGCATCTCGACATCCATCGTGACGACGTCGGGCCGCAGCGCGGTCGCGAGCCGCACCGCTTCCTCTCCATCGCCCGCCTGGCCGACGAGTTCGATGCGCGCCTCGAGCGAGAGCAGCAGTGCGAGCGCCTGCCGCAGCGTCGGCGAATCATCGGCGATGAGCACCCGGATGCGCGCGCTCATGGAGATCCTCGACGGCGGGCGATCAGCTCCGCGACCTCATGCATCAGCCTTCCCGAGGCGCAGTCCCTCTTGCTGAGGAATCCGTCTGCGCCCGCAGCGAGGCCCGTTGCGCGCTCCTCGGGACTGTCGTGCGCGGAGACGAGAATGATCGGCAGCGTGCGCGTCGCAGCAGAGCCGCGCACCGCCTGCGTCAGCGTGAGTCCATCCATCGGCTCCATCCCGATGTCGGCGACGAGCGCGTCGTAGCGGGAGTCGCGCAGCAGCTCGAGAGCCTGAACGCCGCTCGACGCGGTGTGCACGTGCCAGCCCGCGGACTCAAGCGCCGTGCGGTGCATCGCACGCGCCGTCAGCGAGTCGTCGACGACCAGCGCACGCAGCGTCGTCTCCGCTGAGGCGGCCCCTCCACTCATCTGCTGCACCAGCCAATCGGGGCGCAGCACCAGCACCAGCTCTCCGCGTGCGAGCGTCACCGCGCCCTGCCAGGCCGCCAGCTCGCGGACCTCTGGAGGCAGCGCACGGATGAAGAGCTCCTTGTCTCCGATCACCTGATCGACGGCGATGGCGAGGCGGACTCCGTGATGAAGGAGGATGAGGATGGGAGCGCCGGAGGCGGGCATGCCCGCCTGGCGAAGTCCGAGAAACGCGCCGAGATCGAAGAGGGGAACGAGCTCTTCGCGGTGCTTGAGCTGCATCTGCTCGCCGCGCTGGCTGAGCTCACCGGTGCGCGCGGCGCAGGAGGATTCAATCGACGCCATCGGCAGCCCGAACTGTTGCTCGCCGACGCGCACCACCAGCATCGGCGAGCTGCCGAGATCGGCGGGGAGCGTGAGGAGAAAGCGCGTGCCTTGACCGGAGATGCTCTGCGCTTCGATCTGTCCGCGCAGCGTCTGCAGTTGCGCGTGCGCGACATCAAGACCGACTCCGCGGCCCGATACCTGCGTCACTTCGCTGCGCGTGGTCAGGCCCGATCGGAAGATCAGCTGCTGCGCCTGGCTCTCGCTGAGATTCGCGAGTTCGCTCTCGGTGGCGAGGCCGCGCTCGAGTGCCGAGGCGCGAATGGCGGGTACGTTCAAGCCGCGTCCGTCGTCGGCGATCTCGAGAAAGAGCATGTTGCCCTGCTGCTCGACACGAATGGTGAGCGCGCCTTCGCGGTGCTTGCCGGCAGCCTCGCGATCAGCCGGACTCTCGAGCCCGTGATCGACCGCGTTGCGCACCAGATGCATCAGCGGACCGCGCAGACCTTCGAGCACACGGCGATCGAGCGAGACCTCCGCGCCCACCACCGCGAGCCGCGCCTCCTTGCCTTGCTGTCGGCAGAGGTCACGCACCGCGCGTCGCAGCGGCTCGAGCACCGTGCGGATCGGGAGCGTCGTGATCGACTTGAGCCCCTCTTCGAACGAGGCGAGCACGTCCGCCGCCTCTTCGGAATCGGAGGCGAGCGCGCGCGAGGTGGACATGAGCAACTCACGCACGTCCGCGGTCTCCTGGCGCAGCGAAAGCCGGGAGAGTTGCGCGAGGGAGCGCTCCACGTCGCGACGCCTCTCATCGATTCTCAGGCGCAGTTCGCGCAGCCGCTCCGCCTCCTGCAAGAGCGCCGTGACCTGCTGGACGCCAACGCGAAAGCCTTCCTCGGCAGCGCGCGGGACATCGGGATCGAACGCGCGCGCGGAAGGTCCGTTCGACGGCGGCGGCTCTGACGCGAAGGCGTTTGCTGTTGGAGGGGCGCTGCGCGGCGGCTCCGCGTTCAGGGCTCGGCTGCTGATGTTGCGGCCGTGCACGCGGAACGCCGCCTCCGCACGCGCTGGGTCTGCGGGGAGCGCTGCGACGGCCTGCTCGGCCTGTGCGAGAAGCGCAAGCGCCGCCGCGAGATCTCGAGGCCCATCTGCGCGGCCGGCGAGATGCCGCAGTTGCCCGAGGAAGGAATCGATCGAACGCAGCAGAGCATCTGCGAGCGGCGCGGGGAGCGGGCCGGCGCGTCCACGTAGAGGGAGCAGCACGTCCTCCATCCGGTGCGCGAGCTGCGAGAGCGCATCGAGGCCCAGCGTCGAGGCGCTCCCCTTGAGCGTGTGCAGTCCGCGCGCGAGGTTGTCGAAGCTCGGCCCCCCTCCGCGCTGCTCGAGCTCGAGCAGGTTGAGCGTCAGCCGCGAAGCGATCTCCTCCGCCTCGACGACGAATCCGGCGAGCAGCTGCGCGAGCAGTGGCTCTATCGATGGATCGCTCACGGTGCGCTCGCCTTGCCGAGCCAGGAGATCAGACGGCGCAACTCGAGCAGCCGCAGCTTGCGCGTCGGTGAAAGCGTGATCTCTGCGGAAGCGCCCTGCGCCTTGCCGCGCGCCTCCTCGACGAGGGAGAGCGGGAGCGCAATCGGCTTGGGGATCTGCTCGCAATCGAGCGCGATGAGGCGGCCGGCGCCCGGATCAACGACGAGGAGCACCGCCGGATCGTCGCGCCAGCCGCGGCCGCCGAGCAGCGCGGAGAGCGAGAGAGCGCTGATCACCTGGCCTTGAAAACGGAGAATGCCGATCAGGTGCGGCGCGGAGAGCGGCACGGGCGTGACCATCTTCAGCGGGACGGCGGCGCGCAGCGACTCGAGCGGAATTGCGTAGCGATCGTCGCCGATGGGGAACTCGGCAACCCAGAGCAGCTGGCCGTCGTCGAGCGGTTCGGTCTTTTCGCGCAGGCGGGCCGCACGTCGCTCGAGGAGCGCGCGCACGTCGTCGGCTTGTGCCTGCGTCGTGAAGCTTGCGTGCTCGCTCTGCGGATCGGTCATCCTCGACCTCCCGCGCTGCGCAGAAAAGCCTCGGCAGACTCGAGATAGAAGCGAGCGGGGAGCGTCTGCGGACCGGCGACGTCTGCCTCTGGAGCGAGTGCGCGCGCTCGTCTGTGAACCTCGCGCATCAGAGCGGTCGCAGCGGCCGGTTCTCCTCTGCGGGCGTGCAGAAGAGCCCGCTCGAGCAGTCCGGGAAGATAGTCGGGCGCGAGCGCGAGGAGGGCGCGCAAGGACTGTTCCGCCTGCACCAGTTCGCGGCTCTCGAGCTGCATCAGCGCGCGCAGGTGCACCTCGTTCACAACACGTGCGTTCGTCTTCACCTCGGGTGCGAGAGGCGATTCGGACTGTGGCGTGGCATCGGGATTTGTGCGCCTGGGCACCGACGTCGGTGGCTCGGGGCGCCGACGGAAGATGAGCGACTCGGCCGGGCCTTCGTGCATGAGCGCTTGCGGCGCGGCGTGCAGATCCATCGAGCCGAACATCATCACACCGTCGGGAGCGAGTTGCCGCATGAGTCCATCGAGCGCACGCTCGGCGGCTGCTGGCGAGAAGTAGACGAGCACATTGCGGCAGAGGATGAGGTCGAACGGCGATTCGTCGAGCGGCGCGAGCAGGTTGTGCTCAGCGAAGCGGACTACGCCTCGAACGCTCTCGAGGACGCGAACGAACTTGTTGCGAGCGGGCTGAGCATCCTGCGCTTCGAAGAGCGGCGCACGAATCGGCGCTGACTCCCGCTGGGACCAGGCTCCGTAGGTCGCGGCCTGCGCGAGCGCGAGGTTGCGCGGGGCCAGATCTGTCGCGAGCACGTCGATGCGGATCTGCGGAGCCGAGGAGAGCGCCTGTTGCAGCGTAGCGGCGAGCGAATAGGCCTCCTCTCCTGTTGCGCAGCCGGCGCTCCAGATGCGCACGATCTCGGAATGGCGCGCGATCCAGCGCGGCGCGAGGACATCCTCGATGAAGCGAAACTGCTCGGGGTGGCGGAAGAAGAAGGTCTCGGCCACGCTGACGGCCTGCGCGAGCGCGAGGAGGACTCGCTCGTCCCCGCGCTTGATGCGCGCGAACAGCTCGTCGCGTTGCCAGATCGAGAGCAGCTCGCGCGCCGTGCGGGCGAGTGGGTCAGGGAGAATCGCTTCGCGCGAGAAGCCAGTGAAGGCGGCAGCGGCTGCTGCGAGAGCTTCAAGCAGAGCGGCGTCGGGGGCTGCGTCGCGGCTCGTGCTCTCTTCTCGGGTCATGGCGCAAGCTCCTCGAGAAGTCCGCTCGGGAGCAGGGCTGCAGGATCGACAACCGCGAGGCGTCCACGCGAACTGCTCGCGAGCGTCCGCGTCGCGCAACGCAAAAGCTCGTTGCCCGCGAGCTGGTCTGGCTGATCCGAACTCGTCGCGACGTCCGGTTGGGAGAGCAGCGCGGGCGCGAGTTCCTCGGGATCGTGGACCGCGTCGACGCAGATGGCCAGCCGGCGCGCACCGATGCGCACGATCAGCAGTTGTCGCTCCTCGACGCGTCGCAGATGTTCCACGCAGAGTCTCAGAGGCAGATCGAGCACCGGCACGGGTGCACCCCAGACCTCGAGTTGCTCGCAGAGAAATGCCGGACCGCGCGCAAGCGGCTGCGTCGCGGGCTGCGCAAGCACAGTGATGACGGCGTCGAGAGGCAGCGCCAGCGTGAACGTGCCTGCCTCGATCGGAATGAGGCGGAGCGAGCCGATGTTGGCGCTCCTGCGCACGTCGTCGAGCGCACGACCGATCGCTGCGAGCAACTCCGCCGCGCGCGCGGGCTTGGCGACGAAAGCGGCGGCACCCGCTGCAATGCAAGCCTCCGCGCGCCCTTTTTCCGAGGAGAGAATCACCACCGGCACCTGCGACAGACGCGGGTCGCGGCGCATCTGCGCGAGCACGACGTCGCCGTCCATCTCGGGCATCGAGAGGTCGAGCAGCACAGCGGCCGGGCACTGCGCGTCCATCTTCGCGAGTGCCTCGACGCCGCTCTTCGCGGTCGAGATCTGGTAGTGGCCCGAGAGCGCTGCGCGGCCAAATGCGAGCACCGCCTCGCTGTCGTCGACGAGCAGAAGTTGCGGCAGGCTCACGGCGTGCCTTGCGGAGTGAGCACCCGGCGCACGGTGTCGATCAGCAGACCCGGCTTGATCGGCTTGTCGATGAAGCCGGTCGCGCCCGCGGCCATGCAGGCGTCGCGCGTCGCTTCATCACGCTCGGCGGTGAGCAGATAGATCGGCAGATCGCGCAATCGCACGTCGTCGTCTGCGCGCATCGCGCGAAGCGCGGCGAGCCCATCGGTGCCGGGCATCTGCAGATCGATCAATGCCAGCGCGGGCGGCGTGTTGCGCGCGGCCGCGATCGCCTGCGCGCCGTCTTCGACTTCGATGAGTTCGAACGGCACCGCAAGGCTGCGCAGCACCAGGCGCACAAAGCCCCTGATGGTCGGACTGTCGTCGGCGATGAGGATGACGGGAGCCAAGCCGAGATGATCCGCTCGAATGGCGCGCGCGACAATCTTTTCGCGCGCTGCCTTGCGCTCAGAGCTCGAGGACGATCTTCCCGACCACCGCGTTTCTCGCGAGCAGCGCATGCGCTGCGCTCGCCTCTGCGAGTGGAAATGTCCGCGCCAGCACAGGCTGGAGTTCGCCTCGCGAGAAGCGGGGCAGGGCGCGCTCTGCGAACTCGGCACAGAGCGCGGCCTTCTGCTCGGCCGTGCGCGAGCGAAGCGTCGAGCCGATCACCGTGAGCCTTCGGAAGAGGAGCGCCGCGAGATCGAGTTCGGCCTTCGCGCCGCCCTGGGTGGCGATGCAGACGAGCCGCCCGTGCAGCGCGAGCGCCTCGATGTTGGCGGCGAGATAGCTCGCACCGACGAGATCGAGGATCACGTCCGCGCCCTTGCCCAGCGTGGCCCGGATCGATTTCGAGAGCGTCGTTGGGACGTCGTTTCGATCGACCAACTGGGTTGCGCCGTACTGCGCCAGCGAAGCGAGCTTGCCGTTCGATGCGGTTGCGACGACCTGGGAGGCGACGCCGCGGCAGAGTTGCAGCGCCGCAGTCCCGACGCCGCTCGCGGCTGCGTGAATCACCGCGACGTCTCCCTGCGCGAGTTGCCCGAGCGTCATCAGATTCAGCCACGCAGTGAGAAACGCCTCGGGGATCGCCGCGGCCTCTGCCATCGAGAGCTGGGGAGGAATCGGCAAGGCCTGCGCAGCGGGAACTCGAACGCGCTCGGCATATCCGCCACCCGCGAGCAGCGCCATGACGCGATCACCGACGCGAAAGGTCTGCCCGAGCGGCCCTCTGCCCGCCGCATCCGGCGCGACCGCGATCACCTCGCCCGCGACCTCGAGCCCGAGCGTCCCGCTCTCTCCCGGCGGCGGCGGATATCGACCCATCCGCTGCAGCAGGTCCGCGCGATTGACTCCCGCCGCGCGCACGGCCACGAGCAGCTCGCCCGCGCCCAGCAAGGGTTCGGGCACCTCGCCAACCTTCATGACGTCCGGCCCTCCCGGCTCCTCGATGACAATGGCGCGCATTGGTTTCTCCTCGGGGCGGTGCAAGCAGTAGCGGCGGCGCGCCTCTTCCGTGCGCGCGTGGATGAGGTAGAGCATGCGCCCGATTCGATCCACTTCCCGCATTCATGGTGCACGCGATGCCGAGCCTCAAGCTGATCGATGATCTCCAGCGCGAGCTGTTTCTGCCGAGCACGCCCGAGCGCATCGTCTCGCTGGTGCCGAGCGAGACGGCCAATCTCTTCGCTCTCGGTGCGGGCGATCGCCTCGTTGGTGCGACCGCGTATTGCGTCGAGCCCGAGGCTGCTTGTGCGCTTCCTCGCGTTGGTGGCCCGAAGGACGCTGACATCGAGCGCATCGCCGCGCTCAAACCGGATCTGGTTCTGCTCAATCAAGAGGAGAATGCGCGAGGCATCGTCCGCGAGTTGGCGCTTCGCGATATCCGGGCGTTCATTTCGTTTCCGCGCACCGTCGGCGAAGGAATCTCGCACCTGGCGCGGCTCGCACGCATTCTTGAACTCCTCGGCGATGCGCGTGCAAAGGCAGCGGTCGCGGCGGCCTATGCTGCGATGACGGACGCAGAGGCGCGGCTTGCAGCGGATGCGCGCGCGGGCCTTGCTCCTCTGCGCACCTTCCTGCCGATCTGGATGGACCCGCTGATGACCATCTCGGGAGAGACGTTTGTGAGCGACGCGCTTCGCCTCGCGGGCGCGCAGAATGTCTTTTCCGAGCGTCGCCGCCGATATCCCCTCGCTGCCGATCTTGGCCGCGCCGAAGCGCTCACACCAGATCAGATCGGCAGCCGCGATACCCGATATCCGCGGATTACAATGGATGAGGTCGTGGCGGTAAATCCCGAGCTGATTCTTCTGCCGGACGAGCCGCACACCTTCTCCGCAGAGGACGCGCAACTCTTCGCGATGCAGCCAATCCGCGCGGCTGATCAGAAGGCGATTGTGCGCTGCATGGGACGCGATCTGATGTGGCCGGGGAGCGCGAGCTCCGAGGGCCTCCCGCGGCTGCGCACGCTGATCGATCGCGTGCGGGTCGCGCACGCGAACTGATTCAGGCCGGGGACTATCCCTGATGTCGCGCCAGTAAAAACGCCCGCGACGCTTTTGTCCTTGCGATCCCAGACGAGAGTCGCTTTGAAGCGTCTGCTTATAAACAGGCGCCGCCGTAATCATTGGCGCTATTGGGGCCTCTCTTGAATCGTCCTCGCTCGTTTGGTTTCTCGGCGCTCATCCGTGGCCTGGTTTCAGCTTTCCTCTCTTGCGGCGCGCTCCTTGTCGCGACTCCGGTTGAGGCGGCCAATCCCGCCTGCGGTGCCTCGCTCACCGTCAACACGACGCTGACCTCGGACCTCGATTGCACCGGATATGCAGGCAGCCCCGCGCTGACGATCGCCGCGAGCGGAATTACCCTCGATGGCGGCGGTCATAAGATTCTCATGACCGACGCGGGCCGCAACAACACGGCCGTCTACGCGAAGAACCAGAAGAACATCACCATTACCAACCTGACCGTCGATGCCAACGGCGGCGCGACCGGCACGGGTATCCAAATCGCCGAGGACGCGGCAGGGCTCTCGCAGAACTGCTCCATTACCAACGTGGGCGCGAGCAATCGCGTCAACGGAATCCTCTCTGTCTGTGATTCCCAGGTG
This sequence comes from uncultured delta proteobacterium, assembly GCA_903911145.1. Taxonomy (GTDB): domain Bacteria; phylum Myxococcota; class Myxococcia; order Myxococcales; family 40CM-4-68-19; genus CAIWCD01. Next base: position 28,739 of record CAIWCD010000001.1, on the reverse strand, counting down.
ATTACCAACGTCACCGCGACGGGTAATACGACGGTCAATCTCGAACTCGGCGGCGTCGGCGCGACGCTCTCGGGCAATACCCTGACCGGTGGTGCAATTGGCATCTATCTGGTCAACTTCACGGGCGCGTTCGCGACGTCGACGACCACGGTCGCCAATGCGAATATCGGAATGCAGGCCATCAACGTCGGTTCGATCTCGACGACGACCACGCTGACGGCGACCGGCATTACTTTCTCGGGAAACTTATTGCAGGCTGTGGCGGGGAGCAGCCTCACGAATGTTACCCTGACGGGCGTCAACGATGTCGGGCCGAACCCTGGCTACAACAGTTCGACCAACGACGGCATCTTTGTCGGCGGGACAGGGATCTCGATCACGCACTCCAGTCTGCAAGGTCGCGGTCGCCACTGCGTCTATGTGAACGCGGGCAACGGCGCGAACATCGTGATTGACCACGTCACCGTCTCGACCTGTGGCAGCGCCGGAATCGCGGTCGTGTCTTCGACCGCAACGACCGTGACCAACTCCACCGCGTCGAGCTCTTACTATGGGTTCAACTTCGGCTCTGCCAGCGGCTCGTTGGTGTTCACCGGCAATACCTCGCAGAACAACTCGATTGGTGTGTATTTCGGATCGTCAACCAGCCTCGTGTTCGACAACGCGGCGGCAACCAACCTGATTCAGCATAACTCGTATATCGAGATCTACGTCTACAGTTGCACCAATATGACAATCTCGAACTGGGTGCTGAATGGCAACAACGTTGCCGCCAGCAGCAGCTCGAACTGGCTCATCAATACGGGCAGTTCGTCGGGGACAACGATCGACACCATCAGCTCGCCATTGGGTGGTCACTATTTCGGTGTCTACATGTATGGGCCGAACAGCACCGCCCGGCACGTCGCGGTCTCCGCGGTCGGAAGCTCCCTCTATATCAACGGAGGTCTTCACGATGTGATCGATTCGAATACTCTTGGGGGAGGCGTCGGACTCTATGTCGACGCGACCAGCGATCCGGTCGACACCGACGTGACAATTACCAACAACGATTTTCGTGGCGCGACCACTGCTTTGGGGGTCTACAGCACGAACCACTTTACGTTCGATGGCACCAGTGTGAAACAGGGCGGCAATCGATTTGGCTCGAACCTCTATGCCGGTATCTTCGGGTCGTCCAACGAGCACGCGACGATCAAGAATGTCGACGTGAGCGGCACGCTGGCCAGTTACAACGGCAATACCAATTACGGCGTGTATCTCGCCGGTGATTATACCTTGATTGACCACGTCACAGCGAGCGGCCGTGGCACGGGTATCCTGACCTCCGGCGGTCTGAACGTGGTCAGCAACTGCGTCGCGAACAACAACATCGGCGCCGGAATCAATCTTGCGAACAGCCCGCGCGGCACAGATTCGATCGCAGCAACGAATACGCTCCACTCGAACGGGATCGGGGTGGAGTTTAGTTCCGCCTATGGTGGCACCGCGACAGGGAATGATTTCAGCAGCTCGTCAGTGGGCATCTACCTGTCGGGAGTGAACGGGTTCACCTACGACGATGCGGCGACGACGAATACGTTTACGGGCACGTTTACCGGGATCGAACTCGTGAGCTCGACTGGGACGACGATTGAGAATCTGACGCTTGCTGGCAGCGGCCTGCTGAACGGCGATTTCGGGGTCTATGTGCCGCAATCGAACAACAACTCGGTCACTACGGTCAGCAACGTTCACGTCTCGAAGAAGTCCAACGGGATCTATCTCTCCGGCGCGGGCAATACGGTCGCAAATGTCTCGGCGACGCAGGGGACGAATGGTCTCACGTTCTTCACTGCAACCGGAGGGACGGTCTCGCACGCGGTATTGAGCGGAAATGCGGGGAACGGATTCACGCTGAACCAGAGTTCGTCCGGTCCGGCGGTCGATCACATGGATGTATCGAACTGCGCCGTCGGCGTCGAAATCTACATTTCGCAGAACTGGTCGTTCGATGGACACGACGTGAACGGGAACGACCTCGGCGATGTATTCACTGGCGACACGACGGCAATTCGTACCGATAGCAGCAGCGGGTTGGTCATCGCCGATTTCAACCTCAGCGGGACCAACCAGACCGGCTATGGGCTTCTTGGCTGGGGGCTCTCGAATTCGACGGTCAGCAATCTTGTTGTTACCGGGCGCCTCTACGGCGTCGAACTACTCGGCAATGGCGGCATCGGCAACACGACGCTGACCGGTATCAACGCAGACAATTGCGTCAACGGCCTCTGGTTGCAGAGCGGCACCGGGTTCACGATCACCGGAGGAACCGCGCGCCACGACACGTCGGGCATCGTCTTTGATCGCGCCTCGGCGATGGCGATCTCAGGGATTGACCTGACAGGAAGCCTGACGGCCATCACCATGCAGGATATCTCGTTCGGGCTTGCGCTCGATAACTCGACGGCGAACGTTACCTTCTCGGGAAATACGACGGGAGTCTATATTACCAACTCCTACGGCGTCTCCCTGTCGAACATCAATCTCTCTCTGGCGTCGAGCGATCCGAGCTATCGGCAGGGGTATGGCGTCAGCTGTTCTTCCTGCACACAGTTGACGCTCGATCATATCAACGGCAGCGGGCACAACTATGGTGCCTTCGTCTCGATGAGCAGCTTCTCGCCTGTCGCGTCGATCACCAATTCGACATTCGACAACTTCAACACGGCGGGCGTCGAGTTGGCCAATATGAGCAACGCGACGCTCTCCAATGTCACGATGCGAAATGGAAACGGACCGGGCATATACTTCCAGACGTATACCGGAGCGCTGGCGATGTCCGGAGTCAGCACCAGCGGGAGCGTTCAACCGATCTTCTTCTCCAGCCCGAACTCCAATGTGCTCATCGATGGCGCACCCGTGGGTCTTCCGGCGAACGACTTCAGCGGCGGAGTCCAGAACGGAATCACGGGAGCGCTCGCGCTCGGGACCATCCAGAACGTCGACGTGAGCGGGCCGCCCTCGGGCGGGCTGGGATATGGAATCTCGATCTCCGGAGATGGATTGTTCGTCACCAATGTCACGGCGAACTCGCGCCAATACGGCATCAGCGTCGCGGGCAACAACGCGCAGATCTACAACTCGCTGATCCACGGCAACTCGCAATATGGAGTGCAGATCACCGGCACGAACGCGTTGGTGAATAACAACCGCGTTTGCTTCAATGCGACCGACGGTCTGTATGACGCCGCCGCGCATACGGTCGACGCGACGAACAACTTCTGGGGAACGACGAACGGACCGACTGTTGCGTCCAATGTCGGCGGTACCGGTGATGCGATCGGCGGCAATCCCACGCTGGTCGCATATGCGCCTTATCTGACGTCCGGTTCTGGTTGTGTCTCCAGCCTCGCGGCGCGGCAGTTTGCTCTCTCCGGCGTCGTCTCTGCCGCAGCAGGAACCGCGCAGACGCTGACTGTGACTGCCCTCGATGCGTTCGGTGTGGTCGCCTCGTCCTATTCAGGCACGGTGCATCTGCGCTCTGCAGACGCGCAGGCCGTGCTCGGTGCCGACGCGCGGTTGACCAACGGCGTCGGGTATTTCGCAGTGACGTTCAAGACGGCCGGTTCTCAATATGTCATTGCCGAGGATAAGGTCACGCCGCAGCTCTATTCGCAGGCCACCGTGCAGGTCTCTCCTGCGGCGCCTCAATCAATCGTTCTCGTCTCGGGCGGCGGGCAAACGGCGGCCGCTGGTACGGGGTTCCCCAATCCGTTCGTTGTGCAGGCATTTGATGCCTATGGAAATACCGTTCCGAATATGCCGGTCGCGATTGCCTCATCGCACGCCGGCGCGAGCGCCTCGCCCAATGCGACGGTGACCGGCGGCACGGGCCAGGTGACGTCGAACGCGATTGCCAGCACGGTCGCGGGCTCGTCGAACTTCACCGTGACGTCGAGCGCGATCTCGGGCTTCTCGCTGAATATCCCCGCGACGGCCGTGCCGGGAACGCCCGCTCTCCTGACGGTCACGGGACTGGCCTCGCCGACAATGGTTGCGGGCAGCACGAGCACCATTACCGTGGCGTCATTCGATCGATATAGCAACGCGACGACCAGCTATACCGGCCCGGTTCAATTCACCTCGACCGATCCGCGCGCGACGCTGCCCTCGGCCAGCGCGCTGACGAACGGTACGGGAACGTTCCCGATTACTCTGCGCACCGCGGGTATGCGCTCTGTCGCCGTCTCCGATCTCGCTTATCCCGGGCCAAGCGGCAGCCAGAGCACGACCGTGGTGAGCGGCGCGGCGGCGCAGCTTGTACTCGTCTCCGGGAGCAACCAGACCGCCACGGTCGGCACTGCCGCGAGCGCGCCGATTGTCGTCGAAGCAGTCGATGCCTCTGGTAATCCCGTCTCCGGCACTTCCGTCACGTTTGCCGCCACGACGAGTGGCGCGTCGGTCGGCTCTCCGAGCACGCAGGCAACGAGCGTTGCGGGGCTCGCGCAGGACACCGCGACAGTCGGGACTCTTCTCGGGGCATACACGTTCATCGCGACCAGCGCAGGTCTCACGGGCTCTCCCGTGGTCGTGCAGGTCAACGCGCAGGCGGGCGCCGCGAGCAAGCTCGTCTATATCTCCGGCGGTAACCAGCGCGGCACGGTCGGTACGGCGCTCAGCGGCGCGCTTCTCGTCAGCACGACCGATCAATATGGCAACCGCGTCGGAAATCAGAGCGTCACGTTTGCGCCGAGCGCGGCTGGCGTTGGCTCCATCTCGCCCACGACGGTCAGCAGCGACGGCGCAGGGCTCGCCTCAGCGATCGCGACGCTCGGCACCGTCGCAGGCGCGCAGCAGTTCAGGGTCTCGGCGGGGTTCGCGAGCAACGTGGTCACCTACGACTCCACGGCACTCGCTGGCGCCGCGACGCAGCTGGCATACGTGAGCGGAAACGCGCAGACGGGCGTGGCCGGAAGCGTCCTCGCGGCCCCGCTGCTCGTCGCGGTTAGCGATGCCTACGCAAATCCAGTGCAGGGCGTCTCGGTCGTCTTCGCGGCCACCACTGCGGGCGCGAGCGTGAATCCCTCCACCGTGACCAGCGACGCGAGCGGCCAGGCGCGCGCACTCGCGACGCTCTCCTCGACGACGGGCACGAACAACTTCAGCGCGTCGGTGGGCGGACTGACGGGATCGCCGGTCGCGTTCAGCGAGACCGGGACTCCGGGCAGCGGCACGCGCCTTGTTCTCAGCGGCGTTCCTCTCTCGAGCAGCGCGGGCGCGGTGTTCAGCGTCACCGTCACGGCCCTCGACGTGAGCGGAAACACAGTCACGTCGTTCAGCGGACCAGTCACGTTCTCCTCGACCGATTCGAGCGCGCAGTTCCCCTCAAGCCCGGCGCTCTCTCACGGCGTCGCGACTTTCAGCCTCGCGCTGAGGACTGCCGGAACGCAGACGCTCGCGGTTGCCGATCCCTCACACACGCTCGCGAGCGCCAGTGCGCTGGTCGTCGTCTCGGCTGGTGCTGCGGCGCATATCGCGATCATCTCGGGCGACGCGCAGAGCGGAGCGCCAGGCTCGACGCTGGCGCAGCCGCTGCGCGTGCAGGTCTCTGATGCGTACGGCAATCCCGTCGAGGGCAACGCGGTGACGTTCGCAGCCCCGGGCTTGAGTCCCTCGCGCGCTCCTCGACAGTTCCGGCAGACGTCGACCTCGACGGCGGCAGTCTCCCCGGCGACGATCAACACCGACGCGCAGGGATTCGCGCAGACGATCGCGACGCTCGGCGCCACGCCTGGCGCGGAGACGTTCACCGCGACGGCCACGGGCTTCAACTCCGGCAACCCCGTCTCGTTCTCCGAGGAGGTCAAGCCGGGCGGTGCAACGCACTTCTCTGTGACGGGCGTGCCGAGCACGGTCACCGCCGGCTCAATCCAGCAGGCCACGGTCACGGCTCTCGACGCCAGCGGCAACGTCGTCGTCGACTTCGCGGGGCTCGTCACACTCTCGTCGAGCGACAGCAAGGCCAAGCTGGGCGCGGACGCGGTGCTCGCGCAGGGCGTCGGCACCTTCTCCGTGCAGCTGATGACCGCCGGAACGCAGAGCATCTCCGCCGCGAGCCGCATCGACGCAACCATCGTGGGCAACGAGAACGGCATCACTGTTCAGGCTGGCGCTCCCTCTGCGCTGTTGCTCGCATCGCAGGGGCCGACGAGCTTCACCTGCGGCTGCCGCGATCTGGCGCTGCAGCTGCGCGACGCGGCGGGCAACATCGTGGCGAGTCCGCTCTCCAACGTGCAGCTCTCTGTTGGCGGCGCCGCGCAGATCAGCGCGACGAACCTCTCCGGAATCCAGGCCACGCTTCCCGCGCAGAGCGTGAGCGGCGCGCTCGATGGCAGCGGCGCAGCGACGTTGACGGTCTGCGATAACCTCGTCGAGACGCTGCAGGTCACCGCGTCGCAGTCGACGCTCACCTCGAATGCGAGCCAGTCGCTCACCATCATCACCGGCCCGCTCGATGTCGCGCAGAGCACGCTCGCCAGCTCGACGCCCACGCTGGAGAGCCTCGACGGCGTCGCGCACCTCACGCTCACGCCGCGCGATGCGTGCGGAAACCCGCTCGGGGCGCGGCTCGCCGGCGTTCTGCTTCATGCCGCTAGCCCGGGCGTCCTCACTCCCGTGATCGATCAGGGTGACGGCACGTACACCGCGGATCTCTCCGCGACGAGCTGCGGAGGCACGGGCACGACGCTGGCCGTGACTGCGCAGATCAACAACGTGGTCCTCGACGCGCAGCTGTCGCTCGCAATCTCCTGCGTGCCGGTCGCGCCGGAGAAGTCGAGTGTCGCCGTCTCGACCACCACGGTCGTGCGCTGTGACGATCTCTCCCGCGATCAGGTGCAGATCACCGTGGTCCCGCGCGACGCCGCAGGACAGCCGCTCGGCAGCGACGCGGCAGTCACGCTCGATACTTCTGGCGCGATCGTCGCTGGTGCACTCACGCGCGTGGGCGATGCATTCGCCGGCACGTTCACCGCTTCGACGTGCGGCGCAGCTCCGGTGCCCGTGCGCGTGCTCGTCAACGGAGTTGCCATCAGCGCGGCCGATCTCGGCGTGACCTTCACCTGCCCGGCAATTGATCCGTCGCAATCGGCGCTGCAGATCAACAAGGTCGCGATCGCGCCCGACGGCGCAGACTCCGCGACGGTCACAGTGGCGGGAGTGACCAGCTGCGGAGAGTTCGCGCGCGATCGCGCAGTGGTGCTCTCGAGCAAGCTGGGCACGCTCCATCCGCCCAGCGGCACGACCAGTGTCGCCGGGACGTTCCTCTCCGATCTCACCTCGAGGAAGAGCGGCACCGATCAGATCAGCGGCACGATCGACGGCGTGGCTCTCGCTCCGGTGACGATCAAGTACGAGCTGACCGCAGCTCGACCGGGCGGCGGTGGATGCACGTCGAGCGGCGAGCCTGCTCTGCTCGCTCTTGCTGCGGGCCTGTTGCTCGTGCTGCGGCGCGGGCGTCGCAATGGCGCGGTGCGGGCGTGAAGCGCCTCTCGAACGCGCTCTGTCTGGCTGCGCTCTTCGGCGCGGCCGGTGCCGCCCACGCGCAGCAGCAGGGATTCGCACTCGACTCCTACGATCCGGTCGCTCCGGGCGCCGAGTGGTTCGCCAACGACTCGCTCGATTTTCGCGGCGAGCACAAGCTCGGCGTCGGCTTGACCACAGCCTGGGCGCACAAGCCGCTCGTTCTCTATTCGCCCGCGGGCGCGCCGCTCGATTCGCTCGTGCGCGATCAGGTGACCACGCATCTGGGTGTTCAGTTCCTCTACCTGAGCCGCGCGCGCCTCTCGATCGACGTCCCGGTCGCGCTCTACCAGGGCGGCGACGCGGCGAGCGTGCAGGGCGTCGACTTCCCGTCGCCCACGCACGGTTCTCTTGCCGACCCTCGCGTGAGTGCAGACGTGCGCCTGCTCGGCGGCTATCGCGAGCTGATCTCGCTGGCGCTCGGTGGAGAGGTTCACATCCCCGTCGGCAGCCGCGCGCAATACACGGGTGACGGGCGCGTGCGGATTGGCGCGCATGCGCGTGCGGCCGGCGAGTGGCGCGACCTCTCCTGGAGCGGCGCGTTCGGTTGGGAATATCGGCGTCTGCGCGATCAGTACGCGGGGCTTCAGCACGACAACGTCATTTCGCTCGACCTCGCGCTCGGCGTGCGTGCGCTCGAAGAGAAGCTGCTCGTCGGACCCGAACTCCACCTCGCCACGCAGCTCGGTTACTCGCACAGCGCGTTCGACCGCGAGACGACGCCTGCGGAACTTCTCTTCGGCGCGCATTACCGGCTCGCCGACCAGCTCGACGTCGGGCTCGGCGCGGGTCCGGGCCTGACCCAGGGTGTGGGCTCGCCCGCGTTCCGTGCGCTCTTCCAGCTCGCGTGGATGCCGCGCGAGGCATCCAGCACTGCGCGCCTCGAGCAGAGCGCATCGGCGCCGCGCGAGGCGGCGCAGTGTCCCGAGATCCCCAAACCCGCTCCTCCTCCGCCTCCACCCCCGGCACCGATCTGTCCAGCCCTGCCTCCTGCGCCGCCTCCACCTCCTGCGCCGCTGCCCAAGCCGCCGCCCACCGTGAAGAAGGTCGTGGTGATCGGCGACCAGATCCGCATTCCGCACCAGATCGCCTTCAAGAACGATTCGGCCATTCTCGCGAAGTCGAATGAATCGCTGTTGCAGGCGGTGCTCGCGGTTGTTGTCGAGCACCAGGAGATCGCCCACCTGCGGATTGAAGGGCACACCAACAACGTCGGTACGCCCGAACACAATCTCGCGCTGAGCAAGGCCCGCGCGAAATCGGTCATGGCGTGGCTCGTCGCTCACGGAGTTCCTGTGGAGCGCCTGACCAGTCGGGGATACGGCGAGACGCGTCCTCTCGTGGCCAATGACACTCCAGCGAACCAGGCGCGCAATCGGCGCGTCGAGTTCCACATCCTCTCGGCCGAGGAGGCCGCGCAGGATCGCGCTGCAGCTGCGGAGGAGGCGGCCCGTCCGGTGCCGCACAAGCCTTAATGGTCACCCAGCCGGGCGCCGCTGCTGCGCCTCGGGGCCCGGCTGCATTCCGCGGAATCGAAGAGCCGAAGCGACGCATCCGCCGCGATTCGCCGGAGTCGCGCCAAATGCGTTGTTCCCGCGCGGTTGGCGGCCCTGTCATTTTTGTTGCGATTCCCTGACGCGCAGCCATTAACTTTCCGCCTGAATTACTCGCGGACGCCCGCATCCATCGCGTCCGAATATAGGGCGGTCATGTTCAATTCCAGATCGGTCTGCTCTCCGGCATCGTGGCGTTGGGCGCTCCCGGCATTTTCAATGCTGGTCGTCCTGCTCCTGTCTCCAGCGTCCCTGGCCGCGAATCCAGCATGCGGCGCAGTCCTGACCGTCAATACAACGCTGACCTCTGACCTCGATTGTACGGGATATGCCGGAACTCCCGCGCTTACGCTCGGCGCGAGCGGAATTACGCTCGACGGAGGCGGCTATAAGATCCTGATGACCGATTCAGGTCACAACTACACGGCCGTCTACGCAAAGAACCAGAAGAACATCACCATCCAGAATCTCACGGTCGACTCGAACGGCGCCGTGTCGGGGACCGGAATCCAGATCGCCGAGGACTCCGCGGGCCTTTCGCAGAATTGCTCGATCATCAATGTGAGCGCAAAGAATCGCGTGACGGGAATCTATTCGGCCTGCGACGCGCAGGTGATTACGAATGTGACGGCGACCAATGGGTCGACCGTCAATCTCGAGCTGAGCGGCGTTGGCGCGACGCTGACAGGGAACACGCTGACCGGCGGCGCGATTGGTCTCTATCTCCTCTCGTTCACCGGCGCGCTCGCGACGTCGACCACCACGCTCGCGAATGCAGTGATCGGCATGCAGCTCAATACCGTCGGCTCCTCGACTGCCTCGACGACACTTGACGCCAGCGGGTTGACCTTCAGCAATCCGTATCAGGGGGTTTATGGAACCAATCTCACCAATGTCACGTTGACCAAAGTCACCGACGTTGGGCCGAACCCCGGCTACAACAGTGGCGTCAATTACGGCATTAACGTCTCCGGGACCGGTGTTTCGGTGACCAACTCCAGTTCGCAAGGGCGCGGCTATTACGGCGTCGCAATCAGCGCTGGTGGTGGCGGCAATACCGTCATCAACAACGTCACCGCATCCAACTGCACCCAGGCGGGCGTCTTTGTGACGAACTCGACCTCGACCAGCGTCACCAACTCAACGGTGACTGCATCGAACAACGGATTCACTCTCAACACCATCGGGAGCGCGCTGACGTTCACCGGCAACACCGCACAGGGAAACAATATCGGCGTGAACCTGAACACGACGACCGGCGTTACGCTTGATAACCTCGCCGGGAGCAACCTGGTCCAGAACAGTTCCTATGCGGAGCTCGGGGCCTCCAATGCGACCAATCTGACCATCTCCAACTGGAACCTGAACGGGAACAATCCTTCGTACAACAATACGTCCAATTTTCTCATTGCTGTCTCCGGTTCGGGCATCGCAGTCAACACCATCACCTCGACTGCCGGAGGGCATTACAACGGTATCTGGGTGATAGGTCCGAACAGCACCATTGAGAATGTGACTCTGGCGGTGCCGCCCGCTGGCATTGCGCTCCAGGTGGGGACCGCGGTCAATGACGTGATCGACAACAACGTCCTTGGTGGCGGCGCAACTGCTCTGCAGATCAACAGCGCGAGCGACCCCTCCAACGCGAACGTTACAATCACCAACAATGACTTCCGCGGTGCAATCACTGCGATGTCGATCTCCAGTACGACCAACTTGACGTTCGACGCTACGACCGCGCACGGGAGCGGCAATCTCTTTGGTTCGAACCTCTATGCGGGGATCAGTGGAAACACAAACGAGCATCTGACCATTCGGGGCGTCAACGTCAGCGGCACGCTGGCCACCTATAACAACTCCAACAACTACGGCGTCGTCATCAACGGCGACTACACGACGATCGATCATGTAACGGCCAACAGTCGCGGATATGGCATCCAACTGGCGGGTGGCTTCAACGTCGTCAGCAACTGCGTCGCGAATAACAACGTGAACGACGCTCTCTACCTATTGAACAGCCCGCAGGGCGGAGGGGCGATCGCCTCTGGAAATACGCTGCAGAATAACGGGACTGCAATCCTGTTCTACAACTCGTATGGCGGCACGGCCACGGGCAACGATTTCACCAATACGAATACCGCCATCTACTTCAATACAATGACCGCGGTCACCTATGACGACCACGCGACGCCGAACAACTTTACGGGCACCGCCACGGGTATCTACGCCAACTACTCGTCAGGGGTCTCGATTTCCAACCTGACCCTCACAGGGACGGGACTCTACAACGGCGATAATGGGCTGCTCCTCTCAGCTTCGAATATCGTGGTTAACAACGTCGTGGTGACGCAGAAGAACACCGGCATGCAGTTGACCGGCGCCAACCCGACAGTGACAAACTCCTCCGCGACTCACGGCAGGACGGGAATCTATCTCGCCGCCACAACCGGCGGAGCGCTCTCCCATGTCACGCTGAGCAACAACACCACCTACGGACTCCTGCTCTACAACACCAATTCCGGCCCGAGCATCGATCATCTCGATGTTTCCAACTCGGCGGCCGGCGTCAATATCAATACGGTGACCAACTGGACGTTCGATGGAAAAGACGCGAACGGAAACAGTCTTGGCGACACGTTTGCGGGCGACGGGACAGGAATCTATCTCAATGGAACCAACAGCGGACTGGTGATTGCCGACCTGGATCTATCTGCGAGCAGTCCGAACGGATACGGCGTTCAGGGCAATCTCGTCGGCTCGACGCTGAGGAACATCAACGCGTCCAATCGCTCCTACGGAGTCTCCATCAGCGGACAGAGCGGACTCGCGAATGACACGCTGACGAATATCACTGCCGACAACTGCCTCACTGCCGGTCTCTTCCTCGCGAACGGGCTCGGATATACGGTCAGCGGCGGCTCGGCCAGGAATGGAACCAGCGGGCTTGTGTTCGGGGCCGCGTCCGCAATGGTCGTCTCCGGAATTGATCTCACGGGCAGCGTGATTGCACTCACGTTGCAGAGCGGCTCCTCCGGACTCACGATCGACAATGCAACCGCAGGGCTCATCTTCTCGGGGAACACGACGGGCGTGTATTTGAACAATGCCTGGGCAGTCTCTCTCTCGAATATGAATCTATCGCTGCCCTCGGGCGCGGCGAACTATCGGCAGGGGTATGCGATCCTCTGCCAGTACTGCACCCAGTTGACGCTCAACAACGTCAACGGCAACGGACACAACTATGGTGCATTTGTCGCCATGAGCGGCTTCTCGCCGGTGGGCTCGATCAGCAATTCCACATTCGACAACTTCAACAGCGCCGGTCTTGAATTGGCATACATGAGCAACGCCACGGTTTCCAATGTGACGATGAAGAACGGCAACGGCCCGGGCCTCTTCTTCCAGAGCTATACGGGAGGGTTGACGATGTCGGGTGTGAGCACCAGCGGAAGTCTGCAGCCAATCTCGTTTGGAAATCCGAATTCCAACATTCTCATCGACGGCGCTCCGGTCGGCTTGCCGGCAAATGACTTCAGCGGGGGAACGCAGGGTGGAATCACCGGCAGTCTGACACTCGGTACGATCCAGAATGTCGACGTGAGCGGCCCGTCGTCCGGGGGGATCGGAAATGGGATCAACATCAATGGAGACGGTCTCTATCTGAGCAACGTCACTGCCGACTATCGACAGAACGGAATTGTCGTGAATGGCAACAATGCTCAGATCTACAACTCGCTGGTCCACGGCAACTCGCAATATGGAATCCAGCTCAATGGCGCGAACGGCCTGGTGAACAACAATCGCATCTGCTTCAATGCCAGTGCGGGTTTTAATAACGCCTCCGCTCACACCGTCGATGCGACCAACAACTATTGGGGCACGACGACGGGACCGACCGTCGTCAACAATCCAGGTGGGACCGGCGACCTGATCAACGGGAATGTCACGGTCAGCCCCGCAACCACGCCTGCGACCTACTATGTCGCGGATATCCCGTATTCCACTTCCGGCTCCGGCTGCGTCTCCAATCTCGCGGCGCGGCAGTTCGCGCTCTCCGGGGTCGTCTCGGCGGCTGCTGGCACGGCCCAGACGCTCACCGTTACGGCTCTCGACGCATTTGGATTCGTAGCGGGCTCATATTCCGGCACAGTCCATCTGCGTTCCGGCGATGGACAGGCCGTTCTGGGGGGCGACGCGAAGCTGACCAACGGCGTCGGCCAGTTCGCAGTGACATTGAAGACCGCGGGAAGTCAGTATGTCGTCGCGCAGGATACCGTGACACCGCAGCTCTATTCGCAGGTGACCGTGCAGATTGCGGCGGGCGCGCCGTCTTCGCTCGCGCTGATCTCTGGAGGCGGGCAGAGCGCAGCGGCCGGAGCGGCCTTGCCGAATCCATTCGTGATTGCAGCGTTCGATGCCTATGGAAATGCTGCGCCAAATACACCGCTGAGCATTGCTTCCACGCACGCCGGAGCGAGTGCGGCCCCCAATTCCATTTCGACAGCGGCGACGGGACTCGTGAGCTCCTACGGCACGGTGAGCACCGTCGCGGGTTCGTCGAACTTCACAGTCACCTCGAGCGCGATGAATGGATATTCACTGAATATCCCGGCGACGTCGCTTGCGGGGCAGACGACCCTGCTTACCGTGACGGGACTTCCTTCGCCGACGCTGGTGTCGGGAACGACCAGCACCATTACGGTCTCGGCGTTTGATCGGTATGGCAACGCGACCACCGGATACACCGGCCCGGTTCAATTCAGTTCGACCGATCCGCGTGCAACCTTGCCCGGCGCGAGCGCGCTCACCAATGGAGTCGGGGCGTTTCCCGTCACGCTGCGCACCGCCGGATCGCGCACGGTCTACGTCTCCGACGTTTCCTATCCCGGACCGAGCGGCAATATCAGCACGACTGTTGTGAATGGAAACGCAGCGCAGATCGTGCTCGTTTCGGGTTCAGGCCAGACCCCGGCGGTCGCGAGCGCGGCGACCGCGCCCATGGTGGTCGCCGTCGTCGACGCGGCGGGAAATCCCGTCTCCGGAACCAACGTCACGTTCGCCGCTGCGACCACCGGCGGATCGGTTGGGCAGCCCGCGACGGTATCGACCAATGCTGCTGGCCTCGCGCAGGATACCGTCGCTGTCGGAACAATCGTCGGTGTCTATTCATTTACTGCGAGCAGCGCCGGCCTGGTGGGCTCGCCGGTTGTGATGCAGGCCAACGCGCAGGCGGGTTCTGCTGCAAAGCTTGTCTATATCTCGGGCTCGAACCAGCGCGGCACCGTTGGCGCGCCACTGTCCGCTGCGTTTATCGTCAGCACGACCGATCAATATGGCAATGGCGTCCCGAATCAGAACGTCACGTTTGCGCCGAGCGCCGCGGGCACCGGATCGGTCTCTCCTTCGAGTGTGACGAGCGATGGCGCTGGATTCGCATCCTCGGTCGGGACGCTGGGGACGACCGCGGGCGCAGAGCAATTCAAGGTGACGGCGGGGTTTGCCAGCAACGTGGTGACCTATTCCGCAACTGCGATCGCAGGGGCTGCCACGCAGCTCTCTTATGTCAGCGGCAGCGGCCAGACGGGCGCGGTTGGGAGCGCGCTGGCCAATCCATTGGTCGTCCTCGTCAGCGATGCCTATTCCAATCCGGTGCAGGGCGCTTCGGTTCTCTTTTCTGCGAGTCCGTCGAGCGGAAGTGCGAACCCGGCCATTGTGACGAGCGACGCAAGCGGGCAGGCGCGTTCGGTCGCAACTCTCGCGACGGTTGCAGGTTCCAATACCTTCTCCGCGTCTTCGAGCGGGTTGACCGGTTCGCCCGTCGCGATATCGGCCACGGGCACCGCCGGCCCCGCCGCGCAGTTGACCGTTACCGGCTTGCCTTCTCCGATGACTGCCGGCAGCACGAGCAACGTCACAGTGACCGCGGTTGATCGGTATGGGAATGTTGCGACCGATTACACCGGGCCGATTAACTTCACCTCGACTGATACTCGCGCGGCACTGCCTTCGTCGAGCGCGCTGACCAACGGCACCGGGATCTTTCCGATTACGCTTCGCACCGCCGGACTGCGGACCGTGACCGCGACCGATGCTTCATTCAGCACCATTGCGGGAAGCGAGAGCACGAGCGTCGCCAGCAGCGCCGCCGCACAATTGCTGCTCGCCTCGGGAAGCGGCCAGACGGCAACGGTCGGCACAGCGGCCGCCGCGCCTCTGGTCATTCAGGTGGTTGACTCATCGGGCAATCCCGTCGGCGGAACCAGCGTTACGTTTGCCGCAGTTACTGGCGGCGGTTCCATTGCCGCCCCGGTTACTGTGACCAGTTCAGCGACAGGCCTCGCGCAGGCCTTCGCCACCGTCGGGACGATTGGCGGCGCATATACCTTTACGGCGACCAGCACAGGTCTGTCGGGCTCGCCGGTTGCATTGCAGGTCACCGCCCAATCAGGTGCGGCGGCCAAACTCGTCTATGTCTCCGGCGCGAACCAGAATGGAACCGCCGGGACTGCATTGGGCGCGCCCCTGGTCGTGACGACGACCGATCAATATGGCAATCGCGTCGCCAATCAGAGCGTCACGTTTGTTGCTCCAGCAAATAGCGGATCGGCATCCGTCTCGCCAAGCAGCGTGACCAGCGACGGTTCAGGTCTCGCGCAGACAACGGCGACGCTCGGGACCGTTGCGGGTATGCAGCAGTTTACTGCCACTGCCGCCTTCGCCTCGAACACGGTGAACTATCCCGAGACGGCAAATGCTGGCGTGGCGGCGAGGATCAGTTACGTGACGAGCGCGGCCGTCAGTGGCAGCGGGCAGAGCGGGGTGGCGGGTAGCGTGCTCGCAAAGCCGCTCCTGGCGAGCATCAGCGACGCCAGCGGGAATCCGGTGCAGGGCGTCTCGGTCAGTTTCTCCGCACTCACCGCGGGCGCGAGCGTCAATCCGTCGGTGGTGACGAGCGATGCCAACGGGCAGGTGCAGGCGCTTGCATCGCTGGCCCCGGTGGTCGGCGCCAACTCGTTTAATGCCGCAGTCGCTGGATTAACCAATTCGCCATTAACCTATAGCGAGACGGGTGCGGCTGGCAGCGGGACTCGCCTCGTGCTTTCGGGTGCGCCGGCGTCGATTGCTGCCGGCACCCAGTTCGTGGTCAACGCGACCGCTTATGATGGCAGCGGCAACAAGGTGACTTCATTCAGCGGGCCCGTTGCGTTCTCGTCGACCGATGGCGCTGCATCGTTTCCATCCAGCCCGACATTAAGCAACGGCGCGGGCATATTTAATGTCGTGCTCAAGAGCGCCGGGACGCAGGCGATCGCTCTGTCCGATCCGAACAACGTGCTGGCCTCGTCGAGTGCGCTGGTGGTTGTGACGGCCGCGACGGCGTCGCATATCGCGCTGGTATCCGGAAGCGGCCAGAGCGGGGCCGCGAACAGCACGCTGGTTCAGCCCCTGCGCGTTCAGGTTACCGATGCCTATGCCAATCCGGTCGCGGGAAAGGCGATCGCCTTCGCGGCAGAGAGCGGAAGCATTGCGCCGAGCAGCGTGCCGACCGATTCGCAGGGGTTTGCGCAGGCCTTTGCGACACTCGGTAGCAACGACGGGGCGACGACGTATACGGCCACTGCACCATTCGGAAGCGCGCCGACGAATACGATTACATTCCACGAAGCGGTGCTCTCGGGGACGGCGGTTCGGTTGTCGGTCAGCGGGATCCCCAGCCCGATTGCCGCGGGAAGCGCGTCGTCAGTGACCATCCGTGCGCTCGATGGGAGCGGGAGTGTCGCGACCAGCTTCACCGGCAACGTCATACTCTCCTCGAGCGATGGTGCGGCACTGCTCGGCATCGCGGCGCCGCTGGTGCAGGGAGTGGGCGTCTTTGCCGTGACGCTCAACAGCGTCGGCACGCAGAGCGTTACGGCCACCAGCCAGAACGATTCGACGATCAGCGGAACCGAAGGCGGGATTGTCGTGCAGGCGGGAGCGCCCGTCGCGCTGGTGTTCACGCCGCAGGGTTCAACGAGCTACACCTGCGGATGCCGCGATCTGAATCTTCAACTCGTGGATGGCGCGGGGAATCGCGTATCCAATTCATTCGGCAATATTCAGCTCGCCACTGGCGGTGCGGCGCAGATCACGCAGACGAGCCTCGGTGAACTGCAGGGATCCCTGCCTGCCCAGTCGATCAGCGGCTCGCTCGCGAGCAACGGCAGTGCGACGGTTACGGTCTGCGACCAGGTTGTCGAGACGTTCCAGACAACCGCTTCGCAATCCGCATTGGCGAATGCCGCGACTCAATCGCTGACGATTCTGACTGGCCCGCTCGATGCCACGCAGAGCACGCTTGTCAGTTCGACGCCGACGATTGAAAGCCTCGACGGAGTTGCGCATCTGACGCTGACGCCGCGCGATTCGTGCGGCAATGCAATCGGTGCGGGATTAACCGGCGTCGCGATGAGCGCGCCGAGCCCCGCGCAGGTGACGGCGGTGGTCGATCAGGGCGACGGCACCTATACCGCCGAACTATCGGCTACGAGTTGTCTTGCCGTTGGCACGAGCATTCAGGTAACGGCGCAGGTGAATCGCATTCTGCTTCAGGCGCCGTTGACCATTGCGGTGAGTTGCGCGCCGGTCTCGCCGGAGAAGACGAGTGTCGCGCTGTCGGCGACGACGGTGGTGCGCTGCGACGATGAGAGCCGCGACCAGGTGCAGATCACGGTGGTGCCGCGCGATGCCGCGGGACAGCCGCTCGGTGGCGACGGCGCGGTCAGTCTCGACAGTGCCGCGGGAGCGCTGGCAATCGGGACATTCACCCGCGTTGGCGACGCCTTTGTCGGGTCGTTTACGGCATTCGCGTGTAGCCCGAATCCAATTCCCGTCAGCGTCTTCGCCAATGGCGTGGCCGTTGGCCCTTCCGATCTGACGGTGACGTTCACGTGCCCGGCGATTGATCCCGCGCATAGTGGATTTCAGCTCGATAAGACGGTCCTGTCGCCAGATGGGATCGCTGCAGCTACGGTGTCGGTCATTGGAATGACGACCTGCGGAGAGGCGGCGCACGATCGCGAGGTCACTCTTTCGGCCAGGCTGGGCAAGCTCTTGCCGGCGACCGGGACGACGAACTTTGCGGGCACGTTCGTCTCGCAGCTCACCTCGGTGAGGAGCGGGACGGATCAGATCACGGGCACCATCGATGGCGTTACCCTGACACCGGCGACGATTAAGTATCAGTTAACCAGCGCGCGCCCGGGCGGGGGAGGGTGTTCCTCGAGCAGCGAGCCGACGGTTCTGGCGCTGCTTGGTATTCTGATTCTGGCAATGTGCCGTTCACGCCGGCTCACCCTGCGACGCCCGTTGTTCCATCGCGGCCCGAGGTGACACCCACGCGTCCGGGCAAAAAAAGAGGCCGCCGCGAGTCTCCCCGCGGCGGCCTCGAACTGGAGCAACTGCTCGCGCGGACTACTGCGGCGCGGGCGTCGGAAGCGTCGACCCGATGCCGGGCAGCTTCATCACGTAGCCGTAACCGGTCACGCTGTTGGTGAACCCTCCGAGCAGTTCGCTGAAGTCGGGCGTCAACCGGGCCTGCTGAGCGCTGATGGTCCCGCCAGCCGCGATGTTGATCAACGGGTGGAACGCCGCGCCGCCGAACTGCTTGAAGATGCCCGAGCCGTTCATCTCGGCGATCTCCCACTGCGGCAGGTGCATCGGCCCATAGATCGGGGCGTCCGGCTGCACGCGGCCCGAGGTCTGGCTCGTGATTGCCGCTTCGGAGGAATAGAACTGCGCCGTCGTTACGTCCGCCGTCACGTCGACGCCGAGCGGCTCGAAGATCGCCTCATTCAGGTCGAGAGAAACCCGCGTCTGGCCATTGGAGCGGGAGCCGACGACAGAGAGCTTCAGCTCGCTGTGATTGGTCGCGCCCGTCGCCGCCGCCGCGCTGAAAGCCCGCGGCATATCCTCGTTCATCGACGCGCGATCGATTCCATAGATCGTCGAAGCAGTGCTGCCAATCGAGACCAGGTAAGGACCCGATGCCTGCATCACCTGGTTGATCGTCTCGCCCCAATCGGTGCGCGTCAACGATGCACTTGCCAGATCGAACGAGAGGAGCGTGCTCTGGAGGAGCTGTGTATTTCCCATATAGAGCTCTCCCACGTGCACCAACGCCCACGCGTGGTTTCCGTCCGGCGTCAAACCCGCCAGCGGCATCAGCGACACGTTGAGCTCTGCGCCCGAGTCTCCCTTGTAGAGCGTGGAGAGTGCCGCGCCGCCGCTCAGCGAACCGGCCAGGATCGTTCCGTCCGAGCGGAGCACGATCTGGCGCGCGACGTCCTCGCGCAGCTGCCAGTTGGTCACGCCCTGCACGAGGCGCTGCGCTGAGGCCGAGCCATCGAAGGTCTGCTTGAAGAGCGAGAATTCGCCGCTGCCGTCCTCTCCGAGGAAGAAGATCGCATTGGCCGTCACGCTCTCCGCCGCGAGCTGCGCGAAGGCTCCCTTGTTCCCGATCGACGCGAACGCCAGCTGGTTGATCTGGACGGGCGTCACCGTGCTGCCCGAGTAGTTGGCGTAGTAGAGCCGCTCAAACGTCGTCTCGGTTGAGCCCGCGCCGGGGGTCGCGACCGGCAGCACCTCTCCCCAGATGGCGATCGGCGACGTCGTCTGCGGCAGCGCTGCGTAGCTGTTCATTCCGTGGAGGAAGTGCGGCGTTCCCAACCCGCCGGTCTGATCGAGATAGGGCGAGGTGAAGAGCTGCGTCTGCGTTCCAGTCGCCAGATCGAGCAGGTGCACGCTGAACGTGTTCGGCCCGCCCGTCACCGGGTCGGAGGTGACGAAGAGCACCTTGGTCTGATCGTCGCTCACGGTGAACGTCGAGACGCCCCAACGCGATGCGACTGCGCCGAGGTTGCCGACGAGCGGCCTGGCGTTGGTCGTATTCAGGTTCATCTGCAGCGGCTGGTAGATCTTCGCGGTGGCGCCGGTCAGATCGATCTCGATGATCTCGTTGCCCGCGGGCACGACCGCGGCGGTGTTCCGATTCGCGCGGCCGGCCGGGTTGATCGTCGCGGTCGTGGTTGTCGCCGACGGCGTGTACCCAACGATCACGCCCGCCTTCGGCACGAAGAATCCGCCCGCGCTGTTGCTGGCGATGCCGGTCGTCGCCTTGTATCCAACCGGGAATGCATCGCCCGCGTACGTGGCCGCCGTTCCCGCAACGGTCAAGCTGCCGTTCGTGACATCGACCGGAGGATTGACGCCATCGAAGCGTCCCGCGCCAAGCGAGATCACGCCCGTGTTCGTCGTCTCCTGCCAGACGTATTCGCCGCCGGGGAAGACAGTCATTGCAGTCGGCGTCGAAGAGGCCGCTGCCGCGTAGCTCTTGATGTGCGCCCCGGCGTTGCCGATCGCAGGATGGAAGAGCGCGAGCTGGTACTGGGTGCTGCTCGCTGGTGTCGAGCGGACCCAGCCCCAGAGCGCACCGGAGCTGCTCGCGGTGAACCTTGCGGCCGGGGTGCCCGTGAACGACGCGACCGGGACGACCGCGCCCGCATCGGCGATCTGCTCGGGCGCTGCGTCGCCACCATCCGCGCCCGCGATCGCGTACCAGGGGCTTCCTGTCGTGTCTTCGACCGCGAGCGCTTGCCCGCTGATGCTGCTCGACTCGATGTTCGCAAACGTCACGCCCTGCGGCGCGGCGATGTAGGGAGTCGTTGCGGGTGGCTTCATCGCGTCGAGCCGATCGATGCCGGTGCCGTCCGCGCGAATGCCGAACACGCCGCTCGATTCGAACGTCTCGACCAGCTCCTTGCCGAGGCAGTAGCTCGCCGTTCCGATCGCGGAGCCAACCTTGGTCGGGTCTGCCGCAGTCTTCGTCGCGTCTTGCGCAAAGATCGGCGCGACCGTCCCGCAGGCCGCCGACGCGACGTTGGGCGAATACATCCAGATCGCGTCGATGCCATCGGTGCCGTGCGCGAGTACCGGGAGCGTTCCGGGCGCTGTGCGGACGTCGCCGACCGTGAGCGTGACGGTCGGGCCGCCGACGAGGCGGTTGCCGAAGATATCGACCAGCTTCGCCTGGATGGTGCGCACGCCGACGCCGAGGTCATTCGGATTCACGGTGATCGCCGCGGGGCCGGTGTTGCTGATCGGGATCACCGAGTTGGTTCCTCCGAGCGTTACGTCCTGCGCGGTGACCATCGAGTGGAACTCCACGCCAACGATGTTCGAAGGCGTCAACGTGCTCAGCGTCGACGTCGTGGCGAGCGACTGGTGGATGGTGATAGGCGCGCCGTTGAGCGGAACCCACGAACCCGTCGCGAGGGCGCGGGCCGGAGTCTCCATGGTCGGGGGCGCGAGCGGCTGGCTGGTGAACGTCTGCACGGTTGCGACGTTGCTGTTCACGACGAGCGCAACGGACTCGTGGCTCGCGGCATCCGAGCGGCCGGCCATGTACTGCTCGTCAAACGCAGTGAACGTCAGCTTGACATTCGCGGCCGTGCCCCCGTTCGGAGTTGCCGGGATCGCTGTCATCGGCCCGTTCACCGAGCCGGAAGGAGCGTTGTTCACCAGCGTCGACGCAATCGTCAGCCCCTGCCCGAGGTCGCTCGTGTTCCAGGGAAAGGACCAGGTCGTCGGCGAGACGTTCGCGTCGCCGGTGAGTTGCAGCTTGAGCGGGTTGCTGGTGGTGACGGTGAGCGTCGTGTTGTTGTTCGTGAAGACGGAGAGGACAGCCACGACCTGGACGCTTGCGAGTCGCACGCCCGACTCGACAGTGACGCCGATGGTCGGGAGGCCCGCGGGGATCAGCGGCGCCGAGAGCGTCAGTGTCGTCGGCGTCGCGATCGAGACGACCGGCACCGTCCAGGGCTTGCCGTTGTTGCACGAACCGCCCGCGGCCACCGCGACTCCGCACGCGCCGCAGTTGTTCGGGTCGGTGTTGAGGTCGACGCAGGTGTTGTTGCAGGCCTCGAACCCGCACGGATCGCACGCGCCGCCGAGGCAGATCTCGTTCGCAGCGCAGGCGTTCCCACAGGCGCCGCAGTTGAGCGGATCGATCTCGAGGTTCTTGTAGATGACGCCGCCGTCGGCCTGGGTTCCGCATGCGGTCGCGCCCTGGCCGGGGATGCCGGCAGGCACGCAGGCGCCGGCGTGGCAGACCTGCGTGTCGAGGCAGCGGGTGTCGCACTCGCCGCAGTGGTTCGGGTCGGTCGCGGTGTCGATGCAGACGAGTGTCGCGACGGTGGTCGAGCCGGTGCCCGCACCAGCATCCGAGGCGCCGGCGTCCGAGGTGCCCGCATCGGACACTCCTGCATCGTCGCTGAGCGAACGGCCCGCGTGGCCGCTCGGGCCGATGCCGCAGACCGTTTCGCTGCCCGGGCAGACGGGAGTGCATGAGCCGAGCACGCAGGTCGCGGTGCCGCCGAACCCGGGCGCTTCGCAGACGTTCCCGCATCCGCCGCAGTTGTTCGGATCGTTCGCGATGTTGATGCACGCGGCCGCTCCACCGCCGGGAGGCAGGCAGATCACCTCAGGGCTTGCACAGCTCGTGAACCCCGGAGGCGGTTTGGTCGAAGGACCGCAGGCGGTGAGCAGGAGCGCGGCGGCGAGCGCCGTGACCGCAGAGAAGGATTGGAACGAGCGGGTCATGCGTGACTCCAAATGAGAGCGGCTTGCAGAGGCAGAATTTTTTTCAGGCGGCGAATAGTACGGGAGCCGCGCGGACTCGACAAGAGCCCACTCACGGCCAGATGCAGCAAGGCCTATCGCTTCTTGCGGGCCTTCTTCTTGTTCTGGCGTTCGGCCTTCTTCTTGTCGCGCATCTTCCGCTTCTCCTCGTCGGAGATGACGCGCGCAGGTGCACCACCGAATCCCATCAGGCGGGCCCGCGCCATCGCTGCGGCGTGCGAACCCTTGCCACCAGCGGCCGGGAGCGCTCCGCCCATCTCCGGGAGACCGAACATTCCGGCCATCTCCGACGGGTCCATCCCTTTGAGCGCCTTGAGCTGCGCGAGCTGGCGGAATCCGGGGAGGCGCGAGAGCAGTCCCATTCCTGCACCGCCTGGCCCTCCTCCGATCTGCTTCATCACTTTCTGCATCGCGAAGAAGCGCGCGAGCAGGCCGTACACGGTGTTGCGCGGCTGGCCCGAGCCCTTTGCGATGCGCTCGACGCGATCGTGACCGATCGTCGCCATGCCGTCCTGCCGCGGCTTGAAGAACGTCTCGGCGTGCGCGCGCTCACTGCGCGTCATCGAGCCGATGATCGCCTCGACGCGGCCGAGCTCCTTGTCGTCGAAGTTCACGCCCTCGGGCAGCTCGCCGAAGAGCGGGAACTTCTCGAGCAGCTCGGAGACCGAGCCCATCTTCTTCACCAGCTTTATCTGCTCGACGAAGTCGTTGAGGTTGAAGTTGCCCGAGAGGATCTTCTCCGCGTCCTCCTCGGCCTTCTCTTCGTCGACGACTCCCTCGAAGTCCTTCATCAGGCCGACGATGTCGCCGAACCCGAGAATGCGGCTGGCGATGCCCTCGGGCCGGAACTCCTCGAGCTTGTCGAGCGACTCGCCCATGCCGAGGAACTTGATCGGCTTGCCCGTGACGTCCTTGATCGAGAGCGCCGCGCCGCCGCGCGCATCGCCGTCGAGCTTGGTGAGGATGAAGCCGGAGATCCCGAGCCGGCGATCGAACTCGCCCGCTGTCTTCACTGCGTCCTGGCCGATCATCGCGTCGGCGACGAGCAGAATATTCTCCGGCGCGCAGTTGCTCTTGATCTGCTCGAGCTCCTGCATCATCTCCTCGTCGATCGCGAGGCGGCCCGCGGTGTCGTAGAGGATGACGTCGCGATTCTTCGTCCCGGCGAACGCGAGCGCGTTCCTGCACATGTCGGCGGGACGCACGCCCTCCTCGTGGAAGACCGGCACATCGAGGCGCGCACCGAGCTGCTTGAGCTGCTCGACCGCGGCCGGGCGATAGATGTCAGCCGCCACCAGCAAGGGTTTGCGGCCCTGCTTGAGAAGATAGTTGGCGAGCTTCGCCGTCGTCGTCGTCTTGCCGGACCCCTGCAGACCGACCATCATGATGCCCGCCGGCCGCTCGCCCGCGCTGCCCGGCTTGGGCAGCACCAGCGACGTATCGACCGGGCCCATCAAGGCCTCGAGCTCGTCGTGGCAGATCTTGATGAAGTGATCGCCCGGCGCGACCTGGAACTTCTTGCCCTTCTTGTCCTCGGTCTTGACCTGCACCACTTCGCCGAGCGCCTTGTCCTTCACGCGCGCGAGGAACCGCCGCGCGACGCCCAGCTCGACGTCAGCCTCGAGCAGCGCAACGCGGATGTCGCGCAGCGCATCGTCGATGTTCTCTTCGGTCAGCTCCGCCTTGCCCGTGAGCTTGTTCTTGGCGGTGCGAAACCCTTTGGTAATGGCGTCGAGCATGTGTGCAAGCTCCAGCGGCTTGATTGGTTTCGCGCGTGAGGGCGCGCGAATCGGCGGCGGGTTCTAGCACAAGCTGGCAGGGACGACGGCGATCCAAAAATGGCGCGATGCAGGCGCCGATCAACTTCACTCCGGCGACGCTGCTGCCGCCGCTGGGGTCTCGCCCTCCTGGCGCGCCCTCCGCGCGCGCGTCGCGCCCCTTGCTTCCCGCTATTCGACGTTCTGCCCCGCGGCCCGGCGATGCTTCTTCCGCTCTTCCTTCGCGGTGAGAATCGCCTGTGCGTAATGCCAGCTGCAGTTGTCGCGGCGCACATAGCTCAAATCGGCCGCATAGGGATCGCGATGGATGAATTCACCCTTATAGAAGTGGGTCGCCTTGAGATCCTCGGTAATGCCGGCGTTATGGTAGATGGTATGCCGTTCCCATTCGGGCGCCGCGCTCGTCGCCCAGCTGAATGATAGATTGGGTTCAACCCGCGTCTGCAGCCCGCGCGCCCAGAGATTCCAGAGCACGGCCCACATATCCGCGCACCACTTCTGGATCGGATTATACGTCTTCAACTGCTCGGGCGTGAGCGACTTGCGCTCCTCCTCTTCGCGCGCAGCGAAATAGACATAGAGCGCCTTGCAATCGCGCTCGACCTTCCGCCAATAGTCCGCGTCGATATTCTTGAGGAGATATTGCGCGCCGCCTGAATCGCGCTCGTTCTCGACGGCGAGATGCGGCTCGATACCAACGATATCCGCCATCCGCGTGAGGATATCATCGCCCTTGCTATCGATATACTTGGCGCCGAGATAGCTGATGGTATCGGAGAGATGGCAGAGTCGATCCGCCGAGAGCCGCGCGAAGTCGGGCAGGGCGCGGAAAAGGATATCGGTGTCGTGATAGAAGATCGTCTCCCGGCTTAAATTGGGATAAGCATCGAAATGCTTCGCCAGGACATGCGGGCGGCAGAGCGGAGCATATCCGCCGTTATCACCGATGGTATTCTCATAGAAGAAGACGCGCACGAACGGATAGGCATTCGCGAGCGCGCGGCCTGAATCGGATACGCGACCCTGGTAACAGAAGACGACCTCGATGTGATTGGGGTTGATCCCCAGCCGCATGAAGTTGAGGATCAATACCTCGACTTGCCAGTGATAGTAGGGGTGGTCGGAGGCCGCTGATAGGAAGATCATCGCACCCGACTATCTCTGGAGTCGGTGTGCAAGACAAGGCCGCCGGAGGCCTGCGTCGGCAAAAGCCAATGGGCGGTGCGCTGATCTCTCTGTGGTCTTGATTCTCTCGTGGCGCAGCGATGGCCGGTTCGCGTCGCTCGACATCTTGACCAATGACCGTCGTCGGGGCCCGATTAAAGGGTGACTTCCGCGATAGCACCGGAGCCGTCGGATAGGAGAACGAACATCCGGCTTCCGTTGGACGCCAGCCAACCATCGAGCTGCAGGTCCGGTAGCCGGTTTCCGTTCTTATCCTTTCGGATTGGGAACGTGTATCCACCGCAAGCATTCACGAGCGCGTCGCTCGCAGGACTTGTGAACTGAAGCGGCAATACGGAATGCCCCCCCTTTAATCGGGATTTCTTGATCGCAGCTTCTGCCTGGGCCTTCGTAGCGAATTTACGCTTGACCTTGAGACCGTCAATCGACGCCTCGCACAGCTTGAGGGTCTCGTAGCTCATATAGAGATCCTTCCTATGCGGAGGAGGAGCGGCATCCTCCGCAGCGCTGTCGGGGCTGGGGCTGTCGAGGCTGGCGCTGTCCTGCGACGGCGTGGCGCTGGCGTTTCCGCCCCAGTCCCCGTCGTTGCGGCCGGGCCAGAGCGTGGGACTCTCGCTCCCGTTATATACGCGATGATCGAGCCAGAGCTTGTGCCACGAGGCGCCCATCTGTTTGGGCGAATCGAATCCGATGATGAATATCCAAGCATAGTACTGATCATTCTGGGTCATGCCGTCGGAGCCAGGAAGGACCCGCTTCCAACTTCCCGCATATCCATCGGCCTTATACGTCCACATATCCTTCTGCAGCTTCTCCTTCGTCTGCGCACGGACGTGCGATGTGAGTTCATCCACATTCTTCGCGAGCCACTCGTCGAACCTGCCCGCATCTCCGCTGCACTTATACGTGATAATCGTTGCACGCTTGTTGCTACCCGCCGCGAGTCCGGCTGAGTAGGCGCTCTTCATGTCGGGATCCTCGCTGTCTGGCTTCCCGTCCTCCTTGCCATTCACACCGTCCAAATATCCCTGAGCGGTCGCGTCAGTGAGCTTGGGAATCGTCTCGTCGCGCATCCTCTCGAGTTCCATCGTGTCGAAGATCGACTGGAAGGCGATGACGATGGCGAAGATGCCGCCCGCGACCATGCTCAGGTCGATCGCCAGTTCGATGATCACGTCGATCGCGAGATCTTCCCCGTACTTCTCCAGCAACTGCTTGAAGATCTCGCCCCACTCCGGCTTGAGCCCGAGCTTGCCACTGACCTTGACGGTGCCCTCGAATTTTCCAAGGTCAACGGTCAACGAGCCCGTCCAGTTGGCGTTCGCCGTGCAATCGAGCGAGCCTTCTTCGTGCTCCCACTTTCCGCCGGGCTCCTTGCTGACCTTGAGGCCGATCAGCAGGATCTCCAACGCGACCGCGAATCCATTGCTCCAACTGTAGCTTCCCTCAGCCCCGCCGCTGATCTGCACCCAGGTCTTGCTCTTGTCGGGGTCGTCGCCGCTGACATCGATCGGCGTCTGGAACTTGAGCTTGGGCTCGAGCTTCCATGCGCCGTCCTTGAACTCGTGCGACAGCGTGAGTCCGAGTCCGTTGTCCCATCCGGCGGTTGCGATGATGGTCGAATTCTGCGGCGTGAACTTCCCTGCAAACTCAATCTGCAGCCCGCTGCTCTCGACCTCGAAATAGCCGTATGACGCCCCTTTGGGGCCCGGGAAATCGAGGTATTGGTGGAAATCGAGAGGGGCCGCGACCGTTGCGACCTCCATCTTCACTTTCGCCGTTTTCGTTACCGGATCGTTGTCCGGATTTGAGGCAACCACTTCGAACGAGACCGCCGGCTCGGCATATTTCTCGTTGTAGGGGATATCCATTCCCCCCTGCGCGTCGACGGTCTTTCCGTTGACGAAGATTTGCGTGGCGTTGGTCGCCGTCCACTCGAGACGCCCTGTCTGGCCTGGCTTGAGCTCCATCTCCTCTTCGTGTTGCCCACCTTCCGAATCAACCAGCACCAACTCCAGTTCGGGCGGCTCCCTCTTCTCTACCGCTCCGCCTCCGTCCGCCGCGACTGGCGGAGCTTCGGGCGTGTTCGTTGGCGGCGTGCCGTCGGCTGGAGGCGCTCCCATTTCCGGAGGCGTGCTGGACGTCGTCTCACCATTGTTCGCCCACGGCGCGGCCCCGATGTCGACATGTACGCTTCCGCTGTCGCCAACCACTCCATTCACGCTGACGTCGCAGTTGAAGTCCCCGCTCATCGCGTCGCCCAGCGTGACCGTCGTGCTCGCCTTCCGATGTCCATCACTCGTCTCGGCGATGCCAGCAGAGGCGCCTTCGATGGAGATCTCATCCGTAGATTCTGAAGCGACGACACTCAGTGTAATCGTGTCGCCGACCACAGCGGAGGTGACGACCTGGCCGTCCTTCATCGCGGCAAATGAGATCAGCGCCGCAACGCCAGAGCTGATCTCCGCGTGTCCGGAGACCACTGCCCCGTCTTCGTGGGTGCTGACGGAGATAACCGACGCGACCGACTCGGTTCCGTCAGCTCCGACCGCGACCAGTGAGTAACTCGCCTCCTCCGTGGCAATGGCCGCGGAGCCGCTCTCCGGCAATCCGTCTCCGACCCCCGAGATCTTCACGCTGGCGGCGTTCGTCGAAGTCCACGCAAGCGTCAGCTTGGCGGAGGTCGGCACCTGGTAGGAGTTTGCGTTCTGAGGCGACCCGTCATCCGGATCGAGCTCGATGCGCCCGACAACTTGCGGGGCAGTTGTGTCCTGCGAGGATTCCGGCGCGGGCGTGTCGGGCTGCGAGGATTCCGGCGCGGGCGCGTCAGGCTGCGAGGATTCCGGCGCGGGCGCGTCAGGCTGCGAGGATTCCGGCGCGGGCGCGTCAGGCTGCGAGGATTCCGGCGCGGGCGCGTCGGGCTGCGAGGATTCCGGCGCGGGCGCGTCAGGCTGCGAGGATTCCGGCGCGGGCGCGTCAGGCT